>NZ_JANUFE010000002.1:0-638337 GCF_024807995.1 Arthrobacter sp. JUb119
AGTAGGTCACCGCCGGACTTAACTTGAGTAGATGGTTTGAGGCCCTGGTACCGTTTGGTGCCGGGGCCTCACCTGTTTAACGGGAAGGGGAGGGGAATTGGGCAGCTGGTGCTGCTTGGTTCCTCCTCCCCTTCTGCTTTAACCTCGATAGCTGCTAAGCGACTAAGGCAACCCCAAACACTTGACTTAGGCATCATTGTTCAAGGGGCCACTCGAAATGGGCATAGTGTGGGATATGAGCGAGGCTGCGACTGACTCATCGACGGTGACTCGACTCGTCTTCCAATTGCGAAAGAGGGAAACCGAACGTGAGAACTTATGTCGTTACTGGCGCTGCTTCCGGTATTGGCGCGGCCACTGCAGAATTGATTCGAGAACGTGGGCACAAGGTCATTGGAGTTGATCTACGCGATGCCGAGGTCACTGCTGACCTATCGACGCAGGCGGGCCGGCTAAGCGCCATCAGCCAGACCCTAGAGCATTCCGAAGGCAAGATTGACGCGGTCATCGCGGCCGCAGGCATCTCGGCTCCTAAGGCGATTACCGTCTCGGTAAACTACTTCGGCGTAACCAGGTATCTGGAAGGCCTGCTGCCTGCATTGGGACTCTCGCAGTCACCACGCGTGGCCGTGGTTTCCTCGATGGCCTCGATCCAGCAGAATTCCGCTGAACTCGTTGATGCGTTGCTTGCAGGCGACGAGGAAGCAGCCCTGGCCATTGGTGCAGCCTTGGAATCCGCTGGCCCGCGATCCGGTTACCTGAATTACCCGTCCTCCAAGCGTGCGCTGAGCCGCTGGGTTCGCCGCGAGTGCATCTCGGAGAAGTGGGCCGGCGCAGGGATCCCATTGAACGCTGTGGCTCCTGGCACCGTGATCACCAACATGACTCGGGACCTATTGGCGACAGAAGAAGGCAAATCGATGGTTGACCAGAATGTGCCGATGCCATTGAACTACCACTCTGAAGCCGTGGTAATTGCCAAGCTACTGCTGTGGCTAACGAGTGCAGAAAATACTCACGTCACCGGGCAAACGATTTGCTGCGATGGCGGTGCCGAGGCTACGCTCCGCGGGGACGATATCTGGAGCTAGCCCAATTAGCCGGGTATGGCGAAGGACACTATTGGTAACGCGTTCTGAAGTGGCGCATCCACTGCGTGCTTGATATAGTTATGGAGTTGTCGCAATCGCGAATGACACCGTAGTTTTCCCATGGCTAGCCATGAGGTATAGAGTTACGGCGATCATAGCGTGGGGGAAACGCCCAGATCCATACCGAACCTGGAAGCTAAGACCCACAGCGCCGATGGTACTGCACTCGGGAGGGTGTGGGAGAGTAGGTCATCGCCGGGCATAATTTGCCGAAGGCCCCGAACTTTTGTTCGGGGCCTTCGATGTTTAACCGGACTCTCGCGCAGCGGACTTAAAGCCAATGGCGGCTTGGAGTTCAATTTCCAAGCCGCCATTGGCGCTAGCCAGTATTAGGCGTTGTCCAAGCGCAGACCGCTTTCCGTATCAAACAGGTGCGCGTGCTGCAGATTTGGTGCAATATTGATGCGCTGTCCACGTGCGGGAGGCGTACGGCCGTCAACACGAACCACGACTATCTGAGTTTCGCCGCCTAGCTCTGCCGAACCGTAGATGTAGGCATCTGCGCCGAGCTCTTCAACAACGTCGACAACAATCTCCACACCTTCGCCGGCACCGACAATCTCGATGTCCTCTGGACGGAAGCCCAAGGTGACTCCACCCTGTGCCCCAGGCGCATCGATAACAGCTGAACCGAAAGCAACCTGTCCATTGGCAGACTGCAACTGCACCAGGTTCATGGCAGGGGACCCGATGAAGCCTGCGACGAAGACATTGCGTGGGCGATCGTAGAGCTCACGAGGAGTGCCTACCTGCTGCAACTCGCCGTCCTTGAGTACGGCAACGCGGTCACCCATAGTCAAGGCTTCCACCTGGTCGTGGGTCACGTACACGGTCGTGACACCGAGTCGGCGGGTCAGCGACGCAATCTGGGTACGGGTCTGCACGCGCAGCTTTGCATCGAGGTTGGACAGCGGCTCGTCCATCAAGAACACCTGGGGTGAACGAACGATGGCGCGACCCATGGCCACACGCTGACGCTGGCCGCCAGACAAGGCCTTGGGCTTGCGGTCCAAGTACTTCTCCAGATCGAGAAGCTTGGCTGCTTCCAGCACGCGCTTCTTGCGTTCCTCCTTGTCGACGCCGGCGATCTTCAAGGCAAATCCCATATTCTCGGCAACGGTCATGTGGGGGTACAGCGCGTAGTTCTGGAAGACCATGGCGATGTCGCGGTCCTTAGGCGGAACGTTGGTCACATCCTTATCGCCAATGAGGATACGACCGGAGTTTACTTCTTCCAAGCCCGCGAGCATGCGCAGGGTGGTGGACTTGCCGCAACCCGAGGGGCCGACCAGGACAAGGAATTCTCCATCTTGGATTTCCAAGTCGATAGCGTCGACGGAAGGCACAAGTGCGCCCGGGTAGATGCGGGTGGCCTTTTCAAAGGTCACAGTTGCCATGATGACAATCCTTTCACGGGCAGGTACGTGCCCGACGATCCGTAGTGAAAGTGAGTTGGGACACTTCAGTGTCGCATGGAAATCAGACTTTTCAAAAGGTGTGGTAATTCACTTGGCGAAAGGATATTATGCGCGGCCGCAGTTGGTCCAGGTCCCACCTTGATGCCCAGATCCGCTGCGCCAAGAACCTTGAATCCGTTCTCGTCGGTCACGTCATCACCGACAAAAAGGACCGCTTGGACGTCGAGTACTTCACGCAACCACTGCAGGCTCTGGCCCTTATCGCCGTGATGCACGGTGGCCTCTAGCACCGCTTTGCCTTCAAGCAGTTTGATGCCGTCCAAATCACGTAGCGCCTGCCGCGCCTGTGCCAGGGCCTTGGCGGCAACTTCAGGTGTTGCCTGGCGGACGTGCAGGACCGTGGCCGACGGTTTGTACTCCACGCTGGCGTTCGCGTGCATCGCAGCAACTCGTTCCAGGCGCTTGGTAATTTGCCCGAGCAGCTCGGACTGCCTAGCGGTCAGCGGCTCATCGTGCCAGATCGCGCCCAGCTGTGGCGGAACCAAGCGCTCGGCACCGTGCGAACCAATGCGAATCTCTGGACGAGGTTCAGGATAGACCTCGCTCAAGGACTGCAGGTTACGCCCCGACACCACCGCGGTGTATACCCCGGGACTGGAAGCCAGCTGCTCGAAGGCAGCAGCAGACTCTTCCAGCGGCCGGGCCTCTTGGGGCCGGTCAACCAGCGGGGACATCGTTCCATCAAAGTCCAAAGCAACTAGTACCCGCTGATGGGCAGCAAATTCAGCGAGCGCGGCCTGCAGGGCAGGGTCAAGGTCAGGCAATGGTATTCCTCATCGGAGATCAGGATTCCTGTCGGAATCTTCTAGCGAACGATTTCGTGCACGGAGGTGGCCGCGTTGATCTCGGCCAGCTCGGCTAGGAAATCCTCGGACCACTTCGAGACGTCGTTGAGCGCCAAGTGGCGGTTCATGCGTTTCATCCGGCGTTCCTGCTCTGCCTCATTCATCTGAACCGCTTCAACGATCTTGGCCTTCATCCCGTCGATGTCGTGCGGGTTGACCAGGACAGCCTGGGTCAGCTGATCGGCAGCGCCGGTGTACTCCGAGAGCACCAGTACACCGCGACCATCCTGGTGCGCAGCGACGAACTCCTTGGCCACCAGATTCATCCCATCGCGCAGGGCCGTGACCAGCAGGACATCGGCTGCCAGATACATGGCGATCATTTCGCGCAGCGGATAGGACTGGTGCAGGTAGCGCAGGGTGGTGTGGCTCAGGGTGTCATGCTGGCCGGTGATCTGCCCGACCATGAGCTCCACCTGGTCACGCAGCTCGATGTAGCTGTCCACGTTTTCCCGGCTGGGGCTGGCTACCTGGATCAGGCAGACATCACCGGCGCGCAGAGTCTGGTCGGAGAGCAGCTCGCCATAGGCCTTCAGGCGGTGGCGAATGCCCTTGGTGTAGTCCAAGCGGTCCACGCCCAGCATGATGGTTTTCGGATTGCCCAGCTCATGGCGGATCTGGGCGGCACGGGCAATGATTTGCGGATCGCGTGCGAGCTTGGCGATTTGCTCGGTATCGATGGAAATCGGATGCGCATTGGCACGGCAGAGATTCTGCATGTCGTTACCGGCTGGGGGCGAAGCCACATCGCCCTTGGTGGAGTAGTCGGTGAAACGGCGCAAGCAGCGCAGGAAATTGCTCGCATCGGTTTCGCGCTGAAACCCGACCAGGTCCGCGCCGACCAGTCCCTGCAAGATCTGGGTGCGCCAGGGCAGCTGCGAAAACAGGCTGGCCGCCGGGAACGGTATGTGCAGGAAGAAGCCGATTTTCAGATCGGGTCGCGCCAGCCGCAGCATCTGCGGAACCAGCTGCAGCTGGTAGTCGTGGACCCACACGGTAGCGTTCGGAGCAGCGATTTCCAGTACGGCATCGGCGAATCGCTGGTTGATCCTCTTGTAGCGGTCCCACCAGGTGCGGTGGTACTCCGGTGGCACGATGACGTCGTGGTAGAGCGGCCAAAGCGTCGAGTTGGAGAAGCCCTCGTAGTAGAGGGTCAGGTCATCCTCATCCAGGGGGACCGGAACCAGATGGATGTCATCCTTGTCGAAGCTCTCCAGCTTCTCGCCGATACCGCCATGCCAGCCTACCCAGGCACCTTCGGACGCAGCCATGACCGGTTCCAAAGCGGTAACCAAACCACCGGGCGAACGCTGGAATCCTTGCGATCCGTCAGGATTGGTGATGCGGTCCACCGGAAGGCGGTTGGCTACAACCACAAAATCGTAGGAATTTTCGGTCTTTGTACTCGGCGCTGGGGTACCCACTGCAAACCTCCTGGTTTGTTCAATCTGGTTCACCGGCGTGGTGCAGATTCGTCGGTTCTGAGTGAATGACTTCTCGTCAAATTTCCTCGCTCTTGCTATTTAGCCTAGTGAAAACTGACTGCTAAGGGAACGAAGGGAGGGATTTCTCCGTCATATGGGCTACTTCTGCGCATGTGCCGCGTGGTCAGCTAAGGACCGGCAGCAAAGAAACGATATCCGCCGATGACTTGGTTTAACGCTCAACTTAAGGTTTTCGAAGCACTTTGGGTGCTGTATGCGAAAGATATGTGAGTCCTGTGAAGGTGGCGGAATCTTGAGTTTTCAAGGATATTGGCGCTCGGAGTTGGCTAAGCTTGACTCCAGATGATAGTTGTCCGCTGACCAAGGAACCGCCAAATTTATGTCTACAAATAACCCGCGCCCATCGAAGGCAGAGCGAACCGCGAGTGCCCGAGAGAAGGCGGCGCAGATGCGTGCCGCTCAAGATGCCGCTCAGAAGCGCAAGTCGCTTTTCGTGAAGCTGGGCGTATTGGCCGCAGTCATTGTGGTCATCGCACTGGTAGTTACCTTGATCGTGCAGAACAACAACGCAAAGGTGGCAGACTCCGGCGCCGTGCCGCAGGGCGGTACCGCAGCCGGTGGCATCATGGTCACCTCGCCGGACACTGTCGCAGAGAAGTCCATCGAGAATGTGGATATCAAGACGCTCGAAGCACCTGCCGAGGCGCCATCGCCTGCTACCCCACGCGACCTGACGGTGGCTGAAAAGGGCGAACCGATCAACATCGCCATGTACGTTGACGCCAACTGCGTTCACTGTGCAGACTTCGAGGCTACCTACGGGGACCAGATCGAGGAATGGCTGGCCAACGGCGACGTCACCGTTGAATACCGCAACGTCGGCTACCTTGACCGTGGTTCAGCAACTAACTTCTCCTCGCGCGGCGCCAACGCATTGGCTTGCGTCGCCGACGAAAGCCCAGAAGCCTACATGGGCTTCGTCAAGGCACTGTGGGGCCACTACCCAGAGGGCGAGATGAAGAACGCCGAGCTGGCCGATCTGGCGATCCAGAATGGCGCTGCGCAGTCCGTTGAAAGCTGCATCGCAGATGACAAGTTCCGTCCATTCGTCCAGTACACCACTACTGCCGGCCAGTACGATGGCGTGGCTGGCACCCCATCGATCTTCGTCCAGGGCAAGGTAGTCGATCTGGCAAAGGAAGACTTCCCAACCGCAGTGAAGGAAGCAATCGCTGCCAACAAGTAAGTCGAACCGGTAGCCTCTGGACAATTGTTCGGGATCCGGTAGTATCCTTATTGATCTCGCACCCCGACCGATGGGAAGGAAGCCAATGCTGGCTTCCTTCCCATCGGCATTTAACTCGGAGCATCGCCAATTCGCAGTGCCGCAGGGTTTTCGGATATTCTTATTCGGTACGCCCCCTTAGCTCAGCTGGCCAGAGCGTCTGTCTTGTAAACTGAAGGTCACCGGTTCGAATCCGGTAGGGGGCTCTGACCTGGTCCTGGACCAGCAACGGGAACCGTGTCCATGAATCTTCGTGGCGCGGTTTCTTTTTTTAGCCCCAGATCTTGCCCGAGCCAGCGTCGCGCCTATGGCAGGCTCAAAGATCCCGCCGGTAGAATTTTGCGCAGAACCTATATTTGAGGAGCCGACCATGGCCGGAGGCCTTGCAGCACTATTGGACGACGTGGCGGCGCTGGTGAAAGTCACCGCGGCATCGCTTGATGACATCGCGCTGGGCGCTGGCAAGGCCAGCACCAAATCGCTAGGCGTCGTCATCGACGATGCGGCAGTCACCCCGCAGTACGTGGCCGGACTCTCGCCCAAGCGCGAGCTTCCAATCATCTGGAAGATCGCCGTTGGGTCTATCCGGAACAAGATGCTGTTCATCCTTCCGGTGGCGCTGATCCTATCGCAGTTCGCTCCATGGGCGCTCACCCCGATCCTGATGATCGGTGGCGCCTATCTGGTCTTCGAAGGCGCCGAGAAGCTGCTTGAGGCGATGGGCGCGATCAAGCACCACACTCCGGGCGGCAAGGAGGGAGTGCGCGACGAGAAAGCGATCATCGGATCGGCAGTGCGCACAGACCTCGTGCTTTCCGCGGAGATCATGGTCATCTCGCTGAACGAGGTGTCCCACGAGCCATTCTTGAATCGCGCGCTGATCCTGATTGTGATCGCCATCCTGATGACCGTCGTGGTCTATGGCGCCGTGGGCTTGATCGTCAAAATGGACGACATCGGACTGCACATGGCCGCCAAGCCGCGCCAGCTCACGCAGAAGATCGGGCGCGGCCTGGTCAAGGCGATGCCCATCGTGATGTCCATCCTGAGCAAGGTCGGCGTGATCGCGATGCTCTGGGTCGGCGGGCACCTGCTGCTGGTCGGCATGGACGAACTGGGCTGGCACGCACCGTACGGCTTCGTGCACCACGTGGAACTGCTGGTCCACGACGCGACCGGCCAGGCCGGCGCCGTGCTGGGCTGGCTGGTGAACACCGCCTTCTCCTGCCTTGCCGGTTTCATCATGGGTACCGTGATTACCGTCATCATCCTGGGCATCCAGAAGCTGCGCCACAAGGGCAAAGCCGAAGCAGACCACTAGGAACAGGAATCAGCCAGATGCCCGCGCACGTAGAATAGAGAAGTTGCCGCCCGGACTCGGTCTACCGGTCCAGCCCAACTGTCTGGCCTACGTGGAAAGATCGATGCGTGTTGAGTAGAGAATTGACAGATCAGGCCACCGCCCGCCATGCGCGCGGAGCCTACTTCACCCCGGAACCCGTCGCCAGCTTCATGGCGCAGTGGGCGCTGGGGGAGCAAGGATCCAAGGTCCTGGAACCCTCCTGCGGTGAAGCGCAATTCCTTGCCGCTGCCCATCCGGTGCTCGCAGATGGCCGAGAGCGGGTCGAGCTGGTGGGCCTGGAACTGCACGAACCATCGGTGCAGGCCGCCCGTGAACGGATGAGCGCCGCCGGGATCGACGCGCGCATCGAGCACGCCAACTTCTTCGAGGTCACCGGCAACGCCGAGTACGACGCTGTCATCGGCAACCCTCCCTACGTGCGCTACCAGCTGCACCGCGGGGCTGACCGGCAGCTCTCGCGCGCCGCGGCCAAAGCCTCGGGCGTGGAACTGAATGAACTTGCCAGCATCTGGGCCGCTTTCGTCGTGCATGCCACCAGCTTCCTTGCCGTCGGCGGGCGCCTGGCCCTGGTGCTTCCGGCAGAGCTGATGTTCGTGAACTATGCCGGGCCTGTCCGCCAGATGCTGCTTGAACGCTTCGCCAGCGTGCACCTGGCCGTCTTCGAAGAGCGCTTGTTCGCCGACGCGCAGGAAGAAGTGGTGCTGCTGCTGGCCGAGGGCTTCCGCGAAGGGGCTAGCGGTTCCTTCAACCTGCACCAATTCCGCAATGCGCTGGATCTGCAAGCCCTGGGCGAAGGCACCCGCCACACCCCGGTGCGCATGAACGAGCGCTGGACCGGTTCCCTGGTCGGCCTCGAAGCCCAGGGGATCTTGTCGGCGGCACTGGCCGCCGGCCGGATGGCGCCGCTGCAGTCCTGGGGCGAAACCTCGCTGGGCGCGGTCACCGGCAATAATAAGTGGTTCACCCTCTCGGCCCAGCAGATCCAGGACCTGGGGCTGGCCCGCGAGGACCTGATCCGGATCTCGCCTCCGGGCTCGCGCCACCTGCGCGGGCTGGAATTGAGCGAGGACGGCTGGGAAAAGCTCGCCGAGCACGGGGCAGCTGCCTACATGTTCCGCCCCGGCGCGGAACCCAGCGGCGCCGGTGCGCGCTTTGTGGCCAGCGGTGAACTGCAGAACGTCGACCAGGCCTACAAGTGCAAGGTGCGCTCGCCATGGTGGCGGGTGCCGGTGCTCTCGGTGCCGGACCTGTTCATGACCTACATGAACGCCGACACCCCGCGGTTGACCGCCAACGAGGCCGCGGTGCACCACATCAACTCGATCCATGGGGTGTACCTCGGCGCCGATGCGCGCGAGCTGGGCCGCGAGCTGCTCCCGGTGGCATCGCTCAATACCCTGACCATGCTCGGAGCCGAAATGGTGGGCCGCTCCTACGGCGGCGGCATCCTGAAGCTGGAACCGCGTGAAGCCGACCAGCTGCCGGTCCCGGCGATCGGCATGGTGCAGCGCTATGCCCGGCAATTGCGTGCCATCAAGCCGGCGGTGCGTGAACTGCTGGTGCAGGGGCGCAAGCAAGAGGCCACCGACCTGGTGGACGGCGTGGTGCTCGAGCAGCTGCTCGCCTTGGAGCCGGATGCGCTGGAGGCGGTCCGCACTGCGCGAATGAATATGCTCGAACGCCGCAAGGCCAGAAGCAAAGCCGTGAGGGGATGAACGTGGCCAATCCTGCGATCGAAAAGACCTTGGCCTTTGCCGAATTCGATACCACCTTGATGTCAGCGGCGAAGGATTCGCCCTGGCTGGGCAATGGCGCGGTAACCGAGGAATTCAACCCGTCCTTCCCGGTGCTCGAACGCCTGCTGAGCATCCCGGTCCGCAACAAGGCGGTCACCCGATCGGGCCGCTTTGCCCAGGGCGTGGACGCATGGCTGGCCCATGAATTGCGCCGTGCCGGATTCGATGCGGATCTGGTGTGGCCGCGTCCCGAGGCGCCCCGGGTCTTGTCCAGCGACATACTGGAACTGCTGCGCAAGCTGCCGGAGCGGCTGGCCGACGAGGTGCACGAGTCCATCATGGCGGGCAAGGCGGGCAGCATCGACGCGCGCATCCTGGGCCGCGCCTACATGAAGCAAACCGACGTGGTGATGACCCATTGGTCCACCGGTCCCGAACTGCTGCTCAGCACCAAGGCGATGACCTCATCCTTCGGCAAGAACCTGGCCAACCGCTATGAAGAGGCCTATGGGGATGCGGCTAACCTGCGGGCCCGCTACCCGCTGGCAGCCGTCGGGTTCTTCTTCGTGCAGCGTGCCACGATCCTGGAATCCGAGCCGGCCGCCTTCCGCCGCACCGTGGACATGATCCGCAAGCTGCGCGACTTCGGCGACGGCTTCGGGTACACCGCCACCGGCCTGCTGCTGGTGGATTGGGATGAGAGCGCGGAGCATCCCGAAGTGAAATGCGTCCACGCTCCGGTGCCCGCGGATATTGCCGCGCCGCAGTTCCTCAACGCCATGGTCGATGCGGTCCTGAAGGTCACCCCGATCGACCTGCACGAGGCCGCTCGCGCTCGCCGGGCCGGAGAAGTTGCCCCGCTGCCGGGCCACGGCTCCGTGGACGAACAGCAGGACGCCCTGTTCTAGGCGGTCACATCACCGGCACGGCGGAGGCCGGATCATCGGATCCGAACTGCGCGGCGAATCCCTGGACCGGGGCCGGGCCGGCCATGAGGCTCGGGGCTGGCATCGCACTTTCGGGAAGGTGGATGGCCACGTGGTCCTCGGAGGCCTGCGGCAATTGCGCGGCCCACTGCCATGCGGCCTCGGTGGCCCGGTAGATGAACTTCAGCTGCCCATCGTGCTCGAAGCTGCGCTCGCGCTGCCACAGTTCCGAGCGCTCGTAGAAGGCCCAGGATGCCGGGTTCTGCGAATCGATGACGCTGATCGGAGTTTTGCCCGAACGCAGCGCGTGGGCAAGGCGCAGCGACGTCGCATGCTGGCGGATGCCCAGGCGGCGGTAGTCCGGGCGCACGGCCATGCAACCGAGCTCCACGGCGTTCATCGAAGAAGTCGGGGCAATGATGGAATCATGCACGAGGCCTGCGGCAACCAAGGTGCCCTGGTCGCGCACGGTCACAAGCAGCGAGAGCCGGTCGAACTTCTGGTTCCAACGCTGGTCGACCAGGGGGTAAAGGGTCGCTAATTCGGCGCGCTGGGCCGGCTGAACGCATAGGGATGACAAGGAAAAGTTCAGGTTTTCAAACACTGGGTACGGTCCTAAATTCTAAGAACGAACGAAAGATGAGGCTTTTGCGCGGTGGAAAAATCCACTGCGCGGTTTCGTTGGCCTTGAGGGGACCGATGCCGGCGGCTTCCGGCAACTTCCTTGTAGGGTCCAGTTTGAGCTCGATGAGCTAGAAAAATTATGGAGTCTAAAGTCCCTTTTTGACAAGTGGAAATGGGTACTTTTAGGTGAATCGCAAATAAACTATTCGGCGCTGTTTTTCTGCTCTACTCATTGCCTGAACCGCGACTGTTCGAACCTGCGCTGGAAGCGGCATTTCGGCGTGTTCCGGGGACGGATTCCGGGCGCTGGAACCGGTGGCCGATTTGGAGTGAGGTCCACGGCCCGGTAGGATTGCTTATGCGCTTGGCTTGCAAGTCAGGGCGCAGATGGATCTTTAGCTCAGTTGGTTAGAGCGTTCGCCTCACACGCGAAAGGTCGCTGGTTCGAGTCCAGTAAGATCCACCAAGAACGAAAGCCACCGCAATGCGGTGGCTTTCGCTGTTTCCGGGACAGCCAGGATCCTAGGCGCCAAGCAGCTGGTGCACCATGGGCTTGACCTCTTCTCCGAGCAACTTGATGCTGTTCATCATCGCCTCGTGCGGCAAGGAACCGGCAGAGTACTTGATGTCAACGCGCGACAAGCCCAGCTGCTGGGCCACCTTGGCCATCTTCCGTGCCACAGTTTCCGGGCTGCCGGCCATCATGGCTCCCTCGGGCCCCATGGAAGCCTGCAAGCGCATCTTGCTGGCCGGCGGCCAGCCTCGTTCGGCGCCCAGCCGATTCATGGTGCGCTGGTAATGCGGCCAGAGGGTTTCCAGGGCCTCCTGGTCGGTGGAAGCCACCAAGCCATGGAAGTGCGCCGAGACCGGCAATTCTCCATAGCCGAACTCCTTCAGCGCACGGCGGTAGAGGGTTGCCAAGCCTTCGAAGGCCGAGGGCTGGCCGCCGATAATGGCCAAGCACAACGGCAAGCCATGCCGGGCCGCGCGGGTGACCGACTGCGGGCTGCCACCCACGCCCACCCAGGTGGTCAAGGGCTGGTCTTCCAGCAGCGGGTAGATCTGCTGGTTGCGCAAGGCGGCGCGGTGCATTCCCTGCCAGGAAACCGGGGTGCCGTGGCGGAGCTTGGCCAGCAGATGCAGCTTCTCTTCGAACAGGTCCTCGTAGTCTTCAAGATCCAGGCCGAAGAGCGGGAAGGATTCGATGAAGGAGCCGCGGCCTGCGATGATCTCGACTCGCCCGTTGGAGATCGCGTCCAAGGTGGCAAAGCGTTCGTAGACGCGCACCGGGTCGTCGCTGGAGAGCACGGTCACCGCGGTGCCGAGCTTGATGCGCTGGGTAGTGCTGGCCAGGGCGGCCAGAACCATTTCGGGGGAGGAGATGGCATAGTCATCGCGGTGGTGCTCGCCGACACCGAAGAAATCAAGGCCCGATGCTTCGGCCTGCTGCCCCTCGGCGATGACATTGCGGATCACCTGGGCATGGCTCAGCGGGTTGCCCTGGGCATCCTCGGTGATGTCGCCGAAGGTCTCGGCTCCGATTTCTGGCAATGGGAACTGCGTATTCATTGGATCCTCCGGATTATATGCAAACACATCTAACTTCTGCATGGTGCAACCAACTGCCGAGCGCCGGTATTCCAGTGGCCGAAAATACCCTTAAATGTGTTCGGCGATACCTCCCGAATTCGCCACGTTCCCGACAACTTTTCATGCACGGGTTGTATGGTGAATCCCATGGGAAAAACTTTGGATGAGGGGGCATGATTCGTGGCGCATCGATCTAGCGAGGAACAGGCCGCCTCGTCGAATGCCGTAGGCGAGGATCCGGCTCCGCTAGCTGGCGTCTTGCCCCGCATTGCCACTAGTGAGATCAACATGGGCTTCCATCCGGCAGAGCCCGCCGAAGAGCCGGCAACGGCATCTGAACTACCGCTCAATACGGCGGTCAGCGCCAACGTGGCGGCTGCCGATGTCTCGGATATCGAGTGGCGCACCGGCCAGGTCCACACCACCGATGAGGGCATTACCCTCATGCCTACCCGCGCCAACCCGGTGGCCCGTCGGCTGCTGGCGAAAATGTGGATCTCGGATACCCCTCCCACCGAGGCGCTGAACATCGTTGAGCGCCTGCAGGGCACCCCCTACGCCAACCCCAAGGTCAATGTGGACCAGGACGCGTCCAACCGGCGCACCATGGAGTTCGCGCTGGATTTGGGCGAGACCTTGATCCGCTACGGCGCAGGCGCCTTGGAAGTGGAAACCAGCGTGATCGCGGTGACCGCGGCACTGGGCTTGAGCCACTTGGATGTGGACATCACCAACCAGTCCCTGCATTTGAACTACAGCCCGCCGGACGCCGAAAGCTACTCGGTGCTGCGTGTGGTCCGCTCCTACACCTCGAACTACGCCGGCATGGTGCTGGTGCACGAACTCGTCTCGGATATCATTGCCGGCGGCGTATCGCGATCCGTTTCAGCGAAGCGGCTGAAGGACATCACGCGGCAGCCCAAGCCGTTCCCGCGCTGGATCGTCGCCTGCGGCCGGGCCGTGTTCGCGGCCGCGTTCGTGCTCTTCATTGGCGGCTCGTGGGCTGGTGCGCTGGTGGCGATGCTGTCCTCGAGCCTCGTGACGCAGATCGGCCGATACGGCTCGCGCTGGAGAGTGCCCGAGTTCTTCACTATCGCGGCCTCGACATTGGTGGTCACCGGCATTGCCTTGCTGGGGCATCAATTCCACGCTCCGCTGGATCCGGCGCTGGTGGTCTCTGGCGGCATCTTGCTGCTGCTTCCGTCGGGCAGATTCGTTTCGGCATTGCAGGATGCCATCAACGGCTTCCCGGTGACAGCGGTAGGCCGGTTGTTCTCGGCCAGCCTGATCTACGGGGCGATCCTCTGCGGAATTGCTACGGCCCTGGTGATCTCGGATCTGCTCGGGGGAGAGAAGGTCGACGTTCACCAGATCGTCCAAACCGACTATCCGGCCTGGCTGCTGGTGGTCTTGGTGGGCGTGGCCATTGTCGCCGGTGCGGTCACCGAGCAGAGCGCGCTGCGCCTGCTGCTGCCTACCGCCGGCATTGCGGTCGGCGGCTACCTGGTGCAGCTGCTGGCCGAAAGCATTGGACTCGGAGACCGGGCTACCCCGGCGCTGGTCGCCACGGTGATCGGTTTCGCCGCGCGGCTGGCGGCGGACAAACTCCGCTCCCCGCAGCTGGTGCTAGCGGCTCCTGCGGTCATGTTCCTGCTTCCGGGCCTGATGATCTTCCGCGCAATGTACGGCATCGTCATCAACGTCAATGACACCGCCACGGGACTGGTGGAGATGTTCAACGCCATGGCGATCATGCTCTCCATCGCTGGCGGCGTCGTCTTCGGCGATACGCTGTGCCGTCCATTGACCTCCAGCGCCCGGCGTGAGCGCCGGCGGATCCGCCGACGCTAGGCTTTCGGCAACGACCAGTCAATCGGCTTCTGTCCGCTGTCGGACAGGAGCCGATTGATGCTTGAGAAGGGCTTGGAGCCGAAGAACCCGCGCGAGGCTGAGAGCGGCGAGGGGTGGGAGCTTTGCAGCTGCACGGCGTTGGACAGGGACTCGGAGAGTTTCTGCGCATGCTTGCCCCAGAGCAAAGCCGCCGGAGGCCGCGGACGGTCATTGAGCGCGGTGAGGATGGCATGCAGAATTGGCGCCCAACCCAGCTTCTGATGCGAGCCGGCATTGCCAGCGGCTACGGAGAGCACCTGGTTCAGCAGCAAGACGCCTTCGGAAAGCCATGGACTGAGGTCTGGATGCGCGACCGGCTCCAGCCCCAGATCGGACTGCAATTCCTTGTAGATATTGGCCAAGGAGCGCGGCAGCGGACGCACCTGCTTGTTGGCCGCGAAGGCCAAACCGTTTGCGTGGCCGGGTGTCGGATATGGGTCTTGGCCAACAATTAGGACCTTGACTTCGGACAATGGCAGGCTCAGTGCGCGGAACATCACCTCCGGTGCCGGCAGGATCTGTTCACCGGCCGCCGAACGGGCCGCCAAATCGGTGGCCAGGGAACGCAGCAACGAGTCCTGCTCGCAGAGTGCCGGTACCCAGTCTGCAGCGATAAACCCGTGGTCGGCCATGGATTGGGCACCATGGTAGAACGGGAAATCAGCCGCTTCGTACACTGGTGTCCGAGCTGGCTGGGGTGCATCGAAAAGTGCTGGCTGCAAATCGTCCATAGGGGTAATTGTGCCGTTTTTCTGGCGTGCCTGTGCTCGGCCACACGGTGTTAGGCAAGCAGATTGGTTAGAATATCGGTGGTATGTCTACCGATGGTGGATTACATGCAAAACCGAAACCTGAGAAAACTGGTCCAAGGACAGAGGTGAGAACGTATGGCTGAGAATGAATTGCTGGTGGATTTCGTCATGAACCCGGATTCGGAATTGGACGAGCGTTCGCAACAGATCCTCAACCTGGAAAAGTTGTGGTGGAAGTATGCCGGGGCCAAGGAACAAGCCATTACCAAGCAGTTTTCGATGTCGCCGACGAATTATTACCAGCTGCTGAACCAGCTGATTGAAACCGACGCGGCACTGGCCTACGACCCGATGTTGGTCAAGCGCCTGCGCAGAGCACGTTCCACAAAACGTCGCGTGGGCGGTAAGGTCGGCACGGGACGATAACCCTGCCTGCCGTGACCAATCAGACCTCGAGCAAGGACAAGAATGACCAACTACCCGCGTGACGAATTTGATCGCGTTCCGGAGTTCAGCACCCGTGTGGGTTCGCACCACGCCCACGGATGGGCGCAGTCCGCCGCGTCGAAGTCAACCGGTGGGAAATTGCGCTGGGTAGTGCTGACCGCTGTACTCGTGCTGGTGATCGGTGCCTTGTCCTTCATCTTCGGCCCTCAGCTCAAGGAGACCCTCGCGACTTCCACGGGAAGCGACACCTCGCAAACCCAGGAAGTCACCGCCGAGCCCTCCGTGGAACCCACACCTAGTGAATCCGCATCGCCAACGAGCACCATCGATGACGAAGACGTGCTCTACGGCCAGCTGATTGGCGTGTACAACGCGGCAAGTGTTGCCGGTCTGGCTAATGAAGGCGAAGACGCCATGGCCGAAGCCGGGTTCACCAGCATTGTGGCCGACAACTGGACCAGGCCCGCAGAAGTCTCCACGGTTTATTACATGTCCGAGTCCTACCGCACTACCGCTGAAAAAGCTGCAGAAATCCTGAATATCGACGAAGTTCTGCAGACCAGCAACATTCCGAACCGGGTCACCGTGGTTCTGGGCTCCGATGACACCCTGGGGCTAAACGAATAATTCGTTCATAATTCCATTCGCTCAGAGCCGATCGGCTTGCACTCGCCATGCGAGAGTGCCAATATTTGTATTAGCACTCATGCGTTGCGACTGCTAACGCCGGTCGGCTTTTGCGTTCTCCAAGAACTCCATGAAGCACCGGACAGCGGACGCAGGGCGTGGGCGTGGAAAATACCTCAGATAGCGAGAGCTGAAACGGTTGCTGGCCCGATGCCGCACCGGTCCACTCGTCCGTCGCGGGCGCTGTCTGTCGGTTGCATTTTCGCAAAATCGTCCCGAAAGGACCGTACGCCACAATGGCTAAGATGATTGCATTTGACGAGGAAGCACGCCGCGGACTTGAGCGCGGCCTGAACACCCTTGCTGACGCGGTGAAGGTCACCCTGGGCCCACGCGGCCGCAACGTTGTTCTGGAAAAGAAGTGGGGCGCTCCTACTATCACCAACGACGGCGTGTCCATCGCTAAGGAAATCGACCTCGAAGAGCCTTACGAGAAGATCGGCGCAGAGCTGGTCAAGGAAGTTGCCAAGAAGACCGACGACGTCGCTGGCGACGGTACCACCACCGCAACCGTGCTGGCACAGGCACTGGTCAAGGAAGGCCTGCGCAACGTTGCCGCAGGTGCTGACCCAATCGCACTGCGCCGCGGTATCGACAAGGCCGTAGAAGCTGTTACCGCTGAACTGTTCGCCGCTGCGAAGAAGGTCGAATCCAAGGAGCAGATCGCTGCTACCGCTTCGATCTCTGCTGGCGATCCGGAAATCGGCGCACTGATTGCTGAAGCTCTCGACAAGGTCGGCGAGCAGGGCGTTATCACCGTTGAAGAATCCAACACCTTCGGCCTGGAGCTGGAGCTGGCAGAGGGCATGCGCTTCGACAAGGGCTACATCTCCGCTTACTTCGTCACCGACGCTGAGCGCCAGGAAACCGTTCTCGAGGACCCTTACGTCCTCATCGTGAACTCGAAGATCTCCTCGGTCAAGGACATGGTGACCTTGCTGGAGAAGGTCATGCAGTCGAACAAGTCGCTGCTGATCATCGCCGAAGATGTCGAGGGCGAAGCCCTGGCTACCCTGATCCTGAACAAGATCCGCGGCCTGTTCAAGTCCGTTGCTGTCAAGGCTCCGGGCTTCGGCGACCGTCGCAAGGCCATGCTGACCGACATCGCTATCCTCACCGGCGGCCAGGTTGTTTCCGAGGAAATCGGCCTGTCCCTGGACAACGTAGGCCTGGAAGTCCTCGGTACCGCCCGCAAGGTCGTTATCACCAAGGACGAGACCACCATCGTTGAAGGTGGCGGCGAAGCCGACGCCATCGAGGGACGCAAGGCCCAGATCGCAGCCGAGATCAAGAACACCGACTCGGACTACGACCGCGAGAAGCTGCAGGAGCGCCACGCAAAGCTCTCCGGCGGTGTCGCTGTGCTGAAGGCCGGGGCTGCTACCGAGGTAGAGCTCAAGGAGCGCAAGCACCGCATCGAAGATGCCGTGCGCAACGCCAAGGCAGCTGTTGAAGAAGGCATCGTCGCCGGTGGTGGCGTTGCACTGATCCAGGCTGGCGCTGCAGCATTCGAGAAGCTGGTTCTGGAAGGCGACGAAGCTACCGGTGCGAACATCGTTCGCGTTGGCATCGAAGCCCCGCTGAAGCAGATTGCCCTGAACGCTGGCATGGAGCCAGGCGTTGTCGCTGACAAGGTCAAGGGCCTGCCAGCAGGCCACGGCCTGAACGCTGCAACCGGCGAATACGTGAACCTGCTCGAAGCTGGTGTCAACGACCCAGTGAAGGTGACCCGTTCGGCACTGCAGAACGCGGCATCGATCGCTGGCCTGTTCCTGACCACCGAAGCTGTTGTCGCAGATAAGCCAGCTCCTGCTGGCGCTGCCCCAGCCGGTGGCGATGACATGGGTGGCATGGGCGGAATGGGCGGCTTCTAAGCTTCCCGCACGCACTAAGCACGCAGTTATCGCGCCGATGGCCCGGATCCTTTCGAGGGATCCGGGCCATCGGCCGTTTAACGTGGGCCAAGCGTTGCACTATAGCCAGCTGTGCAGCAGCTCCAGCTCGGTGCCCAAATTGTTCCGCGCGCGCTGCTCCCAGCGCCGGGATCCGGCTTGGGTGCCGTAGATCATTTCTTTCTCCAACAGGCCGCTGAGGATCTTGCTGCGCCCGGAAGCAAGCACATGGCGGGGAAGATGCCCGTACTCCTTGTAGATCGCCTCGGCGTAGCGCTGGTAGGCCGGAGCGGGGCGGGCCAGGACCTCCAGATCGGCATCGCAGAGGATATGGCCCAGGCGATCGGTTTCTGCCGGGGCATGCTTGGCGGTGAGCATGACCAGCCCGCTGACCTTCGAGACGGCACCAGGGGAGAGGACTCCCCACAGCCGTTCACGGGCCAAGGTGGCCGACTTGAACTCGTCCTCGCTGGTTCCAGCGTAGACGGCGTCGTGGAACCACGCAGCGAGTTGGAGCAGCATGAGCTCTTCGGGATCGGCCTGGCCTTCAGCCAGCCAGTCGATGGCTTCGAGCACCGAGAGCAGATGCACCCGGTCGTGGTAGTGGCGATGGCTCTCGGACCAATAGCCCAACAGCTCGGTTCCGAGCTGAGGCTCGGTGGGCAAGGTGCGGGACCAACGCCGGGTGAGGACGGTGCCCAGCTTCTCCGGACGGTATTTGGCTGGTATCCGAATCCCGGACTTGACCAGTGCGCGGACCAGCTCGGATCCGGAGACTTCAAGGGCGCCAGCTGCCACGAGCCGATCGTAGCGTTCGCGAGGCACATCGTAGTGATCCCGGTCGAAAGCGCGGCGGGAGATTTCTTGCTGCCCGGCGAACTCATGGAGTTCAGCCAATGAAGTATCCGACACCAAGTGGGCAAAGAGCGTGCCGTGGGCAGGCCAGCGCGGCGGGTCGATCAGAATGCTCATAAGGCTAAGCCTACTGATCAACCGGCCGTCGCGTCTGCGGTTTTCAGTAACGGAACAGCGAGGTGTTGACCTGCTCGACCTCTTCGTACTGCATGGAGGCATGGTTCAAGGCCGTGGCAATGCTGCTCAGCGCCTCTTCGATCTGCACATGGGTTGAGCGCCATTCGGCCACGATCGACTGGAAGGAGGCCGCGGCGGAACCCTGCCAGGTGCTTTGCAACTGGTCCAAGTTCATTTGCATGGTCGAGACCTCATTGCGTAGCCGGTCAATGGTGTTCATGACGGCCTGGGATTTAACCTGCATCTCGCCGGTGTTGGTGGAGAACGTACTCACTGGAATCGTCCTTTCTGGAATGAGCGGTTTGATCACTGATGCACTCACCTTAGAAACACCACACCCCGTGCCGGGCAAAACCGGCACGGGGTGTGGAGAAAGCCATCGGCGCTAGTCTTCCGTATCGTCGACTTCCGGTGCTTTCGGTTCGCGCAGCGGCACGTAGGGCATGGAGATGGACATCGTGGCGCCACCGCCAGGGGTATCTGCCAACGCCACCGAACCTCCGTGCTGCTGGACGATGGCCGCAACAATGGCCAAGCCCAGGCCGGAACCGCCGGTCTCGCGTTGGCGCGAGCTATCGGAGCGGTAGAAGCGTTCAAAAATGCGCTTGGAATCCTCGGCCGGGATGCCCGGGCCGTGGTCGCGGATTTCAACGACCGCGTCCAGCGTTCCAGCCACCAATGAACGCACGCCGACGGCAATTTCCAAGGGGGAACCTTCCGGGGTGTAGCGCAGCGCGTTGGTGAGCAGGTTGGCGATGATCTGCCGGATGCGGGCATCATCACCGACGGTGCTCGCTGGGCTGGGGCGTTCGGACACGAGCCCCACAAGTTTGACGGTACGGTCCGGTGCACGGACCTTGGTGTCTTCCACCGCGTCCTGGCCCAGGACCAGCAAATCCACTGGCTGCTTTTCCATGGGGCGTTGCTCGTCCAGGCGGGCGAGCATCAAGAGGTCCTCAACCAGGCGGGCCATGCGCTTGGATTCGCTTTCGATGCGGCCCATCGCCGAGTCCATGGCCTCCGGATCCGCCAGCCCGCCGTAGCGGTAGAACTCCGAATAGCCCTGGATGGTGACCAGCGGGGTACGCAGCTCATGCGAGGCGTCCTGGATGAAGCGGCGCATCTTCTGCTCGGAAGCCTCGCGGTCGTTGAACGCCTTTTCAATTTGGGCCAGCATGGCGTTGAGCGAGCGCGAGAGCCTGCCCACTTCGGTCTCAGCGGGATAGTCCTTCACGCGCTGGGACAGATCGCCATCGGCGATCATCGACGCGGTGCGCTCCACATTGATCAGCGGCTTGAGCGAACGCCCGGTGAGCCCGTAGGCGATCATCGACATCAGCAGGGCCGCAAGCGTGCCGGTGGAGAGCACCAGCACCGCAGTTTGGCTGACGGTACGGTTCACATTATCCAGCGGCATGGACAAGAACAGGTTCAGCTCGCTGCTCTTCAACGGGATCATCACCGTACGCCAACCAGCGGAGGTGGGGAAGGCGCCGGGGACCGTAGCAGGGGAGTTCGGGTGGGCTGCCAGCTGCTGGATCTGTTCCATATTAAGCAGCGGCAGATCCGTGCCGTTGGAAGGACCGACCCGCGAACGCGGCATCACGTAGACGATCTCGCCGTCCTGGTCGCGAATGTCAGCGTAGGCGCTGCTGAGCCCGAGCAGCGTGGCATCGACATCCAAGGCGTCATGGCTGCCGTTGTCCTCGTTCAAGGAGTAGAGGTAGGCCTTGTTGAGCCCGTAGGCCATCGTCGACTTGGACACGTTCAGCTGCTTGTCGATCTGGCTGGTCATCGCGATCCTCAGCGTATGCGCTGAACCGATAGCGGTAGCGAAGATCGCGACGATCATCAGTCCAAACATGACCGCGACCAGTTTGGTCCGCAACGAGGTGCGACGCCACTGGGCTCGAAATGACTTCATATGCTGACTTTACAAGGCCTTCAATTATTGGCGCGGACCGTTACGTGTGCCGTTAGCGGCGGTCTGGGGTGCGCATCAGGTAGCCCACGCCACGCTTGGTCTGGATCAGTGCAGGCCACTCCGGGCGGTCGACCTTGCGACGCAGGTAGGAAATGTAGGATTCCACGATCGAGGCATCGCCGTTGAAGTCGTATTCCCAGACATGGTCCAAGATCTGCGACTTGGACAGTACGCGGTTCGGGTTCATCATCAGGTAGCGCAGCAGCTTGAACTCGGTGGGGGACAGGTCAATGATCTCCCCGGCACGGCGCACCTCGTGGGCGTCGTCATCCAGCTCCAGGTCGGCCACGATGATGGTCGCGTTCTCGTCCTCGCCATTGGCGGTACGGCGCAGGACGGCACGGATGCGGGCGACGACTTCATCCAGGCTGAATGGCTTGGTGACGTAGTCGTCGCCGCCGACGGTCAAGCCGGTGACCTTGTCGCTGGTGTCGTCGCGCGCGGTCAGGAACAGCACCGGGAAGTGGCGGCCAGCGGCGCGCAATTTCCGGGTAATGGTGAAACCGTCCATGTCAGGAAGCATGACGTCCAGGACGGCCAGGTCCGGCTCTTCGGCTTCAACGGCGGCGAGGGCTTCGCGTCCGTTGGCAGCAGCGACAACTTCGAAGCCTGCAAAGCGCAGGGAAGTGGAGAGCAGTTCGCGGATATTCGGCTCGTCATCGACAACGAGAAGTTTTGCCTCAGCAGTTTTTGGACTCATGGATTACAGTGTGCCGAAGAAGTCTGGGAGTCCGCTGAGTGAATGCTGAAGCGAGTGGCTAGCTTTTTCGGCGCCTGGCGACGTTTCCGAAGACCACGATGGCGGCCAGAATGAATGCCGTTGGCAAGCCCAAGCGCGCAAAGAGCATCAGCAGCGTCGGGATGGCCATCTCCTGGAAGTAGAAGACGAGGGTTCCGACCAGCGCCAAGGCGGAAAGGATGGCGATGATGATCGCCAATCGGGAAAGTGCAGTCATGGTTTTGGATGAATCGCTCACGCTACCAAGTTTAGCCCCGGAGCCATGGGCGACAGGCGGAATGCGAAGATTGCCGGGCAAAGATGAATTCACCGCACGAGAGATGACATAATCTTAGATAAAGGACTTGAAGCGATCCAGCAGATTGAGCACCCGGCAAGAAGCAGAGAAGAATTCCGGCAGTGGCTCCGCCGGATCGCACATATGAATATGCATGGCGCTGAGCAGGCCTCGGCCATGCAGCTTAGCTACAAGAACGAACGAGGTAAATGATCATGCCTAGCGGCAAGGTTAAGTGGTACGAAAAGGCCAAGGGCTTCGGCTTCATCACCGCCGAAGATGGCAAAGAGATCTACGTCAATGCCGCGGCATTGCCCGAAGGCGTGCATGACCTGCGCCCCGGAACCCGCCTGGAATTCGGCGTTGCCGAAGGCCGCCGCGGTCCACAGGCACTGAGCCTGCGCTTGCTCGAAGCCGCTCCATCGGTCGCACGTGCCAAGCGCAAGAAGCCCGAAGACGAGGCAGTGCTGATCGAAGATCTTATTAAGCTGCTCGACAACGTTTCCAATAGCTTGCGCAATGGGCGTTATCCTGAACAGGCATATGGCAAGAAGGTTGCTACCGTACTTCGTGCGGTAGCCGACGATCTGGACGCATAAATAATGGCCCGTAAACCCAAGTTGGACACCATCCTCGCCGAGGCAGTGGATACTGCTCGCGGCGCGCTCGCAGAAATTGCCGGTGCGTCAGAAATCGGCGAACACCTAGGCGTCACGGCGGAAGGTGAGCGACTTGTCACCCATCGTTTTGTCTCCCATAAGTCGGGATATCAAGGATGGACCTGGTTCGCCACGCTTGCGCGGGTCTCACGGGCAAAATCCAAGGACCTGACGGTTTGCGAAGTAGGCATTATTGCAGGGGAGCAGTCATTGCTCGCTCCGGCATGGGTGCCATGGGCCGACCGCCTGGCAAAGGAAGAGATTGAAGCGGCCAAGGCCGCCGAAGCCGCAGAGGACTTGGCCGGGACCGGCGGGGAAGCCGACGGTCCTGAAGCCACGGAGCCAGCGAAGGAGCCGGATCCATCGGATCCAGGCGCCGAGGCTCAGGATCCGCAGGCCGAAGTCGAAGCGGACGGCGCCGAAAATGACGATGACGCTGTGCAGCAGCATAAGTCGCCGGCACGTCGCCAGGTACGCCGCCGTCGCACGGCGCAGCGCACCGCAGCCCGTCGCCGGGCAGCGCAGCGTAATCGCACGCGCAAGGAAAACTAGGCAATAGCGGCAAAGACCTTCGCACAACGATGATGAATCGTTGTGCGAAGGTCTTTGGCTTTAATCGAGGGTTCTTAGAGCTGCTCGATCACGTAGTCGATGCACTTGAGCAGTGCTTCGACGTCGCTTGGCTCGATCGCAACGAAGGTGGCGATCCGCAGCTGGTTGCGGCCCAGCTTGCGGTATGGTTCCACGTCGACAACGCCGTTAGCGCGCAGTGCCTTGGCAATTGCCGAGGCATCGACCGAGTCATCGAAGTCAATGGTGGAGATGACGTTCGAGCGGTGCGCTGGGTCGGCCACATAAGGGGAAGCGATTTCGGAAGCCTCGGCCCAAGCCCGGATCATCCCTGCGGACTGTGCCGTGCGCGCTGCCGCCCACTTCAGGCCGCCGTTGGCATTGATCCACTTGATCTGCGCATCCAGGCCCACAAGAGTGGTCAGCGATGGCGTGTTGTAGGTCTGGTTCTTCAAGGAGTTATCCAGCGCGGTCGCCAGGTTCAAGAAGTCGGGGATCCAGCGGTCGGTTGCTGCAATTTCCTCGATGCGGGCAATCGCGGCGGGAGAAACGAAGGCCAGCCACAGGCCGCCGTCGGAAGCGAAGTTCTTCTGCGGAGCGAAGTAGTACACGTCGGTCTCGGACAGATCCACGTCCAGGCCTCCGGCGGCGCTGGTGGCGTCAATGACTACCAGTGCATCGTCGTTGGCGCCAACAACGCGCTTGATCGGCGCCGCGGCACCGGTTGAGGTCTCATTGTGCGGCCACGCGTAGAGGTCTACGCCGGCTTCGGCTACGGGTTCAGGTACGGTGCCCGGCTCGCCGACAATGATGGAGGAAGGTTCCAGGAATGGAGCCTTGTCGGTGGCTTTGGCGAACTTCGAGCCGAATTCGCCGAAGGACAGGTGCTGCGCCTTGGAACGGACCAGGCTGAATGCAGCGGCATCCCAGAACGCGGTGGATCCACCCACGCCGAGAAGAACTTCGTAACCCTCTGGTGCGCTGAACATTTCCTTCAGGCCGTCCTGAACCGAAGCTACGAGGTTCTTGACCGGAGCCTGGCGGTGGGAGGTGCCTAGCAGTTCGGCGCCGGCATCGACGATGGCCTGGATCTGTTCTGCGCGAACCTTGGAAGGTCCTGCACCGAATCGACCATCGGCGGGCAGAAGGTTTTCTGGAATGTTGATATCCGTGCTCATCGCGCTCCTCTTGTAGCGATAGATTGAAGTGCCATAACGGCCACCATTACCCATGGTTTGGAATATTGACAGATAGCCTTGGCGTTTCAATAGATATCTTCGCAAATAGCGGGGTGTCGTGAGAAAAGCGCGTCGGTCGGTTACGCCGAGGGCTTGGCGGGTTACAGGGCTTTCTGCAGCTCCGACCAAGTAGAGTGGGATATCGACGCCACGTAAATTTCGAGCGAACTTAATTGTTGTGACTTCCAGGAGCGACTGCCGTGTCTGATCTTATCGATACAACTGAGATGTATCTGCGTACCATTCTTGAGCTTCAAGAAGAGGAAATCGTGGCATTGCGCGCCCGAATTGCAGAGCGTCTTGGCCACTCGGGCCCAACCGTGTCGCAGACGGTTGCTCGCATGGAACGAGACGGCCTGGTTATCGTATCGACCGATCGCCACCTTGCATTGACCGAAAAAGGTCACGAGCTGGCTACGGGCGTGATGCGCAAGCACCGCTTGGCGGAGCGCCTGTTGTCGGACATCATTGGGTTGGACTGGGAGTACGTGCACGATGAGGCGTGCCGCTGGGAACACGTGATGAGCGAACGCGTCGAGCGTCGGCTCTTTGATCTTCTGGGCAAGCCAACAGTGTCGCCCTACGGCAACCCAATTCCGGGCCTGGAAGTCCTCGGTGGCCCCAATGTGGGCGAAATCTCACATGAAGTAGAGAACTTGGATGATGCCCTGCTGTCCGGAAACATCGGCCCAGTGGCAATTGAGCGCCTGGCCGAACCGATCCAAACGGACCCAATCCTGCTCGGACAACTGAACGAAGGTGGAATCCGCCCAGGTGCGATTGTCACCTTGGAGCGCGCCGACGACTACGTTGTAGTGCGCGTGGACGGCATCGAAGGCGCCCTGGAGCTGCCGGTCGAGGTCAGCGCACACGTATTTGTAAAGTCTCAGAAAAGATAACGAAATTGTAACTTTCGGCGTTGACAGGTAGCGTTAAGCCTTGGAGCTAGTGATCTAGTTAGCTCTATCCATTTTTGGTGCGACCGCCTAGTGTTGCCCTGCGCCAGAAACGGTCACCAAATCTTGAGGGCAATAACGGGGGACCCACTTTCCGGCGTGCAAACGCCTTGGGGTGAAGTTCTGCGACAAGCAGGCCGGCTGATTCTCAATAGCCGAACCCGACAGCTAACTTCGTAGGCGCAACAGTGAGAGGAATGTTTTGGTAGAAACCAAGACTGCGGGACGTCGCCGCGCTGCCGGCGTCGAAGTAGATGTGATTGCAGAAGTCACCGCTTCGACTGCTGAGCGTAACGGCGGGCGCCGAGCAGCACGTGCTGCTGCCACCGTCCCTATGATTGCACCGGTCAAGCCGGTACATGAAGATTTCGTTGGTCGACGATTCGACTCCATGCAGCGCTACGGTGTTGCTCCTAACCAGACCCTGCTGGCCGGCAAGGATACCGCGAGCAACGTCGTTGCATTGCCAGGAGCTGTTCAAGCCCCTGCCAGCAAGCCTGCCCCGATCGAAGCAGTAGGCAATGTCGAGTTCATTTATAGCCTCAAGTCCAAGGTTCAGAAATCCACCCACCGTGGATTCGCCCACAAGGTGGCAGCCGTAGCCGCCGTTTCGGGTTTGGCGCTTGCCGCCGTAACTCCACAGCTCTCCGGCAGCGCGGAGGAGAACAAGGCCGTTGAGGTCGCAGCTCAGCGCACCGCCACTTCCGCAGTTGTAGATGTAACTGCACCTACCGGCAATGCGGAACTGTCCGTGGAGCGTGCAGCTTTGACTTCCGAGCTGAACACCGAAGTTGCCAAGGAAGAGAAGTTCGCCGAGATCATGACCGCTTCGGGCGGTAGCGTTACGGCCATCAAGGACACCTCGGGATTGCTCGGCGCACCGGTCACCACGAAGCGCATCACCTCCACGTTCGGGCACCGCAAGAATCCAACCGGTCCAGGTTTCATGATTCACAGCGGCACCGACTACGGTGTGCCAAGCGGTACCAAGGTCTACGCGGCAGCTGACGGTGTTGTGACTGTCTCGGGTTGGGCTGGGCACTCCGGTAACCGCATCACCCTTGACCACGGCAACGGCCTGGAGACCGGTTACAGCCACAACAGCCAGCTGGTTGTGAAGGTTGGCCAGAAAGTTAAGCGCGGTGACGTTGTTGCGTTGGCCGGCAGCACTGGCAACTCAACCGGTCCTCACGTGCACTTCGAAGTGATCGTTGACGGTCAGTTCAAAGACCCAGCAGGTTGGTTATAACGACGTTCGTCACCATTCCGTGATCAAAACGTGACATTTCAAAAAACTTCCTATAGTCTTGTATGCGTGCCATGGGGATCCCTGGGCATCATTGCGTGAGAACCGAGCACTGCCAACACGCAATGAGTAGTTATACACAACTCGTACGGCAGTGGCGGGGGAACCAATATCGGGTCGTTAGTTTTGGCTAACAACCCTAGGGGTGAAGTGGATAGAGAAGGCAACTTCGAATCCACCGAGGTAACTCCACTTCGAACCCGACAGCTTACCTCGTAGGTATCAAGGAGAGGCAATATTTTGACCAAGAGTCATGCACGCGGACGTCGCCGCGCCGACGTTCCACGCACCAACTCGCTACAGGCGATTTCACAGGCCGTAGCATCCAACGCTGGCTCGGTAGGCCGCCAGGCCGCCGTTGTCGCTGCAGCATCCGGCTTGATCGTCACTCTGGGCGTGCCTGGCCAGGCAACTGCACCACGTGACGTTTCTGCATCGCCTGTTGACACCATCAATCCAGAGCGTGTTGCAGTCAAGGCAGTAAAGGTAGCTGCTGACAAGAAGGCTGATGTCGCAATCGAGCGCGCCAGCTTCACCGCTGAAGAGAAGCCAGAGCCTGTTGTCATTGCAGTTTCGAATGACATCACCCCAACTACCCGCAGCAGCAACTCGGGTAACTCTGATTCGATGGCCCCGATGACTCGTCAGAGCCGTTCGGGTGGACAGGAATCGGCTCCGCAGCAGAAGGCTCAGCCAAAGGCTGAAACTCCTGTTCAGACCTCCAACCTTTCCGGCATCGCAGGCACCGCTGCCAAGTACGTGGGCGTTCCATACGTATGGGGTGGCAACGGTCCAAGCGGCTGGGATTGCTCCGGCTTCGTCAAGTACGTCTACGCGCAGCACGGCATCAACATTGCTCGCGGCACCTCGGCCATCCTCGGATCCGGCCAGTTCGTCCGCACCAGCAACCCTAAGCCAGGCGACTTGGTATTCCAGAACGGTGGCGGCCACGTCGGCATCTACCTGGGCGGCGGCCAGATGATCGGCGCGCAGAACCCAACCGTGGACACCATGATCCACTCGGTTTCGCGCAACCCGCTGTACGGCTACTACACCCTAGCTGGCTAAGCTTCAAAGCTTTTCATAGGCCATCGGATGAGAAAGACATCCGATGGCCTATGTTCGTTTAACCAGTTGAACTCTGGGCATCAGAACGATGAAAAGAAGACAATTTCTTGGTTAGGTACCCACCAATAATCCGAAGCATCGCATAGGCTAGCGCTTAGAGACACTCCGAGCAGAACGCGAGCTCCATCAATGCCAGATGGTGGCCATCGGTTCATGAAGGTAGTACGAGCAATGCGAACTTTGGTATTAAACGCAGGATACGAACCACTAGCAGTTGTGACGTTCCGTCGAGCACTAGTGCTAGTCATGACCGAAAAAGCGAGCATCGTTCTCCAAGATGATCTCGCCCCCATCCGCAGTTCTCATGGAGATCTACCTCGGCCAACTGTCATCGTTCTGAAACGCTATGTACGACGCCCCTACAGGGACATGCAACATGTCACTCGTAGGGGCGTTCTGCGTAGAGACGCTTTTACCTGCGCGTATTGCGGCAAAGCTGCCAATACGATTGACCACGTGATTCCCCGCAGCAGGGGAGGCCAGAACACCTGGGAGAACCTCGTGGCCGCTTGCCTGCTATGCAATAGCCGCAAAGCGGACAAGATGCTCTCGCAACTGGGCTGGCAACTGCGTATTACACCTCATCGTCCACGCGTTGCTGGCCATCTGGTTTCGGGACTGCAGCACGTTGATGCGGCATGGGACGAATACTTGCACGCAAGCTAGCCGCTGGCCTGATGCTGCTGGGAGGAACCCAGCGGCGCCTATTTTTTGCTGCGTTCAATGGCTAGCGGCAGGACGCGGTCGCGAAGCAACGGAGCTAGATCGTCGCGTTCCAGGGCCACCTGCGGGTCGATCCACAGCAGCTCCTCCAATTCCGCTAACGGGACGAGTTCGCCATCGAAGGCTGCGCTGTATAAAGAGGCGCGGATCATCGTCTCCGCCTCGTTGGCAGCCGGTCCGATCCATTCGCCGTCGTATTGCAGCTCGTCAGCGGTGAAGCTGAGGCCCAATTCTTCACGAATTTCTCGAATGATAGTTTGTAACGCTGTTTCCCCGGCTTCGGGTTTGCCGCCAGGTTGCATGAACTTCGTCGTTCCACGCTTGCGAACCAGGAGAATTTCTCCTTGGTTGTTGATTAAACACGCCGCTGAGATCGTCAAATTTTTCTTCACTAAAACACAATATCGCGTGTTTACAGGAGTTAGAGATGGTAACGTGCTTAATTGGATCTCCAACGGTTTTAGTTCTAGTTCACCATGGTTACTTTACTCGCAGTATCTAACCGAAGTATTGATGACTACCGAAAACGTTGGAATTGAAAGATCGATCCATCAACTTTACAGATCTATGGAGCAATAAATGCGACGGGGTACAAATCTAGGACGCTTGGGAGACTTCAACCAAGCTGTAATTCTTGAGTCAATTCGACGGGCACCAGAAGGAATTAGCCGCGTTGAACTGGCCGGTTCGACTGGTCTGTCCCCACAGACCATTTCCAATGTTGTCCGCCGTTTGCTGGATGACGGAATCGTCCGAGAAGACCGCACGATCGTCTCCGGACCAGGTAAGCCTCGCACCGTTCTGGAGCTCGAAGGCAACCGTCTTGTTTCCATTGGCATCCACCTGGACCCCAGCGTGCTGACCTTCGTCGCAATGAACCTGCGCGGCGAGGTCCTGCGCGAACGCCGCATCGAAGTTCCCAACCTCGAAGTAGCTACCGAAACTGTCCAGCTCATGGCAACTACCGTTAAGGAACTCATTGCCGAGATCCGCGTGCCGAAGAAGCACATCGTCGGTGTCGGCATTGCTGTTCCGGGTCCAGTAAACGTCGAAGAAGGAGTGGTGCTGAACCCGCCACTGCTCGATGGCTGGGCAGATGTTGAACTGGTGAACCCACTGCGCAAGCTCTTGCGCCTGCAGGTCATCATCGAAAAGGACACCATCGCTTCAGCAGTTGGCGAACTGTGGCAGTCCAAGGAAGAGAAGAACAACGACTTCGTCTTCATTTACTGCGGTCACGGCTTCGGCGCTGGCCTGGTATTCAACGGCGATGTCCACCACGGTGCAAGCAACAACGCTGGCGAAATCGGCCACTACTCAACCGGTTACAAATCTGTGGCCTGCGAACAATGCGGTGCGGAGGATTGCCTCGCTTCCGGCACCTCCTACGAATTCATCGCTGCGCAGGCCAAGGAACGCGGGCTGGAACTGCCAAGCTACGAAATCGTTGGCCCGGAACAGCGGGCTGCCGGAATGAACCGCCTCTACGAGCTGGCTCACGAAGGAAACAAGGTCGCCAAGGAACTGGTCACCGAAGCCATGATCAAGGTTGGCGAAGTTGCCGGCCAGCTTGCCAACTCGCTGGACGTTCGCGAAGTCGTCTTCGGCGGTCCACAGTGGGAAAAGGTATCCGAACTGGTCGACGATCAAGTCCGCGACGCCATTGGCCGCCGCTTCGCCCTGCGCGGAGTGCATGAAATCGAAACCCGCACCTCCGAGCTCGGCTCCAACGTCGGCGCCATCGGTGGCGCTTGCGTGGTCATGGACGCTTCGCTGTCGCCAAAGGCGACCGCATTGCTGCTGCGTTAAGCGAGACTCATACTAAGCACTGCGGGTACGTTCCAGATGGAACGTACCCGCAGTGCTTAACTCCGTAGTAACGACAAGAGCCTTGTTTCCCGTCCGAGGACTGGAAACAAGGCTCTAGTTGTGCCCCTGGCCGGAATCGAACCGACGGCCTACCCTTTAGGAGAGGGTCGCTCTATCCTACTGAGCTACAGGGGCATGGGCGTGAAAACACCAACAACACTATCTTACTAGGATGTCCCGGGTGTAATTCCCACGCACTGGCTTAGGCAGTACCCTCACGAATTGCGAGCATCTTTGCCTTGAGCGCACGATTGGCACGGATAGCGCCAAGACCCACAACAAGACCCGCAGTGATGATCAGCAGTGCCCAGCGGATGGTCGTGAGGATCGATGCCAAAACGACAGCTCCTTCACTGAGGTCTCCAGTGAACAGGGCATCAATTGCGAAGTTCTCCCAAATATCAATTGCCGCGAAGCCCAGCGGAGCAACCCAAGCCAGCCAACGTGTCTGGCGGTGAGGAATCCAGCGGATGAACAACAGCATGGAGAAGACCGCAGTAAACATCGGGAAGAGGAAACCAGCGGTCTTGTGCAAGTAGTTGAGCTGGCCAACAGCATCTTCATCCATGGCGCCACGCAATGCTTCTATGTCGCTTACGGTGTAGCCGAAAATACGCTGATCGGGCATCGCCAGGGAATCGCTGAGGTCCTGCATCTGCACCATCGTGAGCAGATGGTAGTACGCGAATAGCGCAGCGCATATGATCAAGCCCACCGAGATCAGCAGCATCGGGTTCGAACTGTTCTCGTGGGAGGTGCTTTGCACCTTGCCTGGCCCCATGTTCATGCCGCGCGGCGCGTTCGGCGCCTGGGCGAACTGCTGGGGCTTGCGGTATTCCTTGGTTTTCCTGACCTTCTTTGCCATATCTTCTATTATGCCCGGCCAATAGCGTGGGCTTTCCCGCTCACACTGAAAGTGTCCGGCGCTCCACGTAGACTGGCTACATCATGGATTTCCTTTTTGACGATTTCGCCCCGGATACCGCACAGCAGGTCATGCCCACTGCTGAGGAGCTTTTGGTCGGCATGAACCCGCAGCAGGAAGAAGCAGTTCGTTATGCTGGGGGTCCGTTGCTGATCGTGGCCGGCGCTGGTTCAGGAAAGACCCGTGTGCTCACGCACCGCATTGCCTACCTCCTGGCGACCGGACGTGCTCGGCCGCACGAAATCCTGGCGATCACCTTCACCAACAAGGCCGCTGCCGAAATGCGCGAACGAGCCGCTGAGCTCATTGGCGACGAGCAAGCGAAGAAGATGTGGATCTCTACTTTCCACTCCTCATGCGTGCGTATTTTGCGTCGCGAGGCGGCCACCATTGGAATGAAATCCAACTTCTCAATCTACGACTCCACGGATTCCTTGCGCCTGATCACCTTAGTCGCCAAATCTTTGGAGATCGACCCGAAGCGTTTCACGCCCAAGGCAATTGCCCACAAGATCTCCTCGTTGAAAAATGAGCTGATAGATGATGAAGACTACGCGGCGACGATCAATACCAATGATCCGTTCTCGCGAGCCGTTTCCGAGGTCTACCGCGGTTACACCCGCCGCCTGCGCGCTGCCAACGCCATGGACTTCGACGACCTGATTGGACAGGTCGTCTACATGTTCCGTGCGTTCCCGCGAGTGGCCGATAACTACCGCCGCCGGTTCCGCCATGTGCTCATTGACGAATACCAGGATACTAACCACGCCCAGTACTCGCTGGTGCGTGAACTCACCGGTGCCGAAGGTGATACCGTCCCAGGCGAACTGACCGTTGTCGGCGACTCCGACCAGTCGATTTACGCTTTCCGCGGTGCCGATATCCGCAACATCGTCGACTTCGAAAAGGACTATCCGAACGCGGCAACCATCAAGCTGGAACAGAACTATCGTTCCACCCAGACGATTCTGTCCGCGGCCAACGAGGTCATCAAGCGAAACCCCGACCGCAATGACAAGAAGCTGTGGACTGCCAGCGGCGACGGCGAGAAGATCACCGGTTATGTTGGGGAGTCAGAATCCGACGAAGCACGCTGGATTGCCGAAGAAATACTTCGCTTGAACGATGACGAGGATGTCCGCCCGGGCGACGTGGCGATCTTCTACCGCACTAACGCCCAATCGCGTGCACTGGAAGAACAGCTGATGCGCGTGGACCTGAAGTACCGCGTAGTCGGCGGCACCAGGTTCTACGACCGCAAGGAAATCAAGGACGCACTGGCCTACCTGCGCGCCTTGGTGAACCCGGATGATGACATCAACGTCCGCCGAATCCTCAACGAGCCCAAGCGCGGCATCGGCGACCGTGCCGAAGGCGCCGTGGCAGCGTTGGCTGAACGGGATCGCGTTTCCTTCATGGACGCATTGCGCCGTTCGGATGAAGCACCAGGCTTGGGAACCCGCGGAATCAAGATGACTGCTGCGTTTGTCTCCATGATGGATGACTTGAAGACCGTGGCGGAAGGCTCAGGGCCGGCAGAGGCCCTTGAAGCAGTGCTGGAGCAGACCGGATACCTGGAGACCCTTCGGCTCTCCTCGGATCCGCAGGATGAGTCGCGGGTGGAGAACCTCGCCGAATTGGTCGCCGTGGTCCGGGACTACGTGAACGAAGAGCCGGAAGGCGGTCTCGAAGGGTTCCTGGAGCGCGTGGCGCTCGTAGCCGATGCCGACCAGATTCCAGAGGCTCCCAGCGATGATGAGGGAGCAGCAATGGCCGTGCAGGAAGGCGTGGTCACCTTGATGACCCTGCATACTGCCAAGGGCTTGGAATTCCCGGTGGTCTTCCTGACGGGCATGGAGCACGGTGTCTTCCCGCACCAGCGTTCCATGACCGACGAAAAGGAACTGGCCGAGGAACGCCGCCTGGCCTATGTCGGACTGACCCGTGCCCGTGAACGCCTGTACCTGACCCGTGCCGAACAGCGCAGCCTCTGGGGGCAGGCCCAGTACAACCCTGCGAGCCAGTTCCTGGAAGAGGTTCCGGGCGAGCTGATCGACTGGAAGAGCGAGGGCTCTGGCGGTGGAATGGGCTTCGGTTTCGGTAACGCAGCGGTGAATTTCGCCACGAGCAGATATGAACGTGGCAGCCACTGGGGTGCAGGTTCGGCATCGGCGCAACCGGTGCGAGGGCACAACGCCGCCCCTATTTCCAAGACGCGAGTTGTGCAGAATAAGGACATTACCATCCCAGAAGTCGGGCAGAATGTTAAGCATTCCTCGTTTGGCTTGGGCACTGTTATTGCTTTAGAAGGCGCAGGCGACAAGACGGTGGCCAAGGTGCAGTTCCCGGACTCTGAGAAGAGGCTGTTGCTGCGCTATGCACCGCTAGAAATCGTGGACTAGCCAACCGGCCCTCCGTGTTTCCTGCGTCACATTCGGCTGCTTTGCTGCAGGACCCGCGAGTTTCTCTACGTGTTGTAAAAGTGGGAAGTTTGCGAAAGTCGGGATAGTCTGAGAGGTGCGCACGGGCTACGGCGCCTAACGACGTCCCGGTAGTTGCGGTGCGCTCTCTTTGGCATGGCATGGATTTCGGTCTGTGGCCGTGCCGCGAGTCAGCATGAACTTCGAACGAAGGACACAAACCCGTGGACCTGTATGAGTACCAGGCGCGCGATCTATTCGAGGCACACGGCGTTCCCGTGCTTGCCGGTATCGTCGCTTACACCCCGGAAGAAGCAAAAGCCGCAGCTGAGAAGATCGGCGGCGTTGTTGTAGTAAAGGCACAGGTCAAGGTTGGTGGCCGTGGCAAGGCTGGCGGCGTCAAGGTCGCTAAGACCGCCGACGAAGCTTTTGAGCACGCTTCCAACATCCTCGGTATGGACATCAAGGGCCACACCGTAAACAAGGTCATGATCGCTCAGGGCGCCGACATTGCTGAGGAATTCTACTTCTCCGTACTGCTGGACCGTGCAAACCGCAACTACCTGGCCATGTGCTCGGTAGAAGGTGGCATGGAGATCGAGGTGCTCGCAGTTGAGCGCCCGGATGCTCTGGCGAAGGTTGCCGTTGACCCAATCGTCGGCATTGATGCCGCGAAGGCCGCTGAAATCGTTGAGGCAGCTAACTTCCCTGAAGAGCTGCGCGCAAAGGTTGCAGACACCATCCAGAAGCTCTGGGTTGTATTCAAGGAAGAAGACGCCACCCTCGTAGAGGTAAACCCACTGGTGAAGACCGGTGCCGGTGACATCGTTGCACTGGATGGCAAGGTTTCCCTGGACGACAACGCATCTGAGGTTCGCCATCCGGCTCACGAAGAGCTCGAGGACAAGGGCGCAGCCGATCCGCTGGAAGCCAAGGCAAAGGCCGCTGGCCTGAACTACGTCAAGCTGGACGGCGAAGTAGGCATCATCGGCAACGGTGCTGGCCTGGTCATGTCGACCCTGGACGTTGTTGCCTACGCTGGCGAGAACCACGGTTCGGTCAAGCCTGCTAACTTCCTTGACATTGGCGGTGGCGCATCGGCTGAGGTCATGGCTAACGGCCTTGACGTCATCCTGAATGACCCACAGGTCAAGTCGGTCTTCGTCAACGTCTTCGGTGGCATCACCGCATGTGACGCTGTCGCAAACGGCATCGTTGGCGCGCTGAACACCCTGGGTGACGCAGCGAACAAGCCACTGGTTGTCCGCCTGGACGGCAACAACGTTGAAGAGGGTCGCGCCATCTTGGCCGAGGCCAACCACCCGTTGGTCACCCTGGCAGCAACCATGGATGAGGGCGCCGACAAGGCTGCCGAGCTCGCCAACGCAGCGAAGTAAGAGGGATAAGCGAACAATGAGCATTTACCTGAACAAGGACTCCAAGGTCATCGTCCAGGGCATCACCGGCGGCGAAGGCACCAAGCACACCGCCCTGATGCTCAAGGCTGGCACCAACATTGTTGGCGGCGTTAACGCCCGCAAGGCCGGCACCACCGTGACCCACGGTGACCAGGACATCAAGGTGTACGGCACCGTGGCTGAGGCCAAGGCCGAGACCGGCGCAGACGTATCGATCGTCTTCGTCCCACCTAAGTTCACCAAGGACGCAGTCGTTGAGGCTATCGAGGCCGAAGTTGGCCTCGTTGTAGTCATCACCGAAGGTGTTCCAGTACAGGACTCCGCTGAGTTCTGGGCTCTGGCACAGTCGAAGGTTGACGCCGACGGCAACCAGATCACCCGCATCATCGGCCCTAACTGCCCAGGCATCATCACCCCAGGTGAAGCACTGGTTGGCATCACCCCGAACAACATCACCGGCAAGGGCCCAATCGGCTTGGTTTCCAAGTCAGGTACCCTGACCTACCAGATGATGTACGAACTGCGCGACTTGGGCTTCTCGACCGCAATCGGCATCGGCGGCGACCCAGTCATCGGCACCACCCACATCGATGCCCTGGCTGCTTTCGAAGCTGATCCAGAGACCAAGGCCATCGTCATGATCGGTGAAATCGGTGGCGACGCTGAAGAGCGCGCTGCTGATTACATCAAGGCCAACGTCACCAAGCCAGTTGTTGGCTACGTGGCTGGCTTCACCGCTCCTGAGGGCAAGACCATGGGCCACGCAGGCGCCATCGTTTCCGGTTCGGCTGGCACCGCCCAGGCGAAGAAGGAAGCACTGGAAGCTGCAGGCGTCAAGGTCGGCAAGACTCCTTCGGAGACTGCTGTGCTGCTGCGCGAAGTTTACGCAGCTCTCTAAGCTGACGCTGAACCAGGGCTGACGCCCTGGAGCATACGCCGGAAATGAACGGTCGCCGCTTCTCCTGAATCTTCAGGAGAAGCGGCGACCGTTTCGCATTTAATTGAAATCTTCTAGTCAAATCGCTGATGCACTCATAAGCTGATTAGAATATATGGTTCCAGGGTCTTGAAAAAGGATTGCCGATGATGCGGAGAAGCTACTGGGCAACACTAGCGTGCTTATCCCTGGCATTGGCATCATGCACGAGCCCGGAGGCCGGCGAAAGTGCGGGGCCGTTGCCTTTGAGCCCCGAAAAGGCAAGTTCCTGCGATCGACCGTACATTGCCAGTGGCGGTCAGTTGCGTGGTGCACCGCAGCTGATCCGGGTCGACCGGTTCCATGATCAGCAGATGCGCCAAACTCTGATCGATGCACCCGTCGGCTCGACTATCAGCTTCAGCCCTCGTCCCAAGTGGGACAACGTCAATGAAGTGCTCATGGCAGCCAGCGCCGTCTCCGAAACCACTGTCGCCGAAGAGTCCTACGATGCCAGTGACGGGCTGGAATCGTTGATCAGAAGCTCCGACCAGTCTGCGGGGCTTCTGGGCTACTGGGCAGCGCGTCCCGTGACCTACACGTATAGCGTTCAATGCCTCAACGAGCAGCAGAGCCGCTACACGCTGGTCTTCGAGACCTGGTCCGACTCCGAATTCGGAATCCTTGACTGCAAGCTGAGGCTGGATGCGATGGCTCAATGGGCTGCGCAAGCAGCCTATGAATCCTACTGCCAATCCTCCTAGCCGTTGAGCCGGATACAACAATGGCGGGGCTGGTTCCGCTTGGAACCGGCTCCGCCATCGCTTAACCCTTTTGCGAGGCTATCTAGCCTGGGACTGCTCCGCCTCGGCGTCTGCAATCTCCTGCTGGTAGTTCATTTCCAATTCAGGAACCTGCTCGAAGAGCGCTTCGACATCGAGGTCAGGGTTCTCGTCCTGGGTTTCAACTAGCTCAATGGCTTCCGCTTCCGACGCGACCGAAGGCAGCGAGCCGGGCAATGGCTTGCGAGCGGATTCGCGCAGGTAGCAGACCGCAACGAAACCCGCGACCGAGGTGCCCATAACCCAGAAGGCCGGAGCCAGAGAGGATTTGGTCAGGGTCACCAACGTCTGCATGATGAACGGCGCGAAGCCACCAAAGATGGCTACGGCGAAGTTGTACGAGATGCCCATGCCACCGTAACGCGAGGCGGTTGGGAACAGCGCTGGCAACGACGAAGCCAGATTGGCAACGTAGAAGACTACCGGGACTGCCAGCAGCGCAAGGCCAAGCAGGGTGGACCAGATCTGGCCATGCATCATGAACAGGAAGGCAGGGATAGCCAGGACGATGGCCGAAACCGAACCAATGAACAGGACCTTGCGACGGCCCACGCTATCGGAAAGCTTGCCCGCCAAGGGGATGCACAAGGACATGCCCACCAGGATCGGCAGGGTCAGCAGATTGCCGTGCACCGGATCGTATTCCAGCGTCTCGGTGAGGTAGGTAGGCATGTAGCTGGTCAGTGCGTAACCGGCGGTGTTGGCCGCCGATACCAGTACGAAGCCGGTGAGCAATTCGCGCCAGTAGGTCTTCACCAGGTCGATGACGCCCTTCGGGGCATCAGCAGCGCTCCGTGCGTCCTCGCTAGCGCGGTTAGCGGCTTCCTGGGCTTCCTTGAAGGCTGGAGTGTCTTCGATCTTGGCGCGGAACCACAGTGCGATAACACCCAGTGGAAGGGCCACCAGGAATGGAATGCGCCATGCGAAGCCTTCCATGACGTCGTCGCTCAGGGTCAGCTGGAGGATGGAGACGAAGGCGGCACCCAGGGCGAAGCCCATGTAGGAACCTAGATCCAGCAGCGAGGCGAAGAATCCACGCCGCTTGTCCGGGGCGTATTCGGTAATGAACGTAGTAGCACCGGCGTACTCGCCGCCAGTGGAGAAGCCCTGGGCAAGCTTCAACACGACCAGGAGAATTGGTGCTGCTACACCCCATACCGAGTAATCCGGGAGGATTCCGATGCCAAACGTGGCCGCTGCCATCATGAGCAGGGTGAAGACCAGAATCTTCTGGCGTCCTACTCGGTCACCCAGCTGGCCCAAGATCACGCCACCAAGCGGGCGCGCGACGAAGGTGACAGCGAATACGCCTAGGCTGAACAGGGTCTGGATTGCAGGCTCGACGGTGTCGGGCATGAAGAGCTTGCCGATAATTACTGCAAGATAGCCGTAGACACCTACGTCGTACCATTCCATCAAATTGCCAACGACGGTACCGCCGATGGCTTTCTTGAGCATCGAATTATCGACGACGTTGACGTCTTCTACCTTCAGGCGGCGTTTCCTCAGGAATCGCTGCTTCCGTGTGTTTTTTGCTTCCATAGTTTCACTCCTCATATCTTTCTTGATCTTGTCCCGGTGCCGGCGACCATATTCATCCACAAGAATGAGGAGCGAAATAGCTGCTCCTTGAGCTGGTTGCGGTCGCCGTGTGACTCGTCGAAATCGATAGATTTCTACTCAAAAATCCGGCGAAAAACCGGCATTGAGCGATGAAACGCTTAAGCGGACAATCATTAAGTTTACCAAAAATTGGATTAATTCCCTGATCGAGGGGCTCTCCAGGGGCGTATGCATGCCCATGGGATCAGTCGAATCCTGCGTGGACCTACCGCCGAATACCCACGGAAGCATGGGGCAAACGAGCCATTGGCCAAGTTGTGGATCGCGGTGCGCGAAAAGCCGAAATTGTGTCGAAGGACTCGGAGCGTCAGGGGTTTCAAAACAGCGAAACAACGCGAAAACGGTGCCCTTAAAGGTCCTGAATCCGGTGGCAAATGAGGGCTTCCGACGGTAAAAAAACGCACGCTGTTCAGCAGAGGTTGGCGCTCAGTCCACAGGGCACAAAAATGCCCCAAGATTGCTGGTGGGCAGCTTGGGGCATGTAGTCGAAGCAGGCTAGCCGCGGAGGCCGGCAGCAGCTTCAGTATCAACTCTCAGGAATGAAGAACCGATGGCAGCGAACGCGCCCGGAATCAGGAGCATTCGGTGCTTCGGGTTATAGAAAATCTCTTCGAGCGGAGACGCCAGAACTCTGCGAATCTTTTCCAGGAGCCGGTCGTTTTCCAGGGACAGGCGTTCCTGTTCGGTTTCAATCACCACACGATCGTTGTTGATACTCACCGATGCACTCATCCAGTCATCATCGGGGGTACTGAGAGTCTCCGATTTAATCAGGGACACGGTTATTACCGCCTTTGTCGTTCGTATCGCCCGGACGAGGATCCGTCTGGGCGCTTGTCCGATGAACGCACTATGTGTGGCGTAGCGCACATCATCGGTCACTTCGAATATACAGGGTTTTACTGAGCGCCGCCTGCTAATACGGCGGATTTAATCAACCTGTTACTCAAGCAGTCCTCGGATATCTTGGGCGGTCAAGGCCTTGGAGAATCCATCGGCTTCATCCATCACTGTCGAGATCAGCTTGCGTTTGCTTTCCTGCAGCGCCACAACCTTCTCTTCGATGGTGCCCTGCGAAATCATTCGGTACACCATCACCTGTCGCGTCTGGCCGATGCGGTGCGTACGGTCGATAGCCTGGGCTTCCACGGCTGGGTTCCACCATGGATCCAGCAAGAAGCAGTAGTCCGCTTCGGTCAGGTTCAGGCCGAATCCGCCGGCCTTCAAGGAGATCAAGAACAGCGGCGCTTCGCCTTCCTTGAATTGCTCGATGACCTTGGCGCGGTTGCGGGTATTGCCGTCCAGGTAAACGAACTTCACGCCACGCTCGGTCAGCTTGTCGGCCAGCACTTTCAAATACGAGGTGAACTGGCTGAAGATCAGCGCACGGTGGCCTTCGCCCACCACATCATCGAGCTGGTCGAAGAGTGCTTCCAGCTTTGAACCAGGTACGTCCGACAGCGCTGGATCCACTAATGAAGGCTCCAGGGCCAGCATGCGCAGATGGGTCAGCGACTGGAAAATGGTGAAGCGGTTGCGATCCAGATCTTCAACCAGGTGCAAGATTTTCTGGCGTTCGCGGTTCAGATGGGTGTCGTAGACATGCTGGTGCTCTTCGGAAAGGCGCACCAGAAGCTGTTGCTCCTGCTTGGCCGGAAGATCCAGCACCACGGATTCCTTGGTGCGGCGCAGCATGAATGGCTTGATGCGACGCTGCAGCAATGCAAGGGTGTCCTTGTCGCCCAGCACTTCGATGGGGCGGGCGAATTGGCGATTAAAGCGTGTTGTGTTCAGGAACAATGCCGGAGCAACCAGCGACAGCAAAGCACCGAGCTCGGAAAGGTTGTTTTCCATCGGGGTACCAGTGACAGCCAATTTGAAATTGGTCTGCAGGTTCACCGCGGTGCGGTGGGCCTTGGTGGATTTGTTCTTCACGAACTGCGCCTCATCGAGGATCAAGCCGGCAAAGCGCTGCGCCTCGTAAATCTCGTCGTTCAGACGCAACAGGGTATAGGTCGTGAGAATGACATCGTAATTCTCGGACAGGTCCCTCAGCTGCCGTGGCGAAGGCAAGGTGCCCTCGACGCTGACTACCCGCAAGGATGGGGCGAACTTGTTGATTTCCATTTCCCAGTTGGAAACCACCGAGCTCGGGGCGACAACCAAGAATGGCAGACGGGTGCGCTGGGTTGCGGGCAGCTGAGCACATGCCTGCGGATCGGCCCAGAGCTTGTGGGCATGGAGAATCAGGGCAATCGTTTGCAAGGTCTTGCCCAAGCCCATGTCATCGGCGAGGATTCCGCCGAATCCGCCTTCGTACAGGCGAGAGAGCCAGTGGAACCCTTCAACCTGGTAAGGGCGCAATTGGGCGTTCAGCGTGTTCGGCACCTGCGCGTGGTAGGCTTCAGCGACCTTGAGCAGTGAACGCATGCGTGCGATAAACAAGTCCGCGCCGTCAATGCCTTCAGCCATCTCATCAAGTTCTTCGAACAATGAGATTTGGAAGACCGTAAGCTTCAGGTCTCCCTCCTTCGGCTTGTCATTCATTGCCTGCGCCTCGTCAACGAGCGCCTTGAGCTTGGCGAACATGGGGTGGTTCAACGAGAACCAAGTGTTATCCGGCAGGCGCAGCTTCATCTGGCCATTGCTCATGGCCTCGACGATCTGCGAGAAAGGAACCTCGTGGTTGCCCACGGTGATCAGCAAGCCAAGGTCCAGCCAGTCGGTCCGTTCATGATTCACGGCATTGATCTTCAGCTGAGGAAGTTCACGCAGCTGACGGAATTTCGGCCGGGTACCCTTCTCAACCAGCTTGACTTCAGGAATGCGTTCCAGCGCGGGGAGGATCTCGGTGACGAAATCGATGGTGTCATCGCGGGCGTAGAACTTCGGCGACAAGTTGGGATTGCCGCTTTCTTCATGGACCAGGAAAACTTCATGCACTGCGGCCTGAAGCAGTTCCTCGGCCTCAAGGTCATACACTTCCTGGTCGCCAGGGATCCCCGGGTAGAGGATCTGGAAGTCCAGCGCGGCGGTGTCGTTTGGTTCGTTATTCTCGTTGAATTCACGCTTGTAGACCACGGTCGCCTGCACATAGGGCGGTTTCAAAGCAGGCAATTCCAGCTCGTCGCTAACGCTACGCAGCTCGAAACGGCGGGCCAAACGCGGGTAGGAGGATTCAAAGAAATCGTTGATCTCCGGCCTAGGCACGGTGACCGGACGGCGGTCAACATACCAGCGGCGGTGCGCGTCAGGAATCGGCTCAACACTTGGCGCGAGCCAAATCTCATCAGGCTGAGCCAACTGGGCATAGAAACCATGCTCGGCGATGACACCGCTTGGTGCCTCCGGATCGAGAATGAGATCCTGGTTTGCAATGTGCAGGACACCGTCCAATTGCAGCCGTTGCTCATCCAGGGAGGCCTGCATGCTGAAGCTGGCTGGAGCAACGATGCGCACGCGCTGCTCGGATCGGGTCGTGATCAGCGGAATTCCCAGCTCATCAGCTTGGTCAAGCAGTGGCCAGAGCAGCTCGGAAGCGTACTCGTCCAGGAACAGCCAGTCTTCATCCACCTTGAACTGCAGCTGGCTGTCGCTGCGCGCCATGGAGGCAAAGCGGGTAAACCAGTGGTGCTGCGCCCGCAGCAGGTTCCAGCCGTAGGTCTTGAAGCCCAGGGTGGTCCAGCGAAGCTGGCCACGAACCCAACGGCCTTCGGTGTTGCGAACCATTGGGCGCACTCCCAAGCGGAAGCGCTTATTGCGGGTCGGGTGCGGGATGGTTCCGGTCGGCATCCATTGTTGCTGCTGGGTGGCGTCCTTCGAATCGAAGAGCAGGAACTGAAGCGCCATCGGCACTACCGGATCGTGCTGCGAACCAAGCAGGCCATCGGCCGGGCCCGGCTCGGACTCTTCAAACCATGAATCGATTTGCTGCGACCAAACTGTGTTCGGCTTCTCTTCCCGGGCAGGCACGGGGCGTGGCTGGGAAGCGATCTTGTTGGAGACAATAGCCAGTGCCGCGATGTGCGAGCAGATGCCCGGTGCGTCGCAGGTGCACTCGCACGATTCGATCTTCCACTCTCCACCGTCCATGAGGACCTGGATCATCGGAGAATATTCTTCGCCAGAATCGGTGACGGTGCCTTCGATCTGGTGGGTGCTTTCGTCGAATTCCACGTCAACCACGGAATTTGCTTCTGCAGCCAGGTTCTTTCCATAGAAGAAAGGAACGTTGCCCAGAAAAGCCAATAAGTGGCGGGCATCAATGGTTGGTGGAACAGATTCAATCATCCTCTCATCGTTTCACGTTCCGGGCCTTCGCGAAAGTTGAAGGGCCTTTCTGTGAATAATCACTATCTATGACGTAGCGTTGACGCATGTCCCAAGTGTGGCCCTACCTTCCAGCACGCGCAGTGAACATAACGACGCTCGTTGAATTCGACCGTCTCGCAGCCGAAGCGCTGGCTTCCCACCGCGCACGCGGAAAAGGCTGGCGAGTGCACCGTGTTGATCTGCGCGAACGGGATACCGTGCTGGAATCCTTGGATCTTTCCGAAGCGCTATTCATCGATTGCCAGTATTCCGCGCAAGGAGCGCAGATCGTGCAAGCCACTGGCGGGCTGTGCATGAGCTCGGGGGAGGAGGTTCCCTTCGAGACGGTGGCTCGCGGCTTGTATTCGCCGCATGAGTTGTACTCGGGGATCCGGACGCAGACCTACGAGCATGTGCCTGATGCGAAGATCTACGCGTACTCCCAGCAGCATGCAGCGGTGAATTCCGATAGCGATAGCAATGCGCTGGCAAGAACCCTGCATGATCACCACATTGGCCAGGCGCTGGTCTCGGCGGTGTACGAGGGCACGTTCAAGGAAACCCCGATTATCGGGGTGATGGGCGGGCATGCGATGAGCCGGGGCACTGCGCAGTATGCGCAAGCTTTGGAGCTTGGGCGCATGATTACCCGGGCCGGCTACGCGGTCGCCACCGGTGGAGGCCCCGGCGCAATGGAAGCCGCCAACGCCGGTGCGTGGCTGGCCGATTACGGGCAAGAAGATGTCGCTACGGCATTGCAGATGCTGGCCGAAGCGCCAGATGCGATCCATCAGCGCACCGGCTGGGCGAGAACTGCGCTGATGGTCAAGGAGCGTTTCCCGAGCCAGCGGCAGTCCCTGGGCGTGCCAACCTGGTTCTACGGCCATGAGCCGCCGAATCTGTTTGCCACCCAGATTGCCAAGTTCTTCACCAATTCCATTCGTGAAGCGAGTTTGCTGGAGCAGTCCAACGGCGGGCTGGTAGTTCTGCCCGGGGCCGCCGGCACGGTGCAGGAAATCTTCCAGGATGCCTGCGAAAACTACTACGCTACCGGTGCTCGCGTGGTGCCGATGGTGCTGATCGGCAAGGACTATTGGACGAGGGATCTGCCTGCTTGGCCGCTGCTTCAGGCCCTGGCCAAGGACCGTGTCATGGAACAGAAGATTGCTCTGGTGGAAACCGCCGAAGAAGCGATGGAGTTCATCCAGAGCATGCAAACCCTGCGCCGGCGTACCCGGCGGCCGGAGAACAGCTAGAGCACGGCATGGAAAATGCCGGTAGAGCCAAAGCTGTACCGGCATTCGAATCGCAGCAGGCTGCTATCCGATGCTGACGTCGAAGATCAGGCCCAAGCAGTAGGTGATGGCCGCTGCGCCCCAGCCGATGGCTAGCTGGCGCAGGCCGCGCTTGAGCGGGGAGGCACCGGAAAGCAGTCCCACGATCCCTCCGGTGATCATCAGGGCCACGCCTACCAGGACTACCGAGACGAGGATCGCGGTCATGCCGGAGAGCCCAAGGATATAAGGCAGGATCGGCACGACCGCGCCGGAAGCGAAAAGGATGAACGAGGTGGCCGCCGCGCCGGTGGCCGACCCCAGTTCCTGGTGCTCCTTCTCGAGTTCTTCGCCGCGGCCTTCCGGGTTCAACGAGAAGTCGGGGTTGCAATCGCAGGTGAACAGGCCCATGCGTTCTGCGGCCCGGTGCGCTGCATCTTCATCGCTCATGCCGCGGGCCTTGTAGATCAGCACCAGCTCGTTGGCGTCCAGATCGAGGTTCGGGGCGGCGGTCAGCGTGACCTGGGTTGGTCGCGAGGCGGTCAGCAGCTCGCGCTGGGAACGCACCGAGACGTATTCGCCAGCTGCCATGGACAGTGCGCCGGCCAGCAAACCGGCAACACCGGAGAACAGCACGAAGGTCGCTGAAACACCGGTCGCACCGATACCCATGATCAACGCCAGGTTGGAAACCAGCCCGTCGTTGGCGCCGAAGACCGCAGCGCGGAAGTTGCCCGAAAGGCGCGCACGGCCTGCTGTAGCCAGCGCCCGGACGACCTCTTCGTGGACCTGTTCGTCGGCCGCCATCTGCGCGGTGGCGTCCTTGTCGTCGCGGTAGGGCGAACTGCTTTCGGAGCGCTGGGCCATGGCCAGCACGAAGACCGAACCGAAATGCAATGCCAGGAAACGCAGCATGGTGCGTCGCAGCGACGGGCGGACTTCCTTGAAATGCTCGCCGAGCAGGACGCGCCAGTGGGATTCGTGGCGGGCTTCCGCCTCTGCAAGGCCCAGCAGGATTTGCCGTTCTTGACCGGTTTTCTTTTCCGCGAGGGCCCTGTAGATGGAGCCTTCGGCGACTTCATCTGCGAGATACTTGCGCCATCGCTGGATCTGCGCTTTGGTAGGTTCGGTTTCTGGGTGCTGTGGCATCGCGACGATGACTCTCCTGGAACATGGATTTTCCAATGAAACCCGTGGATCGGATCAACCACCCAGTTTAGTCAGGGCTCCTGCACTTGGGAATTTGGCAAGGCTAAAAGCAATTCTCTTGCCCGCGGGATTTCCGGCTACCGGCAGCACCAGCTGCAATTCAGAAGTGGCCGGATCATAGGTCGGCCTGCGGGCGCAACGGGCAATGAGCCGTTCAAGCCTGAGCGGATCTGCAACGTAGCGGGTGCGCCAGCGCCCCTCGGCCTTGAACTGCACTTGGCCGGTCTGGCGGTCGATGACGGGCAGAATCGGATATGCCATGGAGGTCAACTCTCTTGCGAGCTCTTGCCCGTGCACCTGTTGATGCGCGGACCGCTTCCTCATCCGAACCACCCATGAACTTGGGGTTGGTGCGCGGCCAGTCGGAGCTTGGCGCCGCGTCTCGTGAAGCAACATTTCCGATGGTACCGCCGGCGGTAGGGCCCGGTGAAGTCCGAATGCGTAATATGACTGCGGCTCAGCTGCCCGGGGCAAAGGCATTGGCCAGTTGCTGCAGCTTCTCGCGTTGTTCGGCCCATTGCCCCGCGGTGTAGCCGGGCAGCAGATCCAGTTGCGCGGTCCAGCCAGCACGGCCATCGAGCTGCTCGCGGATAATATCCAGATGCCCTGCATGCCGGGAGGTTTCGGCGAGCGCATGGATGAGCAGGTGGTCCAAGGTGGTTTTGCCAGCTGGCCCCCACCACGGTACCTCTACGGGACAGTCCAGGGGCAGATCGCTGATGGCTTCATCGGCGAAGGCGATGGCTTTCCGATACAGGCCGATCAGCTGTTGCGCATCCATATCTGCTGGCGGGAGGAAATCCGCGTCGGGATCATGCGGCGCAATGAATTCGCGAACGTAGCGGTCATCGGCCCTGCGCTTGAGGCAGGTGCCGAAATATTCGTATTCATTGATCGCCAAATGGTGCAGTACTCCCAGGATATGGGTGCCTGTAGGGGTGAGCGGAGTGCGTGCCAGGTGTTCGGCGAGGCCTTCTGCCTTGTAGATCGCATTCTCGCGCGCGTCGTTCAGGTACCCGCAGAGCTTGTCCTTGGTGCTGTCCATGGGCAGAGTCTAGTGAGCGCTGCAGTCTCGCGGTAGAGGGCGCGGTGTGTTTACCATTGGTAAACTTGCCCCGCAGGCCTTGAAGCCAAAGTGGTTGCGGTTGTTGCTGCAGAAAACGTCGAGGAGCCAAACGATGAAAACCTTGCCAGTTGAACCAACCGGTGCCGCGATCAATATCGGTGCGAGGCTGCGCGGGGTGCGCCAGACCCAGCGTATGACCATTGACCAGGTCGCCGAGCTATCCGGACTGACCAAGGGTTTCCTCTCGCGTGTGGAGCGCGACCTGACCAGCCCTTCGGTTTCCACTCTTTTGCGGTTGTGCGAAGTGCTGGGCATGGAGGTCGGTACCCTCTTCGAGGTTCCTGAAACGAAACTGGTCCGACTGGAGCAGGCACCCCGTGTTTCCCTGGGCGGTGACGGCATCACGGAGCAGCTGGTCACGCCGCGCAGCGAGAAGCGGGTGCAGATGATTCGCGCCGAGATTGCGCCCAAGGGCACCGGTGAAGCGGAGCTGTATTCGGTGGATTGCGAGCTGGAAGTGCTGCACGTGATCGCTGGAAAATTCATCCTGGTATTGCCTGATCAGCGCGTAGAACTCGAAGCAGGCGATACGATCACCTTCCCCGGGCGTGAACCGCATAGCTGGGAAAACGATTCTGATGAGGTTGCCGTGGTTACCTGGACGCTGATCCTCTCATGACGCCAATCCCTTGCGCTTGCTGCCATGGCACGGCATGCGCAGTGCGGCTGCGCGTTCGTCTGCGGGGAGATGAACCGCGTATTCTAGGAACGATGCGTTGTTCCGGGCGCTCGGGACAATCAGTGATGGGAGAGGCGTGAGGACAGGCGAACCAACCGCTGCGCAAGATCAACTGCGCAGTATCAGCTGGTGGGCTTCGATACTTTTCGGCGTTCTTATTGGCACCACCTTGACCTGGATCCGCACCCAACGCAATTTCTTCTTCATTGGCGCCGCGATTCTGGCCGTCGTCATTGTCACCATTGGCGTGCGGACGATTCGCCGACGGGCACGCTTCCCGGTGATGGCGCAGGCGCGCACCTCGTGGGCGTATGTGCTGTGGACAGGTGTCCTGCTGGTCCTGGCCGGACCGATCCAGCTGGTGTACGTAGCTGATGACCTTTCCGAACTGACTATCAAATCGCTGGTCATGTCCGCAGGCTTCTGCCTGGGCATTCACGAGGTCGACCGCGCGCTGGTGAAAGCCAGCAAGAAGCGCTCCGGCGAGGCCTAGCCTCCTGATTTGGGCAAAATAGCCTGAAATGTAGTCAAAACATCCAATACCCTTAAGCGCGTTTTTGCATAGTGTGATCCTGACCAACTTTCCAGAAGGGGTTGCCATGTCAGGAAAAACCGCGAAGAACCGCACCGCAGAACCAGGCCTCAAGAAGGTCCTCGGCCGCTGGGACGCCTTGGCCATAGGCGTGGGCGCGATGATCGGCTTTGGCTGGGTCGTGCTCACCGGCGACTGGATCACCACCGCCGGCCCGTTCGGAGCCACGCTGGCCATGCTGGTTGGCGGTGGCATCATGGCGGTAGTTGGCCTGACCTATGCCGAACTAGTTGCGGCCATGCCGAAAGCAGGCGGTGAGCACAACTACTTGCTGCGCGCCATGGGCGCCCGCTGGTCTTTTGCCGGTTCGTGGGCCATCGTCGGCGGCTACATCACGATCGTGGCCTTTGAAGCAGTGGCACTGCCCAAATCCGTGCTCTATCTCTTCCCGGAGCTTTCGCAGATCAGATTATGGGAGATCGCTGGCTCAGAGGTCTACCTGACTTGGGCGCTGGTCGGTGTCGCCGGTGCGATAGCGATCACTTGGATTAACATCCGGGGCATCAAGACCGCCGGTGTAGTGCAGACCTTCGTGGTGCTCTTCCTCTTCGTCATCGGCGCAATGCTGCTTGCTGGCGCATTCACCGGAGGCGAGAGCCGGAATATGGAACCATTCTTCGAAAACGGGGTGGCCGGCTTCTTCGGCGTGATGATCGTGGTGCCGTTCATGTTCGTCGGCTTCGACGTGATCCCGCAGTCCGCCGAGGAATGCGACATCGCCCCGCGAAAAATTGGCAAGTATGTGGTGATTTCGGTGCTGATCGCCACCGCCTGGTATGTGGGGATCATCCTGGCCACCGCCTCGGGAATGGGCGCTTCGGCGCTCGCCGGATCCGAACTTGCCACTGCCGACGCGATGGGGGCACTGTTCAATTCCGAAATCATGGCAAAGGTGCTGATCGCCGGCGGCATTGCCGGCATTCTCACCTCGTGGAATTCGTTGCTGATGGGTGCTTCGCGGCTGATGTACGCGATGGCCAGTTCCGGGATGCTGCCACGCTGGTTTGCCTACCTGCATCCGAAGTACCGCACACCGAGCCATGCACTGCTGTTCATTGGCGGCCTCTCCATTCTGGCTCCATTCTTCGGCACCGCCATGCTCGGATGGTTGGTGGATTCCGGTTCGCCGTCGATCGTGATCGCCTACCTGCTGGTGGGCGTGGCGTTCTTGATTCTGCGCCAGCGCGAACCGCAGATGCAACGCCCGCTGCGCGTGGGCGGTGCGGGAAACGGCGGCAAGGTCATCGGCGTACTGTCGGTGGTCTTCTGCGCCGGCCTGATTTCGCTGTATCTTCCGGGAATGCCGGCGGCCATCGGGTGGCAGCCGTGGCTGCTCTTCGCCGCTTGGTGGATCCTGGGCATGGCCTTCTTGCTGCGGGTGCCACGCGGGATTGCGCCGGGCGAATTCGCGGAAGAGGAATTGCTGCAGAAGCTGAGCATCCGCCAGCAAGCCAAGCTCGGTGCCACCGGCCCGGACGCCGCAGCAGCGCGACGCGCCAGTGCGCCGCACGATAGCCGGACTCGGCTCAAGGGCTGACGGCTGTACCTAGGGCACGCCGCGGGATCTGGCTATTGCAGAGACTGCGGCGTGCCTATTTCTGTGCCCGGCGCAGGGCCAGCCAGAGCGAGGCGGCGGCATCGGGATCATCGAGATTGGCGCCAAGCAATTCCTGGGCCACGGTGATGCGGTGGCGCAAGGAATTTCGGTGGATGCCCAATTCGCGGGAGGCTTCTTCCCAATGGCCGCGATGGCGCAGGTAGGAGGTGACCGCGGAGAGCAGATCGGCGCGCGCGTACGCTGCGAGGGCCTTGACCCAGGTCTCTGCGCTGGCATCGAAGCCCGGGGCGCCGCAGGCCATGGTCCCGAACGGGACAGCGTCCAGCGTTTGGCGCAGGGCAGGCAAATTGGCAGGGATCTCGGCCAAATTCAATGGTTGGGAGAGTACGGCGTGGACTTCGGGTGCGGGGGAATCAAATCGCCCGCACGCCATCGGGCCCGTTGCGGTTGCAGCCTGCGGTGCCACTGCCTCGCCATTGCCGGAACTGTCTGCGGGTTCGGGAAGTATCAAATAATGTTCGGCGCCGTCCTCATAGTGAAGCTGGCACTCGCGTACCGCTGCGGCGACATCGGGCAAGGCGGCGGGGCGCGCCAGCGAGGGCAGCGCATGAAGTGCGGTTGCTGCATCGGTATCGGCACCTGCCCGGTACAGCAGGATTCGCACACGAACAGGTATTCTGCCCAATCCGGCTTCTTCCCCGACCAGGCGTGCCGCCTCGGGCTGGCCATGCAGCAACAATTTTGCGGTGGCCGAGCTGAGCGCGTTATTCGTGCTGGCAGCCAATTCCCGTTGCCTGGCGCGCAAGGAGAGCAACGTGCAGGCCGTCATGATGATCTGCCGGTCGGCCTTGGTCGGCCTGCGCCCGGCGGCAACTCCGAGATATCCGTGGATCGTGGTTCCGGACAGGATGGGATAGAGCGCTACTTCGTGGCCCTGGACCTCGAAGGTGGACGCTGAGGGCATGCCATTGCGCCGAAAGCGCATGGACTCGTGGCGGAGTTCGCCCAGGAACGCTTCGGCGGATGCCGGGTAGCAGGCCGCCGGCCGGGAATCGACGGAAAGATAGGCGGCCCAGCCGTTCACTGCCTCAGCCAAGCCCCGCACGACTGCATTGATGGCATCCGGGCGTACGGCGGCACGCGCCAAGGCAGTCTGCGTGCCCAAGGAACCCATCAGGTTCGAAGCCTGATCACGTGAGGCCAGGCGCCAGTATGCCCGTGAAATGTTCTGGAAGGGCACTTGGTCCGGGACGATCCCCAGCTCTATGCCGGCAGCGTCGCAGGCGGCGATGACGTGCTCGGGCACCGTGCGAAGCCATGGACCCAGCCCCAGTCCCAGGGCGCAGACCTTTTTGTCCTGCAGCCGGCGCATGTATGCGCGGGAAGCTTCCTCGCTCGCGGCGAATGGCATGCCGGTGGTCAGCAGCAGCTCGCCGCCATCCAGATAGGTGGTGGGATCTTCCAGCTCAGAGACGTGCACCCCGCTGACCGGCTGGGCACGGAAGGTTCCGCTGCTGGCAGGGAAGAACTCGGTGCCCAACTCCGCGCCCAGCTGCAAAAGCGTAATCATTGGGTAAATTATCCAAGAAAGATGCTGGACTTGGATGCAATGACCAATGACGCGTGTCACGGGGATTTCTAGGCTTGAGCCATGACTGAAACCCTTGCTTCCACCGACGCCCCAACCTTGTCCCAGACCAGGCACCTTGCCACCAGCATCCCCGGCCCGCGCTCTGCGGCCCTCCATGAGCAGCGGGTGCAACAGGTCAGTAGCGGTTTTGGCGTCACCTTGCCGGTCTTCGTCAGCCGCGCCGATGGCGGGATTATCGAAGACGTCGACGGAAATCGCCTGATCGACTTCGCCTCGGGGATTGCCGTGACTTCACTGGGTGCCGCGAACCGCCGCGTGGCCGAACGCGTGGCCAAGCAGCTGGCGGACTTCACCCATACCTGCTTCATGGTCACCGAGTACGAATCCTTCACCCAGGTGTGCAGCTGGTTGAACCAGCACACCCCCGGCGAGTTCGAGAAGCGCACAGCGCTGTTCTCCACCGGGGCCGAGGCCGTGGAGAACGCGGTCAAGATCGCCCGTGCTGCCACGGGACGCGCTAACGTGCTGGTCTTCGACGAGGCCTACCACGGCCGTTCGCTGCTGACCATGGGCATGACTGCCAAGATCAATCCGTACAAGATGAATTTCGGCCCGATGCCCGAGCATATCGTGCGCGCCGCCTCGGCCAACCCGTTGCGGCCCTCTGGGGGAGCGGCCACCGTCGAAGCGGTCCTGGCGTCCGTCGAGCAGACCTTGATGGACTACGGCCCCCAGACTTTCGCCGCGATGGTGATCGAGCCGATTCAGGGCGAAGGAGGTTTCGTTGTCCCGATGGCCGGGTTCATCCCGGGACTGCGCAAGTTGGCCGACAAGCACGGTATTGTGCTGGTCATCGACGAGATCCAGGCCGGCATGGGGCGCACCGGGAAGCTATTCGCTTCGGAGCACGAGGGCGTGGCAGGTGACCTGATCCTCACGGCCAAGGCCCTGGCCAACGGAGTTCCGCTGTCCGCGGTGACTGGGCGCGCCGAGCTGATGAATGCCCCTCACGCTGGCGGCCTGGGCGGCACCTATGCTGGCAACCCGCTGGCTTGCGAAGCGGCGCTGGCTGTATTCGAGCAGTTCGAGGATGGGACGCTTCTGGATAACGCCCAGCTCATCGAGCGGGTGTCCCGCGAGGTTCTTGAACCACTGATGCAGCAGAGCCCGGTGGTTGCCGAGGTCCGCGGCCGCGGAGCCATGCTGGCTATCGAGTTCGCCGACCGGGGCAGCTTGGCGCCGCGCGCCGATGCAGCCGCGGCGGTTTCCAAGGCCTGCCATCGAGCCGGGGTGCTGACCCTGACCTGCGGTACGCACGGCAATGTGCTGCGCCTGCTGCCGCCGCTGGTGATCGGCGAAGCACTGCTGCGCGATGGATTAGAGGTGCTTGCCCAGCAGATTCGCAGCGTCGCCAGCTGATCGCCCTGCTGCAGTTTCGGCCCATGCCGCAGCCCGTTCGCGGGTTGTGGCATGGGCTATTTCTGCCTGGATTCCCGGGCTGTGCGATAACTGAATCTTGACGTGACCCAGCAGACAAAATAGCATAATGGAAAACTGAAGTTTCATATTAGACAACTTGGACTTTCGTTCTTGGATGTCTGGGGAGGAAGTTGCGATGAAGGAAATCCGCATCGAGGAAAACGGGCATCTGGGACCCATTAATGCCGCGGTGATTCCACGCTATGCAGGCGGCGGCACCTACGCCCGGCTGCCGCGACTGGATCAGGTGGAGAAGGCCGACATCAAGATTGTTGGCGTGCCTTTCGACACCGGTGTCTCCTACCGGCCCGGCGCCCGCTTTGGCGCCAACCACGTGCGCGAATCCTCGCGCCTGATCCGCCCCTACAACCCCGCCACCGACACCTCGCCGTTTGCGCAGAGCCAGGTGGCTGACGCGGGGGACATGGCGGTCAACCCGTTCAACATCAACGAGGCTATTGAGACCATCGAGCACAACGCACTGGAGCTGACCAGTGACGGCTCCACCCTGGTCACCGTGGGCGGAGACCATACCATCGCGCTGCCATTGCTGCGTGCCGCCTCGCAACGAGCCGGTGCTCCGGTAGCGATGCTGCACTTCGACGCGCACCTGGACACCTGGGACACCTACTTCGGTGCCGAATACACCCACGGCACCCCGTTCCGCCGTGCGGTCGAGGAGGGAATCCTGGATACCGAGGCGATCTGCCACGTCGGCACCCGCGGTCCGCTCTATGGCAAGAAGGACCTGGAAGACGACCAGCGCTTCGGCTTCGGCATCGTCACCAGCTCGGATGTCTACTACCAGGGCGTCCGCGAAATCGTGCACAAGCTGCGCGACCGCATCGGCAACCGCCCGCTGTACATCTCGGTGGACATCGACGTGCTGGACCCAGCCCACGCCCCGGGTACCGGAACCCCGGAGGCCGGGGGCATCACCAGCCGTGAACTGCTTGAAATCCTGCGCGGTTTGCGCGGGTTGAACATCATCGGCGCGGATATTGTCGAAGTCGCCCCCGCCTACGACCATGCGGAGCTGACCGGCGTGGCCGCCTCGCATGTCACCTATGATTTGATCAGCCTGATCAGCGACTTCCGCGCCAGCAAGGGGATGAATAGCTAATGAACGAGCAACCGCAACGCAACGGCGGCGATCTGGTCATCGAGACCCTCACCGCGCTCGGTGCCAAGACCGTATTCGGGATCCCCGGGCAGCACGCCCTGGGACTCTTCGACGCCCTCTCGCGCTCAAGCTTGGAGTTCATCTCCTCACGCGTGGAGAACAACTCCGCCTTCGCCGCCGATGGCTACTCCCGCGCTACCGGGGAAGTGGGCGTGCTGTTCCTCTCCACCGGCCCGGGCGCGCTGACCTCGCTAGCGGGTCTGCAGGAGGCCTACGCCACCGGCGTGCCCATGGTCGTGGTGGCCAGCCAGATTCCGCTGGACGGCCTGGGAGCCCGCCGCAAGGGCATGCTGCATCAGCTCGATGACCAGAAGGCCTCGGCCGCCAACGTCACCAAGTTCCAGCAGACCGTGCATCATGCATCGGGCATCCCCTCGGCGATCCAGGACGCGTGGGCCCGGGCCATTACCGTGCCGATGGGGCCGGTGTGGGTTGAGGTGCCGCAGGATGTCCTGCTCGCCCCGGTGATGGTGCCACCGGTACAGGATGCCCTGGCCGAAGCCTACGAGCATCCCCCGCGCGAAGAGCTGATTCGCGAAGCCATGCGCTGGCTGGCCGAAGCCAAGCGCCCGGCCATCATCGCCGGCGGCGGTGTGCGCCGGGCCGGGGCGCAGGCTGAATTGCTGGCCGTGGCCGAAAAACTGCAGGCCCCGGTGCTGTGCAGCCCCGGCGGCAACGGAGCCTTTGGCTGGAACCATGAGCTGTCCTTGCAGTCGTGGGCGGAAGACCGCTATGTCTCGGACGTCATGGAAGATGCCGACGTGCTGGTGGTGATCGGTTCGGCCCTGGGCGAGGTCACCAGCAACTACTTCACGCTCGAACCCCGCGGCAAGATGATCCAGATTGATGCCGAGCCGCGCGTGCTCGAGTCCAACACCCCGGCCCTGGGTATCCGCGCCGATGCTCGTGAAGCCTTGAAATTCCTGGACGAAGAAATGCGCGAGACAGGCTTCAAGGCCCAGGCATCATGGCACGGAAGCACCCCGCAACAGGTGGTGGCCCAGACCCTGGCAAAGGTGCAGGCGCGCCTGGATGCCCAGGATCTTGGCAAGGAACGGAAGTTCATGGCGGATATCCGCGCCGCAGTCCCGGCAGGCATGCAGACCTTCTGGGATATGACCATCGCTGCCTACTGGGGCTGGAGCTGTTGGGACGCCAAGGAGGGCGAATTCCATTCCGCGCAGGGTGCAGGCGGCCTCGGCTTCGGCTTCCCCGCCGCGATCGGTGGCGCCATCGGCTCCAAGCAGCGCGTGCTGGCAGTCAGCGGCGACGGTTCATCGATGTACTCCATTGCCGAACTGGCCACCGCCAAGCAGCACCATGCACCGGTCACCTGGTTGATCGTTGACGACGGGGGATATGGCATCCTGCGCGAGTACATGGAGGGAGCCTTCGGAAAAGCCACCGCCACCGAACTGGCCCGGCCGGACTTCGTGGCCCTTGCGCATTCCTTTGGCATCCCCGCCCAAGCGGTCGATCCCGAAGGCATCGGTTCGGCGCTCGCCGACGCCTTGGAAGCAGATGGCCCAAATGTCATTGTGGTCCGCACCCTGCTGAAGATGTTTGCGCCTACCCACCTGTAAAGCACCCGAACGCACGGACGGCCTCGGACCTGTTGCTCCCACGAGCGATGGATCCGGGGCCGTTGCGATTAGTGGATGAGGAAAAGTGCGGATCAGTGGGTGAAATGGAACACCACACCGAAAAGCACTGTCGAGATGCCCAAGCTAATGCCGATGAGCAGTGGCTCCCAATCCAGGGATTGAGCTGCCAACATCACTGCGAAGGAAGCGAAAAGCAGAATTGCTCCGATTCCTCCCAGGATCACACCTCCGCCTCCATGGTGCCGCGCGGCGGAATGCGCGGTCCGTTGAAATCGTGGTTCCATGCCGCCATGGTACGTCCGAAAGCGGCCAAAGCCGAGGGGCAGGGCCAACTACTTCGATATTGTCAGATTTGTTGGCTCAGCGGCCCGTGCGCAGCTGATGGATCCGCTCGGCAGCGGTTGCCAAGGAAGGATAATCGGCGCCGGGCCCTTGCGCGATGAAACCGGGGCAGTAGTGGTCGGCGAGTCCTGCCTGTCCGTAGGACAAGCCGCGGAACGTGCCCTGGGCCATGCGCACCAGATGCGCTCCGGCAGCCACATCCCACACCTTGGTATCGAACCCGATGGTGGCGTCGCACCAGCCTGCGGCAACATGGGCTAAGGCCAGCGCCGCGCAGACCTTGCGGCGTACCGTGGCGAAGTCCTGGATCCACTGGCCAAAGAGTTCCAAGGACAGATTCCCGTCCTTGAGCATGGATTCTGCTCCCGGGTAATCCGTCATCAGGTTGGCGCGGGACTGCTCGGGACGGGCACCGGGCTCAAGGACCTGCCCGTTGAGGAACGCGGCAGTCGAATTGGCGCTGAATTCATCACCAGAAACCGGATCGAGGATTGCGGCGGCCACCAGTTCTCCATCGATGGCTGCGGCAATCGAGATGCAGAAGAATGCCACGCCGTGGACGAAGTTGCTGGTGCCGTCAATCGGATCGACAATCCACTGCACCTTCCCGGCGGCCTGCCGTCCTTGATCGCCAGAGACCTGCTCTTCGCCGAGAACCCAGGAATCCGGGTGGGCCGATAGCAGTGAGGCAGTGATGAGCCGCTGGCTCTGCCGGTCGATGTCGGTGACCAGATCATGGGTGTTGGTTTTATGCTCGGCTACCACGTTGCCGCGGAAAGAAGCGCGCAGCAGCTCGGCGGACTGGCGAGCTGCCTTCAGCGCGGAAAGACGTAATTCTTCGGCGTATTGCGTGCTGGCTTGGACTCGCTGATCATTCACAACACCAGCTTACCGCCGTGGCAACAGGCAAAAACGTTGACTGGAGCAACGATTCGAACTTACATTGGTGGAAACACAATAGATAGGCAGCCGATAGATCGTGGACAAGTCTCCAGATAGCCCTTCGGATTCTGAACTCAAAGTCCTGCTCGACGAGTTGGCCCGCAGTTCCAGGATCCTTCGCGTGTTTTCGCATATGGATCAGACTGACCCCGAGGTATCAAACGCCTCCCATCACGTGCTCAAGACGTTGAAAACCCGTGAACCCACGCATGCTGCCGACCTTGCGCAGTCCTTGGGGATCGGCACCGCGGCGATGAGCCGGCATTTGGCGGAACTGGAGCAAATGGGCCTGGTAGCCAAGCAGCCCAGCAAGATCGACGCCCGCCGCCACGTGCTCTGGGTGACCGAGGCGGGTTGCGAGCGGCTTGAATTCCGCGACCGCTTGCGCCTGGAGCGAATGCGGGATGTCCTTCCGGACTGGGATGCCGAGCGCTTGGCCAGCGTCGCGCACGCGCTGAGCGAATTGAACGCGACGATGATCCGCGGCATCCAATCCCAACGGACCGAGCAGTTCGGCAATGCGGAGAATTCCGACCTTGGATAAGAGCCTGCCGGAAAAGGAACGTCCCACTGACCTCACCGAGACAGCGGCAGACCAGCCGCAGATGAATCAACGCGAGGTGCTCAAATCCATCGCTGGCGTCCTGGCATCCTTCTTCGCTGCCATGCTGGCGGCGACCATTGTGTCTATTGCGCTGCCGACCATCATGGATGTCCTGGGCGGCTCGCAAACCGACTTCAACTGGGTTTTGAGCACCACGCTGCTGGCTAATGCCGCCACCACTCCCATCTGGGGGAAAATGGCGGATCTCTTCGACAAGAAGAAGCTGCTGCAAGCCGGAATTCTGGTGTTCGTGCTCGGCTCGTTGCTGGCCGGACTCGCCTGGTCCATACCCGTTCTGCTGTTCGCCCGGGTCATCCAGGGCATCGGCATGGGCGGGCTGACCGCCATGGGCATGGCAGTCATCGGCACGGTCATCCCGCCACGGGAACGTGGACGCTATTCGGGATATTTCGGTGCCGTCATGGCTGTATCTACCGCAGCAGGACCGCTGCTCGGCGGATTCATCGTGGACTCGCCCCTGGGCTGGCGCTGGTGCTTCTTCTTCGGCATCCCGATCAGCCTGCTCTCCATGCTCTTGATCCACCGGACCCTGCACCTGAAGCACCTCAAGCGTCCGGTGCATATCGATTGGGTCGGCGCGGTCCTGTTGACCACCGCCGTCTCGATCCTGCTGATCTGGGTCTCCTATGTAGGCAAAGCCGACTATTTCGGCTGGAATTCGTGGCAGACCTACACGATGGTCTCGATGTTCCTATTGCTGGTTGCCGCGTTGCTGCTTGTTGAATCACGGGTTCGTGAACCGATCATTCCGCTGAAGATCATTTGCACCCGAACAACCTCGCTGGCGATTCTCGCCTCGATCTCGATTGGCGTGGGGATGTTCGGCACCGGCGCATTCATCGGCCAGTACTTCCAGATCGCCCGCGAAGCGACACCGACCATGGCCGGCCTCATGACCTTGCCAATGATCGCGGGCAACTACTTCGGGTCCGTCTTCTCCGGGCAGATGATTACCCGCTTCGGCCGTTGGAAGATCTACCTGCTCATCGGTTCGGTCCTGAACATCGCCGGACTCGGCCTGCTCGGGCTGATGCGCCAGGATACCGAATACTGGCTCTTGGCCTGCGGCATGTTCCTCAACGGCGTGGGCATGGGATTCATGCTGCAGAACTTGGTGCTCTCGGTGCAGAACACGGTGAAAGTTACCGATATCGGGGCGGCAAGTTCTTCGGTGGCGTTTTTCCGTTCTGTAGGCGGCTCAGCAGGTGTGGCGGTGCTCGGCGCGCTGCTTTCGCGCAATGTGGCAGATCTTATTACCGAATCATTAGCGGCCAAGGGGCAGCTGTCCTCAGCCCCGGCCACCGGGGATTCCTTGAATCTTTCCGGGATGCCAGATGCGTTACGGCAGGTGGTGGAATCGGCGTATGGCGAGGCGACAGGGATCGTCTTCATCGTCTCGGCGGCCGTAGCCGTGGTTGCCTTCTTCTGCGTATTGCTCATCAAGGAAGTGCCATTGCGCAAGACGATCTAGTACCTGGCCTTGCCGCCGGGTCGAATCAGGATAAGCTTCAGACCATGAGTAGCATGCAACCGATTAAGCCGAAGGTATCTCTTACCGAGCAGGTGACCACGATGATCCGTGCCGCCATCGTTGCCGGTGAGATGGCTCCGGGGGAGCACTACTCGGCCATTGGCATCTCGGAAAAGCTCGGGGTCTCGCGAACTCCGGTGCGCGAGGCCTTGCAGCTGCTGGAAAAAGAGGGGATCGTTACCGTGGCGAAAAACCGCGGGGTGCGCGTCAATCAGATTTCATTGGAGGACATTGTCGAAGTCTTCCAGCTGCGTTTGGCTATCGAGCCTCCAGCTGCCGCACGTGGCGTGCGGAACGCGACCGAGGCTGATATCAACCAGCTGAAGTCGTTGCACCAGCGAATGCTCGCAATCGGCGAAACCGGTGATGGCCGGGCGACGCTGGAAGCGGACAAGGAATTCCACCTGTGCCTTCTGGGGCTGGCCGGAAATGCGAAACTCGACAGCGTGGTGGGGGAGCTGCGCAACCTTGTCCTGGCCCACGGGCAGACCACCGTGCCCTTCGCCCGCTCCAGCCAGGACCTGGCCGGGGATCGCGAGGAGATCATGGAGGCGATTCTGGCTAAAGACCCCGACGCCGCCGCGCTGGCCGTTCGGGGCCACGTCATGCGCACCGCGCAGATGCTGATCCGCTCGGTGTGTTCGCGGACCCCGGGACTGGACGCAGAACCGTTCCTGGAGCGGCTGGACGCCTTGATTTCCTAGGGCATTCCGCGCCCCCTGCAGACCCAAGAAGCGAAACATCCTGAAAATCCTTGCCAAGGGTGATCCGGGCAACATAGAGTTGCATGCAACATGTAACTAAGCAATTCTGTGCGGATTGAAGGTGTGGAAGCAAATGAGCCAACCGCTTGAAGGGGTCAAGGTCATCGACCTCTCGCGCATCTTGGCCGGGCCGCTGTGCTCCATGACCCTGGCCGACTTCGGGGCCGAAGTTCTCAAGGTGGAGAACGCTGCTGGCGATGAGACCCGCAGCTGGAAGCCTCCGGTCAATGCCCAAGGCATCAGCACCTACTACTGGTCGGTGAACCGCAACAAGCAGGCAGTAGTCGCCGACTTCGCGGACGCGACCCAGTTGCAGGCCCTGCGCGGATTGATCCGCGACGCTGACGTGCTGGTGGAGAATTTCCGCCCCGGCGTCCTGGCTAAATTCGGGCTGGACTACGAGAGCCTGCGCGAGCTGAACCCGGCACTGGTCTATTGCTCCATCTCGGGCTTCGGCGAAAAGCAGGGTGCAACCTTGCCCGGCTTCGACCTGCTGGTGCAGGCAGTGGGCGGACTGATGAGCATCACTGGAGAACCAGACGGGCCTCCGAGCAAGGCCGGCGTTGCCCTGGTGGACGTATTGGCGGCGCAGAATGCGGTTGCCGGCATCCTGCTGGCCATGCGCGAACGCGATGCCAGCGGTATCGGCCAGCGGGTGACCGTCAACTTGCTCGGCTCGCTGCTGGCCGGACTGACCAACCAGTCCAGCAGCACGCTGGCTACCGGAAAATCCCCGGCACGCATGGGCAACGCGCACCCGAGCATTGCCCCCTATGAAACCTTCGCGGCTAACGACGGCGTGGTGGCCATCGCCGTGGGCAATGACCGCCAGTTCGCTGCCTTGGCCAAGCATCTTGGCCAGCCGGACCTAGCCCAGGATCCGCGCTTCAGCAGCAATAGCGCACGGGTGGCCCACCGCGAAGAACTCAAGGCAATCATCGAAGCGGCCACCGCCTCAGCCACTGCCGCGCACTGGGCGAATGCGCTGATGTCCGCGGGAGTGCCCGCCGGAAAAGTCAACTCCATCGCCGAGGCCATCGACTTCGCCAAGGAACTTGGCCTGGATCCCGTCGCGCTGATCACCGATCCGGACACCGGGGAAGCGACCGAGCAGATCGCCAGCCCCATCGGGCTCTCGCGCACCGGCGCCCAATATCGCACCATCCCGCCGGCCCACGGGGAGCACCAAGCGCTTCTGGGCACCCTGGCAAATAGCTAATCGCAAGAACTTTCAAGGAGACTTAATATGAGCACCGCAGAACGCCTTCTGGATCCGGCCGACCTGATCAATTTCGATTCGCTGCTCTCGGCGGGGGAACTGGCCCTGCGCGATACCGTGCGCGGTTTCGTCAACGAGAACATCAAGCCGAATATCGCCAAGTGGTACAACGACGCAGTCTTCCCGCTGGAGATCGTTCCGGAGATGGCCAAGCTGGGCCTGCTGGGCATGCACCTGGAAGGCTACGGCTGCGCCGGCCGCTCGGCCGTGGAATACGGCATTGCCGGCGCCGAGCTGGAAGCCGGCGATTCGGGGCTGCGCACCTTCGTTTCGGTCCAGGGATCGTTGGCCATGAGCGCCATCTACAAGCACGGCTCCGAGGAACAGAAGCAGCAATGGCTGCCCAAGATGGCCGCCGGCGAAGCCATTGGCTGCTTTGGCCTGACCGAACCAACGGCAGGTTCCGACCCGTCGAGCATGAAGACCTTCGCCCGCCGCGACGGCGATGACTGGGTGATCAACGGTTCCAAGCGCTGGATCGGGCTGGCCAATGTGGCGCAAGTGGCGGTGATCTGGGCACAGACCGATGAGGGCATCCGCGGCTTCGTCGTGCCAACCAGCACCCCGGGCTTCACCGCCACCCCCATCGAGCAGAAGCTGTCCATGCGCGCCTCCATCCAGTGCGAAATCGATCTGGTCGATGTGCGCCTGCCCGGTTCGGCGGTATTGCCGAATGCCAAGGGCCTGAAGGGGCCGTTCTCCTGCCTGAATGAAGCCCGCTACGGCATCCTGTGGGGTTCCATGGGGGCCGCCCGCGATTCATTCGAAGCGGCATTGGCCTACTCGCAGGAGCGCCTGCAGTTCGACAAGCCGCTGGCCGGATACCAGATGACCCAGCAGAAGCTGGTGGATATGGCCCTGGAAATCAACAAGGGCTTCCTGCTGGCCCTGCACATCGGCCGGTTGAAGGATGCCGGGAATTTGGACCTGCACATGATCTCGGTAGGGAAGCTGAACAACTGCCGTGAAGCCATCGCGATCTGCCGCGAAGCACGCACCATCCTGGGAGGCAACGGCATCACGCTGGATTACTCGCCATTGCGCCACGCCAACAACCTGGAATCGGTGCGCACCTATGAGGGCACCGACGAGGTGCACACGCTGATCCTGGGCAACAAGCTCACCGGCGTGCCGGCCTTCCGCTAAGCCGCGAAGCCAAGGAAGACGGGAGAACCAAGCAAATGAACCTTTCCACAACACTTGCCACCCTGGAGCACTGCATCAATGGCGCATGGGTCCCTGGCGAAGGCCGCCGCATCGATTCGAAGGCGGCCGCCGACGAATCCATCGTGCTCGCGGAGGGCACCGCGGCCAGCGTGGACCAGGTGGACGCCGCTTTCGGCGCCGCCCACCGGGCCAAGAAATCCTGGGCGTCCACTCCGATGGCCGCCCGCGGGGCGATTCTGGCCAAGGCCGCCGGATACCTGACGGAGCATGCTGAGGACTTCGGAGCGGAACTGGCCGCCGAGGAGGGCAAGGCCAGAGCCGAGGGAATTGGCGAGGTGCTGCGGGCCGCGCAGATCCTGGCCTACTATTCCGGCGAGGCGGAGCGCGCTGCCGGCACCGTCTTCCAATCCCCGCGTGCCGGGGAACAGATCCTGGTTACCCACAAGCCGCTGGGGGTGATCGGGGTGATCACCCCGTTCAACTTCCCGATCGGGATTCCGGCTTGGAAGATCGCCCCGGCACTGGTTTTCGGCAACACCGTGGTGTTCAAGCCGGCCAGCCTGGTGCCGTTGCTGGCCATGCGCTTTGTGCAGGCCCTGGAGCACGCAGGGCTGCCCGCTGGCGTACTGAACCTGGTCATCGGCCCGGGCGCGCTGGGTGATGCCTTCATTGCCAATGAGCATTTGGACGGGCTGACTTTCACCGGTTCCACCGGAGTCGGGCGCAAACTCTGCGCGGCAGGCGCGGCCCGGGGGATTCCGGTGCAGGCCGAAATGGGCGGCAAGAATGCTTCGGTGGTGCTGGCCGATGCAGACCTGGACCTGGCCAGCGAGCAGGTGCTTTTCGGGGCCTTCCGCTCCACCGGCCAGAAGTGCACGGCTACCAGCCGGCTGATCCTCGATGAGTCCATCGCCGACGCATTCTTGGCCAAGCTCACCGAAAGGCTGGATCAGTGGGTGACCGGGGACCCGCTGGAGCCGTCAGTGCATATGGGCCCGCTGGTGGATGCCAAAGCGGCGAACTCGGCGGCACAGGGGATCGACCGGTCGCTGGCACAGGGCGCAACACTGCGCTATCGCGGGCTGGCCCCGGATACCGGCAGCTTCCTGGCACCAACCATTCTGGAACTTCCGGAGGGGGAAGCCGGGCGAGCCAACTGCGCATGGCAGGAAGAATTCTTCGCGCCCATCGTGGCGGTCCGCCGAGTCAACGGGTGGAAGGAAGCTTTCGAGGCTGCAGAAGACTCGGAATACGGTTTGAGCCTGGCATTGTTCACCTCGAATCTTGCGCTGGCCCTGGAGGCGCAACAAACTCTCGACGTGGGTATTCTGCATGTAAATTCGGAGTCAGCCGGAGCTGACCCGCACGTGCCTTTTGGCGGTGCGAAAGCTTCGGGCTACGGACCGAAGGAACAGGGAGCAGCAGCTCGCGAGTTCTACACGCACACCACGACGACCTACCTGCGCGGCTAAAAGGCGCAGGCCAGGACTCCAGAGAAAGAATGGCCAATGAGGATTGAACGTATTTTGGTGATCGGTGCCGGCACCATGGGCCGCCAGATCGCGATGAGCTGCGCGCTGGGCGGCTACGCCACCGTGCTGCAGGATATCTCTGCCGACGCGTTGGGCGCAGCACGCACCGAGCTGGAGTCCTGGGCTGCCGGCCGCGTGGCCAAAGGCAAACTCGACCAGCCCGCGGCAGCTGCGGCGCTGGGGCGCTTGAGCCAGAACACCGACTTGAACCAGGCTGCTTCCGCAGCCGACTTGGTGATCGAGGCTGCTGTGGAGCGCCTGGACATCAAGGAGCAGATCTTCGCCCAACTGGGCGAGCATGCACCGGCCCACGCCATCCTGGCGACGAACTCCTCGACGCTGCCCTCCTCGAAGCTGGCCCAGGCCAGCGGCCGTCCAGCGCAGGTGTGCAATATGCACTTCTTCAACCCTGCATTGGTCATGAAGTGCGTTGAAATAGTCCGCCATGGGCAGACCAGCGATGCCACGATTCAGGCTGTTACCGAGGTAGCCAACCAGCTGGGGAAGAACCCGGTGCTGGTGAACAAGGAGATTCCGGGTTTCATTGCCAACCGCATGATGGGTGCGATCAACGCCGAGGCGCTGAACCTGGCTCACCAGGGAATCGCCAGCATCGAGGATATCGATACCACCGCGAAGACCGCTTTGGGCCACCCCATGGGTCCGTTCGAGCTGATGGACATGGTGGGCCTTGATGTTATCGATTTCATCGCCCAGGCGACCTACGCCGAGACCGGTGACGAGGCCGACCAGCCGCACCCGATGATCACTGAAAAGGTGGCTGCGGGCAAGCTCGGACGCAAGAGCGGAGAAGGGTTCTACCCTTATTCCCAGGCATCGGCTTAAAGCTGGAAACGCCGCTGCCAGCCCGATGGCCATTGGGCGGGAGGCGGCGTTTGCCGTGTAGATCGGAGAGAACTATTCAGCGACCTCTGGTTGCTCGCCAAGCTCGAAGTGGCGCCCGGAGACCGAATCAATGTTGACCCGAATCCAGAAATCCTTCTGGGTGGGGATCCAGGGAGTGACGCCGCTTTCGCGGGCCTCCTTGATATCGGCCTCATGCTCCAATACTTCGGCGCTGCCGTGCACGACAACGGACCAAGCTTCATCGGAAAGGATGCCGTCGACCTCGAAAGCGATCTTTTCATTGATCGCCATGGCCGCAAGCTTATTACCGGGCGAGGTGCGCAAGAACAGCTTCCCGTTGTGCACCGCGTAGTTCACCGGAACAATATCGATCAACCCTGCAACCGAAGTTGCTACGCGTCCGTGGGAGCTGTGCGAGAGCAGCTGCCACGATTGGTCCTCATCCAATACCAGGACCGGACTATTGAGCTCGTGTTCGAATTTCATAGCACCAGTTTTCTACTCTTTGTAGAAAAAGGCAAGGGCTCAAGACACAAGTTGTCGTTTTCCCGTGCTTGGCGGTCGACATGAAAGACTGGGGCTATGAGTCATATTTCGGCTGATGGCGATGCCCGGCATGTAGCTTCGCGAATGGAAGACGGAGTGCATCGTTGGCGTGCACGGCGCGCCCTGGCCAACGGCCACCAAGCGGTAATCCTTCCCTATGTGGGATATGGCTCTACCGGACCGAGCGGCGGCTGGATTCGCGTCTTCGCCCGCGTTGTCCTGGCCAAGCCCGGCGCCTTTGAAGACGGGCAGCACCAAGCCCAGGTCATTGCCGATGGCATTCGCGGTTTCCGCAATTTCATTTCCCCGATCCTTCCCGGCGGCAAGGTCAGCATTGACGTTGGCGACCAGCGCTTCGAGGTCCAGGCTGACCGTGGCGGCGTGATTGATGTGAAGCTGGTAGTCGACCTGCCCGCGGGCTGGAATGAGATCCGGCTTCATGCCCACAACGGCGATGCCGCGCAGGCGAAGATTCTCGTTATCGACCAGGCGCAGAAGTTCGGGGTGATCAGCGACGTGGATGACACCGTCGTGGTCACCGCACTGCCGCGCCCCATGCTGGCGGCGTGGAACTCCTTTGTGCTCTCCGAGCATGCCCGCGTGGCGACCCCCGGGATGGCGGTAATGCTCCAGAAGGTGCTGCTCGAGCATCCAGGAGCTCCGACCATCTACCTTTCCACCGGCGCATGGAATGTCGCGCAGACCCTGCAGCGCTTCATCTCGCGCAACCTGTACCCGAAGGGGCCGTTGCTGCTCACCGACTGGGGGCCAACAGACCGTTCCTGGTTCCGCAGCGGAATGCAGCACAAGGTTGACCAGCTGCGCCGCCTGGCCGAAGAGTTCCCGCACATTTCGTGGGTGCTCATCGGCGATGACGGCCAGCATGATCCGGCCATTTATGCCGAGTTCGCGCGCCGCTATCCCGAATTGGTCCGGGCTATTGTGATCCGCCAGCTGACCCCTTCGGAAGCGGTGCTAGCCGGCGGACGTTCGCATGAGCTGCGCCGAACCACCCCCGGGGTGCGTTGGGTCTACGAGCCGGACGGAGCCCGGATCCTTCGGGAGCTGGCCAAGTTGGGGATCGTGGGCAATGACGGCGCAAACCTGCTGAAGGAAGATTAGCCATGGAAGAAAGCATTCTGCGGGTGCAGGTCCCTATGCGCTGGGGCGACATGGATGCTTACGGCCATGTCAATAATGTAAATCTGATCCGGTTAATGGAAGAAGCGCGAATCGCCGGCTTTGGCGTGCCCGGTGGCACCGGCGCGCCAGGCTCGCAGCCGCAGGCCGATATCTTCTCTGCAGTGCCTGCCGGAACCCAGATCCTCGTTGTCGAGCATCGGGTGCGGTATTCCCGCCCGTTGGAATACCGCAACGTGCCGGTCAATGTCGATCTCTGGGTTGCGAATGTCAAGCCTGCCAGCTTTGATATCTGCTACGAGTTCCGTGACCCGGTGGAGGACTATTTGTGCGTCAAGGCCTCCACTACGTTGGCTTATTTCGACCCGGTGTCCTCGCGGGTGCAGCGTTTGAGCCCCGGAGAACGCGCGGCGCTCAGTGCATATGAAGGTCCTCCGACCTTCCCGAAGTAACCACTTGCGCTCCCGTCAATTAGGATTGATCTATCTACCCTTATTAAGACAGGAAGTGATTTTGTGTCCCAGCCGGCTGGTGATCGCCCGCAAACTGGAGGCCGACCTGCGCGCCCCCAGGTCCTCCTGCAGGTCCTCAAGCGCGAGAATATCGCACCTCATCTGGTGCGGCTCACCCTTGGCGGTCCAGGCATCTGCGATTTCGCAGACAAGCCGGTGACCGACCGCTACGTGAAATTCCTGTTCGCGAAGCCGGAACTGGGCCTTGAATTGCCTTATGACATGGAAGCGCTGCGTGAGCGGCTGGCTCCTGAGGATCTGCCGGTTCGCCGTACCTATACCGTGCGCCGCAGCGATATGCAGGCGGGAACCATCGAGGTCGATTTCGTGGTCCATGGCGATGAGGGCCTAGCAGGTCCTTGGGCTCGTGACGCGCAGATCGGCTCATCGATCTGCTTCTCGGGCCCGGGCGGAATGTTTGTCCCCAAGGATGAATTCGATTTCCACTTCTTTGCCGGAGATGAAACTGCCATTCCCGCCATTGCGGCCTCCTTGGAGTCCATGGCCCCGCAGATGCGGGGCCTGGTGGTCATCGAAGTTGCCGACGAGGCTGACGAAATGCAATTGCAGGCGCCGGCTGGCGTGGAAATTCGCTGGATTCACCGCGGTGCCGAATTCTCCCCTGAAACCACGATCCTGGAGTCCGTGGTCCGGGGGATTCCATGGCCCGAGGGCCGGGTGCAGGTCTTTGCCCACGGTGAGCGCGAAGTCATGAAGAAGCTGCGCGCATACTTCTATGACGAGCATGGCGTGGACCGCCGCGACATGTCGCTATCTGCCTACTGGGCCTTTGGCCGTGCAGAAGATGCATTCCAGGCCGAGAAGCGTACGGAAGTTGGCAAGATCTTCGCCGACTAGTCTTTTGGCGCGGACAAAATCGAGCAAGTTAGAGCGACCTAAGAAATAAATCGAAAAATTACGCAAACAGGGCTTGACGTTATTACTGGTTCTTAGGATATGCTTATTCCAGAGCTTCTCCCGTGTGTGGTCGGGAGAAGCGTCAAGCTTGACCGATATTTATCGGCTAGTTCGCTGCTTGCCGGGGCTGCTCACCTCGAAGCAGCGAGCGGCGTAGCCGGCTTGAATAAGGGGAATGGAGAATCGGCTGACTTGCTCAGTCGGCCGATTCGTCGAAAAGGGAGCTTATCAGGATTGCACACCTTGATAAGCTCCCTTTCTCGTTGCTACAGCTTGGCGGCGTCGAAGGACCACAGCAGCAACGTGGCCAGGTAGCCCGCACCCTTCGGTGGAGGCGCCACAGTGACGCCGCGATCATGAAGCTTGCTCATGGCTCGGCGAACTACTAGATCCGACTCCAGGAAGATCTCTGGATCCCGCAAACCCCGCAGGGCAAGGTAATTGCGCGTCCATGGCCCCACGCCGCGCAGCCCCTGGAGCTGCTCCAGGAATGCCGGCACGTCTCCGAGCAGGAACTTTCCACTGTGCTCGAACCATTCGGCTACCGCGTGCAGCGCCGTTGCCCGCGGCAACGGGCAGCGAATGATTGCACGCAATTCCCCAGGCGTGCAGGCAGCCGTTGAGGCCGCTGTGGGGAAAGCCCGAAGGCCCGAGCCATGCTGCTGGCCCAATGCGCCGACGTAGCGCCCGCCGAGGGTCCGTGCCGCCGCCAAGGATACCTGCTGTCCAATGATCGTGGTGGCCAGGGCCTCGAAAATATCCGGGTAGCTGATGAGCCGCAAGGAGGGGTAAGCCATCGCGAGCGGCTGGTAGCAAGGAAGGGCCTGGAGCGCTTCATAAGCAGCTGTGGTGTCTTGCTGCAGTCCAAGCCAATGGTTGATGATCTCCGTGAGGCGCGCAATGGATTCAGTCGGGGCGTCGTGGGTGAGCGATACGCCTGCAGGATCCAGGCTCAATGAAACTTCAACCAGGTTCCCGTCCAGCTGCAGGACGCGGTGCAGCTGGGCCGCAGCGGCATCCAGCCGCTCCTGGGCAGGCAGCGAATGCAATTCCAGGACTGCCAGTGCGTGGCCGACGTCCAGAATTCCCGTTGCCGGTAGGCGCAGTTCCATGACCTCAGGCCCAAATGCCGGAAGTGCCGCGGCGGTGCGATCCGACCAGATGGGTATCGACCATGCCGATGGCTTCCATCAACGCGTACATGGTGGTCGGGCCCACGAACTTGAAACCCCGCTTCTTCAGCGCCTTGGCCAGTTCCTTGGACTCGGGGCTTTGCGTGGGTACTTCAGTGAAATTACGCGGAGCCGGGGTCTGTTCCGGCTTGAAGGACCACACGAAATCCGAGAGGCCGCCCTCTTCGCGCAGCATCAGGGTCGCTTCTGCGTTGGCGATCGTTGCGCGGATCTTGAGCCTATTGCGCACGATCCCGGCGTCTTCCATCAGGCGATTGAAATCGTCCTCGGTAAATAATGCGACCTTCTCGGGATTGAAGTGCTCGAAAGCGCGGCGGAACGACTCGCGCTTGGAAAGGATGATGGCCCAGGACAGGCCTGACTGGAAGCACTCAAGGCTCAGCCGCTCGAAAAGTCCCTCTTCGGAGGTGATCGGCATGCCCCATTCGGCGTCGTAGTACGTGCGGAGCATGTCATTCGAGGCGGCCCAGCGAGGGCGCGCCAATCCGTCTTCGCCAACGATGAGATCTTCAGTCATATTTTCATCTTGCCATCCATCGCGATGCGCAGTTGGCCATGCAACGTTCCGTTTCACGGCAAAGTCACCTATCATCGTTATATGGCGATAATAGAGTCAGATATCGATGCATCGGAAATCCGCAGCGGCAAGCTCCAGTTCGCTGCGCTCTTCCACGCGCTCGCTGACCCGGCGCGGCTGCTGATTCTGGACCATCTGCGCACCGGGGAGCATAAGGTCAGGGAACTGACCGAGCATTTGGGCCTTGCCCAAAGCACGGTCAGCGCGCATCTGTCCTGCCTGAAGGACACCGGCCTGGTGCACGTCCGAAGCCAGGGCCGGGCCAGCATCTACTCGCTGGGCCAGGGTGAAGCACTTGACGCATTGACCGCTGCCGCCTCGGCGCTTCTGCCGCAAGAGGCATCCCATCACCATTGGGAAGAAGCGCACAGCATGGATCCGAAGAAAGGCTGAACTTGGGACACGATCACTCTCACGGGCACTCCCATGATCATTCCGGAGCAAACCGAACCCGCCTGGCCTGGGCCTTCGCCATCACCGCTACAATCCTCGTCGCCGAGGTTGTTGGCGCTATCGTCACCAACTCGCTGGCCTTGCTGGTCGACGCAGCGCATATGCTGACCGATACCCTGGGGCTATTGCTGGCTCTGACCGCTGCCAACCTGATCATGCGCAAGCCAACGACCAAGCGCACCTGGGGATTCCGCCGCGCTGAAGTCCTCTCCGCCACCTTCCAATCGGCATTGCTGCTGGCTGTGGGCATCTATGCGGCCATCGACGCCGTGCGGCGGCTCTTCACCCCTGCAGAAGTCCAACCGGAGGGACTGCTGGCCTTCGGCATCATCGGCCTATTGGGCAACGTCATCTCCATGTGGATCATTTCCGCCGGGCGCAATAGCAACCTCAATATGCGTGCGGCCTTCCTGGAAGTAGTCAACGACGCGTTGGGCTCGGTTGCCGTCATCATCGCCGCGCTGGTTATCACCTACACCGGATGGATGCGCGCCGACTCCGTGGCTGCCCTGGTGATCAGCGCCCTGATCGTTCCCCGGGCCATGAAATTGCTGGGGGAAACCACCCACATCCTGCTCGAATCCACGCCTAGGGGCCTGGACCTGCTCGGGGTCAAAGCGCATTTGGAGGCATTGCCCGGGGTGATTGCGGTGCACGATCTGCACGCCAGCCAGATTGCCTCCAACCTTCCGGTGCTCACCGCCCATGTGGTGGTCGAGGACTCGATGTTCTCCGCTGGGGTAGCCGGTGGGCTGCTGCGGGATTTGCAGCAGTGCGTGGCAGATCATTTCACCGTGAGCGTTGAGCACTCGACCTTCCAGATTGAGCCGGCATCGCACCAGGAAACCGAACGCGAACATGGCTGCTAATCGGTAACCTGCGGGGGCAGAGCGTCCGCGGATTTGCTCATACCTTGGTATGACGCACCCCCGGGAAACTAGGTCCTGATGGTGGATGCGGGTTTGGCTAGGCGCTTTGTAGTATTTCTAATATGACTTCTGAGACTCTGCCAAAAACCGAAAATGCGGTCGCTGCCCGCGGCTTGACCAAGACCTACGGGCATGACAGCACCCGTGTTGAGGCCCTTCGCGACGTAAACGTTTCCTTCGAACGATCCCGCTTCACCGCCATCATGGGCCCATCGGGCTCCGGAAAATCCACGCTGATGCACTGCCTGGCCGGACTTGATACCGCCGACTCCGGTGAAATCATCATCGGCGGCAAGAACCTGCTGGAGCTGAGCGATGACCAGCTGACCGAGATGCGCCGCGAGCAGATCGGCTTTGTCTTCCAGTCTTTCAACCTCGTGCCAACCATCACCGCCAAGGACAACATCCTGCTGCCATTGTCGCTGGCCGGCAAGAAGCACGATCGCGACTGGTTCAACACCGTCATCCAGGCGCTCGGCCTGGGCGACCGCCTGAACCACAAGCCGCATGAACTTTCCGGCGGCCAGCAGCAACGTGTCGCGGTAGCCCGAGCACTGCTCACCCGGCCGGAAGTGGTCTTCGGCGATGAGCCAACCGGCAACCTCGATTCGCGTACCGGCGCCGAAGTGCTGTCCTTGATGCGCACGTCCACCCGTGAAATGGGCCAGACCATCATCATGGTCACCCACGACCCGGTGGCCGCGTCCTATGCAGACAATGTCTTGCTGATGAAGGACGGCACAATTGTCGGATCCATCCAGGAGCCAACCGTGGCTACCGTAACCGAGGCCCTGGCCTCCTTGGCGGAGTAAGCAATGCTGCACGTAGCACTTTCGAATATCAAGACCTATGCACGTCGATATATCGCCGTCATCCTGGCTGTGGCCATCGGCACCGCCTTTCTTGCCGCAACGCTTTCGGTGAACTCATCCACCCAGGCGACACTGAAGAACTCGCTCGGAGACGCCTACAAGAACGCCGATCTGGTGGCCTACCCCGATTGGGACCTGGTTCCCGGCGCCGAGGAGTTGACCGAGCTGGGCCTCAAGGACATCGCAGATGTCCGGAACCTGCCTGAAGTTTCCACCGCCTATGGCCTGGCCTACGCCGATGGCCTGCTGCGCACGGCGGACAACAGCTACGGCGTGTCCGCACAGCCAGTAGATCCCGACCAGGGGCTGGGCGGCATGGAATTGATTGAGGGCCGGGCGCCCCAAGGTTCCAACGAAATCATCATCGATGCTTCCCACGCCGAGGAAATGGGCGTGTCCATCGGGGACGTCGTGGCTCTGGAAAATGGTGCGATTTCGCCGGCGAACTACAACATCGTGGGCATCCAGCGCTCGACCACCAACCCTCGGACCTCGGCCTACGCCTTGGCCGGCATGAGCGAGAAAGCGTGGCAGCACTTTTCCGGCGGCCAAGCGTTGATCACCGAAATCGTGGTCAATGGCGACGGCTCCGACGAGTCATTGAAGGCAGAGCTGGAGAAGCTGTTTGCCGGCAAGAAGATGGCTGACATGGCGGTGGTGACCGCCGATGAGAAGGTCTTGAACGAAGTCGCCCAGTTCACCGGCGGCACCGACCAGCTCAGCGTGATCCTGCTGGTCTTCGCACTGATTGCGCTGGTGGTCACCGGGCTGGTTGTGGTCAATACCTTTGCCGTAGTCATTGCCCAGCGCACCCGCGAATTGGCACTGCTGCGCATCCTGGGCGCCAAGCGCAAGCAGATTCGAAGCTCGGTGCTTATCGAAGCACTGCTCATTGGCATTCTTGCCTCGATTCTCGGTGTCTTGCTGGCCGTCGCACTGATGGCGGGCCTGATCCAGCTGCTGCACGTGATGGTGCCGGAGATGTCCTATGCGGCGTTGGCCCTGACCCCGCAGGGATTGGCCATCCCAATTCTCGTCGGCGTGCTGATGACTGTGGTCGCAGCGAGCCTGCCGGCTCGACGGGCGATGAAGCTCGCACCGCTGGCGGCTTTGCGCCCCTTCGACGCTGCCAGCGTGAAGAACCGTGCCGGCAAGGCCCGGATCATCTTCGGATCGCTGTTCGTCGTGGCCGGCGCCAGCTTGCTGGCCTACGGCGCGATCCAGGGGGATCTGGTAGTCGCCTTCCTGGGTGGCCTGGTTTCCTTCCCGGGGATCCTGATGCTGGCTTCGCTGTTCGTGCCGAGCAGCGTTTCCGGGATCGGCAAGGCCGTGGCTGGCAAATCGACGGCGGGAAAGCTCGCGGCCCTGAACGCCGTGCGCAATCCGGGCCGAACCACCGCGACGGCAACGGCACTGCTGATCGGGGTGACCTTGGTGTCCATGATCATGGTCGGCGGCCAGACCGCCAAGGCCAGCTTGAACAACGCTGTGGCCGCAGAATTCCCGGTCGACATGATGGTCTCCTTCTATGACCGCCAAGTTTCAGGCGCCGAGACCAAGAGCATGCTTGAGCAAATCAATGGCGTGGACGGGATTACCGCCAGCTCCAGCTTCACCTCCGGATATGCGGATGTGGACATGGGGACCGATGAAATGTTCAACGCCGAGATCATGTCCGTTGATCCCACGAGCTTCGCTGACGTTGCACTGGACCCGAATATCGTGCCGGCAGATGGCGAAATCGTCTATGTGCTGGGTAGTCCCGAAAATCCGACGGTGGAAGTTGGCGGGCAAACGCTGGCAGTGAAGAATTCCGAGGCCATGCTCTCAGGAAATATCGTCACCGAGCAGACTTTCAGCAAGCTGGAAATCGATGAAGCCAATCAGTACGAGGGGATCCTGATCAAGGTGGATTCCGACGTCAATGCAGCGGGCGTCAACGAACTGGTCACCAAGGTTTCTGCCATCACCGGCGTTGAATCATCAATGATCAATGGCGGTGTGGTGATGAAGTCGATGTTCTCCCAGATCATTGACGTGCTGCTGATGATTGTCTCTGCCTTGCTGGCAGTGGCGGTGCTGATCGCCTTGATCGGCGTAGCCAACACGCTCAGCCTCTCGATCCTGGAACGCACCCGGGAGAATTCCCTGCTTCGTGCCCTGGGCCTGAAGAAGAAGCAGCTGCGCGGCATGCTGGCGACCGAAGCGGTACTGATTGGCGGCGTCGCAGCCCTGCTCGGCTTGGTGCTGGGCGTGGCCTACGGCCTGCTTGGAGCCCGCTCGGCACTCGCGTCCATGGGAACGATGACCTACGAGATCCCATGGTGGCAGCTCGCACTGGTCCTGCTGATCAGCATCGTGGCAGCGCTCTTGGCATCGGTGACTCCGGGCCGCCGCGCCGCAAAGTTGTCGCCGGTTGAAGGATTGGCCGTCGAATAGCCGGTAGCCAGCCAAAGACAGTGGTCCTGAAAGCCAAGGCTTTCAGGACCACTGTCTTTTCCGCAGATGCGGCTCAAGCCCATAGGCTGTAGACATGAAAATTGAACTCACTCGATTCCGAGTTCTGCCAGGCAAATCAGCGCTAGCTAATGAATGGCTGGAATTCCTGAACAGCAATATGCCCGCGGTGCTTGAAACCCTGGAAGGCGAAAAGATGTACGTGGAGACGATCTTCAGCGAAACCCTGGATGGTGTCGACTACCTCTACTGGTACAGCATCCAAGGCGAGGGCGGTGCCGCGGTGCAGGACTCTGCACATGAAATCGACAAGGTGCACCTCAGGTATTGGAAGCAGTGCATCGATCCAGGCTTCGCACCCCAAGAGCTGTCCCCGCGGGTGGTCATGATCCCTGATCGCGTGCAGCGCAGCATGGTCTAGAGGCGAAGCACCAAGGCACGAGGTCCAGAACTCGCTATGGCGAATTCTGGACCTCGTGCCTTGTTCTGGATGTTCAGCTGCGCAGGGTAATCGTCGTGGCCATGGCCGGGGAACGGCCGGTGGTCACGAAGCCTGAGATATTGGAGCCAGGGTGCTTGATGATATCCGTGATGGATCCCAGATGGCGGCTCAAATCGATCTTGTCCTCGGGGGCCGCGAGCACCAGATGGAAACCGAACTCCTGCAACGCGCGTATGCCTGCCGCTGCATATTCGGAGTTGGCTTGAATGAACGCCTCGTCGATCATCACCGTGCCGTAGGAAGTGAACCCGGCTGAAGCGAAGCCCAGCTGGTAGGCCAGGGCAGCACCCATGATGAAGGATGTGAAGCGCTGGCCTTCGCCGCCGGAGAGCGTCCCGGGTTCCAAGCCGGTCTCAATCTCCCCATTGGGCTTGTGCTCATTGCAGCTGATCATCACATGCTGGCGGACATCGAGCACGGTCGAACGCCATGAAGCCATCGCCGGGTCGCTGAGTGCGGTAACCAGTGCCTCCAGCGCTTGGTAGGAGCTGGCCAAGGTGGATTCGTCCTTGGTGGTGTAAGCCTCCTGCAATGCGTCCTTCAGGTCCTTGCGGAAGGTACCGGCCTCAACTGGAATCGCATTTACTGCTTCCAGGCGAAGGACCGACCCATGCTCGAAAGTCACCTCTGCCAGAATCTGGTTCAGCGGCTTGATGCGTTCGGAGATCATCCGGCGCTCTTCATCCAGCAACTGCAAGAGGTCGCTGAAGCGTTCATAGGAACGGTTCGCGAAGTATTCGCGGAACTGCGCCTCATGGTGCGGCAGGCCGTCGGCCACGATCTGGTCGTGCAGCTGCGCGTAGTGCTCAGCTGCTTCAGCGGTGGTGCCATGGGTTTGCGCGTGCGAGGTGCCGAATTCTCGGGCAAAACGACGGAAGGTTTCGCTCAGCGCGCCACCGATTTCCTGTCGCTGCGACTGCAAGGAGTTGACCTGGCTGCCCAGCTGGAGCTTGACCTCGGCAAAGGCTTCGCTGATTTGTTCACTGGCAGGGCAGTTCCCTGCAATCACTTGCTGGAGAACCGGGCCAAGCAGCTGATGCTGGCGCAGCGCGGACGGGATGCTCTGCTCCCATCCGGTCCCCAAATCATCGCTGGTGGACAGGATCTGCTGCGCACGCTGCACCTGCAAGCCAAGATCTGAAATGCGTGAACGAACCAGTGCGAGGTCCCCGACCAGGGTTTCTGCCTCGGCCTTCGCCGTTTCGATTTGCTGGCGAACCCGGGAGGAGTCCCCGGACAATGCCAAGTCATCGCCGAGCTTCTGCTCGCTGCGGCGCAAGGCTTCCAGTGCCTCGGACGCGTCGAACTGGCCAAAAGTCCGCTCATCGGCAATCAGGGCCTGCAAGAGCTGGGTTTTGGCCACGATCTTGTTCTTCGCCGCACTGCGCTCATCGGCAGCCTGGTGGGCCTGGACGATTTTCTCATCCAACCGTGCCGCCTTGGACTGCAACTCGGCAATCTTCGACTCGTTGGTGAAGCCCAGCAGGTACTCGGAAGCAGGCAACGTGCGGGTATCGCGCTCGAAGCTTCCGGTTCCTGACTTGATGGTGCCGGCCGGGGTTATCGCCTTGGGGTGCACATGCATGGCTGCATCGTTCTCAACACAGGCCAATGGGTAGTCGGCGGTGATCTTCGCCTTCAGCCAGGTTCCGGCTTCGCCGGGCGCGAAGTCCAGCTTGGCCACCAGGTCTGCCGGGCCAGCTTCAGCGGTGCGCGGCGGCTGGGAAATGTCGCTCCACCGCACGCGGCCCAAGCCGTCGAGTTGATCAATGGCGCGGGTGACTTGGGTGAGCAGCTCCCCGGGAACCAGCAGGGTGCGGGCCAAGGAGTGCAAGGCCTTTTCAGCGGCCAAACGCCAGGTACCGGCATCGGCCGAGACATCCATGAGCTCGCCAGCGAAGGGAAGCTGTTCTTCCTTGAGCGAGCAGGCCGAAGCGATGGCACGGCGGGCGGCTATCGAACGGTCATCGATATTGCTGGCCCGGCGCTGGTAGGAGCGGATCTGGTCAGCCAACGTTTCTGCGCGCTTGCGCAGGTTGACCAAGGTGGCCATGGCCTCGTACTCAACGGTCTGGGCATCATGCGTAATCGAGCTGAGCTGCTGCAAGGTACGTGCCGCGTTGGCCCGCAGCTCATCCAGGCCGGTGGCCGAGAATTCGAAGGCCAAGCCAGCATCCGAGGCCTGCTGCTGCAGGGTCCGGATGACGTACTCCTTCTCGCTCAATGCCTTGCGAGCCACATCGGCCTCGCGCTCCAGCAGCATCAGGGAAGCAGAGCCCGCAGAGTCGTGGGCAGCCTCCAGCGACTGGAGCTGGTCATCGAGCTTTTCCTTGCGCTTACGCAGCTCGGCCTCTTCGGCCTTGAGCTTGGCTAGCTCCGTTTCGTGGGAGTTCAGGTCATTGCGCAGCACCAGCTGGCGGACCTGGGTTTCCAGGGTGTGCACGTCGCTTTCCAGCAATTGCCGGGCGGTGGCGATCTGTCCAGCCAAGGAACGGTAGGCCTGATCCTGCTCCGGCACCTGCGCGAGCACGTCACGCTGGGCGCGGGCGGTATCCAGCTGGCGGTAGATGCCACGCAAATGGGCAAAGTCTTCCACTGCTGCGGACGCGGCCTTCAACGTGGCTGGTTCTTCCAGCACTTCGTGGCGGAAGAACTGGTTGACGCCCTTGGCCAGGCCCTTGCCATTTTGCAACGTGCGCAACAGGGCAAAGGCCTTGTCGCTTTCGACGCCTAAACGGCGGCGCAATCGCTCAATGAAAGCCTTGTGGGTATCGAATGCCTCGCTCGGTGCCAGGGCCTTGGACAGCGAGGACACGGTAAAGCGGCGTGGGCCGTGGTTTTCCAGCTCCGCAATATTGACCTTGCCCTCGCACAACAGATAGTGCTTGGAGACCTGTCCTTCCAGACCGGCATCGGGCAGATCGAAGACCGCGCCGGCTGTAACGGTGTTGCCCATGCCATCGTCGTAGCTGAGCACAATGGCGCTCCACGTCGCGCCGGGGCGCTGGTAGACAGTGCCGGCGCTGGTTTTGAACTTGCGCCCGCGCATGTAGGAGAACGTGGTGCGGCGGTCCTCGCGGGTGGCCGCGTCATTGGCCGATTCGTTCAGGCGGGGCGTTGCAAAGAAGACGTGGCCCATCGCATCGAACAAGGTGGATTTGCCCACGCCCGGATGGCCGGTGACCAAGGTGCCGGCGCGGTCCACGGCCAGATCATGCAAGCCGTGGAAGGTTCCCCAGTTAACTATTTGTACCCGGCTCAGCCGATGCTGGCCTGGGTTGAGTGCCCCGCCCAGCGGGAGAGTCATTTCAATGCTCATCGGTTACTCCTGCACCAACTCGGGGGTCTGCTCTGCGAGGTCATCAGCTTCTTCGGCTCCCAGGCTGAAAGCTGGATCATTAGCGTCGATTGCCGCGATGTAGCGTGGTATGTCCTGGATATTGGTGATCGGCAGCGCCATCGCCAGGGCCGGGGAAATGCGGAACTCGTTCTCCAGCTCGGTGCCGGTCAGCAAGCGCAGAGCCTGCAGGCGGGTTACCGCAGCATCGCAGGACTCGGCAAAGCGCTTGTCATCGCGGTCTGAGGTCTGGCGGTGCTCGGCCAGGATCTCGTGCATGCCCGCACGCGAAATCACGGCATCGCTCCCGCTGCCCGAATGCTGTTCGAGCAACAGCCGCAGCCGCAGGGCGAGCAGGGTTTCATCACGCTTCAGCGGACGGCGCGGAGCGATAGGGGAGGTGTGGACCTGTTCAATCTGGACGGGGGCAAGCATGGCGATCTTGCGGTCCATGTCCAGCTGCAGTGCCAAGAAGATCTCGGAGAAGTAATCGCTGATGCTCTGCTGCTGGTCCAGCAGCAGTTGCCAAGCCGAGGCATCGATGGACCCATCAAGGTACGGGCCGCGCAACAACCGGACCAGCAGCTGGCGCAGCGGCAGCGGGAACTTCCCGGTATCGCCCTCGAACAATGGTTCGGTGATCGGTGCGGCGTATGAATCGCTCTTGGTCATAGCGGCTCCTTCGTAAAGCTTAACGCGGGCAGGATTGCGGTTCGCATCGAACCATCGAGTTGCTGGAAATGGATGCTGAGCAGATCGCTCTCGTTCAGCGATTCGCCATTGGTGCGCCCGATTTCCACGAGGGCACGAATGGAGTTCAAGTGCCGCTGCCCGGCATCCAAGGATTCGAAGACTTCATCCAACCGGATCGAACCGGAACTGGACTGGCCCAGATGCCGGGTGATCGATGCACGCAGCAGTGGCATGTCCGCCTGGGGCGTCGAGGGATTACGCACAATGTCGGCTTCGCTGAATTCTGGCGCTTGAGCCAGCGGAGGCGGAGCCACATGCTCGGATGGGTCGTAGATTCCAAGACCGGAAAGGGTGACGAACTGCGGAGCGAAGAGCTCCATCGGGGCCAAGCCGCTGCGGGGTTTGAGGCTCGTGGACTTGCTGATCGCCAGTTCAGCTTCGCGGACCGCTTGGCGCAATAGCTCGGCCTGCTTGTAGTCCTCGGACTGCACGAATGCGTGCAGGGATTCAGAGAGCTTGCCATAGGAGGCATGGACTTCAGCTGCCTGGCGGCGCAATTCACGCAACAGGTTAGTAAGGATCTGGCGTTCGGGCGTTTCCAGGTCATCTACGAAGTCGCGGTCCAGGACTTCGGCCAATGCGGCGCGGAAACGCTGCTGCGCTTCCGGGGAGTTCAGGAATTCAGTGAATCCGCTGAAGGTTTCGCCTTCGGCAGTGGAACGCAACTGACGGTCAGCTTCAAGAACCTGGCCCACAGCTACGCCCTTGGCTGTGGAGGCATCCAGAATGCCTTCACGCAATGAATGGAGCATATCCTGGACGCCGTCGCGCATGCGTCGGAAATCTGCTGGCAAACTCGATGCCAGATCGAGTACGGAACGAGTTGCCGACAAGGCGGTCGTGCGAGAAAGCACCGCCGGGTCATCCCCGCTGCGCAGCTGGTCGATTTGGGCTTGGCGCAGCGCGATCTGGGATTCGAGGGCACGGATACGTGCTTCGGGATCCGGATCGGTTTCGTGGGCCAGCGATTCCAGGGAAGAGAGCAACGTGTTCAGGCGCGACGAGTTCAAATGCGAATCGTCGGTGGAAAAATCCGCCAGGTAGCGCAGGGTGCGCAGGGTCTGCGCACTGGGTTCATACACGAAGCGCCCATCAATCAGCGGACGAGCCAGAATTCCCTGTTTGACCCATGTTTCGGCGAAATCCTGGGCCGAATACGAGGCGGGAATCTGGTCATCGCTCTTGCGCGCTTGCTTCAGGAAGGAATCCAAGGAGGCATGGAAAAGTTCCAATGCGATCCGTGAACGGTCTGCGGTGAACTCTGCGCGGATGAAGGCCACAGCCCACGGCTGGGCGGTCAGAAGCCGATACGCTGCCGAGCTTTTGAACTGCTGGGACTGAAGCCACAAACTATTCGCGCGGTGCGAGGGCTGCATGTACTTCCTTGATCTTTGGGACGCCTAACCAATCAATTCTAAATCATTGGACTCCTTCCAAAATGTGAGCTCCCTAAAAGCTGAATGTTAGACATCGCTCAAGTTCGGTAATTCATCCTGAAAGGGTGTTGCCTCAAGCGCTACCTGTGTAGGGTCGAAATAACCAGATGACAACTCGTTTTCTTCCGGCCTGGCGGGCACGGTGGAGGTCACGGAGGTCGAAGCCATTGAAGAATCTACGATTGGTGATTTCGCTCGGGTTGGCGCTGGGACTTGCCGGGTGCAGTGCTTCACAGGAGCCGCCAACGCCGGCCCCGGATCCTGCTGCCGTTGAAAAGGCTGAGCAGGAAGAAGCACGAGTGGACGGCGTGAGAGCCGAGATCAACCGGCTAGCTGACGGATACGACTATGACGCGGCGATTAAACTCGCCAAGAAAGACAGCGCCGAACAACTGAACCAGATGGCCAGCGGCCTAGAGGAAGAGAAAGGGCAGGTTTCAGCTTGGGAAGAGCCGAACAACATACCTCACCTGTTCTTCCACTCGCTGATTGTCGATCCCGGCAGGGCCTTTGACGAAGGCAGCAGTTCGCAGGGGTACGCCGACTACATGGTGACCCAGAAGGAATTTGCAGCCATCCTCGACGAGCTGTATGCGCGTGATTATGTCCTGGTCAACCCGGAAGATTTCGCCTCGCTCGACGAACAGGGGCAGATGGAGTATCGGGATATCATGCTGCCCCAGGGCAAGAAGCCAGTGGTGCTGTCCATCGATGACCTGAGCTATTACGAATACATGGAAGGTGATGGCTTCGCCAGCAAACTGGTGCTGGATAAGGACGGCAAGGTCCGCAACGAATACGTCGATGCGGAGGGAAAAACGCAGGTTGGCGCTTTTGACGTGACCACGATGGTCGATGACTTCATAGCGGAACATCCCGATTTCACGTATCGGGACGCTCGCGGCCTGATCGCAATGACCGGATACAACGGGGCATTCGGCTACCGCACCTCTGCCAGCCAGTATCGCCAGAGCAAGACTCTGGAAGCTGACCAGAAGAAGGCGGCGGAGATCGCAGAAGCGATGAAGAACAGCGGTTGGGTTTTCGCGTCCCATTCATGGGGGCACATTGCCACCGGGACGGTCAGCATGGATCGGCTCAAGCGGGACACGAAACTGTGGAAAGCCGAAGTGGAACCGATCGTGGGAAAAACCGGGCACTACATCTATCCTTTTGGATCGGATATTGCCCGGATCCAGCGCTACGCGGGGGAACGGTACCAGTTCTTCAAGGACCAGGGGTTCGATTACTTCTACGGCGTTGACGGTACGACTCGCACATGGATGCAGCAGGGTGATGAGTACCAGCGGCAGATGCGCATCAATGTGGATGGGTTGCAGTTCGCCAAGGAACTGCGCGGTGACCGGCCAGTCCTGGGAAGTTTCTTCAAAGTCGAGGATGTGATTGACCCGGCGCGCGAATGACCGGGCCAATCCAACATCAAGCTACAAAGCCATGAAGGCACCGAGCTGCGAGAGCGCCGATGGGTTGGAAGGCAGATAATCGGTGAGCCTTTCGCTGCGCACGATGATGGCCTTCCATTGGCCGCGGGAAATCGCAACGTTGATGCGATTGCGGTTAAGCAGGAATTCGATGCCACGCGATGCATCGGTGGCGCTGGAACATGCCATGGTCATCAGCACAACTGGTGCTTCCTGTCCCTGGAACTTGTCAACCGTTCCCACCTTGACCGCCGATAGGCCTTCAGCTTCGAGGACATCGCGCACCAGATTTACCTGGGCATTGTAGGCAGCAACTACCAGGATGTCAGCGGCGCCCAATGGACGGGCAGGCATGCCTGCCCCCGGACTCCACATCATACCCAGATGCTCGCGGACCAATCGGACAATAGCCCCGGCTTCTTCGGCGCTGCTGACCGTGTTGCCTCGATGTTCAACGAACACCGTCTCGACCCCGGCCGGTGTGCCTTCGAGCTGCCGCAACCCGGCGGCGTCTGCCGAGAATAGCTGGTGGTCATAGCTCAATGCCGAAACCTTGGCGCAAAGCGCTGGATGCATTCGCCATGAAGCTGCCAGGAAGTACCCTAATTCGGCTGGCAGCACTGGTTCGCCGCCGGAAAGCCAGCCGAGCGCCGATTCGTCCACCGGCTGAGGATGAGTGCCCTGGGTGACCTGGGGCAACTGCTGGGGATCACCGAGCAGCAGCAAATTGCGGGCTGCTCGTGAAACCGCCAAGGTATTGGCCAGTGAGAACTGCCCGGCCTCATCGATCACCAGCAAATCCAGGCTATCCGCGGGGACTTTCGAACCGGTCAGCGTCCAGGCAGTACCTCCAATGAGCCCGCCGCCCGATGCGTGGAGAACTTCAGCCAAGGAATCCTTGGACGTGCCGGCCCAGGGGACCGGATCATCGTGCTTGACTTCCTTGGCTACTGCCTCGGGATCGACCCCGGCCTGCACCGCTTTCCGCAGGACGTTTTCAACTACTGCATGGGACTGGGCAACCACGCCAATCTTCCATCCGTAATCAACGAGTTCACGGATCACATGCGAAGCGACGAAGGTCTTGCCGGTCCCCGGAGGGCCTTGTACCGCAAGATAGGAATTATCAAGATCCTTCAACGTCTCGACCACGGCAGGATAGATCTGCGCCTGGCCATCAACCAGGGCTGGATCCACCGGTGCCGCAAGGGTTTTCAGGCGTGGCGGAATCCGCCGCAGGATGTCGATGCCCGGCCGTTCCGGAAGCACCGGTACGGTGGAGCCCACCCGCTGGGCGATCTCCTTGAGCGCTGCATCGATGCTCATCGTCGCCAACGGCTTATCCGGAGCCAATGCGCATGGATGGGCACCGTAGGCAGGGATCTTGCCGCTGGTTTTCTCCGCAATGGTAATCCAGCCCGGGCCGAGCTCGACTACGGTGGCGTTGAATGCGCCGCCGCGCACGGAGTCGTCAACGGCCATGCCTTCAGGCAACGGAGCATCAAACATGGCGAACACTGATGAGCCGGGGGAGAGCAGAGATCCTTCCGCCAAGGTTCCCTGCAATCTCGTCACGCGCGTAGAGGTGCGCGCCCGAGGGGTGGCCTTATGCCAATCCTCGAGTACTTCCGCAGTGTCCACAATGAACACTCCCCGGGCGTCGCTCCAATCATCCATTGGCGCGGACAAGCGGTCGAAGTGTTCCCACCAGAACTGCTTCTTTTCACGCCGGTTGTAACCGGTCGCAGCGGCGACCATCGCGATCGCGCGGTCATCGTTGCTCAGCGCGTGGGCGTGGGGAAGCTGCGCAAGGTAGTTTTGCAGCCGAAGCTCTTCGGCGGTGGGCTCGTATTCGTCTGCGGCCGGGCCTGGCTCAGGCATATCCGGCAGGGTGCCAGGCGCCTCATCGCTGAGCGAAAGCAGCCAATCCCGCAAGCGCAAAGTGGAAAGGCAGTCGTACTCGTTGTAATCGGCAATCGACTCGAGGATCGCTTCAGCGGCCCCGTCGTTCTTCGAATCCCGCGCCAGCATGTACTGGGCATAGGCGACCACCGATGCTCCGGCATCGGTGACATCCCCGGAGCGAAGGTGCTCTCCCATGTACAACGGTTCAAGCTTCTTGATGGAGTATGAGCGGGTGGAAACCACCAGGGCGTTACGCACGGTCTCGTAGAGATCGACAAGCAGGTTCTCACGCAGCCACTGGTCGACTTCGTCCTCACCGGCAATGTGCACCTGCGAGAGCTTGCGCAGGGCAGTTTTCTCATAGGGCGCATAGTGGTAGACCTTCATGCGCGGGAACCGCTGGCGGCGTTCTTCGACATAGGCAATGAAGTCCAGGAAGGCTTGGCGTTCTTCGGCGCGGCTATGGGCCCAGAAGGGTTTGAACACCGGCACCCCGGTGTCATATTCGATGACGCCGAAGAGGTATTCCAGGCCCCAGGAGCCGTCGGAAGGTTCCTGGTAGAGCGGGTCGCCCTCGAAATCGAAGAAGATGTCGCCTTGATCAGGCCGCGGCAGCGAAGAGATCGGGCCTTCGTTCTTCACCCGGTAGGAGACGCCGTGGACCACGCCATCGCTCTGGGCCAGCCCCAGCTGCATTCTGGCCTGCTCCGCGGCACGGTGCAGCGAGGTGCCTGGTCCATCCTCTAGCCCGGCGAGCTGGTCAATGGTGGAAATGCCGCGGGCGCGAAGTTTTTCTCGCTGCACCATGGACATGCCAGCGACCAATAGAAGGTCGCGGGTTTCCTGGACCTGCTCTTCGCAATAATCGCAACGGCCGCATAATCGCAGTTCATCGGAGTTCCACCGAACTGGCTGGTTGGCCGCACGGTGTTCCTGCACCATCTTCACGAATCGTTCACGCTGGGCCCGGAAGACTGGCAGCACTTCGTCAACCCGATGCACCGAATGTGTCCCGTCGCCGAGGACCAGCGTTGCCGAGGTGGACACGGGGAGCCCTTCTGCCAGCATCTGATCCGCGTAGGCTGCGATCTGGAGCAGGGCACTGACCCTTGCATGGCGGGCGAGCTTGGTATCCCATACGGCCCAGGTGCCGTCTTCCTGGCGGACTAGGAAGTCGGCAAAGCCAATGAAAGCCCCATCGAAGAAGGTGGCCTGGAAAATGACATCGGCGCCGTTGCGAAGCACGTGCATGGTCGCTTCGTGGGCTGCCCGAAGACCGGCCGCAGACATCTGCGGGCGATCAGTGAATTGCTTGACGCCGGTTCCCGTCGCCGGGTCGTATTCGCCATAGGCAGCTATCAGGTCTTTGAGGACGTTCTGCTCATGGGCGTCGCCGAGCACCGCTGTTCGTTCCAGCATTTCGTCTCGTGCCTTGTCAGGCTTGGGACGCAGGCCGAGTTTCACGTCCAGCAGGTACAGGGACTGGTAATTGCAGTCAACGGAGACTGACAGGTCACTCGCTGAGAAGATGAACTGATCATCTAGAAAGAACACGGGGCCTGGGCCTTTCGTTGACTTGTTTCCTACCTAGTCAACGTAGCACTAGACCCCGACAGATTCGCTGATGCCGCTTAGGACAGCTCGTCTTTGTTCTTCTTGGGGCCGCCAAGAACGAGCGAGAGAATGGCAACGCCGGCAGTCACCGAGTTCACCGCTGGCCACGCACCGATTTTCTTGGCCAGCGGATGCGAAGCGCCGAAGCCTCCGAGATAGGCGCTGATCAAGGCAATGGCTTTAGCGGTTCCAGCATCTTTCTTCCAAAGCAGGAAGGCGCCGGCACCTGCAGCACCGAGCACAACGGCAGCCAGCGGGCGCTTCTTGGTGGCACGACCGGTAGCGTAACCGCCCACTAAACCGGTGGTGGCCAAGGCGGTTGAAACGATGCGAGACATGAGACTCCTCCAGATATACGGCACAGTGTTCCGCTTTGCAGACTATGCCCGTCACCTGTGATGTTTCCCAGAAAGTCGGGAAATGCACTCGCCGGTCACTTTGTGGCCGGTGGGGCTTGCAAGAATGAGTAATACCGAACGCCGATGAGGAGCAGGAATGAATCTAGATATTGCCCAGGCCTGGGAGCGGCTCTCGCAGCCGGTGAACGTGGCCCTGAACCAGTGGCAGTGGCTGATCGTTGCGTTCTTGATCCTGCTATTGGTGGTCCCTCGTCCGGTCTGGCGGATCACCGGCTTGTACTCCACGCTGATTCATGAGCTCGGCCATATCATCGCGGCCTTATTCACGGGCAGATACGTGGCTGGCTTGCGGCTGGGCTGGGACCATTCCGGAGAAGTGCGGAGCATTGGACGGGGCAAGATTTCTGTCATCATCTCCGGGATTTTCGGGTACCCCGCACCGATATGGGTTTCAGCTTTGATGCTGTGGGGCATATCCACGGGCTATTCCGGGCGGGCGCTCGGCATCTACGCGTTGCTGTTCCTGCTGGCGCTGATCTTTGTCCGAAATTGGCCGGCCTTTATTGTGTGCACTATTAGTGCACTCGTGGCATTGGCAGTGGTCTTCTTTGCGCCGGTCGAAGCGTACCTGTACCTGGCTTTGCTTATCGCCGGGTTCTTGCTGCTGGCTGGCCTAAAAGACTTCGTCAAGCTTCTTTCGGTACATGTTTGGAGACGCCACGATATCGCCCAGTCCGATGCGTACCTGATCGCCGAGGCTACCCGGACCTTCGCCTCATTGTGGGTGGTGGTGATTCTTGTTCTGGGTTCCGGCGGCCTGTGGTGGGCACTGCAGAGCTTGTCGGGACTATTCTGAGCCCCTGCGCAGATCGCGTTTGGTTTTCATGCGGCTAGCGGTCCAGGCCGCCACGGCAACCAGCCCCATGGGGAGCAGCTTCGTCTTGCGCTTAGGCTTCGTGGATGGATCCCTCTCCATATCTTGCAGCGGGTCGCCACCGTGCTTGATACGGATTTCCTGGGCCTGGACGAGATCCTTGTATGTTGCCAATTCCTGCTTGGCTACCAAAGTGTCATCACGCAGTGGAAGAAGTACGTCATCTATGGCAGGCATGCCCGTGCGAAGCTGGCGGAGGCGGATGAATTCGATATCCACCAAGGCTCCGAGGAGCAAAGCGATGTTGCTGATCCAGCAAGCAAGAATCAAGATGATCACCCCGCCAATGGTTCCGTAGGTGGCGGAGTAGCTGGCGAACTGCGAAACATAAATACTGAAACCGAATACCGACAGTCCCAGGATCACCAGAGCTGTCAGTGTGCCGGGCGAGAACCAGCGGAATTTCGTTGGCTTGACGTTGGGGGTGAAGTAGTAAAGCAAGGCTAGAACCAGGAGCAGCATAATGAGCATCAATGGCGGCTTGGCGATATTCAGCACGAGCACAAAGCTGTCGCCCATGCCAATAATATTGCCGATTCCGCGGGCGACGGAGCCAGAAGCGAGCAGCAGCACCAGGGTCACGACGGCAACCAGCATGATCAGCACGGTAATCAGGAACATCTGAGGACGCCGTTTCCACTGGGGGCGGCCTTCCGGTGCCCCATACAGCCGGTTCAACGCGCGGCTGAATGCCGTGACATATCCAGATGTACTCCACAGCGCGCCGAGTGAACCGGCCAGGATTGCCCAGAACGTTCCGCTAGCTTGGGATGCCAAGCCAGCGAGCAGCTGTTCGGCCGTGTCGAGCAATTGCTGGGAGTCGCTACTTGCAGATTGTCCGTTCGGGGCGAGGCTCTGCTCTAGCAGCTCCATAATCCATTTGGTGCCGCTTTCGCTGGCACCGGCCAAAGACAGGAGCGAGATCAATGCCAGTAATCCGGGGAACATGGCAAGAACCATGAAATAGGACAGGGAAGCGGCAACGTCTAGTCCATCGTTGCGAAAGAATTCCCGCAGGGCCCGGGGGTAGCAGGTCAAGGATTCCATGAATCGGTCTTTGCTTGTGCTGCCTTGTACTGGCATTGAGTTCCCCTGTCTGACTGATGAAATCAAACCTACAGCGCTGGCTTCTTGAAACAAATTACCTCAGGGCAATTCAGCTGTCCTGTTGCTTGAACGCCGCGGTGTGTCCATCGCCCGGGAGGCCTTGCAGGTGGCAGCGAGGAAAAGGCCGTCTGCCGGGGAAAAATTGCCCCTTCGGATTGCCTGACGCCTTGGGTTTCGGACGCCGCTATTCCAGCTTTGGCGAAGGCGGAATGCAACCTTGAAGGGAGCTGGGCACGGCCCAGAAATGAATTGCAAGCTATATCACAGCGAGCTGGATAATCTCCACTTTTGGAAAGTAACATTTTCGTTGCTTGATATGGGGATCATGGTGATTTTCGGACCCGATTCAAAATTTTTTTCTGGCCAATTGACCTGTATTTACGGGGTTTCTGACCGTTTCCTGAGTTGCGAGGGTGGTGGGTTGGTGCGTTATGGTCATTCATAACGTTTCGATAACACTCGCAGTGTTATGGGGAAACAGGTACTGCCGGGACTTCCAAACCGCTCACCAGGGCAGTATTTAATCAAAGTCGAAATGCGACGCTGAGTGGTGCACGAGGATGGTCTAGGAAGACCTGAGCGCGGGAAGAGCAACTGGAGAATCATGATCCAGCAGAAGACCAAGAACTTGATCCGCCGCGGTGGAGCCTCGCTGGCCGCCGTTGCAGTTGCCGGCACCGCAATCGTTGCAGCTTCCGCACCAGCTAATGCCGCAGGCACCTGGGACAAGCTGGCTCAGTGCGAGTCCGGTGGCAACTGGTCCATCAACACCGGCAACGGCTACTACGGTGGCCTGCAGTTCTCGCTGTCCACTTGGAAGGCGTTTGGCGGTTCGGGCATGCCTCACCAGGCTTCGAAGGCCGAGCAGATTCGCGTTGCAACCAAGGTCCAGGCATCCCAGGGTTGGGGCGCATGGCCAGCATGTACCGCAAAGCTGGGCATTAGCGGTTCCCCTTCGGGTTCCGCGACTCCTCAGAAGCAGGCTCCTCAGCAGCAGGCAGCACCAAAGCAGCAGGCCGCTCCTAAGCAGCAGGCGGCCCCAAAGCAGCAGGCAGCACCTAAGCAGCAGGCCGCTCCGGTCCAGAAGCAGGCTCCCAAGCAGCAGGCAGCTCCAAAGCACGCTGCTCCAGCTCCAAAGGCACCAGTGTTCAACATTGACGTGACCGATTCGGGCAAGGACTACACCGTCAAGTCCGGCGATACCTTGGCTAAGGTTGCCGACCAGCTTGGCGTCAAGGACTGGCGTGGCCTGTTCGTCTTGAATGACGATCAGCTGAGCAACCCAGACCTGATCATGGTCGGGCAGACCCTGAACGTTCCAGCGAACTAATTCCGCAGAGCTTCAGATAACCCGCGTCGCGTATTTTTTACACGACGCGGGTTTTCCGTTTTCCAACTGCCTGCATCGAAGTGGTGATTTTCCGGGTATAGGCTGAGGTTCATGCTGCATTCCGAAGATGAGCGCGTGGCCGAAGGCCATATCCTGGGTTCGGGGTTCACCGCGCACCGATTGCTCGAGACGGCAGGTGATTGCCCTGTTACGGGGCCCGCGGTTTGGTGGGCTGGTCCTTTGAACGCGGAGAAGCTCGCAGCTCGATCCGTTGGCTTGGTATGTTCCGCCCTTAATGATCTTGCCGCTGCCTCACCATGGCTCGCCACAGCGACGCCGGATATCGCAGCGGCCTTCGCGTCCTCTGCCCACTTGCGCATCGCGGGGCAGAAACCACAAGGTTTTGCTCGATATTCGGGATTCTACCGAACGGCCGACGGCTGGATCAGAACCCACGCGAATTACCCTCACCATGAACGCTCGCTCCACTCTGCATTGGGAACATCTTCGGGGATTGACATCGCCGACGCAGTGGCAAGCCTTTGTGCCCACGATGCCCAAGAACGCATTATTGCCGCTGGTGGAATAGCCGCGCAGGTGCGATCCCGTCAACAGTGGCTCAGCTCGGCAGAGGGCCAAGCGGCCGGCAGCGGGCACTGGGCTCAATTCCGCATGCGCCCAACAGGTTCGGCTCCGGTCTGGAAATTTGACCCGCGTGCAGCAATGCCCCTTCGAGGGTTGAAGGTTCTGGACCTCACACGGGTCATCGCTGGCCCCACCGCAACCAGGACGTTGGCAGCACTTGGCGCCCAGGTCTTGCGCGTGGACGGACCGCTGCTCCCCGAATTGCCTTGGCAATATGTTGATACCGGATTCGGCAAGCGCAGCACGCTGCTGGATTTGAAAAACGCAGCAGGGCAGGCGCGGATCCACGAACTGCTGCAGGATGCTGATGCCGTCCTCTTGGGCTATCGCCCCGGGGCCTTGGCCAATGCAGGTCTTGGCGGGGATGAATTAGCCCAGCGGTACCCGCAGCTCGTTGTTGCTGAATTAGGTGCGTGGGGCTTCGAAGGGCCCTGGGCCCAACGGCGCGGGTTCGACAGTATCGTGCAAGCTGCCACCGGCATCTCGGAGGCTTACCGTGGTAACGGGCAATCACCGGGCGCATTGCCGGTGCAGGCTTTGGACCACGCCACTGGCTACGGGCTCGCTGCTGCCGTCATCGCTTTGGTTCGGGCGCGCAGTGTCCAAGGGCGTACCGGGTCGGTGCGATTCTCCTTGGCTCGGACCGCTCATGCGCTGTTCGCCTTCGACGCCCCGCAACGCCCCGCTCAATTCGACGGTGGCGTGCGGCTGAAGCGGGTGGAAAGTACTTTCGGCACCCTTGAGTATGTCCCGCCGCCCTTCAGCATGGCAGGCCAGGGGCTGGACTACCCTGGTCCGCCTGCTCCGTATGGAGAAGATGAACCAGTCTGGAACTAGGAAGCCAGAAGCGAGCGTGCGAAGAGCAAGGCCGATTCCTGGAATGCGGTGGACAGTGCCAAGAAACGTTCCCTGCTCTCATCGCCAGGCCAGTGGGCGGGCAGCATGAACTCCGGCAAGCCGGGGTCAAGGTAGGGCAGAGCACGCCATGAATCGACCATCGTGACATACCCCCGATAAGCACTGGGCGGAGCAATGTCGCTGGAATCCAGGGAAGCGGTGCTCTCCAGGAACGCTCGATGCAACGTGCCCAGGCGCTCAAGATCCCACCACTGCCCGGCAGCCTGCTGCGGTGTTCCGGGGAAGTATGGTTGCTGGGCGGTAAAAAGCGTCGCGTGTTCCCTGACTCCCAGGGCATTGAGCACCGCCGATACTTCCTCTCGCAGGTACTCGGGGAAAATCCATAATCCGGAGCCGAGCGTGCCGCCGCCAAGCTGCACGAAATGCTTGCGTACCTGGTGGCGCAGGGAGCGCAAGGTCTCCGGCAGCGAGTAGGCCACCAGGCACCAGGGATCGCTGCCTGACATTTGGCGCGGGGTGAATATTCTTCTGGTGCCACGTTCGAACATCTGTTGCGCCGCGCTCGAAACGCGCAAGGTGGAAGATTGCGCTGCTTCCAGCACTTCCCGGTCAATCAGTCGGGAGATGGCGGTTTGCGCCGCAGGGACCGAAACTCCGGCAGCATGTGCCAGTTCCACTATTCTGGTGCGCGCCACCGGAGTTTTCTCATGCCGTATATAAAGGCCGGTAATCGTGCGGATAATCGAGGTGGCGCTTCCGCATCTCGCCTCGAAATCATCGAGGCTCAGAGCCGTGAGGGAGGTGCTACTTGCCAATTTCGGTACGCACCGCGAACAGCTCTGGGAAAAAGGTCAGGTCCAGGGCGCGTTTGAGGAAGTCAACGCCCGAGGAGCCACCGGTGCCGCGCTTGAATCCGATGGTGCGCTGGACAACGCGCATGTGGCGGAAGCGCCATGCCTGGAAGTTGTCCTCGACGTCTACCAGGTCCTCGCAGGCTTGGTAGAAGCCCCAGCGGGTGTCCTCGGACTCGTAGATATCCTTGAATATTGGCACCAGTGCCTCCTGGAATGCCCAAGGCTTGGTGACGTCCCGTGCAAGCACTTCTTCGGGAATGTCGTAACCGTGGCGGGATAAGGCGGCCAGGAACACATCGTAGAGACCTGGCTCGTGAAGCAGTTTGGACAGTAGCTCGTGGGCCTTTGGATCTGCCTCGTGGACCTTGAGCATGCCTTCATGCTTGTTGCCCAGAATGAACTCCACGGCGCGGTACTGGAAGGACTGGAAACCGGAGGAGGAGCCGAGGAAGTCGCGGAACTGTGCATATTCGCGCGGCGTCAAGGTCGCCAGGACCGACCACTGCTCGGTCAGGGTCTTCTGGATGTGCTTTACACGGGCAAGGCATTTCAGGGCCTTGCCGAAGTCATCGAGGCCCAGCAGGCGGCGTGCTTCGAGGAGTTCATGGAGCATGAGCTTGAGCCACAGTTCGCTGGTCTGGTGCTGGATGATGAAGAGCATTTCATCGTGGTGCTCGGGAACGCTGACCGGATGCTGCGCTGACAGGATGCGTTCCAGATCAAGGTAGCCGCCGTAGGACATCGTGTTTTTGAAGTCAGTGCGGACGCCATCTTCAATCGCGCGCTGATTCTCGGTCTGTGGCTTCGGAGTGCTCATATGCAGATATTATCAATAAGATTGCGACCGTCACAATAGTGAAAAACCGAATTGAGCCGACGAGGCGAAAAGATCTGCCGATGCCGGGAATACGTCCGGCGCCCCCGCTGTTGATACATGCATACGCATATAAATAGTGAAAGGCAAGAACAGTGAGCAAGTCAGTAGTCGTCATCAGCGGTGGGCTGGGAACCCCATCGAGCTCCTCGCTGCTGGGCCAGCAAATCGGAGAGAATATTGCCGCGCAGCTAGCTGCCGCCGGCGTGCAAGCCGACGTGAGCAATATCGAACTGCGTGAGCATGCTGGTGAAATCACTAATAATATGCTGACCGGTTTCGCCGCCCCGGGCCTGCAAAAAGTTATCGACGCAGTGGTGAATGCCGACGTGCTCGTTGCCGTCACCCCGGTCTTCACGGCCTCGGTCTCAGGCCTCTTCAAGTCCTTCCTCGATATCCTGGACCCTAAATCGCTCAACGGCAAACCGGTCGTGCTCGCTGCCACCGCGGGAACCCAGCGGCACCAGCTCGCGGTTGACTACGCCATGCGTCCGATCTTCTCCTACCTCAGGGCGCACATCATGCCGACAACGGTTTTCGCGGCTTCGGAAGACTTCGGGGGACAGGGGTTGACCGGCACGCTGGCAGATCGCGCTCGCCGGGTTGCGCGAGAAGTCGTCCTGGCGCTGTCCCTGAACGAAGGGGAATTCTCCGCTGATGCGGATTTGGGGGATACCCGTTCCATCGCTCCCTCGGTCAGCGAATTCGCCGACCCCGATGATGAACTCTCCTCACTGCCCTTCGAAGCGTTGCTGGCAAACCTCAAATCCGGATCCTGAGTCGGCAGTTCCGCCAGGTTGCGCCCACGGCCATGCACCCGCACCGGGGCGCATGGCGGTGGGCCAAATCTTTTGCGAAAAGGAGCCCGAAGGACCACGAAAAGTCGAGCAGAATGTTAGTACGATGTGCCTTCAATCTCGAACCTCGGTACGATCAAGAACCGTGAGCTAAGTCATCTCTTCGAGATGGCGGCAGCCCCAAGAGGTTTGAACAGTAGTGAAAGGTGTAGCCGTCGATGCTATCCGAGGAAACAATCACGGCCATTGCCGATGAGCTGGTCCAGGCCGGCGAGACACGGACTCCCGTGCCGCGTCTGACCGCACGCTATCCAGAAATGACGGTAGAAGATTCCTACCGGGTCCAGAACCTGTGGCGCCAGCGCTCCGAAGCCGCTGGCCGCGTGCTGGTCGGCCGCAAGATCGGGCTGACCTCCCGCGCCATGCAGATGGCTACCGGAATCACCGAGCCTGACTACGGAATCATCTTCGATGACATGGTCTACGACTCCGGCGCGAAGCTGAAGTGGGAAGACTTCACCGGTGCCCGCGTGGAGATGGAGCTGGCCTTCAAGCTCAAGAAGGACATCGAAGGCCCGAGGGCGAACATTTTCGATGTGCTCGAAGCTACCGAATACGTCATCCCCGCTTTGGAAATCCTCGATGCCCGCGTGGAGATGGAAGGCCGCACCATTGTGGATACCATCAGCGACAACGCCGCCATGGGTGCCATGGTGATCGGCGGCAACCCGGTCAAGCCGGAGAACATCGATTTGCGTTGGGTCTCCGGGATCTTGTTCAAGAACCAGACCGTCGAAGAAACCGGTGTCGCAGCCGGTGTGCTGAACCACCCTGCCGCTGGCGTGTACTGGCTCGCCAACAAGATTGCCCCGCACGGCGACAAGCTCAAGGCCGGGGAAATCATCCTGGCCGGATCCTTCACCCGCCCGATGTGGGTCAATGCAGGGGATACCGTCTTTGCCGATTACGGACCGCTAGGAACTGTGACATGTCATTTCGAGTAGAAGCGGATCCGTCGCTGAAGGATGCGCTCAAGGACGCCGACCACTCGTTGGCAGGCATCTGGGTCTGTTCAGCTTCCCCGCTGATCGCTGAAATCTGCGCAGGTGCAGGGTTCGATTGGTTGTTCATCGATGGCGAGCATTCGCCCAACGACCTGCAGAACATTTTGGCCCAGCTGCAGGCCGTGCGCAGCTACCCGGTCGTTCCAGTGGTCCGCCCTGCGGTCAACGATCCGGTGGTGATCAAGCAGTTCCTGGACCTGGGCGTGCAGTCGCTGATCATCCCGATGGTCAATGATGCCCAGCAAGCCGCCGCTGCCGTCGCCTCCTGCCAGTACCCGCCCAAGGGCGTACGCGGTGTCGGTTCCGCCCTGGCCCGCTCGGCTCGCTGGAACCGCATCCCCGAGTACCTGACCCGCGCTGATGAGACCATCACCATCATGGTTCAAATCGAAGCGGATGAAGCGGTGCGGAACGTCGAGGAAATCGTTGCCACCGAAGGTGTTGACGGGATTTTCATCGGTCCATCGGACCTGGCCGCCTCCATGGGCGTCATCGGCCAGCAGAGCCACCCGGACGTGGTCGCTGCGGTGATCAAGTCCATCAATGCCGCCAAGGCCGCAGGCAAGTATGCCGGGGTCAACGCCTTCGACCAGAAGAGCGCCCGCGAATACATGGCCGCCGGCGCGGATTACGTCGGCGTGGGTGCCGACGTGGCACTGCTGGCGCGTGCCACCGAAGCACTGGCTGCAAGCTTCAATTCCGAGGCCCAAAGCGCTGCTCCGGACAGCTATTAGCCCAGTGTTCTAGGCAACCCTTCAGGTCATCATTGCGCGTCGATCGAGGCCGGTCGGCGCCAATGATGGCAACATTGAAGATGATGAGCCGCGAAAAGAAACCCATGAAGGCAGTGATGTTGCGCCTGCGCAACGGCTGGCCAATGCCCCTGGCGTTGCAGGGGGTCTTCGAGATACTGCAATCCGTGGTCTTTTGCCTTGCCCTGATCACCCTGCCGCTGGTCGCCGTCTATTTCAGCGGAGGCTTCCTCGAAGACTCGTTTGAGGCCATCTTGCAGTTCGGCGGCCTCATTTGGCTGCTTATCCACGGCGTGCCGGTGGAGATCCTGAATCTCGGCCCCGAAGCTGACCCCAGTTCAGTGACCGGATGGGTCACGCTGATCCCGTTGGGACTATCGCTGTTGCCGTTCTTGTTCTGCTTGCGTGCAGGACGGCGCATCGCTCGCGCTTCCTACACCGACCAGCTCTGGCAAGGGCTGCTCGGCGCCTTCGTGGCCTACGGGGCCATCGGTACCGGTATCGGGTTCCTCGCCAATAACGCGCATGCGCGGGTCAATATCATCGCGGCGACCTTCATTCCGCTGATCATCGCGCTCGTGGGCCTGATCATTGGCGCGCGGCGCGAAGCAGGCTCCTGGGCTCGCCTTTTCGGTGTCGATACGGCCGCCTATATCCAGCGGATCTCACCGCATCGCCGCTGGGCCGGATCCTACGTATGGCATGTGATCGTGGCCGGGTTCCTCGGCTATGTCGCTGCCGTGGGAATCTCCGGATTGCTGCTGGCCATCAACCTGGGCGTGCACTGGACCGACGTCGCCAACGTGTCGCAGGAGCTGCGCCCCGGCCCGATCGGCTCGGCCGCGCTGACCACGGTGCAGTTGTCCTTCATCCCGAACGCAGTGTTCTGGGTCTTGTCCTGGATCAGCGGTGGCGGTTTCAGCATCGGTACCGGCAGCACCCTGTCCACCTTGGAAACCACGGTGGGTCCGCTGCCGTCGATTCCGATGCTGGCTTCCCTTCCTTCAGGAGAGATGGCCCATCAATGGCTGTTCCTGCTGATTCCCGTGGCCGCGGGCATCGTGGCCGGCTGGTACTTCTTGCGCGTTGGCGAGAACCACCTCGAAGACTGGTTTGCCCGTCGCATTCCGTTCAATGCCCTGTCGCTGGCGGCATCGACCGCGTCCTTGGCGGTCTTCACCGGCATTGTCTGCGGGCTGCTGAGCCTGATCGGTTCCTGGCTGTCATCCGGCTCCCTGGCCATTGGGCGACTGGTAGAGATCGGCCCGAACATGTGGGCGACCGCAGGTGCCCTGGCACTGCAAATCGGCGTGGGCACCGCGATCGGCTACCTGATTGCCCCGCTGTTCGAGACCGACCCGGTACTCGAAGGCTAGAGGCTTGCCGCTGTTGGCCTAGGTCAGGCTGGCCAGGACCAGCGGATCGCCATCGGGGCGGTTGATGGTGATCGTCCCCAGCACACTGGCAGTCGACTCCTCCATCACCAGCAGCACCGAATCATTCTCGGCAACTACCTGGATATCCTCGGCTTCAAGTTCGGGATGCTCGGCGCGAAGCTCGGAGATGGAGTTCTCCACCGTCACGTCGCTGATGCCAGCCGGCATCAGGTAGGTGACGGTCTTGAAGCTGTTTTCGCCGCCATCGACCTTGAGCGGAATACCGTTCTGGACCACATAATCCATCGTCGGGCAGGTGGTCCCGGCGATCTCGTAATCGCCATCTTCTTCCACGGGCTTGGGAACGGCGATCATGCACAGCTGGCCTTCGCTGCCTACTGCGACGTAGTGCCTGCCGAAGTCCGAGGTGGCCAGCAGGTGGCGGGTTTCCGCGTCGTAGGACTCGGTATCCTCAAAGCCTTCAGGAAGCTTGTCTTCATCATCCTGCGTTTGCACCAGAAGCGGCATGTATTCTTCAGCCGATGGGACTGGAGCAGCGGATTCACCGGTCTGCGGAATCCCGGCAGAACACGCAGTCAAGGACAGCAGCCCGGTGAAAGCCAGTGCAGAAATTTTCCCGAAATATGCCTTGGGCATGACTGCCTGGCTCCTTATGTAGAACTGTTTTCGCGCGTACGCCAAGAAGTCTAGCCAAAGGGCAGTGCACCTGCCATTTGGCCCCTTCGTTTGTGTCGGGCGCGCCTAGCTGGTCTGCGGAGCCAGATCCCACAGATGATGCATGACGTCATGCCAGGCATACTGATTCAGCGTTTCAATGGTAAACGCGGCACCGTTCGAGCGCAGGCCGCGGCGGGAATACTGCGCCGGGTCGATGCTCGACAGCTTCGCGGCGTAGCGGGCGGCGCTTTCGCGCAACAGCTCGGCGACCTGCCCTGCAGGCAGCGAATTGTAATTTCCCTCGTCGGCGGCCCGGTCCTGGTCCCAGTTGGGGAACTCCGGGTCATCGTGCTCAAGCATCAGGTCCAGGCGCCCGGTCATCACCTGCAGCATTTCGGCGACGTGGGCCACGTACTCCTGGTCGCTCCAGCGGGCAGGGTTCGTGCGGGTCTGCGCATCGGGGCGCGCGAGTACCTCGATGTAGCGGTCCACGCACACCGGAAGCTGGGCCATGGCATCGCCGGGCGAGATGCCGCGCACATCGACGGCGCACTGCGCGCACACCGCATCCAGGACAACGGTCCAGTCCTTGCCGTCGGGAACTATCTGGCTCATCAACTTCTCCACTTCGAATGGCGCTCTTACGGCCAGTCTAGGGCCGGCGCGGCAACGGTGCCGGGAAAAGGCTTGCGGATCGAAACGCCATGCAACATTGCGTCCGGGATGAAGCGCCGGCCCCGGCGAACCGTAGAATTGAATTCATGCGCATTGTGGTTTTAGTTTCAGGTACCGGTTCTAATCTCCAGGCAGTCATCGATGCAGTGGCCGACGGCCAGCTGGACAATGTCGAGATTGCGGCCGTGGGAGCGGATAAGCACGGCACCTACGGCGTGCAGCGTTCGGCTGAAGCCGGAATCGAAACGTTCGTCGTGAACTTCAAGGACTACGCGGATCGCGGCGAATGGAACCATGCGCTCACCGGAAAGTGCTTGTCCTACGCCCCGGACTATGTTGTCTCCTCCGGTTTCATGCGCATCGTCGGCGAGGAATTCATCAACGCCTTCGACGGCACCTACATCAACACCCACCCTGCGCTGCTGCCGTCCTTCCCCGGCGCCCACGGCGTGCGCGATGCGCTGGCCTACGGCGTGAAGGTCACCGGCTGCACCGTGCACATTGCCGATGCCGGGGTCGATACCGGTCCGATCCTGCGCCAGGAAGCCGTGCCGATTGAAGAGCACGACACCGAGGAATCGCTGCATGAGCGCATCAAGCTCGTCGAGCGCCGCCTGCTCATTGCCACGCTCGCCGATCTCGCCAAGGGAAAATAGGGCGCTGCCCACCGCGTAAAATTGGTGGGGAGATGACTGAACCTACGCCGCTGCCCTTGCAGGCACCAGAAACCGAACTGTTTACCGAAGCAGAACTATCCGCCGCTTTGAAGGTCCTGTCGGTGGTGCACCAGCTGGATCCCGAGGATGAACGGCACATTGCCGTGCGCAGGGCCACCAGCAATATGTTCAAGGCGGCCAAGCGCTACCGCAAGTCCCAAAAGCGTGCCGAGATCAGTGCCGCGGACAGGGCAGTGATCGAGCGCACCGCCACCGGCTCGCCGCAACGGCTGGATGACGAAACCCTCGGCCTGGACCTGAGCAGTTCAACCGGAAGCGCAAGCGCCGGGGAATTCCGCAAGCCGCGTGGCTGCTACATCTGCAAGCAGCGCTACACCACCGTGGATGCCTTCCACCATTATCTTTGCCCTGACTGCGCCGCACAGGGACGCGAACGCAGAGACGCGCGCGCGGACCTGAGCGGCAAGCGCGCCTTGCTGACCGGCGGGCGAGCCAAAATCGGCATGTACATCGCGCTGCGGCTGCTGCGCGATGGAGCCCACACCACCATCACCACGCGTTTTCCCAAGGACGCCGCACGGCGCTTCGCGGCACTGGAGGACAGTGCCGAATGGATGCACCGGCTGCGCATTGCCGGCATCGACTTGCGCGACCCGGCACAGGTCATCTCCCTGGCCGACCGCGTCGCTGCCGAAGGACCGCTCGATATCCTGATCAACAACGCCGCCCAGACCGTGCGGCGCACGGCCAACTCCTACCAGCATCTGGTCGAATCCGAGCAGCAGCCCCTGGCCGCGCAGTTGCTGCCTGGCAACGGGGGACCGGAGCTGTGGGGCGAAGCGAACCCGCCCTCCGAGCATCCCAAGGCCCTGGCCAGTGCCTTCAGCCTGGAAGAATCAGCACTGCTGGCCCCTGCGGCATCGGAAAGCTACGATGCGCAGCAACTGGCAGTTCTGGCCATGCGGGCCGGCTCCGCATCGCTGGAACGAATCGCAGCGGGAACCGCAATCGATGCCGGGGGCTTGATCCCGGACGTGGTGACGGAGAATTCCTGGACGCAGATCCTGGGTGATGTTGATGCCCTGGAAATGCTCGAAGTGCAGTTGTGCAATGTCACCGCCCCGTTCCTGCTCGCTTCACGGCTGCGCCCGGCCTTGGCCGCCAGCGGGGCCCGGCGCAAGTACATCGTGAACGTCTCGGCGATGGAAGGCCAGTTCTCCCGCCGCTACAAGGGGGCCGGGCACCCGCACACCAATATGGCCAAGGCCTCGCTGAACATGCTCACCCGCACCAGCGCGGAAGAGATGCTGAAGACCGACCGGATCCTCATGAGCGCGGTGGACACCGGGTGGATCACCGATGAGCGCCCGCATGATGCGAAGGTCCGGAAAGTTGCCGACGGATGGCACGCCCCCTTGGACCTGATTGATGGCGCGGCCCGGGTGTACCAGCCGATCGTTGACGGGGAACGCGGCATTGACCTGTTTGGCTGCTTCCTCAAGGACTATGAGCCATCGCCCTGGTAGGGGTCGGCGGAATCCTCCCCGGCTAGGACGCCAAGCCCGGTGATACCAACGGCCAGGGCGTAGGCGGGGTCGGATATGCGGTTGCTCCGGACGGGAGACTGATCCAGTGATTCCCGCAAGCCAGGACCGTGGATTGCAGCGGGGCTGGCCCTTCGCACGCCATGGCGTGCGAAGGTCCAGCCCCGGAACCCGCGGTTACCTGGCCAGGGCGAAGCGCAGGGTGCGCACTTCGAAAGCGCCCAGCTTCAGCGGCACTGCACCATCGGAAAGCTCGAGGACTTGCCCCGCCAGCTCATCTTCCAGCAGGCTCGCGGTGGCTGCAGACAAGGCCTGCGCGTTGACCAACAGGCTGCCGCTGGCACGGCGCCCCAGGGATTCATAGACCCGCACCACCAAATCGCCGGAGTGGTCCGCAGCCAGCTTCACGCTGGAAATCACCAGGCCTTCGCCGGTGACCGATACCAGCGGGTCCACGCCGTGGGCGCCTTGGACGACGCGCTCTGCGCTGTTGAGCAAGGCGCCGGCTTCTGTTGCCAGGGCCACGTCCGCGCCGATGACCAAACCGTAGCGGTGGGCCTGCAGGCCTTGGTCGGTTTCAGGATCCGGGAAGCGCGGGGCGCGCAGCAATGACAGGCGCATGGTTGTCGTGACGGCCGCGTCCTTGGCATCGCGGGTGACATCGAATCCGTAGATGGAATCATTGACCAGTGCCGCGCCGAAGCCGGGTTCCTCGGCTAGCACGAAGCGGTGCATGGAAGTTTCGAACTTCGCCGCTTCCCAGCTGGTATTCACGTGGGTAACGCGCTTGTGGTAGCCGAACTGGGTTTCGGCAATTGCATGCTCGGCACGGATATCCAGCGGGAAGGCGACCTTGAGGAATTTCTCTGCCTCATGCCAATCGGTACTCTGCGAGATCTGCACGGTCCGCGAGCCTGGCGCCAGCGATAGTTCCTGGACCAGCGTGGATTTGGAGAAGCTGCGGGCAATCGTGATGACCTGGCTGCCGTCCTCGCGCGATGACAGCTCCAGGCTATCGAGCTCGCGCAGGTCGGTGACCTGGTTGCGGTAGTACTTGTCCACGTCCCAGGCATCCCACATGTTCGGGAAGTCCTGGTGCAATTGCAGCAGGTTCGCTTCCTGGCCCTCGGCAATAGTTTCACGGCCGGTAGCCAGATCCACCGCGGAGGCAATCAGGCCCTGGGCATTGACCGCCACCCGGATGACCGAGTTATCCAGGATGTAGCCGCCATCGGCTGCCGTTGCCCGGACCGCGGAAACAGGAACGGCTTCCACTTCCTTGGCCTGGCCGAAGGCCAGGTTATTGCGCGTGAACGCCGCACCGTTGAATGCAATAGGGGTGGAGCCCTCGCCAGCCAGCTGCTGCTGGGCGGCGCGGATCAGCGCCTCGGCCTGCTCGATGACCTGGGCGTAGCGTGCCACCACTTCGCGGTGCACCCAGGCGATGGAGGTGCCGGGCAGGATGTCATGGAACTGGTGGAGCAGCACGGTTTCCCACAGTTCGTCGAGCTGCTCGTACGGGTATTCGGCCCCGGTGCGGATGGCTGCGGTGGCTGCCCACAGTTCGGCCTCGACCAGCAGCTGCTCGGTGCGGCGGTTGCCCGACTTGGTCTGGTGCTGGCTGGTCAGCGTGGCGCGGTGCAGCTCCAGGTAGAGCTCTCCCACCCATACCGGAGGGTTGGGCACCTCGGCCTTGGCCCGGTCGAAGAAGTCGTTCGGGTGTTCCCACCGGACTTTGGCACTGCCTTCCAGGTTGGCCAGGCGCTTGGCTTTGCCGGTCATTTCCCGGGTGGTGCCGCCGCCGCCATCGCCCCAGCCGACCGGTGCGATGGAGTTGTTGGCAAGCCGGGCTTCGCGGAACTGGCGCGAGGCCTTGGCGACTTCCTGCCCGGAGAGCTGCGAGTTGTAGGTGTCCATCGACGGGAAGTGGCTGAATACGCGCGAGCCGTCGATGCCTTCCCAATCGAAGGTGTGGTGCGGGAATTTGTTCTGCTGGTTCCAGGAGATCTTCTGGGTGAAGAACCATTCGAAGCCGGCCCGGCGCATCAGCTGGGGCAGGGCAGGGGAGTATCCGAAGGAATCGGGCAGCCATACGCCCTTTGAAGCGATGCCGAATTCGTCGCGGAAGAACTTCTGGCCGTAGAGGAACTGGCGGACCAGCGATTCACCCGAGGGCATCACGGTATCGGACTCGACCCACATGCCGCCCAGCGGCAGGAAGCGCCCGTCGGCAATGGCCTTCTTCACCCGATCCCAGACCTCGGGGCGATGGGTCTTGAGCCACTTGTACTGCTGGGCGCTGGACATGCCGTAGAGGAATTCTTCCTCGTCGCCCAGCAGCTCCACCATCGAGGAGCAGGTGCGGGAGACCTTGCGGATGGTTTCGCGCAGCGGCCACAGCCAGGCCGAGTCGATATGCGAGTGGCCGATCGCGGAAATCTGGTGCGCGCTGTGCTCGGCTGGGGCGGCCAGGACCTCTGCCAGCTCCTTGCGGGCGGCCTGTGCGGTCTCGGTAATCCGCTGCAGGTCGAGCACGTCCAACGCGTTGTCCATGGCCTGCAGGATCTGCATCTTGCGCGGGCCGGCCGGCAGCTGCTCTTGCAGATCCAGCAGCACTTCCAGATCCAGCGACAACTCGTGTACTACGGATTCAAAGACCGCCAGGTCCATGCGGCGGGTGGTGTACAGCCGGCGCGAAGACGAGGTAAGGATATCGCCCTGCTCGGTGGGGAGGAACGGGTGGTAGTCCAGCAGCACCGGGTTGGATGCCGCTTCCAGGTACAAGTCGATGACCTCATCGCCTTCGGCCTGACCGGCAATGGGCACCCACTGGTTGCGCGGGTTGATCGCCTTGATGGTGATGCCGTCCGGCCGGTAAACCAGGCCCTCGCACTGGAAGCCGGTCATGTTGACGTCAAATCCCAGATCAATCACGGCTTCCACCCGGCGTCCGGCCCAATGCGCCGGAACCTGGCCCTGCAAATGGAACCATGTGGTGCCCCAGGCCGCGCCCCACGGGGTACCAACCTCTGTGGGCTGGTAGTCCAGTGCAAGGCCCTGCGCAGGAGCTATCGGCTCTCCTGGCAATTCGTGCCAGGAGAGGGCCAATGGCATGGTTTCCGAATATATCGCTGGAAGGATACGTTCGGTCAGAACGCGGCGGACGCGTCCGGTGGTCAGGGAAATGTCGTCGTGCATGAGGGCCTTCCGTTTGTGCGCTCAGCGGAAAATGAGCTCCCCTGCCAGACTACCGAAAAAATAGATGCTGAGTTGGTGCAACTCGCGATCCCCGGTGGAGCGGGGTACTCAGGGGATGCCGTCCTCGCCACCCGTTACGTCCTCGGTGAGAACATCGCGAACGAAGTCGCCACCGAGCGGTTGTGGATTCCACCGTTCCAAGGCCCACGTTCCGCCGATGCCCAATTCCAGCAAGGAGCCACCGGTATTCTCGATATGCAGCTCTGCGGCATCGGCAGGCGCCATCTTCGTAGCCCATGCGCTGAAGACGCGAATGGCGGCACCATGGCTGAATACCGCGACCGTGCCGGAGTAGTCCTGTGCCCGGGCGATGGTTTCCAGGGCCTTGGAATATCTTTCAATGAAGTCGTAGCCGTTCGGCCCGCCGGACATCTTCTGCTCCCAGTCGCCATGCATCCACGAATGCAGGCACATGCCGTAGGCATAGCGTGAGGCCTCGTCGGCCTGCATCTCCAAGGTCCCGGCTGAAATCTCCTCGAGGCCGTCAATGACCTGCAGCTTCTGTCCGGTGGATTCGCTCAATGGCTGGGCCGTCAGCTGCGTGCGGTTCAGCGTCGAGGCATAGATGGACTGCAGCTGCCCGCCACTGAATGCCTGCGGCAGGGCACGAGCCTGGCGATGCCCCAGCGGAGTGAGGCTGGCACCCGGGTAAGCGGTATCAAGCTGCCCGGCAACATTCGATGGGGTTTGTCCGTGCCTGATGAGCTGAAAACGCATATCCGAGGATTCCTTGGCCTTGAGGTTCTAGATCCTAGGGATAGCACGGTTTCTGGAAATGCGGAATGGCTGGGCGCGGGCGCGGGGAGCAAACTTTTAGTTCTGGAAAGTTGATTTCCGCTTCGTCAGAGCACTGCCTGTCCGCTATCGTGAAATCGTCAGGTGGCAAGTCGTGCGCCAGAATTTCCTTCAGATCGGATTCCACTCATGCGTTCAGATGCTCTTCGGCGACGTGAGAACATCCTTCGAGCAGCTCGTGAATTATTTGCAGAACACGGCGCCCAGATTGCGATGGAAACTATTGCAGAGGCCAGCGGAGTGGGCATCGGCACACTGTATCGAAACTTTGCTGACCGGAATGCGCTGGTTGAAGAAGTCACCCTCGGCACGCTTGGGGATATCCGAATCGCTTCCCAATCAGCGGTTCAGCGGCTTGAAGACGGCGACACGGACGCTTGGGAAGTTCTGCTTGGCACGCTGGTCCAGCAGAATCTCGGGGCACTGAGCGAAGCACTCGGGCTGCAACTGCCAAAGAAGATCAGCCCCCGCATTCTGGAGGTCCAGGCACAGGCCGGCCAGTCCCTGCACTCCGCCTTGGACTTGGCCAAAAACGCGAATTTGGTCCGCAAAGACGTAACGGAGATAGAACTGATTGCCACCATCGGGGCCATGACCCGTCCACTGCCGCGGGCCTTCAGCAAGAGCCAACCTGGTTTGGAGGACCGCATCGTGCAGATCATGCGCGATGGCTTGCGCCCGCAAACTACGCAGGACTAGCAAATGCCAGCACCAGAAGGTGCTGGCATTCGCCGCTGGCAGATGATCCTTAATCCAAACTCATGCCGCGGGTTTCTGGAGCGAATCGCGACATGAAGACGACGGCTACCAGCACCAGCGCAGTCGCGCCGGCAAAGAGCCAGCCCAGCCCGACCACTGGCCACAGGGCCGCGAAGAGCAGGGGACCGAAGCCGGCGGCAAAGCGGGACATGGTCGAGGCCCAGCCGAAACCGCTGGCGCGCAATTCGGTGGGGTACAGCTCGGAAACGTAGGCATACAGCACCGGAATAGCGACCTGGACCACCACGCCAAAGACCAGCACCCAGGCGATCGCGGTCGCTGGGATATGCAGGTTCTGGGCTACGATCACAAGCACGATGCCTGAGATTGGCGCGGAGATCGCCAGCAGCCATTTACGGCCAACCCGCTCCACCAGCAATGCTGCCAGAACAACGCCCACCAGCCCCATCAGGGCCATCACCGCGGTAGCGAAGAACGACGCTGACTGGGCCATTCCGGCCTCGGTCAGAATCGATGGCAACCAGGTCAAGGCCAGGTAGTAGACCAGCAAAATGGTCATGAACAGCAGCCAGCTGGTGGCGGTGATCTTCCAGGAGTACCGCCACAGCGAAGCGACCTGCTCCCACCAGCGCGGAGCCTTTTCCAATTCCACAGGTGCAATTACGTACTCGCGCTCAGTGGCCCCGGTGCGTTCCACGAGCTGGTCGATGACCGCACGGGCCTCGGCGTCGCGGCCCTTGGCTGCCAAGAACAGCGGGGATTCGGGCATGGAGCGTCGTACCAGGTACACCATGAACGCGGGCAGGATCATGACCGCCAGGATCAGCCTCCAATTATCGGCGGTGGCCATCACCCACCCGGAAACGAAGAAGGACAGTGCCGCGCCCACCGGCCACCAGCCATCCATGGCGGTGAGCACGCGTCCGCGCAGCTTGGCAGGGGTGAACTCGCCGACGAGCGCATAGTCCACCGGGATGCAGCCTCCCAGGCCGACGCCGGCCAGGAAGCGGAAGGCGACGAAGAAGCCGAAATTCGGGGACAGCGCGCCGAGGATGGTGAATAGCGAGAACATCAGAAGCGTCAGGCTGAAGGCGTTCTTGCGTCCATAGCGGTCGGCGATCCCGCCCCAGAGGAAGGCGCCCAGGGCCATGCCCACCAGATTGGAAGTGCCCAGCAAGGCCGCGGTGGGACGGTCAAGCCCCCACTCTTCGGCGACCAATGGAATCAACGCGCCGTTGAGGGTCACGTCCCAGGCATCGAACATGAAGCCGAGTCCGCCGATAATGAAAATGGTGCCCTGCACCTTCCATTTGAACGGCAGCTCTTGCACGATCGATGTGCCAGAAGGCAGGGGTGCGGAAGACACAGTGGTGCACCTTTCGGTGTGCGAGCAGAAATGGTTTGTACCGCGTGAAGCATAGCCGAAAACCAGGTTGCAGGTGTAGCTCTCTACGCTTCTTCTCCCGCCACGTCAAGGCCTGTTGTCTGCGCCGGCAAGGGGGTAATCTCTGGACATGGGAGTAGATTGGACCGCTCTCGAAGAGGCTATACGGGTGACTGCCCTTCGACACGCAGCGGAAGTGATAGCTGGACACCCCGACCAGGACTTCTATGCCATTGCCTTGCATGGAGTCAGCACCGAGGAAAGCGAAAGCATCGCCATGCCGTTGCTGGCCTTGAACTCGGTGCAGGCCCTGGAACGAGATCGCCTCACGGAGTCTCGCGAGCAATTGGTGGAACGCGGTGAAGACGCCGATGAGCCTGCCGATTACGAGGACCGTCCCGATGCCGACGGCGATGGAAGCCTTGAACCTGAAACCGTCACATTGGAAGACGATTCGCTGCTGATCACGGATTCCGATGATGAAGACGAAGACGAGCCGGATGACGAGGATTCCGACGGGGAAGATCTCGACGATGTCTTGGCCTCCTTGGAAGCGGATCTGGAAGACAGCGACGAGGAGAGCTTCTACTCGGATAAGTGGGAACCCAGCGATTGGCACTGGTCATCCATTGATTTATGCGAAGATCCCGCGGCCACGCTATGGTCCGAGGCGATGACCGGACTGGCAGCGCGTGATGGCTGGGAACCTACTATTAAGCGCTACTATCACACGCTGGTTGCGGTAGCCCGGTCGTTGCGCGAAGAGTTGGGCGAACGGACCAAGGCAGATCTCGTGGCCTATGTCGCAGATGAAGAACATGCAGAAAAACTTCTGCAGCTTTGCCTGACTGACAAGCAGCTTTCTTCATATTTCCCGCACCTTTCCTCATTGCCGGAAGGGGCTTGACACGAACTGAAATTCCGGTGCCTTCCTTGGTTAGAATGAAGGCGGTGGCCTCTGCGCTGCCCGCCCCATTCATTCTCACCGCCGGGAGAAAAATTTCGTGAGTAAGACCGTGCTGGACAAAGTCGCTATCCGTCGCGCACTGATTTCCGTCTATGACAAGACCGGCTTGGAGGAGCTGGCCGCTGGATTGCACGCCGCAGGCGTGCAGCTGGTATCCACCGGATCCACAGCCAAGAAAATCGCTGCCGCTGGAATTCCCGTGACCGAGGTCGAGCAGGTGACCGGTTCCCCTGAAATGCTCGATGGCCGCGTCAAGACCCTGCACCCGCGCATCCACGGCGGCATCCTTGCGGACCGCCGCGTCACCGAGCACATGGACACCCTCTCCACGATGGATATCGAGCAGATCGACCTGGTGGTGGTGAACCTGTACCCCTTCGTGCAGACCGTCGCCTCGGGTGCCTCGCAGGATGAAGTCGTCGAGCAGATCGACATCGGGGGCCCAGCCATGGTCCGCTCGGCAGCGAAGAACCACGCCGCCGTTTCCATCGTGGTTGATCCAGTTTTCTACCCGCAGGTCATCTCAGCAGCAGCCGAGGGCGGCTTCGATCTGAAGACCCGCCAGCGCCTGGCCGCCAAGGCCTACGCTCACACCGCAGCCTACGACACCGCGGTAGCTTCGTGGACCGCAAGCCAGTTCCTGGATGAGGACGGCGACGGCGTCATCGACTGGCCAGCCTACGCAGGCGTGGCCCTGCAGCGAGCCGATGTGCTGCGCTACGGCGAAAACCCGCACCAGCAGGCAGCACTCTACGTTGACGAAGCCGCTCCAGCCGGCATCGCCCAGGCTGATCAGCTGCACGGCAAGCCAATGAGCTACAACAACTACGTGGACGCAGATGCAGCACTGCGTGCCGCCTACGACTTCGAGAAGCCGGCTGTGGCTGTGGTCAAGCACGCCAACCCTTGCGGTGTGGCCGTCGCTTCGGATGACGCTGCAGATCCAATCGCTGATGCGCACCGCAAGGCCCACGCTACCGACCCGGTGTCCGCATTCGGCGGCGTCATCGCCGCCAACCGCACGGTCACCAGGGAAATGGCAGAAACCGTCAAGGGCATCTTCACCGAGGTAGTCATTGCCCCGGACTTCGAGGCCGAAGCGGTGCAGATCCTCTCCGCCAAGAAGAACATCCGCCTGCTGGCCCTGCCAGAAGGCTATGGCCGCAACAAGAACGAGTTCCGCCAGGTAAGCGGTGGCATGCTGGTCCAGGCCGGCGACAAGATCGACGCCGAGGGCGACAACCCGGGGAACTGGACCCTTGCTGCCGGCGAAGCAGCTGACGCTGCTACCTTGGCAGATCTGGAATTCGCCTGGAGCGCCGTGCGCGCTGCCAAGTCCAACGCGATTCTGCTGGCCAAGAATGGTGCAGCAACGGGCATCGGCATGGGCCAGGTCAACCGCATCGACTCCTGCAAGCTGGCCGTGGAACGTGCCAACACCCTGGGCGTGAAGGTCGAGTCCGGCGCGGATGCAGCCGGTGGCGCTGAGAACGCTGACGCGGCTGCTTCGGAACAGCGTGCCGTGGGCTCCGTGGCCGCTTCGGATGCGTTCTTCCCATTCGCCGACGGCCTGCAGATCCTGATCGATGCCGGAGTGAAGGCTGTCGTGCAGCCCGGTGGTTCGGTGCGCGATGAGGAAGTCATCGCGGCAGCGAACGAAGCCGGTATCACGATGTACTTCACCGGTGCACGCCACTTCTTCCACTAGTCGATCCGCGTCGTGAGGAAGGCTGCTGCCAAGACATCCAAATGTCTTAGCAGCAGCCTTCTTCGCTTGCTGGCAAGCTGCCAGCAGATAGGCACCAAGCTCACTATGACGGCCGCCGTATGCGGGCTCTGCTCCCGTCCTCGGTGCAAAGCGGCAAATCGACTAATCCATCTGATTGCCTAGGGAGAATGCCAGTTTCTGAACAGCCTAATGGGTAGGGTTCTCTTCGGGGGTCGAGCAGGTGGAATGGAATTAATCGGGTCCGACGCAATATTATGTGAAGTTATGGATACTGATAAGTCACGTCCAAGAAGTTCAGCAGACAGGTCTGGAGAAGTTTCTTCGGCTTCTCCAGATATGCAAGAAAGTTCGGGGAAGAAGGCCAACAAGGTTAAGAACGCATTGCGCGGTGTCGCGAAGGAACCAGCATTTGGGATCCACCCAGGTTTGATTCCGGGGATCAGCGTTGAGGACACCGGAATCAAGTTTTCGACGCGCCGCAGCGTCTTCGTTGTGGCGTTGCTGGTTTCAACCGCGGTCTTGGTCTGGGCCATTTTCGCGCCGAGCAATCTGAACCTGGTGGGAACGACCATGCAGAGCTGGGTCGTGGAAAACTTCGGCTGGCTCTTCAATCTCACCGTGGTTGGAATCGTCATTTTCATGCTGGTGGTCGGCTATGGTCCGACGGGGAAGATCCGCCTCGGCGCCGATGACAGCGTTCCCGAGTTCTCGACAATTTCCTGGATTTCGATGCTCTTCGCTGCGGGGTTGGGCATTGGCTTGATCTTCTACGGCCCGCTTGAGCCGTTGAGCCACTTCATCACGCCGCCGCCTTCGACAACTGCCGAAGCGGAATCCGCGGCAGCGGTGCTTCCAGCCATGACCGACTCGATTTTGCATCAAGCCAGCTTCGCATGGTGCATCTATGCGTTGGTGGGCGGAGCCTTGGCGTATGCGTCCTACCGTCGCGGTCGCCTGCCTCTGATCTCCTCGCTCTTCGAACCGGTATTCCCCGGAGGAAATAACAAGGTCCTGGGCAAGATCATCGACATCTTCGCGGTGCTGGTGACCCTGTTCGGCACTGCAACCTCGCTGGGCATCGGCGCGCTGCAGATTCGTACCGGAACGAACATCATTACCGGGCTGGAGCTGGGCAACGGATATGTTGTCGTCGTGATCAGCATTCTGACCGCGGTCTTCACGCTGTCGGCCGTAGCCGGCATCAAGAAGGGCATTCGCCTGCTTTCTAATGCGAATATGACCCTCGTCGTAGCCATGGCCTTGTTCGTGCTGGTCACCGGACCCACGGTCTTCATCCTGGACTTGGTTCCTACCTCACTGATTGCCCTGATCGGCAACTTGCCTGAGATGCTTACCGTTGCCGCGAGTCAGGGCGAGGTGCAGAAGGAATACTTGACCGCCTACACGACTCTGTATTGGGCATGGTGGATCTCGTGGTCGCCATTCGTGGGCATGTTCATTGCAAAGATTTCCAAGGGCCGCTCCCTGCGCCAATTCGTGACCGTGGTGGTCTTTGTGCCGGCCGCGATTTCCATCATCTGGTTCGTCGTTTTCGGTGGCAGTGCCATCTGGATGCGGATGACCGGGCAAGACATGGAGGTGAAGAACTCAGGTGAGAATGTCATGTTCGATCTGCTCTCGAATCTTCCCTTCAGCCCGGTGATGTGGGTGGTCTGTCTGGTGGCAATTCTGGTGTTCTTCGTGACGGCAGCGGATTCCGCAGCCAATGTCATGGGCTCGATGTCCCAGTCCGGTCGACCCGAGCCCTCCAAGCCCGTGACCATTGTGTGGGCTGTCGCCCTCGGCCTGATTGCCATGTTTCTGCTGCTGGCCGGCGGACGCAACGCGCTGTCTGGCTTGCAGTCGATCATGGTAACCTGCGCCTTGCCGTTCACCGTGATCCTGATCGGCGTGATGATCTCCTGGGCCATGGACCTGAGCAATGATCCGCTGATGATCCGCCACCGCTATGCGGTCGAGGCGATCCGCGGCGGTGTCCGCCGGGGCATCGACGAGCATGGCGATGACTTCGTCTTCGGCGTGGCCGCAGTGCCCGAGGAGGAAGGTGCGGGCGCGGACTTCGAAAGCGATGACCCGGCGCTAACCGAGTGGTACACGGATACCGGAGTGCTGGATATCGTGGAAGTGAAAAAGGAACTGACCGATGAGTCCGCGACGCCTAAGGGAATCGAGGCCAAGCACGAGGAGCTTGGCGATTCGAAGCAGTCCTGAACGCTGCGCTTCCTGGGATGCAGCGGCAAGAAACCTTTGGGGCCGGGCAGGGCACCGAGTAATCGAAGGCCCGCGCGGCCCCATTTGCCTGATCGCCGCACGGAGCCCTGATCACCTTCATATTGGCGTTTTCAGCTGAACCGGCATGCGGGTGAGCTGCCACAGTAATTTAAAAGCGCAAAAATTCGAAAATTGTTGAACAACCCGTTGCAATAGTTGTTCAACAACCTGTATTGTCTTGTGCGTTACATTGATTCTGTGACAGCTGTCACCACTATCGCATTGGAACGTCATCATGGCACTTCCTGAGTCAACATCCCAAAGCAGCAAGGCGCGGCGCACGGCGCTCCTAGGCGCCATGTTCCTGATGGCCACCAGCGCCATCGGACCGGGCTTCATCACCCAGACCACAGAGTTCACGGTCCAAATTGGCGCGGCCTTCGCCTTCGCCATTGTCGTCTCCATCCTTGTGGACATCGCGGTCCAGCTGAACGTCTGGCGCGTGATCGGGGTATCCGGAATGCGTGCCCAGGAACTGGGCAACAAAGTCGTCCCTGGCATCGGTTGGGTACTGGCCGCACTGGTATTCATCGGCGGCATGGTCTTCAACATCGGCAATATCGCCGGCACAGGCCTGGGGCTGAACGCCATGCTGGGTGTTGACGCCAAAATTGGCGGCGCCATCTCCGCGGCCATCGCCATTCTGGTCTTCCTTTCCAAGAAAGCCGGCATGGCATTGGACCGCATTGTGGTGATGCTGGGAGCCGTCATGATCCTGCTGATGCTGTACGTGGCAATTGTCGCTGCCCCACCGGTGGGCGATGCGATCCGCAACGTGGTGCTCCCCGAGAAGATCGATTTCTTGATCATCACCACCCTGATCGGCGGCACCGTTGGCGGCTACATCACCTACGCCGGCGCCCACCGCATGATCGATTCGGGCACATCGGGCGTGGAGCATGTCAAGGCGATCTCCAGCACTTCGACGCTGGCAATTATCGTCACCGGTGTCATGCGCGTACTGCTCTTCCTGGCGATCCTCGGCGTTGTGGCTGGAGGCGTAGCGCTGACCAGCGACAACAAGGCTGCCGAAGCTTTCGGCCACGCCGCGGGCCCCATCGGCATCCGTGCCTTCGGCGTCATCCTCTGGGCCGCTGCGCTGACCAGTGTGATCGGTGCCGCCTACACTTCGGTTTCCTTCATCACCAAGCGCACCACCCCGGAGCGCACCCGCAACCTGATCACCGTGGCTTTCATCGTGGTCTGCGGGATCATCTACCTGTTCCTGGGCAAGGCGCCGGCAACCCTGCTGATCTTCGCCGGAGCCTTCAACGGTCTGATCCTTCCGGTGGGCTTCGCAATACTGCTCTGGGTCGCATGGCGCCGCCGCGACCTGATGAACGGATACAACTACCCCAAGGCCCTGCTGGTCATCGGCGCCTTGACCTGGCTGCTCAGCGTGTACCTCGGCTGGAACTCGATTTCGGGTCTGGCAGCCCTCTGGAACGGCTAGGAGCCAAGCAACCATGAAGGACTTGAAGAATCTCGGGCATTCCGAACGTGCGGCGATGGCCCCGAGCGAAGCTCGCGAATTGTTCCGTGCCGGGCAGGTGCTGCCTACCGCCGGGATCAGCGCTGGATATGCGCAGGCAAATCTGATCATCGTTCCACGGGAACTGGCCTTCGATGTGCTGCTCTTTGCCCAGCGCAACCCCAAGTCCTGCCCGATCCTCGGTGTCCTGGAGGCGGGGCAGACCAGCAACGAGTTGCTGGCAGGCGGGGACATCCGTACCGACGTGCCGAAGTACATGGTTTACGAAAACGGGGTCAAGGTGGATGAGCCCACCGACCTGTCCATGTACTGGCGTGATGATCTGGTGACCTTCATTGTCGGTTGCTCGTTCACCTTCGAGAGCGCACTGATGGAAAGCGGCATTTCCATCGCGCATATCGACCAGGGCGTGAACGTGCCAATGTACAAGACCAATATCCGCTCGCAGTCGGCAGGCACGATGTCCGGTCCGATGGTGGTCTCCATGCGTCCGATTCCTGCCTCGCAGGTTGCCGACGCGGTACGCATTACCTCGCGCTATCCAGCTGTGCACGGGGCTCCGGTGCATATCGGGAACCCCCAAGAGCTGGGCATAGCAGATCTGGGGTCACCGGACTTCGGAGATGCAGTGCAGATCCCGGAAGGGACGATTCCGGTGTTCTGGGCCTGCGGCGTCACGCCGCAGGCAGCCGTGATGGAGTCCCGCCCGGCTTTGGCCATCGGCCACGCACCGGGGCACATGCTCATTACGGATATCAGGGATTCCCAATACCAGGTTCCCTAGCCCATAGACCGAACGAGGCGGCCTCACCCCAAGGGGGCCGCCAAGTTCCCGCCAGGGCCTTTGGCCCTGGATCGAACGCAGTGGCCTTCCCCCAAGAGGCCGCCGCGTTCCCATGTCTAAAGGCTTTGCCGCTGAACCCAGGCCTGGACTTCGGCAAGCAGTACCTGCTTGGATTCTTCATCCAGGAATGCGGATTCAAAAGAATTCCTTGCCAGCGTAGCCAGCTGCCCGGTGCTGAAGTTGAAGCTTGCCATGAGCGCGGCAAAGTTGGCATCCATGTAGCCGCCGAAGTAGGCAGGGTCATCGGAATGCACCGAAACTTTCAAGCCCTTTTCGAGCATCTGCGGCAACGGATGATCGGCCATGGTGTCCACCGCACGCAAGCGGATGTTGGATAGCGGGCAGACAGTCAAAGGCATCTGCTCGTCGACCAAGCGCTGAACCAGCGTCGGGTCGTCCAGGCAACGGATGCCGTGGTCCACGCGCTCAACCTCCAGCAAGTCCAGCGCCTGCCAAATGTAGTCAGCAGGGCCTTCCTCGCCCGCATGGGCAACGACGTGCAGGCCGTGGGCGCGGGCATAGGCAAAGACTTCCTGGAACAGCTCGGGAGGGAAACCCACCTCCGAGGAATCCAGGCCGATGCCATCGATATCGTGCTTCTCGGCGACCAGCACCTTCATCAAGTCCATCGCTTCTTCCGCTGGGGCATGGCGCCAGAAGCACGCGATGAGCTTGTGGGAGATCCCCCAGCGTTCTGCGCCCTCGGCCAGGCCGGAACGGATGCCGGCGATGACCTCGCCCAGGCCCAATCTGCGCTGGATGTGAGCTTGTGGATCGAAGAACAATTCCACATGGCGCACGCCGGAGTCATGGGCGCGCTGCAGGTAGGCCACGGTGATTTCGTGGAAGTCTCCAGCGGTGCGCAAGACCGCCATATTCGCATAGAACAGGTCGAGGAAGGACTGCAGATTGCTGAACTGGTACTTGGCACGCAGCTGGTCAACGGTGGCATAGGGCAGCTCAACACCGTTTTTTGCCGCCAGCGCCATGATCATTTCTGGTTCCAGCGTTCCCTCAAGGTGGATGTGCAATTCGGCTACAGGCAATTTCACGGGTGGTGCGACCTTCCAAGCAGGGGACGAGGGCCTAGGCCGTGATGAAACGGCCGTGGCGCGCAATGGTTTCGTTAAACCATACGTTGGCTATCTATGTGCTTGCTTGGCTTGTCCGTGCGTCGAGGAAACCCGCAGGGCGCTGGGCTTGCGGCTGCCCGCACCGGCAGGCTGGCGGCGGCGATAGCATCAAAGATCCGGAAAATCGGTGATCGCAGTGGAAATTCCGCGGGGCAAGCCCGGATTTGGCCTCTGGGGCATCCGTGGAAAACAAGAGTGCGCAACCCGATGAGGCATGCGCTGGAGGCTGTCATTTGCCGCAAAGCAGTGAGGAATGCACGGCGCGGATGAGATGGAAATCGCAAGCGGAATGGGCCGAGTCCCTGCTCCATGCCTACTCCGGGCGTTGGGCGATGTGGCTGAGCAATTCAGCTTCAGCGGTGTCGAGATAGCCGCGCAGGGTCTGGGCGGCTTCCAGGCGCTCTCCGGCACGGAGCATGGCCAGCAGATTCGCATTGCGTTCTACGTAGTGCGAATGGAAATCCGGGGCGTCGCTCATGGCGTGGAAGACCAGGCGCATACGAGCCAGCACGCGGCTCATCAGCTCCTGGAGCAGTTCGCTGTCGGAGGAGGCCACCAGCTGCTTGTGGAAAGCCTGATTGGCATTGGCCATCCGCGGCACGTCGCCGGCAGCCAGACCTGTGCGAGCCTCCTCGATGATTTTGCCCAACCGGTCCAGATCAATGTCTTGGCCCCATGCCAGGCATGCAGGCTCGACCGTGCGGCGCACCGCATAGATTTCCCGCACATCATCAGCATCCGGAGAAGCCACGAAAACACCCCGGTTGGGGATCCGGGTGATGATCAGCTCGCTATTGAGCAAGGTGAAGCTCTCGCGCAAGGTATTGCGCGAGAGCCCCAACGATTCAGCCAGGGTCTGTTCGGAAAGCTTGTCACCGGGCAATAGCTCGCCTTCGGCAATGCGGCGGCGCAGCTCATTGGCAGCCCAGAGCCCGCTGTGCGCGTGAGGGGCCTTGGCTGGATGCGAGGTGCTGCTGGTGGCTTTCATGCTTCCAATTTATCCCAACTGGCTTGCGGGTACGGACTTCATGGCCTGGACGCTAGCCGATGGTGCCCAAGGTGTCGCCGCGGCGTACGGCTGACCCTGCGCTCAAGTCCGCTGCACGGAAGATGCCATCACGGTGCGCGGTGATGGTGGATTCCATCTTCATCGCCTCGACGATGGCAATGCTCTGCCCTTCGGCGACTGCACTGCCATCTTCTGCAGCGAAGCGGACGAGGTTCCCGTCCATGGTGCTGCGTACCGCGGCGGCATCGACCTCGCCGGCAGCATCATCCTGGGTGGCGGCGGCGGTGCCGGCTCCCGGGGTATTGCGCAACGCGTTGGTCAGTGCAGCGGGAAGACCCAGCTGGACGGCCTTGCCGTCGAGCTCTATGGTGATGGTTTCACGGCTGGTATCGCGCTGGTCCAGATCCATCTCGTCGCTGGCCTCCACCTCGTTGAGGAACTCGTCCTCGATCCACGTGGTGTAGACGCCCAGGGATTCGCCGTTGAACGCTTCGTGCTCGATGACGGCGCGGTGGAATGGCAGGACCGTGGGAACACCGGCAATGCTGATTTCTTCCAGCGCCAGGCGGGCACGGCGCAAAGCCTGGTTCCGGTCGGCACCGCGCACAATCAGCTTGGCGATCATCGAGTCGTAGAACGGCGGAATGACCGAGCCGCTGCGCACGCCCGAGTCCACCCGCACGCCGGCGCCGGTTGGCGCTTCGAACCGCTCCACGGTGCCCGGCGCAGGCAGGAAGCCGCGAGCCGGGTCCTCGGCGTTGATGCGGAATTCGATGGCATGGCCGGTGGGCTGCGGGTCCTCGGTAATGGACAGCGGCAGGCCATCGGCAATGCGGAACTGCTCGGCCACCAGATCGACGCCGGAAGTCTCCTCGGTGATCGGGTGCTCCACCTGCAAACGGGTATTGACTTCCAAGAAGGAGATCAACCCGTCCTGGGCCACCAGGTATTCCACGGTGCCGGCCCCGACATATCCGGCTTCCTTGCAGATCGCCTTCGCGGACTCGTGGATCCTGGTCCGCTGCTCATCGGTCAAGAACGGGGCCGGCGCCTCTTCCACCAGCTTCTGGTGGCGGCGCTGCAAGGAGCAGTCGCGGGTGCCGACGACCACCACATTGCCGTGGGTATCGGCCAGCACCTGGGCCTCGACGTGGCGCGGCTTGGCCAGGAAACGTTCCACGAAGCACTCGCCACGGCCAAAGGCCACGGTGGCCTCGCGGGTGGCGGACTCGAAAGCATCGGAGATCTCATCGAGCGAGTAGGCGATCTTGATGCCGCGGCCACCGCCGCCGAAGGCCGCCTTGATGGCGACCGGCACGCCGTACTCTTCAGCGAAGGCCCGCACCTCGCCGGCGTCCGCTGCCGGGCCGTCGGTGCCCGGGGCCAGCGGCGCACCTGCGCGCACCGCGATCTGCCGGGCCGTGACCTTGTTGCCCAGTGCTTCGATGGCCGCGGGAGGCGGACCAATCCAGCTCATGCCGGCTTCGATGACGGCGGTGGCGAAGTTCGCGTTCTCCGAGAGGAAACCGTAGCCGGGGTGCACCGCATCGGCGCCGCAGCGCTTGGCAATCTCGATGATCTTCTCGATATCCAGGTAGGTGTCCGCACCGGTGGAACCGTGCAGCGGGTACGCTTCATCTGCGCGGCGCACGTGCAGGGCGTCGGCATCCGGGTCCGAGTAGATGGCTACCGACGAAATATTTGCGTCGGTGGCCGCCCGGGCAATGCGGACCGCGATTTCGCCTCGGTTGGCGATGAGAACTTTTTTCATGGCAATTCCTTAGGCGTCTGATGCCGCGTGGCCGGCAGCGGGATGGAGTTCGAATCGAATTCTGCTTCCGGGCGGAAGCTGCGCGGCTGCGCTGAGGTCTTCGGCAATGACGGTGGCGATCACCGGATAGCCGCCGGTGACCGGGTGATCTGCGAGGAACAGCACCGGCAGGCCGGAGGGCGGCACCTGCAAGGATCCGCGGGCTACGCCTTCACTGGCCAGTTCCCCGGAGCGGACGCGCTGCAGCGGCTGCTGCCCGGTATCCAGGCGCACGCCCACGCGGTTGGATTCGCTGGTGACATCCCAAATCTGGGCGGCGAGCTGGTCCAGGCCCGCCTGGCCAAACCAATCGGCACGCGGACCGGGCATGGCGCGCAGCGTGTACACGCCGTTATCGTCTGGGACCGGCAGGGTGCTCGGTTCGCTGTTGCCAACGATGTGGCCCAGCTGCGGGCGGTTCACCGGCAGCATGCCACCGGCTTGCAGAGGCTGGGGACCGACGCCGGAGAGGGTGTCGGTGGACAGCGAGCCGAGGACCGGTTCCTGCTCGATGGTGCCGCGCACCGCAAGGTAGCTGCGCAGTCCGCGGCCGGCGGGTTCAACCTCCAGGCGCTCGCCGTGCAGCAGCGCGAACGGTGCATTGGCCGCGGCCTGGCGCGGGGTGCGGACCTGGTCGTCTTCGGCCGGGGTGATCCAGAGTTCTGCTTCGGCGCCGGTAAGCGCCAGCACCTGGTCTTGCTCGGCTTCAACGGTGATGCGGCTGCCGAGGTTCTCGATCACGGCCTGGCCTGGTTGGTTGCCCACCAGGCGGTTGGCCTGGTGGAAGGCGGCCGGGTCTGCGGCTCCTGCAACGCCAACTCCGAGGTTGCCATAGCCGATGCGTCCGGCATCCTGGAGCAGGGACTGCAGGCCGGCGTCGATGATTTTCAGGCCACCGGCAAGTGCCTGCCCTGATGCTTCGTCTTGTGCGGCGGGTGCCTGGCTCACCGATATTTTCCGGGTGGCCCGGACGAACTGCACGGTATCCTGCGGCCGGATCAATGCAGGATTTTGGCGCTGCAAATCCCACATTTGCAGATCGGTATGTCCAATCAGCTGCCAGCCTCCGGGGGATTGGCGCGGATAGACGGCCGAGTACTCACCGGCGAGCGCCACCGCTCCGGCGGGCACCTTGGTGCGCGGGGAGTCTCTGCGCGGGACATGCAAGTCCTGGTTTTCGCCGAGCAGATAGGCGAAGCCGGGAGCGAATCCGCCAAATACTGCACGCCACCTCTGGCTGGTGTGCGCATTGATCACAGCTTCGGTGCTCAGCCCGGTCAGCTCGGCCACTGCGGCGAGGTCTTCGCCATCGTAATTCACTGGTACTTCAACCAGCTTGCCCGCAGCGTGGAGTGCAGAAGCTACTTCAAGTTCTGGTAGGGCTGCCATGGCCCGTTCGGCGCTCTGCGCGGAATCGAATTTCAGCAGTACCGTTTGCGCGGCCGCCAAGAGGTCGCGCTGTCCGGACAGGGGAGAGGTTTCCAAGGCGGCGTTGAGCGCCAAGACAGCATCGAGCGAGTCCAGGTCGATGAGCAGATCATGGGAACCTGCCCGGTGAATGGCGAGGATGCTCACGCGAAGCTCCGGATCTGCACGCCGGCATGTTCCAGTCCTGCGCGCACGGCGCTGGCCATGGCCACTGCACCGGCAGTATCCCCGTGCAGGCAGATGCTCTCGGCTTCCATCTTGATGGTGCTGCCGTCCACGGCAACAATGGTGCCTTCGGTGGCCAGGCGGACCATGTTCTCGGTGACCTGGACGGGGTCGTGCAATACGGCGTTGGATTCGCGGCGGGAGACCAGGGTGCCCTCGGGGGTGTAGTTGCGGTCGGCGAAGGCTTCTGCGACGCCGCGCAGGCCAGCGGCTTCGGCCTTTTGCAGGGCGACAGAACCTGGCAGCAGCAGGACCGGCAGGTCGGTGCCGAAGGCCTTGATGGCATCGATGACGGCCTGGGCATGCACCTGGTGGTGCACGATGGTGTTGTACAGGGCGCCGTGCGGCTTGACGTACTTGATTTCGCTGCCTGCGGAGCGTGCCAGGGCCTGCAGGGCTCCTAGCTGGTAGAGGATGTCATCGGCCAATTCGGTGGCCGAGCAGTCCAGGAAGCGGCGGCCGAAACCGGCCAGGTCGCGGTAGCCCACATGGGCTCCGATGGTGACGTTGGCGCTGACCGCATCGCGGCAGGTCTGGGCGATGGTGCTGGGGTCTCCAGCGTGGAACCCGCAAGCTACATTGGCCGAAGACACGGAGGTGAAGATGGCGGCGTCGTCGCCCATCGTCCAGTTGCCGAACGACTCGCCTACGTCTGAATTCAGGTCTATGTATGGCATTGTGATCCCCGTCTCGTGAAAACCTCTTGGTAAAAGAATGCCCCACTTTCGGTAATTGTTCAACAATCTTGGCAGGGTTTTTGAGCATCGCTTCCCGGAATTCCGCTGGAGTGGTGCTCCCATCTGTCATCTGATCAGGCATTTTGCACGTGGAATAGCAAAGCCCGAGGCCAGGAATCCTTGCGGAATCCTGGCCTCGGGCAGGTCTTGTGGCTGGCGGTGCGGCTACTGGCCTTCTTCGCCGTCGGAATCTTCATGCCCGAACGGAATAGGCGCGTTCTGGGCCGCATCCGGATCAGGGACAGTAGTGTTCTTGCCCTCTGGGTCCGGAGTCTGAGCTGGACCTGTGGTTTCGTCGTGGTTTTCGGTTCCCATGGTTATTTCCCTTCATCCGTGCCTTGCTTGATTGCCAGCTATCGGGTGCTGGTTCACATAGCCTAGCCGTGAATCGTGGCGAAAAGCGGTGCGATCAGGGAATTACCATGTTCGCCCGCCGTGGAATCCTGGCACGCTGGCGATCCCCGCGGTCTTGCCCGGCCGCTAGGACAGTCCGATGGCGTTGCCGTGCTCGTCGACATCCATGTGCAGGGCCGCTGGCACCCGCGGAAGGCCCGGCATCGTGGTGAGCGCCCCGGTGATGGCCACGATGAATCCGGCACCGGTCTTGGGGATCAGCTCGCGGACCTGCACAGTGAATCCGCTGGCGGCGCCTAGCAGCTGCGGGTCATCGGAGAAGGAGTACTGGGTTTTGGCGATGCAGACCGGCAGGTGCGACCAGCCATTGTCGTGGATCTGCTGGAGCATCCTCCGGGCCTTGGGGGAGTACTCGACGCCTTCGCCCCCGTAGACGCCGCGCACCAGGGCCAGGATCTTGTCCTCGACCGGCTGCTGCAGCTCGTACAGCGGGGCAAAATTGCCCGGTTCCCCGATGGTCCGCAGCACCATGGCGGCCAGCTCGCTTGCTCCGGAGCCGCCCTGGCCCCAGACATCGGCGATGGCGCAGGCAATGCCCTGCTGTTTTGCCCAGCCGGTGACCGCTTCCAGCTCGGCATCGGTATCCGTAGTGAAGCGGTTGATGCCGATCACCGGCTGGATGCCGAACTTCGAGACGATCGAGGCGTGGCGTTCCAGGTTCGGCAGCCCGGCCCGCACGGCCTCGACGTTTTCTTCCCCCAGCTCATCCTTGGGCACCGAACCATGCATCTTCAGTGCGCGAACGGTGGCGACAATGACCACCGTGTCCGGCGGGCACCCGGCGTAGCGGGCCTTGATGTCCATGAATTTCTCGGCGCCCAGATCGGTGCCGAAGCCGGCTTCGGTCACCACCACGTCGGCCAGTGCGCGGGCGGTGTTGGTGGCGATGGCCGAGTTGCAGCCGTGGGCGATGTTGGCAAAGGGCCCGCCGTGGATGAGCGCGGGAGTGCCCCCGATGCTCTGCACCAGGTTGGGCTTGATGGCTTCCTTAAGCAGCAGCGCCATCGCACCCGCCGCGCCCAGGTCATCGGCGGTGACCGGGGCCTTGGCGTAGGTGTATCCGACGGTGATCCTGCCCAACCGGGCGCGCAGGTCCGCCAGCCCGGTGGCCAGGCAGAAAACAGCCATGACCTCGGAGGCGGCGGTGATTTCGAAGCCAGTTTCGCGCGGCACCCCGTTGGCGGTACCGCCCAGGCCGATCACCACGTGGCGCAATGCGCGGTCGTTCATGTCCAGCACCCGCTTGAAGGTGATGGATCGCGGGTCGATGCCAAGCTCGTTGCCCTGCTGCAGGTGGTTGTCGAGCATGGCCATGAGAAGGTTGTTCGCACTGGTGATGGCGTGGAAATCCCCGGTGAAATGCAGGTTGATCTCGTCCATGGGCAGCACCTGGGATTGGCCTCCGCCGGTGGCTCCGCCCTTCATCCCGAAGCTCGGGCCGACTGAGGGCTCGCGCAGCGCGATGATGGTCTTGGTCCCGGTGGCAGCCAGCGCGTCGCCCAGGCCCACCACCATGGTGGATTTGCCTTCCCCCGCCGGCGTCGGGGACATGCCGCTGACCAGGACGACTTTTCCGGGCCGGCTTCCGTTGGCCGGCAGCAGGGCAGGATCAATTTTGGCCTTGTACTTGCCGTAGGGCTCCAGCGCGTCCTGCGGGATTCCGGCCGCCTCGGCAATCCGGGAGATCGGCCTGAGCACTGCCCGCGAGGCAATGGCCAGATCGCTCATATCGGTTTCCGGCAATGCTGCCATGTTGTGTCCCCTGTCTGGCTGCCCGGTGACCCGGGGGTGAGGAAGACCAAGGCTTCTGGTTTTCCCTGATTGGCCTTCAAGCTATCACCTTGCAGGCAAGGCGAGAAGGCCGTGATGGGCAGAACGTGGGTCGGTTCTCGGCACGGTCCGAGGGCCGGACAAGGGGTAATGGCACCCTAAAACCAACTTCTCAAGAATTTAGTTGCGCCCAAGCCGCGGTCGCTGCTTGAAGATCGCGGACCAGGCGGTTTCGTGGCCAGCCTCGCGTTGGGGGAACTTATGAGGTCGCCATAGCCATGCAACTGCCCAGAACCCAACGGACAAGGAAGCGGCCGACAGCCCGGGGTGCCTCCAAGGACAAATGAAGCCCGAGCGGAGGAATTCCACCAGGAATTCCTCCGCTCGGGCTGAACACTATATTTATCCGGGATGCCTGCTGCTTTCCCGGAGGTCAGCGTCTGGGCATCCAGGCCTTGAGGGCCAGCAACGCCGAAGTGGCGCCTCAGTGATTCGCGTGCGGCTTCTCGCCCTTGATCATGAAGGCGAAGACGATCCCGATCGTGGCCAGCACGGCGCCGACGATGAACGAGATATGCGCGCCAGAGAACAAGGCCTCGGCCAGCTCGGACCCGGCGTCCAGCTGGACCTTTGACAGCAGCGACATCACGGTCACGAAGACCGTGGTGCCGATGGCACCGCCCAGCTGCTGCGCGGTGTTGAAGATCGCTGAACCATGGCCGAACAGGCGCGGATCCACCGAAGCCATCGCGGAGGACATCAGACCGGTCATCAGCAGCGCCAGTCCGATGGAGAAGACGATGTGGCAGAGCATGAACATCCACAATTCGGTCTGCGCGGTCACGGTGGCGTACATCCACTGCCCGGCGGCCAGGAACACGGCGCCGGGGATCAGGACCGGGCGCGGACCGCGCTTGTCGTAGATCCGCCCGAAAATCGGCGAGGCGATGGCCTGTGCCAGTCCGCCGGGAAGCAGCATGATGCCGATCTGCAGCGAGTCGACGCCCTGCCCGGATTCCAGCAGGATCGGCACGATCATCAGCGAACCGAGCAGGGTGCCGAAGGCAATCATGATCATCGCGATCGCGAAGCTGAAGCTGCGCGAGGCAAACGGGGTCAGGTTCAGCAGTTCGCGGCCGCTGGCGGACAGCTTGACCTGGCGGATGATGAACAGTGCCAGGGCCACCAGGCCGATGGCGAAGCTGGCGATCATCATCGTGGCGTTATCCGCGGCATGCTCGATGCTGGAAATGCCGTACACCAGGAACCCGAAGGCCAAGGCGGATAGCAGGACCGAAGCGGAATCCACCTTGATCTTGCGTGCACTGGAAGGGATCTTGAAGAAGATGGCGCCCAGTACCAGGACCGCCACGGCGATTGGCAGCATCAGGATGAAGATGTAGTGCCAGCCCAAGGCGTGCACGATGGCCCCCGAGGCGGTAGGCCCGATAGCCGGGCCGACGCCGATGACGATCGAGTTCAGGCCCATGATGGTGCCGCGCTGGTGGACGGGCACCAGCGTCAAGGTGGTGGTCATCAGCAAAGGCAGGACGATGGCCGTGCCGACGGCCTGGATAACGCGTGCCAGCAGCAAGAAGCCGAAGCTCGGCGCCAGCACCGCGATGGCAGTGCCCAGGATGAAGCTGATGATGGCGAAGAAGAACAGCGACCGGTGCGCGAAGCGCTGCAGCAGGAAGCCGGTGGTGGGGATGACGACCGACAGGGTCAGCAGGAATCCGGTGGTGAGCCACTGGCCGGTGGACGCCGAAATGCCCATGTCCTGCATGATGCCGGGCAGCGCTACCGTGAGCACGGTCTCGTTCAGGATCATCATGAAAGCGGCCAGGGCCAGCGAGGCGATGATGCCTGTCAGGGTTTTGGTGGAGAGTTGCCCGGCGGGCGCCGCGCTTGGCTTGGTGCTGGTTCTAGGGGGATTTGTAGTCACGAAGTCTTCTTCCTGTGGAGTGTCAACCGCTAAATACTGTCACACTCTGCCACTTTTTCGTAAGCGAATCTGTCAGACTGTGACAGGAAACAATTTTGGTGGACGAGGCCTGCGCAGCACAGGCAGTCCGGAGCATCGGAGAGCGCCATGGGGATTCGCGAGGAACGCAAAGAGGCAACGATCCAGTCCATCCGGGCAGCAACCCTGGACCTGGTGGAACTCCATGGCCTGGAATCGGTGACCGTGGGGCAGATCGCTGCCCGGGCCGGCATTTCCGAGCGGACCTTCTTCCGCTACTGCGAATCCAGGGAAGCGGCCATGGTGCCGGCGCAGCATGAATTGATCCAGGCCGTGACCGAATGCCCCATTGCTGACGGCTCCACGAGCGCGCAGATTTTCCGGCTGCTGGCCAACGAATGCCGCCGGATCCTTGTTGCCGAGATCCGCGGCAATGAATACCGCCGCATTTCCCGGTTGATTGCCACGGAGCCGAAGCTGCTATTGGCCATCACCCGGCAAGATCAAGCCTTCTGCGCTGCCACCTCGCAGGAGCTGCGCCGCCGCGGGCTGGTGCCGGCCATGCCCGCCTTGATGATTGGCGAAGCCTTGGCCGCCCTCTGGCGCGTGGCCTGGCAGAGCTTCGGCCAGGCGGAACGCGCCGGGGAGCCTGCAGATCCAGTTGAGCTCTTCGATGAGGCCATGGCGAATCTCGAAGTGCTGGCCGGCGGAAGAGCCGAATAGCGAATAACTCTGTTGAGTTATCGCTGATTAACTTAAATGTGACGAACTGCTTGCAGGCTGTCCAGCCCGGCATTTCGGTGAATAAACGGCGTTGCCGCGCGTATTTCCCGCTGCCGCAAAGTGTGGTGCAGAGCAAAATCAGGTAGATTTGGAACGTTGAGTTCAGGGCGGTAACACCGCTTCCGCACGACGTTCAGGGAGACGCCACACCTATGGCAAAGATTATTTACACCCACACCGACGAAGCGCCTATGCTGGCGACCCACTCGTTCCTGCCAATCGTGGAGGCCTTCGCCTCGACCGCCGGTGTGGAACTTGAGACCCGCGACATCTCGCTGGCTGGTCGCATCATCGCTACCTTCCCGGATTATGTCACCGAAGAGCAGCGCATCGGTGATGCTCTGGCAGAACTTGGCGACCTGGCCAAGACCCCGGATGCAAACATCATTAAGCTGCCGAACATCTCGGCTTCGATCCCGCAGCTGAAGGCTGCCATCGCCGAGCTGCAGGCTGCCGGCTACGCGCTGCCTGACTACCCGGATAACCCGACCTCGGATGAAGAGACCGATGTCCGCGCGCGCTACGACAAGATCAAGGGTTCGGCTGTGAACCCGGTCCTGCGCGAGGGCAACTCGGACCGCCGTGCACCACTGAGCGTGAAGAACTACGCTCGCAAGTACCCGCACTCCATGGGCGAGTGGGCCGCTGATTCGAAGACCAACGTGGCCACCATGGGCGTTGACGACTTTGCTGCCAACGAGAAGTCCGTAGTCATCGACGCGGACAAGAAGATCTCGATCCGCTTCGTCGGCGAAGACGGCGAAGTCAAGGTCCTGAAGAAGCCTTTCGACGTGCTGGCCGGCGAAGTCATCGACGGCACCGTCATGCACGCCGCGGCCCTGTCCGAGTTCCTGAAGAACTCCGTGGCCCGCGCCAAGGAAGAGGGCGTGCTGTTCTCGGCTCACCTGAAGGCCACCATGATGAAGGTCTCCGACCCGATCATCTTCGGCCACGTGGTGAAGGCCTATTTCTCCGAGCTGTTCGAAACCTACGGCGACGAGCTGGCAGCAGCCGGCCTGAACCCGAACAACGGCCTGGCAGCCATCCTCGGCGGCCTGGACGAGCTGTCCGACGAGGTGCGCGCCGGCGTGGAGAAGCTGATCGCCAAGGGCCTGGAAGAAGGCCCGGCAGTGGCCATGGTCGATTCCGACAAGGGCATCACCAACCTGCACGTTCCATCGGACGTGATTGTCGACGCTTCGATGCCGGCCATGATCCGCCTGGGCGGCAAGATGTGGGATGCCAAGGGCAACACCGCAGACACCCTGGCCGTTCTCCCGGATTCCTCCTACGCGGGCATCTACCAGGTGGCCATCGACGACTGCCGTGCCAACGGCGCGTTCGACCCGACCACCATGGGCACTGTGCCGAACGTCGGCCTGATGGCGCAGAAGGCCGAGGAATACGGCTCGCACGACAAGACCTTCGAAATCGCTGGCAACGGCCACGTGCAGATCGTCGACGAGAACGATGCAGTGCTCATCGAGCACCAGGTCTTCGCTGGCGACATCTGGCGCGCCTGCCAGACCAAGGATGTAGCCATCCGCGACTGGGTGAAGCTGGCAGTGAACCGCGCCCGCGCCTCCCAGACCCCGGCTGTCTTCTGGCTCGATGAGAACCGCGCGCATGACGCAGTGCTGATCGCCAAGGTCAACGAGTACCTCAAGGAGCACGACACCGAGGGCCTGACCATCGAGATCCTCTCCCCGGTCGAGGCGACCCAGTACTCGATCGACCGCATCCGCAAGGGCGAGGACACCATCTCGGTGACCGGCAACGTGCTGCGCGACTACCTGACCGACCTGTTCCCGATCCTGGAACTGGGCACTTCGGCCAAGATGCTCTCGATCGTTCCGCTGCTGGCTGGCGGCGGCCTGTTCGAGACCGGTGCCGGCGGCTCGGCTCCGAAGCACGTGCAGCAGCTGGTGAACGAGAACCACCTGCGCTGGGATTCGCTGGGCGAGTTCATGGCCCTGGGTGCTTCCTTCGAGCACCTGGCAGTGACCACCGGCAACGCCCGCGCCCAGGTGCTGGCCGATACCCTCGACGCTGCAACCGGCACCTTCCTGCTGGAAGACAAGTCGCCTAAGCGCAAGGTGGGCGAGCTGGATAACCGCGGCAGCCACTTCTACCTGGCCAAGTTCTGGGCTGAAGAGCTGTCCAAGCAGGACAAGGACGCAGAACTGGCCGAGGCCTTCTCCGCAGTTGCCAAGGCACTGGGCGAGAATGAAGAAGCCATTGTTGCCGAGCTGGCTGCCGTTCAGGGCGAGGCTGTCGAGCTGGGTGGCTACTACCGCCCAGACGAAGCCAAGACCGCAGCGGCCATGCGCCCAAGCGCAACCCTGAACAAGGCTCTTGAACTGCTGACCAAGTAGTCCTTGCAGCCAATCAGCTGGCCTCAATCCTCAGTGAGGATTGGGGCCAGCTGCTTTAACGCGCGATGAAGCCTCGGTCGTCAGTTCCTCGCTGGTTGTTCCACTAGCGCGGCAGCAACTTGCGATTTCTCCCGGTGATTCCTGAATTCCCTGGAGCTGACAGTGGACAGGTTAATTCCGTTATCAGGAAATTGCCCGGGCCATTAAGGTCGGTGAGTGATTGCATGAATTCTGGCGGCAGGCCAGTATCCATAGGGCAAGTCGGAGGCAATGCGAGCTGGTTACCAACTGGCAAGTAGCAGTCGCTGGTACGGCAGTCAAGAATCCTAATGTAAATCGTTCATTGCATCCGTGTAAAAAGTTTCTAATATTCTCTAAATTTGCACTTGTCAGAACCATGTTGAGTTAGGGTTATACGTGTCGGAACGAGTCACTCGTACCAACACGAAACATAGATAAGACGAAAATGAATGAGGTAATTTGATGTTGAGCGAACTTCTTGCAGCCTTGGTAGAACTTATCCGCAGCCTGGGTCTCTAAGCTTCAGATCTCGGTCATTGAACCGATGCCATTGATCGCCACTCGTGAAAATGAGTGGCGATCAATGAATTTAACACGGCAGATAAATGCCTTGCTTGAACGGATATGCCGGATCAGGAGTTCGACTTGCGGGGCGTATTCCTCAGTGAATCCTTTTGGCAAAAGAATCCATTATTCAATATGTTTCGCGCTGCACGACTATCTGGCCGACCCGTTTCCGATGGTGGCACTGGCCACCTCGGCCAAGATCCTGTCGATCGATCTGCCGCTGGCTCGGGTCGGCCTGTTCGAGACCGGCGCTGGCTACCAGGCGAAGTAACACGGCCGGTTCATGGAAACCGAAGTCCGCGATATCCTCACCAGGTGCCCGCACCAGAACATTCAGACCCGGGGCTAAATCGTAGGTGCCAGTCGATAGGATCGCCTGACATCAACAAAATAGGCAGGAGGAATCTCAATGCTGGTGTCAGTTCCACGTCCGCAGATGCCCATTGCGCTCGATCCGGATGGCGTGCGGAGATTGGCCGGTGCACAGCGGCAGCCGCAGCCTTCACGGCTGATCGCCGTTCTCGAACGTTCAGCGTTCATTCGAGATGCCCACGGGAAGAAGCAGCAGTACGTTCCATTTGCGGAGCGGATTGTCGAGGAAAAGCACCTCGCCCAGCGAAGCACGCACGGTCTCCACTTCGATTTTGCGCTGACTTTGTGCGATTTCGTGAACCGTCCTTTGCTGACTCTCACGGGTACTGCTGTCAACGGGGAATTGGACCAGGCCATCCTGCAGGCTATCGCGGAGTTCTCCGGTACCTGCAAAATCTCGCAGCCGTCATCGATCGACCTGTTGGTCCCGGACTATGACGACCTCGGAATGGCAGAATTATCGATGAATCCCGTTTTCTGCCTCAATCCGTCGTGGCAATTCGGGCTGGATCTGGGCGTTGCCAACGAGGCCAATAGCCAGGCGCTGGCCCCGCTGGTACAGGACTACACGGCGAACCTTCCAGTCATAGCCTATACAGACGGTTCGGTGCCGCGGAACAGGAAGTTCCGCAGCGCTGGAGCGATGGTGACCTCGCAAGGCCATTGGGCCTGCGCAATTTCGCCGAAGCACTACGTCCAGGACACCTTGCTGGCAGAAACCACAGGCGCCCTGCTGGCGCTGACCCACGCCCCGCTCGATTCGGACCTGACCATTTTCAGCGACAGCCGTGCCCTGGTGAAAGCGGTCAATGATCTTGTTCGAGGACGGGAGCGCACTGTGAAGGTCCATCATGAGCTGCGCGAGAGTCTTGAACTTCGTACCGGGCGCACCCGAGCCCGCTGGGTTCGAGGGCACGATGGAAATCGGCACAACGAAGCGGCCAACCGGATGGCCATCCTGATGTCGCGGCATTTCAGCGCCCGGATCAATCCGCAACTGACACAGTCAATGATGACGAAGATCGTTCTCGAGGAGCTGTCCCAGCAGGCTCTTGCGGCATGAAACATGCCGCACCCGGCCGCTAGAGTCCGCGGCCGGCTTCCCAGAGATTGTCCGAGGTGCCGGTTAGCAGCGAATTCAACGAGACGGCTTGGGCATCGGTGAAGGAAGCAATGTAATCGACGATGGCCCGGGCCTGGCCCAGCCGTTGGATCTCTTGCGGGCCGGACTGCGAGAACAGCTCCGGGGTGCTCTCGCGCAGCTGGCGGTATTCCTCGGTGGTAGCTTCCACCGAGTCCAGCAACCGTCGCGGTGCGCGCCCTGCATCCTCCGGATCATTGAGCCAGGTGTTGAAGCCTTCTGCCAGGGAACGGATAATTCGCGTTTGCCCACGCTGGTATACCGCCAGGTCTGAACGGTCCAAGACGAAGCGGGCATGGACGAACTTGAGTACTACGACGTCATGCCATGCTTCATCGCTCAAGCGGATATGGCCGCTGCGCACATTAGGCGTGCGTTCAACGGTGATCGATTCCTGCAACCGGTCAATCCATCGCCGGGTGAAGGCGGTAACCGCACGGTCCGCCTGCAGGCCGCCGTCGTAGGGAACTGCGAGCAAGCCATCGACGAGGTCATGGCCGACCCGTTGCACCGAGGCGCGGAATGCCTCTGGATTGGCAATCCAGGGATCCTTCGCCAGGACATGGCGCCACGTAATTTCCAGCGCGTGGCCCGGCTGCCGCTGGTCCAGCTCTGGAGCCTTCAGGGCTTGGAAGCGCACGGACTGATCCAGCCACGCCCGCAGTTCAGCGGAGACGCTGGTGTATTGCAATATGCCAGCTCGATAGAAATCATCGAGGTCATGAACCGCGTAGGCGATATCGTCTGCGATATCCATAACCGAGCTTTCCAGCGTCTGCTGGTATTTTCCGATGCCCGGGAAGACCGACAGGACGTCGTCCATTTCCACGGCCTCGATATCGTAGGCCGAATACTTCATGGCGCCAGCAGCCGGATTCGCACCGACGCCGCGGGGGAGCAACTCCGGGGCGACCGGGGCCTGGCTGCGCCATTCATTGCGCGTCCAGGGATATTTGAGCACAGCCGCGCGAACCGCGCGGGTCAGGTTCATGCCGCGCGGTGTGGCATCGCAGCTATCGAGGGCGGTGAGGATCCGGAAGGTCTGTGCGTTGCCTTCGAATCCATCGGGAAGCCCCAAGGTATCGCGGGCGACCCGGTCGAGTTCCTGCTCTCCCAGATGCCCGAAGGGCGGGTGGCCCAGATCGTGGGCCGCTGCAGCTGCTTGGACAACTACCGGGTCGCACCCTCCTAAGTCGGAGATAAGTCGCCTAGTAGGTTCGTCACGCCTTCGGAGGCCGATGGCGATGGAACGGGCCACCGCGGAGACCTTAAGCGAATGAGTCAACCGGTTATGGACCAGAGTGCCTGAACCCGCCTGGGGAATTACCTGAGTCACCGAGGACAGGCGGGAGAAGTACGGGGAGAAGCGGATGCGCTCAATGTCAACGCGGAACTCATCTTCACCGGTGCGATTCCGCTCGACGATAGCGCGGTCGCGGCCGCCGGTCTGATGTGTCTGTGCTCTAGTTTCCATCGTATGAACTAGCCTAGGCGATCGAGCAAGAGAAGCCACGCGAATTGGTGCAACGTCGTTTCGGGGCGACGAACGTCCAGTGCCGTGGCAGTTGCGCATGCATGCGCAACTGCCCAACGGTACGGGATCCCTGTTCGCCGTCGCCTAATTGGTGAAGTGCTCGTGAACGCCGACAGCAACCACCAGATCTTGCCAGGACATCCCAGTGCCCTTGAAGATGTTAGGCCGGTCAGGTCATCGACCACGAAGCTACCGGATCCAACCTGCACACCTTGATCACTGATTCCGGGAGGGTCTCGGCGCGACACGTGGTTTTGGCAACGGGGGCCTCCAGCCGTGAAACCGGCAAGGCCTTGGGAGTCAGTGTGCCAGTTGAGCCTGGATACGGCTGGTCGGTGATGCTGGAAGATCAGGACCGCTTGGTTAGCCGTGCCTTGATGGGGATGGAAGATCATGTGGTCATCAGTCCAATGCCTGGACGTGTGCGAATTACGGGCGGAATGCGTTTTGGCGGCATGAGCAATGCAGTGCCAGCGGATTCGGATATTTCAGCCCTGCGCCAGGGCGCGGAAGCATTGCTGCCAGAGCTTAGGCATTTGCCGGAACTTAGCCGTTGGCAGGGCGCTCGGCCGATGACTGCAAGCGGCGTGCCGATCATTGGGCAACGCAAATACGAGAACCTGACAGTAGCCGCGGGGCATGGACCCCTCGGCGTTACCCTGGCTCCGGTTACCGTCGACAAGGTTCATGAAATTGTCGAGCATTCCTTGGCGGCAAGCAGGGCCTAGCCTAGGTTGCGGCGAACAATGTTGTGCGGTGCCGAACCGGTGGATAGCAGCTGAACTTGCTGCGTCGCCAAATCCGACACCAACCGCATGAATTCCGAGGTATCACCAGCCATATGCGGCGTAATGATGCAGTTCGGCGCGGTCCACAACGGATGGCCGGTGGGCAACGGTTCGGGATCGGTCACATCCAAAGCCGCGCGCAGGCGACCCGAGCGCAGCTCGTCGAGCAGATCTGCGGTGTTCACAATAGGGCCGCGGCCGACATTCACCAGCAGTGCTCCGTCACGCATGCGCTGGAGGAATCCTGCATCTATAAGGCCTTGGGTCTGGGGTGTATGCGGCAGAGTGCAGATGACGACATCGGCTTCAGGCAGGAGCTCAGCTGCATCGCGCAGGGCGACGACATTGGTGCCATCGTCCAGGATTCGCGGGGAACTGGCGACTCCGGTGATTCTGGCTGGTTTGAAGGCTTTGAGCCGTTCAATAGTGGCCGTGCCAACACCGCCCACTCCGAGCACCACGACATTGGAGCCGAAAAGCGAGGACGTCCACAAGCGAGGCCATTCCTGCTCTTTCTGCGAGGCCATGGCCGCAGGGAGCTCGCGCAATGCGGCCAGTACCAGGGCGAGGCAGTGCTCAGCGGTGGAGTCTTCCACCGCGCCGCGGGAATTCGACAAGACTGTTTCGCCGGGGAGATGCTCCAGCACCCACTCGTAGCCGAGGGATAGCAGATGCACGTGCTTGAGCCCCGGGATTCTGCTGACTCGCGAGCGATGCGCAGGATCCAGCGGCCGCTCGGTAACGAGCACATCAGCTGCTGGAGGCTCGCCATCATTGATATTCCACAAGACGGTTTCGACCCCGGGAATCTGCATGCTGTCGACCAAGCTCTGCCACGGAACTAATACACGCAAACCATGAGTCCAATCGTGAGATGAGATTTTGCCGGGGTTGCCCGGGCGTTGAATTCCACGGTACCAAGGCCCCCGCGAAAATGATCAGTTCCCGAAACCATTTTCCCCAGAGCTCAGCCCTGCGTCTAAACTGGCGATATGACTCAGAGCGTGAAGAAAACTCGACAGGCCGGACTGGGAATGACTACAGGAGCAATGTTCATTGCCTGGACCTTGGGCCTTGTCGGAGTAGTCATGCTGATTCTTGGAGGGGCCACTGCGGCCGCGCTAGTCATTCTTGCGGCAGCCATTTTGCAAGCCGGCGCCATGATCGCCGAAGCGATATACCGCTCCAGAAGCTAGCGCTCAGTGGCATCGTCCGCGTAGTGATCTACCGGACCTAGGATCAGCCTTCCGGACCCTGCTCAAGTTCTGCAACGAATCGCGCCAAGCGGGCGGTTCTCGTTTTCTCTGTTCGGGCAATCATCAGCTGATGCAGGATGTGATAGCGCGGTTGGGATTTCAAGGCCGCAAAGTTCTTGGCCGCCACGGCCGAGCGATCCAGCGCTTCTTGCAAATCCGGAGGAACCTGGGCGGTGGCCTGGCCTTGGTAGGCACGCTCCCACCGTCCATCTTCCTTGGCCTTCTGGATTTCCGCGAAGCCCCGTGGCCGCATGCGTCCTTGATCAATCAATTCCTGGGCGAATTCAGTGTTCTTCTGGGACCAGACAGAGTTCTTCCGGCGGGGAGTGTAGCGCTGGAGGAAGGTCGTCTCATCGCGTTTGCGGCGGATGGCATCGATCCATCCGCTGCAGAGCGCCTCGGGCAATGCTTGTGCGACAGCGAGCGAGGTGGGGGAAGTCGTTCCCTTCTTTGCCACTACCAGCCAAACGCCATCGCTGGTTTCTTCGTGTTCGTCGAGCCAAGCGCGCCAAGCGGTGACATCAGGAAGAATCAAAGCATCTTGTGGATCCATGGAACCTATCCTGCACCTCGTTGCCCGTAGTTGCTAGAGCCTCGACTCGCCGTCGGGATGATGCCTGCCATTGCTTGCCCGATGGGCGGCGGGCCGTGGCTGGAGACCGTGGAGCAATTTCCTGCTCCGGAACATCATGAAATGACACGCCACGGATCGTGGCGAAGAGCGCGGCCGGCCGTCCGCGGGCATCAATGCCGGCAGGCTACGTGGAGCTGGCCACACCATGGCTGTGCGCCAGCGCGACAGCTTGGGCACGGGAGCTGACGCCCATCTTCTTGAAGAGATTGCGCACGTGGAATTTCACCGTGTTCTCGCTGATCCCCAGCGTCTGCGAAATAGCACGGTTGCGCTGCCCCGCTGCCAGGAGCTGCAGGACCTCGAATTCCCGGCCACCCAGGCTCCATTCGGCGATTTCCGCCACGGCCGACGGCGGGGCATCCAGCGGGAGCCGCACCGCGACCTCCGTGCCCCATCCGCCCATGACCTCGATTTCGATCAGCCCGTTCAGCGCCTCCACGCGCCGCACGAGGCGGTCCAAGGCCGCCGCGGAGGGATCGATGCCGCCGCGTGCATCGTCGCGGACATTGATCAGCAAATTCTCGCCGTCGCAGTTCCACTGCACCCGGATCCGCTGGATGTCTTCCTGCTCCATCATCGCCAGGGCCAGGCCGCGCACGATGGCCCGGGCGGCATGGGCCACCTCGCCGGGCAGCGCCCTGCCGTTCTTGGGCGGCTCGACGAATTGCAGGTCCACGCCGCTCAAAGTGGTCAACGGGCGCAGGTCATCGCGCAAGCGGGTGAAAGCCGAAGCGACCGGTTCCTCCACGATGCTATTGGTGCGGTCATCCACGGTCTTGAGCCCGACCAAGGTCTTGGCCGCAAGGTCGATGGCGGCAACTCGCGCGACCGCATCGTCCAATTGCGTGGAGCGCAAGGTCGCCAGCAGGATATCGAGGCTCGTCGCATACTGTTCCACCAGCTCGCCGGTCACCCGAACCCGCTCTGCCGAGACCGCGCGCGATTCGCGCAGATAGGACGGAGGGGCATCGGCGACCTTCTCGCGGATCCGGTTGGCGGCCAGATTCCACAGGTATCCGATCATCTCGGGCTGGCCACCGGCCCGGCGGGGCTCGATGAGCACCAGCAGCGCATTGCTGGGCGGGTAGCGTAGGGCAAGGATCTCCCGCGGAGCACCGCCGATCTCGGCACGCTCGCTCCAGCGGTTCTCACCGGGATGGGAACCGCGGATCCGATCCAGTTCCGCAATGCCCACCAGATCCGTGATGCGCTGATCGCCGGCAAGCTTCCTGGGCCTATCGGTGCACTCCTCGGTGAAAATGGCCAGGGCCGCGCAACGGATTTCCGGAGCCAGGGCATCACGCAGGCGAACGGCGATCTGCGGCAGCGCAGCCGTGGCCAGCCGCGCGATCGATTCGAGCACCCCTGGTGCCGGCTCGGCAGCTTGCAGGCCAGGGTCGAAAGAGGAGTCCAGAATGCTCATGCAGGCGAGTGTATCGCAGCTCGGGGGACCAGCCACTATCCGAAAGGACAGGTTCAACTGCCTGTAAATGGCGTAGCGGCAACCCCTTTCTGGCCGGAGGATTGACTCATGCCCATCAAAGCCGATCCGGTCCGCCGGGAGGCGCTGTCGAAAGGAATGGCATGAACACCATGGCCTTACCCCTCACCGAAGCGATATCCCAGCAGGACGTGCTGGACACCATGGACCTGGTCCACTCGGAGATCGAGGCAACCGTGCGGGGCGTGAAGCCGCGGCAGGTCGTCGAGCTCGCAGCGCAGCTGCGGGCGGCACCCAGGGTGTTCGTCGCCGGTGCCGGGCGCAGCGGGCTGGCCTTGCGCATGGCGGCGATGCGCCTGATGCATCTGGGCCTGGCCGTGCACGTTGCCGGGGATGCCACCACGCCGGCCATCGCCGAGGGGGACCTGCTGCTCGTGGCCTCCGGATCCGGGACCACCGCGGGCGTGGTCCAGAGCGTCCGCACCGCCCAGCGGGCCAGCGCCCGGATCGCGGCCATCACCACCGATCCATCCAGCCCCATCGGGTCGGCCGCCCACGTTCTCGTAGAAGTCCCGGCCGCCGGGAAAACGGACCACGGATCGTCCATTACCCGCCAATATTCCGGCAGCCTGTTCGAGCAGTCGCTGTTCCTGATCAGCGAAATCGTGTTCCACACGCTCTGGAGCGCGGATGACGCCACCGCCCAGCAGCTGTGGCAGCGCCACGCGAATCTGGAGTAGACCGGCGCTTTGGCGCCAGGATCAACCCACCATCAATAACCCCTGAAAGGGAACATCATGAAAATCCAAGTTGCCATCGATCTGCTCAGCACTGCCGAAGCGCTGGAGCTGGCTGGAAAAGTCGCCCCGTATGTGGACATCATCGAGCTGGGCACCCCGCTGATCAAGGCCGAAGGGCTGTCGGTGATCACCGCCATCAAGCAGGCCCACCCGGACAAGACCGTCTTCGCGGACATGAAGACCATGGACGCCGGGGAACTGGAAGCGGACATCGCTTTCGCCGCTGGCGCGGATCTGGTTTCCATCCTCGGGGCCGCCGATAATTCCACGATCGCCGGCGCGGTCAAGGCGGCCACCGAGCGCGGCAAGGGCATCGTTGTGGATCTGATCGGCATCGCTGACAAGCCAGCCCGGGCCCGCGAAGTTGCTGCGCTGGGCGTCCAGTTTGTCGAATTCCATGCTGGCCTGGACGAGCAGGCGCAGCCGGGCTACGACCTGGATGTGTTGCTGAGCGCTGGCACAGCATCCCAGGTGCCGTTCTCGGTGGCTGGCGGCGTCAGCATCAGCACGATCGCCAACGTCCAGAAGTCCGGCGCACAGGTAGCCGTGGCCGGCGGTGCCATCTACTCCGCCGCCGACCCGGCGCAGGCAGCCAAGGAACTGCAGGCCGCACTGGTCTAGACGCAGTTCCCCGTGGGGTCGTGAATACGATCTGACGGAATATATGCGCTGATCCTAGTGTGGGGTCGACGATGCTCATGGTGGCTTCATCGCTGCCATGGATGACCTCGATTCTCGGGTGGCCTACGTTGGGGTTAGCCTGAATTAGTGGACAGCCGAACAAGCGGGATCAGCCGATCCCGCATTTGAGAGGATGTCATTAATGAGCAATATGAAAAAGCAACGCAGGTCCTTCACCGAGGAGTACCGCAGGGAAGCTGCCGGCCTGGTCATCGACACCGGACGCACCATCAGCGCGGTCGCCAAGGAACTGAACCTCGGCGAGCAAACACTGGGCACCTGGGTGAAGATAGAACGATCCCGCCGAGGCCTGGACGGTGAGCCGACCGGAGCGTTGGACGAGTCCGAACGCGAAGAACTCAAACGCTTGCGCAAGGAAGTCTTCGAACTGCGGGAAGACAACCGTTTCCTGGGAAAGCAGCGTCCTTCTTCGCGTCGAAGCAACATCGGTCGAACGGTTCGAACTGATGCACGCGTTGAAGGATGAGTTCGCCTTGACCCGCATGGCGGCATTGCTTCACGTCTCGAAATCCGGGTACTACGCCTGGAGGCAACGCCAATCCGCTGGCCCGTCCCCGAGGGCTGCTGCGCAGCGGGCACGGGATGTGAAGGTCGCCAAGGTCTTCAACGATTCCCATCAGACCTACGGGGTTCCGCGGGTGGCCGCCCAGCTGGCCCGCGAGGGATCCCCGGCCGATCCCAAGACCGTCGCTGCTTCAATGCTGCGCCAGGGCATCGAAGGGATCAGCCCACGGAAGTTCACTCCGGTGACCACGATCCAAGGCGTTGACACTTACCACCTGCCGGATCGGGTGCGCCGGCAATGGGACCAGGGCACCTTGGACAAGGTCTGGATCAGCGACGTTACGTATCTGCGCACCAACGAGGGCTGGCTGTACTTGTGCGCAGTGCGTGATGGCTGCTCCCGCAGGGTGCTGGGATGGGCGCTGGACAGCGTGCAGAACACCGATCTGGCGGAAAGGGCCCTGCGCATGGCCAGGACCCTGCGGGGGAAGATTCCAGGTCAGGTGGTGTTCCACGCGGACCGCGGCTCGCAATTCACCTCAGCCCAGTTGCATGAGGTGGCTGTTGAGCTGGATTTGCTGCAGTCCGTGGGCCGCACGGGCGTGTGCTGGGACAACGCCATGAGCGAGTCATTCTGGTCGACGCTGAAGACCGAATTCTATGACCGCTACCGGAGGGCAACCAGGGCGGACGCCAAGCAGAAAGTGGCTTGGTGGATTGAGGATTTCTATAACCGCCGCCGGCTGCATTCAAGCCTGGGGATGGTTCCTCCGGTGGAGTTTGAGCAGAAGCTTCGCGGCCAGCAGGAACGCGTTGAACAGCATAGGACCGTGCTAACGCTAGCAGCATGAGCTAGATCACGTGTCCACTAGTTGCGGGGAACCCCAGTAGCCCTCAAGTAAGCTGGGGACTTTCATAAATTCATGGGAATCGGCCCCACCTTTTTGCGTGTCCAATCCGAAACGGACGCGTTGAGCGTTTCAAGTCGCCAAGCCTGCAGTTTTCGTTTTGTTCGTCTTAGATGCTGATTATGCAACCACACGCCTCGCGAATTGGCGGTATTGAAGGCTTTGTGGCCTTTGGTGAACGTGCGTAAAAACTTGTTCACTCCAACGACGAAGGCCGTGGGATACAAGGTCAGCCGGTCAGGAAGGCAGGTGCGGGCCTACGATGCTCCGTGCACGCCGGCAGACCGGGTCAGGCTTACTGGAGTGATGCTGGCACCGCAGCGCGAAGCGCTAGACCGGTTGTATCGGGATACGGATCTAGCTGAGCTGACCCGGCGGATCCATCAGTTGCAACAGGAACCTATTCGTCTTGCGGAGGCGAAGACGCAAGCTCAGGTGCAGGCGCAGGTTTCTTAGTGATTACGCGAGCATTTTAGGTGAGGCATGGGTTGTTGTTTTCGCGAGCATATTGACTTGAGGCACTACGTGGTCCGCGCCGGAGGTTTTTTATGAGCCAACGCGGTAACTTTCCCACGTCCTGCAAGGTGTGTACGCTGATCATCATGAAACCATTTGAGGGGGCTCCAGTCGCTGACGCGTCAAGCGAGCAGCAAACTCTTGGTATTCATTTACATGGCGACCCGGCAAAAATATCCGCGGAAGCATTAGAACGCGTCGCTCGCTCGTTACATGACCTACTTAAAGCCTCCTCAAAGGTACTGCTGGAGGAGAGTGAAGAACCTTCGTGGGTCGTTTCGAATCTAGCTTTAAGCAGCATTACGGCTGGTTTCATGCCGCGAGCAGATTGGTCAGAGGCCGGTAATCAGGTCATTGCCAAATTAGCAAATGGCTTGACCGAGCTGAAAGATGAAGGCAGCGCACCAGAGCATTGGGACACTGAAATGCTTCGTGCGCTTCGCAAAGTTACTAAGCTTGATCAGTTTGCAGGCGCTGAAGGCGTTGACATTTGGGTCGGTAACACCGAAAACAGGGTGCTTATTGATGCTGAATTTAGCAGGATAGTTGAGCAGACTCTTGCTCAAGAATCAAAGATCTCACGTGGAAGCGTTACCGGTCACGTCGTTGGCTGGAAAGACGAAGGTGGATCTGAAGTGCTAACGATCCAGGATGAATCTTCGAGAACTCGCGTCCCAGTTCGCATCTCTTCGGATGCCGGGCTGACAATTCAGCAAGTTGCTGGGTCGCGTCTTCGAATAAGCGGCGATCTGAAGCGAAATAGGGACGGCAAAAAGATCTCACTGGTCATGAGAGATTTCGAAGTTCTTCCGGATAGGGAAGTCGTGAGCGTAGACCTAATTAAGGGACTGTGGGCGGATGACGAGGAGTGGGTCGACTCGGTGGAATTCCAGAGGAGACTCCGAGATGAAGAATAAGCCAGAGCTGATTGTTCTTGATACTTGCGTCTACGTGGACGCGCTGTTCATCGGACATGCTCAGCATGCCGACGCCAGCGCCGACCGAGCTCAACGAAGCCTTAGAGTTCTTGAGTCGCTGGACAAGGGCGAGTACATCGCAGGGCTGCTGCCGTTGGTTCTTATCGAGCTTAACTCTTCGCGTCAGCTTGGACAGAACTCAACTTCGAAGCAGAGGAAAGCGCGAAAAGTTGCTCTTGACCAATATTTTAACGGTTTTGGGCACATCACTTTGGAGCATGATGAACGTGTAGCATTGCTTGGTGCGAAAATTGCGCGAGAAATGCAGATGAAAGGTCCAGACGCCATGCTTGTCGCAAGCGCCGTAGTGCATGACGCAGCTATCCTCTACTCATGGGACGACAAAGTTTTGAGCCTGAATGCTAATCCCCTGGTCCGCAGTTTGTACATCCAGAAGCCGCCTGAGCGTGTTGCGCCAGCGCAGGCGACGATCTACGAACTGCTCGACGCTAAATACCAGGACACTGCAAATCGCATATTAAAGCATACGCGTGGCAGCGAAGGATCATAAAACAGCATCCCTCGGCACTACCCGTGTCATGATACGAGGAACCAGTGGGCTAATGGATAAGATCAAAGGCAAAGATCCGATCTTCTAGCTATCTGGTGGTCCCATGTCAGCCGTGCAAAATCCACACAAGAAGCCGACCCTTGGCGAGGCGCGGCAGAACGCTGCGCGTTTCGCTAAACGGTGGGCTGGCACCACCCGCGAGAATGCTGAGACACAACTTTTCTGGGCTGAATTTCTCAAAATCTTTGGTGTAGACCATAAGAGGACCATCCTTTTTGAGCGTCATGCCGACCGTTTAAGCACGGGAAGACCTGGACGCATTGATGTCTTTTGGCCTGGCGAGCTTCTCATTGAACAGAAGAGCTTCGGTAAAGATCTGACTAAGGCCGCTGATCAAGCTTTTGATTATCTGGATGGGCTTCCAGTTCAAGAACTTCCAGATCAAATTATCGTGTCTGACTTCGAGAACTTCGAGGTGCATGATCTTACAGTTTCTCCTATTCACGTCACAAAATTCACGCTCAAGCAGCTACCGCAGCGCATCGGTCTATTCATGTGGATGGCCGGGTATACGCGTCGACCGTCAGCTGTTACAGACGCCGGTACCGCCAACAAAAAAGCCGTGAAACGCATGGCGGAGCTTTATGACGCTTTAGCGCACGATAATCTTTCTGATCATCAGACGTCGGTCATTCTGGCACGCATGCTTTTCCTACTTTTTGCTGAAGATACCGGATTGATGGAGCGCGGGCTTTTTGCTCAAATTATTCGGGATCGCTCTGCTGAGGATGGCAGCGACCTCGGTGGACTGATGGGGCAGATCTTCCAAGTACTCGACACGCATGAGTCGAGGCGTAGCGAGCGCACAGACGAACTTATGCTGCAACTTCCTTATGTGAATGGATCCGTTTTCTCTGAGCAAGTTCCGCTGGTTAACTTTGATCGGGCGATGAGGGATGCAATACTCGCTGCAACCGATTTCGAATGGGGGACAATTAGCCCTGCAATTTTTGGGTCAATGTTTCAGGCGGTGAAATCTAAAGAGCTGCGCCGTGAGCTCGGGGAGCACTATACGAGCGAGGAGAATATCCTACGAACGCTGGGACCATTGTTCTTGGACGGTTTGAAAAAGGAGCTGAAAGAAGCCGAGTACAGTCGTTTGAAGCTCAACCGTTTGTGGGACAAAATCGCGGGTATGCGCTTCCTGGATCCAGCCTGTGGTTGCGGTAATTTCTTGATTATCACTTACCGTGAGCTCCGAGAAATTGAGCTGCAGATCATGGATCGCTTGCAAAATCTTGAAGGTAGCAGCCAAGTGATGCTGGTGGATGAGTCCGCCGGGTTGAAGGTTTCACTGGAGCAATTCCATGGCATCGAAATCGAGGAGTGGCCTGCTCGTATTGCTGAGGTGGCTCTTTTTATCACTGATCATCAGGCGAACCGGCGGATGCTTGAAGTACTCGCTGAGGCTCCGAACCGGTTGCCCTTGCGGGTTTCAGCGAAAATTGTTGTGGCTAACGCTTTGCGGACCGATTGGGAACGGGTTCTACCCGCGTCCGATAGCGTTGTCATCGTTGGCAACCCGCCATTCAGTGGACAGGGCAAAGTTACTGAGGAACAAACCGAAGACCTCAAAGTTGCATGGGGTAAGAGTAGATACCACGGTTATCTGGATCTGGTTACAGGCTGGTTCGTGAAGGCAGTTGATTACTTTGGCAAGCATGAAGGTCGGTGGGCGTTTGTGTCTACGTCTTCCATTTGCCAAGGCGAGCCCGTTCAGGCGCTTTTTAAGCCGATCTACGACGCTAGCTGGCATATTGGCTTCGCCCATCGTGGTTTCAATTGGAAAACTGAAGCAACCGGAAAGGCCGGCGTACATGTTTCCATCACAGGTTTCACTAGGGAGTCAGGAAAAAGGCAACTATTCGAATACGGTGCCGGAGGACGAGAAGCACCTCGGCAGAGGGAAGTTAAGTCTATCTCTCCTTATTTGGTAGAGGGCCGGGAGCTGTATGTAACAAGTTCAACTAAACCAGTTAACCCACAAATGCCCATCGTGACCAAAGGCAATCAGCCCACGGACGGCGGAAATTTGATTGTAAAAGCGGAAGTGTATCCGCAGTTCGTGGCCGACTCGAACGCGGCTAAATACCTGCGACGTTTCCCCGGGGCTAAAGAGCTTATCAATGATAAGCCTCGGTGGTGCTTGTGGATGGTGGATCTTGAACCGTCCGACGTTCAGAAGTCGGCTTTGCTTCGTGAAAGAATAGAAGGGGTACGGCAGATGCGCTTGGGCAGTTCCAAAGCGAACACTCGCGCAAAAGCAAATACCCCGCACCTATTTGACGAAAACCGTCAACCTGACTCTGAATACTTGGCAATTCCTCGGCATTACTCAGCTGGACGCTTGTACTGCACTGCAGCCTATTTTGGCCCTGAAGTGATTCAGTCGGACGCGAACTTCATGGCTGCTGATGAAGATGGGTTCCTTTTCGGTATCTTTTCATCGTCGCTGTTCATGTCGTGGCAACGAATGGTCGGTGGTCGAATACGTGATGACTTGCGCTTTTCAAACACCCTTGTGTGGAATACTTTCCCATTGCCAGAGTCGTTCAGTGAGCACGCACGCAAGAGTGTGACGGACGCGGCAGCGAAGGTCCAGGAAGCTCGTGAGGCACAGCCTGGTAGGTCGCTTGCCGAAATGTATAATCCGCTGGCAATGCGTCAGGATCTATTGAAGGCTCATAGAGAGCTTGACCAGTCTGTTTTTAAACTATTTAGCTTACGTAAAGTCTTACATGATGAAGGCGAGAAGCAAGAGCTGCTCTTTAGTCGATACACGGAGATGATTGATTCTAAGTAGCCTGCATCCAAGTATCAATGCCGTCGAGCTGATCCTTATTTGTCGCTCTCATCTTCCTTTGGCGTCTATGGCGACTGGTACTCCTTGTACAGCTCCTTGTACTTTCGAGTGCGCATCCCGAAGGTAAGCAGGTGGGTGACTATTTCGTCCAGGGAGATGCCAAAGCTTGAGCTGCGACCGTCAGGATTCGCACCTGCGGCGCAGGCAGTGACAGTGTCACCGTGATCTCTGATCGAGCACGTCTTCGTTGCGGTGGGCTCTTCTTTGCTGGCATTTTCTCCTTTATGGGTTTTATTTAGCGGTCATTAATCGTTTTGGTTCACATGCAATTTAGTGAGCTCGCCGGTCTCTGTTAAATCCCCCCTAATTGAAACTACGCGTCCACGTGTCTGGTACCGCGATTCCACGAATCGGGTGTGAAATCTCGGGACATCATAGACAGCGAATGTCCAATACTTTGTACACAACTACCAACAGCGTTGCATCGGCTCTGAGGCAGGATGCGATTGGAGTGCGCGTCACCAATCTCGTCAAGGCCCTTTGTGAGATGTAGGAAATCAACGTCCATGTCCAGCTACTTGAATCGTCCCGGGCTTCGCCACTACGACGTCATGGGTATCCAAGAAACGAACGACCACCGTTGCTGCCTAGACCATCGCCCCGGAGGTCGAGCGCAGAGCCGGGACGGAGAAGGCTAGCAGCAACGAAGGCGTCGAAGATCCCGTCACTTCAGGCGCGGGCACCAACAAGCTCCTCGCGCAGGATGCCAGCGCCAGCGCTCAGCGCACTGAGCTTAGCCAGGGCCACATCGCGGCGGAACGGGGCCATGCCGCAGTTGGTGCTTGCAATCAGCTTGTCGGCATCGACATATTCGAGTGCGTTGCGCAGGGTCTGCGCCACTTCCTCGGGAGTTTCCACAGCGTCATTGGCCACGTCGATGGCTCCAAGCATCACTCGCTTGCCGCGGACCAATTCGACGACCTCCAGCGGGACATTCGAGTGGTGGGATTCCAGCGAAACGGTATCGATGGAGGAAGCCTGCAATAGCGGGAAGGACTTCTCGTAGTGGCGCCACTGTGCGCCGAGAGTGGCTTTCCAATCATTGTTCGCCTTGATGCCATAGCCAAAGCAGATGTGAACTACGGTCTCGGCTTTGAGCCCCTCGCAGGCGCGCTCCAGGGCCGCAATGCCCCAGTCTGCGACCTCGTCGAAGAAGACGTTGAAGGCAGGCTCGTCAAACTGGATAACATCCACTCCGGCGGCTTCAAGCTGGCGGGCTTCCTGGTTCAGGATGGTAGCGAATTCCCACGCCAGCTTCTCCCGGCTGCGGTAGTGCGCATCGTACAAGGTATCAACCATGGTCATCGGGCCAGGCAGGGTCCACTTGATCTGCCGGTCGGTCAGCGTGCGCAGGAACTTCGCGTCCTCAACGAATACCGGCTTTTCGCGCTCGACGGCACCAGCCACGGTGGGAACACTGGCGTCATAGCGGTTGCGGATGCGCACGGTCTCGCGCTTCTCGAAGTCGACGCCGCTCAGGTGCTCAATGAACGTGGTGACAAAGTGCTGGCGGGACTGCTCGCCATCAGAAATGATGTCGATGCCGCGCTGGTCCTGCTCGAGGACCGCAGCGCGCATGGCGTCCTGCTTGCCTTCGCGCAATTGCTCGCCTTCAAGCTTCCATGGGGACCAAAGCTTTTCAGGTTCGGCAAGCCATGAAGGCTTGGGCAGGCTGCCGACAATTGATGTGGGGATAAGCGGGGAAGTCATGAGTTATCTTTCGGAATCTTAGGCGACTGGAGTCGGGTAGGAGGAAGACCACTGATCTAGCAGTTGGCGATTCGGGATGATGAAATGCTCTTCGGTGAACTTGCCTTGGATCTTGCCCAACTGAGTTCGTTCTTCGCGGTCATAAAAGACGCGAGTGGGGGAGAAGTCTTCGGCGCCCAGGCTCGGGTGGTACACAGAAGGAGCGGCCGAATTGGCGTTATAGATTTCCGGGCGATAAATCTTCTGGAACGTTTCCATCGTGCTGATGAGGCTGATCAACTGCAGATTCGTGTAATCGTTGAGTAGGTCGCCGCGGAAGTAGAACGCCAGCGGGGCAACAGCGCCTGGTGGCATGAAGTAGCGGACGCTCAAACCCATTTTTCCGAAGTACGCGTCGGTCAATGAATTTTCGTCCTGCTGGTATTCCAAACCGAGTACGGGGTGGCTGTTGCCGGTGCGGAAATAGGTCTTGGAAGTCGAGACGCTAATGCAAACCACCGGCAGCTGGGCAAAACGCTCACGGTATGCCTGTGAAATCAAAAAATGTTGGAAGAGCTGTCCGTGGAGATCACCAAAATCTTCTGGAAGCACCGGAGCTCCGCTGCCATTGCACGATGCCGGGAGCACCACGCTGAAGTCGTAATCGCGGACATAAGAAGAGAAATTATTGCCGACTATTCCCTGGGTTCGAGTGCCTAGGAGTTTATCCACGATCGTGGTTTCAAGCACTTCTAAAAGTGGAAATTCCTGATCGGTATTATCGGCAGAAAAATGCACATTTGCTGAAATGATTTCCAATTCCAGCGCATAGCGGTCACCTTGGGGATTGTCCCAGTGAGCTAGTGAATTGAAGCGGCGGTTGATCATCGTCAGGGCATTGCGCAGGTTCTCTTCGCGGCGTTCTCCGCGCGCCAAATTAGCGAAGTTTGTCGTGGTTCGAGAATTCGCTGAAGGGGAGTAATTCTCGTCGAATCTTGTGGTGCTAATGCTGAAATTTAATGCGTCTGCCATGATGGCCAATCTGTATTTGGGAGGCCTGGGCAGGCCGAGGGAAAGTCGTTGCGTCAATCATGCAGGGCGATTCTTGATATCAGGTAACTCGATATAACTATGGATTCATATAGACTCGACCTATGGTTCAGGGAACGAACGGTCTGACACTGCAGCAGCTTCGCTATTTTGTGGCGGTGGCCTCCGAGGGGTCGATCTCGGCTGCCGCCGACCTGATTTACGTCGCACAGCCTAGCATGTCCGCGGCGATGAAGGAGCTTGAATCACGGGTCGGGCGCACCTTGCTGATGCGCTCAGCCAGGGGAGTCACGCTCACCGCCGAAGGCGCAGAATTCCTCGGCTATGCCCGGCAAGTCTTGGAACAAGTGGAGCTTCTTGAGCATCGCTACCTCGGCCGTCCCTCAGCCCGGCGACTGCTGGGCGTCTCCACTCAGCACTACTCCTTTTCGGTGGATGCCTTTGTCCGGATGGTCCAGGCCAGCGGCGCCGAGGAGTACCAGTTTTCGCTGCGTGAGACCCGCACCGAAGAGATCATCGAGGACGTGCGCACGCTGCGCAGCGACATCGGAATCCTCTACCGCAACGACTTCAACCGGAAGGTCATCGACAAGCTGCTGCGCGAGTCCCGGCTGGTTTTCCACCCGCTGTTCCTCGCCGACCCGCACATCTTCGTATCGCGCAGCAACCCGCTGGCCACCCGAACCCAGGTCACGCTCGAAGACCTCGAAGACCTGCCCCGGCTGACCTTCGACCAGGGCGCGAATAATTCCTTCTACTTCGCCGAAGAGGTGCTCTCCACGCGCTCCAGCCAACGCGAAATCCAGGTCTCGGACCGCGCCACCATCTTCAACCTCATGATCGGCTTGGGCGGGTACACGATCTCCACCGGCATCATCAGTGACGAGCTGGATCCCTCCATCGTTGCCATCCCGCTGGCCATCGAGGAGCGTATCGAGATCGGCTGGATTGACCACGCCGCCATCCCGCTCACCGACCAGGCCCAGCGCTACCTGCAAGAAGTGCGAACGGTGGTCGCCAGCTTCGGGGTAGAAGTGCTCGGCTGAGCCGCCAGCAGCGTAACCGCCGGTCATGGAGCACCGGCGCATCGTCACAAACTTCCAGAAAAACCCCTGCATCACGCCGATTCCGCTCAAAAGCTCGCTTCACAAAAGGGTTCAGGCCCCCGCGTCATCATGACAAGGCGACGACATATGAAGCGCAGCGGCCTTGTATGAAGCCGGGCGCCGGATACCGCTTGCACCGGTTGCGGCGGATAGCCAACCATGGAAGAACAACCCATCAAGAGCGGCTGAGAGATCTGGCTCGGAGACGCCGCAGCAACCATCGGGAAACCGAAAGGTGCTACCGCCAGGAACGATGGAGCAGTTCCGAACGCGTTTTTGCGTAGCTTCGTGCCGCCGCACGATGCCAATCGGTGCACTCCCTCGCAGAGAATCGAGGAGGAGCCATGAGCCAGGAAACCGACGCGGTGCACGCAGGGTACCGCCCGAGCGGAGACTTCCGCCCGATGCTGCCGCCGCTGCACAATTCCGCAGCCTACCAATTCGCATCGCACGCCGAAGCGATCGAGAAGTTCGCGCTGCGCCAGGCCGGCTTCACCTACTCGCGCACCGGCAACCCCACCGTGTCCATCCTCGAACAGCGCGTGGCCGCCCTGGAAGGCGGGGCCCACGCGGTGGCCACCGCCACCGGGCAGGCCGCCGTGGCCCTGTCCCTGCTGGCCCTGACCCAGGGCCCCAAGCACATTGTGGCCTCTTCCTCGCTCTACGGCGGCACCGTGGACCTGTTCACCGACACCTTCGCCGACTTCGGCATCCGCATCAGCTTTGTCGACCAGGCCGATCCGTCCGCCTGGGCCGCTGCCATTGAGTCGGACACCCGCGCGTTCTTCCTGGAGTCCGTCTCCAACCCGCTGTGCACCGTGGCCGATCTGCCCGCCATTGCGGCCGTTGCCCACGAGCACAACATCCCGGTGGTGGTCGACAACACCCTGGCCACGCCGCTGAATATTCGGCCACTGGAAATCGGTGCGGACATCGTGGTGCACTCGGCCACCAAGGGCCTGGCCGGACACGGCTCGGTGCTCGGCGGCGTGGTGGTGGACTCGGGGAAATTCGACTTCTCCGATCCGCTACGCTGGCCGCAGATCGCCGCTCCGCGGGTGCGGCTGAACAACACCTCGCTGCTTGAGCGCCACGGACCGGCCGCCTACGCGATGCTGGTGCGTTCCAAGTTCCTGCACGATCTGGGCCCGACCCTCGCCCCGGCCAGCGCCCAGGGCATTCTGGCCGGCATCGAGACCCTGCCGGTGCGCGCCACCCACGTGCAGCGCAGCGTCACCACGCTGATCGGCACTCTGGCTTCCCACCCGGGCATCGCGGCCATCCACCACCCGTCCCTGCCCAGCCACCCCAGCCACGAGCTGGCGCGGACGCTCACGCCCAAGGGCACCGGCTGCGTGCTGGCCATCGAGCTGGCCCACCCGTCGCTGGTTTCCCCGGTGATCGACGGGCTGGCGCTGATTTCCCTGGCCGCGAATGTGGGGGACACCCGCACCATGGTCTCCCACCCGGCCACCATGACGCACTGCCGGCTCTCGGAGCAGCAGCTGGCCGCCGCGGGCCTGAACACCTCCACCCTGCGCCTGTCGGTGGGATTGGAAGACCCCGCCGACCTGCTCGCAGATATCACCCAATCGCTGGATCACGCACTGGCCGCAACCCAGGCCACCGCCGGCACCAAGGAAGTGAGTTTCGCATGAGCGGCTTCAACACCCTCGCCGTGCACGCCGGCCAGTACAAGGATCCGCACACCGGTGCGGTGATCCCGCCGATCTACCAGACCAGCACCTTCATCCAGGACGGCATCAACGTGCTGCGCGCCGGGCACGAATACTCGCGCGGCTCCAACCCGACCCGCAACGGGTTCGAATCCCAGCTCACCGCGCTGGAAGGCGGCGCCGCCGGCTTCTCCTTCGCCTCGGGGATCGCGGCCGAAGACGCGCTGCTGCGCGCAGTGCTGGCGCCAGGCGATCACATCGTGCTGGGTGCCGATGGCTACGGCGGCACCAACCGGCTGATCTCCAAGCTGCACGGCAAATGGGGGATCACCTCCTCGGCGGTGGACATCACCAACCTGGACGCGGTGCGCGCCGCGATGCGCCCGAACACCGCGCTGCTCTGGGTGGAAACCCCGTCCAACCCGCTGCTGGGCATCGCCGACCTGGCCGGCTGGGCGGCCATCGCCCGCGAACACGGCGCCCTGCTGGTGGTGGACAATACCTTCGCCACTCCTTACCTGCAGCGGCCGCTGGATTTCGGTGCTCACGCGGTGGTCCATTCCACCACCAAGTACATCGGCGGGCACTCCGATGTGCTCGGCGGGGCCGTCATCGTGGCCGACCACCTGCACCGCGGGCAGAGCCTGGCCGAAGCCGTGGGCTACCAGCAGTTTGCCGGGGGCGCGGTCTCCGGTCCGCAGGATTCCTACCTGGCCGCCCGCGGGCTGAAGACCCTGGGCCTGCGCATGGAACGCCACGGGGCTACCGCCAGCACCCTGGCCCGCTGGCTCGATGACCAGCCCGAGGTCACCCGCGTCTACTACCCGGGGCTGGAACGCCACCCGGGCCACGAGCTGGCCAAGTCCCAGTCCGCGGCCGGCCGCGGCTTTGGCGGGATCCTCTCATTGCAGCTCTCCGATGAAGCCGCCGCCCGCGCCTTCGCCCAATCCATGGAGTACTTCCAGCTCTCGGTCTCCCTGGGCGGGGTGGAATCCCTGGTCTGCTATCCGCGCGAAATGACCCATGCTTCGCTGATCGGCACCCCGCTGGAAATCCCGGCCAATCTGGTCCGCCTCTCGGTGGGCATCGAGGAAGCCGACGACCTGATTGCCGATCTGGAACGCGGCCTGGCCGCGGCCCGCGCGGCGTCCAAACCGGTCGTCGCCCGGGTATGTGAAAAGACTCTGGAAAACGCCTGATCGCATCGAACCGCGATTATCGGGCGGCGTGCCCCTACCCTGAAGAATAGTAGTTGGGGAAGGGTGGAATCATGATCGGAATTCTCAATCGGCTCATCGAGCAAATCGAGGCTCAGCTACGCGCCGAGATCAACCTCGCTGACCTGCTGCGCACCGAAGGCAGCACCGAATACCATGCGCGGCGGATGTTCTCCTCGCTGTCCGGCATGCCGGTCTCCGAGTACATCCGCCGGCGCCGCATGACCCAGGCCGCCGCGGATCTGCTTGCCGGTCAGGACCTGCTGAGCATCGCGATCCGTTACGGCTATGGTTCGGCCGAAGCATTCGGCCGGGCCTTCCGAGCGGTGCATGGCGCGTCCGTGGCCGATGTCCGCGAGAATGGTGGCCCCCTTCGAAGCCAACCAATCATCAGGTTCAGCCTGACCGTCGAAGGGAATCGTCCCATGGATGCACGAATAGTTGATCGAGAAGAATTCCAGCTCATTGGATACGCCACGCAGGTACCGCTGATTCACAACGGTGCCAACCCGCACATCCAGGCCCACATCGCCTCCATCCCGATAGCCGAGCACGCTCGGCTCAAGGAGCTGTCTTCCGCGCAACCTGCCGGTTTGCTGCAGGTCAGCGACCAGGTAGACCCCGATTACCGCGAAGGCAGCGAGCTGACCTACCTGCACGGTGTCGCCGTACCCGGTGGCATCCAGGTGCCCAAGGACCTGGACATGATCCAGGTTCCTGCTGGCCAGTGGGCGGTCTTCAGCGTTTCGGGCCCCTACCCGTCAGCGTTGCAGGACCTCTACGCCGCCACCGCTACCGCGTGGTTCCCGTCCAATCCGTGGCGTTTGCGCGTGGGGCCGTCCATTGTCGCCGTGCTCGATCGGGCCCCGGACTTCAGCACCGCGACCTGCGAGCTCTGGCTGCCGGTTGAAGCCGGCAACTAGACTTGTCCACAGCCCGTACACGCATGCCCTGCAGATCCATTTCTGCGGGGCATGGTGTACCCATGAGCAGAGAAATCGCGCAAGCGCTGAAGGACCTGGCCGACGCCAACGCGTTGGCCGCTTCAGCGACCCATGTCCTGGCCCAAGGCGGCCTCACCGCCGGCCAGGCCGCCTATTTTTCGATGCTCGCTGAAGACACGTCCCAATCTCTCGCCCGGACCCAGGTCCACGCGGCAGCTGCCCTGCGGCGTACCGGCGCCCACAAGCTCGACCAGGAATCCTTCCAGGCCATCTCCGATCTCGGGGCCCACCCCACCGTCGAGCAAATCGAAGCCGCGAAGGGGCGCACCACGACAGCGCGCACGCATTTCAAGGATGCCAAAGGACTGATGACCGGCTGGCTGGATATCCCGCGCAGCACCGCCGCCGCCCGCCTGGTGCAGGCCGACTGCCTGCTTGGCGGCACGGACGAGGCAGGACAACCGACTGATCCGTGGCTGCCGGAGCTTGCTACGCAGTTCGACGACCCGAGCATTGATCCGCGGCTGGTGGCCTCGGCGGCAATGAAGCTGCATTCGCTCCGCAAGGATCTGGGCGAAGGCAAAGCCGCAGAGGCGAAGAAGCAGCAGCTCCAGGCAGAATCCGCAGCCTTCCTGCGTTCAGAGCCCAAGTCAGCGCGCAAGCACATCAACGACATGGTCTCGCAGATCAAAGCGGGCCAGCGCCCGCTCAAGGCTCTGCTCGACGGAATCGGGATCTTCAAGCGCGGTATGCGCAAAGGGCTGGTTGAATACATCATTCGTGTTCTCCCATCGCATGCCGCATACATCGAGGCCTACTTCGCCAATCTGGATAATCCGTCCACCGTTGCCGGCAACCGCGAGGGCTTGAAAGACGTTGATGCCCAGTTCACCGGTGAGGAAACCAGCGGCTGGGACGATGATGAAAGCAAACCCGACTGGGCAAAAGACGGACCGGGTGGCGACGCTACGGAGGACATTGGAGATCTCGACTCGGAAGACGAGAATCTCCACTGCGGAAATGATGAGCTCCAGCCAGAAGTTGCTTCCGCCGAAGCGAAGCCGGCCAACGCTGAATGGGAAGACCTGAAACCCGAGCGAAGACGACTCGTTGGTTTCATGGCCTTGCTGATGAGCGAACGGAAACCCAGCGGAGGCCCGCCGGAACAGCAATCAGGACTTGCCAGCGCGCAGGTGAGCGTCATCTTGGATTGGGATAAATTGCAGCAGCGGACCGAGGATTTCGCTGTGACCTCCTCGGGGATTCTGCTATCCCCGGGAGAAACCAGGACCGCACTGTGCAATGCCGGGATTCTCCCGGTGGTGCTGAACGGCAAGAGCCTGCCCTTGGATCTCGGACGAACGCAGCGGCTATTCACCAAGGCCCAAGTCCGAGCCCTGCGGGCAGCCTATCGAGGCTGTTCCTATCCCGGGTGCAGCATGCCTGCGCAGCGGTGCGAAGCGGATCATCTGGATCCGTGGGAGAAGGGCGGGCGCACTGATATCAAGTCTGCGGTGTTGAATTGCTTGATTCACCATACGGCCAGGCATTGCGGATTGTTCCAGGCGGTGAAGATCCCTGGGAGCCGGCCGATGGTGCTGTTGCCGCCGGAGTTGGATCCGGAACAGAAATTGCGGATCAACACCTATTTCATGACGCCGACCGAAGCCTTGGACGCCGAAGCGTTGGCGGAGGAGACCACAGTGAGGTGGCGTGCGGGATTGCTGGAAGTAGAACTTGCCGAGCCATGAGCAGCGCGCACAATGCTTAAAGCAAAAGCTCCTGGAAGCGTGTGCTTCCAGGAGCTTGCAAACTCTAGGCGTTGGCTTCCAGATGCTTGGCTGCCAGCACGAGATAGTGATCAGCGTTGGTCTTCAACCCGGAGACTTCTTCATCGCTCAGTTCGCGGCGGACCTTGGCAGGAACTCCGGCAACTAGTGAACGCGGCGGAACCTGGGTGCCTTCCAACACCAGTGCACCTGCAGCAACCAGCGACTGCTCGCCAATCACCGCGCCATTCATGATGGTCGCGCTCATGCCCACAAGGCAGCCGTCACCTACGGTGGCGCCGTGCACCACAGCCGAGTGGCCCACTGAGATGCCCGCACCAAGGGTGCAAGGAAAACCTTCATCGGCGTGAAGCACGACGTTGTCCTGCAAGTTGGTGCCTTCACCCACGCGAATCGGTGCAGAGTCCCCGCGCACCGATACCCCGTAGAAAGCGCTGGAACGATCGGCCAAGGCCACGTCCCCGCTCAACACTGCGGTGGGTGCGACAAAAACGTTCTCGCCGACCTGTGGGGTCGACCCGTCAATAGTAATCATGTGGCTCATGCCACCTACTCTAATTGGCTCAGGCGCACGGGGCGAGTCACGAGAAGACGATGGTGCGCTGGCCGTCGAGCATCACGCGATGCTCAGCATGCCACTGCACGGCGCGGGTCAGCGTCCGGCCCTCCACGCTGCGGCCCAGCTCAACGAGCTGCTCGGCGGTGCGCGTGTGCGAGACGTGGGTGACTTCCTGGTCGATGATCGGACCTTCGTCGAGGTCCGCGGTGACGTAGTGCGCGGTGGCACCGATCAGCTTCACGCCGCGGGCGTAGGCCTGGTGGTACGGCTTGGCGCCCTTGAAGGAAGGCAGGAAGGAATGGTGGATGTTGATGACCCGGCCCTCCATGCGCTCGCAGAGCGAATCCGAAAGGATCTGCATGTAGCGGGCAAGCACCACCAGTTCGATGCCGTAGTCCTCGGTGAGCTTGAGCAGCTCAGCCTCGGCCTGGGACTTGTTCTCCTTGGTCACCGGCAGGTGCACGAAGTCCACCCCGTAGAAGTCGGCCATCGGCTTCAGATCCAGGTGGTTGGAGACGATCACCGGCACATCGATGGGCAAGGTGCCAGCACGCTGGGCGAATAACAGGTCGTTGAGCGCATGCCCGGCCTTGGAGCACATGATCATGGTGCGGGTGCGCTTGGCGCCATCGTCCACACGGAGGGACATGTGGAAATCGTCGCGGATGGGCGCGAGTCCTGCGCGGATCTGTTCCAGGGACTGCTCGGTGGCTACCTCGATGCGCATGAAGAAGGTGCCGGTTTCGGGCGAGAGGAACTGCTGGGACTCGGTGATATTGCAACCGGCACCCAGTAGACCCCCGGAAATGGCATGGACGATGCCGGGACGGTCGATGCAAGATAGGGTGACGATGAAATTGTTCATGCATTGAGATTAACCGGCTGGCGCGCTGCATGCACATTCGTCTCGGTGGAGTTACACAGTTAGGCGTCGAAGCTACTGGATCATCAGCAGGTTTCCGCACTCAGCCGAGGTGCTTTATGCGTCTTCAAAAAACACCGTGCGAACTAATGATCAATACCTGGCCGCGCTATGACATGATGTCTATAAATTTGGCATTTTCACGCTTGGGGAAACACATGAGGCTGCTGCATCGTTTTACTTCGGTTATAGGCGCCACCGCCTTGGTATTCGCCGGGCTCGTGCCCCCAGCCCACGGTGCTATCAGCCCTGCAGACTGCTTCGAGTACATGGATGAGACCGCTAGTGTCGTCGTGGGTTTGTCCTGCAAGAACGTGGCATCGTTGCAGGAACTGCCGATGACGCGCGATATCCAGTGGATCGGCGTCGACACCCAGAAGGAGCAGGCGCTCGGTGGGCTGGAAGTCCTGGCCGCCAACCCCCAGTTGCAATCGGTGCGGATCAATAAGGCTCCACAGGAAATCATCGCGGAACTAGCCAAGCTGCCAGTGCTGGAGTCACTGTCATTGACATTCCCCAAGGGGCAGCAGGTGCAGCTGGCTGGGCTGGGACAGTTGTCTGACCTGAAGGAACTTGAAGTGCTCGCCACGAGTTCGACGGATTATCGCTGGGCCAAGGATCTGTCTGATCTCGAAGTACTGGATCTGGCTAGCTACACCAAGCCGCTCATCGAACTGAAGATCGGTGCCAGCACGGAAATTGAACCGGTGATCACGGTGGATGGCAGTGTGCTCAAGCCGTGGGAATACACCCGCGAACGAATCCTAGGCCAGATCAGCCCCACCGGATTCACCGCGAACAAAGCTGGATTCGCGGGTGTGGCGGCTGAACTCACCGACTTCGAGGCGGTGATCCCGGGACAGGAGAATCTGAAGTCTGTCAGCTACGCAGCCAGCTGGCACATTGGCGTGCGCGATACTGCCCAGCTCGGCCGAATTTCACTGAACAGGAACCCGTCGCTGGCGGGCCATGACGCGGCGGTCGTGGGAGATGCCCTGCTGGCACCGACAACCAATTACCCATACACGGCCCTGCAGTGGACCCGCAACGGGGCACCGATTCCCGGTGCCGTGGGAGAGAGCTACCAGCTGGTGCGCGAAGACTCCAAGAAAGTCATCGCGCTGAACTATGAGACGAAAGCAGTTCGTCAAAACGGCGAAGTATGGGTCCCCTCGGCGCAGGGGACGATGAAGTACGGAGCGCCGATTGCCGCGACAGTCGCCTCGATCGCCAAGCCGACGATCAGCGGCAGCAAGATCGTGGGACAGAAGCTCACCGCTTCCCTCGACGCCGCATACTTCCCGGAGTTCACACGCCATTATCAGTGGCTAGTCGACGGTTTCGAGATTCCGCGGGCTACCGCGAAAACCTATACCCCACCTCAGTCCTATGCCAACCGCAAGATCGCCGTGCGGGCAACTCTGCACGCGGCGGACGGAGAATCGGTATGGCTGCCGGCCAGCTCGGCAGTCAAGGTCGTCAAGGGTACGATCACGGTTGCCAAGCCAAAGGTCTCTGGAACCTCAAAAGTCGGTTCCAAACTCACCGCCAAGGCCGCCACACCGGCTCCCTCCGCCCAGTCCACTAAGTACCAGTGGCTGCGCAGCGGCCAGAAGATCAAAGGTGCCACGGCAAAGACCTACGCGCTCAAACCCGCAGATCTGAACCAACGGATCTCAGTCTCGGTGACCTATGCCAAGGCCAACTACACTACCAAGACCGTGACCAGCACTGCGACCGGGAAGATCGCAGCCGCCAAGCTCAAGGTCCTGAAGAAGCCGGTGATCACCGGCAAGAAATCCACCGGCAAGACCTTGAAAGCCACGGCAGGCAGCTACAACACTAAAAACGTGAAGATCTCCTACCAATGGACGCGCTCCGGAAAGATCATCCCCAAGGCCACCAAGCCGAACTACAAGGTCGTCAAAGCCGATGCCCGGAAGACCTTGGGCGTGTGGGTGACGGCCTCGAAACCCGGCTACACCACCGTGCTAACCAAGGTGAGCAAGAAGTAACTGGGCACGCTATACCGCAACCGCGGACAGGAACTTGCTGGCTGCCAGCGCGGCCTTCCTCCCGGCCCGGGTAGCACCCAAAGTCGAGGCCGACGCGCCATAGCCGACGAAGAACAGCCCGGGCACCGCCACGGCGGCCACCCCATCCTCCATCAGGATGCCGCCTTGAGCCGTGTGCAGTTTCAGATCGCGCAAATGCCGGTGGGCATGCCGGAAGCCGGTTGCCCACAGGATCGCATCGATCTTTTCGCGTGACCCGTCGGAGAAGACGACGGCGTCGGATTCCAACCGGTCGATCTTCCCCCGCGAAACCAGCGCCCCGGAGGCGATCCCGGCACGCATCTTCTCGGTGAGCAGCAACCCGGTGGTGGCTACCACCGACTTCGGAGGCAGTCCCGCACTGGTGCGCTCGTTGACCTGGCGCTCCACTTCCTGGCCCCATTCGGCACCGGTGGGAACGTCGCGCCAGTCCGGTGCGCTGCGCGTGGACCACAGGGTATCCACGCCGGCAGCGCGCAACTGCACGATGAACTGGGTGGCACTGGCGCCGGCCCCGACCACCAAAACGCGCTGCCCGGCGAATTGCTGCGGGGAGACGAAGCCATTTGTGTGCACCTGCGGACCGTCGAAGTGCCCGGGGTAGACCGGCCAGAACGGATTGCTCCAGGTCCCGGTGGCGTTGATGATGGTGCGCGCCCGGTAATCCGCATCGGCGTGCACCACGAAGTTTTCTCCGTCGTTTTCGACCGAGGTCACCGGTGCGCCGTGGCGTACCGGCAACGCGAAGCGCTGTTCGTATTCCGCATAGTATTCGGACACCACTTGCGAGGCAGGCCGGGTGGAATCCTGCACCTCGAGCGGGAAATCGGGCAAGGGGTGGATATGATGCGCGTCGCCCAGCGTGAGGGTATCCCAGCGGTGTTGCCAGGCCCCGCCTGGTGCAGGGTTTGCGTCGAGCACCAGGAAGTCGATGCCGCGCTTGGCCAGATGGTAGGCGGCGGCAAGCCCGGCTTGCCCTGCGCCGATCACGATTGTCGAGTACACGCTTAAGGTAACCCTGCGCACTTCAAAGTCATTCCCGAAGCCATTTTCGCTACACTGGAACGCGTGACTGGCGTTAGGTGGGTAACCACCAGGGAGCTAATCGTGCGAGCCGCGCGCCTGGGTTTGCACACCACCCGCCTTGGGAACAGGGCACCTACGGAAGGAACAGCGTGAGCGCACGCATTCTCGACGGCAAGGCCACCGCGGCCGCCATCAAGCAGGAACTGGCCGAACGCGTTGCCAAGCTCAAGGCTGCCGGGCACACCACCGGACTGGGCACCATCCTGGTTGGCAACGACCCGGGCTCGGCCTGGTATGTCGGTGGCAAGCACAAGGACTGCGCCGAAGTGGGCATCGAGTCGATCCGCGTGGATTTGCCCGAGGAAACCACCCAGGACGAGCTGCTGGCCAAGGTGCGCGAGCTGAACGAGAACCCGAACTGCACCGGTTACATCGTGCAGCTGCCGCTGCCCAAGCACATCGATACGGACGTGATCCTCGAAGCCATGGATCCGGCCAAGGATGCCGACGGCCTGCACCCGATGAACCTGGGCCGCCTGGTCGCCAACGTCAACCGCCCGATGGCCTCCCCGCTGCCATGCACCCCGCTGGGCTGCGTGGAACTGCTGGCCCGCCACGATATCGACCTGAACGGCAAGCACGTGCTGGTCCTGGGCCGCGGCGTGACCATCGGCCGCCCTGTCGGCCTGCTGCTGACCCGCCGCGACGTGAACGCGACCGTGACCCTAGCCCACACCGGCACCACCAATCTTCCTGAACTACTCGCCCAGGCCGATGTCATCATCGCCGCTGCCGGCGTGCCGCACATCATCAAGGCCGACGCCATCAAGCCCGGTGCGATCGTGCTCGACGTGGGCGTTTCCCGCGTGGATGGCAAGGTCACCGGCGACGTGGACCCGGCTGCCGCCGAGGTCGCGTCGTGGATCTCGCCGAACCCGGGCGGCGTGGGCCCGATGACCCGCGCGATGCTGCTGAACAACGTGGTCGAGGCCGCAGAGCGCAACGCCGCCAACTAGACGCGAATGAACTCAAACACCAACGGCCTGCCATGATGGCAGGCCGTTGGTCTTTTACGTCCAGCAGCGGTATTTACTAGGAGACGTAATTCCTCTGGACGCAAATTGGTTTTAAGGCCGTTCCGAAAGCATTTAGATTTGCGTTTCCCTGATTAATGTTAGTGGTTCATCAGATTTAATAGGTGACGTCCTTTTCTGTAAGTGTGTCGTTGGCTTTTCGTTTGGGTAATAAACGAATGATGGTTGGGTATCGTAATATCGGTCTCATGACTCAAATTGGCGAGGTGCCCACACCTTTGGCTCAGTGGAATATTCCAGTGTTTACGGGTGGTTTCTGCAGCGTGCAGGTGAGTGCGGGAGAGGTGTTGACGATCCTAGGGGCGAATGGCTCGGGTAAATCTGCTCTGGCTTCGTGGATGCCGAGAAATTCGCAGGCAACGGCTATCCGGAGAGTGTTAGCGCAACGAAAACTGTGGTTTACTCAGTCGGGATCTTCCATTACTCCGGCAGACCGAAAAACGCGATTTGCCCAAATCACGCATTGGGATCAGGAATTTAGTTCGCGCTATCTTGATCACAGTGATTCACAGCGCTCGGGGATTGCCTTGTTCGATATGCTAGCCAAGATCAACCAGGAGAACAGGGCACGCGTAGATCTGTATGAGGCGGGGTCGAGCACTGAAGATGTTACCCGGAGGATGGGTCCACGTGTTCTCGACACGTTCAATACAGTGCTTCAAACTTCGGGCCTGGAAATTGAAATAGGCGTGGATTCTACAGAGAATTTTTTTGCGAAGCATCTCAATTCTGACGTGACATATCCGATTCATTTGATGTCCGATGGTGAGAAGAGCGCGCTATTGCTCGCCGCTGAAATTATTACTGCCCCGTCCGGGGTGACGTTTATTATCGATGAGCCGGAGAGACATCTGCATCGAGCAATTTCCGATGAACTCATAAAAACCATTATTGCTACACGTAATGATTGTGCTTTTGTCGTGTTGACCCATGACCTGGACCTCGCCGCGAGCCTTTCTGAACAAAGAGGGAAAGTGCTAACCGTGTTTGGTGTGCGGTGGGAAGGCGAACAAGCCATGCAGTGGGATCTGCATGAGATTGCACAGGACGACTCCTTGCCTGAAATCGCCCGACAGGCCATTCTTGGTGGGCGGAAGGAGATTCTCTTCATTGAAGGAGAAACGACGAGCCATGATCTGAGCCTTTACAAGGTGCTCTTCCCAGATTGGCTACTGGTGCCTAGCGGAGGATGCGATACGCTCATCCGGTCAGTGTCTGGCCTGCGGAATAGTGCGAGTTTCCATTGGGTCAGAGCACGCGGTTTGGTTGATGGGGACTGGCGATCTGAGCAGGAAATTGAATCCTTATTTAGTCTTGGTATTCATGTTCTGCCGGTGAGCGAAATTGAGAACCTCTACTACACTTCGGAAGTGCTGCAGGCAGTAGCAGAGCAACAAGCTTCGACGTTTGGCTACGATCCTCAGGTCAAAGTTGAGGAGGCCAAGAGCGCGGCCATGAAGGCGCTAGGAAAGGACGGGACGTTAGAAAGACTGACCGGACAGCTTTCGAAATCTGTGGTCGCGAGGAAACTAGTCGAGTACATGCCAGATGTGGTTGATGAGAACGCAATCGAGATCAACTTTGACTCGCCATTTCCACAAATTCTCAGGCAGATGAAGGATCATGTTACTGCTTGTGCGTATGACGAGCTGATCAAAGCGCTCCCGATTCGTAACACCAGCATGAGAATTGAGATTGCTAGGCACCTCGGTTTTCAGAGTATCCAGGACTATGAAACTGCGGCCCTTCATCGCATCCGCAATTCTCCGCCGTTGCAAATCGATTTGCACATCCCCATCGAGAAGCAGTGAGGTCGAGAGCCCACTGGATAAACCTTACAGAGAAATCCAGCGAGGTCCGGTCCTAAGGAAATCTTGGTGCGGTGCGGTGGGATGAGAACCCGATTACCCGATTGTGGTGTCCATTAAAGCCGCAGAGCGCAACGCCGCGAAGTAGACGCGAAAAACCGGCAGTCCGCCAATGGTGGGCTGCCGGTTTTTTGATCCCTGCAGATCCTACAGCGCGTCCTGGGGCACGGGCTGCCCCGCGGTCCGCTTGTCGAAGACCAGCGCGCCGACTTCCTGCTCGGCCTGGTTGCCGATACCCAAGTCGATGCCGCTGCGATCACGCACCATGCTGACCGCCGCCAGCGATATTGCGGTAAGCGCGAACAGGTACCAGCCGACCGCCGTGGTCCCGCCGGTGGCCTGCACCAGCGCGGTGGCGATCATCGGGGCGAACGCCCCGCCCAGGATCGCGCCGAAAGCGTAGGAAATGGAAACCCCGGAGAAGCGCACCGAGGCGGGGAACAGCTCGGAGTACAACGCGGCCTGCGGACCGTAGGAGAAGCCCAGACCGATGGCGAACAACGCGAACGCCACGTAGAGCAGCGGCAGGCTAGCGGCGTCGACCAGCCAGAATAGCGGGAAGATGCACAGCAGCTGGCTGATGAAGCCGATCTGGTAGGTGCGCTTGCGCCCGATCCTGTCGGCCACGACCCCGGAGAGCAGGGTGAAGGCGAACCACATGACTGCACCGAAGGAGACGGCCAGCAGCACCTGCGTGCGGGTGAAGCCCACAGGCCCCTCAGGGTCCGTCATATAGGCCTGCAGGAATCCGCCGGTGGTCATGTAGCCGGCGGCATTGTTGCCAGCGAAAATCAGCGCGGCAACCAGCACCAGCAGCCAGTGCTTCTTGAACAGCACCACGATCGGAACGCGGGTCTGTGCCTTCTTCTGCGCGATCTCCTCGAAGACCGGGGACTCGTCCACCGAGCGGCGGATGAAGTAGCCCACCACGATCAGCACGAAGCTGAGCAGGAACGGCACGCGCCAACCCCAGGCCATGAACTGCTCGCCGGGGGAGATCACGCCGGTCATCAGCGCCATCATTCCCGAGGCCAGCAGCATGCCCAGCGGCACGCCGAGCTGCGGGTAGGCGCCGGCCCGGGCGCGACGGTCCTTCGGGGCGTGCTCAACGGCCATCAGCACCGCGCCGCCCCATTCGCCACCGGCGGAGATGCCCTGGATGATGCGCAAGAGCAGCAGCAGGATCGGGGCCAGCACGCCCGCGGTCTCATAGGTGGGCAGCACGCCGATCAGCGTGGTGGAGGCGCCCATGAGGGCCAGGGTGAGCACCAGCATGGCGCGCCGGCCGATTTTGTCCCCGTAGTGCCCGGCTAAGAACGCGCCCAGCGGGCGGAAGAGGAAGGAAATGCCGACGCTGGCGAAGGAGAGCAGCAGGCCGATCTGCGCGCCGGCTGGTTCGAAGAACAGGTGGGCGAAGATCAGCCCCGCTGCGGTGGCGTAGATGAAGAAGTCGTACCACTCGATGGTGGTGCCGATGACGGTGGCGAAGGCGACGCGCCGCTGGCTGGTGCCGGGGTGCCGCTGGGTGGGTGTGCTCATGAGCTGACCTCATTGGGATAGTAGTGGGGGTGCTAGGCCGCGACCGGTGCGGCGTTGGCCAGGTCCTTCAGGGATGCTCCAGCGAGCATCGCTTCGGTGATGCGCTCGCCGCGGGCCAGCAGCTTGCGTGCGGCAGCGTGGTCGGCGGGACGATTAATGGATTCCACCGCGACCAATTGTCCGTCGCGCAGCCGTGCGATGGAGAATTTTTCGCTGCCCGGGTCGCCCAGCAGCACGCTGCTGTCGGTGGGCTCGGCCAGCCCGGCGATTTGCAGCCGGTGGCGGCCCTGGATGCTCCAGAACCAGGCAATCTCCGAGTACGCCGTGGGCTCGCCGCACAGGGTGCGGGCCAGGCTGCGCGCCTGGTCCGCGGCGTTCTGCACCGACTCCAACCGCACCCGCGTGCCGTCGCGCCCGACATTGGCGCAGTCGCCCACCGCGTAGACGCGCTCATCGCTGGTGCGCAGCGCGGCATCCACCAGGATGCCGTTCTCGCACTCCAATCCCGATGCTTCGGCCAACTCAATGTTGGGGAGCACGCCGATGCCGTAGACCACCAGATCCGCCCGGCAGCTTTCCCCGGCGGAGGATTGCACTAGCAAATCCTCCTGCACGTCAATGGACTGCACGCCTTCGCCCAGGCGCAGCTCGATGCCGTCGCCGCGATGGGCCTGGGTGAACCAGTTGGAGAGCTGGGCGGAAACCGAACGGTTCAGCACCCGGGGAGCGGAGTGCAGCACCGTGACATCGATCCCGCGGGCCCGGGCCGAGGCCGCGAACTCCAGACCGATGAAGCCGGCACCGGCCACGACGACCCGCTGGGCGCCGTCCAGCTGCCGGCGCAGGATTTCCGCGTCCTGCAGCGTGCGTAGCCCGATGACCCGCGGGTCCTCGGCGCCGGGGCAGGACAGCACCCGGTTGCGTGCGCCGGTGGCGAAGACCAGCCGGTCATAGCCGCGTTGCTGCCCGTCGGACAGGGTCACGGTGCGTGCGGCGCGGTCAACGGCGGTGGCGCGCGCACCGGTCAGCAGTTCGATGCGCTGCTGGGCGTAGAAGTCCTCCGAGCGCAGCGGCAGCACCTCGGGTTCCTGGGCGGAAGCCACGAAGTCCTTGGACAGCGGAGGGCGCTGGTAGGGCTGTTGCGCGCCCTGGTCGACCAAGGTGATGGCGCCGGCATGGCCGTGCTCGCGCAGCGTTTCGGTCAGCTGCACGCCGGCGTGGCCGGCGCCGATGATCAGGATGCTTTCGTTCATTTCAGACCTGTCCGGAGGGTACGGCCACGCGGATGGACTGCAATGCGCCGCCCAGGGAAACCTGGCAGCCCAGCCGGCTGTTCGCGGTGCGCTCTGCGGTGGTGCAGTCGAGCATTTCGTCTTCGTCTTCCGAGAGTTCTGGAAGACCAGCTGCATCCTCGGGGTTAACGTAGACGTGGCAGGTGGCGCACATGGCCTGGCCGCCGCATTCGCCGACGATCCCGGCGATGCCGTTGGTGACAGCAGCGCGCATGATGTTGCCGCCTTCGGCGACCTCGACGTCGGTCGCGGTGCCGTTTGGCTGTTCAAAGGTGATGGTAGGCATGGAAGGCTCCTTGTATTAGGCGTCCCAGAGGACGCGCATTTTGGTCATGCCGCGGAAGACCCAGCCGGCATCGATGCTGGCGGTGGCCGGATCCAACCGCAGATTGGGCAGCTTCTCGAAGACCGCCGGCAGGGCGACCTGGGCCACCTGGGCCCGGGCGATCCAGGTGCCGGCGCAGAAGTGCACACCGCCGCCGAAGGCCAGGTGCGGCTTCTTCTCGCGGAAGATGTTGAACGTTTCGGGATCCTCGAAGACCAACGGGTCGCGGTTGGCCGCGCCTAGCACCACTCCGAGGCGCGCACCGGCTGGCAGGCTGATGCCTTCGAGCACCAGCTCCTGGGTGGTTTCACGCGGGTACATGCCGATCGGGGCGACCCAGCGCACCGATTCCTCGAAGGCCTTGGGGAGCAAAGCCGGGTCCTGGCGTACCGCCTGCAATTGCTCGGGGTTCTCCAGCAGCGCCCAAACGGTGGTGGCCAGCACGTCGCGCGGCTCGTTCAGCCCGCCGCCGATGGTCATCTTCAGGTTGGCACGGATGGCTTCCAGCGGGATCGGCATGGTGGCCAGGTTGGAGAGCAGCGAGTGGTCCGGGTTCTTCGCCAGATAGGGGAGCATCTCGTCGATGGCCGCGTCGACCTCTGCCGAGGAAGCCTCTGCCTTGGCCCAGACCTCTGGGTCATCGGCGTAGTTGCCGGTGCCGTCGATCATGGTCTGGCTCCAGCGCTGCATGTCCTGCTGGGTGGCATTGTGGAAGCCGCAGATCAGCCGCAGGTTCTCCGCGGTGTACGGTGCGGCGTAGTCCCAGACGAAGTCCGAACCCGGCCCCTTGGCGAGCAGCTGGCCCAGGTACTTCTCGTTGTTCTGCGCGAAGATCCCGTTCCAGTGCTTCTTGATGGTGCCCGGGCGCAGGGTCGCTCCGTAGGAGTCGCGGTCCACCTGGTGCTCCGGGTTGTCCTTGCGCAGCATCGAGTGGCCCATGGACCGCTTCATCAGCGAGTTGCGCTCGTTGGCGGAGAAGCGGGCTTCGTCCTGCTCGATCTCGTGGCAGGCGGCGTAGGAGGTCACCATGTAGCGGTTCACCGCCGGGACCCAGTGCAGCGGGGCCTCGGCGCGCAGGCGCTGGTAGATCGGGAACGGATCGCGGTACAGGTCCTCGATTTTTACCCAATCGGCGACCGGGGCCTCGCGGACTGCGGATTCGGTGCTGGCGTGCGGCACTGGTGCGGTGCCGGGGGTGGCCTGGGCGCCGGTGAACGGGCAGGTCGCTGGGGCGGTGCTCATGCTGTCTCCTTAGTGGTTCCTTGTTCAATCACTAGTGTGAGGCAGGCCATAACCACGGGTAAAATGGTTATATTCGAGGAATATCCACTGAATAAGCGAGGAATAGTGCCGAAATTTACGCTGCGTCAGCTCGAATGCCTGGCCGCCGTAGGGCAGCTGGGCTCCATCACCGCCGCCGCGCAGTCACTTAATTTGTCAGCCTCCGCGGTGACCGGCGGGCTCAACGAGCTTGAACGCGTGCTGAACACGCAGCTGACCATCCGGCGCAAGGCCCATGGCGTGAGCCTGACCCCGGCCGGGCGCTACGTGCTGGACGAGGCACAGGGAATCCTGCAGGCCTCCAGGGACCTGGAGCAAATGGCCAGCGGTGCCGGGGAAGTGCTGGCCGGAAAGGTTCGGGTGGGCTGCTACTCGTCGCTGGCGCCCACGGTGCTTCCGGAGCTGCTCGCCGAATACGGGCAGCGCTACGCGCAGGTGGAAGTCGATTTCTTCGCCGGCACGCAGCAGGAGATCTTCCAGATGCTGGCCGCCGGGACGCTGGATCTGGCCTTCGTCTACGACTTCGGCCTGCCCGAAGGCATCGAGCGCACCCAACTGTTCCGCACCGAACCCTATGTGCTGCTGCCCGCGGGGCATCCGCTGGCCGAAGAGCCGAAGGTGCCGCTGGTGCGGCTGGCCAGCGAGCCGATGATCCTGCTGGATGTCCCGCCGAGCCGCGAGCACACGCAGAACCTGTTCGAATCCGCCGGGGTCGAACCGTGGATCCGCTACCGCACCGCCGACTTCGAGGTGACCCGCTCCATGGTGGCCCGCGGGCTCGGCTACGCGGTGCTGGTCCAGCGCCCGGCGGTGGATGTTTCCTACGAGGGTCTGGACCTGGTGGTGCGCCCTATCCACCCGGTGGCCCGAACGGTGCGCGTCGCACTGGCCCGCCCCCGCGCCGTCGCCCCGTCCAAGGCGGCCACCGCCATGCATGACCTGGCACTAGAACTGCATTCGACGAACGCCGCTCACTGACCGGGCTACTGTCTGGCGGAGCAGGCACCCGCATCCGCGGGCCAATGCCGCAAGGCCAACGCCCGGAGTATCCTCGGTGCCGCTGGTGGGCTTGGGGCGCAGCCGCCGGGAGGACTGCATTAAGACAGCGGCCGAACGCCAACGCCACGAGCGCGACGAGGAGGGGAACGGCTGGTGCTTGCCCGCGGCATTCATGGGCACGGCCCGGGCTGGTAGCCCCGACCTTCTGGATCCTGACTGATCGGTGCAATCATCTTCGCAGCCCGCCGACGGCATGTGGCCCGCGCTGCGGCCGGCGCCGAATCGGTGCGGCGCGAACGCAATGCCCGCGGCGAGATCGAATAGACCGAGTTCCGCAAACGACTGGATGTGGTGCGCACCAAGCTGAAATAGAAAAGCCCGATGGCCCGTTCGGAAACGGGCCATCGGGCTTTTGCTTGCAGCGCCTAGGCGTCCTGGGTAGCCTTCACAGCATCAGCGCGGCGCTTGTCGAAGACCAGCGCGCCCACTTCCTGCTCCGCCTGGTTGCGGAAGGACAGGTCGATTCCGGCCCGGTCGCGGATCAGCGAGACCGCGGTGAACGAGATCGCGACGACGATCAGCAGGTAGATGGCCACCGCGGTGGTGCCGCCGGTCGCCTGCACCAGCGCCTGGGCGATGGTCGGTGCGAACGCGCCGCCGACGATCGCGCCGATCGCGTAGGAGATCGAGACGCCGGAGAAGCGTACCGAGGCCGGGAACAGCTCCGAGTAGAGCGCCGCCTGCGGGCCGTAGGTCAGCCCCAGTCCGATGGAGAACAGGCCGAAGGCCAGGTAGAGCAGGCCCAGCGAGCCGGAGTTGACCAGTGCGAAGACCGGGAAGAGCGAAGCTGCCAGAATAATGAAGCCGATCTGGTAGGTGCGCTTGCGCCCGATCTTGTCGGCCAGCAGGCCAGCGACCAGGGTCATGACCAGCCAGACCGCGGCGCCGAAGGCCACTGCGATGAGCACGTCGGTGCGCTCCAGGCCTACCGGGCCCTCCGGATCGGTGGTGTAGGCCTGGAAGAAGCCGCCGGTGGTCATGTAGCCGGCGGCGTTGTTGCCGGCGAAGACCAGGGCCGCGATGATGACCAGTGGCCAGTGCTTCTTGAACAGCACCAGGATCGGCACAGCGGTCTGGGCCTTGTTCTCGCTGATTTCCTCGAAGACCGGGGACTCGTCCACCGAGCGGCGCACGAAGTAGCCGACGGCGATCAGGATAATCGACACCAGGAACGGAACGCGCCAGCCCCATTCGAGGAACGCATCGCCGGGGGAGATCACCCCGGTCATCAGCGCCATGGTGCCCGAGGCCAGCAGCATGCCCAGTGGCACGCCCACCTGCGGGTAGGAGCCTGCGCGGCCGCGGTGGCCGTCGGAGGCGTGCTCGACGGCCATCAGCACCGCGCCGCCCCATTCGCCGCCAGCGGAGATGCCCTGCAGGATGCGCAGCAGCAGCAGCATGATCGGCGCCCAGATGCCTGCGGTCTCGTAGGTCGGCAGCACGCCGATCAGCGTGGTGGCTGCACCCATCAGCGCCAGGGTCAGGACCAGCATCGCACGGCGGCCGATCTTGTCGCCGAAGTGCCCGGCCAGGAATGCGCCCAGCGGGCGGAAGAGGAAGGACAGGCCGACCGAGGCGAAGGAGATCAGCAGCGCGATGTCCTGGCCAGCTGGCTCGAAGAACAGCTGGCTGAAGACCAGGCCTGCTGCGGTGGCGTAGATGAAGAAGTCGTACCACTCCACGGTGGTTCCGATGACCGTCGCGAAAGCTACGCGGCGCTGGTTGGCCTTGGCGGCCTTGGATTGTGTCATAGTGCTTCCCTTGCGAGTGGTACCGAGGCGTCGATCACTGGCACCTGAGTTTTGGGTCACTCCAGTGTGGCACCAAGCACAAGTAAGGTAAACTTCAAATGTCTGCAATACTTCTGAAGGTTGGCTTATGTATTCGATGCGCCATCTGGAAATCATGGCTGAACTGCCCGTCCACAGCACGCTCGGTTCGGCGGCCAGCGAATTGAGGATCTCGGAATCGGCCTTGTCACAGGCAATTACCGCCATCGAGAAGCATGCCGGGGAGACCTTGTGCCTGCGGCGCAAGGCCCACGGGATCCGGCTCACCGCTTCGGGGCAGCACTTCGCCGCCATGGCCCGGAAGATCCTTTCCGATGTCGGTGAATTGCGGGCAACATTCCCGCAAACCGAAGGAACATTGCGCGGACCGGTGCGGTTCGGCTGTTTCGCTTCGCTCTCGCCGCACCTGATCCCGGCCACGCTGGAGGGGTTCGACCACCCCGAGGTGCAACTCGATGTGCGCGTGGGCACCCACGAGGACTTGCTGCCGGCCCTGCGCGAGGGCGAGATCGACGTTGCTTTCGTCTACGACCTGCAGCTGCCCGCCGATATCGACAAGCAGCAGATCTACCAGACCGAGATGCAGGTGGTGCTGCATCCCGAGCACCGGCTGGCCAAGCTCGCCCGGCCGCTGGAACTGGCCGACCTGGTCGACGAATCGCTGATCATCTACGAGTCCGACCCGAGTACCGAGCACCAGAAGCAGCTCTTCGCCTCCCAGGGCCTGCAGCCCAGGATCGCCGCCTCGGTCCCGCAGATGATCTTGGTCTCCGCGATGGTGGGCCGCGGCCTGGGCTACGGGCTGCTCATGCGCCGCCCGAACAATGCCGAGGTCTCCATCGAGGGCCGCCCGCTGGCCTTCCGCGAGCTCAAGGCTCCCAACTACCCGAATGCGGTTGTGGCCATCACCCCGCGCGGGGTGCGCATTCCCGCGCGCGTCCAGGCGCTGATTGACCACTGCACCTGCGCAATGGCTGAGTCCTGGTAGACGCGAACACCTGCAGCGCGCATAATGGCCACATGATTGGCACGTGGCAGGCCATGGTCATCGACTGCGAGGACCCCGATGCACTGGCCGGATTCTATGAACAGCTCCTCGGGATGGTGCGCATCGACAACGAGCCCGACTGGGTTTCCATTGGCGATGCACCGGACCATCCTGCGCTCGCCTTCCAGGCGGTCAGCCCGTACGTGGCCCCGCAGTGGCCCGGGCATGTGCACCCGCAGCAGGCGCATATCGACGTGAAAGTCGCCGACCTGGACTTGGCCGAAGAGCAGGTGCTGCACCTCGGTGCGCGCTGGACCGGGGAAGGGTCCAAAACCTTCAGGGTCTATCTTGACCCGCAGGACCACCCGTTCTGCCTAGTGAGCTGGTAGCCGCGTAGGCGATCTTCGCCGCCTGCAGCCGGGTCGAGACCCCGAGCTTGGCCAGCACCTGGGAGACATGCGTCTTCACGGTGCTCTGCCCGATGCCCAGCCGCTGCGCCAATTGCGGGTTGCTCAGCCCTTCGGCCAGCCCGTCGAGCACCTCGCGTTCCCTGCCGGTCAAGCCATCAGGCAGCTTCGCGGTGCCGGGTTCCGGCGCCAGCGCCCGGGCCAGGATCCGCGAGGTCACCTGCGGATCCAGCACGGATTCACCACGGGCGGCAGCACGCACGCCCATGATGATCGCCTGCGGTTCGGCGCTCTTGAGCAGGAACCCGTGCGCCCCGGCCTGCAGCGCGCCAAAAAGGTACTGGTCGTCATCGAAGGTCGTGAGCACCACAACGCGGCAGCTGCCATGCAGCGCCTTGGTGGCCTCGATGCCATCGAGCACCGGCATGCGCAGATCCATCAGGATGACGTCGGGGGATAGGGCACGGGCCATGGAAATGGCCGATCGCCCGTCGGCCGCTTCGCCCACGACTTCCAGGTCTTCCGCGGCCTGCAGCACCAGCCGGATCCCCATGCGCACGGTGGCATGGTCATCGACGATCAGGACTTTCATGGCTTCTCCGTTGCTTCGGTTGGGCCCGGGAATTCGACGTGCACCGCGAAGTCCGGGCCGGTGCGCACCTCGAACCGCCCGTCGAGCGCGGCGACGCGGGTCCGGATATTCTCCAGCCCGGTCCCCGCTCCGGGGGCGCGGCTGGCATTCGACCGCAGGCCGTTGCTCGCCGTGATCGCCAGGCCCTTGTCCTGGATCACGCTCAGTTCCAGGGTAGTGCCCGGCGCATGCTTGGCATGGTTGACCAGCAGCTCGCAGACCGTGCGGTGCGCGGCGGTATGCACCGCCGGGCCGAAGCGCTGCGGATGCGCCACCCGGTACTCCCAGCGCACCGGGCTGCCGAATCCGGCCACCAGCTCGGGCAGATCCTCGATCCGCGCCTGCAGCGCAGGGCCCCCGGTATGCAGCATCCGCACCATCGCGGCCATGTCTTCCAAGCCGGACACCGACTCATCGCGGATGCTCTGCAACGGAGCCCGCACCTCCTGGGGTGCGGCCGGAAGCAGGGCGCCGGAGAGCAGAGCGATCGACGAGAACCTGGCCGAGAGCACATCATGCATCTCGCGGGCCAATGCTGTGCGCTCCTGGACGCGGGAAAAGTCGTGCTCGGCGACCAGCTGGTCCTCGCGGGCATCGGCCGCCGACTGGACGGCCTCTGCCCGCTGTGCTTCGGCCTTGGCCAGCTCCTTGGCGGTGCGCACATTCTCCGCCCAGAGCATCGGGGTGAACAGGATGAAGCCGGCCATGAGCAGGGCCAGCACCACTTCCTGCGGATTGTGGCTGCCTAGCCAGGTGGCGATGGCCAGCGAGATGGCGGCTAGGCACAGCAGCGCCAGCGCCACCGTTCGGGTGCGGACCGAACCGAGCAGGAACAGCCCGAAGACGCACTCGAAGACCAGGAAGTATCCGCCGATGCTGCCCACGGCCAGCAGGCCGGCGCCGGCGAGCAGCATGGCCACGGAGCTGGCTACGAGAAAACGGCGACGGACCAGCACGGCGGCCAAGCCGATGAGCAGCAGGACGATCCATTCGTATCCGCGGATCGCGAACCATGGGGGATTGGCCAGTCCCGAAAGATGCAAGATGGCGGTGAGCACCAGATAGGTGCCGACGACCTCGGGTTCCTTGTCTCCGCTGCCCATCCGCCGAATGAAGTTCATGCTTCCAGCATCCCCGAACTGGCTGCCCGCCGGTATCCCCCTTAAGGAGGAGAAAGCGCAGCCCACTGGCCGATACCGCGAATCGGCAGGCCGCGGAACAGTGGAAGCCATGGACATCATGACGAGCAATCCCGAACTATCCCTTCTCATCCTGGCGCTAATCGACTCGACCAGCATCGGCACCCTGGTCATTCCGCTGTGGCTGCTGCTCAGGGGGCGCCGCGAAGCCATTGCCAAGGTACTGGCCTACCTGCTGGTGATCGCCGGATTCTACTGGATCGTCGGGGTGCTGCTGCGCAGCGGGTTGCTGCTCATCGATCCCGGCATCTTCCAGCACCGGTTCTTCCGGCTGGCCGGAATGGCGGTCGGGGCGCTGATGATCATCTGGGCGCTCACCTACCGCACCGATGCGCAGAAGGAAGCCAGCGCACGGAAGAAAGCCATCGCGCATAGCGGCGCGGCACTTGAAGGACCGGCACCGAGCCCGGCGGACGCAACCGGCCAGGTGCCGCGGCGCTTGCGCAGCCGTTTGGGAACTGCGCTGGATACCCGCACCGGGCTGATTGCCCTGGCCCTGTTCGCCGGCCTCTTGGAACTTCCCACGATGCTTCCCTACCTGGCCGCCGTAGGCGTCATGCAGGGCGCCGGCTGGGGCACCGGTTTGCAGCTGCTTGCGCTGATCGGCTACTGCCTGGTGATGATCGTCCCGGCGTTGGTGCTGGTTGGCGCCCGTGCGCTCGCCGGCCCGCGCATCGAAGCCTGGATGCAGAAGATGGGGGCCAAAGCCTCGGCCTACGCCCAGGAAACCCTTGGCTGGGTGGTGGGCATCGGTGGATACCTGCTGATTCGCGCATGCCTTTCCGGGCAGGATCTGCACAGCTTGCTCAGCTAGCCACGCTGTGGGCGAAAGGGCACGGTTCCAATTGGCTTGAAGCGGGGTAATGATGCGAGAATTGACGGCATGGAACCTCTAGGCAGCAGCGCGAAGCAGGGCAGAAAAGTCACCCTGAACGCATCAACTTTGGCAATGTCCGTCATGGTCATCGTCCTTCTGGTGGCAGTGGTATTCGCTGCCAACTCCAATGAGATCGTCGGCTGGTTCGTTGTCGTCATCTCCGCCGGTTGGCTGCTGCTGGCCGCATTCATGATGTTCGGCCTCAAGCGAGGCGCGGACAAGATCAACAACTCGCTGCGCGAAGCCACAGCGGCGGCTACCCCGCGCGCCCAGCCAGGCACCGTGGTGGTTGACGAGTCCACCAGCCAGCGCGACATGAAGCTGGACCACTCGTTCAAGATCGTCCAGGTCCAGGCCCGCGTGATTGCCGAGCAGCGCGAGGCGAAGGGCGAGGACTACGAGGGCATGATCGACCGGGCGCTGGAGACAATACAGATGACCGCGACGAATGCGCGGGACATGATCAAGCCGGCCAAGCCGATGGATGGCGAAATCATCGACTAACTGGCCAGGGCAACGCGAAAGCGTTGCCCTTTTTCGTTGCCCGTGTTTGGGCGCAGGCCAGATCAGCGCGTAATCGAACGCTTAATTTTGTAAGCTGGAACAGTGATACCTACCAGTGTGGAAATTCTCAACAAGGACGCCGGCGCACTGCGCGTGGCGTCGGTCAACGTCAACGGCATTCGCGCGGCCTACAAGCGCAACATGGCGGACTGGATCGCCGCCCGTGACGTGGACATCCTGTGCCTGCAGGAAGTACGCGCACCGGATAAGATCCTGCGCGACCTGATTGGCGAGGGTTGGCATATTCTGCATGCCGAGGCCAAGGACAAGGGCCGCGCAGGGGTCGCCGTCCTCTCGCGGACCGAGCCGGTAGCCGTGCGCGAGCACATCGGCGAGGACTACTTCGCCGAATCCGGCCGCTGGGTCGAAGCCGATTTCGACATCAACGGCGAGATCTTCACCGTCGTCTCCGCCTACGTCCACTCCGGCGAGCTGGGCACCCAGAAGCAGGAGGACAAGTACCGCTTCCTGCAGCGCATGAACGTGCGTCTGGTCGAACTGAAGAGCGAGAAGGACCACGTGCTGGTGGTGGGCGACCTCAACGTCGTGCACACGCAGAAGGACATCAAGAACTGGAAGCCGAACCATAACAAGCGCGCCGGCGTCATGGACGAGGAAATCGCCTACTTCGACGGCTTCTTCGGCCCTCAGATCGGCTACAAGGATGTGGCTCGCGAGCTGGCCGGCGACGTGCAGGGACCGTACACCTGGTGGTCCTTCCGCGGACAGGCCTTCGACAACGATGCCGGTTGGCGTATCGACTACCACATGGCCACCCCGGCACTAGCCGCCAAAGCCATCAAGTCCCACGTAGACCGTGCCTCGGCCTACGATTTGCGCTTCTCCGACCATGCACCGCTGGTCGCCGACTACCAGTTCTAAGGAAAACCATGGAAACAACCCGTCCCCGCGTACTTTCAGGAATGCAGCCTTCGGGCGACTCCCTGCACCTGGGCAACTATCTGGGCGCATTGGTCAACTGGGTCAAGACCCAGGATGACCACGAAGCATTCTTCTTCATCCCGGATATGCACGCGATTACCACGCCGCAGGACCCGGCCGAGCTGCGCGCCCGCACCCGCAAGACCGCCGCGCAGTTCATCGCCGGCGGCATCGACCTGGACAAGTCCACCCTGTTCGTCCAGTCGCAGGTTCCCGAGCACGCTCAGCTGGCGTGGGTCTTCAACTGCATCACCGGTTTTGGCGAAGCCAGCCGCATGACCCAGTTCAAGGACAAATCCTCCAAGGGCGGCGCGGATGCCGCCAGCGTCGGGTTGTTCACCTACCCCGTCCTGATGGCTGCAGACATCCTGCTCTACCAGCCGGAAGGCGTTCCAGTGGGCGATGACCAGCGCCAGCACGTGGAGCTGGCCCGCGACCTGGCCAAGCGCTTCAACCACCGTTTTGGGCAGACCTTCACCGTTCCGGAGGCGTTCATCCCGAAGGAGGGCGCGCGCATCTACGACCTGCAGAACCCGACCTCCAAGATGTCCAAGTCCGCCGAGTCCCCGGCTGGCCTGATCAACGTGCTCGACGAGCCGAAGCTGATCGCCAAGCGCATCAAGTCCGCCGTGACCGATGCCGGGTCCGTCGTGGCCTACGACAAGGCTGAGAAGCCAGGGGTTTCGAACCTGCTGGATATCCTGGCCGCCGTGACCGGCAAGCATGTTCCGGAGCTGGTCAACGAATTCGAGGGCAAGATGTACGGGCATTTGAAGGTGGCTGTGGCAGAAGCTGTCGTGGAGCGCCTGACCCCGATCCGTACCCGCACCTTGGAACTGCTGGATGATCCCGCCGAGCTGGATCGCCTGCTGCTGGTTGGAGCGACCAAGGCGCGCGAGGTCGCATCGAAGACCGTTGCCGATGTCTACCAGAAGGTCGGCTTCCTGCCACCGCTGGGAATCTGATGGCTTTCGAGTACACCCTGGGCGTAGTGATCCCGGTGCCGCAGCCGCACCGGGAGACCCTGCGCGCGTGGCGCCAGGAATACGGGGGAGAGGCCACCGGGCCAATTGCCCCGCATATCACCCTGGTGTCCGGATCGTACCTGAATTCCTGGGAGAAGGCGGCGGCCCAGGTGCGCCGGGTGGCAGCCACGGTGGAGCCCTTCAGCATCCAGCTGGGTCCGGCTCGAACCTTCCGACCAGCCAGTGACGTGGTTTTCCTGCCGCTTGAAACCGGCGCCGATGAATGCTGGCAGCTGCACCGTGCGCTGCTCGGCGACGCACTGAGGCACGAATCAGCTTTCGCCTACCATCCGCACCTGACTATCGCCCAGAACGTGCCTGCGCGGCAACTGGACGCCGCGCAGGCGGCGCTGGGCGACGCGCAGCTGTCCTTCACCGCCGACCGCATCCAGCTGTTCGATACCCGCGGCGGGGAGTGGAACTTCAGCGAGGACATCGCGCTCGGTTCATAGCGCACCCCGTGCTGCCGCAGGGCAGCACGTTTCTGCCCGCGACGACACACGAATCGGCATTCGGGTGCTCCTGCTCACATAATGGTGGAAGGCGCCGCGACGCAGCCATGGCGCCGGAAAGGCAGGATATGGACGTCCGGCAATTGAGGTATTTCCTGGCGGTCGCCGACCACGAGGGGTTCAGCCGCGCCGCCGAGCACCTGCTCATCGCGCAGCCTTCGCTGTCGCAGACGATCAAGAGCCTCGAGCAGGAGATCGGCTTGCCGCTGTTCCACCGGGTTGGCCGCCGGGTTGTGCTCAGCGAAGCGGGCAAGGAGCTGCTGGGCCCGGCCCGGCTGGTAGTCCGGGACCTGGACGCTGCGCGTTCGGCGATGGCGGAGCTCAAGGGGGTCCACCGCGGCCGGCTGGAGCTGGCGGCCATGCCGTCACCGGCCATCGAGCCGCTGACCACCCTGATCTCCCGGTACACCCAGCAGCATCCGCAAATTTCCGTCAGCACTGCCGCCGCCTTCACCGTTGACGAGGTGGTCAGCTCGGTGCGCTCCGGGAGCAGCGAGATCGGCCTGCTCGGCGCGGAGCAGCCGATTGCCGCCCCCGGGGTGGACGTAGTGCAACTGGAGCGCCAGCCGCTGGTGCTGATCATCAATCCGCTGGCAGATCACTTCGGGCCGGGCGAAACGCTTCAGGGCTGCGACCTCGACGGCGAGAGCATCATCATCTCGCAGCGCGGCTCGCTCATGCGCTCAGTGGTGGACGACCTGGTAGCCCGCGGCGTGGACCTGCGCATCGTCGCCGAAGTCGCCCACCGCACCTCGATTCTCCCGCTGGTGCTCGCCGGAGTCGGGCATGCCATCCTGCCGATTTCCTGGGCCCCGCTGGCGCGCCGTTCCGGGCTGCGGGTGGCCCTGCTGGAGCCGGTCACGCAGCTGCATGTGGCGATCATCAGCCGGCAGGAGAACCTGACTCCCGCGGCCCAGTCCTTCCTCCGGCTCGCCCAGGAGTATTCAGAAACCCAATCTGGCCAGCAACTATAGGGTAACCCTATTCGGCGTATGCATATTCGGTCTTAGACGCGATGCCTAGGTCCCGGTCTAATGGAAACCAAGTTCGCACGTGATGCGGACCACTTAGACCAAGGAGGAAACCATGGGCCAGACCCGAGTATTCAAGATCGCTTCCATTCCCGCAGACGGTGTCGGAAAGGAAGTGGTCGCCGCCGGCCGCACGGTGCTGGAAGCTGTCGCCGCGCAATCCAACGGCAAGTTCGCCTTCGACTGGACCGAGTTCGACTGGGGCTGCGAGTACTACGCCAAGCACGGGGTCATGATGGCACCAGACGGCTTGGAAACGCTGAAAGACTTCGACTCGATCTACTTCGGCGCGGTCGGCTGGGAGAACGTTCCAGACCATGTCAGCCTCTGGGGCTTGCGCCTGAACATTACGCAGAACTTCGACCAGTGGGCCAATATCCGCCCGGTCAAGTTCCTTCCCGGGGTCACTTCGCCGCTGCGCAAGGCCGATGACACCGAGCTGGATTGGATCGTCGTGCGCGAGAACAGCGAAGGCGAATATGCCGGGCTGGGCGGACGCAACCTTTCGGGGCGCGGGCCGGGCAATGAGATCGCGCTGCAGACGGCGCTGTTCAGCGAGAAGGGCTGCGAGCGGATCATCCGCTTCGCTTTCGAGCTGGCCCGCACCCGCACGGTGAAGAAGGTCTCCTCGGTCACCAAGTCCAATGCGCAGCAGTACGGCATGGTGCTGTGGGACGAGACCTTCGAGCGCGTAGCGCAGGAATTCCCGGATGTGCGCACCGAAAGCGTGCTGGTTGACGCGATGAGCGCCAAGTTCATCCTCAATCCCGAGGACCTGTCCGTGGTTGTCGCCTCGAACCTGAACGCCGACATCCTCTCGGATCTGGGCTCCGCCCTGGCCGGCAGCCTGGGGCTGGCCGCCAGCGCCAACCTGAACCCCGAACGCCGCTTCCCGTCCATGTTCGAGCCGGTGCACGGTACGGCCCCGGACATCGCCGGGCAGGGGATCTGCAATCCGATCGGCGCGATCGCCAGCGCCGCGCTGATGCTGGAGCACTTCGGGCTGGAAGCCGAAGCCCGCCAGGTCGAGGGGGCTATCGAAGCAGCCACCGCGGCCGGACAGCTGACCCGCGACATCGGCGGAACTGCGGATACCGAGACCGTCACCGACGCCATCGTGGCAGCACTGAGCAGCACTCTGGCCGCTGTCTAGGTCCAACGCGCGCCCCATCCGGGGCGCGCCACCAGGCCGCGAATATTGCATCGCGGCTCCCTGAATTTTTCCAAGCCCCGCTCCCGCGCACGCTGAGATCCACGGAGCAAGGCTTATTCCAACACTGAGGTAGGAATCATGGGCAAGACCATGCAGAGCGAAAGCATCCAGCCGGCTCGCCGGCCACTGTACCGGCAGCTGTACTTCTGGGTCCTGATCGCCATTGTCGCCGGCATTATCCTTGGCTGGCTGGCACCGGAAACCGGCCAGTCCATGCAACCGATCGGCACCACATTCGTGGAAGCGATGAAGATGCTGATCGGACCGATCGTCTTCCTGACCATCGTCGGGGGCATCGCCAGCGTTGCCGACCTGAAAAAGGTCGGAGCCACCGGGCTCAAGGCGCTGGGCTACTTCCAGATCGGCACGATCTGCGCCATGCTGCTGGGACTGGTAGCGATCAACATCTTCCGCCTGGGCGATGGTGTGAACGCGGACGCCAGCAAGCTCGAAACCACCGGCCAGGCCGCGGAACTCATCGACAAGGGCGAGAACCAGCAATGGTGGGAGTTCCTGACCCACATCATTCCCGGCTCAGTGGCATCGCCATTCGTCGAAGGCGACATCCTGCAGATCATCTTCATGGCGGTGGTGTTCGGCATCGCGATCAATGCCGTGGGCAAGATCGGCGGCCCGGTGCTGGATCTGGTGCAGCGGCTGACTACGGTGATCTTCAAGGTGCTGAATTTCATCATGAAGGCGGCACCGCTGGGCGCTTTCGGCGCCATGGCCTTCGCCGTGGGCAAATACGGGGTGGAAACGCTTTCCAGCCTGGGCTGGCTGATCCTGCTGTTCTACGGCACCTCGATCATCTTCGTGGTCTTCTTCCTCGGTGGAATCATGGCGTTCCTGGGGCTGAACATCTTCAAGATGCTCAAGCACTTTCGCGAGGAGCTGCTGCTGATCCTGGGCACGTCCACGGCGGAGCCGGCGCTCCCCGGGCTGATGAAGAAGCTCGAGCATGCTGGGGTGAAGAAGGAGACCGTGGGGCTGGTGGTGCCGACCGGATACAGCTTCAACCTCGATGGCGCTGCCATCTACCTCTCGCTGGCGTCCGTGTACATCGCCCAGGCCACGAATACCGACCTGACTGTGGGCCAGCAGATCGGCATGCTTGCCGTCATGCTGCTGACCTCGAAGGGTGCGGCGGGTGTTGCCGGAGGCGGATTCATCGCACTGACCGCAACCTTGAGCACCTTGGGAACCATCCCGGCGGCCGGCATCATGCTGATCTTCGGCATTGACAAGTTCATGTCCGAATGCCGCGCCCTGGTGAACTTCTGCGGCAATGCCGTCGCCACCTTGTTCATCGCCTGGTGGGACAAGTCCCTTGACATCGAACGAGTACGCAAGGTGTTCAACGGCGAAGAAGTCCCCGCGCAGCAGGGGTCGCAAGATTCCCCGGAGGGCAAGCAAGCGAACGTGGCTGCGGAAGACGACGGCACGCAGGACAACCCGGTCGATGCCTCGGCGGCTGAGCTCAGCGGCGTAGCGCGCTAGCACCCAAGGGCACAGCAGGTCCCCGCGAAAGTTCTGGCGGGGACCTGCTGCGTTGGCGGGCTACTTCGCGCGCACGTTCGCTTCGATCTTCGCTCCGGTGTCCGCGTCGATGTTCTTCCAGTACTCGATCGCGTTGGACAGCACCGGCTCGATGACGCCATCCAGCGCCCCGGTGACGGTGTCCACCAGTTCGGCGCGCTGGGCGTCGTCCATCACCTCGCGGACCAGGATGCCGGGCTGGACGAAGTCCCCGTCGTCCTTGCGCAGCGTGTAGGCCTCGCGGACCAGCTCGCCGTCGGACTCGAAGGAGTTCTCCGCCGGACCGGTTTCATCGCTCCATGAATCCCCGAAGGAGTTCGGCGCGTAGACGCTGCGATCACCGGTGTGATCGTAGGTCATGCTCCCCTCGAAGTTATACGAGTTCACCGGGCACTTGGGCTTGTTCACCGGCAGCTGCTGGAAGTTGGTGCCGATGCGATAACGTTGCGCGTCCGCGTACGCGAAATTGCGTCCCAGCAGCATCTTGTCCGGACTCATCCCCATGCCCGGGACCATGTTCCCGGGGGAGAATGCGGCCTGCTCGATTTGCGCGAAGAAGTTCTCCGGGTTCCGGTTCAGCGTCATGGTGCCGACCTTGATGCGCGGATAGTCCTTCTTGGACCAGACCTTGGTCAGGTCGAAGGGGTTGAACCGGTAGGTCTTGGCTTCCTCGTAGGGCATGATCTGCACGTACAGGTCCCACTGGGGAAAATTTCCGGCCTTGATGGCTTCGAACAGGTCGCGACGGTGGAAGTCGGCGTCGGATCCGGCCAGTGCCTCGGCCTGCGCCCCGCGCATGGTCTCGAACTTCTCGGACTGCTTGTTCAGGAAATGGTACTTGACCCAGAATTTCTCTCCGGCAGCATTGACCCACATGTAGGTGTGCGAGCCGTAGCCGTTCATTTCGCGCCAGGTCTTGGGCAGGCCGCGCTGGCCCATGATGTAGGTGACCTGGTGGGCGGATTCCGGATTCTGCGTCCAGAAGTCCCACTGCATGGTTCCATCGCGCAGCCCCGAATCGGGCAGCCGCTTCTGGGAGCGGATGAAGTGCGGGAACTTCATCGGGTCGCGCACGAAGAACACCGGCGTGTTGTTCCCGACCAGATCGAAATTGCCTTCGGAAGTGTAGAACTTCATCGAGAAGCCGCGCACATCGCGCCAGGTGTCGGGAGAGCCGAGCTCGCCGGCAACGGTGGAGAAACGCATCAGCGTTTCGGTTTTCACGCCAGGCTGGAACAGGGCCGCCTTGGTGTACCGGGATACGTCCTCGGTGGTTTCGAATTCGCCGAAGGCTCCGGAACCCTTGGCATGCGGGCGGCGCTCGGGAACATTCATCCGGTTGAAATGCTGCAGGGTCTCGACCAGATGATGGTCGTGCAGCACGATGGGGCCGTTGGCGCCCACGGTCAGCGAGTTGCGATCGCTGGCTGCCGGGATTCCTGCTTGGGTTGTCGAGGTGGGATCTTCACTGGCCATGTTTGCTCCTCAGCTATGTGGTGCATTGGGAAAAGGGCGAGTACTGCCCATCATGCCACGCATAGCGGGGGAGTTGAAGGGATACAAAAAGGGCCCGAACCATCACTGGTTCGGGCCCTTAGCGCGTCCTTAGACGGTGCGCGCCAGAATTGCCTGCTTGACCTCGGCGATAGCCTTGGTCACCTGGATGCCGCGTGGGCATGCTTCGGTGCAGTTGAAGGTGGTGCGGCAGCGCCACACGCCTTCCTTGTCGTTCAGGATCTCCAGGCGCATGTCGCCTGCATCATCGCGCGAGTCGAAGATGAAGCGGTGGGCGTTGACGATCGCGGCGGGGCCGAAGTACTGGCCATCGGTCCAGAACACCGGGCAGGAGCTGGTGCAAGCAGCGCACAGGATGCACTTGGTGGTGTCGTCGAAGATCTCGCGATCCTCGGCGGACTGGTAGCGTTCCTTGGTTGGCTCGTGGCCCTTGGAGATCAGGAATGGCATGATCTCGCGGTAGGACTGGAAGAACGGTTCCATGTCGACGATGAGGTCCTTTTCAAGGGGCAGGCCCTTGATGGCTTCAACGGTGATCGGCTTGGAGGTGTCCAGGTCCTTGAGCAGGGTCTTGCAGGCCAGGCGGTTGCGGCCGTTGATGCGCATGGCATCGGAACCGCACACGCCGTGGGCGCAGGAGCGGCGGAACGACAGCGAGCCGTCCTGCTCCCACTTGACCTTGTGCAGGGCGTCCAGCACGCGGTCGGTGCCGTACATGGTCAGCTTGAAATCTTCCCAGTATGCGTCCGCAGTAGCCTCTGGCAGGTAGCGGCGAACGCGCAGGGTGATGTCGAAGCTCGGGATCTCTCCGCCGCCGCCAACGCCTGGCTTCAGGTCGATCTTTGACGGTGGTTCTGGCAGTTCGGTGCTCATTAGTACTTACGCTCCATTGGCTGGTAACGGGTAAAGACCACTGGCTTGGTCTCCATGCGGATGCCCTTGATGTCCTCGGTGACGGCTTCTGCGTCACGGTAGGACATCGAGTGCTTCATGAAGTTCTCATCGTCGCGGTCTGGGAAGTCCTCGCGGTAGTGGCCGCCGCGGGATTCCTTGCGGTGCAATGCAGCAACGGTGATGACCTCGGCCAAGTCGAGCAGGAAGCCCAGCTCGATGGCTTCGAGCAGATCCAGGTTGAAGCGCTTGCCCTTGTCCTGGATGCTGATGTTCTTGTAGCGCAGGCGCAGATCCTCGATCACGTCGCGCGCTTCCTTCAGCGAACGCTCGTCGCGGAATACCTGGACGTTGGCGTCCATGGTCTCCTGCAGGATCGAGCGCAGGTCCGAGACGCGCTCGGTGCCGTTGCCGGTCAGCACGCCGTCGATCTGCGCGGTGACGAATGCTTCCGGGTTCTCCGGCAACTCGACGAAGTCGGCGGTCTTGGAGTACTCGGCAGCGGCAACGCCGGCGCGCTTGCCGAACACGTTGATGTCCAGCAGCGAGTTGGTGCCCAGGCGGTTCGAGCCGTGGACCGATACGCAAGCAACCTCGCCGGCAGCGAACAGGCCAGGAATGACGGTGTCATTGTCCTGCAGCACTTCGGTGTTGATGTTGGTTGGAACGCCACCCATTGCGTAGTGCGCAGTGGGGTAGACAGGCACCGGATCGGTGAATGGCTCGACACCCAGGTAGGTGCGGGCGAACTCGGTGATGTCCGGCAGCTTGGATTCGATGTGCTCTGGTTCCAAGTGGGTCAGATCCAGCAGCACGTAGTCCTTGTTCGGGCCGCAACCGCGGCCTTCGCGGACTTCGTTGGCCATCGCGCGGGCCACGATGTCACGTGGTGCGAGGTCCTTGATGGTCGGCGCATAGCGTTCCATGAAGCGCTCGCCATCCGAGTTGCGCAGGATCGCGCCTTCGCCACGTGCACCCTCGGTGAGCAGGATGCCCAGTCCGGCAAGGCCCGTTGGGTGGAACTGGAAGAACTCCATGTCCTCCAGCGGCAGGCCCGAGCGGAAGGCGATGCCCATGCCGTCACCGGTCAGGGTGTGCGCGTTGGAGGTGGTCTTGAAGACCTTGCCGGCGCCGCCCGAAGCGAAGATGACCGACTTGGCCTGGAAGACGTGCAGTTCGCCGGTAGCCAGGTCGTAGGAGACGACGCCGGCAACGCGCTTCTGCTTGTAGGCGGTGCCGTCCTCGCGGTAGGCGTCTTCTTCGACCATCAGCAGGTCGAGCACGTAGTACTCGTTGTAGAACTCGACGTTGTGCTTGACGCAGTTTTGGTACAGGGTCTGCAGGATCATGTGGCCCGTGCGGTCAGCTGCGTAGCATGCGCGTCGCACGGCGGCTTTGCCGTGGTCGCGGGTGTGGCCGCCGAAGCGGCGCTGGTCGATCTTGCCCTCTGGGGTTCGGTTGAATGGGAGGCCCATCTTCTCCAGGTCCAGCACGGCGTCGATGGCTTCCTTGGCCATGACCTCGGCTGCGTCCTGGTCAACCAGGTAGTCGCCACCCTTGATGGTGTCGAACGTGTGCCACTCCCAGTTGTCTTCCTCGACGTTGGCAAGTGCTGCGCACATGCCGCCCTGGGCCGCACCGGTGTGCGAGCGGGTTGGGTAAAGCTTGGTTAGCACTGCGGTGCGTGCGCGCTGACCGGATTCGATCGCTGCACGCATGCCTGCACCACCGGCACCGACGATAACAACGTCGTACATATGTACCTGCATTCTTGATGCTCTCTTTTCTAAAAATCTGTGTGGCTATTGGCTGGAACTAGGGGAGTTCCAATTAGCACTGCGGCAGGGTGCTGCCGGCTACGCATGGATCGAAGGTGAAGATCACCAGGGAACCAAGCACGATGATGAAGATCGTGGCGACGTACAGGATGCCCTTGAGCCATGCACGGGTAGCGTGCTTCTCTGCGTAGTCGTTGATGATGGTGCGCACGCCGTTGGTGCCGTGCAGCATGGCCAGCCACAGCATGGCCAGATCCCAGAACTGCCACAGCGGCGAGGCCCACTTGCCGGCCACGAAGCCGAAGCTGATGCCGGAGATGCCTTCGCCGACCATCAGGTTGGAGATCAGGTGTCCGAAGATCAGGACGATCAGCACGACGCCGGAGAGGCGCATGAACAGCCATGCCAGCATTTCGAAGCTTCCGCGGGACTTTGGTCCGCGCTTGTACTTTGGATCAATGCGCTGGCTGCGAGGAGCAGGAATAGAAACGCTCATGGCTTAGTGGCTCCCAAATGCGATCGACAGGTGACGGATGGCGAAGCCCGCAAAGACGATGACCCAGAGGATCAATACGCCCCAGAGCAACTGGCGCTGGTACTTGGTACCCTGCTTCCAGAAGTCGACCAGGATCAAGCGCAGACCGTTGAATGCGTGGAAGAGGATTGCTGCAACCAGACCGGTTTCACCAAGTGCCATCCACGGGGTCTGGTAGGTGCTAATGATTGCGTCGTAGGCGCCGGCATCGACACGGACCATGGCCGTATCGAGCACGTGCACCAGCAGATAAAGAAAAATAACGACACCGGTGACTCGGTGTCCCACCCAGGACCACATGCCTTCATGGCCGCGGTATAGGGTGCCTGACGAAGTCTTCGACACTGAACTAAACCTCCAAGGCTCGCAACGGCGCATGTGTATATTGCACACAATGAGATTTGACGCACTTGTGCGAGCGTTCCTTGTGCGAGTCTAAACCACTTGGCTAGCTCCAATCTATTTCGTGTCTCGTTCCTGTGAGCATGTTCACCGAAAAGGGGTAATTATGCGCTAAAAGGCCGAAATCCCGCCCGTAATACCTCATGCGATGTTTTCGTATTTAATCTGTTGCACAGGTTTCAATGGACAGGATTATCCACCGAATGAATTAGTCTGGAAGGCGTGAATGCAGACCTATTAGCCCGATTCCACGGCGTGATCCCCGCCGGCGGCGTCGGCACCCGATTGTGGCCCCTCTCCAGGGCTTCCGCTCCGAAGTTTTTGCACGATCTGACCGGATCCGGATCCACGCTGATCCGCGCCACCTATGACCGCCTGGTCCCGCTGGCCGGCGAACGGATCATGGTGGTCACCGGGCGTGCGCACCGCGGGGCCGTGGTATCCCAGTTGCCCGAGCTATGCGACGAGGACCTGGTGCTCGAGCCGGAGCCGCGCGACTCGGCCGCCGCCATCGGCCTGGCCGCCGCGATCCTGTACCGCCGCGACCCGAGCATCATCATGGGCTCCTTCGCCGCGGACCAGGTCATCGAGCCGGTTGAGGTGTTCCAGGCCGCGCTGAGCGAAGCGATCCACACCGCTGCGACCGGCAAGATCGTGACCATCGGCATCCACCCGACGCACCCTTCCACCGGTTTCGGCTACATCCAGACCGGCGAACCGCTCCAGGTGCCCAATGCGCCGTCGGCGCGCGGCGTGGTGCAGTTCGTGGAGAAGCCCGATGAGGACACCGCCCGCAAGTACCTGGCCTCGGGCGGGTTCCTGTGGAATGCCGGCATGTTCGTCGCGCCGGTGAGCCTGATGCTCAAGCACCTGGAAGCCAATGAGCCGGCGCTGTACACGGGCCTGATGAAGATCGCCGATGCCTGGGAGACCGATCAGCGCGAAACCGTGATGCGCGAAGTCTGGGCCGATCTGCCGAAGATCGCCATTGACTATGCGGTGGCCGAGCCGGCCGCCGCGGCCGGCGATGTCGCGGTGATCCCGGGCGTTTTCAACTGGGACGACGTGGGCGACTTCGCCGCGATCGGCCGCTTGAACAAGGCCAGTGCCGAGGAGGGCATCATCAACCTGGGCGGCGAGTCGGTGCGCGTGTATGCCGACAGCGCTACCGGCGTGGTCTATTCGGACCGCCCGCGCGTGGTGGCCCTGGTCGGGATCGAGGATGTGGTCGTGGTGGATACCGCCGACGCGTTGCTGGTGACCACCAAGGAGCATGCGCAGAAGGTCAAGCAGACCGTGGAGGCCTTGAAGGCCGACGGTGCTACCGAGGTGCTCTAGCACAGCAGGATTGCGAACGGGGCGAGCTGGCCGGCAATAGGTCGGCGCGCCCCGTTTCCCTTGCCTGATGTTGCGCAATGCGCCCGAACATTACGGAAAACTGTCATTTTCTGCACCGTGCCGAGTATCTTCAAAAGGTGTCCACCGTGAATGAAAATGGCAATCCGGCTTCCGTCAGCGACTTCACCGAGCCGCTGATCGACCAGCTGATCGGCTTCCGCAGGGAACTGCATCGCAACCCGGAGCTGTCCTTTGCTGAGCACCAAACCACCGAGCGGATTCTCGAAACCCTGCGTGCTGCCGGGCTGGCGCCGCAGAAAATGGCCGACACCGGCGCCTTCGTGGACATTGGCGAAGGGCCCATCCGCATCGCCTTCCGTGCCGACATCGACGCGCTGCCGGTGGTGGAGGAAACCAACCTGGACTTCGCCTCGATGACCCAGGGCGTGGCGCACGCCTGTGGCCACGACATCCACACCACCGTGATGATCGGCGTGGCTTTGGCCCTGGGCAGGATCCATGCCGCCGGCAAGCTCGATGGCTGCGTGCGGGTGATCTTCCAGCCCGCCGAGGAGAAGCTTCCCGGCGGGGCGCTGTCGGTGATCGAGCAGGGCTTGCTCGATGGCGTGCCGCGGGTGCTCGCGCTGCATTGCGACCCGCGGATCGACGCCGGGCATATCGGCACCCGCATCGGTGCGATCACCTCGGCCAGCGACACCATCCGCATCGAGGTCAACGGCCGGGGCGGGCACACCTCGCGCCCGCACCTGACCGAAGACATCGTTTTCGCGATGAGCCAGATCGCCACCCAGGTCCCGGCCGTGCTCGGACGCAAGGTCGATGTGCGCTCGGCCGTCTCGGTGGTCTGGGGCCAGATCCATGCCGGCAGCGTGCCGAACGCGATCCCCGCCACCGGATACCTGGCCGGCACCATGCGCTGCCTGGACGGCGATGTCTGGTACGAGGCCGGTGAGCTGCTGGACCAGGCCGTGCGCCAGATCGCCGCTCCCTACGGAGTGGAAATCAAGCTGCAGCACACCCGTGGAGTGCCTCCTGTGGTCAACGCTCCGGCGGAGACCGCATTGATCGAGGACGCCGCGCGCCGCGAGTTCGGGGCCGAGGCCATCGAGCTGACTCCGCAGTCCATGGGCGGGGAGGACTTCGCGTGGATGACGCAGAAGGTTTCCGGTGCGATGCTGCGGCTGGGAACCCGCACCCCGGGCGGCAAAACCTATGACCTGCACCGCGGGGACTATATCCCGGACGAATCGTGCATTGGCGTGGGGGTTCGCATCATGGCGGCCGCCGCCATGCAGGCTGTGCGCGAGGCGAACGCCAAATAGGGCGTTGGCCACATCAAACCCGAAAGTTTTTAACATTTCTTTGACGCTTTAACAATTCGGTCAGTGACTTGGGCGTTGGCGTTAAGCGCTTGCCGTTTTGCGGCCCGTAAGTTATCTGTTTGTAATCTTTATCGTCTTTACCTGTGACATATCTCCGATAGGCTATGGAAACGATGGGAATGCTATGACTTTTGGTGTTCTCGAGTAAGGCCTAGGCAATGGAGCCTTGCACGAGGGTCAGGTGTCTTGCCTCCCGCATTATCTCGCAAGATTCTTTGGAGGAACAGATGCGCTTCGTATCGCGCAAGACCGGTATGGCTGCAGCCATGCTCGGCATCTCGGCATTAGCTTTGAGCGCCTGCGGCGCTGCACCGGAAGAGACCAGCTCGGCTGGCCAGTTCCCGGACTACGTTGGCTGCATCGTGTCCGACTCCGGTGGATTCGACGACCAGTCCTTCAACGAATCTTCCTTCCGCGGCTTGAAAAACGCCGAGAAGGACCTGGGCATCCAGACCAAGGATGCAGAATCCAAGTCGAACGCCGACTTCGCGACCAACCTCAACGGCATGGTCAACGCAGGCTGCGACCTGACCGTCACCATCGGCTTCCTGCTGGGCGACGCAACCGCTGAGGCTGCCGCGGCCAACCCGGACAAGAACTTCGCCATCGTCGACTTCCAGTACGAGAAGCCGATCGAAAACGTCAAGCCGATCATCTACGACACGGCCCAGGCTGCCTACCTGGCAGGCTACGCAGCAGCTGCCGCTTCGAAGACCGGCACCGTTGCCACCTTTGGCGGCATCAAGATCCCTACCGTCACCATCTTCATGGACGGCTTCGCTGACGGCGTGGCCAAGTTCAACGAAGACAAGGGCAAGGACGTCAAGCTGCTGGGCTGGGACAAGAAGAAGCAGGACGGCACCTTCTCCGGCGACTTCGAGAAGCAGGATAAGGGCAAGCAGATCACCAAGAACTTCATCGCTTCCGGCGCTGACGTTGTCATGCCTGTCGCCGGCCCAGTGGGCAAGGGCGCTGGCGCTGCAGTGGTCGAGGCCAACGACGGCGGCAAGGAAGCCAAGCTCGTGTGGGTCGACTCCGACGGCTTCCTGACCGCTCCCGACTACAAGGACGTCATGCTGACCTCGGTCGTGAAGACCATGGACACCGCAGTCGAAGATGTCATCCGCACCGATGCCGAGGGCAAGTTCGACTCGACCCCGTACGTGGGCACCTTGGAGAACGAGGGCGTTGCACTGGCACCGTTCCACAACTTCGATGAGGAAATCGGCGAAGACACCAAGAAGGAGATCGATGCCCTGAAGCAGCAGATCATCTCCGGTGAGCTGGAGATCGAATCGGCCTCCAGCCCCAAGTAGGTCTAGGCAAACCAGCCATGGAGCGCGTCACCGCTCGCCGCAATACAGCGGTGGGCAGGTGACGCGCTTTATGCCTGCCTAAGGGCCAAAACAACCTGCAAGCAAGAACCTCGCCAAACGAACAATGAAGATGGTGGAATCGTGAAACTCGAACTACGAGGAATCTCGAAAGCCTTCGGTTCTTTCTACGCCAACAAAGATATCGACCTGACGGTCGATGACGCCCAGATTCACTGTCTGCTCGGCGAAAACGGTGCTGGAAAGTCCACGCTTATGAACGTGCTCTACGGGCTGTACCAGCCGACCGAGGGCCAAATTTTGCTGGACGGGAAGCCCGTCGAGTTCTCCGGACCGGGCGACGCCATGGCCTCGGGCATCGGCATGGTGCACCAGCACTTCATGCTGGTCCCGGTCTTCACCGTGGCAGAGAATATTGCCCTCGGCGCAGAAACCACCAAGGCTGGCGGCGTGCTTGACCTGCAGGTCACCCGCAAGAAGATCCGCGAGATCTCCGACCGCTACGGCTTCGACGTGGACCCGGACGCGGTCGTCGAAGACCTGCCCGTTGGCGTGCAGCAGCGTGTCGAGATCATCAAGGCCCTGGTGCGCGAGGCCAAGATCCTGATCCTCGATGAGCCGACCGCGGTGCTGACCCCGCAGGAAACCGACGAGCTGCTGGACATCATGCGCCAGCTCAAGGCCAACGGCACCTCCATCGTCTTCATCTCGCACAAGCTGCGCGAAGTGCGTGCCGTGTCCGATGTGATCACCGTGATCCGCCGCGGCCAGGTCATCGATTCGGTCTCCCCGGAATCCTCCACCACCGAGCTGGCCAACCTCATGGTCGGCCGCGCCGTGGAACTGAACCTGAACAAGGCCGCAGCCACTCCCGGGCAGGCGGTACTGCAGGTCAAGGACCTGACGGTCGTCGACCCGGCGGGCACCACCACGCTGGACTCGGTCACCTTGGATATCCATGCAGGCGAGATCCTGGCGATCGCCGGCGTGCAGGGCAACGGCCAGACCGAACTGACCGAAGCGATCCTGGGCACCCAGCCGGTGACGGGCGGCTCGGTCAAGCTCGCCGGCCAAGAGCTGGTTGGCAAGTCGGTCAAGCAGATCCTGCGCTCGGGCCTCGGCTTCGTTCCCGAAGACCGGTCGGTGCACGGCCTGGTCACCCAGTTCTCCATCGAGGAGAACCTGGTGCTGGACCTCTACGACCGCCCGCCCTTCGGCAAGGGCATCTCGATGAACCTGGAGGCGATCAAGAAGAACGCCGCGCAGCAGATCCAGGGCTTCGACGTGCGTACCGATAATCCGCTGAACCCTGCCTCCAGCCTCTCGGGCGGCAACCAGCAGAAGGTCGTGATGGCCCGCGAGCTGAGCCGCGATTTGAAGCTGTTCATCGCTTCGCAGCCGACCCGCGGCGTGGATGTGGGATCCATCGAGTTCCTGCACCGCCGCATCGTGGCCGAGCGAGACAAGGGCACCCCGGTGATGATCGTTTCCACCGAGCTGGACGAGGTCATGGAATTGGCCGACCGCATCGCCGTGCTCTACAAGGGCAGAATCAACGGCATCGTGCCGGGCGACACCTCCCGCGAGGTGCTGGGCTTGATGATGGCCGGCGTTTCGCAGGAAGAAGCCCTGGCCCAGGCCGAATTCGCGAAGGCGGAGAACGAGCCGGTTGAAGCCCAGCCAGCTAGCGAGCATGACAACCAGGAAGGAGAAGCGCAGTGAGCGAGAAAGCACCTGTGGTTCCCGGCTCCGGCAAGCCGGGCAATGACCTCTTGCGCCAAATCACCCAGGGACCAGGCCTGGTCTCGGTCCTCGGCGTCATCGTCGCACTGGTCATCGGCGGCCTGCTGATTGCGGTCACCGATGAGAAGGTGGGCGAAACGGCCGGCTACCTCTTCGCCCAGCCTTCGGCCTTCTTCGGCGAATTCTGGCGTGCGGCCACCGAAAGCTATGTGGCGCTGTTCAACGGCTCGATCTACAACTCCTCGCAGGGGTTCAAGCCGTTCCTGGAGACCCTGACCGTCTCCACCCCGCTGATCTGCGCCGGCTTGGGCGTGGCCGTGGCATTCCGCGCCGGCCTGTTCAACATCGGTGCCCAGGGCCAGATCATCATCGGCTCGGTGCTGGCCGCCTACATCGGCTTCGCCTGGCACCTGCCCCTCGGCCTGCACCTGCTGCTGGTGATCGTCTTCGGCCTGCTCGGCGGCGCGATCTGGGGCGGCCTGGTCGGCCTGCTCAAGGCCAAGACCGGCGCCCACGAAGTGATCCTCACGATCATGTTCAACTACGTGGCCGTGTACCTGATCGACTTCCTGATGAACACCCAGGGGTTCCGCCGTCCCGGCGAGACCAACCCGATCTCGCCGATCCTGGACAGCTCGGCCATATTCCCGGCGATCCCCGGTTCGCGTTTGCACCTGGGCTTCGTGATGGCGGTGCTGCTGGTGCTGGCCGTGTCCTGGATGTTCAAGCGCTCCACCGTGGGCTTCGAATTCCGCGCCGTGGGCCACAACCCGGAAGCCGCGCAGACCGCCGGCATCAACGTGGCCCGCACCACCATCATTGCGATGGCGCTGGCTGGCGCCTTGGCCGGTGCCGCAGGCGTGGCACAGGTGGCAGGCACCGAAAAGGTGCTCACCGGCGGCATCGCCGGCTCGCTGGGCTTCGACGCGATCACCGTGGCGTTGCTGGGCCGCTCCACCCCGTGGGGCACCTTCTTCGCCGGCCTGCTCTTCGGCGCGTTCCAGGCCGGTGCGGTGAACATGCAGATCACCACCGGCACCCCGATCGACATCGTTTCGGTGGTGCAGTCGCTGATCGTGCTGTTCATTGCCGCTCCGCCGCTGGTCAAGGCCATCTTCGGCATGAACCGCAAGAAGAAGCGCAGCTCCAAGCTCGAACCTACTAAGGCAGGTGCCAAGTGACCTCTTCCACCTTGCAGCCGGCAATCAACGTCCTGCCGAGCAAGAAGACCCCGATCATCCTCTCGGTGATCGCAGTGATCGTCTTCTTCAGCTTCGGCCTGCTGGGCAACGACCAAGCCGCCCACTTCACGCTGAACAGCGCCGGCGACGCCTTCGAGCTGCCCGAACTGGTCTTCCCGGGCCGCATCACCAACATCGTGTTCGGCGTGCTGCTGCTGGCCATTGCCGCCTACGCGTGGATGCAGCGCAAGCAGGGCAGGATCCTGGCCACCTGGATGGTCGCCATCGCGGCGGTCCTGTTCGTGCTGGGCTTCCTGATCTGGGTGGTTTCCGGCGCCAACATCAACAGCATTTCGCTGGCCAGCCTGCTGGCCGGTGGCGTGGTGCTGGCCGTGCCGCTGGTCTTCGGTTCGCTTTCGGGCGTGCTGTGCGAGCGTGCCGGCGTGGTCAACATCGCCATCGAGGGCCAGCTGCTGGGCGGTGCTTTCACCGCGGCACTGGTCGCCTCACTGACCCAGAGCGCCTTCGCGGGCCTGGTTGCCGCCGGCCTGGCCGGCGCCATGGTCTCGCTGGTCCTGGCGGTCTTCTCCATCAAGTACGTGGTCAACCAGATCATCGTCGGCGTGGTCCTGAACGTGCTGGTTTCGGGCATCACCGGCTTCCTGTTCACCACCGTGATGCAGGAGGACCCGGAGCGCTTCAACTCGCCAGCGCACCTGCCGGTCATTGAAATCCCGCTGCTCTCCTCGATCCCGGTCATTGGCCCGATCCTGTTCAAGCAGTCGGTGATCGGCTACCTGATGTACCTGGCCGTCTTCCTGGTCTGGTTCGGCCTGTTCAAGACCAAGTGGGGCCTGCGCGTGCGCGCCGTGGGCGAGCATCCGAAGGCAGCCGATACCCTGGGCATCAAGGTCAACGCGATCCGCTTCTGGAATGTCACCCTCGGCGGCATCGTGGCCGGCATCGGCGGTTCCTTCTTCACCCTGGTGGCCATCGACTCCTTCACCAAGGAAATCTCCGGCGGCCGCGGCTTCATCGCGCTGGCCGCAGTCATCTTCGGCCGGTGGAACCCGATCGGCGCTTTCCTGGCCGCCCTGCTCTTCGGCTTCGCCGATAACTTGCAGGTGATCCTGACGATCATCGGCACCCCGGTACCAAGCCAGTTCATGGCCATGATGCCTTACCTGGTGACCATCTTCGCGGTGGCCGGATTGGTGGGGCGTTCGCGCGGACCGGCAGCTGCGGGCGAACCCTACGTGAAGGAATAGCGATTTCCCATGAATAGCAACAACGCGCCGTGGCCGCAGCTCGAAGCTGCGGCTGCGGCCGCGCTGTCCCAGGCCTACGCGCCCTACTCCGAGTTCCGGGTGGGTGCCGCGGCACTGACCAGCGACGGCCGCCTGATTTCCGGGTGCAACATCGAGAACGCCGCCTACGGGGTCACCCTGTGCGCTGAATGCGCCATGGTGGGCCAGCTCTTCGCCACCGGCGGGGGCACCATGGAATACTTCCTGTGCTTCGGCCAGCTGCGCGAGGGCGAGCTCGAACTGATTACCCCGTGCGGCCGGTGCCGCCAGCTGCTTTTCGAGCACCGCGGGGCGCAGCTGCTGATCAAGACAGCCCGCGGCATCGTGGGAATCGACGACCTCTTGCCTGACGCGTTCGGGCCGCAGAATCTCAACTTCTAGCGCCGGAGCACACCGGCCAACAGCAGAATGGAAGGTGCCTGATATGGCTACCGAGCAATTCAGTGCCGTCGAAGTCATCCGCGCCAAGCGCGATGGCGGCGAACTGAGCAACGAGATGATCGACTGGACCATCGATGCCTACACCCGCGGGGCCATCGCCGAAGAGCAGATGTCCGCGCTGAACATGGCCATCTACTTCCAGGGCATGAACCGCAACGAGATCTCGCGCTGGACTACTGCGATGATCAACTCCGGGGAACGCATGGACTTCTCTGCCCTCACCGACCCGTCGGGCAAGAAGCTGGCCACCACCGACAAGCACTCCACCGGGGGCGTGGGGGACAAGATCACCTTGCCGCTGGCTCCGCTGGTCGCCAGCTTCGGCGTGGCCGTCCCGCAGCTCTCGGGCCGCGGGCTGGGCCACACCGGCGGCACCCTGGACAAGCTCGAAGCCATTCCCGGCTGGAAGGCGGATCTGTCCAACGAAGCGCTGTTCTCCCAGCTGTCCAACGTCGGCGCGGTCATCTGCGCCGCCGGCACCGGACTGGCTCCGGCGGACAAGAAGCTCTATGCCCTGCGCGATGTCACCGCCACTGTGGAAGCCATCCCGCTGATCGCGTCATCGATCATGAGCAAGAAGATCGCCGAAGGCACCGGCACCCTGGTGCTGGATGTGAAGGTCGGCTCCGGCGCGTTCATGAAGGACGAGGCCATGGCCCGCGAACTGGCCGAGACGATGGTGAACCTGGGCACCGATGCGTCGGTGAACACCGTGGCTCTGCTGACCAACATGGAAACCCCGCTGGGCCTGACCGCCGGCAACGCCATCGAGGTCGAGGAATCCGTTGAGGTCCTGGCAGGCGGCGGACCAGAGGACGTCGTGGAGCTGACCGTGGCCCTGGCCACCGAGATGCTTGCCGGGGCAGGCATCAAGGATGCGGATGTCCCCGGTGCGCTGAAGAACGGCAAGGCCATGGACATCTGGCGCAAGATGATCGCGGCCCAGGGCGGCGATCCGGATGCCAAGCTGCCGGTAGCCAAGGAATCGCACACCGTGGTGGCGCCCGCCGAGGGCGTGCTGATCAAGCTCGACGCGATGGACATCGGCCTGGCCGCGTGGACCCTGGGCGCAGGACGTGCCCGCAAGGAAGACAGCGTCCAGGCCGGCGCCGGCGTGCGCATGCACGTGAAGCCAGGTGCCTTGGTTCGCCGTGGCGAGCCGATTGCCACCTTGCTGACCGACACCCCGGCCAAGATGGAGCGTGCCATCGAGCTGGTCCAGCGCGCCATCATGATCGGTTCGGCCGATGACCGTCCGGACACCCGCCTGATCCTGGACCGCATCGCCGCCAAGTAGCCGAATCCGGATGGGCGCTCAAGGAGCCGGGAAACACGTTGCCGTGTTTCCCGGCTCTTTCGCTTGCCGGCGACCGATCCGCTGGCAATCAGTGCCCCGCTCCAGAAATATCGGGAGCCTGGTCGCCCTGCGAGTGCTCTTCCCCGGCCTCGCTGCCTGCATCAGCTGGGCTTTTCTTTTCCGGAGGGCTCTGCAGGTCCGTTCGTCTTCGAAGTTGCGGTAGCAATGGCCTGGCATCCTGGTGGTTCCCAGGCCAGCTGCCGCAGTGGAAGTTCCCAGAAAGTTCCCGGGAACAATAACGGCGTAGTCAAACGTTAGTCAGTTAACTCCTACCTGGGTAGCAGATGGGAATTGTCCACAACGCAACGTAAGCAGGATGCGCGCAGGTGAGTTCTCGAGCGAAAATGGAGAGACATTCAGCGCATGGAGCGCCTTGGGAAAGTAGATGTAGGCACGCATGGAATTAGTCAATGAGGCAATCACGCAGGCCGCCAGCGCATGGTGGATCCTGCCGTTATTGTTTCTGTTCTGCATGATCGATGCGATTTTCCCCCTCGTCCCGAGTGAATCCTTTTTGGTTTCACTGGCCGCGGTCGGCGTCCACACCGGTGTTCCCAACCTTGTCCTGATCGGCTTGCTCGGTGCCGGCGGTGCCTTGCTCGGCGACCAGATCACGTACGCCATCGGACGCAAGATCGGATCCAGGGGCTTCAAGTGGATGCGCGGGCAACGCGCGCAGCGGGTGCTGAACTATGCCGAGAAGAAACTTGAAACCTCGGGCGCTCTGCTGATTTTCACGGCCCGATACATCCCGATTGGCCGAGTGGCCGTGAACCTGACCGCGGGCGCCACCGGATTCAGCCACAAGCGCTTCACCCTCTTCGACACCATCGGCGTACTGACCTGGGCCGCCTACTCCGTCAGCATCGGTGCGCTGGCCGGCAACTGGATGCACGACAACAAGCTGCTGGGCATTGCAGTTTCCATTGTCATCGCCGTAGTGCTCGGATTCGTCATCGACCGGATCGTCAGCTGGGTGCTGGATCGCCTGCATCGGCGCGCGGCGAAGCGCGAAGGGCACCCGGTGCAACCAGCCAGGCAGACCGTCCCGCCAACCCCTGACGAGGGTTAACCTCCCGTATTGATCAGGGTCACATAGTGGCTCGCAGATCTTTACCCGTTGGAGCTGTCAGTTCCGCGAAAATGCGACTAGGCTCAGTGGTGTGACTGAAGAAATGATTCATACTGACTACGATCCCGAATTCGACTTCCGGGATCTGCCTAAAGTTTCGCTCCATGACCACCTCGACGGTGGTTTGCGCCCTCAGACGATCATCGAGCTGGCCGCCGAGATTGGACACGAGCTGCCAGAGACCGAAGCAGAAGCTTTGGGCGAATGGTTCCGTGAATCAGCCGACTCCGGCTCGCTGCCACGCTACCTGGAAACCTTCGAGCACACCGTCGCGGTCATGCAGACCCGAGATGCGCTGATCCGCGTTGCCCGCGAATTCGTAGAGGACCTCGCTGAAGACGGTGTCATCTACGGCGAAGTCCGCTATGCACCAGAGCAGCACCGCCGCGAAGGCTTGAGCCTGGACGACGTCGTCGACGCCATCCAGGAAGGCCTGGACCAGGCCTGCGAGCAGCTCAACGCCGAGGGCCACCCGATGCAGATCGGCCAGATCGTTACCGCCATGCGCCACAGCGACCAATGCGTCGAAATCGCCAAGCTGGCCCTGCGCCACCGTGGTCGTGGCGTCGTCGGTTTCGATATCGCCGGTGCTGAAGATGGCTTCCCGCCCTCAGTGATGAAGGAAGCTTTCGACCTGCTGGCCGAGAACCTCTTCCCAACCACCGTGCACGCTGGCGAAGCAGCCGGCCTGGATTCCATCAAGGAAGCCATCCTGATCGGCCGCGCCCAGCGCCTGGGCCACGGAATCCGCGTAGCCGAGGACATCGAGATCGAGTTCGGAGCTATCGACGAGAACGGCGAAGAACTCAGCGACGATACCGGCCTGGTATCGCTGGGCCCGGTAGCGAACTGGGTCCGCGAACGCGGCATCCCGCTGGAAGTCTGCCCGTCCTCGAACCTGCAGACCGGTGCTACCTCCAAATTCGGCGAAGGCATCGGGAACCACCCGATCGACCTGCTGGTCCAGACCGGTTTCAATGTCACCATCTCGCCGGATAACCGCCTGATGTCCGGCACCACCTTGTCCGATGAGTTCGAATTGCTGGTAGAAGCCTTCGACTACGACTTGGAAGATCTGCTGGATCTGACGCTGAACGCCGCCGAAGCTGCTTTCGTCCCGCTGGAAATGCGCGAGCTGCTCGTTGAGTACATCAACGACTACTACGACAACCTGCTGGATGACGAGGACTACGAAGAAGACGAATACGAAAACGTCGCCGACTAGTTCCAGGACCCAGCCGCCAGGCAACCACCGAAGCCGTCCCTTGCCCAAGCAAGGGGCGGCTTCGCTGGTTCCAAGGGCAGGTGGTTCCTAGAACGGGTACTGCTTCTTGGTGGACTGCACGCCGACCCAGTGATCGGTGGTGAATTCCTCGATAGCCCACTCGCCGTTGAAACGGCCCAGACCCGAATTCTTCTCGCCACCGAACATCACATGCGGTTCATCATTGACGGTGATGTCATTGACGTGAGTCATCCCGGCCTTGATGCCGCGGGCAAAGGCGACGCCCTTCTCCAGGTTTTGCGTGAAAACGGCCGAGGACAAGCCGAATTCGGTGTCGTTGGCCAGTTCCAGCGCATGCTCTTCGGAGTCGGCCTTGGCGATGCCCACGACCGGGCCGAAGATCTCCTCGCGGAACAGTTCCATGCCGCTGGTGACATCTGCGAAGACGTGGGGAGAGACCACACGGCCTGTGATCGAACCTGCCAGGACTTCGCGGGCGCCCTGGCCACGTGCGGTCTTGATCTTGCCGCTCACCGACGCCAACTGCGCATCATTGATGATCGGTCCCACGAGGTTGGCTGGATCGGCGGCATCGCCATAGCCGAGCTTGCCGACCTGCTCGATGAACTTCTCGATGAAGGCCTCGTAGACCGGAGCCTGGACGATGATGCGGTTGATGGCCATGCAGATCTGCCCCTGGTGCAAGAACTTGCCCAGGGTCGCGGCCTTGGCTGCTTCGTCAAGATCAGCGTCTTCGAGCACGACGAATGGCGCGTTGCCGCCAAGCTCCAGCGCCACGCGTTTCATGTGCTCGCCGCTGACCGCGATTTTCCCGACGTTCTTGCCCACCGGAGTCGAACCGGTGAACGAAACCAGCGACGGGGTCCGATGCGCCACGAAGTAATCGCCGATTTCCGAACCGGACCCAACCACTGCGTTCAGCACGCCATCTGGCAGGCCAGCCTCGGCGAAAGCCTTGGCCAGGACCAAGGCTCCCACCAGCGGGGTATCCGAGGCGGGTTTGAGCACCACCGCATTGCCCAGGGCCAGGGCCGGCGCTACGGACCGGGCCGACAGCAGCAGCGGGAAGTTCCACGGGCTGATGACGCCCACCACGCCGACCGGTTCGCGGTAGACCCGGTTCTCCTTGCCCTCGGCATTGGAGGGCAGGATCTTGCCGTGCACCCGGGTGGGGAAGGTGGCTGCTTCGCGGATGGCAGCGATGGTGCCGCCCAGTTCGATGTTCGCCTTCAACTGCGTGGAACCGGACTCGGCGGTCAACAGCGCCAGGATGCCCTCGAAGTTCGACTGCAGGTAGTCGGCGGCCTGGTTCAAGACCTTCGAGCGCTTGCCGGGGGAGAGCGCCGCCCAGCCTGGCTGCGCAGCGGCGGCAGCGCCATAGGCGTCGTCGACGTCGTCGGTCGACGCCTGGCGGATCTCGGCCAGGAGCGAGTCATCAAAAGGGTTGGCAGTGCGCAGGATGCGCTCGGAGCGCCCCTCAACCCACCGGCCGCCGATGAAGAGTTTGGCTGGAAGCTGATCCAGGAATTCCAGCTGGGCGGTGTCTTGGACGGTCATTGGCAATCCTTCGCGTCGTCGGGATGAACTACGGCCATGCTAGCCCGAATGGGCAGCAATGGGCAGCTCCTTGGCCGCAGGCTGAAAGCCCGCTTCGATAGCATGTTCCTATGCCGGAGAACAGAACGCAGCTAGAGCAGCTCAACGCCACCGTACGGACCCTTCGCAGCAGATGCGCCTGGACTGGCGCGCTGACTCACGAGTCGCTGCGCACCTACCTCATTGAGGAAAGCTATGAGGTACTGGACGCCATCGCCGAACGGAACCCAGCCCTGTTGAAGGAGGAGCTGGGGGACTTGTTCTTCCAGATCCTGCTGCATTCGCTGATCGCCGAGGAGCAAGACCATTTCGGCCTGGAAGATGTCGCCGAAACGCTGAATGCGAAGCTATTGCGCCGCAACCGGCATATTTTCGACGAGCAGGGCCAGATCCGCCAGGACGTCATCACGGATGTGGATGAGATTATCCGCGTGTGGGATGCGGCGAAGCAGGCCGAACGCGCCGGCCAGCCGAAGAAGCGGAAGAACGCGGGACTGCCCGCTGGGCTGCCGTCCCTAGCGCTCGCGCAGAAATTGCTTGATCGCCATGCCAGAGCAGGATCGGCACAGCCCGCGGCCGGGCTAGTCACCGAGCAGATCCGTGAACGAATCGTCGACGAGTTCTCCCTGGCCAAGGAATTAATGGCCCTGTCAGCGAGGGCCGAGGAGCTGGGCCTGGATGCCGAATCGGTGCTGCGCGCGGCCCTGGGCCAGCAATACGGCGCGGAAACTGGCGCAACAACATCGCCCAAATCACCTTCGAAGCGCTAGGCTAGAGACAGGCAATGGCGCCGACGGTCTTATCAGCGACCGCTGGTTGACCTGCCCCAAGACCACCCCTTTTCTACAAGGAGTCCATACTCATGGCATTGATTGACGCCATTCACGCGCGCGAAATCCTTGATTCCCGCGGCAATCCGACCGTCGAGGTCGAGGTCCTGCTATCCGACGGCTCGCATGGCCGTGCTGCTGTTCCTTCCGGTGCATCCACCGGCGCTTTCGAAGCAGCTGAGCGTCGCGACGGCGACAAAGAACGGTACCTCGGCAAGGGCGTACTGGGTGCTGTAGAGTCCGTCATCGACGAAATCGCCGACGAGCTGGAGGGCCTTGACGCCACCGACCAGCGCGCCATCGATGCCACCATGATTGAACTGGACGGCACTGCCAACAAGTCCAAGCTGGGTGCAAACGCCATCCTCGGCGTCTCCCTGGCAGTGGCCAACGCCGCTGCAGTGAGCGCCAACCTGCCACTGTTCAAGTACCTGGGCGGCCCTAACGCGCACGTACTGCCAGTGCCACTGATGAACATCCTCAACGGCGGCTCCCACGCCGACTCCGACGTGGACATCCAGGAATTCATGATCGCCCCGCTCGGCGCGCCGACCTTCTCCGAGGGCCTGCGCTGGGGCGTCGAGGTCTACCACAACCTCAAGTCCGTGCTGAAGGAGAAGAACCTCTCCACCGGCCTGGGCGACGAGGGCGGCTTCGCTCCGAACCTGCCAAGCAACCGCGCGGCTCTGGAACTGATCACCGAAGCGATCAAGCGCGCTGGCTACACCCCGGGCGAAGACATCGCCCTGGCGCTGGATGTCGCTTCCTCCGAGTTCTACGAGAACGGCGCTTACCAGTTCGAGGGCAAGGCGCTCTCTGCCCAGGAAATGAGCGACTACTACGCTGGCCTGGTTGCCGACTTCCCATTGGTTTCGATCGAGGATCCACTGGATGAAGACGACTGGGATGGCTGGAAGACCCTGACCGACGCCATTGGCGATAAGGTGCAGCTGGTAGGCGACGACCTGTTCGTCACCAACCCGCAGCGCCTGGCCGACGGCATCGCCAAGGGCACCGCCAACTCGCTGCTGGTGAAGGTCAACCAGATTGGCACCCTGACCGAAACCATCGATGCAGTGACCATGGCGCAGCGTGCCGGGTACACCACCATCACCTCGCACCGTTCGGGTGAAACCGAAGATGTCACCATCGCTGACATCTGTGTGGCAACCAACGCCGGGCAGATCAAGACCGGTGCACCAGCTCGCTCCGAGCGCGTAGCCAAGTATAACCAGCTGCTGCGTATCGAAGAAGACCTGGGCGCCTCGGCGGTCTACGCTGGCCGTAGCGCGTTCCCGCGTTTCAACAGCTAATTTTCAGTAATAGCGAATAAGCTCGTCGGTAGTGGATACCGGCGGGCTTTTCGTTATTTAATGGAATTATCTTGCCAAGTCCACGGCAACACCGCAAGAAAAGCACCACGGGAATTGGGGGAGTATGGCTCAGCGACCACCGCGAATGCCTCGCCGTAATACTCCGGATCCGGCCGAAGAAGCCGTAATAACCCCGGTTGACCAGACGAAACATGACGGCGCAGGTTCCGAAGCTGAACCGCCTACCGACGCTCTGCGCATCGTCAGGCCACAAGCGCAGGCCAGGCAAACTCCTGCAACGCCGCGCCCACCGAAGGCCGCTCCCGCTGCGCAGAAGCCCAGAAGCGTTGCAGCACAGCCGAAATCGACGGCACGCCCAGCGTCAGATGCGTCACGTGAGCCGAAAAAATTTGCAGGAAATTACGCGCCGAAGCCGAAGGTGCCGCTGCGCGAACGTGCCAAGGAAAAGCAGAACGAACGCCGACGCGATGACCGGGTGAAGTTCTCTGCTGCCGTACGCCGCAAGCCGGGGCAGAAGCCGTCTGGCCAGAACCACGTCCCCGAGGGCGAACCCGTTGCTGCGCACCGGTTTTCCGGCCGTATCGCCGCCTTGATCGTGGTCCTGGCCTTCTTCGCAGTGATGCTCGTGCCCACGGTGAATTTCTACCGCACGCAGATGGCGGAGCTGAATGAGCTGAATGCCTCGATCGAAGCGCTGGAGACGCAGCGCGATGACCTCAAGGCAGAGATCGCGCGCTGGGATGACCCGCTGTACATCAAGCAGCAAGCACGCGAGCGGATAAACTTGGTAATGCCTGGTGAAAAGCTCTACATGGTGGTGGGTGAACGCCCTAAGGATGAAGAGACGCCCGCCGACGGCAACGGAAGCACCTTCGAGGTGCGCCAGGAACTTCCATGGGTTGATGCTCTGCTCGACTCCGTTCGACGTTCTGCCACTGACTAACCACTTTAAACACGAAGAGACTTATAACCGTGACTGAACAGCCAATCCGCGAAGCCCTTGACGCCGCCGGACGAGTACCCAGCGAAGCTGACCTCGACACCCTGTCCCGCCAGCTGAACCGCCCGGTGCGCGATGTGGTGGAGATCGGTGCGCGCTGCGTTTGCGGAAACCCTCTGGTAGCCACCACGGCACCGCGCCTTTCCTCGGGTATTCCCTTCCCCACCACCTACTACCTGGCGCACCCGGTGATCACTGCGGCAGTGTCGCGGTTGGAAGCTGCCGGGTTGATGAACGAGATGAATGACCGCCTGGGTGAGGACGCGCAGCTGGCGCAGGCTTATGTAGCTGCCCACGAGTCGTACCTGGCCAACCGCGATGCGATTGGCCAGCGCTCGGGAACCGGGGCCGTTCCGGAAATCGCTGGGGTCTCCGCTGGCGGCATGCCGACCCGCGTCAAGTGCTTGCACGTGCTGGTAGGGCACTCGCTGGCTGCCGGCGAGGGCGTGAACCCGCTGGGTGATGAAGCGCTGGCTGGGATTGCCCAGTGGTGGACCAAGGACAAGTGCTACTGCGTGGGTGCTTGGGATACCGAATCCGAGGCCCCGAGCCGTGACCGCTCGCGCCACGTGAAGACCCAGGAACAGCAGGACCCAGCGGCCAAGCGCGCAGAACGCGCCCGGAAGCGTGCCGTGCGTGAATCCGCACAGGGCGCTGACCAGGATGATGCCTAATGCGCGTGGCCGGTATTGACTGCGGAACCAACTCCATCCGTCTGCTGATCGCGGACATCGGGGCCGATGGCCAGCTGATCGACGTGCTGCGCACCATGCGCATCGTGCGCTTGGGCCAGGGCGTTGACGCTACCGGCGCTTTCGCTCCCGAGGCCTTGGAGCGCACCTTTGAAGCTGCTCGCGAGTACAAGAAGCTGTGCGATGAGCATGGGGTGGAAGCCATCCGTTTCGCAGCGACCTCGGCGGCCCGCGATGCATCGAATCGCGAGGTCTTCACCGAGCGGATCACCAAGATCCTGGGCGTCGCCCCGGAAGTGATCAGCGGTGAAGAAGAAGCCTCCCTGTCCTTTGCCGGTGCGGCTTCGGTTCGGGACGGGCAAAGCGGCAAGAGCCTGGTGATCGACCTCGGTGGTGGATCCACTGAATTCGTTCTCGGTGATGCCACCGGCCCGTTGGCAGCCAAGAGCCTGGACATGGGTTGTGTGCGCGTTACCGAACGGTTCCACCAAGCGGGATTGCGTTCGGATCAGGCCTTGGAATTCATGGACAGCACCTTGGAATCCTTGGCCGGATCGGTTGACGTTGCGCAGGTCGACGCGGTGATCATGGTTGCAGGCACTTTCACGACGCTCACCGCCCAGGCCCTGGGATTGAAGCAGTACGAGTCGGAAAAGATCCATGGGGCGCAGCTGAGCTTCGCCCAGATGCGCCAAGCCACCGCCAGCATGCTTTCCTACAGCCGGGAAGAGCGCGCGGCACTGGGCTTCATGCATCCGGGACGAGTTGATGTGATCCAAGCTGGCGCAGCCATTGTGCAACGCATCCTTCATTACCTTGAAAAGGCCAGCGGGAACCGCGAAATGGTTCTGATTGCTTCCGAACACGATATTCTCGACGGAATCGCGGCTTCAGCTGCCGCCGCCTGAACCTGTCACCCAGTCACCGACCCAAGGAGATGTCTTGAGCTCAGCTTTGCGTGCCAGGAAAAGAATGGGCTTCCTCAAGCTCGGCTCTCTGCTTGTCGCAGCGCTGTTGGCCTTCACCCTGCTCAGCGTGGGCGCACCTGCCCGCGCTGACAACATGCGTGAGTCCGAATACTGGCTCAAGTCGTTGGGCGTGGCCGAAGCGCACAAGACGACAAAGGGCGAAGGCGTCAAAGTCGCGATCATTGATACCGGCATTGATACCGCGCATCCAGACTTGAAGGGTGCCGTGGTTGGCGGTGCTGATATGTCCGGCTCAGGCGGAGACAAGGGCAACAAGCCCATAGGCGTCATGAGCGAGCACGGCACCTTGGTGGCTACCTTGCTCGGCGGGCGCGGCAACAACAAGGGCGAAATCAAGCGGGTTAAATCCGAGAACGAGCGCTTGAAGGCCGCGTGGGAAAAGGCCAAGAAGACCGCCGAAGACGAAGACGAGGACATTCCCCAGGAACCTGAGTACGAAAAGGTGCCAAAGCTGAAGAGCGGCAAGGACGGCGTGCTCGGCGTCGCTCCGGCAGCAGACCTGCTGTCTGTGTCGCTGTGGATGGGCGAAGGCAACCCGGCGAAGATTCCAGTGGAAACCCAGATCCCCCGTGCCGTGAAATGGGCCGTGGATTCCGGGGCCAAGGTCATCAACATGTCTCTCGGTTCAACCAGCCCGGCATGGCCGGAAAGCTGGGATGACGCCTTCAAGTACGCAGAAGACCATGACGTGGTTATTGTTGCCGCTGCAGGCAACCGTTCGGGCGGCATGAGCCAGGTGGGCGCCCCCGCCACGATTCCGGGAGTGCTGACCGTGGCCGGCGTTGATGCCAGCGGCAAGGCTTCGCAGGATTCCTCGACCGAAGGCATTTCCATCGGCGTTGCAGCCCCTGCCGAGCAGTTGGTCGGCGGCTTGCCAGATGACGGCTACGCGCGCTGGTCCGGTACCTCCGGCGCGGCTCCTTTGGTGGCGGGCGTGGCCGCATTGATTCGTTCGGAATACCCGAACATGAAAGCTCCTGAGGTCATCAACCGCATCCTGAAGACCGCCAAGGACACCGGCACAGCCGGCGTGGACAACCTCTACGGCTACGGAATCATCGATGCGCAGGCGGCAGTGACGGCGAGCGTCCCCTCGGTATCCGAGAACCCGCTGGGCACGATCAGCGAGTGGATTCGCGTGCACCGCCGCGACACCCAGAAGACTGCTGATACCCCAGCTCCGGGCGTCTCGATGGAGAAATCGGACCTCAAGCAGGTCGCGGCGCCAGATCCGGTTCTTCCCGATGACTCGGCACCGGCGCTTCAGCCGTTGCTGATCGTCGGCGGGGGAGTGCTCTTGCTACTGGTGATCATTGCAGGCATCGCCCAGACCCTGGTGCGTCGTCGACGCGAGAAGGCTGCGGCGCGGCTTGGTTCGGCTTCCTTGAGTTCATTGAAAGTCCCGGATCAAGCTGGCGGCCGGGATCTGTTCGACGAGATTCCCGAAGAAGAGAAGTAAATAGCGGACAAAGCGGGGTGGAAACTGAAGATCCACCCCGCTTTTTCGCGCCTTCCGATGCTTAATTCGACAGGTTGGTGCGAACCTCGGCAGTCGGAAACGCCCATGCCTGGCGACGACGTGACACACCGAACGGAAATAGTTAGTGAATGTTTTCACTAACTCGAAAAATCCGCGTAGAATCAACAGTATGTCGATCATCGAAACCTCCCAGAAGCGTCCGCGCATTCTTATCGTCGGCGGTGGCTACGTAGGCCTGTACGTCGCGATGAAGTTGCAGAAGAAGGTCAAGGCACACGGCGGCATCGTCACCGTTGTCGACCCGAACCCGTACATGACTTACCAGCCATTCCTGCCAGAAGTTGCCGGTGGCCAGATTGAACCACGCCACGTTGTGGTCTCGCACCGTCAGCACCTGAAGCACTCCGAGCTGGTCAACGGCCGCGTGCTGAGCATCGACCATGCCAACAAGAAGGCTGTCATTGCTCCGGTCAACGGCGAGCAGTTCGAGCTGGAATACACCGATGTCGTGATGTCCGCTGGTGCGGTCACCCGTACCTTCCCCATCGCTGGCCTGGCTGAAACCGGCATTGGCCTGAAGACCATCGAAGAGGCCGTCGCCCTGCGCAACAAGGTTGCCGAGCGCATCGAGTCCGCTTCGAACATGACTGATCCAGTTGCACGCAAGCGCGCCCTGACCTTCGTGGTTGTCGGCGGCGGCTTCGCCGGCATCGAGACCATCGCCGAGCTGGAAGACATGGCCCGTCACTTGATCGGCCTCAACGACCGCATCGATGCGAAGGAAGCACGCTTCGTCCTGATCGAGGCCATGGGCCGCATCATGCCAGAAGTCACCGCCGAGCAGGCGGAGTGGGTTGTCGATCACCTGCGCAGCCGCGGCATCGAGGTCTTGCTGAACACTTCGCTGAACAATGCCGAAGAAGGCAACCTGGAACTGATCAACATGGCCGACAAGTCCCCAGCGGGCGAGTTCGGTTCCGACACCTTGATCTGGACTGCTGGCGTCATGGCCAACCCGATGGTTCGCTCCACCGATTTCCCAATCGAGCAGCGCGGCCGCATCGAGACCCGCACGGACCTTCGTATCAAGGATGCCAACGGCGAACCTCTGGAAGGCGCCTGGGCAGCCGGCGATATCTCGGCAGTCAAGGACGTCACCGGCGGCCTGCCGGACGGCACCTGCGTTCCCAACGCACAGCACGCAGTGCGCCAGGCCAAGCTGTTGGCCAAGAACCTGTACGCTGCGCGCTACGGTGTTGGCACCATCAAGGAATACAAGCACTCCAACCTGGGCGCAGTTGCCGGCTTCGGCCGCAACAAGGGCGTTGCCAAGGTTGTTGGCATCAAGCTCAAGGGCTGGCCAGCATGGATGGCACACCGCGGCTACCACGGCATGGCCATGCCGACCTTCGAGCGCAAGTTCCGCGTCGTTGGCGACTGGCTGGTTGCACTGGTCTTCAAGCGCGATGCCCTGCAGCTGAACAACCTCGAAGCACCACGCACTGCTTTCGAAGAGTCGGCCAAGCCGAAGAAGTAGGCTTGAGCCGTAGTTGATCGACGATGATGCGAGGGGCCAAGCAATTGGCCCCTCGCGTACGTCAGCAAAGAAGGATTTTCTATTTGCTTTGCCGATCACGTAAAATTTGAGAGTCTTGCCCCTATGGTGGAATTGGCATACACGGCTGACTTAAAATCAGCTGCCGAAAGGCTTGTGGGTTCGAGTCCCACTGGGGGTACCAACACATAAGGCCTCTACTTCCCTTTATTTACAAGGAAGTAGAGGCCTTTGCTGTTTCTGAAAACAATCAAAAGGGCACATTCAGGGCACATTCATCCGTGAAACAGCCTCATTCAAGGCCACTGCAACACCGTCTAAATCGTCATCAAACAGTTCCGCATACACGTCTAGAGTCATCGCAGCAGAGCTATGCCCAAGCATCCTCTGAACCGCTTTCACGTTCGCCCCGGCACTGACCGCGAAGCTTGCAGCGGTGTGCCTTAAATCGTGTGGTGTCACCCTGGGCACGCCTGAATCTATGACGGCTGAACCGAACCAGGATTTACGTTCGCGCATGTCGATATGGCGCAGGTAAGTACCATCAGAATTTGGGAACACCAGATCTTCTCGATGCTTGTTCTTGCATAGTTCACCGATGGCCGGGGCCATGAACTCAGGGAACGGCACCGAGCGTTGCTCATGGCTTTTCGGCGTGCCAACTTTGATCTTCCCGCCAACATCAACCGCGTTCTGATTGACGTTCAAGCGCCGGCGAATCATGTCCACATCTTGCACCCGCAGAGCGGTCGCTTCACCCCACCGCAGCCCACAGTACGCCAGCACACGAACCAGCGTAGGGTACTTCGAGTGATCGGCCAGGTCTCGTATTTGCTCATGGCTCAGGAACACATGGGCCTTTTTGGTTTTCCGTGGCAGATCCACTCCACGCGCAGGATTGGTTTGCAGCCGGCGGTCTTTCACCGCGTCATCCAGGATCGCAGCCAGCACACCATAAGCACGGATTACTGTTGTCGCTGATTTGGGCTTCACAACGGGTTTAGCCTTAGCGTCACCGATAGACAGTTTCGTAACCCATGCCTGAACCTCGGTGTGCACGATTTCGGATATGGGCCACTTGCCCCAGACCGGCTCCACATGCACCCGCCAGGCTATCTCTAGCGGACGATAAGCGGAGGGCTTGAGAGTTTGCTTGCGTTCCAACCAGGACGGCCCCAACGACGCTACAGTGACGTTAGCCTTGGCAGGGTCAATATAGGTTCCACTTGCCTTATCAACTTCCACCGTAGCCATGAACAGCTTCGCGTCACGCTGATTCTTGAAGCCCTTCTTCTTGGCTTGGCTCCGGTCAGGTTTGCGATAGCGCACCATGTACCTAGTTGCGCCGTCTTTCAGCAGGTACTTCTCAATCGCCGCCATCGGATTCTAATTCCTTGAGTACTGATGCTAGATAGTGTGCGTTGTTCGGTTCGCGAAGCATGCCTGCTAGCCGTGTCTTGATGTGTCGCTCTATCTCGACAGCAGCTGGACCTTCGAAAGTGAATGCCGGGTACTCTCGTAGCTCATATGCCTTGTCGTCATTCTCGGAATGTAGCCACAGCGCGAGCCATTCATCTGGTTCCAGCTCGGAAACTTTTTGACGCACGGCCGCTAAGAAATTTCGAGATTCATGAGCTTCGTCTTGCGGCCTAATTCGGTCTAGAAAATCCATTCCCATTGTGACTTTATCCTGGGCGTAGAGCTGCCTTCCGCGCTCCATCCCTTTAGCGTTTTCGTTAACCTCGGGAGCGCTGGCTCTGTGATGCGGGAGGGCCTGCCAACCGTCTGCCCAGGCCCAAATGTCGGCACCTGTTGTGCCTTCTGGCATCGCGGTTACATTGTCGCTCATATCAGCGTTGTCGCTGTAGTTCGGCATGAGTAGCGCGTTTGGGTTCACGTTTAGAGCGATCGCGAGTGCTACGAGGTCATCAGCATCTACGCGGCGCTTAGTCTCCTCCATGCGCCGTACGGCAAGCGGAGAAATGCCAGTATGCCCGACTTCGTCTAGACGTCTCGACACATCGGTGTAGTTCAGACCTAGCGATTCGCGAAGCCTGGTCAAGTTTTCAGCAACGGTTTTTGAAGTTGCGCCTGATTCTATTTTCTGTCCAGCCATAAACCGAGTGTACCTCCAAAAGATGGAGGGTGAGGAACAATAGTTGCGCGAGACCGAATGTCATGCAAAGATAGATACAGACCTGCAAAAGATGAAGGTCGGGTATCAGAAAATGGAGGAATTACCGATGGCCACAATCAACCTGCCAACAGATTCGATTATCACCCCGGCCCAGTTGGGCGAGCGACTCGGCCTTAGTGTCGGTGCACTAGCGCAGATGCGTTACCGAGGCAACGGACCACGTTTCATCAAATTGGGCGGCCGACAAATTCGCTATTCCGAGTCTGAGATTCAAGCCTGGCTCGACCAGCAGACCCGCGACCGCACCTAAACATTCTTTCGCCTGAATAGGCGGCTAAGGAACAGACCAATGGAAACAGACGTAATTCTGTGCTCGGTCACCATGAAAGACCTCGCAAACTACTTTCGTAGTCGCGACGGTGGCAGCCATAACCGCAGGTTCGCGGAAAAGCTCGCCCGCGAAGTGACCAAGAATCCAGAACAGTCCAAAGAACTCTTGCCCACCGGCTGGCATGAAATTCTTCATCCACCAAAGCAAGCGTTCATCCGAAGATTAGGTTTCGACCTATTCGCAGATTCACGCGGCGGGGGAACTCAGTATCTACCAGCCACGGCCAAAGAGAGACAAGACGCTCTCAACCAAATAAAGAACGGCCCCGGAACCGTCGCCAAACAGTGTTCCGAAGCCGCCTAACCAAACCCCATGAAAGGGATTGATCCTCATGAACAAGACTACCCGCATCACCCCAGTAACTCCACCAGCAGGATTCCTCAAAGCTGTCTACCTCGATTGCGCAGACGAATACGGCGAAATCCCAGCAGAGTGCCAGCCCTACGGCTCATGCGCTTGCGATCGCGAGATCAGCTACCACGGACCAAACGTCTCAGGAGAAACTTTCGGCGGCGTCACCTCGCAGTGGACACCAGAAAAAGGCATCTTCTTCATCCTGCAAAAGAACGACGGTGAACTATGGACCCGTGACCAGCTTGCAGAACTGCCAGCACTCATCGACAGCATCGAACAGAAGATTGACCAAGAGATAGCAGTCGATCTCATGAAGAGCCGGCCAGAGATGCTTCGCGCAACCACCACCGTGAACAAGCTCTGCGACTTCGCTGTAGATAACGGCGTCACCGCTAGTGCAGCGTTCGCCGCCTACCAGGAACTCACCAAGGGCGGTCACCATGCATAAGGTCACCCAGGGCATCGTGCGCAGCGTCTTCTACATCACAATCTTCATCATCATGGTCATCGTTCCCCAAGCCATCGCACAAGCGGTAGGAGCACCCATTGCATATTGACCCGAAGGCGCTCATCGAAGGCGTGCACGTAGTAGTCGTGGAAGTCGAGAAGCCAGACAGTCTGCATTACAAGCGGCGCACCTACTTCAATCTGCCCAGTGCACAACGAGCAGTAGACCGCGCCACCGAACGCGGACAATCCGCAAAGCTGATCCTCTGCAAACTAGTGCCAGCAGGTGAAGCCGATGCATGACCATGACGCACAACGAGCCGAGTTCATCAGCTCCAACGCGAAAGCCCGTGAAGTGTTCCTCGACGGTTACGAACGCGGATACAAAGCCGCCATGGAATACCTCGATGACCAGATAGGCGTGACTCTTGTCAGTGACTCCTACCTGAACGACCCGGCAGGCTACCAGCGCCGGTTCGCCAAGTCCGCAGCGAACGCCGTGGACGTATACGCGGCACGGCAAGCCATGGGCACCCACAAGACCGGCCCAGAACCCTACCCGCTGCACCCGCTACGGCTAGTCAGCTAATCACTCAACCAAACTCACTTGAAGGCTCCCAGCACGCCACTGGGGGCCTTCGCTGTACCCAATCTCTAACACTTCATCCTTATGAGCCCCGAGTGCTCATTGACCATCAGAGGAGCCATTGAATGACTGTTTCCCCAGAGCAATGGGAACGTGAACAAGTCTTGTCGCATGAAGCCGAAGAAACCCCTGTCCACGTAGACAAGGAATGGCCCACCCTACGCCCAGAGGCCTTCCACGGCATCGCAGGGGAGATCATCAACGGATTAGCCCCAACCACCGAAGCGGACCCCGCAGCGATGCTTGCAGACCTCCTGGCAACCTTCGGATGGCTCATCGGAGCTGAAGAACAATCTGCGCACATGCTTGTTGCCAACTCGAAGCACCACGCACGGATCTGGCCCATCATCGTTGGAACCACTTCATCCGGCGCTAAGGGCACCAGCCACGGCGCAGTATGGCGCATCGTAGCCAAGTACCTGGAAACAGTCCTGAACCCACCAATGCACAAGACAGGCCTCTCCTCCGGTGAAGGACTTATCGAAGCCGTTCGGGATGAATCTGGGGATGACCCCGAAGCAAAGCACTACGAGCCCGGCGTATTGGATAAAAGGCTATTCGTGATGGAAGACGAGATAGCCCAGGTCTTCAAACGCTCCAACCGTGAAGGCTCAACTTTGGGTCCAACCCTTCGCCTAGCCTACGACGGACGTGACCTGTCGGTGATGAACCGAAAAGCCATCACAGCTACAGCCCCGCATATCGTCATCGTTGGGCATATCAGCCCCGGTGAGCTGCAAGGCGTTGTGCGTTCAGGCGACGTGGACGGTGGAACGATGAACCGCTTCATCTATGTGTGTTCACGGCGTTCGAAACGGCTCCCGGACGGCGGTAACGCTCCACAGGACGTTATCAACGTATCGGCACAGGCGATGAGTGAAGCGGTAGACATAGCGCGTCGTGCTGGACGCATCGACATGAGTGCAGAGGCAAGAGTGCACTGGCGAAAGTCGTATGCGCGACTTACCGCCGACAGGCCAGACACGGTACTAACCAAAGCTACTGGGCGGCGTGCTCCCTCGGTGCTCAGGCTTGCCATGATCTACTGCCTTTTCGACCAGCGAACCGTAATCGAACCTGACGATCTTCGCGCAGCCGAAGCGCTCGAACAGTATTCAGTGGACAGTGCCAGGTACATCTTCGAAACGCATGTAGACAAAGGATCGAACGAGCACGGACGGCTGGCAGAGTTCATCCGGTCCGGAGGTGTCCAGGGGAAAAGCCGCGCAGAGATTTCCATCGATCTTTATAAGAGAAATCGGAAGTCCGCACTGATTAGCGCCGACCTCGCAGCACTCATCGAACAGGGATCAGTGGTGCAAGTGGAGATGCCAACCGACGGCCGAAAGAAGATTGTTTTCTTCGCACGGGAACACTCGCAGCGAACGAAGAATACGTAATTACGAATTATGCCCGTAGATCCGCATGATCACGCGGTTCATTATTGCGTAATCGCTTACGAATTTGGCTACGAAGAATCACACCTAGGAATAACTTCGTAGCCAAGTTCGTAGCGTCCGACGAACTAAGAAACCCCGTAAATAAAGGGATGCAAGCCCTTCTTTCGTTCTTACGTATCTTTCGTACACATAGACATTCAAAGGACAGCTCACCATGGATTCAAACAAAGGATTCAGGCCACAAGCCAAGCTGCACAAAAGGCCCTGGCTATTCAAAGACGGCACCAGTACTCCCGGCATCGCCCTCATGCACCGGCACAAGGTACTAGCCCACATGACACCCGCCGAAGCCCGAGCAATAGCCGACAAGCTCCACGACTACGCAGACCAACTCGAAAAGGATGAAAACTAATGACTCCAATCTACGGAGAACTCAAAAACGGTAAGAGGTACGTGCTCACGCCAGCCTCAGAAATCAAGCCACGCATTGACGAGACTATCCCCAAAGCTCTAGCAGTAGACGCATGGAAAAATCGCACGTATCGCAGCTCTTACATCATCGAAGTGGACTGCCCCTACTGCCCAAAGACTCACACTCATGGATGGTTTGGCGACGGCGACACCGGAGGGCATCGCGTGTCTCACTGCGGAGATGAGTACAAGTCCAACCGCGGGTACTACATCCAGGTTCCCGATAGCTGGCAAGGCAAGTATCCACGCAGAGTTAACTAGCTAACCCCTCCTTCCACACAAGAGCGTTCACCAATCAGCACCCGGTGACCGCCTCACCCATACCCGAAAGAACTTCCATGATCGACCCCAACAGCTCCGAGCAAGTAGTAAACCTACTACGCCGAGCAGCCGACCACATCGCCCAAGGCATCAAAAACCGGCAGATCCACACAGACCTACATGCCCTCGCGGACATCGCAGAGCAGGAGGACTAACCCAATGGCCTACACCTACAGCGACCGACAACTACGCGAATGGCCCGACGCATCACAAGCAGCCCACTACTGGGAAAAAGCCAACAACGCAGAACAGAACGCCGCCTACTGGAAAGCCCGCGCCCTATCGGCAGAACGCCGAATGCAAGAACACGACTGCCAGGAAGAAAAATAAATGAGCAACGACCGTCGCCCCTTCATAGGCAAAATCTGGATCGAAGACTGGAGAAACATCCACACAGGCAAAGTAACGCCGGGCATCAAACTAGGTGGGGCCAGCGGCATCGCAGCACACCTCACCAAATCCGAAGCCTACGCCCTCGCAAACGAGATTGTAGACCTCGCAGACCAACTGCCCGACCCGACACCACCCAAAGCCCCAATACCCTGCTACGGGACAAACAGCGCCCTACTCACAGCAGCGGACGGCACACCCGAACCGGACCTACCTGCAACAATCGCAGCCTAGTGAACGGCACCCATGGCAACAAATAAAAACACGGGCATCAAACCCACAAGCATCACCGAGCTAAGCATCAGCGCCAACTGCCCCTACTGCAACAACGAACACAGCTACGGCGCGTACAAATTCTCCGAATGGCCACCCGACAAAGGATGGACACGCCGAGTACCCTGCCTCGACGTGATGCCAGAACTACGCCGATACGGCTACCGAAACTACTACACGATCACCAACTGAAAGGCACCAAAATGCTCGACTTCACCGGAAAAACCAACACCACCCCAACCACCAACGCACCATCGAAAGGCCGCACCATGAACAACTACCCAATCCAAGACAGCAGCATCGAACCACGAGAATACGCGAAATTCGGCAACCAGCTACGCCGACTAGCCAAGACCCTCGACAGCGCAAACCTCAACATCCCAGAATCCCTCACCCAAGGCCCAATGTCCTACGAACAGCAGGCCAACCAGCTAGTCACCGAACTAGCCCAAAGCAGCACTGAAAACCACCTCGACAAAGCAGCCGAAGCAACGCTAAACGGCGAAGACCCCACCCCCCACCTACTCAACGCGGCCGCATGGGACCGCCGACTAGGACTCAACAAGCGCATCCTGGAACTATCCCGCGCAAAATACGTAGAGCAGGTCAACGATAACGCCGACAACATCACCGAACAGCTCCGAAAGAACGACTTCACCCCCGCCATCCGACGACTCAAGACCCTCCTAACCAAGCACCCTGACAAGCCCTGGAACCTAGACCTCGCAGTTAGTTCAGGAGACTACGCCCACGCCGCGATCATCAAAGACAACCAAGACATCGCAGACACCCTCCACGAAGCCATAACCATCCGAGGGCTCATCTACAACGACGAAGCATTCACCACCCCAGCCGCCTACATCACCAAGCCAGGATACAAAGGCAAGGTGCAGACCGCCGACCTCAACTGGTGGGCAACCATCATCAACGCCGGCTACACGCCACACCTGCCAACCGCAAACGAATGGGAAGCACTCGAACAGAGCGAACCATTCACTAAGCACCGCGAAGCCGAAGCCAAGAAGATCGCAGAATTCAACGCAACCGAAGAACCACAAATCGTGCAGAACCTCATGCACGAAGGTCGGCAGATGAGCCGGTAACACCAACACAACCTGAATAGCGTATGAGTGGCCAGCAAGACAGCAAAAGTCTAAAGCTGGCCACTCAGCTTAAATAGGAGATCAGCAGTCGCCACGTAACTGCTGAAACGAGGGTGGGGGAGTGAGGTAGTCGCCCCGACCTGAGGTGCCCTCCCCTGGCATTGGGCTCTCTCCCTAGTATTTTTTTCCCAAGGGGGTGCGGGGGAGAGGTGCGAACACTGTTTCAGACTGCACTCCTGCAGCATAGTGGCGCACACATGGAATTCCGCACGTGATGGCCCCTGAAAGCGTCTCTCTCCATCTAGTGGGCCGTATGTGCCCTTTTTCGCAGATAACGCTTATTTAGTGAATGTCCAAGTCAGACTGAGAATTGACTCGGAGGGGGATTTTCGCAATGCCAGAGGAGCGACCCTGATTGCGTGTTTCAACCTCCCCTCCCCAGGGTCAAGTCTTAGATGGTTGTGAAATTGGGAACGGCAGCAGGCGTTCAAGTGGGCTATAGTAATGGGACGGAGAGAACCAAGCGGCGGTAGTCTTGCCAAGCGGTCGATCCGAAGAGGAACCTATAGAAAAGGTGAGTGCTATGTCTTTGCACGTATTATCACCGCAACGCGTTCGTACACGCGCAGATGTTAGTAAGATCGCTGCGCATTATGCCGCGGTGCGTGCCGCCAAGAGCGTCACGATGGCCAGATCAGATAAGGACTCGGCAAAGGGACTTCTGCGCATAAACGCTAGTTATGCCCCAGCACGAGCAAAAGTTAATGAGATCTTCGAGAACTAATCTTGACCTTCCAAAAATTTGAGGCTAGACAGCTTTGGTGGTTCAAGGACGAGCACCTTGTATTTCCGCCGGATTATGCGCGTACTCCTAAGTCGAGCAGGCTGATAGTCATAACCTCGCATGATGCGTATAACTCTAATCCTGAATGGCCGTTCGTCTTTGGCGTGCCGGTTTCTACGTCTGAGGATTGGGCCACACCTACTTGTGTGCCTTTGATCCCGAAGCGTGACAACGTTACGCAGAGTAGTTGGGCGCGGGTTGCTATTATGCAGCCATTGGCTAAGGAAACGTTGATAGATGGCCAGTGCCAGATGGCAGGGAAAATTTCTACTGAGGCAATGGAGGAGATCCAAGCAAGTCTGTTAGGTATGCTCCATCTTCCTTTCGAAGATGACCCAGATTTTGACGCTACTTCCCAGATATTGGATCCGAACCTGGAGCCCGTTGGAAAGCCTAAACCTCCGACGCCGCTGGTAATGCCGCGTAAGCGTTGACCCGCGTTATAGTTCACGAATGTCGAGACTGACCGGCACACATGATTGTGTGCCGGTCTTTTTCTGTTTCTGGGCAGTCTTTAGCTACTGAGATCTTGAAGCAGCGATGGGTATAGCTCGTTGAAATGTTCGATGACCTTGTCATTGCCTGGACTCAAGGGTGCTTGGAATTTCAGGCCGTTCGTATAGGTCAGCTCATAAGCTGCCCAACGTCCGTATAGGTTGTGGTGATCAAAGGGAATCACCTGTGGTGCCTCTAGAATCACTAGCGCTGTGAGGTTGGAACGTGGAATGATTTGCACCTTTGGGTGTTCCAAGTCAGACATGCCATTGAAGTAGACCACGTGATCGGTTGTGAACACTGCGATTTCTACGGTGTGAGCTTCATCGTCAACAACGCGGCCTGTTAGGGCTTCGATTTCGTTGTCGCTTATAGCGAATGCAAAGGCGTTGAGCAGGCGTCCTAGTCCGCCACGGCCTAATTTTTCGTACTTGTCAATAACTGGCCACATGGTTGCTCTGAATTTACTTGCTAGTTCGCGCCCGCGTTCCTGATTGCTGATTTCGGTGTTCATTGCCCAGTCCTTTCAAGGGTCCTAATGGGTTATTGGCACCATAGCCCATCGAGGTGACGGGTTATCCAACTCCTTGTGGAATGCAAGCGGTTGAACCGTGGTTATGACGGGCATGGTTGGCAGGTCGGATTTCAAATCGGAGTTGAAACTCTCGCATTTGGGATGCGGAAGGGTGCGTTTTCAAATCCAACCCTTTAGGCAGGTCGCGTTTGAAACGAGGGATGGTTTTTCAATATCAACCCTTTTGCTCAGATTTGAGCGGAGGGGGTACTCACTATTCGAGTACCTTTTAGACAAATTTGTCCGAAAGTTTGAGGGTGCGAACATTCGCGAGGGTTACTGCAGTTGTCGCGAAGGGCACAAAAGGGGCACACCTTCTACTGAAACACGGTGATTTGGTGTCATTCAACATAGACGAAAACCCCTAGAATCCGGGGAAGTCGCACAGGCCCAGGCGATTCGAAAGGTTTCGAGTCCCACTGGGGGTACAGAATAAGGCCGTTGCTGTTCCGGATTTTCCGGTCAGCAGTGGTCTTTTCTTTTGCCAAAAGTGGGAGCGCATCCATCGTTCAACCTCAGGCATCGTGCATTCCACCAAAATCGGCTGCCAAGGCAACCTTGATGGTAGAACTTTCAAGAATATCGCTGACAGAGTAGTTTTTCTTCGGAAAAATGCCCTATATCATCCTTCCGACTGAGTGATTTCACAGCAATGCTCAATAGGATTAAGCAAAAGATCTTCAGCTAGCCACGTGCCGGCGCAATCGCAATCTATGGGGGAATGACATTGGGCAATCCAATTTTTGGTTCCAGCAGCCGCTCTGATGCTTGGGGAACCAAGCCTGGAAGTGCTGTTGGATTCCGTGACACCGCAAATATGAGCGCAGACCAGCTGCAGCAGATGTACCAGCAGCCTGCTGCAACCAGCGCCGACACCGGCCGCATGACCATCGGAACCACGATCAACAAGACCGTGCTCTGCCTGGCCTTGGTTGTTGTTGGCGCCGCGATTGGCTGGGGCATGCCGGCCCTCATGTTGCCAGGTGCCTTGGTTGGCTTTGTCCTCGGTCTGGTTAACGCATTCAAGAAGCGCCCATCGCCTGTGCTCATCTTGCTGTATGCCGCGGCCCAGGGCCTGTTCCTTGGTGGTCTCTCCGGCTTCCTTGAAAGCCGGCCGGGCCTTGAGGGAATCGCTATCCAGGCTGTGCTGGCTACCCTGTGTGTTGCCGGCGTAACCTTGGCGCTGTACCGCTCGGGCAAGTACCGCATGACTCCCAAGCTGAACAAGATGTTCATGATCGGCATGGTCGGCCTGATCGTCTTCTCGCTGCTCAACATGGTTCTGATGCTCACCGGCGTTATCGATGGCATGTTCGGCATGCGCGGCGGAGTGCTCGGCTTGGTTATCGGTGTAGTTGCCGTTCTGCTGGCAACCTACGCACTGGTTGCCGACTTCACCATGATCGAGGAATTGTCCGACCAGGGTGCTCCAGCCATCATGGCATGGCGCGGCGCCTTCGGCCTGACCATGACCCTGATCTGGCTGTACACCGAGATCCTGCGTATTCTCGCGATCCTGCGTGGCGACGACTAGCCGCAATAGCATAGCTCGCAAGGACCAGTGCCCATTTCGGGCACTGGTCCTTGTGCGTTAATCGCCTGTTCAAATATGAATTTTTATGATCGACTGCAACCGCCTATGCCATGGAAAATGACAGCTGATTGGGCGCTCATGCGAAACTTTGGTTAGATTCTCCTGTAGCTATTCAGTTACTCAACTCACAGCAGATTTGGCAGAAAGAACGCAATGAGAGTCGATCAAACATCAGGAAAGCCGCCGGGCTTGGTGAAATCCCTGGGCAACTTGGATGCCCTGGCCCTAGGGTTCGGTGCCATGATCGGCTTCGGCTGGGTAGTGCTGACCGGTGGGTGGCTGGATAACGCCGGCACCATGGGGGCGGTACTGGCCATGCTCGTTGGCGGTGGCATCATGGCCGTCGTTGGCCTGACGTATGCCGAACTGACCGCGGCCATGCCCAAAGCCGGTGGCGAGCATAACTTCATCCTGCGCGCCCTGGGCGCCCGGCCTTCCTTTATCGGATCGTGGGCAATTACCGGCGGCTATGTCACGATTGTGGCTTTCGAGGCGGTTGCTTTGCCACGAACCGTGGAATACATCTTCCCGGGCATGAGCCAGATCCCCCTGTGGACTGTTGCCGGTTTTGAAGTAAACCTGACCTGGGCGTTGGTAGGCGTGCTTTCAGCGGTGGTGATCACCTGGATCAACATCCGCGGCGTGAAGCAAGCTGGCGTATTGCAGACCTTCGTGGTGCTCTTCCTGATGGTTATCGGCGTCTTGATGATCGTGGGAGCCTTTGCCGGCGGCGAAGCCAAGAACATGGAACCGTTCTTCACCCCAGGAACCAGCGGCTTCTTCGCCGTGCTGGTGGCGGTGCCATTCCTGTTCATCGGTTTCGACGTGATTCCGCAGTCCGCGGAAGAAGTGAATATTCCGGCCAAGCAAATTGGCAAGCTCGTAGTCGTCTCCGTAGTCTTGGCCACCATCTGGTACGTCATGGTTGTCCTGACCACAGCGTCAGCGATGCCAGCTGCTCAACTGGCCGGAGCTGACATTGCAACGGCGGATGCCTTCGGGGCCATGTTCGGTTCGGAGCTGATGGCCAAGGTGCTGATTGCCGGTGGCATCGCCGGCATCTTGACCTCATGGAACTCTCTACTGCTGGGAGCCTCCAGACTGGTCTACTCGCTGGCCCGAAGCGGCATGCTTCCTTCCTGGTTTGGCACATTGCATCCCAAATACCGCACTCCAGCCAACGCCCTGGTCTTCATCGGCGGAATCTCCATGCTGGCCCCATTCTTCGGCGCTGAAATGCTGGGGTGGCTCGTGGATTCGGGGGCGCCAAGCATCATCGTGGCCTACTTCCTGGTCTCGGTCACCTTCCTCGTGCTGCGCAAGCGCGAACCCATGATGGATCGTCCGCTGCGCGTTGGCGGCAACGGAATTGCTGGGACTATCATCGGCTGGACTTCAGTCCTGCTCACCGCTGCGCTCTTCAGCCTCTACATGCCCGGCATGCCGGCCTCGCTGAGCTGGGAACCGTGGGCCATCTTCGCCATTTGGTGGGCACTGGGGGCAATTTTCTTCTTCAAGGTACCCGCGGGCATCAAGCCCGGTGAAGACGCTGAGGAGAGGGTCCTTGAAGCGGTCATGCGCCGCCGGAGATAGCATGTGCGAAGCGCCTGATGAGCCGTGTTTTCAAGTTGGCGTGAGCAATAAGAGGCAGCCTGTGCAATCTGGTTACCCTCGGCAAGGGCAAATAAACATATTGAATTAGATTTCTAGGACCAGTGCCCATATCGGGCACTGGTCCTTGGTTTTTGTCACAATTGAGACATGGATCAAGAAGCTGTCTGGCAAACGCGATAGCGTGGTTCCATGAAGAAGAGCCGGTTGGAACGTCTACGCCGTTTTCGTGTTTCACTTCCGAGTCAGCCGGCGGAAACTCCTGCCACACCAGGGCCAGATCTGACGGATTTCAAAAGCGCCGAGGATATGCCGTATGCCATGCGCATGGCAGCAGCGTGGGCTTGGCGTTTCCTGATCATCGTCGCAGCCTTGGGCGTGCTGGTGTGGGCGCTGTCAAAAGTCTCCTTGCTGGTCATTCCGGTTTTCATCGCAGCGCTGCTAGCAGGGCTGCTCTCACCGGTTGTGAATACGATGAACTCCAAGCTTGCTGTACCTCGCGGGTTGGCCGTCGGCATTACTCTCATCGGCTTCCTTGCGCTGGTCACCGCAGGGCTATCGGTAGCAGGGCAAAAACTTTCGGCCGGTTTTACCGCCCTGTGGACCCAAGCGCTTTCGGGCATCGAGCAGGTCCAGGACTGGCTGTTCAATGGCCCGCTCAAGCTGACCAACGACGACCTGCAGAAGGTGCTGGACGATACCCTCGTCCAGCTTCGCGGCAATGCCACCAACATCCTAAGTGAAGCAATCAGCTGGACTTCCGCGATCGGGCAGATCCTGACAGGCACATTGCTGGCCGTCTTCGCCTTGATTTTCCTGCTGCTTGACGGGCGCAAGATCGGTTTGTTCCTGGTGAACCTCTTGCCGCGCCGCGCCCGCCCGGCGATGGACGGCGCCTTGACCCGGGGCTGGGCCTCGCTGGTCACCTATGTGCGAGTCCAGATGATCGTTGCGCTGATCGACGCCATCGGCATCGGATTCGGTGCATTCTTCCTGGGCGTGCCACTTGCCATGCCACTGGGCGTCCTGGTCTTCATCGGCTCCTTCATCCCGATCGTCGGTGCACTGTTTACCGGTGCCCTGGCAGTTTTGCTCGCGTTGGTAGCCAATGGCTGGGTCAACGCATTGATCATGCTGGCCGTAGTGCTGCTGGTCCAGCAGGCGGAGTCCAACATCCTGCAGCCACTGATTATGGGCAAGGCAGTGAGCCTGCACCCACTGGCAGTGGTCTTGTCAGTAGCCGGCGGCACCATGCTTGCAGGCATTCCGGGTGCGCTATTCGCCGTACCGCTGCTGGCGGTGGTCAACGCGGTCGTGAAATACCTGTCGGGCCGAACCTGGGAAACCGACCAATTCGTGATTGAGCACTACGGAAACCAAGTAGTGGCGCAGAGCCCTAAGGCGAGCGACCCAGCGAAGGCCGACCCGCCGGCTGCAGCTGCAGGACCTGCCGCCGCACCAACAGCTTCGCCGGAAACCCGGCACCCTGAGTCCACAGCAGATGAGGAATAATCCATGAGCACCGAACCTACTTTGCCGGTTACGCTGGCTGATATCGAAGCCGCCGCTGAAGTACTCAAACCGGTTATTGCCCGCACCCCGGTGGAGCATTCCCGTGTTTTGTCCCAGCATGTTGGCGCCGAAGTTTTCCTCAAATGCGAGAACATGCAGCGCGCCGGATCCTTCAAGGTCCGCGGTGCCTATGTACGCATGTCCAAGCTCAGCGACGACGAGAAGGCCCGAGGCGTGGTCGCCGCGTCGGCAGGCAACCACGCGCAGGGCGTAGCCCAGGCCGCCAGCCACCTCGGAATCAAGGCGCGCATCTACATGCCCCGGGGCGTCGCCTTGCCGAAACTGACCGCGACGCGTGATCATGGTGCAGAAGTCGTGCTTTTCGGTGACACCGTGGATGAAGCGCTGGCCGAGGCGCAGCGTTTTGCCGACGAGTCCGGGGCAGTCTTCGTGCATCCTTTCGACCACCCGGACATCATTGCCGGCCAAGGCACCATCGGCTTGGAACTGCTCGAACAGCTTCCTGAGGTGGACACCGTGCTGATGGGTGTTGGCGGCGGTGGACTGCTGGCCGGCGTCGCCATCGCGCTGAAGGCCAAGGCCCGCGAACTGGGCCGCGAGATCAAGGTGGTGGGTGTCCAGGCGGAGAACGCCGCGGCCTACCCGCCATCCCTGGCCGCTGACGCGTTGGTCCCGCTGGATAACGTGCACACCATTGCCGACGGCATCGCTGTAGGCAAGCCAGGGCAGCTGCCTTTCGCGATCATCAAGGAATTGGTTGATGACGTGGTGACGGTATCGGAAGATACGCTCGCACGAGCTCTGGTGGTGCTCCTGGAGCGCAACAAGCTCGTGGTGGAACCAGCCGGTGCGGTGGGCGTCGCGGCACTGCTGGAGAACAAGCTGGAAGCGCACGGGATCAATCCGGCAACCACCGCGGTAATCCTTTCTGGCGGCAACATCGATCCGCTGCTGATGCTCAAGGTGATCCAGCGTGGCCTGTCAGCGGCCGGCCGCTTCTTGACCATACGCATGATGCTTCCAGACCGCCCCGGCTCGCTCGCGCAGATCTCCAACATCATCGCCGAATCGGATGCGAATGTCACCCGTCTGGACCACACCCGTATCGGTGGTTCGCTGTCCATGGGCGATGTCGCGATCACCATCGACCTGGAAACCAAGGGCCATGAGCATTCCAAGACGGTGCTCAATAACCTGCGCGCCGAAGGCTTCGACCCGCAGATCACCAATACTGCCGGCGGTTCAGTCGCCTAGCGCATAAGCAGCAAAGTCCGAAGGCCGCCAACCCAGATGGGTTGGCGGCCTTCGGACTTTGCATAGCAGCCTAGTTGCTAGGACTGGTAAGGCTTTGCAGAGATGATCTCAACCTTGATGTCGCGGCCGTTTGGAGCCAAGTACGACAGCTTGTCGCCGACCTTTGCGCCGTGCACGGCAACGCCAATAGGGGACTGCTCGGAGTAGACCTCGAGGTCGGTGTCGCCGGCAACTTCGCGGGAGCCGAACAGGAAGGTGGTCTCGTCGCCAGCGATATTGGCGACAACCAGCATGCCTGGCTCAACAACACCGTCATCGGCAGGAGCATCGCCTACATCGGCGCGGCGCAGCAGATCCTTCAGGTAGAGGATGCGCGCTTCGGCCTTGCCCTGCTCTTCACGGGCGGCGTGGTAACCGCCGTTCTCCTTCAGGTCACCTTCCGAACGTGCCTGCTCGATACGGGCAACGATCTCGGCACGTCCCGGGCCTGAGAGGAAAGTCAGTTCGTCCTGGAGCCGATCGTAGGCTTCCTGAGTCAGCCAAACGACAGGTTCGTTGCTGTTGGTGCTCACGTTGTACTTCCTTTGGTCAGTTAGGACTTCGCTTGGCCTTGGGACCGATAAGTGGTCCTAAAGCCGAAAGCCACCGAAACGGTGGCGTCGACGAAGTCGGATTCGGTACGGATCTGAGGGCTCACACGTTATGGGCGATGCAAGCAAAGACCCCGCCAGGCTCATGTCCTAGTACTCAGCTAGAACCATGCGCCGATGCGGGGCGAAACGTATCTTTTCAACGATAGTAGTCGCCAAAACGATTTAAGCCCAATAGATTCAGCTATTAGGGGATGAAGAAGCTGAAATATTAACCCTTGTATTCCTGCGGAACCTCGTAGCAGGACTCCACGCCAGCGGTGGTCGCCAGGTTGTCGGTGTGCAGGTCAATCTCCAGGCGTTGGGTGATGTGCCCGGTAGCTTCTCCAGGATCAAGCAAAATGGTGTCGTATCCGACGATGGCCTTGGATTCGTTCATCGCACGAATATCGCACTGCACGCGGTGCTTGGTGTTGTATTCGACTGCGACAATGGCCTTGGCCTTCGTTGCGGAAATGACCTCGAACTCGATGTCCTGCGCGCTGATGGCGCTGTAGTTGTTGAAGCCGACATAGGCGGCCCCCGCAACGCCGACGGAGAGCGCGGCAGCAATTAGCCAGTTACGCGTTTTCCTGGGAAGACTGCGTTTCTTGGGGTTGTTGTAGCGAGCCGTTAAGCTTGGATCAGACATTATTTGCCTTGCACCACTCTCTTGCCTGGCGGCATTTGAACTGGGAATGCCGTACGTTGGTTCCTTACTCAAGTTTACCGTCTTTCAGCATGGGGGAATAACCGGTGGTCGGCTGTGAGTTGTTATGGATGACGGACAGATTCGAAGCTTCGGGCCGTCCAAAAACGTGGCATAAGGAAAGAAGATAAGTGGAGATTCACGACGTGAAGAAAATTGCTCCTTCGCAGGGTCTGCGGCTCATGGCTATTCACGCGCACCCGGACGACGAATCTTCAAAGGGTGCTGCAACGATGGCTGCCTATGTTGATGCTGGCGCCGAAGTGATGGTCGTTTCCTGCACCGGCGGTGAGCGCGGGGATATTCTCAACGCCGCCGCTGGCGAACTCGCCCATGCGCACCGCGACCTGGCAGGCGTCCGGCGGACCGAGATGGCCGAGGCCGCTGCAGTGCTGGGCGTCAAGCACCGCTGGCTGGGCTATGTCGACTCCGGCTTGCCGGAAGGGGATCCGCTGCCGGAGCTGCCCTTTGGCGCCTTCGCCTTGCAGCCAGTAGAAATCGCTGCTGCCGGCATCATCAAGCTGATCCGTGAATTCCGTCCCCACGTCATCACGACCTATGACGAAAACGGCGGGTACCCCCACCCGGACCACATCCACTGCCATAAGGTTTCAACCTTTGCCTTTGAGCACGCGGCTAATCCGCAGATGTACCCGGAACTGGGTGCGCCGTGGTCGGTGAGCAAGTTGTACTACGACCGTGCTTTCGCACCGGATCGTTTCCGCACCTTGCACTACGCGATGCTGGAAGCAGGTTACGAGTCCCCCTACACCGAGCGCGTTGCGCTGTGGGAAGCGGACGAGGAAAACCAGATGTTCAAGTGGGTTTCCCCACACACCACAACCACCCAGATCAACTGCGCGGATTTCTTCTCGCAGCGCGATCAGGCGTTGCTGGCCCACAGAACCCAGATCGACCCGGAAGGTTTCTTCTTCGCCGTACCGGAACACGTCTACGCGGAGCACTGGCCGTGGGAAGACTACACGCTGATTTCCTCCAAGGTAGCTACCGAGTTGCCCGAGACCGACCTGTTTGCCGGACTAAGATAGTACTAAGCGCTTTCCAGTACTAGAAAAGAGTTGTCTTTACATCGTGAATACGATCTTCGAATCCCTGGCTCTGACTTCCTCGACCCTCGGTGTCGGTACGGAGACCAGCAGCGAATACGGTCCAGGATTCCTTGGGTTCATTTTCACCGCAGCCTTGGTGGTTGCCGTGATCTTCCTGATTCGCGACATGGTCCGTCGAGTGCGCCGCGTGCGCTACACCTCGGAAGCCGAGGCAAAGCAGCAGGAAATGGTGGCCAAGGGAGAAGAGCGCAAGCTTCAGGAATCCGAAGAGCCGCACGACCCGAAGACCGACGAACAGCAGTAGGCGCTTTGTGAGCTGCGCGATAGCATGATTGCGTGGCTCAACGACTCGCTGGCTCATCCAGCCAATACCTCAGACAGCATTCGCACCAACTTGTCGACTGGTTCCCCTATGGGGACGAAGCCTTCGAACAGGCCCGGTTGCGCGACGTACCGGTCATGCTTTCCATCGGCTACGCTGCCTGCCATTGGTGCCACGTGATGAGCCACGAGTCTTTCGACGATCCTGAAATCGCGGCGCTGCTGAACGAAAACTTCGTAGCTATCAAAGTGGACCGCGAAGAGCATCCGCTCGTGGACGACACCTACATGCTGGCTACCCAGGCGCTCACCGGTGCCGGTGGTTGGCCGATGACGATTTTCGCCCTTCCTGACGGGCGTACCGTGCATGCCGGCACGTACTATCCGAAGACGCCCCGTGGCAAGACTCCGAGCTTCCGCCAAGTGCTCAACGCCGTCCACGAGGCCTGGGATACCAAGCGCGATTCGCTGGAAGAGCAGGCCCAGATGCTCGCCGCGCATTTGGCAGAACTCGGAAGCCGCCAGAGCTCGCTGTTGTCGCTGCAGTCGCAGCAGCCAGCAGAGCAGGCCTTCGGCGCAGCACTTGATCGATGGGTTGCCGCCACCAAACCAGAAGGCGGCTTCACCCCGGCGCCTAAATTCCCGCCGACCTGGGCTCTGAAGACACTGTGGCGTGCAGTGGTCACCACCCCGGACCGCGCTGCCGAGGCCTTCGCCGCAGCGGCCACCCATCTCGAAGCGATGTTCCTTGGCGGTCTGCAGGATCATGTTGATGGTGGTTTCGCCCGTTACTGCGTTGATGAGAACTGGTCGGTCCCGCACTTCGAGAAGATGCTCTACGACAATGCCGGCCTGCTTTCACTGGCGGCTCGCACCAGTGTCCTCGCGGCGGAATTCGCCCGCAAGTCCGAAGGGGAGATAGCCCAGCGCGCGCAGAATCTCGCCTGGCTCGCCCAGCGCAGCGCCCAAGGCATTATCGACTTCCTCAGCGAGGAACTGCTCACCGCATCTTCGGACGCTCCAGCCTTCGCGGCTTCCCTGGATGCCGATTCATCCCGTGATGGCCAGCAGATCGAGGGCGCGTACTACACCTTTAGCCGCGAGGAAATCGCGCTGGTCACCGACCCTTTGATTCAGCGGCTGCCCAAGGGGCTGTTGCGTTTCGCGCCGGTGGCCGAGGACCCGCAGAACTTCTGCTTCTCGCTGTTGAGGGTTCCTGAAACGAACGAAATCGGTGTTCTCCATGAGCTGCGAGATGCAATGCGCACGCTGCGCCGCTCGCGAATTATGCCGGTCCGCGATGAGAAGGTGATCGCCGGTTGGAACGGGCTGGCCATCGAAGCCTTGTCTGAAGCCGCGCTGCTCCTGGACCAGCCAGAAGCCTTGGCGCTCGCCGAGAAGGCAGCAACCTCGGTGTGGACGATGCAGTGGGATGAAAATGCCGGACGGCTGGCCCGCGTGAGCTTCGCCAATCGTGCTGAGCACGGCAATGAAGGCACCTTGCAGGACTATGCCGCCCTGGCCCTGGGATTCTTGGCGTTGGGCCAGGCCACCGGGCACAAGCAGTGGGCCGAGCGTGCGAGCCGCTTACTGCGACGCGCTGCCGACTTCGTAGACCCGGAAACCGGGGTGCCGCGTGACGCGGTCCAAGCCGATGCGCGCATCGCAGCCCAGCGCAGCAACATTGCTGCCGTCACGGTGCTTGATGATGCGCTGCCGGCCTCGGGTGCGCTCTACGCCAAGGCGCTGGCGATGCATGCCCTGCAGTCCATGGCGGCGGGAGACTACACCGAGGCAGATGCGGCGGATTTGGAAAGCGCCCGCGTACTTTCTGCCCACGCCCTGGCTTTGGCCAGCGACGCGCCAACACAGGTAGCGACCGCCTTGGAAGTGCAGTGCATAGTTTCCAGCCCGGTCCAGTATCTTGCGCTGTCGCAGTGGGATTCGGCAGAAGCCAAGCGCGTGCGTTCGGTGGCGTTGAGCCTCGGATTGAATGTGCGCCACGATCCGTCGCTACCTGGTGCGGCCCAGACCGTCCAGATCCAGCCTTGCCGCGAAGAGCTTTGCCAGATGCCTGTAGCCGGGATGGACGGATTGTTCTCGCTGTTCGCTTCCGGAAAGGGTGCCTGAGCCCGGCAGAATGTGTCCATCGTGGACGCGGTGAAGCGGGCAGATACCCATGCTGGGCGATAAATAGCGGTAGATTTAGAACCTAGAGTTTTTGGAATCTATCGAAAGGCAGGGACAAGGTGCAGCTTCCGAACCTTGCGTACCGTTACTACGAACGGCGCTTGGCGAAGTCCCTCCCTGCCGACAAGCTTCCGCACCATATTGGCGTGATGGTCGATGGCAACCGCCGGTGGGCCAAGCTGGCCGGCACCCCGACCATGGCAGGCCACCAGGCCGGTGCGGACAAGATCCTGGAGTTCCTCGATTGGTGCGAGGACCTGAACATCCAGATGGTTACCTTGTACATGCTCTCCACCGACAACCTCAATCGAGAAGCCAGCGAGTTGCGCGACCTCTTGGAAGTTATCGGCACGACCCTGGACCGTCTGGGAGAGACCAACCGGGTCAAGGTCCAGCAGGTGGGAGCCAAGGACCTGCTGCCTGAAGACCTGGCGCAGAAGCTTGCCGCGCTGGAAACCGTTACCGCCAACCGCACAGGCGTTCATGTGAATGTGGCCATCGGCTACGGCGGACGTCGTGAAATCCTTGATGCTTTCAAGTCGCTGCTTTGCAAGGCCGCCGAGGATGGACGCACGGTCGAGGAACTTGCCGCCGGACTGTCCACTGAAGACATCGAATCGGCACTGTACACCAAGGGCCAGCCAGACCCGGATTTGGTGATCCGCACCAGCGGGGAACAGCGTCTCTCCGGCTTCTTGACGTGGCAAAGCGCCTACTCGGAGTTCTACTTCTGCGAGGCGTTGTGGCCGGATTTCCGCCGCGTGGATTTCCTGCGTGCGTTGCGCGACTTCGCTGATCGCCAGCGCCGCTTCGGCACCTGAGCCCCGAATGGTGCACCCGGCTCAGCTGTTCAGCTAATCGTTACCTGAACGTAGTCCCCAGGTAGCGCTTCAAGGTCTATGGTGATCATAAGGCCGGGGCAACAAGACCCAGCTGATCGAAGGGTTCCTCACTAGATGACCAAATGCAGCGCCAGCCGGAGCAATTGCCGGAATCGCCTTGGACATCCGGTGTCGGGATTCCCCACTTACGCGTGGGGAGAGTCCCCACGCCGGATTCGAGAATGGGTGCGCTGCCATGACACGAACAGCCGAACAGGGTGTACGAACCTACGTCATTGATACTTCGGTTTTGCTTTCTGACCCGAAAGCCATGTTCCACTTCGATGAGCACCATGTCGTGATCCCGCTGACTGTCGTCACCGAGCTGGAACATAAGCGCAAGGATCCTGATCTGGGCTTCTTCGCACGCCATGCCTTGCGTGTGCTGGACGAGCTGATTGCCAGCCATGGGGGATTAGCCCAAGCGGTGCCCGTGTCCAAAACTGGTGGAACGCTGCGCATTGAACTGAACAACATCGCCCCGGAAGTCCTGCCGGTGGGCATGCGCTCAGGCGATAACGATTCACGCATCCTGGCTGTCGCCAAGCACCTGCTGGATGCTGGCCTCGACGTTGCGCTGGTCACCAAGGACTTGCCGATGCGCATCAAGGCCTCTGCCATGGGCATCCATGCCGAGGTGTACCGCAATGAGCTGATCGCCTCGACCGGGTGGACCGGCATACAGCAGCTGGAACTGGGCGAAGAGACCATGGCCAAGCTCTACGAACATGAACAGCTTCTGAACCACCCTGCGGTCGCCGATGAACCGATCAACACCGGGTTCGTCATCACATCCCCGCGCGGAAGCGCCCTGGGCCGCAAGGTTGATGCGAACACCTTGAAGCTGGTGCGCGGCGACCAGCAGGCCTTCGGATTGCATGGACGCAGTGCAGAGCAGCGCATCGCCTTGGACCTGCTGATGGATCCATCCGTGGGCATCGTCTCCCTGGGCGGCAACGCCGGAACCGGTAAATCGGCGTTGGCCCTGTGCGCCGGAATGGAAGCAGTGCTTGAACGCAGGGAACACCGCAAGATCACCGTGTTCCGTCCGCTCTATGCCGTGGGCGGCCAGGAACTAGGCTACCTGCCGGGCTCCGAGGGCGAAAAGATGGGACCTTGGGCCCAAGCGGTCTTCGATACCCTCGGCTCGATCGTGTCGAAGAATGCCATTGATGAAGTGGTCGAACGCGGGATGCTTGAAGTCCTGCCGCTGACCCACATCCGCGGGCGTTCGCTGCATGATTCCTTCGTCATTGTTGATGAAGCCCAGTCGCTGGAACGCAATGTTCTGCTCACGGTGCTATCGCGCATCGGGCAGAATTCCAAGGTGGTGCTCACCCATGACGTGGCTCAGCGCGATAACTTGCATGTAGGCCGCTACGACGGTGTCGCCGCGGTCGTGGAACAGCTCAAGGGACATGCCCTCTTCGGGCATGTGACCCTGACCCGTTCCGAGCGCTCTGCTATCGCCGCGCTAGTCACCAACCTGCTCGATTCGCCCACCTTGTCCTAGGATTGGCGCTCGCTGCGCAGCTCCCACGGAATCGGCGCCCGCACGTCGGTAAGCGTGGGAGCTGGGGCGGTGAACAAGGAATCGATGTAGTACTCGTTCTGGGCCAGGACCTGAAGCGACAACTCCGGGGCCACAGGCATCCCGGCCTGGGCGGAGAGCACCCGGCGGCTCAGGCAGACGCCTGTTGCCAGATCCAGTACCACGAGGGTTCGTGTCCCGGCGGGAACGAGAGGACAGTTGGCCAGCGCGGGCTGGTAGTTGTGCCCCGCAGTGAGAACGGCGGCTAGAGCAGGCCGGTTGCCATGGGTGATCTCTGCGAGCTCGTGAATGTAGGTGGGGTGGTCGAAAGCGAGATCATGGGCGGCAGGCTCGGTGCCGGCAAGTTCCACCGGATCGAGCATTGGTTCCCAATGCTCCAAGGGCAGCAACCCATTGAAGCCAGAAATTTGTGGACGGCGCAAGATCAGGTGGTCTGAGGTATAAACCGGGGAGGTCAGCGAGGCCGGCAGCTTCCATGAGGAATTGGTGGCTGCGACGTAGCCTCGGCTCCGGTCTGCGGTGAACTTCTCCTTTTGGTACACCAGTTGCCCCTCGGCCGAGCGCACGGCTATGGCTTCTCGCTGGCGGAGGATGGCGGTCAGCTGGCCTTCCAGGCCTTCGTCCGGTTTGGCGTAATGCTCCGGGACCTGGACCTGGAACTGCAAGGAGGTGCTCAGCCATGGGGCGGACCGGGCCAAGGCACGGAAACGACGACGGGCCGCCGACTCAGGGGCGGATTGCCCGGGGAAAAGAACTGGAACTGCTGGAACGTCCATACTCCAATTGTAGAAGCGGCTGAATTATTCACAAGAGGAAGACCCCTCTGCCGAAGATCCAATGAGGTGCCTATGCTCTATGCATGTCAGAAATTTGGAACGTGGCACAGGAAAGCCCGACCACCGCAGCGCTGGTTCTCCTCCAGCTAGCCTGCTTTCTTGGTTTCGGGTTCCTCCTGTCCAAGGAAGACATGGCGACGCATCGTTTGCCCAACCGGCTACTGGCTTACTGGTTGGCGGCCAGCATCGTGGTGATCGCGCCGCTGGGGATCTTCCGTTCTGATGGGCATGGGCTGCTGATGAGCCTTTTGGGGTTGCTGCTGCTTGGCGGAGGCTATCTGCTCCTCGCGCTGATTTCCGCTGGGGCAATGGGCATGGGCGATGTGAAGCTGGCCGGCGTGCTGGGGATGAATCTCGGATACTATTCCTTGCCCAGTTTGTTCTTCGCGACCTTGCTTGCCTTCCTGCTGGCCACCGGCTGGGTTATCGGGGGCGTGGCCGTGCGGAAATTGACGCTGAAATCAGCGGTCCCTTTCGGCCCCTTCATGCTCATTGGGTCTTTAGCAGTGCTGCTTATGGCACGATGAAATCATGGCAACTCCAGAATTCGTAACCCATCTTCGAGAACGCATCGGTCATGAACTGCTATGGCTCTCCGGGGTGAAAATCGTTGTCCTCCACGACAGCCGGGTGCTGTTGGTGCGACGTGCCGACAATGGCAAATGGACCCTGCCGGCAGGAATTATCGATCCAGGCGAAGAGCCTTCGCATACAGCACACCGCGAAGTGCTGGAAGAAACCGGCGTCGAATGCGAAATCACGGACCTGTTGGGGGTCGGGGTGACAGCTCCCACGATGTACCCCAATGGCGATCACGCGCAGTACCTGGATGTAGTTTTCAAGGCTCGGCACCTTTCCGGCACGGCGACGGTCAACGATGACGAGAATTTGGAAGTGGGGTACTTCGAACTGGCTGACCGGCCAGAACTCCCGCCGCTGCACGAACGGGCGCTGCAATGGGCACTGGACCCTCGGCCCGGTGGCTATTTCGCCAGTTGACGCTTCCTGCCTTCAACTCCGCTGTGGCATGCGTGAATGCCACCGGCATGAGCTTAGACTTGCTCCATGACCGGGATTGGACTGATTGAACCTTCTGCCGCACTGCATGCTTCCTTCATGCGGAGCACAACCGAATGGGCGGGGGCGGAGCAGGACGGGGCCTCGGTCTTCTACGCTGCCAAATACGGTTGGGATCTGCGCAACGCAGAAGACTTCGCGCAGTGGGTCCAGCTGCTCAAGGATCTGGAAAAGCCGCACTTCACGCCACCGGAAGGCTTCGTTGCGCAAAGCACCCTGTGGCTAGCGCACGACGATGAGTACTTGGGCGCGGTCAGCTTGCGTCACGAGCTGGGCAATGATTTCCTTCGCGAAGTCGGCGGGCACATCGGCTACGGCATACGCCCGAGCGCCCGTGGCAATCGCCTGGCCAGAACCGCGCTCGCCGGATCCCTGGAACAAGCCCGCAGCCTTGGCCTGCCGCGGGTCCTGCTTACCTGCAACGACTCCAATACTGCTTCGGCGCGAACCATCGAAGCTTGCGGCGGAGTCCTCGAACGCGTCACTCCGGTTGCCGAAATCGGGCCCCGCTTCGGCTCCACTGAGGACCTGCGACGCTATTGGATTGAACTGAGCTAGTTCGCTGGAAGCACCTCGCGGAATACGCGCAACGTATTTCCGCCCATGATGGCCGCGATTTCCGTATCCGAATAGCCGCGATTCATCAGTTCCTGGGTGATGACAGCAATCTGGCTGGCATCCCATGCGACGGTAGTTGCACCGTCGAAGTCGCTGCCCAAACCGACGTGTTCGATTCCTGCGACCTTGATGACATGCTCCATCGCGTCCACCACCGAATCCACATCCAGGGTGCAGACCGCAGCGTCCCAGTAGCCAATTCCGATAACGCCGCCGGTCTCGGCTATGGCCTGGATCTGATCGTCAGTGAGGTTCCGGTTCACATCGCAGGTGGCTTGGACACCGCCGTGGCTGAAAACCACCGGTTCAATAGCCAGGGAGAGGACTTCATTGAAAGCCGCGTCGCTGGAATGCGCCAGGTCGACGATGACCCCCAGCTCTTCCATGCGCTTGAGTGCAGCACGGCCAAGGTCGGTGAGCCCTGATTTCTCGACCCCGTGTTTGGAGCCGGCCACCGAGTTGTCGAAGAAGTGCGTGAACCCGGCCATGCGCATGCCATCGTTGAACAGGACATCCACGTTCCTGACGTCGCCCTCAAGATTATGCAGGCCCTCTACCGAGAAGAGGCCCCCGGTGACCTGCTGGCCGCTCTTGCGGTCCTTGAACAGTTGGTCGAGCTCGGCGGTGGTGGTGATGGTGCGCAGGGTGCCTTGCGAAGCGGCGGCGTCGTCGCGCAGTTTCTTGGCCTGGTAGCGCGAACGCTCCAGGAGCGAGAACCAGGTCTGAGGCGGTTGCAGCTGGACAATGCCCAGCAGCGTGATGTTATCCGATTCGGCGCTATTGGAGTCGTAATTCTGGCCGACGGGCGACTTGGAAACCGATGAGAAGACCTGCAGGGCGACATTGCCTTCTTCCATGCGCGGCAGGTCGACATGGCCGCGGTCCGAGCGCTTGAGCAGCGAACGGTCCCACATCAAGGTGTCGGCATGCATGTCGGCAATCTGCAAGCGCGAATGCAGTTCCGCGGCGTCGTCGCCGACCGCTGGCAGACCCGCGGCCTCGATCTTATTGCGGGTGTTTTCCACGATGCCGGGAGCAAAAGCGAAGAATGCGGCCAAGAGGACTACCAGCGTGCCGGAAATCCAGAGGCCAAGACGTTTAAAAGAGCGAGATGTGGTGCGGGTCATAGGTGGAGGCTAGCAGATGTTACCGGTAAGTAGGCGTCTGTTTTTCCGGGTTAAAGTGCGCTACCGCGACCCGATGGCGAGCATCGAACCGCGGTAGCAGCAGGGGTGGAGCAGCAGGGAATTAGTGCTTGCCCACCATGGTGGAAACATCCAGAAGCTGATCGAGCTGTTCCTCGGTGACTTCACCGCGTTCAACGAAGCCCAAAGCGATGGTTGCTTCGCGTACGGTCAGCCCCTCGGCAACAGCCTTCTTGGCGATCTTGGCTGCGTTTTCATAGCCGATCAGCTTATTCAGCGGGGTGACAATCGATGGGGAAGCCTCGGCCAGGAAGCGCGCGCGTTCCACATTGGCCTTGATGCCGTCGATCATCTTTTCGGCCATCACCGTTGAGGTGCTGGACAGCAGGCGAATGGATTCGAGCAGGTTGGAGGCCATGACCGGGATGCCCACGTTCAGCTCGAAGGCGCCGTTGGTTCCGGCCCAAGCGATGGCGGTGTCGTTGCCGATGACCTGGGCTGCTACCTGGATGGTTGCCTCCGAAATGACCGGGTTGACCTTGCCGGGCATGATGGAGGATCCTGGCTGCAGATCAGGGATCGCAATTTCTCCCAAGCCGGTGTTGGGGCCGGAGCCCATCCACCGCAGGTCATTGGCGATCTTGATCAGCGAGATAGCGATGGTGCGCAAAGCTGCGGAGGCCTCGACCAGTCCGTCGCGGTTGGCCTGTGCTTCGAAATGGTTGCGCGCCTCGGTGATGGGCAGGCCGGTGTCTTCGCGCAGGAACTCGATGACCTGCTGCGGGAAGCCGTCCGGGGTGTTGATGCCGGTGCCTACCGCGGTGCCGCCCAGGGGAACTTCGGCAACGCGTGGCAGGGCCGCTTCGATGCGTTCAATGCCGTAGCGTACCTGTGCCGCGTAGCCGCCAAATTCCTGGCCAAGGGTGACTGGGGTGGCATCCATCAGGTGGGTGCGGCCGGACTTGACCACATCCTTGAACTCGGCGGACTTCGCCTCCAGTGAGGAAGCCAAGGTTCCGAGGGCCGGGACCAGGTCATTGAGCAGAGCTCCGGTGGCGGCAACATGCACGGACGTCGGGAAGACGTCGTTGGAAGATTGCGAGGCGTTCACGTGGTCGTTCGGGTGGACCTCGGTGCCGCTGTCCCGGGCCTTCAAGGCACGGGTGGCCAATTCGGCGAGAACTTCGTTGGTGTTCATATTCGAGCTGGTTCCGGAACCGGTTTGGAATACGTCGATGGGGAAGTGCTCGTCGTACTGCCCGGTAGCGACCTGATCGGCTGCGGCCACAATGGCCTCAGCGCGTTCTTCGTCGAGAACGCCTAGCGCCAGGTTGGCTCGTGCGGCGGCCTTCTTGACCTGGGCCAGGGCCTTGATATGCGAGGATTCCAAGGTCTTGCCCGAGATCGGGAAATTATCGACGGCACGCTGGGTTTGCGCGCGGTACAGGGCCTGAGCCGGAACTCGGACTTCGCCCATGGTGTCATGTTCGATACGGAAATCGTCACTGTTAGTCATGAGCCCAGAGTACGCCCGAACCGTCATCGAATGACAGGTCTCTGACGTAAACATCACAACCAACAGTGACGCTTCACCGATTTGGGAATAAAAGCCGTTTTACAAGGCTTTTCCTGAAGCTTGGAGCTTCTAGTCGAGGCCCAGGCTGGAGACCAGCTGGGCACGGCCATCGTGCAGGTGGTAGGCAACGCCGGCGACCGCGGTGCGGCCCTCTTCGATGGCCAGCGCGATGATGCTGGACAGGTCGACGAGGCGGTCGGTGGTCTGCTTGACGTGCTCGACAACGGTGCCGTTCACGTCGGTGATGCCCTTGCGTTCGGCGGCATGGACTGAAGGGGTGATGTGCTCGACCAGGTCGCGAACGAAGCCCTTGGGCATGTTGCCAGTTTCCTTGGCCTGGATGGCGCTGGTAATCGCACCGCAGGAGTTATGCCCGAGGATGACGATCAGCGGCACGTTCAGGGCGTCAACGGCGAATTCCAATGAACCGAGGCTTGCCGGATCCAGGACGTGGCCTGCGGTACGCACCACGAACATGTCGCCCAAACCCACATCGAAAATGATCTCTGCCGCAAGGCGGGAATCAGAGCAGCCGAAGATGACAGCGAAAGGTTCCTGGCCGGAGATCAACTTCTGCCGTCGAGCACTGTCCTGGTTGGGGTGCTGGGTATCTTCGTTGACGAAACGGAAATTGCCGGCGCTGAGCTTTTCCCAAGCCTCTTTAGGCGTCAGGGTCGGTTGTGTTGATTCAGAGAGCATGACTCAGATTCTACGGGATGCTGTTCGAATATCGAATATATGACTGGCTTTTCCCGTGAACGTGACTTAATCCAGCTCGCTAGCGACCTGTTCGGCAACACTGTTCAGCTGTTCGGCCGAGGTGTCACTGGAAAGTACGACGGTGGAGTCCTTGAACTCGGAGATCAGGTACGTGCTCTGGTCCTTGGTGCGCACTTCCCACTGCGCTCCGCCGATGGTGCGAGTTTCGGTGGGCGTCGCCGCATCGGTGATCAGGGCAATCCATGTCGGGTTGGCGTCAGCAGCTTGGCGAACCCACACGAAGTTCTTGTCTTCGAAGACGAGGCCGCATTCCCAATAGGGGACACCCTGTGCAGTGTTAGCCTGCCAGCGAGCGAAGTTCGCGTATTCCTTGTCGCCCAGTTCCGGGGCGAAGATCTCAAAGCCAGAAATCTGTTCCGTCTGTTCCGCGGTGGCCTGCAGGTTGACGTCGCTTTCAAACGCGTCGTCCTTGGGCGGCGGGTTGAGCATGAGCACCGGAATGAGTATGGCAACCGTGAAGCCGATGGACAGCACCATGCCCTTGAAGGTCTGGTTCGCGCGCTTGGCCTGCTTCTCGGTGAGCTGCGGCTTGTACGGCAGATCCTCGAAGGTGGCATTCGGATCGTCGAGGCTTCGAGGGGACGCAGCAGGCGTCTGGGTACCGTTGACCGTGTTGCCGGTAGCCGGGACGCTGTTCTCGGTGTTCTTCTCAGGTTGCACGCCTTCCATTCTCCCCGAAGATTCTGTGGAATTCGAACCAGAGTGCCCAAACGCACGTCGAACTATGAGCAGGCACTCCCGACACGAACTGTAAAGCGAAAACTCTAGAGGATAGAATGTCCTTGTTTGCATAGGCGCAATGACTACGACTCAGTGATGGGATCTTTCGTGACCGAAAAGAACAATTATGCCCACCTTTCTCCGCGACTGTCGGTTTCCGACGCGGAGCCGGACCGCAACCTAGCACTGGAGCTGGTGCGTGCAACCGAAGCGGCAGCCATCGCTTCCTCGCCGTGGGTCGGATTCGGTGACAAGAATGCCGCAGACGGTGCCGCAGTCGACGCCATGCGCGGCTTGCTGTCCACCGTGAACTTCAACGGCGTTGTCGTGATTGGCGAAGGTGAAAAAGACGAAGCTCCAATGCTGTTCAACGGAGAACAGGTTGGCAGCGGCACCGGCGCCGAATGCGACGTCGCAGTCGACCCGATTGACGGAACCCGTCTGACCGCGCTGGGCCTGAACAACGCCCTGTCCGTGTTGGCCGTTGCCGACCGCGGTTCGATGTTCGACCCCTCCGCCGTGTTCTACATGGAGAAGCTGGTCACCGGGCCAGAAGCAGCAGAGCTCGTTGACCTCCGCCTGCCAGTGAAGCAGAACCTGCATCTGATCGCCAAGGCCAAGGGCAAGAAGGTCAGCCAGGTGACTGTGACCATCCTGGACCGCCCACGCCACGCTGGCCTGATCGAGGAGATCCGCGCGGCTGGTGCCCGCACCAAGCTGATTATGGACGGTGACGTTGCCGGCGCCATCGCCGCAACCCGCGAAGGCACCGGCGTTGACGCGCTGATGGGTGTCGGCGGCACCCCTGAAGGCATCGTGACCGCCTGCGCTATCAAGGCGCTGGGCGGCGTGATCCAGGGCCGCCTGTGGCCAACTGATGACGACGAGAAGCAGAAGGCCATCGACGCCGGCCACGAATTGGGCCGCGTGCTGACCACGAACGACTTGGTGACCTCGGATAACTGCTACTTCGCAGCGACCGGCATCACCGATGGCGACCTGCTGCGCGGTGTCCGCTACAAGGACAACCGCATCCACACCCAGTCGATCGTCATGCGTGCCAAGTCCGGCACCATCCGCTTCGTCGAGGGTGAGCACCACCAGGATAAGTGGGAAGCCTACACCCGCTAATCCGCATCTGATTGCAAAACTGCGAGCCATGGACTTGATTCAAGTCCATGGCTCGCAGTTTTGCGTTTGGCCCCTATAGTGCCACGAAGGGCCTCAGTGCAGTGCAGCTAGTCGATCTGGGCGCTGGCTGCGAAGAGCTGGCCCGGAACGGTGCCCTGCAAAATGGCGGTGGCTGGCAGTTCGGCCGCGGTGAGGAACAACGACTGCCCGCGGCTGATGCTGCGTTCGCCTTCGCGGGTGGCGACCAGGAACTCACCGGCGGTGCACAGCAGCACAGCGGCACCGTGCAGCTGCAGATCAGCGGCAAGGCCCGGCTCTATGGGATCGAGTACCTGCAGCTGGAACTCTTCGAAGTCGGGCTTGTACAAGCGGTCGTGGGTATCAAGGGCCACCGGCTCCAGGATCGGGGCAGGGGAGGGGGCGGCAATGGTGACGTCCAGCAGTTCGGGAACATCGATATGCTTGCTGGTCAGGCCTCCACGCAGCACATTATCCGAATTGGCCATGACCTCGATTCCCAAACCGCGCAGGTAGGCGTGGACGTTGCCGGCACCTAGGCTGATGGCCTGGCCAGGCTCCAGGAAGATCAAATTCAGCAGCAGTGCGACCAAGACCCCCGGATCGCCAGGATAGATCTTGTTGATCGAGGCTAGCTCGGCGAAATGGGCATTGCCGTGCAATTCGGGGCTGCCGGCCACTGCTTCGCTGATCTGCGCTACCAGCTGGGAAATTTCCTCCCCCGCGGTCAGCACATGCTTGAAAGTCCGGGCCAGCGGATCGGTGCCCTGCAGCAGGTCGAGCAGCTGGCCTATCGGTGCATGCGCCGAGTCCGGCAGCTGCGCGGCCAGGATCTGCAGGTCTTCAACAATCTGCGCTGGTTGGCGGAAGCCCGATAGCGCCACGAAGTCGGTCAGGGCAAAGAGCATCTCCGGCTTGTGGTTGTCATCGCGGTAGTTGCGGTCAGCCGCATCCAAAGGCTTGCCGTCCGCGTTTTCCTGGGCGAAACGCTCTTGGGCCTGCTTCAGCGTGGGGTGAGTCTGTATCGACAGCGGCTGGGTCGCCGAGAGCACCTTGAAAAGGTAGGGCAGACGTCCGTAGCGCTGGGCGACTGCTGAACCCAGTATGTGCTCTGGATCCTGGGCGATGAAATCATTGAGCGCTGTCCCGCTATCGGAGATCCGGCTCGGGCACCCGGGATGGGCACCGAGCCACATCTCGGCCTGCGGGGTGGTTTCCGCGGGCAGATCGAGCAGATCGGAAATCTGCGAAGCAGATCCCCAGTGGTAGTCCCTAATCGCGTTTTTCAACTCGAACACGTCTTTTGACCATAGCCTTTCAGGAGCGGTAGTTGGGTCGCATGGCGGTCGGGGGGTCTTAACCGTTTACGGAACCGAGCATTCGTCGTTATTGGCCGCGATCTCTGAAATCAACGTGCGGTAGCCGGCCATTTCCAATTGCACCAAGTACTCTTCGGTGATCGGGCTGCCATCTGGCTGGGTGAATTCCGGGCTGTCCTCTTTCGACAGCTTCGGAGCATTGTTCACGTCAGTGGTTTCCGGCGCTTCTTCGGAAGCCTGGGTTGTTTCTTCCGGAGCCGAGGACTTGGAGGAGTCCTCGCTCTTTTCAGGATTGTCCTTCTTCTTTTCCTTCTTCTTCTCCGGCTCGTTCTGCTTTGCGATCAACGTCTGGATACGCTCTTGCAGCTTGTCGAAGTCGGGGTAGGTGGAGAAGCTGCGTTCGAAGTCCGGCGCACCGAGGGTCAAGCGGGCCATTGGCTCCTTGGAGACCTTCTCGGCCAGGGATACGAAGGAACCGAGCTGACCTGCTGGAATGTCGGTTTCAACCAGCTGTTCACCGGCGGACATGATCGAAGTGAAATTGCTCAGGATCGTTTGCGGCTTGAACTGCTTGATGATTCCCTGCTGCAAGCACTGCTGGCGCTTGATGCGGTGGTAGTCATCGGTGAAGTCGCGTGAGCGAGCAAACCACAATGCCTGCTTGCCGGTGAATTCGTGGGTGCCCGGTGCGAACCAGTGCGTGCGCACGGTGCTGTTTTCGTGGTATTTCCCGTTGTAGGGAACCCATCCGCCGGAGTCGATGGTGACCCCGCCCAATGCGTCGACAAACTGCTCGAACCCGGCCATGTTGATCATGACGTAGCCCTGGACAGGGAGCCCCGTGGTGCCTTCCAGCGCGTCCATGGCAGCTTGCGCGCCGACGTTCTTCACGGTCTCGGGGAAAGCATCCGCGTGCTCGGTTTCGGCATTGCGGTAGATGGCGTTGAAGATGCATTCGTCGCCGCAGTTGTAGCCTTCGGGCCAGATCTTCTCCATGGGCGAGCCCGGGGCGAAGCGTGCGCTCTGGAAGTTGCGCGGCACCGAGATCAGCAGGCTCTTGCCGGTTTTGGCATCAACAGAAAGCAGAGCCGCAACGTCGGTGCGGACGCCTTCGCGGTTGGCACCGGAGTCGGCACCGAACACTGCGATGTTGTAGCGCCCGTCGACTGGCTCGAAGGCGGGTCCTTCATCGAATACGGCCACAATGGTTTCGCGTCCGGTATTCAGCAGCGAGGCGCCGTAGATGAAGACACCGCTGGTGGCCACCACGGCTGCCAGGGTGAAAATGGTAACGATGGCACGCATGCCAGGGGCCAGCAGCTTAGGCCGGATAATCACCAAGGTGTTGATGAACATGATCAGCCAGCCCAGGGCCAGCGTGCCGAGCACGATGATCAGGAACAGCTGGAAGTTCGGGTGGGCAACCCAGCCGAGAATGATCGAACGATCAATGAAGTACAGGGCAACCAGCGCAAGAATGGCCAGCCAGCAGGCCATGGTGATGGACACTGCGATCCGTCCAAGCTTGCGATTTCCCGCGACCAGCTGAGCGCCGCCGGGGAAGAAGATGGTCAGCAGGACCAGGATCAGAGCCCGCTTGCTGCGCTGCGGAGAGCTGATGGTCTCCGGCTGGCGCAACGGACTTGGTGCGCGGTGACTGGCAGAACCCATGTACTTTTGGACTTTCCCTAGGAAGCGAAATTCTCGTTGGCAACTTCAGCGCGCAAAGCCGAACCCTTGGCATGGGCTTGCTCGCGCAGTGAATCTGCAAACTGAAGCAACTTTACCTGTAACGATTCGGCTAGCTCATCGGTTCCCGCTGCGAGCATGCGCACAGCCAGCAGGCCGGCATTGCGTGCTCCGCCAATGGAAACAGTTGCTACGGGGACTCCTGCAGGCATCTGGACGATGGAGAGCAGGGAGTCCATTCCATCTAGTTTAGCCAGTGGAACTGGAACTCCGATCACCGGCAGCGGTGTAACAGCTGCAAGCATGCCCGGAAGATGCGCTGCACCGCCTGCGCCGGCGATGATTGCGCGCAGTCCGCGTTCGTGGGCTTTCTTGCCGTAATCGATCATTTCTTCTGGCATGCGGTGCGCCGAAACGACGTCCGCTTCAAAAGGAATTCCGAATTCGGCCAGTGCCTGTGCGGCCAGGCGCATGACCGGCCAATCGGAATCAGAACCCATTACGAGGCCGACCAGTGGTGCTTCAGACATGAGATATTTCCTTGCGGTGTTCTAGTAAGAGCCGCTGCCCGGTACGCGGCAGCGGCTCTTGATCAAAATAAAGTCTAGACGGCGGCTTCGATGCCGTCGCGGATGAGCGCGGCAACCTTATTGGCCTGCGAACGAAGTTCATCTACGCTTTGCCCGGCGTTAGCCACAACGTTGACGTGGCCGATCTTGCGGCCCGGGCGCACGGACTTGCCGTAGGCATGGACTTTGACTTCTGGCGCGGCGGCCAAGGCGGCTTGGAAAGCCGAGTAGAGGTCCTGGTTGGCGCCGCCGAGATAGTTCTTCATCACAGTCACGCCCAGCTCGCGGGTTTCGCCCAGCGGCAGATCCAGAACCGCACGCAGGTGCTGCTCGAATTGACTGGTGACCGAACCGTTCATGGTCCAGTGGCCGGTGTTGTGCGGGCGCATGGCCAATTCGTTGATCACGAAACCGGCTCCTGAACCTGGGGTTTCAAAGAGCTCTGCGGCCATGACTCCGGTGACGCCGAATTCTTCGGCGATGCGCAAGGCCGCATCGGCTGCGGTGGCCGCGGTGGCTTCGTCAATATCCCGGGCAGGCGCGATCACTTCATCGCAGACTCCATCAACCTGGATGGTGTGGACCACGGGCCAAGCCTTGGCCTCGCCTGAAGGGGTGCGGGCTACCAACGCGGAAAGTTCGCGGGAGAACTCGACCTTGTCCTCGGCCAGCAGCGGGCCATGGGCGAACCAGTCGGCGGAATCCTTGGCGTCTTGGGCATTGTCCAGCATGCGCACGCCCTTGCCGTCGTAGCCGCCGCGCGGGGTCTTGAGCACAATGGGCCAGCCGGTCTGCTCACCGAAAGCGATCAGGACATCGACATCGTCAACCTTGGCCCACGCAGGGTTCGGAAGTCCGAGGCGTTCGATGGCCTCGCGCATGACCAGCTTGTCCTGGGCATGGATCAGCGCAGCCGGACGGGGCTGGATGTTGACGCCCTCATTGATCAGGGTGGTCAAGAATTCGTTGGGCACGTGCTCGTGGTCAAAGGTGACAACGTCCTTGCCCTTGGCGAATTCACGCAGGGTTTCGAGGTCTTTGTAGTCGCCTACAGGAGCGTCGGGAACGCTTCGCGCAGCTGAAACATCAGGACCTTCGGCAAGAACATGCAGTTCGAAACCTAGGTTCAGGGCCTCGGGGGCCATCATTCGGGCTAGCTGCCCGCCACCAATCACACCAATTTTTGGAAAGCTCACGATTACAAGGGTATCGAAAGCGACGTTGAGAATCGCATGCGCGTTGTCTGATTACTCTCACAATTCGGTCAATTTCCAGAAAGTGCCGATAAAATAGCAAGATCGCGCGCTTCTCGTAGTGCTTAGCGCGCCTTGTTACTGCTAGCCAGACGGGAACAATATTCCCTGGAGGACAATTGCTCGAGCGCATCAAACTCAAAATAGCCGGACTCATCTCGTTGCTGTGGCGCGAGGTGGCGAAGTTCGGCGTCGTCGGTGGCGTTGCGTTCATCATCGACTCGGGGATCTACGTCTGGCTCCTGCACGGTTCCATGAGCGATTCCCAGGTTAAAGCGAAAATCATTGCTGGCGTCGTCGCGACGATGTTCTCTTGGGTGGCCAACCGCTACTGGACTTTCCGCCACCGCCGCCAGGCCAATGTGGTGCGCGAGCTCGTGATGTTCATCATCATGAATGCCATCGGCTTGGGCATTGCCGCGGCCTGCGTATGGGTCACCAAATACTGGCTGGGCTTGACCGATCCCACCTCGGTGTTCATTGCCGGTTCGGTAGTCGGCTTGGTGCTCGGCACCATCTTCCGTTTCTTCGCCTACCGTTTCTGGGTCTTCGGCAGCGCGATGGATGCGGAGGAAGAATTCGCCCACGACCACGAAGTTCTGGGCAATCACAAGGCCGATACCGGCGCTGACGCAGCGCACTCCGCTGGCCAGGCCGATACCGGCACGGTACCGACGGTGGCTCGCTAATCCGCTGGTTGGTAGTCGAAGTTAATGCGTTCGCCGTCGCGCAGGCGCTGGGTCACTTCCATCCCGTCTTCTACTAGCACAATTCCGTCACCCGCTGCCCACTGGCCAATGGCGAAGGGCAGCAAGGAGAGCACGGGTTGCTGAGCACGCACTAGAATTGTTCCTTGCGCCTTAGCTTCGGTATCGAATAACGCGGCAAGGCTGACCGGGGTGTCACCATTGGTTGCGATGGCTGAGGCATCACCAGTTACTGGCGAGGGATAGAACTGATCCCCGTAGGTACGCACGGAGGCATTGAAGTCTTCTGCGACAGGGCCGAGATCCGAGCCGAAGGACAGCGCGAGAGCTGCCGGGTTCACGGCAAGGATTTCAGAGCTGCTGGGGATGCGCTCATCATCCGGTTGGGCTGTCACCCACACCGATGCCTGCTGTGCATCATCATGCCCAGCATCGACCAGCGTGGCGCCATGGTGCAGCGCGGCCAGGGCTACGACCAGGGACTTCCAATGCGCCGGCAAATCGAGCACCACGATCGAGTCTTCATCGAGGTCGAAAACCTCGCCCAAGAGATTGGCGCTTTTCGCGACCCAATTGTCAAATACCCGTCCGGACAGCTCGATGCGTTCCCCGCTGACGGAGTACCAGGTGAGCCATGGGGAGGCTGAACTGCGTCGCGGCGCGAGAAGATTCTCGACAAATGTTCGTGATTGTAGGCTATTGCTCACTGGATGTCCTTAAATTTAATTACTGAGAATTCACCGAGAATTCAGCCAAGACGGGACTCGCCCACCTCATGTGCGTCTTTTGACGGCGTGTTGTGCCGGGAGTTTCCTGAGAACTCTTCTTAGAATGACCTCCCCGCTTGACTCTAGCGGAGTTACACGGCTGTAATTAGATGGTGAGTCCGGGCAGGTTCATCACTTTTCGCTAGTTCGATGGAATAAATGCTGCCGGATGGATCGGGAGCAATGACGGCCCGATCTCCTCAAACCAATCGAAAGGTCAACATCACCATGGCGAATCTGGAGCAGGGGTACTCCGAATTTTCGACCTCGGCTGTTGCGTCGGCTCAATACGGGCTGGAGGACGCACCATCCGACTGGTTTGTCGATCCTCAAGCCGGTGAGTCCGCACGGGTTGCAGTTGCAGCCGATCTGGAGACCGCGGCCGACAGCTACCTGAAAGAGCGCGACACGTTATCCGACACCGAAGAAATCTCCTCGGTTGGCTCGTGGGCTCCTGAGCTCGACGAGGATGACGAAGTGCGCGAAACCATCAAGGCAGTTTGGCTTGGTGTTGGCGGCGAAGTTGACGAGGGCGAGCTGGGCTGGCAGGCCCGTGCTCTGTGCGCACAGACTGACCCCGAAGCGTTCTTCCCTGAAAAGGGCGGATCGACTCGCGACGCGAAACGCGTCTGCGGCGCATGTGTTGTCCGTTCGGAATGTCTAGAATATGCCTTGAGCAATGACGAGCGCTTCGGAATCTGGGGAGGGCTCTCAGAGCGCGAACGTCGCCGTCTACGGAAACGAGCAATCTAATTCGTCCGCCAATTCATGTCACCGCCATCGTTGCTTCGCACGATGGCGCTGACTTTTTACCACGCACTTTGGCCGCACTGCGAAACCAGTCCCGGCCTATCGAACGCTTCGTCGGAGTTGACGCTTCGTCCTCTGACGCATCGCTAGAGGTCCTGCGGGCGAACTTGCCTTCCAACTCCGCCTTGCTGGTGGCCGATGAAGGATCCCTGGGGCTGTCGCTGGAAGTAGCGGTGTCGCAACTTCCCGAAGCGCGTTCGGACCGTGATGAATGGTTATGGATTATCCACGATGACTCCATGCCTGCTCCCGACGCGCTGGAACAGCTGACTCGGACCGTTGAGGCCTCCGAATCGGTATCCATTGCCGGTTGCAAGCTGCTGGACATCGATAACCCGCGCCACCTGGTCGAGGTGGGGTTGAGCGTGGACCGCAAGGCCCAGCGCCTGACCATGATCGATATCGACGAAGTCGACCAGGGCCAGTACGACGGACGAAGCGATTACTTTGCCGTGTCCTCGGCCGGCATGTTTATCCGGCGCGAGGTCTTTGAGCAGCTGGGCGGATTCGACCCGGCTATTCCGGGCCGTGGCGACGACGTGGACCTATGCTGGCGCAACCGCCTGGCCGGTCACCGCGTGGTCGTGGTGCCAAGTGCCAAGATGTACCACCAGGTCGAGGTCGTCGACTCGCTGGCAGGCCCGCGCGAAGCCAAGCGCTCGGAGGTCTTCCAGCGCTTGAAGTTCGCTTCGCCTTTGGAACTGCCGTTCTTGTGGATTGGATTGCTGCTCGGCGGCATCGGCCACTTCCTCGTAGCATTGCTGGCCAAGGACCCGGGCCATGGCTTCAGCCACCTGGCTTCGGTCCTGCGCGGACTGTTCTCCCCGGGCAAGCTGGCCGCTTCACGTCGCAACGTCGCCCAGATCCGCGAAATTCCACGCCGCCAGGTCCGCAAGCTGATGGTCTCCGGCGCACAGGTGCGCGAATACCGCCGCAATGTGAACACCGGGCGTGCCGATGGCGAGGTCTACGGGGATGGCAGTGGCGCCGACGCGATGGTTGAACCTAGCGGTGACAACTTCTCCGACTTCGTGCGAATCGCCCGTCCGCCGCGCACCACCGCAGTACTCTCGCTGATTCTGGCACTCTTGCTCTCCGGGGCCGCTTCGCTGGTTGCTTGGCGCAGCCTGCTTGGATCCACTGCTTTGTCCGGCGGCGCGCTGCGCCCGCTGTCCAACAGCAACCAGGAAATCGGCGCCAACGCCCTATCGTGGTGGCAGAACATCACCACCGGATTGAGCGCTCCGCCGGATAACTCCGATGTGCTGTTCTGGCTTTTCTCGCTGGTGACTTTCAACCATGCCAACGAAGCTTCGATCTATCTTTTCTTCGCCGCGATGCCGTTGGCCGCCCTGACCGCGTGGTGGGGCATTGGCGCGGTGAGCCGTTCGCGTGCTGTCCGGTTCTTCGCCGCATTGATCTGGGCCCTATTGCCTTCGCTGGTCTCTTCGCTGGCCTCGGGACGAGTCGGCTCGGTATTGATCCACATCTTGCTGCCGCTGTTCTTCCTGGCAATTATCCGTGCCATGAATGCCCATGTGGCCATCGAAGGCGCGAAGCCCAAGAACCCGAAGCAGCAATCCGTATCCGCATGGACCGCTTCGGCTAGCGCCGCCTTGCTGCTCTGGGTGATCTCCGCCGGTTCCGTTTCATTCTTCCTGACCGCCAGCATCCTGATTTACGTTTTGGCCATCTTCTCGGTGCGCCGCGCACGCAGCCTGTGGTGGATCCCGCTGCCTGCAATCGTGTGGAATCTTCCGCTGCTGTTTGCCGGCCTGGGCGATCTGCGGCTGCTGTTCACCGAGCCCGGTGCGGCGCGCGCGTTCTCGCCAGCTGCCCCATGGCAGATGCTGCTGGGCTTCCCGGAATCCTTCAACGCCAACGCCTCGCTGGTGGGTTGGGACTTCCTGCCCGCCGGTCCGTGGGCTTTGGTCGCCGCACTGCTGGTCGGGGCTCCAATCATCGTGCTGGCTGTTTTCGGGACCTTGAGTTCTTCGCTCAGCCACAGTTCCAGCATGCGCCGGAACTCCCGCCGCCTGCTGTGGGGCGCAGTCCTGTCGCTGGCAGCGGGATGGGCCGTCGGTTTTGTCCCGTTCACCTTGGACTCGCACACCGCGGTGAGCGCCTACACCGGTCCGTTCGTCTCCTTTGCCATGTTTGCATTGCTTGCAGCTGCCGCCAACGCGCTAGCTGCCCTGCGCCATGAAGATCAGCCGCGCTCGATGCGGACGCAGGGTTCTCGTCCGGCGATGAGCCTGATGGCCGCATTCAGCGTGCTCGCGGTTCTCGCTTCCGGCGCCGTGCTGCTTGGTGCCCAGCTGAATCCGGCCGCGGAGTCCGAAACGCTGACTTCCCTGAATTCGGCTCAGCAGGTGCACAGCTCCCAGCCTCGCACCCTGCCTGCCACGGCAGCCGATGCGGGACGCTCCGAATTCCAGAAGCGCACCTTGGTGCTCAGCCCGCGTTCCTCCGGTGAAATCGACAGCCAGTTGGTTTCGGGCTCCGGTGAAACCCTGGACAGCATCAGCCGCTACTCGCAGGTCAAGCAGCTAACCGGACCGCTGCTGGATCCTGAACGCAATGAAGCTTCTGCCACCGCGCAGGTTCAGAGCAAAGCCGTAGCGATGCTGCTCTCCGAGTCTGCATTGGATTCGCGCGAATCGCTGCGCGACTTGGGCGTGGGCTTTGTCGTGCTCAACGAGACTGGTGAATCTGTCCCAGCGACCGTGCGCATCCTGGATGCGGCAACTGGGCTGGCATCGGTCGGCCAGACCGACAGCGGCTGGTTGTGGCGAGTGGATTTTGAAGCCGATGAAGAGAATCAGGGCGCTGGATTTGCCCGCGTTGTCGCTGAAAACGGTGACGTGAGCGTATTGCCGACCCAGCGTGGCAAGATCGCCAATCTGGAAATTCCGGCTTCTGATGCCAAGCGGACCCTGGTCCTTGCAACAGCGTCGGATCCGAAGCTGCGGGCCAGCGTTGATGGCGAATCCCTGCGTTCGGTGTCCTATCCCGAGGATTCGGAAACTCGATGGGCCCAGGCTTACGAGCTTCCTGCCGAGGGCGGCAAGCTGACGTTGTCGCACAAGGACTCCACGGCCATACCGGTTCTGGTGCTCAGCGCGATAGTTCTGCTGATTACCGTCCTCTTGGCCATTCCAGTGCCAAGCTCGCGGCGATTCGCCAACTACCGCAACAACGAATACCGCTTCCGTGAACCACGCGACGAAAATGAAGAACTCGCCGACGGCTCGGCCGTTTTGGCGGCCGCCGAAGTCCAGAGCCCGGCTACCGGCACCATGCCACTGAGCCGCCGCGAGGCACGCGAACGCGCCAGCGAGATTCGTGAGAACTTGACCCCGAAGCTCAGCGACCGGATTTCGGACGCCGATGCCGAGCAGGAGAAGAAGTAGTGAGCGACGAGAAGAACGTGAACTCAGCGGATTCTGCTGACAAGCCAACTGAACAGACTCCGGCCCCGAAGCCGGCCTCCGCGCAACCAGAAGCCAAGGACACCACCCCAGTGTCGGCGACACTATCGCGTGCTGAGACAAAGGCTGCCAAGGCCCGGGCCAAGGTCGATGCCAAATTGGACAAGGCCCGCGCCAAGGAAGCCCATGCCCGGTCCAAGGCCGAAGCGAAGAACGCCGAGAAAGCGGCGAAGGCTGAAGCCAAGGCCGCTCAGCGGGAAGAACCAAAAGCAAAGCCGCAACCCGAGGCGAAGTCAGGGAATAAGGACGCCACGGCAACCGTGCCCACCGCGCAGGCTGCCCAGGCGAAGGCTCAAGGCGAACCGGCGGAACAGAAGCCGGCTCCCAAGCCGGACTCCGTTCAAGCCGGATCGGAGCAGCCCGAGGCTGCGCACGCCAAACTGCCTGCAACTGATGCAGCCGCCGCGGGCACCACTGATGCAGCTGCGCAGCCGGAACACTCCCAGGGCGCCGAGCCTGCCAAGAACGCCGGCCCAGCCGCGGCTGGAAGCAAGACGGGGCCTGGTGCCGCCCAGGACGCTGGACCGAAGAAGCCTGCAGCCCAGGACCCGGTAGTTGTTTCCGAACCAGTCAAGCCGCCGGCCGCAGAAGCGGCTAGGGCTTCCGGGAAGCAGAACGATGCCGGGGACTCCTCGGGGCAGCAAGGCGCAGCTGCGCAAGTTGCCGGCGTGGCAGCCACTGGTGCCGCAGCTGGCGCTGGTTCCACCGAGGCTGAGAAGAACCAGCCGGCCGGCCCGAAGCCTGGAGAAGAAGCTGCGAAGGCATCAGAACCGGAAGATCCGAAGGCTGCCAAGCGCCGCCATCGGCTGGAGAAGGTTCGCGCGCGGAACGCCGCGAAGGAAGAACTTGCCGCTGCCAGTGCGCTGGCTGCGCCTGCAGCCGGGCCGCAGGCGGAATCGGTGGACGGCAACGTATCGAAGCGTCGCCAGAAGCTGGACAAGGCCCGCGCCGCGGCCTCCAAGGATGCGGCAGCCGCGCCGACGCGCAAGAAGACCGGCGCGATTCTGCTCAGCCTGGTAGCCGTTGCGGCTGCCGGCGCTGCAGTGGGTGCCGGATCAATTTTTGCCCCGGCACCGGCCGAAAAGTCGTTGCCAGCTGCCGTGACGAACCTGCCCGCAGGTGACTCCAGCAGCGTTTGCTCGGCAACCCCGCAGCTGCTCAAGGGCGTGGAAGGCACCGATGCGCAGTTTGCCCCAGGTGCCAAGGACATTTCCAGCAACCTGCGCAGCATTGCCGTTTCGGATCTGGCCAAGCGCATTCCGGGCTCCTCCTTCACCAAGCTCGATGGCAGCGGCGCGCATGAGCTGACTGGACGCATCGCTGAGGATGAAGCTGCCGAGGCCCGTGGCGCTGATGATGCGGGCCTGACCGGCCGCGCCAGCAAGGTTTCAACTGCCAACGATATCGATGACGCCCAGGTCTACACCTTGCAGCCACTGGGCGAAATCGCTTCGAAGGGCAGCGCCGTGCGCAGCTACCAAGCCAAGGATGGCGACCTGGCAGGGCTTGCTGCCGCAACGTGCCAGGCCCCGGCGTCCAACTGGCGATTCACTGGCCTGCAGACAAGTACCGGATCCACCAGCGTGATGCATTTGGCCAACCCAACGCATACCACTGCCCAGGTATCCCTGCGGCTTCGAGGTCCAGACGGCTTGATCGACACCTCGACGCTGCAGAACATTGTTCTGGCAGCGGGGGAGAGCCGGGCCATCGTGCTCGGCGGCTACGCGCAGAACCTGAATTCTGTTTCGGCTGAAATCACCAGTGTTGGCGGAAAAATCACTGCATCGGTCCAACAGGCCGCCCTGCGCGGTTTGACCCCGTCGGGTGTTGAACTGGTCAGCGCCAACGCGACGGCTTCCAATAGCCAGGTGATTCCGGGAGTGTGGATCGAGAGCAAGGAGAATATTTCCAAGCTCAGCAAGGACAACAAGTCGTTGGTTCCACAGCTGCACGTTGCGGCAACCGGCTCCTCGGGCGCTGGATTCAAGGTGAAGGTCCTGGGCGAAGACGGCGAAGTCGCCGCCAGCTTCGACGATAACCTCGCCGTCGACTCCGACGCGACGAAGATTGTGGATCTGACCCAGCTGGCTGGTGGCTATTACACGGTAGTTGTCGAGTCCGATGCTCCGGTCACCGCAGCGGTGAAGATGGTTCGCGGTGCGGACCCGAAGGACTCCTCGGACACTGCCTGGGCGGTGAGCTCCAACGCGCTAGCCGGTACGCAGGCCATGCCGCTGTCGGCTAATGGCACTGGGAAATTCGCCATCGCCGCCGTAGCTGCAGACTCAGCGGTGGAAGCAGTGGTGGTTAATAAGGACGGCAAGCTGGAGGAACCGAAGAAACTCCAGATCAAGGCCGGGCAGAATGTTGTCTTTGATCCGAAATCTGTCTCCGAAGATGCCCAAGCAGTCATCTTCTCGACAGATGCCAACGCTTACCTGGCCCAGCTGGTGCTCGGTTCCGAACGTTCCATCGCTTGGGCTGCCATGCCACAGGCGAATGCCGGACGCGACGGCATTGTGGTGAACATCGGCGGCTAGGAATCCGCCATTAAGGAACTGGATAATTGAAGACCCCTTTCGCATGGCTGGCTGAGCGAATCACGTTGGAACGTAGTTCGCTCAAGGCAGCTTCGCTATCGGCAATGATCGCAGCGATTCTGATTATTGTCGGCGGCGGTGTCGTTCGAGTCACCGGGTCAGGACTAGGCTGCCCCGACTGGCCAACCTGCACCGGCGGCTCCATCGCGCCAACCGCTGAAATGGGGATTCACGCGACCATCGAGTTCGTCAATCGGCTACTCACCTTTGTCCTGTGCGCAGCGGTTGGTTGGGTCATCATTGCCGCCCGACTGCAACGCGAACCAGTTCCGGGCATCACCCGATGGGCGTGGTTCCAATTCTGGCTTGTTGTGCTCAATGCGGTCATTGGCGGGATCACCGTCTGGATGAAACTGAACCCCTACGTAGTTGCCGCCCATTTCCTGGCTGCGACCTTGCTGCTCACTGCCGCTGCGGCCACTTGGGACAAGGTGCAGAATCTGGGAAACGCCGGCTCAAAAGCCAGTACGGATTCGCTGAAGTCGCTGGGAACCTGGTTAGTTGTTCTCAGCGCCCTGCTCGTCATCATTGGCACCGGGGTGACCGGCTCAGGTCCGCATGCCGGAGACTCGGCCGAGGTCCCGCGGATGGGCTTCGACTGGCTGCAGATCACTCTCGTGCATGCCGCAGCAGCCGTGGGCGCACTGGTTGTTGCTTTGGTGATGTGGCGTCAAGCAAGAAAAGAACAAGTACCGGACGTGGCGCACAAAGCCAAGCTCTACCTCTGGGTATTGGCCGGACAGGGGCTGCTCGGAGCGATCCAGGCCATGACCAGCCTCCCAGAGCTGCTTGTGGTCGCCCACCTGGTTGGTGCTGCGCTGGTATGGATCGGTGCCGTGCGCGTTGGCCTGGCCTCCCATGCGCCGGGACGTGAAAGCCGGATCCAGGCCAGCTAGAGAAGATGGCCCTAGTAGTCCGGATCCTCAGGGAAATATGCGGGGTCCACTTCCGAGATGGGTTTCATCCAAAGCTGCGCGACCTCGTGCACCACGCACTGATGGACCAGATCCAAGAGTTCGCCGGTGTTTTCCGCAATCTGCTCAATGGGCAAGCGATAAATGATGATGCGCGCTGGGCGGCTAGCCGAAGCTGATTTTGATGATGCAAGCGGCACCCGCTCGCCCAGTGCAGCAGCCTGTTCCAGCAGCTTGTCACTGGGCACCGGATCAATCAGGAAATCGATCTTTTCAATTTCTCCGGGCCAGCGTTCCGAGAGCCTTTGCGCACTGGCCATCACGGCATCATCAAATCGTTCCGGCCGTGAACGGTAAGCAGGAAGATGCATGGGCATCAGCGGGCCACGCCGCCCGCGTCCGTGGCGGTGGCGACGGGAACCGCTTGGCGGATCAGGCAACTTGGAGTTCATTAACTCAGCCTAGCGCTTGCGACACTGTGCCGGTGCCCATCAGCCCGCAAATGGGCGAAGATCCCAAGGATGTGCTGACCAGCCGAGTAGAATGGCAAACGTGGAAGGTCTTCGTCTTTGTTCTCGCCCAGCCTGCCGTGAAACGGCCCGCGCTACTCTTACCTACGTATACGCAGATTCAACTGCTGTTCTTGGGCCTTTGGCGACGTACCCGGAACCGCACTGCTATGACCTGTGCGCCCGCCATGCGAACCGTCTGACAGTTCCCAGCGGGTGGAGTCTGATCCGTGGCGCCATCCCAGATGTGCTTGAACCAGAAGATGAGCTGAACGCGTTGGTGAATGCCGTCCGCGATCGCGAACCAAAGGTTCGCGAACCTCGCCATGCATCGGATTCGCCCATTGATTCGGTCCGTCCCCGCGATATCCGTGCACAGCGCTTTGACACTCGCGTCCGCTTGGCTGTGCTCCCAGCTGGCGACGAAGAAGCCTAGACCTTCTTCTCGAAGAATTCTTGAACCTGCATCGGCACTTCGGCGGCATCTGCAGCACCTCTTTGTGTCCTAGCTGAAATCCAATTTTGGTGTGGTAATCCGTCAGATGACTCGCCTCGCTGGATATGCTAAAGGCGCGTGCGCCGTACTCGGCCCGTAAAGCAACCCCAAAACAGCACACCATCGCGCGAATTGCAGGAGGACTCCTCATGGCTGAGGCGGCGAAAAACCCCACTGGAGGGCAAGGAACTACGGGCCAGCCGGCACCGGCTGCCACTGGCAACATGCCAGGCCCACAGACCAGCCTGAGCCAAAAAGCTGAAGAGCTTACTGCGCGCCTGGAAAAGCACAAGAACCAGGCCCAGGCAAACGCCGCTGCCCAAAAGGAAGAAGCCCGCAAAGAGGCCATCCGCCGCGCGATGTCCGGCAAAACCGACGCCGAGACCAAGAACCCAACTGCAGCTCCTGCAGCCAAGGCGCAGCCTGCCCCCGTGAAGCCAGCGGCAGACAAGCCTGCCGCGACCCCTGCGGCCAAGCCAGCTGAGGCCAAGCCTGCTGCGGCCAAAGCCCCGGCAACCAAGCAGCCGGTCAAGCCAGCGCCCGTCAAGCCCGCGGCGTCCAAGCAGGCAGCCGCCAAGCCAGTTGCGGCCAAACCTGCGGCCGCGAAGCCTGCCGCCAAGGCGCCCGCTGCGAAGCCGGCCGCTAAAGAGCCAGTAGAAGATGTCATTCGCGCCATCAAGCTACCGCACGAAATCGAAGCGGAGAAGCAGGTGCAAAGCGAAGCCGCCGCCGGTGCCGGGAAGTCCGCTGAGCCGCAGGCCAGCGAGAAGGCAACCACCGCGCAAAGCGTGCCACCGGTGTCTGCTGCTCCGAAGACCGGATCCCTGCCAACAACAAAGGCTGCCGTTGCCCAGGCGCGCAACCGCGTCTTTGGCAGCTACGCGCCAGAACCGGAACCTTCCGAAGCGGCCGTGAAGCGCCGGGTTGCGCGCGAACGGGCGCTGAACTCGAAGCCGGCCCTGGGCCGTACTGCCCAGGTGATCGTGGCTCTGGTCTTCCCGCTGCTGACCTTGATCGCTGCCATCCGTTTGGTCGCGACGCCGGCTTTCCTGGCTCTGTCCTACGGCCGCCCTGGATTCCCGAGCGATTCCTTTGGTTTCACCGATTCTGAACGCCTGACCTACGGCAGCTACGGTGTGGATTACCTGAACAACTTTGCCGGCCCCGAATACTTGGCCGGCTTGAAGCTTTCCACCGGTTCAAGCATGTTCACCGAAGGGGAAGTCCAGCACATGGTGGACGTGAAGAACCTCATCGGGTTCGCCTATATCCTCGGAGCTGTTCTAGCGGTCATCTTGATCATCGGTGTTTGGTACCTCGCCAAGCGCTATGCAGGCGGCGTACGGCGTGCATTGTTCTCGGGAGCGATCTTGGCCTTGGCGGGCATTGCTGCGCTGGCCGTCTCCGCGATTGTGGGATGGGACAATTTCTTCACCCAGTTCCATGCCCTCTTCTTCTCCGACGGCACCTGGACCTTCAACGTCAGCGATACGCTGATCCGCCTGTACCCAGAGCAGTACTGGCTCGATAGCGCCATTGGCATCGCCGTGCTGGTGCTGGCCACGATCGTCACTGTATTGATCAGTTGCTGGCCAACCGGCCGCCGCCGTGAGGCGGCCCGGCTGCGCCAGGAGGCCCGTGCGTTCGGCATTGGCAACTAGCTGGCACAAGGCTTAAAGCACTGGGGGAGCAGTTCATGGCGAACTGCTCCCCATTGCTTTACCCAGTGGGAATTACTGGCGGTAGAGGGCTTCCACGCGGCCTTCGAATTCTTCGAGAACGCTCTGGCGCTTGAGCTTCAACGAGTTGGTCAGGTGCCCGGAAGCTTCGGTGAATTCCTCTTCCAGGACCACGAACTTGCGAATGGACTCAGCCTTGGAAACGGTCAAGTTAGCGGTATCCACGTAGCTCTGGACCTCGGCGATCACTGCTGGGTTGATGGCCGCCTCAGCCAGGGTCATTGCTTCAAGCCCCTTGGCCTTGGCCCACAGCACCAGTTCTTCGGGATCGAGGGTCATCATGGCCGTAATGAATGGGCGCTGTTCGCCAGCCAGTACGCACTGGGAGACGATGCGTCCGGCGCGGACCATCTCTTCCAACGGGCCAGGGGAGACGTTCTTGCCGCCGGCGGTGACGATCAGTTCCTTCTTGCGGCCAGTGACCTGGAGGAATCCTCCATCATCCAGGACACCGGTATCACCAGTCTTGAAATAGCCGTCTTCATCGAAGACTGCAGCCGTGGCGGCAGGATTGTTGTGATAGCTCGCGAAAACCCCAATGCCCTTGACCAGGATTTCACCGTCATCGGCGATCCTGATGGAGGTGCCGGGAAGCGGACGACCCACGGTGCCCACGCGGATTCGTGATGCTTGATTCACGGTGGCTGGGGCGGTGGTTTCGGTCAGGCCGTAGCCTTCGAGCAGTTCAATGCCAGCGCCGCGGAAGAAATGAGCCAAGTCCGGGTTCAATGCACTGGCTCCGGAAATCGCGTAACCGCAGTGGCCGCCAAAGACGGCCTGCAACTTCGGGTAGAGGACCTTGCTGAACAAGGCATGGCGGGCACGCAGGCCCAAGGGCATGCGAGTCTTGAGGCCACGCGCACGCGCATCACGGATCTTGGAAACCTCGATGGCTGCCTGTTCTGCCTTGAGGAACAGCTCAGCCTTGCCGCCACGTTCGGCCGTGGCCAAAGCGGTGGTGCGAATTTTCTCGAAGACTCGCGGCACGGCCAGCAGGAAGCCAGGCTTGACCGCGGACATATCCTCGACCAGATTGGCCATGGAACTGGAATGCGCAATCACCGACCCGCCGTGGATGCAGGTCTGCTGGACGGCACGAGCCAATACGTGGGCCAGCGGCAGGAACATCAGCGTTCGGCGCTCTTCCCCGAGCACTTCGAGCATATGCCCGGCCAGATTATGCGCCACCATGGCGAAGTTCGAGTGGGTCATATTGCAGCCCTTGGGACGCCCGGTGGTACCCGAGGTGTAAACCATCGTGGCCACATCCTCAAGGGCCATGGAAGCACGGCGGGATTCGACCAGCTGCTCATCGACTTGGTTGGCAGGAACCATCAACTGATGCAGGCCAGCGGAGGGAATGAGCGTCTTGTCCGCCGTGTCGGAGCCTTCAAAGATGTGTGTGCGAACCGGTTCGCCCAGCTGAGCCGCCGCCTGGCGGACGTTAGCGCGCAGCTCGTGGTTTTCCGCGAAAACCACGCGCGCACCGGAGTCGCGCAGGATCCATTCGATCTGGAAGGCGCTGGAGGTTTCGTAGATGGGAACCGTCACGCCTCCGGCGAACCACACCGCTTCCTCTGCCAAAGCCCATTCATAGCGGGTACGGGAAATAATGGCGACCTTGTCACCGGGCTGCAGCCCATCATTGATCAGCGCCATTGCCAGGCGCTTGACATCAATGAGGAAATCACCGGCACTGAGATCATGCCAGGTGCCGTCGCGCTGCACGCTGAACAGTGGGCGTTGCGCACCACGCGCTACGCGGTCAAGGAGTAGGCTCGTCGTGTTTACCTCTGGTGCTAGATCAGTGAGTAGCTCGACGGTTACTTCTTGCATTGAAGGATTGTCCTTTGAAAATCGTTGGTCGTCTTAGTGGCCTATTTCATGGAAACAGGTGGCCAAGCCACGGGCAGCCTAGCCCCAGCTAGGGAGCCACACATGCAAGCGCCAGTAGTCATCCGCGATCATTTCCCCACTCCATATCGGCCAGAAAAAGGCCGACGTGACTAGGAATAACGCCATGAATATGGTGAGTACGATGATGCGTGATCGGTGCGCGGCACTGGAATTAGGGTCGCGTGGAATGAACCTGCCAATCATATACGTCAACGCGAGCACCATGAACGGAACCAGTGGCAGGGTGTAGAAGAAGAACATCGTGCGTTCTGGGTACATCAGCCACGGCAGAAACCCGGCCGCCACCGATGAGAGGACCGCTCCGGCGCGCCAATCACGGGCGCCAATCCACCACAGAATCAGCAAGAACATGCTGATGGTGCAGGCCCACCACATCAACGGGTTAGGCAGGTCGGTAATAACCTCGGTGCAACGCTCCAGCCCGCAGCCGTTGGCGCCCTTGTCGTAGCCTTCGAAGTAGAACAGCACTGGACGTCCGGCGAAGGGCCACGTCCACGGCGAGGATTGCCAGCCATGCTCGGAGTCGAGCCCGGTATGGAATTCGTAGCCAGCCTGGTGATAATGCCACAAGGAACGCAACGGCGAGGGCAGCCAGCTAATGCCTTCGCCGGGATTCTCCTCGGCCCAATGGCGGTATCGGCCGCCCTGGGTGATCAGCCACCCGGTCCACGTGGACAAATAGGTCAGCAGCACCAGCGGCAGCATGGTGAAGAAGGAATAGATTCCGTCGCGGATGAATGCCGCCGACTGCCACTTGTGAACTCCTGCGGTGCGCCGCGCACCAAAGTCCCAAAGCACCGCCATGAGGCAGAATACAGCTACGAAGGACAGCGCCGACCATTTAATGCCAACTGCGCCACCGAGCATGATCGCTGCGATCAGCCGCCATGGGCGCCACCAGAGCATGGGGCCATGAACGAGCAGGAAGTCATCTGGCCGGTTACCCTCGGGTACTGAAAGCTTCCGGGCAAGCACGGTTCTGCCGTGTATCCGGTCTTTGAGCAGGGCATAAAACGCGGCAAGCACAAAGAACATCAAGAAGATGTCCAGCAACGCGGTGCGCGACATGACTATGGAATGGCCGTCGATGGCCATGAGCAAACCGGCGATGCCGGCAAGGACGTGGGAACCGAAGAGCAAGCGGGCGCACAGAGTGACTAGCAGGACCGAGAGGGTGCCGACCAGCGCTGTGGAAAAACGCCAGCCGAAGCCATTGAAATCACCGAAGAGGAGCATGCCCACGCCGATCATCCACTTGCCCAGCGGCGGATGGACGACAAAGGAAGATTCAGCTTCCAGCTGCGGGTCGCCTGCGATGAACTTCCCATCGCTGTCGTCAGCCCATTCGCGCTCGTATCCGCTTTGCAGCATCGCGAATGCGTCCTTGACGTAATAGGTTTCATCAAAGATCAGCAAGTGCGGGTGCGCCAGATTGACGAAGCGCAAGAGGCCGGCAATCAGTGTCACGACCAGCGGAATGATCCACATCAGCGGGCCGCTGGGAGCCACCACAGGCAGGAGCCGTTGTTTCAGGCTCTCGAAAGTGAAGGCCTGTCGCGCCGAGCGTACGTGGCCGGAGTCCGGAGTGTCTAAAACCGAGGTGCCCATCACCAATTCATGCTACCGGTGGAAAGTCCAGAAAGTGGGCTTTTCCTGCGTCGCGTAGGCTTAAGAATGTGCAGAACTCAGATAATGAGGGCGTAATCGTCCTGGGAGCCACCCCGATTGGCAATTTGTCCGACGCCTCCCCGCGTCTGCGGGAGATTATGGCCAGTGCCGATATCATCGCCGCGGAGGACACCAGAAACTTCCACCACCTGGCCCATGCCCTGGGCATTAAAATCACTGCGAGGGTGATGAGTCTGCATGAGCACAACGAGGCTCACAAGCTCTCCGAGGTGATTGACCTGGCCGCCGAGGGCGCGACTGTGCTGGTGGTTTCCGATGCAGGAATGCCGGCGGTATCGGACCCCGGCTACCCATTGGTGGCCGCTGCCTTGAGTGCTGGCATCCGTGTCACCGCGGTACCGGGCCCTTCTGCGGTGCTCACCGCGCTGGCCCTGTCCGGATTGCCCACTGGCCGTTTCACCTTTGAAGGCTTCCTGCCGCGCAAGGCGGGGGAACGCCGCAAGCGCCTGGATTCCTTGCTCGCCGAAGATCGCACCATGGTGTTCTTCGAGGCTCCTCACCGGCTGAGCGACTTCCTGGATGCCGCTATCGAAGCATTTGGCCAAGACCGCCAGGCCGCCGTAGCCCGCGAGCTGACCAAGAAGTTTGAAGAGGTCCGTCGAGATTCACTGGCAAATCTGCGCGCATGGGCAGAAGATGGCGTACGCGGAGAAATTGTTGTGGTGGTCCACGGAGCCCCGGAAGCCGAGGCCGCATCCATCGAGGATTTGCTTCCCAAGGTTGCAGCCCTCGTGGAGGAAGGCATGCGCATGAAGCAGGCCGTGGCCGAAGTGGCCGAAAAATTCGGCGTGAAGAAACGCGAGCTTTACGAAGCTGTTCTGGCAGCACGTCACGAAGCGGGAAAATAGCCGAAGTCGCATAGGCTAAATGCACAATGAATGCTCGCGTTTATCGTGCAGACGGCAATTTACAGCCACCACCTGCCAGGAATAGCGTAGACATCAAAGACGATTAGTTTTCATTATTTTCTATCAGGAGATGCTCGTATGTCGATTACTGCCCAGCGCGAAGCGGAACTGCTTGCCAAGGTGCCAACCGGCCTATTGATTAATGGCGAATGGAGGGATGCCTCCGACGGTGGCACCTTCGACGTGCTCGACCCGGCTACCGGCGAGAAGCTGCTGACACTGGCCAGTGCTACGAGCGAAGACGCAATGGCTGCACTGGATGCAGCTGACGCAGTCCAGGCCGAATGGGCACTGACCGCACCACGCGAACGCGCGGAGATCCTGCGCCGTGCTTTCGACCTTGTCACCGAGCGCAAGGATGACTTTGCGCTGCTGATGAGCCTGGAAATGGGCAAACCACTGGCCGAGGCCTATGGCGAAGTAACCTATGGCGCCGAATTCCTGCGCTGGTTCTCCGAAGAAGCCGTACGCCACTACGGCCGCTACCTCACCACCCCCGAGGGCAAGAACAAGGTCCTGGTCCAGCACAAGCCGGTTGGCCCATGCCTGCTGATCACCCCGTGGAACTTCCCGCTGGCCATGGCTACCCGCAAGGTCGGCCCGGCAGTAGCGGCAGGCTGCACCATGGTGCTCAAGCCAGCCAAGCTGACCCCGCTGACTTCCCAGCTTTTCGCAGCCACGATGATGGAAGCAGGCCTTCCAGCTGGCGTGCTGAACGTGGTCTCCGGCGCTTCGGCCTCGAAGATCTCCGGCCCGCTGATGCAAGATGACCGCCTGCGCAAGGTTTCCTTCACCGGCTCGACCCCGGTGGGCAAGCAGCTGATGAAGGACGCCGCAGACAAGGTCCTGCGCACCTCGATGGAGTTGGGTGGCAACGCACCATTCATCGTCTTCGAGGATGCCGATCTGGATGCCGCTGTCGAGGGCGCCATGGCAGCCAAGATGCGCAACATGGGCGAAGCCTGCACCGCTGCTAACCGCTTCCTGGTCCATGAGGATGTTGCCGAGGAATTCACCGCCAAGTTCGCTGCAGCGATGAAGGCCCTGAAGCCAGGACGCGGCACCGAAGCCGACACCACGGTAGGCCCGCTGGTCGAGGAAAAGGCCCGCGACGAAGTCCACTCGCTGGTTGAAGCCGCCGTCGCCGCCGGCGCGACTGCCATCACCGGCGGCGCGCCAGTTGACGGCCCGGGCTACTTCTACCAGCCAACCGTGCTGGCCAATGTCGCCAACGACGCCAAGATCCTGAGCCAGGAAATCTTCGGCCCAGTGGCACCAGTGACCACGTTCAAGGATGAGGCCCAGGCTATCAAGCTGGCCAACTCCACCGAATACGGTTTGGCTTCCTACATCTACTCGCAGGACTTCAACCGCATGTTCCGTGTTTCGGAGCAGATCGAATTCGGCCTGGTTGGATTCAACGCTGGCGTGATCTCCAACGCCGCGGCACCATTCGGTGGCGTGAAGCAGTCGGGCCTGGGCCGCGAAGGCGGCGCCGAAGGCCTGGAGGAATACACCACCGTGCAGTACATCGGCATTGCCGATCCTTACGCAGCCAAGAAGTAGATTCTCCAGCTCGCGCCAAGGCCCGACCGGATTCTTCCGGTCGGGCCTTGGCCGGTTAAACCGATGGCTACATGTCGATTCGCGTGGATTCTTCCGAGCGCGAATGACGCGGGTGCACCGAAGCAGGGAACAAGAATGCCCTGATTCGTTGGATAAAGGACAGCTCGCCGCGCAAATTGCCCTGGATCGCGTGCAAGGCGTCAAGCAACGGAGCGGCATCATCAGCGCTGGGATGCCTGTTGGCGTAGAAGCTCTCTTGGATGACAGTTTTCAGGGACTGCAAATCCTTGGCGACTTGGGGATGGTCTTCGCCCAGCCGGGTAGTGTAGTCACCGGCCGACTCGTGGCTGCCGGCCGGCCCCCGGTAATCGGCCCCAATAGCCTGCAGCTCGGCCAGCAGAGCTGGAGCGGCATCAGCGCCGCCACGGCGCACGCGTCCTAGCCGCTCCTCACGCAGGCGATGGCGACGCCACGGAGCAACTCCCAGTGCGAGGAAGGCCAGCAACAAGACCGCTGGCAACAGCCACACTGCCTTTGCGCCCTGGGTCCCAGAATCTGCGGACGGTGCCGGTGCAGAAGGCGCGGCGCTGGCCGGGAGGCTCGGGTTGCCGCGCTCGGTGGGCACTTGGGGTGCAGTGCTTTCTTGCGGGTTCGACGTAGGAGTTGGTTCCGGCGCGTAACTTGGCGAGTAGCCCCGACCCGGGGTGGGCTCAAACGGAATCCAACCCAGCCCGTTCAAATACAATTCTGGCCACGCGTGGGACTGTTTCCCGCTGACGGTATATCCGGTGAGCTCGGTACCTTCTTCCAGGCGCCGTTCCAGCATGCTCTGGGCGGTGTCCCCGGTGATTTCGAGAGTGTCTCCGCTGGCTTCACCGGGTGCATACCCCACGGCAATGCGCGAAGGGATTCCGGCTTCACGAGCCAGCAGGGCCATCGCCGAGGCGAAGTGCACGCAATACCCCTGGCGCCGGGCCAGGAATGCTTCAACAACTCGACGATTGGCCCCGTCGTAGCCTTCGCGCAGCGGGGTGCGTTCGGAGTACACGAAATTCCCGGAACGGAAGAAATGCTGCAAAGCCACGGCGGTATCAATGTCGTTGGCAGGCTTCCCCTTCTTGCCGAAAACCTCATCGAGGGTTTGCTGCAGCAACGGTTCCAATCCGTTGTCAGGATCCTGCGGAAGACGCAGGTATTCCTCGGGCAGCTGGTCGCTGGCGTCGACTCCCATGTGCCCGACATTGCGGACCATTTGCGTGCTGATGGCCAAATCCGCGTAGGCCACTGAAATGTCGTTGGTCGATGCCATGGCGTCGCCAGTGAGCCTAGCCACCGAGGTCTCGTAGGTCCAGTTCCAATCCCCGACGATGCCCTGCACGAAATAGGATTGGTTGGGCAACGGGAGGACCGGACTGCTGATGCCATCAGGCCAAGTCATTCGCAAGACTTCGTCGGTGCTGTTGAACGTGCTGAAATTCGTTGACACCGCGGAGGTGCCATCAAGCGTGTGCTGCATGGAGCTTTCGCTTGGTTCCCAGCGGTCTGCGGACAGATCCTTGATCACCTGAGTGCGCAGGTAAGGCGCTTCTTCTGCAGTTGTGTAGTAGTCCAGGATGGGAACACCGCTGTTCGAGCGGAGGTCTCTTCCGAGGTTGATCAGCGGATCGACATTGCTGGCCAGCAGATCACCCGAAGGACGTTGCCCCTCGGAGAACATGCCGCTGCGGAAACCAGGCATCCAGATGCTGGCCGCCAAGAGGGCACCGACACAGGCCATCACGCTGACACCCAGGATTCCCAGCGTCCTGGGCGTGGGAAGCATCACTTGGGAATGCTTGGAAGATGCAGGGGCAAAGAGATACGGAATCAGCGCAATATAGCCGAGCACTGCCGACAACAGCAGCGCGAGGTAGCCAATTCCGGCGCCTTCCTGCTTGAACAGCGACGCGATGATCGGTGCCAGAGACAAGGGAATGATGATCAGCATGGCCATGCGCCGCGAGCTGGCCAGCATTTCCACGATCAGGCTGATTGCCAAAGTGAAGCACAATACGCTGAAAGCCACAGAGCGGGAATTGGCTACCGGCGGCACTTGGGTAGCTAGCTGGATTCCCGCTTCACCAAGCACATTCCAGACCCATTGGGCGAGAGGCAAACCGTAGATGTTGCTTTCCCGGGCATCGCTGAGCGCAATGGATGCCACAGCGACGATTGCAGCAGCAGGAAGAGCACTCCAGCGCAAGCGGCGGACTGCGCGCAGCAGACCGGCGCACAGGTGCACGGCGAAGACCGGGAGGACCAAGGCCGGGAACCAGCTGGAGCCTTCAATGACCCCGGACAGCGAGGCGGCACCCGCTAATACAGCGACTGCAAGGCAGCAGGCAGCAGCAACCCGCACGAGCAGAAGCCGCATCGCGGGAGCCGAGCCAACGCTCGGATCCGGGTTGTCGGGAGTCGGGGCCAGAATGCTTGCCCCAGTACGGCCAGCGCTCATCATCCCCACATCTCGTCTATCGCCATATTGCCGGGAAGAATATGCACTTTCCAGCTGGTGCGAGCCAATTCAAGTTGTATCTGCCGATAGCGTTCAGGGTGGCTGACCAGCAGGAAAACCTCGACATTGCGCACGGTGCGCGAGAGCGTAGCCAGCCAAGCTGCCTGCGGCGCAGTGAGCTCTCCGAGGATCATGATGACCGGTTCTTCGCGGAACACCAAGAGCTCCTTGCGCAGGGTATTGCCCAGAATCTCGGAACCGTTGGCTTCAACTGTTCCGGTGGCCAAGGCCAGGTCCGAAGTTGCGGCATGGAAGTCTTCAAAACTGTTCAGCGCGCCGAGCTCGGAGACGCTTTGCGGGTCTCGTTGCGCCAACGAGGCCCCGGTGAGGTCCCGGAAGGCGAGCTGGTAGCCGCTAGTGGCATATCTCAGGCCGATGCTGCTGGCCAACGACAACGCATTTTCAAAGCGGCGGCTGCTGGTGAGTGCCTCCGCGTGAGCCTGCGGCAACGAGATCCTCAGATCCGATCCGCTGTGATTCCAATGCTCGAAGGAAGTGTCCAGGACCAGGAGCGCCTGCGCGGTTGCCACGTGGTTTTCCTGGCGGACCATGAGCTTTCCGTGCCGGGCGCTGGCTTTCCAGTGCACCTGGCGGACGGAGTCGCCTTGCTGGTAGTCGCGCGTCGCGACATCGTAGTAGTCGGTGGTGGTGCTCCTGGAGAATTTCGCATCGCCAGTGAGCGTTCGTTCGCCGAGCGGGGCGAAACGATCCAAGCGGTGCAATTGGGAACGCACGGGGATCTGCAGGCTCGCTCCGGTGCGCACCATTCCCTGTATCAGCCCCAGAGGGTCCACGACTATTTGCTGGGCTGGTCCCACAAGGTGGATCCCGCGTGTGCGGAACACCAATTCGTATTCGATTGAACCCGGGGCCTGGAATCGTGGGCCGGGTCCGAAATCCTCCGGCAATTGTTCCTGGATGATGGAACGCTCAGCACACGACAAGCGGAACTTGCTGACCTCGCCAACGCTGGGAACCGCCGAGAGCAGCTCCCGGTGGATAATCGTGCGTCCGCGCAGGCGCAAGGCCAAACCCCAGTTCGCCAAAGCCAACGCCACCAGGGCCAGGCCCAAAGCCATCATTTCGTGCCGGCCCAGGAGATATGCCACGAACACCAGCAGGCCGCCAGCTCCGGCAGTGCACCAACCGCGCACGGTGAACAGGTCAAGGTGCCAACGCCGCAGGGCTGTCGCCGAATTTTCGGTGCGCGTCCAGGAGAGGGCATCGCGCGAATCGTAGCGGGGAATCTTCTCCATGGCTGCCCGTTAGCTCACTGGGGTGCTGGCAACAAGCTCTTGGATCACGGCGCTGGCATCCAAGCCGTCCGCAACCGCTCGCCGGGTCAGGATCAACCGGTGGTTCAGCACCATCTGGGCCACGCTGCGAACGTCTTCTGGCAAGACGTGGTCGCGTCCATGAATCGCGGCATGGGCTTTGGCCGCGCGAACCCACTGAATCAGTGCGCGAGGCGAGGCCCCCAGCGCCACCTGCGGGTGCTCGCGTGTGGCTCGGCCCAGATCCACCACGTAGGCGCCTAGCCGTTCGGTGACCGTCACCGCTTTAACCTGCTCAATCATGTATCCCAGATCAGCCAGCTGCACCACGGCTTGCAGTGCTTCCAATGGGTCGAACTGGTGCCGGCCGGTGAGCATGGTGATTTCGGCATCGCGTTGTGGGTAACCCAGCGAAAGCCGTGCCATGAATCGGTCACGCTGTGCCTCGGGCAGGGCGAATGTGCCCTCGGATTCCACCGGGTTCTGCGTGGCCACAACCATGAAAGGCTGCTCCAGCCGATGGGTGATCGAATCGACGGTGACTTGCTTTTCTTCCATGCATTCCAGCAATGCCGACTGGGTCTTGGCATTCGCACGATTGATTTCATCGGCGATGACGATATTGGCGAAGACCGGTCCGGGATGGAAAGTGAATTCGTGAGTCTGCGGGGAGTAAACCGAGACACCGGTGACGTCACTGGGCAAAAGGTCCGGGGTGAACTGGATGCGGTGCACCGAACCATTGACGCTGCGCGCCAATGACTTGGCCAGCATGGTCTTACCGACCCCGGGAACGTCTTCCACCAGCAGGTGGCCCTGTGCCAGCAGAACCGTCAATGCGCTAGTCACCGCCTCCGGCTTGCCGGTGATGACGCTCTGGACAGCATCGAAAATGCGCTGGCAATTGGACTGGAATGCCGAATCAAGCGACGGCACTGTTCGGTTTGCACTCATGCGCGGTTCCTCCTGAAGAACGAATCGTTGGCAAGATCGATCGCCGCAGCATTCATTCAATTGGGTCTTGCATCACATCATATGGGGATCTTTTGTCCAGCAACAGAGCCTAACTACCGGGAGCTGAGCACCTGATTGTCGTTGCTACCCCTAGTGGTGCCACAATTAACCACAGATTCGATCCCAGTATTCACGCGCAAAGGATAACCGTGTCCAAGAAGAAGCACACTGATCCCACCCTGGTTCCCGAGGCCTACCGCCCGACGGAGCAAGCCGCTGCAGCAGAGCAGGGGGAGCGGTCGCGTGCTTCTGGCAATGAAAAGGGCGGAAGCCAGCGCAATTTGCAGTACCCGGAAGCGCCAGAAGCGCTTCCAGTGCCAGTGGTCGATAACCATACGCATCTGGATTTCCTTGACGGAACTGTGAAGGTCACGGCTGCCGATGCCCTGGCGGCGGCGGCAGCTGTTGGCGTGAAAGGGCTGATCCAGGTCGGCTGCGACGTGGAGTCATCGGAATACGCGGTCCAGGTAGCTAACGAGTACTCGAATATCCTGGCCGCGGTAGCCATTCACCCCAACGATGCCGCGCGTCTGGCTGAACGCGGGGAGCTGGAAGGAGCGATCGCGCGGATCGAAGAACTTGCCGCGGATCCGCGGGTGCGTGCAATTGGCGAAACCGGGTTGGACTACTTCCGTACCGGTGAAGACGGACGGGGCGCCCAGGAGCATTCCTTCCGGGAGCATCTGCGCATTGCGGTGGAGCAGGGCAAGGCCCTGCAGATCCATGACCGGGATGCCCATGAGGACGTGGTTCGTGTGCTCAAGGACGCGCCATTGCCGGGGAAAGTGGTCTTCCACTGCTTCTCTGGGGACGCGGCATTAGCCCGGATCTGCAACGACAACGGCTGGTACATGTCGTTCTCTGGAACTGTGACATTCAAGAATTCGCATGATCTTCGCGAGGCCTTGGCGCTGGCGGATCCAGAACTGCTTCTGGTAGAAACCGACGCACCGTTCTTGACGCCGCACCCCTTCCGGGGCCGCCCGAACGCCAGCTACATGATTCCGTACACGACTAGGTTCTTGGCGGAAACCAAGGGGATCGATCTGGCCGAATTCTGCACCCGGATCGATGCGAATACGCGAGAAGTGTACGGAGAATTCTAGACCCGGAGGTTGTGTGTCTCGTTACAGGACACTTGCCACAAATATAACAATTCGGTTACGGTGGATGAGATGTCCGGTACCGCCCCCGCCTATTTTCGGCACGGTGTGTTCAGGACAGCCTGATCCTCACGCCTTGCTGCAAGTGGAAACACGGCGCAACTTTGACTGAAGGACAGGCAGCGAACACTGCCGGGCCCAACCGGAGATCCTGACAGGATTCCCGCAGTTGGGTCTACAAACGATGGGGACCTCATTACCGTGACTCACTTGCTCAAGAAGACCTGGGTGAAATACCTGGCTCAGGCGCTCGCCGTAGCTGTGGTTATTGCCGGTGCTGTTTTCTATATTTCTGGCCAGAAATCGGTCGTCATGTCGGTGGACGGCCAGCGCCAGGAAATCACCACCCGTGCTGCCACCGTTGGCGCACTGCTGGAACAGCAGGACGTTGCCTTGGCTGAGCGCGACGAGATCTCCGCAGCACTGGATTCCGAGCTTGCCGACCAGCAGCTTGTTGATATCAAGCGCAACAAGTCGATCGAAGTAACCGTGGATGGCACCGAGCGCGTTGTGCACACTACCGGCATGACCGTTGCCGACGTGGTTGAACAGCTCGACCTGGATAAGGATTCCGAGGTTTCCCTCGATGAGGACATGCAGCTCGCAGCCTTGAGCGATGAATTGGAAGTCATCACGCCCAAGGAAATGACCCTGGTCGTCAAGGACAAGAAGAAGAAAATCGCAACGACTGCTTTGACCGTCAAGCAATTGCTTGCCGACGAGAAGATCAAGGTCGACGGCAACGACGAAATCAACGTCAAGATCAAGGACGAAACCGACAAGGACGTCAAGGACAGCGTCAAGCTGGCCGCGGGCACCACTGTCGAGGTGATCGACGTAACGGTCAAGACGTGGGACGAAACGCGAGACATCGACTTCGAGACCAAGAAGGTCAAGGACAGCTCGTTGGATAAGGGCGACACCGAGGTCAAGACCGAAGGCAAGAAGGGCGAGCGTGAGCTGACCCTGCGCCAGGAAACCCGCAACGGCAAGAAGGGCGAGGAAGAAGTCCTCAAGTCCAAGGTCACCAAGAAGCCCGTTGCCGAGGAAATCCGTGTTGGCACCAAGGAAGAGAAGAAGGAAACTTCAACTTCCAAGAACACTCCAACCCCGAGCAGCATCTCCTCGACCTGGGCTGCACTGGCCAAGTGCGAATCCGGCGGCAACTGGTCGATCAACACCGGCAACGGCTACTACGGCGGACTGCAGTTCTCTGCATCGTCGTGGCGCAATGTGGGTGGCACCAAGTACGCACCGCTGCCGCACCAGGCAACTCCGCAGGAGCAGATCGCTGCAGCTGAAGTGCTGCGCCGATCAGGTGGCTGGGGCCACTGGCCATCGTGCTCGTCCAAGCTGGGCCTGCGCTAAAAGCAAAAGCCGAATAACAACGCGACGCGTCCACCATCACGGTGGATGCGTCGCGTTGTTATGTTTGGATCAATCTAGCTGAACTAGAATTGGATTTGTGATGTCTAAGGAATCTTTGCCGCTGCTTGGGGCCACCGAAATCCGTCGTCTGGCCGAAGAGCTGGGAATCCGCCCTACCAAGACGCTGGGGCAGAACTTTGTGATCGATGGGAACACCATCCGCCGCATTGTCGCCGCCGCCAAAGTCGACCCATCCGAAACAGTGCTGGAAGTAGGCCCGGGCCTAGGTTCCCTGACCCTGGGCATCATGGATGCCGCCGCCAAGGTCGTGGCCGTGGAGATCGATCCACCCCTGGCAAAGCGACTGCCGCAGACCATGGCCGAGTTCCGCCCTGGCCGAGAAGACGATCTGACCGTGATCCTTTCCGATGCCATGAAGGTCACCGAACTTCCCGGCGAGCCAACCTCGCTGGTCGCCAACCTTCCCTATAACGTTGCCGTCCCGGTGGTGCTGCACCTGCTGGAGCACTTCCCGTCCATCCGCAATGGCTTGGTCATGGTGCAGGACGAAGTTGCCGACCGGATGGCCGCCACCCCGGGCAATAAGATCTATGGCGTCCCATCGGTGAAGGGCGCCTGGTACGGAACCATGCGCAAGGCTGGCGTGATCGGCATGAACGTCTTCTGGCCAGCTCCGAAGATCCACTCCGGCCTGGTGGGGTTCACCCGCGACAAGGACCGCAGCGACGCCCCGGATCGCAAGGAAGTCTTCGCCATCATCGATGCAGCCTTCGCCCAGCGCCGCAAGACGCTGCGTGCTGCCCTCTCCGGCTGGGCAGGCTCCGGTGCTCGTGCCGAACAGATCCTGGTAGCAGCAGGCATTGATCCGAAGGAACGCGGCGAGAAGCTGGATATTGACCAGTACATCGACATTGCCCGTGCCGCACAGGATATTCCGGCTGAAGCTCCAGCTAGCGAGGCATAAGCATGTCTAAGCAGCGTGTCATCGCGACCGCACCGGGCAAAATCAACTGCTACTTCAAGGTCGGTCCTCCTCGCGAAGACGGATACCACGAAGTGGCGAGCCTCTACGTTGCGGTTTCCCTGGCCGAGCAGATTGAAGCGACGCTGCGCACCGACGGGGAATTGCAGCTGAGCCTGGAACCGAATTCCCCTGTGGTCTCCGAACCGGAAAGCTTTCCGCTGGGTGCAGGCAATCTGGTGCACCAGGCAGCCCAGCTGCTTCGCGAGCACACGGGCTGCAGCCTCGGAGCGAACCTGCACATCACCAAGCGCGTCCCGATCGCCGGCGGAATGGGTGGAGGCTCTGCAGACGCGGCGGCCACCCTGGTAGCCTGCAACGAATTGTGGGGAACCGGGCTGGACCGGGAAGAACTCGGCCGCTTGGGCGCACGCCTCGGTGCTGACGTGCCTTTCGCCTTGATGGGCGGGGCCGCCATCGGCCTGGGCATCGGCGACAAGCTTGCCCCGTTGCTGACTCGTGCCAAGACCCATTGGGTGCTGATCCCGGCCAGCTTTGGCCTGTCGACCCCGCGAGTCTATGGCATGCTCGATCGCTTGCGTTCCGGCACGGAGATCGAAGTCCCGCAGGAAATCGATCCAGCGGTCATCGAAGCGCTGATGGCTTCGGACGCGCCAGCGTTGGCCCAGGTGCTGGCCAACGACCTGACCCAGGCTTCCTTGGCCCTTGCCCCGGAACTAGGCACCATGCGCGATATGGCAGAAGGCGCCGGTGCCCTGCGAGCCATGGTTTCCGGTTCGGGGCCGACCTTGGCTCTGCTGGTCGAAGATGCCGAGCATGCTGAAGAGGTCATGGCCCAGTTGGGCGATGAGGTGGGTGTCGCTACCATCCCGGTGACCGCTCCAGCGCCCGGAGCGCACATTACCGTTTCCGAATAATTTTTCCGGAAGTCCCTGTCTGGCCTTGAGCCGGGCAGGGATTTCCTGCATCATTTTCCGCCACCCCTCTTGTTGCGCCCTGGGCCCGGCCCTAGGCTGAGTCCCAAAGCAATTATTGAGAGCCATTCATTTTGGATCTGGGGCGGAATACAACATGCTCAATGGACGCGTCTCGCACTGGTGGGAAGACATCGGCCTGCCAGAGCCACGCCAGCAATTACGCGGTCAGAGCACCGCAGATGTCGCCATTGTCGGTGCCGGGTTCACCGGACTGTGGACCGCCTATTACCTGGCCAAGGCCAACACGGATCTTCGCATTACGATCCTCGAAGCCCGGCACGTGGGCTACGGCGCCTCGGGGCGCAATGGGGGATGGCTGACCAACACCATCACCGCTGGCCGCGAACGCTACCTGAAATCCCATGGCAGGCAAGCAGTCAATGACTTCCAGCTGGCCATGAACCGGACCGTCGCCGAGGTCATCGAGGTGTGCGCTGCCGAGGGGATCGATGCAGATATCCTGCAGGGCGGCGAACTCGAAGTTGCCTACACCCCTGCCCAGGAAAAGCGCTTGCGCGCCGATGCCATGGCCGACGCGCAATGGGAACACACGCACACCGAATTGCTGGAAGCCGAGGCAGCGCAAGGCAAGATCAACGTCGCCAATGCCCGGGCCGGGCTGTGGCATCCGCACGCGGCCAGGATCCATCCTGCAAAACTGGTACGCGGACTCGCCGAAGCCGTGGAGCGGCTCGGCGTACGGATCTATGAAAACACCCGCGCCACCACACTGCGCGCACGCCGCATCGAATTCGACGGTGGGTCATTGGACGCCGAGTACATCATCCGTGCCACCGAAGGGTTTACTGCCGGGCTAGCAGGACACAAGCGCTTGTGGCTCCCGATGAATTCGTCCTTGATTGCCACCGAACCGCTAGCTCCATCCATCTGGGACGAACTGGCATGGAACAACGGCGAGGTGCTGGGGGACTACGCCCACGTCTACATGTATGCCCAGCGCACCGCGGATAACCGCATTGCCATCGGAGGCCGGGGAATGCCGTATAAATATGGTTCGCGCACGGATGCCGATGGCCAGACGCCGCAAAGCACCGTGGAGGGACTGCAGGAAATCCTGCACCGCATGTTCCCGCAGACCCGGAATTCGAGAATCGATCATGCCTGGTCCGGGGTACTGGGAGTGCCGCGGGACTGGGCCGCTACCGTTGGGCTGGACCCGGCGACCGGACTGGGCTGGGCCGGCGGCTATGTCGGCACCGGGGTCGGCGCAGCGAACCTGGCCGGACGAACCTTGCGCGACTTGATCCTCGGGGAAAGCACTGAATTGGCCAATCTGCCGTGGGTCAATCACCAGGTGCGCAAATGGGAGCCGGAACCACTGCGCTGGCTGGCAACCAAGGGGCTCTATGCAGCCTATGGTGCCGCAGATCGAAGCGAACTGAAGGGACGGGGGAGCTCCTCGCCGCTGGCCGTGCTGGCCGATAGAATCACCGGAAAGCCTTGAGCGCTGGCACTGCGGGACATAGGCTGTGGCCATGGGACTTGATAAACGTGGAATCTATGTTTGCGCACTAGCACTAGTGCTCATTATTTCTGGCGTCTTGATGATCACGCTGATGCAGGCCGGAATCCTTGGCTGGGCACTGCAAGGTGCCGGAATCATCGTCATGGCCATCTCGGTGGGTGCGGCGCGTACGCCCAGGGCCCGTGCCTGAGGTGCGCGAGGAGCCCATGGGCGCCTGCAGCTTGTCGGCACGCGGCCAGAACTACCTCCTGCGCGAAGCACGGGCAACGGATCTTGAACAGATCATTGCCTTGATGGCAGATGATGAGATCCGTCGTGCAGAGCATGCGGACGCTGGGGACGCCGGGGAACAGTATTTGGAGGCTTTCAACGAGATTCACGCAGACCCAGCGCATACGCTGATCGTGGTGGAGGGCAATGACGGAGCCATTGCCGGCACGATGCAGCTGACCATGTTGCCGGGTCTTGCGCGCAGGGGAGCTAAGCGGATGCAGATCGAGGCAGTGCGCGTGGCAAGCGCGTTGCGCGGCGGGGGCCTGGGAACGGAAATGATCCGCTGGGCCATTTCCGAAGCCGAAAGCAAGAGAATTCCGCTGGTCCAGCTGACAAGCGACGCGCAACGCCAGGACGCGCACCGCTTTTACGAGGGGCTAGGATTTACCGCGTCGCATGTGGGCTTCAAAATGCACCTGGCTATAAGCCCTTGATCTTGTAGATTCGTTGCAATCCGGAGGTAGCCTGGCCCCATTCGCTCTTCGCGGCCCGCTGCTGGTGGGCCTCGAAAGCGGCGCTGTCTTCGAATTCCTCGTGCACCAGCCAGACCCAGGGATCGCCGGTTTGCGTGACAGAGAAAGAAATGCAGCCGTTTTCCGCCTTGGTGAGGCGTATATGCTCCGGCAGCAATTTCTCCACCAATTCAGCCTCAGCCGCGTCCGCGCACAGCAACCGGCCCTCCATGATCACAATTCCCATGTTCGCCAGTCTGCCACGATCTTTGGCGGATGGGGCAAAAACTCGTGGATCAGCGAAGGGCTCGGAAACCGAAAGTTTCCGAGCCCTTCGCCTGCGTCAAGGCAGAAGCGCTATCCGAGCAGCTCGGACAGTTCCAGCCAGCGCTCTTCCAACTCGTCGATCTGCGATTGGTACTCGTTGATCTCAGCGGTGAATTTGCCCAGCCCTTCATAGTCGCTCTGGTCATGATCGGCCATCTTGGCGTGGACCTTGGCGATCTTTTCCTCTAGCTGGCCGACCTTGCGTTCATTGGCATTCAGTTCCTTCTGCGCGGCACGCAGCTCTGCGCCCGAAGGGCCAGCAGGCTTGGCGGCAGTTTCGGAAGAAGCCTGCGAAGGATTGGACCCGCCAGTGGAACCTTCGGCAGCTCGCAGCAACAGGTACTCGTCCACGCCGCCGGGCACGTGGCGGAAGTTGCCGTTCAGGATCGCGTACTGCTGGTCGGTGACGCGTTCGAGCAGGTAGCGGTCGTGGGAGACCACGATCAAGGTGCCGGGCCAGGAATCCAGCAGGTCTTCCAGGGCCGCCAGCATGTCGGTATCGACATCATTGGTGGGCTCATCGAGGATCATCACGTTGGGCTCATCCATCAGGATCATCAGCAGCTGCAAGCGGCGGCGCTGGCCGCCGGAGAGTTCAGCAACCTTGGTCGACAGGTGTGCCGAGGAGAAGCCCAGGCGCTCCAGCAGCTGGGCCGGGGTCAGGTCCTTGCCATCCACATTGAACGTGGTGCGGTAGCGGGCGAGGATTTCGCGGACCTTGTCCTGGCCGATCTGCTCCAGTTCGCGGAACTGCTGGTCCAGCACGGCCAGCTTCACGGTCTGGCCGCGCTTGATCTTGCCGCCAGTTGGCTCCACGGTCCCGGCGATCAGGCCCAGCAAGGTGGATTTGCCGGCACCGTTGGCACCGAGCAGGCCGGTGCGTTCGCCCGGGCCGATGCGCCAGGTGAAGGGCTTGAGTACTTGCTTGGCGCCGAAGGAGACCTCCGTGTCCAGCAGGTCGATGACGTCCTTGCCCAGCCGGCTGGTGGCCATCTTCTGCAACTCCAGCGGGTTGCGTGCCGGCGGGACATCGGCGATCAGCTGGTTGGCTGCCTCAATGCGGAACTTCGGCTTGGAGGTACGGGCCGGGGCGCCGCGGCGCAGCCAGGCCAGTTCCTTCTTCATCATGTTCTGGCGCTTGTTTTCGGTGACCGCGGCGATGCGGTCGCGTTCCACGCGCTGCAGCACGTAGGCGGCGTAACCGCCCTCGAAGGGCTCGACCAGGCGGTCGTGCACTTCCCAGGTGGTGGTGCAGACCGCGTCGAGGAACCAGCGGTCGTGGGTGACGACCATCAGGCCGCCGGCGTTCTTGGACCAGCGGTTATTGATGTGCTCGGCGAGCCAGGAGATGCCTTCGACATCCAGGTGGTTGGTCGGTTCGTCCAGGATGACGACGTCCCAGTCCTGCACCAGCAGCGCGGCCAAAGCCACGCGGCGGCGCTGGCCGCCGGAGAGGGTGCTGACCTTCGCTTCCCAGTCCAGGTCGGCGACCAGCCCGGAGATGATGTCGCGGATGCGCGCTTCGCCGGCCCACTCGTGGTCGTCCATCTCGCCCACCACGCAGAAGTGCACGGTCGCTTCGGGATCCAGGGTGTCCGACTGGTCCAGCACGCCCACGCGCAGGCCGTTGCGCTTGGTAACACGCCCGGAGTTGGGCTCGATCCTGTCAGAGAGCATGCCGAGCAGCGAGGACTTGCCTTCGCCGTTGCGACCCACCAGGCCGATGCGGTCGCCATCGGAAATGCCGATGGTTACCGAGTCGAAAACGACATGGGTGGGATATTCCAGATGTAGGGCTTCGCCCCCGAGTAAATGAGCCACAATTTCCATTTTACGTTCCGGGAGCAAATCGAGGCCCTGGCAGGACCATCTGAGCGTGTGCCGTGCCAGGGGGCTTGGGCAGTTTAAAGCAGAGAATAAAAGTGAGTTTAGCTACGGTGTTTTGCGATTTCGCACATCGGGCTGATCATGGCAGAATAATTAGCGTGCTTGTCGGGCATGACCTGCGCAAGCCATTTTCCGCCCTGGTGTAATGGCAACACGCCAGCCTTTGGAGCTGTGCATTCTAGGTTCGAATCCTAGGGGCGGAACCAATGATGAAGCGTCACGCAAGTGGCGCTTTTATTTTTTAACCAGTTTCAGCGCACCCCGGAGCTCGCGATAGACTTGCTTTGAGGTTTTACTTCTCTGCCCAAAACCTTGAATCCAATTTGCAGGAGAATGCACTTGAGTGATCAGGTCAACGCACCAGTAGCTGTCATCGTCCTAGCCGCCGGCGCTGGCACTCGCATGAAATCGGCGAAGCCGAAGATCATGCATGAAATCGCAGGTCGGTCGATGATTGGCCACGCACTCTACGCGGCTTCCGCGTTGGAGCCGCAGAACCTGGTAGCGGTGGTCCGCCACCAGCGTGATCTGGTCGCAGAGCACATTCTGGGACAGTTCCCTTCCATCACCATTGCCGACCAGGATGAAATCCCGGGTACCGGCCGCGCCGTGCAGTTGGGCTTGGAAGCCGTGGACCCATCGCTTGAAGGCACCGTTGTGGTGACCTATGGCGATGTGCCGTTGCTCACCAGCGATGTGCTTCAGGAACTGGTTGCTACGCACGAGTCGAACCGCAACTCCGTGACCGTGCTGACCACCGAATTGGATGACCCTAACGGCTACGGCCGCATCCTGCGCGATGAACAGGGCGAGGTGGCAGGAATCCGCGAGCAGAAGGACGCTTCGGCAGAAGAACTGCTGATCAAGGAAATCAACTCCGGCATCTACGCTTTCGATGCCCAGATCCTGCGTTCGGCGCTGACCGAGGTCACCACCGAAAATGCGCAGGGCGAAATGTACCTGACCGATGTGCTCGCCATCGCCCGCGCACGCGGTGGCCGCGTCGCCTCCTCGCAGATCGCTGACCGCTGGCAGATCGAGGGCGCCAACGACCGCGTCCAGGTTTCCAATCTGGCCCGCATCTACAACGAGCGCAAGACCGAATTCTGGATGCGCCAGGGCGTGACCATCGTTGATCCGGCGACCACGTGGATCGACGCTGACGTCATGATCGGCCAGGACGCCACCCTCAAGCCAGGCACCCAGCTGCACGGCGAGACCATCATCGGCGCCAATGCCACTGTTGGCCCGGACAGCACCCTGACCAACGTGGTTGTTGGCCAGCGCGCTACCGTGAAGCGCACCGACGCCACCGACTCGCGCATCGCTGATGGCGCCTCGGTTGGCCCGTTCGCCTACCTGCGTCCCGGCACCGACCTCGGTGCGGATGGCAAGATCGGCGCCTTCTACGAAACCAAGAACGTCACGATTGGCCGTGGCTCCAAGCTCTCGCACCTCGGCTACGCCGGAGATGCTGAAATCGGTGAATTCACCAATATCGGCTGCGGCAACATCACCGCAAACTACGATGGCGAAAAGAAGCACCGCACCAAGATCGGTTCGCATGTGCGCACCAGCTCCAACACCGTATTCGTTGCCCCGGTTGAAATCGGGGACGGCGCCTACACCGGAGCCGGAGCCATCGTCCGCAAGAACGTCCCGGCCGGTGCCTTGGCACTGTCTGTGGCACCGCAGCGCAACTCCGAGGGGTGGACGCTGGAAAAGCGCCCAGGCACCTCCTCGGCTGACGCAGCGTTCAAGTCCTCGCTGAACTCTTCGGCTTCCGAGTAATTCAGCTACAGACTTCATTTCCTCGACAACAACCTCATACGTGATAGCGAAGCGAGCGAGAAAGCAAACCCCATGAGTGAAATCAGCCATAACGTCGACAAGAAGCTGGTGCTGGCCACCGGTCGTGCGCACCCTGAGCTGGCTGCAGAAGTAGCCAAGGAACTCGACACCGAACTGCTGCCGTTGAACGCCTACGACTTCGCCAATGGCGAGATCTACGTGCGTTCGGATGAGTCGGTTCGCGGCAAGGACGTTTTCCTGCTGCAGTCCTACCCAGCACCAACGAACAACTGGCTGATGGAACAGCTGATCATGATTGACTCGATGAAGCGTGCTTCGGCCCGCCGCATCACTGTCGTGGCGCCGTTCTACCCTTACGCGCGCCAGGACAAGAAGGGCCGCGGCCGCGAGCCGATCTCGGCCCGCCTGGTTGCCGACCTGTTCAAGACCGCCGGTGCTGACCGCGTGATTTCCTGCGATCTGCACACCGCGCAGATCCAGGGCTTCTTCGACGGTCCGGTGGACCACCTGTTCGGCTTCCCGTTGCTGGCTGACTACATCAAGTCCAAGGTCGATGTAAATGAAGTCACCGTGGTTTCCCCTGACACCGGCCGCGTGCGCGTTGCCGAGCAGTGGGCAGATCGACTGGGCGGCACCCCGCTGGCCTTCGTCCACAAGTCCCGCGATCTGACGGTGCCTAACCAGGCCGAGTCCAAGACCGTGGTTGGCCAGGTGGAGGGCCGCATCGCGATCCTGATCGACGACATGATCGACACCGGCGGAACCATCGCAGGCGCTGTGCGCGTGCTGAAGGAAGCCGGCGCCAAGGACGTCATCATCGCGGCTACCCACGCGGTCTTCTCGGATCCGGCTGCCCAGCGTTTGGCTGATTGCGGTGCCCGCGAGGTTGTTGTCACCAACACCCTGCCAATCCCTGAAGAGAAGCGTTTCGAGAACCTCACCGTGCTCTCGATCGCCCCGACGATCGCCCGCGCGATCTCGGAAGTATTCCACGACGGTTCGGTCACGAACCTGTTTGACGGCCGCGCCTAGCAGCCCTCGTTTCGCAAAGCCTCTGGCCGGCACCTTAGGGTGCCGGCCAGAGGCGGTTAAGCGATCATTGACAGTGCCCGTAAGAGGAACGCTGAGCGGGTCAGGGGAATCGGAATCCTGCCCGTCAACGGCAGAATCAGCCATCGAGGGCTAGTGCGGCACCTGCCTTAAGGAGTCCCATATCCGTATCGGTGGCCACCCAGTCGTAGCCGAGTCCTTCGAAGGCGCTGGCCCTGACCGACGAGCCTGCGAAAGCACCTACTTCAATATGGTGGTCATGGCACGCTTTTGCTATGTATCCAAGCGGAGAGTCCTTGGCGGCGAGCAACGAATCCACGTCCGTTCCAAGGCTCATTGCCAAGTCGACCGGGCCCACGAATATGGAGTCGATGCCCGGTGTGCCAAGGATTGCGTCCAGGTTTTCCAGTCCTTCGGCGGATTCGATCATCAACGACAGGTGAATTCGAGAGTTCGCTTCTTGGGGGTTAAGCACGGGTGCCCCGAACAGCGCACTCATCGGTCCCCAGCTTCTCCCGCCCTGCGGAGCGTACCTTGCCGCGTGGGCTACCTCTTGGGCTTCTTCGGCCGTATTGACCATGGGAACCATGATGTGGGTGGCACCGGCATCGAGGGCAAACCCAATATCTGCGTAGCTTCCGCTGCGAACCCGCACGGCGATGTTTCCACCTGGTGCCTCAGCAAGAGCGGAAATTATTTGGGGTTCACTCCACAGGCCATGCTGCATGTCCAACCCGTGCCAACCGAAACCCATCCTTGAGGTCGTTGCCAGAATTGCCGGTGAATCAAGAAAATGCCACAGCCCACGACCTGAATACATTGCCAAGTTGTCCTCCTAGAATACTGCCAACGAACAGCAGGCAGTCCATAGAAAATTTACAGCTATTCCGTGGGCAAGACGATTCAGTATGTGTTTTGTGCTTCATCCTTTCGTCATGTACGTTGGGCATTTTCAAGAATCCTGCATTGAGTTGAAGTTCAAAGATGTATCGCAGGGAAGTGTTCCGTAAGCCGGTCGTCATACGGGATATACGTGTTCTTGACTCGGCTAATTTTTGAAACACCGAGTTTTCAAACACTTCGGATTCCCATATACCCCGCCCGAGAAAATGCCCGGTGAAGGTGCCTTATACAGACACGGAAAACTATTATTTATGGTGGATCAAGGACCAAGAGGGGCAGCATGGAACTTGGCATACGCCAGGTCGCTGTGGGAGGGCTGGAACGCGCTGAGCTACTACAACGCATGGTCCAAACAGGGGTTCAGCTTAACGACTACGCCAAAATGCTGTTAGCCCACCGGATTTTCGATGAGGTTGTGTCGGCCCCAAAAGGTGACCGTGGTAAGTCGTAATCTGCGACAGCTTGGTCTGGAGGTCGGAGCAACGTTGACTCAGGTCCTTGAACGCGCAGTCAGCGTCGGATTGAAGTTGTGCCCCGCCATGACCGGCCCGTATATGCGACTGGATTTCCTAGACCAAGCGTCTTCCAACAATTCAGTGCTCAGTGATGGGAAGAAGCCGGCTGATTCGTTGACCGTCGCTTCCGCGGCACCCGGCGATCAGGAATTCCCGCGCGGATTCTATCTGCGGATGGTGGATGGAGTGCCGTGGCTGCGCGGTTATCGCTGCGATGACGCCCACGGCTTTACGCTGGACGATACTTTTATTTTCCAAAGCCGTTGAGCGGAATCCAGGAATAGTGGCGTTCGCTACAGGTTTTCCCGTTGGCGATGGCAGCTGGTAGAATTGTTGACTGTGCCCAGGCGAGGGAAACACCAGCAATGGTGGGACCGTTATCGACAAGGCCGGAAAAGCTCTTTCATCTCCTAGATGTTGGATGCTTCCCGAGTCCACGCAAGGGCCTTAACGAAGCATTCATTTCCTAAGGAGAATTATCATGGCATCTGTCAACCTTGACGCCGTTGTACGTAGCGATTTCGGCAAGGGCGCTGCCCGCCAGGCTCGCCGCGATGGCCAGATCCCAGCAGTTGTCTACGGTGCAGGCTCCGAGCCACAGCACGTACTGCTTCCAGGCCGCGAAACCACCCTGGCCGTTCGCGACCGCGGTGTTGAGCTGGTTCTGAACATCGAAGGCAAGACCGTGAAGACCACCATCAAGGACATCCAGATCCACGCGCTGAACCGCACCGTTGATCACATGGACCTGATCATCGCTGCCTAATTACAGCGAACTAGGTTTTAGCTGAGCATCATGAGTGATGGAACTTGGCTCGTAGCCGGACTCGGGAACCCCGGGTCCGGCTACGCTGGCAATAGACACAATATCGGGCAGATGGTGCTCGATGAACTGGCTCATCGAGTCGGCTCGAAATTCAAGACCCACTCCTCGCGTTCCCAGGTTGTCGAAGGACGCATGGGGGTTGGCGGTCCACGCATCGTGCTGGCCAAGCCCATGGTTTTCATGAATCTTTCGGGCGGGCCGGTAGCTAACGCGGCGAAGTTCTTCGGCATCGATGCCGCCCGGCTGATTGTCGTGCACGACGAGATTGACATTCCCTTCGATACCATCAAGCTCAAGCGCGGTGGCGGTGAAGGCGGGCATAACGGCCTGCGGGATATCTCAAAGGCCATGGGCTCCAAGGACTACCTGCGCGTGCGCGCAGGCGTTGGGCGCCCTCCGGGCCGCATGGATACTGCCAAATGGGTTTTGCAGGACTTCTCCAAGACCGAAAAGGCCGATCTTCCGTTTCTGATCGACAATTGCGCTGACGCAGTGGAATTGCTGATGAACTCGGGATTGGAAGCTGCCCAGGCAAAATTCCATATCAGCTGACCGCTGATCCCTATGGGGCGCGGTGAAGCCAAGCGGGGACCGCTGGGGACTTGAACGGTCCGCAGCGGTCCTCGACTTCATTAAATTAGGAAAGCTATGGACCGAGGCGTTCCTTACTAAGGCCTAACTTAGATGTGCTTCGAGGCCCGGAGTGGAATAATTACCCAATGTACCCCTTGCCTAATAGGCCTGTGACGATTCTTTGCCACGGCCTGTCCGGCATCCATGACAATTATTCGGAGGACCACGTGCACACGATGACCGGTCAGCCAGAAGCCCTTGAGGCGTTGACAGCTGGAGAAGTTGAGCGCATCAAGGCCGACTTTGAAATTCTGGAGCACCAAGTCAACGGCGTTGACGTTGTGTACCTGGACTCCGGCGCCACCAGCCAGAAGCCGCGTTGCGTCTATGAAGCCGAGCAGCACTACTACGAGAACGCCAACGCAGCAGTACACCGCGGTGCGCATTCCTTGGCAGTTGAAGCTACCGAGATCTATGAGGAAGCACGCGAGAAGGTCGCCAAGTTCATCGGTGCACGCACCAACGAACTGGTGTGGACTGCCAATGCCACCGAAGCGCTGAACCTGATCAGCTACTCGATGTCCAATGCCTCCTTGGGGCGCGGGGGAGAGGCCGCGGCCCGATTCCGCTTGGGCCCGGGCGATGAAATCCTCACCACCGAACTTGAACACCACGCGAACCTGATCCCGTGGCAGGAACTGGCTTTCCGCACCGGTGCTACGCTGCGCTATGTGCCCGTCACCGAAGATGGTGCACTGCGCTACGAATTGCTTGATGAGCTGGTTACCGAGAAAACCAAGCTCGTTGCCTTCACCCACGTTTCGAATGTGCTGGGTACCATCACCGATACCCAGAAGTTCGTTGACGCTGCCCGCAAGGTCGGGGCCCTGACCGTGCTGGACGGATGCCAGTCCGTGCCGCACCTGCCGGTCGACGTGAAAGCCCTGGACGTTGACTTCATGGCCTTCTCCGGCCACAAGATGCTCGGCCCAACCGGAATCGGCGCACTCTACGGCCGTGAAGAACTGCTCAACGCAATGCCACCGTTCCTCACGGGTGGATCGATGATCACCGTGGTGGACATGGAGCACGCAGAATACATGCCATCGCCGCAGCGTTTCGAGGCCGGAACCCAGCGCATCGCCCAGACCCACGGCTTGGCTACCGCAGTCAGCTACCTGGATGAAATCGGCATGGGCCGTATCGCGGCCTGGGAAGAGCACCTCGGAGCAATGCTCTATGAGGGCATCTCGAAAATCGAAGGCGTGCGCGTCTTCGGTCCGGCCGACGCGCAGCGTATCGGTACTGTCCCGTTTGAAGTGATCGGGGTGCACCCGCATGATGTCGGCCAATACCTCGACTCGCGCGGCATTGCGGTACGCGTGGGCCACCACTGTGCGCAGCCGCTGCACCGCGCCCTGGGCGTGAATTCCACGACCCGCGCCAGCACCTATCTGTACAACACGGAAGAAGACATCAAGGCCCTGCTTGAGGCCTTGAGCTCCGTGCGCGAATACTTTGGAGTTTAAATGAACGAATTGGATCAGCTATACCAACAGGTCATCTTGGACCACTCGAAGCGCCGCATCGGTTCGCCGCTGGTTGAGACCACCGAAGGATTGCTGCACGGCGAGTCCCACCAGCACAACCCGATCTGCGGCGACCAGATCCGTGTCCGCGTAGAGCTTGATGACCAGGAGCATTTCACGTCGATGAGCTGGGAAGGCGATGGGTGCTCCATCTCCATGGCCTCTGCCTCGGTGCTGGCCGAGATGCTGCCTGAGCTGACCAAGGAAGAATTTCTTGGGAAGAGGGACTATTTCCGCGAGATGATGCGCTCCAAGGGAAACTTCCAGCCGGATGAAGAGGTGCTGGAAGACGCCGCTGCCTTCGTCGGCGTCTCGAAGTTCCCCGCACGCGTCAAGTGCGCAATGCTCGCTTGGGTAGCCGCTGAGGTCGCCATGCACGAGGCCCGCAAATAGTAGCAAAACCAAATAGCTCGGGCGCCGGCTTCCACATGTGGAAGCCGGCGCCCGAGCTATTTCTTCAGGATTCCAGAAGGCTACTTTCCTTCGTCGTCCTGCTGGTACACATCAGGGATGCCATCCTTATCGGCATCGCGGGTCTCGCGCTCGTGGATGACCTTGTATCGGCGGTTACGGGGAATCAGCCACAGGGCACCGAGGATCGCGGCAACGAATGAACCAGCCAGGATTGCTACCTTGGCATGCTCATAGTGCGCCGACTCCAAGCCGAAGGACAATTCGGAGACCAGCAGGGACACGGTGAAACCGATACCTGCCAGCAACGTGACACCCAGCAGGTCGCCCCAGCGGGCATCCTTGTCCAGCGAGGCCTTGGTGAACCGGGTCAGCACCCAGGTCGAGCCCATAATGCCGATCGGCTTGCCGAGCACCAGACCCAGCACGATGCCCCAGAACACCGGATCGGTGAGCAGGCCGCCGCTGCCATTGTCAGGGGAAATCACGGTCACGCCGGCGGCGAAGAAGGCGAAGATGGGAATGCATATGCCGGAGGACAGCGGGCGGAAACGGTGCTCGAATCGTTCAGCCAGGCCGATGCCGTCACGGCCATCGGTGCGCTTGACCGGGACACAGAAGCCCAAGACCACACCGGCGATGGTGGCGTGGATGCCGGAGCCGAAGACGAAGATCCAGGTAATGACACCCAGCGGCAGCAGGATTGCCCACGCGGCCCACGCACGCTTGGCGAAGAACTTGCCAAGGAAACGGGCAAGGACCGTGAAGAGAATGATGGGGATCAGCGACAGGCCCAGGTAGGACAGCTTCAGGTCATCGGTGAATACGACGGCGATAATGACAATAGCGATCAGGTCATCGACTACAGCCAGAGTCAGCAGGAAGATGCGCAGCGCTGCGGGAAGCGCCGAACCAATCACCGCGAGCACAGCCACGGCGAACGCAATGTCTGTTGCGGTTGGAATGGCCCAGCCACGCAACAACTCACCGCCACCGGACATGGAAGCGATAGCGACAAAGATCAATGCCGGCACCAGCACGCCGCCAAAAGCGGCCGCTACCGGTACGGCTGCCGTTTTCGCATTGCGCAGATCGCCAATGACGAATTCTTTTTTCAGCTCCAAGCCGGTCAGGAAGAAGAACACCGCCAGCAGAGCATCGGCAGCCCAGTGGCCGATGGACAGATTCAGATCCACACCGAAAAGGGTAGGTCCGAAGTGGAAGTCACGCAGTGCGAAGTAGGACTCGCGCAGCGGGGTGTTAGCCCAGATCAATGCCAGCAAAGCGCCGGCGATGAGTACCATGCCGCCGACGGTTTCCTTGCGCAGGATGTCGCCGATACGGATAGATTCTTTATAGCTGGGGCGCGAAAACAGGTTCTTGCTGGAACCCGAAGACGGAGTTTGGGTCATGCTTTTAACTCGCTTACTTCGTTAAATGAATATTTCTCGCCGACCAGACTTCCCGGCACACCTGTCACCAACCCTAGCGCGAACAGTGCTTCAGAGCACAAATCCCCGGACGCTTTGCGAGAAATCGCACGTCCGGGGACTGAATGTGAAACGTAACTATTCGGAGTGGCTTATTTCGAAAGCCAGGCATTGACCTGAGCAGCCTGCAAATTCAGTGCCTTGCCCAGGTAAGGCTCCGCAGCCGAAGCCAACTTGCCGCCGATGAATGGAATCGACGAGGAAACCTTGGCGTCGATGGAGAATTCGGAAGTTTCGCCCTGGGCCTTGAGCTGTTCGGTGCCGCTGACGGTCACCGGAACACCGGCAACGGAGATCTTTACCGTAGCCGAGCGGTTGCCGGCAGCATCTGGTGCTGTCCACTGGTCTACCTGGGTGATCTCGATGGTCGCGCCAACGAACTTGCGGGCGATATCCGGAACGCGATCGGTGGGGACCGAACGAACGGTGGTCACGGTGAAGGCGCCTGCGGTATCGCCGTTCACGGAGAAATCGGTCAAGGAACCGTTGGCGACCTTGGTCAGGTGCTCGGCAAAGCCACGATCGCTAAGCGTAGCGATGACCTGGTCTGCAGGGTGGGCGATCTGAGTGCTTGCGTTCAATGCCATGAAAGCTAATCCCAATCTGGAAATCTAAGTGGCCGGGCAACGAAATCGCAGGCCCGGCAACGGACAGTATTAACACTATCTGCAAAGCCGCATTGGGTAGGCTAGGACTGCACCCAAAACAGCATATTGACGTTTCCGGCCGTGGAAAAACATTCACGGTCGGCGTTAGTGGTGTCGTTTCGACGTAATACAGTATGAATGCACCCGGCCAAGCGTCTGCATGAGAGGACCCGAACCCCCATGAGCCTAAGCGGACTTCATGATTTCCTGCGCGAGGAACCTTCCTTCAGGCGTATTGGGCAAAGCGCAGCTCATGACTACCCGACGCGCAGCGAAGAGCTGGAAATCGCGGCCCCGCAGGGCATGCGACCGATCCTCTCGGCGCATATCAGCCAGGCGCTGCGTGAAAGCAAGCATTCGGGGGTGACGCTCATCGTCACCGCGACCGGCCGTGAAGCCGAAGAAGTCTCCAGCTCACTGGGTGCCTACCTCCCGGCAGGCCAGATCGCCGAGTTCCCTTCTTGGGAAACCTTGCCCCATGAGCGCTTGTCGCCGCGAAGCGATACCGTGGGACGCCGCCTGGAAGTGCTGCGCCGCCTGCACGACCGGGATGAGAGCCTAAACATCATCATTGCTCCAATTCGTGCCGTGCTGCAGCCGTTGGTCGCCGGCCTTGGCGAATTGCGCCCGGTCATCCTGGAACTGGATGCCGAGCCGGGCTTCGATAAAGTCATCAAGGACTTGGCTGCTGCGGCTTATGCCCGAGTGGACATGGTGACGCACCGCGGCGAGTTTGCGGTGCGTGGTGGCATCATCGATGTTTTCCCGCCGACATTGGACCATCCGGTCCGTATTGATTTCTTCGGGGACCAGATCGACTCGATGCGATTCTTCGCCATCGCAGATCAGCGGTCCACTGATGATCCCGGTCCCACCCGGATCATTGCCACGCCCTGCCGTGAAATGCTCATCACCCCGCAGGTGATGAGCCGGGCAGCGAATCTGAAGAACCATTTCCCGGCGGCCCAGGAAATGCTCACCAAGATTGCCGGCGGCATCGCTGTTGAAGGCATGGAATCCTTGGCTCCGCTGCTGGTGGACAAGATGGTTCCGCTGCTGTCCTTGTTGCCGGAATCGTCCATTGCGCTGGTGATGGAGCCAGAGCGCGTGCGCGCCCGCGCGCATGACCTGAACGCCACCAATGCCGAATTCCTGGCTGCCGCGTGGGCTTCGGCTTCGGATGGAGCCAGCGCTCCGTTGGATCTGACCACCGCGGATTCCGAGCGAAAGCTGGCTACCGGTGATTTTGCCTCGCTGGCAGAAACCGTAGAACACGCACAAGCCGCCAAGGTTTCCTGGTGGGCTATTACCTCCCTGGGTGCCGATGACGAGCTGGATTTGGGCGCGGCCACCATCCGTGTCCCGGCCCGTGAACCGCACGGCTACCAGGGCGACATCGAGGCGATGATGGAATTCATCGCCGGACGCGTCAAGGACCAATGGCGTTTCGTCGTGGCTACCGAGGGTCCCGGCCCGGCAGCCCGCCTCTCGGAGCTTTTCGCCGAGTTCAAGATCCCGGCACACAGGGTGGATGACCTGTCCGCGGAACCCACCGCTGGACTGATCGAGATCACCCAGGCCACCGCCGGCCGCGGGTTTGTCTTCGAGGAACTGAAGCTGGGACTGCTCACCGAAGCAGACTTGCTGGGCCGCTCCAGCGCGTACCCGAACCGCAAGGGCCGCAAGCTGACGGTCAAGCGCAAGCGCAATGCCGTTGATCCGCTGAGCCTGCAGGCCGGGGACTACATCGTCCACGAACAGCACGGCATCGGCAAGTTCGTCGAGCTGGTGGCCCGCAAGGTCAATGGCTCGGGCAAGGATGCCAAGCGCGAGTACCTGGTGGCGGAGTACGCCTCTTCCAAGCGCGGAGCCCCGGGGGACCGTCTGTTCGTCCCGATGGACCAGCTGCATATGGTCACCCGGTATGTCGGCGGCGAAGCGCCGACCTTGTCCAAAATGGGCGGTTCGGACTGGGCCAGCACCAAGTCCAAGGCGCGCAAGGCCGTCAAGGAAATTGCTGGCGACCTGATTAAGCTCTACTCGGCACGCATGGCCAGCCGTGGCCACGCCTTCGCATCAGACACCCCGTGGCAGAACGAGCTGGAGGAAGCCTTCGCGTTCATCGAGACTCCGGATCAGCTCACCGCCATCAACGAGGTGAAATCCGATATGGAGAAGGAAATCCCGATGGACCGGTTGATTTCCGGTGACGTGGGCTTTGGCAAAACCGAAATCGCGGTTCGCGCCGCCTTCAAGGCCGTCCAGGACTCCAAGCAGGTTGCCGTGCTGGTTCCTACCACCCTGCTGGCTTCCCAGCACCACCAGACCTTCACCGAACGCTATTCGGGCTTCCCAGTCCGCGTGAAGACCCTCTCGCGTTTCCAGAGCGCCAAGGAATCGAAGGAAATCCTGGCCGGCCTCAAGGACGGCAGCGTGGACATTGTCATCGGCACCCACCGCCTGCTCTCCAAGAACGTGGAGTTCAAGAACCTGGGCCTGGTCATCATTGACGAGGAACAGCGCTTCGGAGTGGAGCACAAGGAAGAGCTCAAGAAGATGCGCACCAACGTGGATGTGCTGGCGATGAGCGCCACCCCGATCCCGCGTACCTTGGAGATGTCGCTGACCGGCATCCGCGAAACCTCCACCTTGGCGACCCCGCCCGAAGAACGCCATCCGGTGCTGACCTACGTGGGTCCACGCAGCGACAAGCAGATTTCCGCGGCCATCAAGCGTGAGCTGATGCGCGATGGCCAGGTGTTCTTCGTGCACAACCGGGTCAGCTCCATTGAGCGGGTAGCTGCCGAATTGCGCGAGCTGGCCCCCGAAGCGCGCGTGGAGGTAGCGCACGGCAAGATGAGCGAATCCCGGCTGGAGCGGATCATCCAGGACTTCTGGGAGAAGAAATTCGACGTGCTGGTCTCCACCACCATCATCGAAACCGGCCTGGATATTTCCAATGCGAACACGCTGATTGTGGACCGCGCGAACAACTACGGCCTGTCCCAGCTGCACCAGCTGCGCGGGCGCGTAGGCCGCGGCCGTGAGCGTGCCTACGCCTACTTCCTGTGGGATGTAGAGAAACCGCTGGGGGAGGTCGCCCTGGAGCGCCTGAAAGCCGTTGCCGCGCACAACGAGCTTGGCTCCGGCTACCAGCTGGCCATGAAGGACCTGGAACTGCGTGGAGCCGGTAATCTGCTGGGTGGCGAGCAGTCCGGGCATATCGCCGGTGTGGGCTTCGACTTGTACCTGCGCCTGGTAGGCGAGGCCGTGGCCGATTACAAGGGCGAAGGCGAGGAAGAAGCCGCCGAGATGAAGATTGACCTGCCGGTCAATGCCCACCTGCCACACGACTATGTACCTGGTGAACGACTGCGTTTGGAAGCCTATCGCAACATTGCCCAGGCCGAGACCGACGAGGCGCTGGGTGAAGTCCGCGATGAGCTGGTGGATCGCTATGGCAAGCTTCCAACTCCGGTGGAGAACCTCATGCGCGTCGCGGCCCTGCGTATTCGCGCGCGTGCTGCGGGGCTGCATGATATCCAGCAGGTCGGCAACCACATCAAGCTGGCTCCGGCCAGAATTGAAGACCTGCCAGCTTCGCGCCAGGTGCGCTTGGAACGCCTGTACCCGGGGGCTGCGAACAAGCCGGCGCTGAATTCGATCTTCATCCCGAAGCCCAAGACCTCGCCCATTGGCGGACGGGACTTGGCCGACGGGGAGATCCTGGAGTGGGCGGAGAAGCTGCTCTACGCTATTTTCGAGCCAACACCCGCACCGGCAGCAAAGGACTGATTCGGTTGAACTCGCGGGCCAGTAGGATGCCTTTTCCGGCAGGCTGCTGGCCGGCGTTTGCTACCGCTGGCCCGAGGCAGCAGGCGAGGCCAGTTCTCCGGCGTAGCCCTTGATCGCCCGGGCGTAGAGCGAGGCATGGCGCGCTAATGCGCTGACCGCCAGCTGGACCGCTTCGGTGGATTGCCCGGCATCGTGCAGGGCCAGAACCAGGAAGGCCTGGGCGTCGGTAAAGATCGGTGAATCGGCAGTGATCTGCTGCAACAGTTCGATGGACTGGGTGTACTGCCCGAGATTGCGCAGCGTGCTGGCTAGCTGGAGCAGCGCTTCATCGTGCCTTGGCGCTTCCAGTCCAGCTTCCAGTGCCGCCTGGTAGGGGCCGACCGCTTGTTCTTCTTCCCCTAGGTAGTCGTGCAGGGACGCGACCTCGAAGAGCACCCGCGGATCCTGCGGAACCTTGCCCTGCACCAGGAGTGCCAGTTCGGTGCGCAACTGTTCAGGGCGTTTGCCATTGGCTGAGTTCCAGAACTCTTCGATGCGCTGATCCCATGATTCCATGGGGCCAGTCTAAGCGAGGCAGGGCAGCTTAAACGCAAGAGAGGGAAACCCGGACACGGGTTTCCCTCTCTTGAAAAGTTCTAATTAATTCTGGTGGGCGTTAGCTGCCGCAACCAGATCCTCAGCCTTTTCCGCGCGACCCATCAGGTGCATCGGGATAGCGAAAGCCAAGAACATCAGAGCGAAGCTGACCAGGGTCGGCCACCAAGCAACCTCAAGGGTCCAGTAGCCCAAGGTGTAGACGCCAGCCGAGAACATCACGAAGAAGATCACGAGGTTGACGATATTGCCGACAAGGCGGCCTTCACCGGAATGGGCAGTGTTCTTGCCGTTCGAGTACACTTTTTCTCCTTGGGAAAACGGATTGGTGCGATTTCCTAGTAGCTGGAACCGCTTTGCTCTCCCTCTAGGATAGCAACTCCTGAGCTAGAACCTAGCCGGGTCGCACCGGCCGCAATCATGGCCCGCGCGGTTTCAACACTGCGAACGCCGCCCGAGGCCTTGACACCCATTTCCGGGCCGACGGTCTTGCGCATCAGCTCGACGTCTTCGACGGTCGCGCCGCCGGTGGAGAAACCGGTGGAAGTCTTGACGAAATCAGCGCCAGCGGCCTTTGCGGCCTCGCAGGCCAGGACCTTGGCTTCCTCGGTGAGCAAGCAGGTTTCGATGATGACCTTCAAGATGGCTCCACCTTCATGCGCGGCCTGCGCAATGGCGAAGATCTCGTTGACCAAGGCATCCCGATCGCCACGCAGGGCGGCGGCAACGTCGATCACCATGTCGATTTCGTTGGCACCGTCTGCAACTGCGTGCTTGGTTTCGAATACCTTGGTATCGGTGGCCGAGGCACCCAGCGGGAAACCGATGACCGAACAGGTCAGTACGTCCGAGCCTTCCAGCTCGCGCGAAACGGTGGAAACCCACAACGGGTTGACGCAGACCGACTTGAAGCCGTACTTCTTGGCTTCCTCGCAGATCTGCACAATTTGTTCGCGGGAAGCATTCTGAGCCAACAGGGTGTGATCGATGTAGCTTGCGATCTCGCGGGCGCTTAGTTCAGTCATCATTTCCTCTAACAATAAAGATTTCAATCATTTCAAATGAAGGTCTCGAAGGGGTAAGCCTAGTTGGCATTCAGGTAAGCTGCCAATTCATCCTTGATTGCCAAGACCTGCGCGGTAGCGCGTTTGCGGGCTTCAGGGACCTTGGCCAGATCATCGACCGGCTCAATAGTTTCCAAGTAGCACTTGAGTTTCGGTTCCGTTCCCGAGGGCCGAACGATCACGCGGGCACCGGAAAATGTATGCAAGACCATGGCGTTGGTCGCAGGGAGCTTTTCGGTGCCCCTGGACAGGTCGGTCACCTCGGAAACCTCGGAGCCGCCCAGCGAGGCCGGAGCGTTCTTGCGGATCCTTTCCATGAGCACCGGGATCTGCGCCAAGTCGGTGAAGCGCAGGGACAGCTGGTCGGTGACGTGCACGCCATGCTTGGCGGCCAGTTCATCCAGGCGGTCCGGGATGGAGCTGCCCGAGGCCTTCAACTGCGCAGCCAGATCGGCCAGGACGATACCGGCAGAAATCCCGTCTTTGTCGCGCACCAGTTCCGGGGCTACGCAATAGCCCAGGGCTTCTTCGTAGCCGTAGCCCAGGTCCTCAACGCGTGAGATCCACTTGAATCCGGTCAAGGTTTCTTCGTGCTCGCGTCCGGCGTCCTTGGCGATGGCTGCCAGCATGCGCGAAGACACGATGGAATTGGCCAATTTCTTGCCCTCTGGCAAGGTCTTGGAGACCTGGTCCCCGAGCAGCCAACCTACCTCATCGCCGCGCAGCATCCGCCAGCTGCCGCCGTCGAGGATGGCTGCCGCGCAACGGTCGGCATCGGGGTCATTGGCAATGACCAGATCAGCACCGACCGTGCGGGCCAGTTCCAGCGACAGGTCGATGGCCCCTGGCTCCTCGGGGTTAGGGAACTTCACGGTAGGGAAGAGCGGATCGGGGTGTTCCTGCTCAACGACCATGTGCACGTCGTCGAATCCAGCGTTCAGCAGGGCTTGGCGCATGGTGTGGCCACCCACGCCGTGCATTGCCGAAACCACAATTCGCAGATTCTTGCGCACCAGGCCCTGCGGCTGGTTCGCTTCGATGATCGGGTGGATGGAAGCGAGATAGGCTGCCTCGATATCGCCTTCTTCGCCTGGGGCCGGGAGCACTTCCCAACCGGACTGTGCCAGCGGGATCTGCGCCACTGGCTGGTCATGGTCAATCAAGGAAGCGATCTGCGCATCGATGGGGGAGACGATCTGAGCCCCGCGGCCCGGCGCATCGGTGATCCTGCCGCCCACGTATACCTTGTAGCCGTTGTCCCGCGGAGGGTTATGGCTGGCCGTGACCATGACACCGGCTTCCGCGCTGAATTCACGAACGGCCCAAGCCAGCACCGGGGTCGGCAAGGCCGAGGGCATCAGCAGCACCTCAAAACCGGCAGCGGCGAAGACGGCTGCTGAATCCTTGGCGAAGGCATCCGAGTTGAAACGGGCATCGAATCCGATGACGACCTTCGGGACATATCCGCCGTTGGCCTTTTCGCCCAGGAAACGGGCGATGCCCGCAGCGGTGCGCAGGACTACCACACGGTTCATGCGCATCGGGCCGGCGCCCAATTCGGCACGCAGGCCTGCGGTGCCGAATTCCAGGACGCCGCTGAAGCGGTCGGCAATGTCCTCGAAGGCCAGCGCGTCGCCGTCGGTGACGCGCTGGATCAGTAATTGCAGTTCTTCCTGCGTTTGCGGATCGGGATCCTGGGCTGCCCATTGGCCCGCCGCATCAAGCAACTGGATTTTCTGCGTGTGATTCACTGATTTCCCTTCGAAGGACACTGACTGCTTCTTTGCGCCGATAATGCGAGGCTTAGAGCTTCGCGATGATCTGTGCCAGCAACTTGGAGATGCGCGGACCGGCGGCCTGGCCGGCCTCGATGACTTCCTCGTGGCTCAGCGGCACCGGGCTGATGCCGGCGGCCAGGTTGGTCACCAGGGAAATACCGAAGATCTCCATGCCTGCATGGCGGGCGGCTATTGCTTCCAATGCGGTGGACATGCCGACCAGATCAGCACCGATCACCTTGGCGTACTGGACTTCGGCCGGGGTTTCGTAGTGCGGTCCGGTGAACTGCGCGTACACGCCCTGATCCAGGGTCGGATCAACTGCGAGGGCAATCTCGCGCAGGCGCGAGGAGTACAGGTCGGTCAGGTCAACGAAGGTCGCGCCCTCCAAAGGGGAGGCGGCAGTCAAGTTGATGTGGTCCGAGATCATTACCGGGGTGCCTGGGGTCCAGTTCGGATTCAGGCCGCCGCAACCGTTGGTGAGCACCAGCTGCTCGCAGCCGGCAGCTGCCGCGGTGCGGATGGGGTGGACTACCGCGCGCACGCCGCGCCCTTCGTAGTAATGGGTGCGGGCACCCAGAACCAGGACCCGCTTTCCAGTGGACGTCAGGATCGAGGAGATGCTGCCCTTGTGCCCGGGTACGGCCGGGGCATGGAAGCCTGGAATGGAGGCGGCATCCAGGGTGTGGGTGGTTTCGCCGATGAGTTCGGCGGCCTGGCCCCAACCGGAGCCCAGGACCACCGCGATGTCGTGTTTTTCGACGCCGGTCTGTTCGGCGATTGCCTGGGCAGCTTGTGCCGCCAGGACCTGTGGGTCATTTTGCATATCAGTCACGGGAAATACGCTACCGGTAGCGGGGCGCTTTGTCAGGTGAAACTAGTGCTTCAGATTCAAAATCACGTTCCGGGATCGTGCTTCGATGTGCGCAATCACCGTGCATGGTGAACAATAGTGAATGTGAGCGCAGATCGTAGGAATGAAGCAACCCGTTTAGTTATTCTCGGCGGAGGACCTGGCGGCTACGAAGCTGCCATGGGTGCAGCCCAGCTGGGCGCCAATGTCACCGTCGTGGAGCGTGCAGGCATGGGCGGTTCAGCGGTGCTGACCGACGTCGTGCCCTCCAAGACCCTGATCGCTACGGCGGACGCAGTGCGCCGGGTGAAGCACGCAGAGACCTTTGGAGTCCACGTTGACGGCCTCGACTCGGCCGTCACCGACTTCTCGGTGGTGAACCACCGCCTGCTGGATCTTGCCAAGGAGCAGTCCTCGGATATCCGCACCACCCTCGAACGCGCTGGCGTGCGCATCGTGATCGGCGAGGGCCGCTTGCTGGACGACCACACGGTTGCCGTATCGCACCCGGATGGTTCCGAGCAGGAAATCGAAGCGGACGCCATGCTGATTGCCGTGGGAGCCCACCCGCGCGAACTGCCTACCGCCAAGCCTGATGGCGAGCGAATCTTCAACTGGACCCAGATCTACAACATGAACGAGGTGCCTGAACACCTGATCGTTGTAGGCTCCGGCGTTACCGGTGCAGAATTCGCTTCGGCGTACAACTTGCTCGGTGCCAAGGTCACGCTGGTTTCCTCGCGCGACCGCGTGCTGCCCGGCGAGGATGCAGACGCAGCTGGCGTGCTGGAAGATGCTTTCAAGGACAACGGCGTTAACGTTGTTTCCCAGGCTCGCGCCGAGGGCGTGGAGCGCCAGGGCGACAGGGTGCTGGTCACCTTGGCGGACGGTCGCGTGCTCGAAGGCAGCCACTGCCTGGTTGCAGTGGGCGGCATCCCCAATACCGCCAACATGGGTCTGGAAGAAGCCGGTGTGCAGCTGACCGACTCGGGCCACATCAAGGTCGATGGCGTTTCGCGCACTACCGCAACCAACATCTACGCTACCGGCGACTGCACGGGCGTCTTCGCCCTGGCTTCGGTAGCAGCCATGCAGGGCCGCATTGCCGTGGCCCACCTGCTCGGCGACTCGGTAAAGCCATTGAACCTGGATCTAGTGGCATCCAACGTCTTCACCTCCCCGGAAATCGCTACCGTGGGTGTGACCCAGCGTGCGGTTGCCGAGGGCAAGTACCAGGCCAACATCATCAAGGTTGACCTGAACACCAACGCTCGCGCCAAGATGATGAACGTGGACCAGGGCTTCGTGAAGATCGTTTCCCGCAAGGGCTCGGGCACTGTTATCGGCGGTGTTGTGGTTGCTCCGCGTGCCAGTGAATTGATCTTCTCGCTGGCACTGGCGGTCCAGAACAGCCTTCATGTTGATGACGTGGCTGAAACCTTCACCGTTTACCCGTCGTTGTCCGGTTCGCTGGCCGAAGCGGCACGTCGCCTGCACCGTCATCGGTAGGTTCTGAAGAACTTTACCAGGGCGGCATTTCCCTTGCATTCAGGGAGATGCCGTCCTTTTGCCATTAGTGCCGTAATACAAGCTCTTGTGACGCCATTCACTTTGCCGACCGACTCTGATATAAGTGTAAAAACCGTTTTCTCAGGTCACGTCTCAGTATGTGGAAGCGCATATTCCTGCTAGTAGGCCCGTGAATTGCCGTTTGCTGTTCAGTTTCATTTCATCTGGTGTCCAAATGCTGGACATCAATATCCGAATACTGGTCACCGAGGTTTACGATTATGGCAACGTAAATGAACATCAGACTCGTACTTTCACTCTAAGGAGCAGCCTCCATGTCGCAGGCTAACCAAGCAGTGGCGCCGAAGGAAAACACCCGCGGTCGCGTGCTGTTTGCCAGCATGATTGGCACCACTGTCGAATTCTTCGACTTCTACGCCTACGCCACCGCGTCGGTTCTCGTTTTCCCGGCGTTGTTCTTCCCTAACGCCTCCACCATCAACGCGATCCTTTCATCGTTCGCGATCTTCGGCGTGGCTTTCGTGGCTCGTCCACTGGGCTCGATCATTTTCGGCCACTACGGCGACAAGCTCGGCCGCAAGGGCACCCTGGTGGCGTCACTGCTGCTGATGGGCATTGCCACCTTCCTGATCGGCTTCCTGCCGCCGGCCGCGGGCAACTGGACCGTTTTGGCTCCGACCGCACTGGTGCTGCTGCGCTTCGCACAGGGCCTGGCGCTGGGCGGCGAATGGTCCGGCGCTGCGCTGCTGGCCACCGAGAATGCGCCGAAGAACAAGCGCGCCATCTACGGCACGTTCCCCCAGCTGGGCGCACCCATCGGCTTCATCATTGCGAACCTGATGTTCGTGGCCCTGCAGACCTTCTGCACTGCAGAGCAGTTCATGGCATGGGGCTGGCGCGTTCCGTTCTACTTCTCGGCAGTCATGGTGATCATCGGCCTGTGGGTACGCCTGAAGCTGGTTGAATCCGCGTCCTTCAAGAAGGTCCTGGATCAGAAGAAGGTAGTGAAGTCGCCGTTTGCGGTGACCATGAAGAAGCACTGGCGCCCAACCCTGGCCGGTACCTTCATCATGCTGGCAACCTATGTGCTGTTCTACCTGATGACCTCCTTCACCCTGACCTACGGCACCCAGCCAGCTACCATCGAGCAGGCGACTGCTGCAGCTGAAGCCAAGGGCAAGACCTTTGACGCCGCAGGCTTCGTTCCGGGCTTGGGCATTGAACGCCCGACCTTCTTGACCATGCTGATCATCGGTGTCGTCTTCTTCGGCATCTTCACCGTGGTTTCGGGCCCGTTGGCTGAGAAGTTCGGCCGCCGCAAGTTCCTGATCTGGGTTACCGCGGGCATCTTCGTCTTCGGACTGTCCTGGACCTTGTTCTTCGGTCCAGGCCAGGGCGCTGCCATGGCCGGGCTGATCATCGGGTTCACCCTGATGGGTCTGACTTTCGGCCCAATGGCTGCGTATCTGCCTGAGCTGTTCCCGTCCAATGTCCGCTACACCGGCTCGGCTGTTGCCTACAACATGTCCTCGGTGATCGGTGCGGCTCCTGCGTCCTTCGTGGCTGTAGCCCTGTGGAAGGCAGGTGCGGGCAACACCACCGGCGTTGGCCTGTACTTGGCACTTGGCGCGGTACTGACCTTGGTCGCGTTGTTCATGACGCGCGATACCTCTGACATGGACATGGAAGAGTGGGTCGAGTAGTTCGACAGTCTTGCCGAGGGAACGGCTCGGCGAATCATCAAGCCATGATGATTCGCCGGGCCGTTTCCCGTTTCCGTGCAGCCTGGATGAATACGAGCTGAAAAGGGTCATTAACCCCTGACAACTTGATGCGCGGCATGGAAGCATGGGACGCGGGATATCCAATACCGAAGGGGAATGCTCATGCGTATTGCAGTTGCGGGAGGCACCGGCGCTATCGGCACGCTGGTGGTCGAAAAACTCAAGAGTGCTGGCCACGAACCAGTGGTGCTCGCACGGTCCGTGGGATGCGACCTGGTGAACCGCAACGCGGTAAAGCAGTGGCTGGTTGACTGCCAATCGGTCATCGATGTTTCCGGAGTTTCCACCACCAGCTCTGCTGCATCCATGCGGTATTTCACCCACTCGACGGCCAACCTCGTCAGCGTGGGGCGCGAGTCCGGGGTGCAGAACCACGTGGCGCTCTCGATCATCGGAGCGGCCGAAGTGGATTCCAGCTATTACGCGGGCAAAGCCGTGCAAGAGCGGATGCTGCACATGCTTCCCGGTGGCTATACGCTGCTGCGCTCGACCCAGTTCCACGAATTCATTGGCCAGAATATCAAGCGTCTGGGCGCGGGTCCGGTGCAGATGGCGCCGAAAATGCGGATGCAGCCCATCGCGGGCATCGAAGTGGCCGCAGCACTAGTGGATCTTGCTGAGGCGCCGGCGCAGGGCGTGGTGCAAGACCTTGCTGGGCCGCAAGAAGAATACGCTCCCGACCTGTTTGCCAAGTACCTGCAGGCCCAAGGCAGGTCTCCAAAGATGGTTGAAGTGCCTGTTCCTGGCCCCATGGGCAAGGCCATGCGTGATGGGGGACTGCTGCCGGGCGGTTCCGCCCGGTTGGGCCACGAAACCTTCGATGCCTGGCTAGCTCGGCAGTAGCCCGAACCACCCTCCTTATTCAGTATCCATTGGCTGGCGTGCGGGAACTTCCAGCATCCGAATAGCAGTGACAAAACAGGCGGATTCTGGAAGCATCACGTCATGGTCGAAAAAGAACCGCATGTTCCCTACAATCCCACGCCTCGGGACTTTCCCGGCTTTGCGATGCCAGCTTCAGTGCCGCAAGGCATGCGTCTGGAGCTGAGCCGTTCAAGGATCAAGGATGGGCAGGATGAGAACTTTGGCGCCTGGATGGACATGCTCAATGCGCGCTACGAGGAATGCGAAGCATCCTTATCGGCACAACGGGCAGCGCTGGAAGCAACATTCAGGCATGTGGAAGCCGATGGTTCAACATGGATCTACCACCTGAGCCTGGTAGGCGAGAACGGCAGCGGGCTCGATACGCAGCAGGAGATCGATGCGGCGCACGAAGCAGCTAGCCGCCAAGCGAAAATGCCTGGCTGGGAAGAGCTTGAACCGAAGTTCCTGCTCATGCCCGATCACCTGAAGGCATCCATGGCGCACTGGGCAGAACATGGACAGGTGCCAGAGTAGAAGATTCCAGTTGCAGAACGACGCAGGGCCTGGACATATCTGTCCAGGCCCTGCGTCGATACCAACGAGTGCTACTTGGCTTCTTCGATCGAAGCGATGACGGCGCCCGATGACAGGGTCTCGCCTGGGGCAACTTCCAAGCCGCTGACCACGCCATCACGGTGCGCAGTAATTGGCTGCTCCATCTTCATCGCTTCCAGCACGACAATCAGATCGCCCTGGGCCACGGCCTCGCCATTCTCAACGGCAACCTTCACGATGGTGCCCTGCATCGGCGAACGCAGTTCTGCGCTGTTCGCGCCAGCGGAGCTGGCTGCCTTGCGGCCCGGCTTGCGCTTCTTCTTCCCTGCGGCCTTCTCGGCACCGTTGGAGGATACCGATCCCAGCGACGAAGGAAGGGTGACTTCCAGGCGCTTGCCGCCAACTTCAACGGTCACGCTGGTGCGCTCGTCTTCGGCTGCGTCCTCGCCGTCCATAGGCATCGGGTGGGGCTCGATGGCGGTATCGAATTCGGTTTCGATCCAGCGGGTGTGGACCTTGAATGGCCCCTGGGTCGGAACGAACGATGGATCGCTCATCACTGCGCGGTGGAATGGCAGTACGGTAGCCATGCCCTCGATCTGGAATTCTTCCAGCGCACGGCGGGCACGAGCCGCAGCCACTTCACGGGTGCTGCCGGTGACGATCAGCTTGGAGATCATCGAGTCGAAGTTCCCTGAAACGCTTTCGCCCTGCTCGATGCCCGAGTCAACGCGAACGCCGGGCCCCGATGGCAGGTTCATCTTGGAGATGGTGCCTGGGGTCGGCATGAAGTTGCGGCCGGCATCTTCGCCGTTGATGCGGAACTCGAAGGAGTGGCCGCGGATCTCCGGGTCGGTGTAGCCCAGTTCTTCGCCGCGGGCGATGCGGAACTGCTCGCGAACCAAGTCCAGGCCGGTGACTTCCTCGGAGACCGGGTGCTCAACCTGCAGACGGGTATTAACCTCGAGGAAGGAAATGACGCCATCCTGGCCTACCAGGAATTCGCAGGTGCCCGCGCCGTTGTACTTCGCTTCGCGCAAGATGGCCTTGGAAGCTTCGTACAGCCGGGTGGTCTGCTCTTCGCTCAAGAACGGGGCCGGCGCTTCTTCAACCAGCTTCTGGTTGCGGCGCTGCAGCGAGCAGTCGCGGGTGGAGACGACAACCACGTTGCCGTGGATATCGGCCAAGCACTGGGTCTCCACGTGGCGCGGTGCGTCCAGGAAGCGTTCGATGAAGCATTCGCCGCGGCCGAAAGCCGCGACAGCTTCACGCACTGCCGAGTCGTACATCTCGCCGATTTCTTCGCGGTTGCGGACCACCTTGATGCCGCGTCCGCCGCCACCGTAGGCAGCCTTGATGGCCAGCGGAAGTCCGTGCTCGTCGGCGAAGGCGTATACCTCGTCGGCCGAGGCCACCGGATCCTTGGTGCCGGGAACCAGTGGAGCGCCCACCTTTTCAGCAATGTGACGGGCCTTGACCTTGTCGCCGAGCTGGTCGATGGACTCTGGCGAAGGGCCAATCCAGGTCAAGCCCGCTTCAATAACAGCCTGGGCGAATTCGGCGTTCTCCGAGAGGAAGCCGTAGCCCGGGTGGATCGCGTCGGCGCCGGAGCGTTCAGCTGCGTCCAGGATCTTCTCAATGCGAAGGTACGATTCAGCGGCGGTGGTACCGCCCAGCGCGTAGGCTTCATCAGCCAGACGCACATGCAGGGCATCGCGATCCGAGTCGGCATAGACCGCAACGGACTCGATTCCTTCATCGCGTGCGGCACGGATAATACGCACTGCAATCTCGCCGCGGTTGGCGATAAGCACCTTCGTCAATGGATTCATCATGAACCTTGTCTTTTAAAAATAGGGTTTCTCAGCTATGAGCCTATCGTTTTTGTGGGAACTATATGTAGTTATCGCCTAGAACGAGGGTGTTAGGGTGAATTTTTTGGAGGAATCCTACAAAGGACCTTGGCGCTGGCTCAACGTGGAACCTGCCCAGGGAGGCTTGCGGACCCTGTCGCCGGCGAGGCCTGGAAGGGGCGCTGCTCTCCGCTGGTGCGCTGGCAGCGCTGGCCTCTGCCCTAGTCTTCGCGCACCCGGCGAACTAGGCTATCGCCAAGATGGAAAACAAGGAGGCCGCCGTGGGAAATCGAGGCAAAGCGCTCTGTGCGCTGCTGGCTGCTGGACTGCTCGCCTTGGCCGGTTGTTCCAGCGCAACCGGCATCCCGGCGCTTGACCGCGAACCGGCTGGAGCCGACCAGTGGCCGGGGGATAGGAGCCAGTTGGAGAACCTTGGCATGCAATCCGTGCGATTTCTGGTCACGCACGGCAACGCCGACTACTTCGCCACCGCATCGGCAGATGAGCAAACGGCTTGCCTGTTCAAATTCGCCCAGGGAGAGGCTTCCGCTGCTGGCGGATGCGGCGGGGCCGGGACGCGGATGCCATCGTCGAAGTGAGCGCTCCTGGAATGAGGATGATGCTGGTCCGGGCCGGAGCCGACTTCCCGGACTTGGAAGAGGTGGGCTGGACCAGGATCCACGAGAACATTCTAGTGTTCTAGCTGGCCGGGAGCCAAGGGATTCCTGAAGGGCCGCTTGACGCCTGCAGGATTGGGCTATCCAAGGTTGGCGCCCATGGTGTACACCACAGGTCCCTCTGCTATCGCGGTGCGATGCAATACCTCGAAACCGTGCCGCTCGTATAGGCGGACGTTTCTCTCGTTGGATGTTTCCAGCGACACCTCGGGATAGTCCGACGCGGCAATATGGTTCAGGCACCGGCTGATGAGTGCCGAACCAAGACCCCGTCCAACGCTGGATCCAGCAACCCCAAGCGTGGCAAAGTCCCACGCGTTCTCAGGCCGCTGTGGCAGGTCGGCTCCGTAGGTGATCTCCAAGCGATCGCCCATCAGCTGCGAAATCTCTTCCTGCATGCCCAAGCCAGGCTCTGGACAACTTGGTGGCAGGAGCGCAGCGACACCGTCGAGGTCCTCGCTGACCAGGACGACTCCATGCTCCAGAGCGTGGGAAAGGTAGACGGCTTGAAGGCGTTCCAAGCGCTCCAGGTAGCGATCGGCTGGAATGCTCCACCGTGTCCAGGGGTAGAACGCAAACGCCTCGGCCAAAGTAGAGGACGCACTGGGAATATCCGCGCGGCGCGCGGAACGGATAGCTGAAGTCACATCCATATCCTAGCCAAGCCAACCCGGCCTCCCGCCGTGCGCCGCCACGCCATGGTTCCGGCCTGGCATGAATCAGCCCCGGCAGCTACGCCTGCCGTTCGCGGTGCCGCCTGATGGCCGCGCGATTGGCGCAACGCACTGAGCAGAAACGCTGGCGCCCGTTGCGTGTCACGTCCACAACCACGTGGCCGCAGGGTGCGGCCTCGCAGCGCCGCAGCCGGTGCATGCCCCTGGTGGTCAGGTGCAATGCCGTGCCCACGCAGAAGACCGAGCGCAGCACCTGGGGCATGCTCTGGCCGTCATCGCGATAGTGCAGGTGCCAACCCTCCCCATCGTGGTCCACCAGGCGCGGATAGGCCGAAGCTCGAGCCGCCTGCAAATTCAGCAGCAGCGCCCGCTCGGGATCGGACGGCGCGTCAACGATGTCCAGCCAGTCATCCACTACCGCGCGCGTTTGGGCATAGTCCGAGGCGAGCCGCGGAAAAGGCATGGTCATGCCGCTCTGCCGGGTGCGTTGTTCGATGCCGTCGCGGTCCGATGGCCAGTCATTGGCCAGCGACGCAGCGAGGAGCACCGCATATTCTCCGTAAGGGTTGAGTTGCATAAGAGCATTACATCATGCTGGAGCCATGACTATTGCACAGCACAGCCAAGCCGTTGATTCCCGGCAGGAAACCGATGTCCATGAGCACTGCTGGGAGATCGGATCCAGGCATCGGACTTCCGCCGGGATTGTTGAATACTTCCATTGCCGCCGCTGCCGGCGCCACATCATGCTCCAGCGCGGGTTCGGGCACGAACAGATGCTGCTGAGCAGGGAACTGCAGGCATGAAAAAGGTGCCTTCCGCTGTGGGGCGGAAGACACCATTTGCCGGCCGGAACCGGATTATTTCCAGAGATCCACGATGCTGATCCCGGCTTGGGCCAGCAGGCCGCGCAGCACGAAGACATCCAATCCGACGACGTTCTGGAAGTTGCCTTCGATGGACTCGATGAAGGCTGCAGCCAGCCCGTCAATGGTGAATGCCCCGGCGCAGGGCAGCGGTTCCCCGCTGGCGACGTAGGCCTCGATCTCGGCATCATCCACGGTGGAGAAATGCACCACGGTGGAAGATACCTGGCCGCGAGCCTGTTCCGGATTGGCGGGATCAATCAGCCAATGGCCCGAGTGCAGGATTCCGGTAGAACCGCTCAGCTGCAGCCATCGTTCGCGGGCTACCTCTTTGGTGTGCGGCTTGCCGTAGGCCACGCCATCAAGTTCGAAGACCGAATCGCAGCCCAGCACCACGGTGCCTGCCGGATGATCTGCCTGGGTCACGTTCTCGGCCTTGGCACGAGCCAGCAGCAATGCGGTCTGCGCTGGACTCTGCTCGCCGTTGCGGGCTACGGCAGCTGCCAGCACCGCATCTTCATCCACCTCGGAAACCTGGGTGGTGAATTTGATGCCCGCATCGGCCAGGACCTTCTTGCGTCCCCACGAAGCCGAAGCCAGCAGCAACCGGGGTCCTGTCTTCATCTGTTCGCTCATACGGCGGCGTTCTCCTTGGCCTGGTCCTGGCTGGAATTATCAGCGGAAGTGCTTTCCCCGGAATCCAGCATATCGTTGAGTTTCGATCCTTCGACATCAACATCCGGCAGGATCTTGTCCAGCCATTTAGGCAGGTACCAGGCCTTGTCGCCCAGCAGGTGCATCACTGCCGGAATGAAGGTCATGCGGATGATGAACGCATCGAAGAGCACACCGAAAGCCAGCGCGAAACCGAGCGGGCGGATCATTGCCAGGTGCGAGAACACGAAGCCGGCGAAGACCGAGATCATGATCAGCGCAGCGGCGGTGACGACCGGTGCTGCCATCGAGAAGCCGGAACGGACCGCGTCCTTGGCCGGCTCGCCGTGAGCGTAGCGTTCACGCATCGCCGAGACCAGGAAGACCTGGTAGTCCATGGCCAGCCCGAACAGGATGCCGGTGAGCAGGATCGGCAGGAAGCTGAGCAGCGGACCGGGAACGTTCACATCGAAGAGGCCGGAGAACCAGCCGAACTGGTAAACCATGACGCTGGCGCCGAAGGCCGCGGCCAGCGAGAGCAGGAAGCCACCGGTGGCCAGCAATGGAACCACGACCGAACGGAAGACCAGCAGCAGCAGGATCAGCGACAGGCCAACCACGATGCTCAGGTACGGTACCAGGGCGGCGGTGACCTTTTCGGAGACGTCAATCTGCGCGGCAACCTGGCCGGTCACGGCAATGTCGGCACCCGTGGCCTCGGAGAACTCCGAGTAGTCCGCACGCAGCTGGTGCACCAGCGCTTCGGTGGCTTCCGAGGAAGGGCCATCGGTAGGGATCACCTGGATGGCTGCCAAGGTGCGGTCTTCGGTCATGGTGACTGGAATTGCGGCCACCACGCCGTTGTATTCGCGCAGTTTCTCGGCCACATCGAGGCTAGTTTCCTCAGCTTCGCGCTCGCTGAGCCCTGCAGGCAGATCAGCTAAGACCAGCAGCGGGCCGTTGTAGCCGGAACCGAACTTGTCGCTGGTTTGCTCGTAGGCCTGGAAGGCCTGCGAATCGGCAGGTTCTGCACTGCCATCAGGCAAAGCGGTTCGCATCTGCGTGGCCGGCAGGGCGATGGCACCCAGGACGAGTATCACCAGCAGGGTCACCGGAACAGCGATCTTGGTGACCATGCGAACCCAGCGAATGGAGAACGATTCCTTGATGTGGGGAATCGCGGCATCCGCGGCTGCCTTCTTGCGGGCCCGCTTGGAAACCAATTTGGTGCCGGCCAGGGACAGCAGTGCTGGCAGCAAAGTGATGTTCAGCAGCACCGAGCAGAACACGGTGAACGCGGCCGACAGGCCCAAGACGGTCAGGAACGGAAGCCCTGGAACAGCCAGTGCGGCCAGTGCGATGATCACGGTCAGCCCGGCGAAGACCACCGCGTTGCCGCTGGTTCCCACGGCGCGTGCAATCGACTCTCCGACCTCCATGCCGGACAACAGCTGCGAACGGTGGCGGTGGATGATGAACAGCGCATAGTCAATGCCCACCGCAAGGCCCAGCATGAGAGCCAGGGCAGGGGTAATCGAGGCCATGTCAATCAGCGAGGAGAACGCCATCGTAGTGCCCACGCCAGCGCCCACACCGAGGATCGCCAGCAACAGCGGCAGGCCGGCGGCGACCAAGGTGCCGAGCATGGCAATCAGGACAATGGCAGCGATGACCACACCAATGATTTCCGAGGCTCCGAAGACCTGGGACATGTCCTGCATGATCTCCTTGGAGAACAGCACCTCAACGCCGTTAGCCTGTGGACCTGCGGCGATAGCCTTGATCTGCTCGCGGTCATCGGGAGTCAAAGCGTCGGTCTGGACCTTGAAGGTCACCTGCGAAACTGCAGTACTGCCGTCTTCGGAAACGAAACGCATATCGGAGCTTGCGCCCACCTGGCGCGAAGCGAATTCCAGTTCAGCTCGGCCGGATTCCAGATCCTTCAGGCCTTGCTCTATGTCCTTCTCGCCCTGCTCAAGCTCGGCGGTCTTTTCCTTGATGGTTTTTTCGCCGTCTTCAAGCTGCTTCTTGGCTTCTGCCAGCTCGGCCTTGCCTGCAAGGAACTGGGCCTTCTTGGCATCGAATTCACGTTGCCCGGCCTCCAGCTTGGCCCTGCCGGCATCGAGCTCGGCCTGGCCTTCGCTCAGCTTCACCTTGTTGCTGGCGATCTCAGTTTTCGCTGCATCCAGCTGCGCCTTGGCGTCGTCCAGCTGGGTTTTGGCGGCGCTAAGCTGGCTGCGGTTCGCCTCCAGTTCCTGATGGCCGGCCTTGGCCTGGGCCTGTCCAGCGTCGAGTTCCTTGCGGGCGGCGTCAAGCTGCTTCAAGCCGGCTTCGGCCTTGGCGATCTGCCCCAGTGCGGCGGTGGCCTGCTGCTTACCGGCGGTCGCTTGGGCGATGCCGGATTCAGCCGAGGTTTTGCCGGCTTCGGCTTCGGCGAGACCACCCTGCAAGGCGTTCAACGCAGCGGTGTATTCGGAGATTTCCTTTTCATTGCCGGCTTCTTCAGCGGCATCAAGCTGCTGTTGCACGCCTGCAATCTGGATCTTCAGATCATCGATAGCGGCTTCAGCCTCGGCCAGTCCGGCCTGTGCGGCGGCCAGGCCATCTTCAGCTGACTTCAGACCCGTGGTGGCTTCTTCCTTGCCTGCCGACAGGGTTGCGTCGAATTCTTCGCGGGAAGAGTCGCCCAGCAGCTGTTCCATGCCAGCCTGGTACTCCTTCTCGCCCGCGGCGAGCTTGGCGTCAGCGGCATCGAGCTTCTGCTCGCCAGCGTCGAACTTTGCGCGGCCAGCGTTGTATTCGGCCGTTCCGTCCTTGTACTGGGCTAATCCGGCGTTGTACTTCGTTTCGCCGGCTTCCATCTGGGCACGACCCGAAGTCAGCTCGCGCTGGCCGGTTTCCAGCTGCGCGCGGCTATCGGCGAGCTGCTTTTCGGCGGCGGCAATTTGCGGCTCGGCAGCCTGGATTTCCTTCTGGCCGTCAAAGTACTGTGCCCAGCCATCGGTGAGTTCCTCGCGGCCTTCCTTGAGCTGCACCTTGCCATCGGCAATCTGCACCTTGGCATCGTCAAGCTTTTCCTGGCCGTCAACGAGTTCCTGCTGCGCTTTCTCCAGCTCTGGCTGCGCCTTATCGAGCTGTTCCTGCAGTTCGAAGGGGCTCATGGCTTCGACTACCTGGGACTGCATGGCCAGCTGTTCCAGGGACTCGGCGACGGCCTGCTGCTGGGTTTCGTTCAGCGGCCGGTTCGAGCTTTCACGGAACACAATCGAGCCAGAGCCGCCGGCGAGATCCGGGAGCTCTTCCTTCATTCGGTCGAGGGTGCGCTGGGTTTCAGTTCCGGGCAGGGTGAAGGTATTCGATAGCTGGCCCATGAACAAGCTGGCGCACAGGCCGATGAAGATGAAGGCCGCCAGCCACATTGAAATGACGCGGTAGCGGTGCAGGTGTGCCCATCGAGCGAGGCGGTAGAGGAGGGAAGCCATGAGCTTAGATGTCCTTCAAGGTGCTAGTGCTGGTCAGCGGCAAGGCGGTAAAACCCTGGTCAAGGGTTTTCATGGCCTGGGTAATCAAGGAATGGAAGACGGAGATGAGCTCGGGGGAAATATCCAGACCGTGAGTTTCGGTAGCTGGCAGACGCTCGATCCACTCATCAAATGCTGCTTGGCCTGCGCCGAGCAGAGCATGGGTAAAGACTCTGATGGAAAAACTGTCGGCCTGCGGATAACGGCGGGCGACTTTTTCGATGACTTCCGTGGTGGCTGTCCGCCATTCGTTCATCGTGGCGGGGAAGCCGCAGTTGGCTTCTTCCGTTCGCAAGAATGCACCAAACTGGGCCACTTGCCCGAGCATCTGCGACACGTCATCAGACTTGAGCGATTCGATGATCGCTTCGACCAGAGGCATGGAGTCGGTCAGGTCGCTAATGGAATCCACCATGGTTCCCAGAACCTGGTGCAGGGGATAGGAGAAGACCGCATCTACTGATGGAAAGTAGTTGAAGAGTGTACGGCGCGAAACACCGGCCGCTTCAGCGATCTGCGTAGCGGTAAGCGCCGTGGCAGAGCCTTTGCGAAGCAGATCCGCGACGGCTTCAACGATGGCTTGTTTCGTTGCTCGTTTGTTTAGTTCGCGGCGGGTGCCGGTACTCGGGGAAGTCACATAACTTACACTACGTGCAAAGTTGCACCCTGTGCAAAGTGAATCCGTGTGACCTTTAACCGGAAATCGGCGCACGAGCAGTAGTGCTCGTGCGCCGATTTCTTTCAGCAATGCCTACTTGGTTGCAGCTGCCTCAGCATCTGCCGCTGAGATGCTTTCATCAGCGAAGGGGTTGCCATTGCGTGGTGCGTTGTACATGTCAATGTCCAAGATGCCCTCGCGCTTGGCGACAATGGTTGGAATCAGTGCTTGGCCGGCGACATTTACCGCGGTGCGGCCCATATCAATGATCGGGTCAACGGCCATCAGCAGGCCAACGCCTGCCAGCGGCAGGCCCAGGGTGGAAAGGGTCAGCGTCAGCATGACGATGGCGCCGGTAGTGCCTGCGGTTGCTGCCGAGCCCAATACGGAAACCAGCGCAATCAAGAAGTAATCGGTGAGGGACAGCTCAATACCGAAGAACTGGGCAACGAAGATTGCTGCGATCGCCGGATAGATGGCAGCGCAGCCGTCCATCTTGGTAGTCGCGCCCAGCGGCACTGCGAAGGAAGCGTAGCCCGAAGGCACCCCGAGGTTGCGTTCGGTCACGCGCTGGGTCAATGGCAGGGTGCCAATCGAAGAGCGTGAAACGAAGGCCAGCTGCACTGCAGGCCATACACCCGAGAAGTACTGCTTGATTGACAGGCCATGTGCGCGGACCAGTACCGGGTAGAGCGCGAATAGCACCAGTGCCAAGCCGACGTAGATTGCAACGGTGAACTTGCCCAGTGCGCCAATAGTGTCCCAGCCATAGGTGGCAACAGCGTTGCCGATCAGGCCAACCGTGCCGATCGGCGCGATGCGGATGATCCACCAGAGGACCTTCTGGATGATCGCCAGGATAGAGGCCGAGAACGCGAGGAATGGTTCGGCCGCCTTGCCAACCTTGAGGGCAGCGACGCCCACGGCGATGGCAATGACCAGTATCTGCAGGACGTTGAAGCTGATCGAGGTGGAAGCGGTTGCTTCATCAACCAGCTTGGTGCTCGCGCCCAGACCCAGGAAGTTGGCTGGGACCAGGCCAGTGAGGAAGCCGAGCCAGTCGCCGGTCTTGCCATCGTATTCATCTGGCATGCCCTGGCCGGTATTCGCTCCGGGGCGGAAAACGGTGCCAAGAACCATGCCGATGATTACCGAGATCAAGGCAGTGATGGCAAACCAGAGCAGGGTCTGCCACGCAAGGCGTGCCGCATTGGTGACCTTGGCCAAATTGGCAATTGAGGCGACAACCGCAAAGAAGATCAGTGGGATCACTGCAGTGCGCAGCAACGCAACGTAGCTGGAACCAATGATCGACAGGGCTTCACCCAGCCCGTTGGGTTCCTCGGCGGTGCTGCCGGTGTACTTGGCTAGGAGACCCAGTAGAAGACCAACAATCAGCGCCGCAATGATCTGCGGGCCGAAATTGGTCATCCAGCGTGGAAGCTTAGATGAAGGCGCGGTAGTAGACATGCGTTCAAGATTAGGGCGCTTTTCTTCGCCGGCGGCAGTTTATGTTACGCAACATGACGGTATTTCGCCGTTTGTGCTTTATTGCACTGAAAAGCGGTGTCTAGGGTCACTGGACCGGCGAAATGGCGCACGATTTGTGCGAAGACTTCGGTGCGGGGACACAGATCTTCACATGGGAATTTTTGGCTCCGTGCCATTGTTGCTGGACTAATCGCCGTGACTGTGCTTGAAGAAGCATCGCTCACTTCACGCAGTTTGCTTTCGTATCCTGGACGCGAGCATGCCGCGCAGGGCGACCAGCAAGCAAGTGGCAGTTCCTCCCAGTGCCGCCCCGCCGGCAACGGCAAGGACGACACCGGGACCGCCAGCGCCGATAAACCCCAAGAGGTGAATTCCGAGTCCCAGGACCAGCAGGGTTGCTGCAGCGGCGGCGCAACTGGCGATGCTGAACCAGTGCAGTGAGCTGGCCTGGTAGAAGGTTCGGCGCCGAAGCTTCGATATGAGGATCCAAAAACAAATGAGGACAATCTGCAGGCAAGCAAGCCCGGCCGTCACTGCGCACCGGTACGGGGTCGCCAGATGGGCCACTTCGGGATGAATGTAGATGGTCTCCTCGATGAACATCGGCAAAATCAGCACTTGGCCAAGGAGCACCCCGAGGAAGATTGCGATGAGCGCGATTCGGGCGGGTAAAACTGCGAGACTGGTCATCTAATGATTTTCGGCTATTATCTATCGTTAATCAATAATTTCTTGTTGTTTTTCCCTGGAATATAGAGCTGGGCTCTTCAGTACTGCTTCCGTGATCTTGACCTGTCGGAACCATATGGAAAGGTAGAAGCCAGCAAGGCGTGGGAAATCCCTGGTTGCTGCATGGGCCGGAACTGAAAGAAGGAAATAATGCGGGTTTATATCACTAGTGTGTGCGTGGATGATCAGGCGAAAGCTAAAGCGTTCTATACCGAGGTGCTGGGCTTCAAGGTCAAGCACGATATACCTGTGGGCGAATACAGCTGGCTGACCCTTGTTGCAGCGGACCAGGAGCAAGGTCCTGAAGTGCTTCTGGAGCCTTCAGCACACCCTGCCGTTGGGCCGTACCGTTCAGCACTGAAAGCAGACGGCATCCCGGCAACTTCCTTTGCCGTTGATGATGTCCAGGTGGAATTCGAGCGTCTTAGCTCACTGGGCGTGAAGTTCACGCAAGAACCGACGGATGCCGGACCCGTTGTGGTTGCGACCTTTGATGACGCGTGTGGCAATCTGATCCAGATTTCCAGCTACAAGGGATAAAACGAATGGCGGTCCTGCCAATAAGCAGGACCGCCAAGCCGATTTCCTGGAGGCTACTTCACTAGGGCGCGCTTCAAGGTATCCAGGCCAACTGAACCGAGCTTCAATGCCGCGGTATGGAATTCCTTGAGCGAGAAGTCCTCGCCCTCGGCGGCCGCGAGATCGTCGCGGATCTGCTCCCAGAGCCGTTGGCCGATCTTGTAGGACGGAGCCTGGCCTGGCCATCCCAAATAGCGGTTGTACTCGAAGTCCAGCTGACCCGTGGACATGTCCAGATTCTTCTCCAGGAATTCATAGCCGTTTTCGGCGTTCCAGGTGCCGGTGCCCCACTGTGCAGGAACTTCCAAGCCCAGGTGAACTCCTATATCAAAGACCACTCGCGCGGCTCGAATGCGTTGCGCATCGAGCATGCCCATGTAATCGCCCGGGTCATCGAGGTAGCCCAGCTGGTGCATGAGGCGTTCGGAGTACAGCGCCCAGCCTTCGCCCTGGCCGGAAACCCAGCACATCAATCTGCGCCAGCTGTTGAGCGTGGAAGCCTGCATTTGGGCTGTACCGATCTGCAGGTGATGGCCGGGAACGCCCTCGTGATAGACGGTGGTGAGCTCGGCCCACGTGGTGAATTCATCTTCTCCAGGCGGAACCGACCACCACATCCGTCCCGGGCGGCTGAAGTCTTCTGATGGGCCGGTGTAGTACACGCCGCCATCCTGGGTCGGAGCGATCATGCATTCGATGCGGTCCATTGGCGCCGGGATGTCAAAGTGCTTGCCCGACAAGTCCGCCATGGCCTGGTCAGCCTTGCCCTGCATCCACTCCCGCAAGGCGTCGGTGCCTGAGAGCTTGCGCGCCGGATCCTCGTTGAGGATCTTCTTGGCTTCCTCGATCGTGGAGCCCGGTTTGATCTGCTGGGCGACGCGCCGCTGCTCGGCGATGATGGCATCGAGTTCGCCGACGCCCCAGGCATAGGTCTCTTCCAAATCCACTGCGGCGCCCAGGAAACGGCGGGACATCAGCGAGTAGTACTCTCGGCCCACCGCGTCTTCGGCCGGTGCCTGTGCCAGGAGTTCATCTTGCAAGTACGCGGTGAGTTTGCGGTAGGCATTCTTCGCGGCTTCGGCTCCGGCTTCCAGCTGTGCTTGCAAAGCGGTATCCACTGCGGTGCCGGAGGTGGCCAACTGGTCGAAGAATCCGCCATCCTTGGCGTAATCGGTGGTTTGCGTGATCACTATGGACACTTGGCGCTGCGCCGCAACCAGATCATTTGAAGCGGAATCACGCAAAGATGCGATGTAGCCGTCAATCGCAGCCGGAATGTTGGACATTCGCTGGGCGATGAAAGCGTAGTCCTCGGAGGACTCCTGCGGCATCAAATCGATGATTGAGCGGATTTCCTGTGCCGCGCTGGCGATATTGTTCAGCTCGGTGCGCCCGGTGAACAGGATTTCCAGTTCGAGGCTCAATCGCTCGGTCATCGCGTCAAGCGAGACTTCGTCAATTGCGTCGACCGCAGTGGCGTTGGCCAATGCGCCCAAAGTCTCCCGCAGTAAGCTGATCTGCTGGGTGGTGCCAGCAGGGGAGTAGTCGCCATAGGTGGTCTCGTAGCCTGGCAGGCCAAGGGAAACTCCCCATTCCGGGGTCAGTTCAAGGGACTTGGCGAAGAAGGCTTCGGCGATCTGGTCGATGGCCGAAGGCTCGCGGTGCGGTGCAGAGGATGTCATGTAACTAACAGTAGTTGATATGAAAGATTTGTTGAAGACTTTTGCGCAGGTTCGGTCTGAACTGCTTCCGCGGTCGTCTAGCAGGTGCTTCCAGGCGCGGGTTATGCCGCTGGACCTGCCGAAAAGGAATCAAAGGGCATCTGCGGTCGCATAGGCGGTTCCCGCTGATGAAGATGAAGCACGCGAATTGTCTTGCGTTGATGAATCGCCCAGTCAGTGCCCATGGGGAGAACTCTCCATGGCGGAGGTTTTGTCAGTTCGTTAGAATTGGAGGGCGTTGAGTCTGGCTATGGGGAATAAGGCCGGATTCTGGCGCACACTCGTACCAGCAAACCAAGGACTGACCTCTAGATGGCCAAAGCCGCTTCGACCGGATGGACCGGACTGCTCAAAAGCACCGGGTTCAAGGTGACTGCGATCCCAGTCGTGGCGGCCCTTGCCGTCACCGGCGCCATTATCTATCCGGGCTTCGAAACAGCTGACGTGGAACTCAACGACGGTGGTGTCTGGGTAGTCAATCAGTCCGAAGGCAAGATCGGGCATGTCAACTACCAGTCGCGCACCATCGACGGTGGCGTTGCCACCCCGCTGGCCAACTATGACCTGGTGCAGCATGAAGAAAGCGTGCTGGTACGCAACCTGGAACAGGCCTCGCTGACCACTATTGACCCCGCGATGGTGCAATTTGCTGGCGATAACAACCTGCCAGCTAACTCATCCTTCTCCTTCGGTGCGTCCGTTGTCGCCGTCACCGACGCGGAACACGGAACTGTCCAGGCCAGCAACCTCGAACAGATTGCCGATTTCAAGGGCGAAGGCGCCGAACCGCTGATCGAGTCCAAGGGCGAAGTCGCCGCCGTGGTTGGCGCCGACGACACCATCTGGGCCGCAGACCTCGGCGCAGGAACCCTTTCCAGCTTCACCCTGGACGACGACGGGAAAGCCGAACTCGCCCAGGAATTCGAAATTCCGGAACTGGCCGAGATGAAGGAGCCGCAGCTTTCGTCCGTCGGCAAGATCGGCGTGGTCTTCGATGAAGCCACCGGCGAACTGGTCACCTCGGAGGGCAACTCCGCAATTCTCGAGAATCCTGCCAACGCCCGGATCCAGTCTCCGGGCCCGGCAGCCGAGAACATTGCTGTGGCCCTGGACCAGTCGCTGGCAACGGTGAGCCTGTCCGGCAAGGACACCAACTATGAGCAGCTGGAAACCGCTGGCACCCCTATCCAGCCGGTGCGCGTGGGAACGTGCACCTACGCGGCCTGGCAGACCAGCGGCGAGTATCTGCGCTTCTGCGATGACCCGGCACATAACCAGAGCACCGCAATTCCGGAAATGCCAGAAGGCGCTGAACTGGCGTTCCGCGTCAACCGGGACGTGGTCGTGCTCAACGACGTGCATTCGGGGCAAGTCTGGTTGGCCAATGAAGGCATGGAAATCGTCAGCAACTGGAGTGATCTGGAACCGCCTGCTGGCAAGGGCGAAGCCAAGGAAGAAGAAACCAAGGAAATCACCGACGCCATCGAGCTGCCCAACCGCACCGAGGAAAACAAGAAGCCGATCGCCGAGGACGACAGCTATTCGGTACGCCCCGGCCGCACCACCTTGCTGCCGGTGCTCTATAACGACGTGGATCCGGACGGCGATTTGCTGACCGCGAACCTGGAAGGCGCTGCGCCCTCGGTAGGTGCCGTGCAGCCGGTCCATGACGGCACCGGATTCCAGATTGTGGTCCCCGAAGATGCCAGGGGCGGCGCGAGTTTTTCCTACACCACCAAAGACGGCCGCGGGGGACAGGACACCGCGACCGTCAAGCTGAACGTGGTGGACGATGAAACCAATAAGGCTCCGGAACAAAAGCGCACCACCGTGCTGCGCGTGCAGCAGGGCGAGTCAGTCAGCCACAACGTGCTCGCTGACTGGACCGACGCGGAAGGCGATGACCTCCGCTTGCTCGGTGGAACTTCCGATGGCGATGATGTGATCCGCGTCCAGCCCGATGGCACCTTGACGTTCCAGGATGACGGAAAGAAGCTGGGGCAAAAGGAATTGGCCATCCAGGTTTCCGACGGGCAGGAGGGCACCAAGGGCCGGGTCCTGATCGAGGTCTTGGCCGACGCCACCGTCAAACCGGTGACCGCAACCGATCATGTGGTGGCCAATATCAATGAATCCGCCAGTTTCTCCCCGCTGGAAAATGACACTGATCCCAGCGGGGACGGTCTGCGGCTGGCCGGCGTGGATGATGTTCCCGGGTTGGAAATCAAAACCAACGCACAGACCGGAACCGTGACCGCACGTGCCGAACGCGCCGGAACCTACTACGTTGAATACATGGCCACCAACGGCCCGGCCAGCGCCCCGGGCCTGGCCCGCATCGATATCAAGAAGCCGGAAGAAAATGCCGAGGATCCGATCGCGGTACGCGATGTCGCCTTGCTGCCTGCCGGCCAGGATGTACTGGTCAACGTGCTGGGCAACGACACCGACCCGGCCGGTGGCGTACTGGTGGTAACCGGCGTGCAGACCGCCAGCGACAAGCCGTTCTCCACCTCCGTAGAACGCAATACCTTTGTCCGCATCACCGACGTGCGCGGCCTCACCGACCCGACCACCATTAGCTACACCGTGTCCAATGGCTCTCGTGAAGCGACCGGTTCCATCCGCGTGATTCCGATTCCGGCACCACCACGCATGGATCCGCCGCAGGCCAACCCGGACACCGTCACCGTCCGCGAGAACGACGTGGCCACCGTCAAGGTTCTGGAAAACGACATCCACCCGAACGGCGGAGATTTGCTCTTGCGTCCCGAGCTGGAAGAAGCTGATGATCTGGGAGAAGGGTCCCTGATCTCGGTTGCCGACGAAACGATTCGATTCCGCGCCGGCGACTTTGGCGGCAAGGCCAAGCAGGTTTCCGCGGTCTACACCGTGGCAGGACCTGATGGCCAGGAAACCAGCGCCAGCGTCACCTTCAACGTCCTGCCCGAGGCAGAAGCCAATGACCTGGAAAAGAACACCCCGCCGAACCCGGAACCAGTCACCGGGCGGGTCTTCGCCGGCTCCAGCACCAACGTGCTGATCCCGATTGACGCTATCGACCCCGATGGCGACTCGGTCTCCCTCGTGCAATTCGGCGATTCCCCGCGCATGGGCACCGCGAAGATCCGCGGGGCCTCCATCGACTACACGGCTAACCCCGATGCCTCGGGCACCGATGAATTCAGCTACGTGGTGGAAGACCGTTTGGGTGCCCGCGCCACCGGCACGATCAAGATCGGCGTGGCACCGCTTGCCGAATCGAATAATTCCCCGGTTGCCGTCAACGACTTCTTGACCGTGCGCCCCAACCGCCCGGTGGCGGTGGACGTGATGGACAACGACACCGACCCGGATGGCGACCCGATCGCCTTGATGAGCGAAGTCTCCACCGAAGCCAGCACGGAGGTGGAAGTCATTGACGGCCGCGTCACCCTGACCTCGCCCCCGGAAGACGGCAACGTTTCGGTGCGCTACATGATTTCCGACGGCCGCGGCGGCACCGCGGCGGGCACGCTGAGCATCAAGTCCGATCCAGAGGCCCAGCTGCTGGCGCCCATTGCCCGCGATGACCGGGTTTCCTTGGAAGAAGTCATCGGCGATGAACAAGTGACCGTAGATATCTTGCGCAATGACGAGGACCCGGATGGCAGCTCCAGCGAATTGGAGATCAGCTTGCCGGATAACCCGTCTACTGCCCAAGTCACCGAAGATGGCCTGGTCGTCACCGCCACCGAGGACGCGCAGATCATTGCCTACACCCTGACCGACCCCGACGAACTGGCTTCTACTGCCTTCGTCCATGTGCCAGGCACCGCTGGAGCACGGCCAATCCTGCACAGCGGGCTGAATCTGCAGGTCGAGGCGGGACAGGTCCTGCCACTGAACCTGGATGACCTGGTCCTCGTCCGTGAGGGACGCACCCCGCGCTTGACCACCGAAGAGTCGGTGGCCTCGATGCCGCAAAACGACGGCGAGCTGGTCAAGTCCGCCACCGAGCTTTCCTTCCGTGCACCGGTCGATTTCGACGGCTCGGCTACCGTCAGCTTCGAAGTCACCGACGGCACCGGCCCCGACGATGAAATGGGCCTGAAGTCCAAGCTGACCCTGCCAATCAATGTCACCCCGGCTCCGCGCCAGAACGATTCCGAGGAACGCCAGAACCAGAACGAGGAAGGCCAACCGGAGGAGGAAGAGCCAGAGGAAGAGGAAGAAGAGCAGCCGCAGGAGGAGAACTTCGCTCCGACCCTGCAGGCCAATGCCTTGGCCGTGGGCCAGGGCGAGGAGCCAGCCTTCCTGGACCTGCGCATGGCCGCCAACGATGCCAATGAAGACGACGTTCCGAAGTTGAAGTTCGCCATCTCTTCGGTGGATATCCAAGGTGTCCAGGCCGAACTGGTCGAAGAGCATAACCTGAAGGTCAGCGCCGGAGCTTCGACCCCGAAGGGCACCACCGGTACCGTCACCGTCACGGTCAGCGACGGTGTGAACCCGCCGGTTCCGGCCGCCATGAACATCACCGTGACCGGCTCGGTCCGCGAGCTGCCGGTAGCTGTGGCCGATAACGTGGCCGATGCGGCCCAGGGCAAGACCGAAGTGGTCGATGTGCTGGCCAACGACCACAACCCGTACGCGGATGAAGGCCCGCTGCGCCTGATCAACGCCCGCGCCCTGGAAGACACCGGGGAAGTGGAAACGAGCGGCGACAAGGTATCCATCACCCCGAAGGACAACTTCGTGGGCACCATGCGGGTGGAATACACCATTGGCGATGTCACCGAAGACGTGGCACGCAACGTCATCGGTACCGTGACGCTGAACGTCAAGGGCGCCCCGGAAGCCCCGGGCCTGCCACGCGTCCAGTCCACCGGGGATGAGAAGGCTGTGCTGCAGTGGGATCCACCGGCCAACAACGGCTCGCAGATCACCCACTACACCGTGACCGGCGGCGGGCACACCCAGCGGTGCGCCACCACCACCTGCACCATCACCCCGCTGGCCAACGACACCGTATACAACTTCACGGTGACCGCCGCCAACGAGATCGGCCAGTCCCCGGCCTCGGCGCCGTCAGCCGATGCCCGACCGGACGTGGAACCCGAACAGCCTGCCGCCCCGACCGGCACCGACGGCGACCAGCAGGCGGCCTTCAAGTGGACTGCCCCCGCCAGCCGGGGTTCGGCCATCCAGAGCTACACCTTGGAGATCTCCCCGGCACCGGCCAACGGCGTCACCCAGGTCACCGGCATTACCGGCACTTCCTATACCTGGAAGGGCCTGAAGAACGGCACCGATTACCAGGTCCGCGTGCGTGCGGTGAACAAGGCATCCAAGCCATCGGCCTTCAGCGCCTACTCGGCAGCCGTGACCCCGGCTGGCAAGCCGTTCAAGCCGTCCGCCCCCACCGCGGCCCGCAAGGAATCCGCGGTGGATGGCGGCGTGGTCAACGTCGCCTGGAACGCACCGGGCACCAATGGCGCACCGATCACCGGCTATGCCCTGCGCGTCTACAAGTCCGGAACCCTGGAGAAGACCATTGGCTCCATTGCGGCCAACCAGACCAGCCAGTCGGTCACCGGCCTGAGCACCTCGGGTTCCTACACCTTCACCATCGCGGCAACCAACCGCAAGGGCAGCTCGGAACAGAGCTCGAATTCGGTGGCGGTGACCCCGTACGGGCGTCCAAAGGCCGTGTCCAGCGTGAGCGCCAAGGCCACCGGCGCCAATCGCATGGTGCAACTGGGCTTCCAGGCTCCTGCGGCCAACGGCTCGAAGATCACCGGATACCAGTACTCCGCCGATGGCGGAGGGTGGCAGTCCTTCGGCGGCCCCGGCTCGGTGATCGACACCGGTTCCAACGGCACCGCGCATACCTGGCGCGTGCGTGCCTTGAATGCTGCCGGCCCGGGAGACCCCAGCCCGGCCAGCAACCAGACCAGCGCCTACGGTCCGCTGCGCGACAACGCGAAGATTTCCTCGTCGCATGGCGATAACTGGATTTCCTTCAGCTGGAATACAGCCGCCGGCGAATCCAACGGACGCAAGGTCACCCAGACGGTAGCCATTGGCGGGTCTAACACGGCTAACGACGGTACGGAGAAGGTCAGCAACCTGGGCTACTCCACGAGCCGCACCCTCAAGATCGTGGCAACGGATACCGAAGGCCAGAGCAAGTCCTGGTCCAAAACGGATCAGACCAATCCTAAACCGGCCCGTTCGGTGAAGCTGTCCGAAGGACCGTTGTACAACGGCTACGCGAACTCCACCTGCCCGCCGAACTGCTACAAGTACCACGTGGAGCTCTACGACTTCGACCCGGGCACCCACACCTACCTGGCGCAGTGCTACCACTCCAAGGGAATGTTCTCGGATAATTACGTGACCTTCAACGTCGACGGCAATGGCCGGGCCTCCAAGGACCTGCCATGCGTGATCGAATCGGGATATGCCCAGCCGTACTTCGCGAAAATCGACGGCACGGAATCCGACCGGGTTAATTTCAGATAAGCGCGGCATCGACCGAGCATCAAGACGTACAGAAAGAACAAACACTGCCATGACCATGAGCACCGAGCAGGCCAACTGGTTCTGCGATACCTTCGCCAAATTGGTGTCCAATGTCGGACTGTCCGTGCTGGGCAAGGACCAGGCCATCAAGCTGGTGCTAACTGCCATGCTCACCGAAGGGCACGTGCTGCTCGAAGACGCACCGGGCACCGGCAAGACCATGCTGGCCCGCTCGCTGGCCGCCACGGTGCGGGGCAGCAACTCGCGCATCCAATTCACCCCGGACCTGTTGCCCTCGGACGTCACCGGCATCACCATCTACGACCAGCGCAGCGGGCAGTTCGACTTCCACCATGGACCGATCTTCGCCAACCTCGTGCTGGCCGATGAGATCAACCGCGCGTCTCCAAAGACCCAGTCGGCGTTGCTGGAAGTCATGGAAGAAGGGCGGGTCACCGTCGATGGCACCACCTACCCGCAGGCTCGCCCGTTCATGGTGATTGCCACCCAGAACCCGATCGAGCAGGCCGGTACCTACCGGCTGCCCGAAGCCCAGCTGGACCGTTTCCTGATCAAGACCTCCATCGGGTATCCGGACCGGGAAGCCACCGTGGCGCTGCTTTCGGGCAGCACCCAGCGTGACCGCTCGACCGCGCTGAGCGCCATCATCACTACCGAAGCAGTGGTGGAAATGGCCGAGCTGGCAACCACCGTGCATGTGGACACCGCCGTGCTGGAGTACGTCGCGGCGCTGTGCGAAGCGACCCGCGAAGTTCCGGAAACCCGTTTGGGAGTTTCGGTCCGCGGAGCCCTGGCGATGGTGCGCGCGGCCAAGGTGTGGGCTGCCAGCCAGGGACGGAACTACGTGCTGCCGGATGACATCAAGGAATTGGCGCCCTATATCTTCACCCATCGCCTGGTGCTGGACCCGGAAGCGGAATTCACCGGCACCACCTCCGCCCAGGTCATCACCTCGGTGCTGCGCAAGGTCCCGGCCCCAACCCGCCGTGGCAATGAAGACTCCGCTCCGGCCGCCGGCAAGGACCAGGACGAGCATTAATGAGCAGACGAGCTAAGCGTTCTGCACGGAGCACCAGGCTGAATCGCAGGGCCGAAATGTCGCTGACCATGGCCAGCGAAGCAATGCAGGTGCTGCGCGAATACCTGCGCCCTGCAACAGCGCGGGTCAAGGAATTCAGCACCCGTTTCCTCGCACCGGTCACCACGGTCATTTCGCCGCTGGGCTTCGTGCTGCTGGGTACAGCGATTCTCCTGTGGATCCTGGGCGCCAGTTTCGGCTGGCAGGAGGCCCTGCTCGGCGCCTTCATGGCCACCTTGCTGCTGCTGGCTTCCGTGGGATTCATCCTGGGCCGCAATGATTTCAGCGTGGACCTGGACCTGCACCGCACCCGTGTCGCTGTGGGGGACCGCGCCGTTGGCGCCCTGCAGGTGGCCAACCAGGCCTCGCGCAGCGCAGCGCCGGTGATGATGGAACTTCCGGTAGGCCATGGTGCCGCCCAGTTCCGGATCCCGCGCCTGGAGCCGCAAGGAACGCACGAAGACCTGTTCACCATCCCGACCCAGCGCCGCCAGGTGCTGGAGGTGGGGCCGGTCCGCTCGGTCCGCCAGGACCCCTTCGCCATTCTGCGCCGGCAGGTGAAATGGACCGACCGCTACGAGCTGTTCATCCATCCGCGCACCACCGCGCTCGATGGCTCCTCTGCTGGTTTCATCCGCGACCTCGAAGGCATGCCCACTTCGGATCTCTCGAACTCCGATGTGTCCTTCCACGCCCTGCGCGAATACCAGGCAGGAGACGACCGCCGCCATATCCACTGGAAGTCAACGGCGCGTACCGGTGAATTGATGGTCCGCCAGTTCGAAGAGACCCGGCGTTCGCACCTGGCACTGAGCCTGAGCACCAATCTGGACGAGTACTGCGAGGCGCACGCAGAGGAAGATTTCGAACTGGCTATTTCGGTCGCTGCCTCCATCGGGCAGCAGGCAGTGGCGGAACAGCGCAAGCTGGCCATCGTGACCCAGCAAGGTCCGGTGCGCACCGACAGCGGCCGCATGATGATGGACTCGCTGACCCGCATCGAAGCAGCCGCTGGCCAGCGCGAGAACCTGGTGCAGGTGGTTCGCCACACCGCCGATATCGTGCCCGGAGCGTCGGTGCTTTTCTTCCTCACCGGCACCAGGACCAGTGCAAAGTCGCTGCGCGAAGCCTGGATGCATGTGCCTGCCGGAGTGCGCGCCATCGCTATCAGGTGCGAGACCGGCATGGAGCCGACGCGCTCGAACATTGGCGAGCTGACGGTACTGAGCCTGGGCAAACTGGAAGAACTCGGCTTGATGCTGCGAAAGGCCGTGGCATGAAACAGACTTTGCCCCTCTGGCGCTTCGGCGTTGACGCGGCCTGCCTGGGATTGGCCCTGGTCCTTGGTGCCCTGGGTCTCCTGGACGCCTACGGCGCGAGCTTGAACTTCATCCTGGCTGCCGTGGGCGGAATTGTTGCCGGTCTTGCTTTGGCCTGGGCCAATGTGCACTTCAAGCTGGGCACGTGGCGGACCATGGCCCTGTTCGCACTGCTGTACCTCGTACTGGGCACGCCGTTGGCGACTCCACGCGAGGCTGCCTTCGGAATCTTGCCCACCGGGCAATCCCTGCGCACCTTGCTGACCGGCCTGGTCTTCAGCTGGAAAGACATGCTCACCGTGGCGTCACCGGTAGGCTCCTACGGCGGCGTACTGATCGTGGCCTTCCTTTCCGCGCTGCTCACCGCGCTGCTGGCCGGCTTGGCGGCCTGGCATTTGCGCTCGCCGTATTGGACTTTGCTGCCGCTGCTGGCGATGTTCGTGCTGGGTATTGTTTTCGGCACCCGCGACGTGCCGATGCCGATCGCCCGTGGCGTCGCCTTGATTGCGGTATTGGTCGGTTGGCTTGCCTGGCGGCGCTTCATGGACACGCGCATTTCCGGCGGATTCAGCTCGGTGAACCACGAGCAGCTTGATTCCCATGGCGGCCAGCAGATGTTGCTGCGCCGCATCATCGCCGGAGCCCTGGTGCTGGCCGGAGCCGGCGTAGCGACCGCCGCGGCCACTCCGCTGCTGGCCCCCGAAACCCCGCGCCAGGTGTTGCGCGATGCGTTGGAACCACCGGTGGATCTCTACGATTATCCAAGCCCGCTGACGAGTTTCCGCAAGTATGTGAAGACAATGGCTGACGACACCCTGCTGACCGTCAAGGGCTTGCCAAAGGACGAGCGCATCCGCTTGGCCGCATTGGATTCCTACAACGGCATGGTCATCAACGTGGATCCTTCCGCTGGTGGCAGTTTTGCCCCCGTGGGTGATGCCAGCGATATTCGTTCTGCCCAGACGCTGGAAGGCCGCGAAGCGGCTGAACTTGAAATCTCGATCCAGGACTATGAAGGGGTGTGGGTTCCTTCCGGAGGCAAGCTCATGGGCTTGGATCTGGCCGGCGGTCGTGAAGATGAACTGGCCCGTTCCCTGTTCTACAGCGATACCTCTGAAAGCGCGCTGAGCTCCATTGGCCTGGAGAAGGGCGATGCCTACACGGCTAAGGTGCTCTTCCCCGCCAAGCCGAGCGATGACCAGCTCAATGAACTGGATTTGGCGCAGTTCCGCATGCCAGAGCTGGCCAATGTGCCAGCCACGGCGGGAGCCAAGGCCGCCGAATTCACCGGTACGGCACGCGGCGACCTGCAGCGCGTGCGGAGCATTGAAGCCATGCTTTCCGGAACCGGATTCTTCTCCAACGGCACCGAGAGCCAGGTTCCCTCGCTCTCCGGGCACGGAGCGGGACGTATCACCAGCCTGCTCGATGCCGAGCAGATGATCGGCGATGACGAGCAGTATGCTGTCGCGATGGCGCTGATGGCCCGCGAGCAAGGGATCCCTGCGCGCGTAGTCATGGGTTTCTACCCGGAGGAATACGCGCCGGGGAAAGCCGTTGAAATCAAGGGGTCCGATGTTCATGCCTGGGTGGAGATCGCTTTCGAGGAAATAGGCTGGGTTGCTTTCAACCCGACGCCGAATGAAGACGAGCAGCCCACTCCTCCGGAACAGGAACCCAAGGCTGTGCCGCAGCCGCAGGTGCTGCAACCGCCACCACCGGCGCAGGAAGAAGCGGATTTGCCTCCGCAAACTGCACCGGAGCCGCAGGAAGTCGAAGAGGAACCGAAAACCTTCTGGGAACGCTGGGGCCAGGTCATCATTGTCGCCGGCATTTCGCTGGGTTCGGTGCTGCTTGTGCTCTCGCCGCTGCTGCTGGTTGCCTTGCTGAAGCTGCGCCGCAGGCAGAAGCGTTCTCAAACCGGCAGCGCCGGTGACCGCGTGAGCGGTGGCTGGCAGGAATTGCTCAGCCATGCCACTGACCACCGAATCGCGACTGCCAGCGGTGCGACCCGGCGGGAAAGTGCCGGCGTGCTGGCCGACGGTTTCCCGGCGCTGTCCAGCCCGGTGCAGTCGCTGGCGCAGCGTGCGGATGCGGCGAACTTCGCGCTTGAAGAACCGACCGAAGAGCAAGTGCGGAAGTACTGGGAGGATGTCATTGCGCAGACCCAGAAGATGCAGGAGCCGCTGGGCTTCTTCGGCAAGATGCGGGTGAAATACTCTCCACGCTCTCTGATACACGAGTTGGCGGCTAAAACGGTCACCAGGGCACGAACATTGCAACGGAAAAACAGGAGCAAGCCATGGCGGTAAAAATGGACCTGGTAGATGCCCGAACTGCGCAGCGGCTGCTTTCGTGGCTCGTCGACTTCCTGCCAGTACTGGTCCTCTCGGCTATTTTCCTGCCGATGATCGGATCCAGGATGGTGAACTCGCTGGATGCGCCGCAGATCATGGGCGAGATCGCCGGAACGTACATCCTGTACGGCGTCCTGGCTCTGGCCTACACGGTGTTCTTGTGGTGGTGGGAAGCTGCTGCAGGCAAGAGTCTTGGCAATGTGCTCCTCGGGTTACGCACCGCTACTGTGTCAGGCGAGCGCCCGGGCTGGGGCAAGACCATTATTCGCCGTTTGCTGATAGCCGTCGCGGGTATCGTTCCGATCCTGGGACCGGTGCTTATGGTGATCTCCAACCAATTCGACGCGAACGGCAAGAAGCAGGGATGGCACGATAAGGCGGCCGGGACGCTGGTACTGGATATCAAGGCTGGACGGGATCCGCTGACTACCGGTGGTACCGGGGGACCGGGGTCTTTCGCGCCTGAGCCGCAGTATGCTCCGGGCCGTCGCTTCGTGGGCGAACCAGAAGAAGAGCCCGGCAAGTCCTCGGGAGTCATCGATTCGGTGCCAGGCGCCGTGCGCGCCACTGCGCCTGAGGCGCTCAAAGCGTCTCGTCCCCGTCCTGCCTCGCAGCCTAAGCCGGAGGCGAAGATCGTTGAAGTCGCTTCGTCCAAGTCCGGTGGTGACCCGGATGCAGATCTCGGTCACACGCAGATTCGTTCGCAATCGCCTGATGCCTTGCATCTGCTCTTTGACGATAGCCGGTGCCTTGACCTTGCTGGCAGCATCTTGATCGGACGCAACCCTTCCTACGCAGAGGGCGATGCAGGTGTTCACCTGGCCGTGGTGGATGATCCGGAACGCACCGTCTCCAAAACGCATCTGCTGATCGAGCCGGGAGTAGGCAGTGTCTGGGTTACGGACCGGGATTCGGGCAACGGCTCATCCATTGTCGATGAAGACGGAAACGTGCGCGAACTTGTCCCGGGCAAGCCGGAACAGGCAATGATTGGCCATACGGTGTACTTCGGTGACCGCTACTTCCAGGTGGAACGTCCATGACAGATACTAGCCCGGCATCCAGCCTCAGATTCAGCCACGGCCAGGCAACTGACCGTGGACTGCGCCGCGCCCTGAACGAGGACAGCTTGCTGGCCTCGGAACGGTTGCTGGCCATTGCCGATGGCATGGGCGGGCATGAGGCCGGTGAAATAGCTAGCGCCCTGTGCCTCAAGATCCTGAGTGCAGGATTCCAAGACGCCGGCACCAATCTCGATCCGGAAACCCTGGACGCGCTGCTGCTTGAAGCTGACCGCAGCATTGTGGAGGCAGGCTCCGGCCGAGCCGGAACCACACTCACCGGGGCCGTGCTGATTGATGCAAGGACCTCCAGCGGGCAGGAAGAACAACCCGAACTGCTGGTCTTCAACGTGGGCGACTCGCGCACCTACCTGTGGGCCCAAGGATTGCTGCAACAGGTCAGCATCGATCACTCCGAAGTGCAGGAGCTGATGGATATCGGCCAGCTGGACGCCGCGCAAGCGGCCACCCATCCGCGCCGGCACGTCATCACCCGCGCATTGGGGATCAACGCCAACAGCCAACCCGATTACTGGCTGGTGCCACTAGCAGGGCACGAACGCATTCTGGTCTGCTCAGATGGGCTGAGCAGCGAAGTCGGCGACGCCGCAATCCAGGAGATCCTCTCGCGTTTCCCGGATCCGCAGCAGGCGTCCGAGGAACTGGTCCAAGCGGCCATCGACGCCGGAGGACGCGATAATATCAGCGTGATCGTCGCCGACGTGCAGTATGGGCACCCCGATGATGTTGGCATTACAATCCCACGCATATCGACCACGAGCCACCAAGAGGAGAAATCATGAACGGCCTGAGTTACATTCCCGGAGACTGGTACGCCCTGGTGAATAACCAGCACATCGTCCTGCTTCCTGCCAGCGCCAGCGCCGAACAGGTCAACGTTTTGTGGTCCAACCTCGTTGGGAAGACGACGGTGGAAGCACTGCTCTCAGAGCTGTTGCCGCTTTACCAGATGAACATTGCCGAGCTGCCGAACTTCGCTTTGGTTTCCCGGGACAGGGCACCGCATCTGGTCTTGCGGGGAGCCCCAGAATTTACCGCACGGACAGCTGCCGGTGACGAGCTGGTCAGCGGTGCCGGCATTGCGACCTGGACCGAACGCAAACTTGGCGAGTCGAAGTCATGGACTTTGAGCACCGGTTCGGCGAATCCTGAAGCTGCGTTCGCGCTGCCAATTAGCGAAGGCATTGTTCGAGTATCAAGCCTTGAGTGGGGCACCGAAGGGGACGCCGCTGCTGGTGCGCCCGCCGGTGCCGCATCCAAATCACCTGCCACCCCTTCTGCTCCGGCCAAAGCAGCTCCAAGCGTGATGGCGCCTGCCGCCGCTGCGGCCAAGCCTGCTGCGGCTCCGGCAAAGGCGCCAGCGCCAACTGCGGCTAAGCCTGCTGCTGCGCCCGCGCAGGCAAAAGCCCCCGCAGCAACGGCGGCTAAGCCTGCGGCGGCCCCCGCTGTTGCCAAGCCGGCGGCTGCTCCGGCAAAAGCTCCAGCGGCAGCGAAAGAGCCAGCGCCAGCTGCGGCTAAGCCTGCGGCGGCCCCCGCTGTTGCCAAGCCGGCGGCTGCTCCGGCAAAAGCTCCAGCGGCAGCGAAAGAACCAGTGCCAGCTGCGGCTAAGCCTGCGGCGGCGCCCGCGCAGGCAAAGACCCCCGCAGCAACCGCGGCCCAGCCTGCTGCTGCGCCCGCGCCGGCAAAGGCCCCAGCGGCAGCGAAAGAACCAGCGCCAACTGCCGCCAAGCCGGCATCCGACCCGGGCGCCGCCGCGCCGTCCAAAGAAGCAGGAGATCCCAAGGGCCCCGCAGCTGTGCTGGCACGAGCAGCCAAGGCAGCCGACGCGGCCAAGGTATCTGCACAGGGTGCCGGGGATGAGCAGACAGATGGCACGGCAACGAGTTATGCGCTGCCGCCGACCGAAGTCTCGGAAGAAACTCAGGATCCAGCACAATACGAGCAGGAAGCCTACTCGGAGGAACTATCGCTGGGCGGACAGCTGCTGGGCGCCAGAGGTGCAGCAGAGACCGTCTACGATACCGGCCAGGGCGATGATCTGGACACGATTATCAAACCGCGCCCGGGAAGTCCTGCCTCTTCGGCGCGGCCGGTTGAACCAGCCGACGACGAGCACACGATCATCCGCGGCTCCAGTGTTCCGAAATCCAGCGCCGCTTCAGGTTTGGACGCCAAGGACGGCACCGAAAATTCGGTGTCGCTGAATGAATTCATCTTGGCCCGCTCTTGCTCCAAGCGGCATCCCAACCCTCCAACTGCCTCGACCTGCCGGGAATGCGGCGAGCGCCTCACCGGCCAAGCGCAGCAAGTTCGCAAACCGGCCATGGGGCGCATGATTGTCAGCGATCACAGTGGCGCCCGCGAATACGCCCATGAACTGAACCGCTCGGTGATCCTGGGGCGCCAGCCAAGCGCAGCAGCCATCAAATCCGACACCGAACCCCGCCTGCTGAAGGTGGAAAGCCCAAGCGGTGATATCTCCCGTTCGCACCTGCATGTGCGAGTGGAAGGATGGCATGTGCAGCTGGTTGACCTGGGTGCGACTAATGGCACCGTGCTCCTGCGCGAAGGGCAGCGGCCACGGCGCCTGTCCCGGCACCAGGAGATCATGCTGATCAACGGCGATGTTGCTGATCTGGGCGATGGCGTGAGCATACGCTTCGAGGATCTGGCGTGAGCCTGCGGCGCGCGCCAGCTCCGGCACCGCAGATCCCGGGATTCACCTACGTCAAGCCGCTGGGCACGGGCGGATTTTCCGATGTCTACCTGTACGAGCAGCACCGGCCCAACCGCAAGGTGGCGGTGAAGGTGCTGCTGGCGGATGTCAGCGATGAGGAAGCCCGCCAGCGATTCGAGGCGGAAGCCAACTTGATGGCCCAGCTGTCCACCCATCCGTATATTGTCACGATCTACCAAGCGGAGATCACCGAAGACGGACGTTCCTATTTGGCCATGGAGTATTGTTCCCGGCCTTCTTTGGACGTCCGATACCGTCGTGGCGTCCTGAGCATTGATGAAACGCTGTCCCTGGCGATCCAGTTGTGTTCAGCGGTGCATACTGCGCATCTTGCTGGCATTGTGCATCGCGATATCAAGCCGGGAAACGTGCTGACCACCGACTACAACAGGCCGGCGCTGACCGACTTCGGCATCTCGGGAACTATCGGTTCACACACCGCTGGGCTTTCGGTGCCATGGTCCGCACCGGAAGCCTTCGGCGATGGCATGCCTCCGGGTGTGCGCATGGATGTGTACTCGCTCGGTGCCACGATCTATACGATCTTGGCCGGGCATTCGCCATTCGTCCGTCCTGGACAGGATAATTCGCAGGCAGTACTCATTGAGCGGATTTGCAATACGCCGTTGGTGCCGTTGGAACGGCTTGATGTTCCTGAATCATTGAGCCAGGCGCTGGCGGTAGCCATGGCGAAGAACCCGGCGTCGCGATTCGGCTCGGCTGCCGAACTGGCCCGCTCGATGCAACGAATCCAGATCGAGCTGGGCTTCTCGGTCACGCCCTTTGAAGTACTTGAAGAACCTGCAGAAGCGGTTGACGAAGATCACGGCGAGAGCACTCGCGTTCGCAATGTTACTTCGATTAGCGATGCGCAGCGTCCGCTGCCTACCCCACCGATGATTTCCTCCGTTCCCGGGCAACGGCTGCGGCAGGCAGGACCGTCAGTTCCAATACCGCGGCTGGAAATGCCGAAGGATTCCATTTCGGCTCCGGGCCAGCAGAGCGCAGCTCCAGGCGAATCAGGAACGCCGGTGGACGCGCCGGCAGAACCGAAGCCGCGCCAGGGACTGCCGAAGGTCTTCATCGCAGTGGGCCTTGTGCTATTTCTCCTGGTTGGCGGCGCTGTCATTGCCAACATGTACTTGCCCGACCAAAATGCTGCACAGCGTTCTGGCCCGCCTATTACAGCGACGGACGGGCCCAAGGATGCATTGGTTGGCGGCACTGTGCCGAAGGTGGATAATTTTGCGTACTCCACGGTCGGAGAAACTGTAACTTTCCGTTGGTCCAACCCAGAACCGAATAAGGCAGACCATTACCGGTGGGCTCCAATTACCGCCACGGAAACGGGAGAATACAAGCAGACGATGTCCCCAAGCGCCACTACCGAGATCGGGAAAGGCGGACAAACCTGTATCGAGGTCAAGCTCGTGCGCGATGATGGACGTATCTCGGATGGAGCACGGTTCTGCACCGCCGCAGGTTCAGGAAAGTAGGCAAGAGAGATGAGTGAAGTAACTATCGAGTACTGCGGACAGTATTATCCTGTCCAAGACGCCAAGCCCTTCACCATCGGCCGAGAAGGCGATCTGGCCATCGACGACAATCCCTACTTGCACCGGCACTTCTTGACGATTACCAAGCAAAGCGGGCTGTGGTGGCTTAATAACGTCGGTAGCCGGCTGACCGCGACGATTGCTGACCGTACCGGCGGACTGCAGGCCTGGCTCTCGCCGGAATCGAGCCTGCCCCTGGTGCTGAACCGGGTGGGCGTGGTTTTCACCGCCGGTCCCACCACCTACGAGCTATCGATTCATGTTGCGCAGCCGGCATTCCGGCAGGCCTACATGGACTACGACGCTTCGGGCGAGACTACCATTGGCCCGGTGCTGCTGACCAGTGCCCAGCGGGCCTTGGTCGTTGTCCTGGCTGAGCCGATGCTGCGCCGTGAAGGCACTGGCTTGAGTTCAATTCCCACGAGTGCCGCTGCCGCCGCCCGGCTGGGGTGGGGAATTACGAAGTTCAATCGCAAACTCGATAACGTCTGCGACAAATTGGACAAGGCCGGCGTGGCCGGGCTGCGCGGGGGGCCTGGAAAATTGGCCACCAACCGCAGGGCGCGACTGGTGGAACATGCTGTGAGTTCGCATCTGGTGACTCGTGCAGACCTAGCCATCTTGGACTTCGAAGTTCCCGACGAAGACTAGGTTGCCAGCGGCGCTGCACAGAGCAATGGCCCGGAAAATTCCGCTAGGGAACGTTCCGGGCCATCGCTTTCAGCAGGCCTTAGCGCCGGCCAATAGTCCAGCCCAAACGCGGGGCCAGCGCCCGGCGCCTGCGGATCCGGGCTACACGCTTTTTGGGCTCTGCGGCTTCTGGTGCAGGAGCCGGAGTATTGCCCATGGCAGCGAGCAGCGCGGTAACTACCGCCACTTCCTCGTCACTGGGGTTTCCCTTGGTGACGCGGATCTGCGGGGCAACAGGCAACGCAGCGTTCTGTTCCATGGGAGTGCTCCTTATTGGTTTTAGCTGGTACTAGGCGGGCAGGCACTGCTGCTTACAGCGGGATGTTGCCATGCTTCTTCGGAGGCAGGCTAACGTGCTTCTCGCGCAGCGCGCGCAGGCCGCGAACCAGCTGGAAGCGGGTCTCGCTCGGGGCGATGACCGCATCCACGTAACCCAGCTCCGCCGCCTGGTAGGGGTTGAGCAGTTCGGCCTCGTAGTCGTCGATAATCTGCTTGCGGCGGGCCTCGACGTCTCCGCCTTCGGCTTCCACTGCGGCCAGATCGCGGCGGTAGAGGATGTTCACTGCGCCCTGGGCACCCATCACGCCGATTTGCGCGGTAGGCCAAGCCAGGTTCAGGTCCGCGCCCAGCTTCTTCGAACCCATCACGATGTACGCTCCGCCGTAGGCCTTGCGGGTGATCACGGTCAGCTTCGGCACCGTGGCCTCGGCGTAGGCGTAGAGCAGCTTCGCACCGCGGCGGATGATGCCCTGGAATTCCTGGTCCTTGCCCGGCAGGAAGCCTGGCACGTCCACGAAGGTGAGGATCGGGATGTTGAAGGCGTCGCAGTTGCGCACGAAGCGGGCAGCTTTTTCCGAGGCGGCGATATCCAAGGTGCCAGCGAACTGCATTGGCTGGTTGGCGACGATGCCCACGGTGCGCCCTTCGATGCGGGCGTAGCCAATCATCACGTTCGGTGCGTACAGCGACTGCATTTCAAAGAAATGCTCGTCGTCGACAACCGACTCGATGACCGTGCGCATGTCATAAGGCTGGTTGGCGGAGTCCGGGATGAGCGTATCGAGCTCCAGGTCCTCGGCAGTGATATCCAGCTCTTCATCGAATTCGGCAATCAGCGGATCCGAGAGGTTGGACGACGGGAGGAAGTCCAGCAGTTCCTTGCAGAACTCCACGGCGTCTTCTTCATCGGACGCAAGATAGGTGGCGGTACCGGTATTGGCGTTGTGCTGGCGGGCGCCGCCCAGGGTTTCCATGTCGATTTCCTCGCCGGTAACCGTCTTGATGACGTCCGGACCGGTGATGAACATGTGGCTGGTCTTGTCGACCATGATCACGTAGTCGGTCAGTGCAGGGGAGTACGCTGCACCACCGGCCGATGGGCCCATGATCAGCGAGATCTGCGGGACAACGCCCGAGGCATGGACATTGTTGCGGAAGATGTCGGCGAACATGGCCAGGGAAGCGACGCCTTCTTGGATGCGGGCACCTCCGCCATCCAGGATGCCGACAACTGGGCAGCCGTTGCGCAGCGCAAATTCCTGGACCTTGACGATTTTCTCGCCATTGACCTGGGACAGGGAGCCGCCGTAGACGGTGAAGTCCTGGGAGTAGACAGCCACCAGGCGGCCATCGACGGTGCCGTAGCCGGAGACCAGGCCATCGCCTAATGGCTTCTTCTTCTCCATGCCGAAGGCGGTGGAGCGGTGGACTGCGAGGGCGTCGAACTCAACGAAGGAATCCTCGTCCATGAGCATTTCAATGCGTTCGCGGGCAGTGTGCTTGCCGCGGGAGTGCTGCTTTTCAATCGCTGCTTCGCCACTTGGCGCTTTAGAGAGCTTCTGGCGGCGGCGGAACTCAGCAAGCTTTCCGGCGGTGGTGGACAGGTCGATTGACTCGGCTGCCTCGGTTCTGCCCTGCGTCATGCCTTCGACTCCCTCGAGTTGTCTTCAATGTGTAGGAATGGCACAAGAAAAATGCCAACTAAGCCAGTCTAGCTGGGCAAACAGCTCATTTGTTTGTAGGAATCTTACAAAATGGCCCGATATCTGGTGCGTGGCACGCCAGAATAAGTTACTGAACAGTAGCTTAGTGGCGGACTGTCGCGTAATCTATATCACATGACTAGTGAATCGCGCACTCTTATCGCACCTGTTCCCGGGAACCTGGAAAACCGCACCATCCTGATGAGCGGCGGTAGCCGCGGCATCGGCCTGGCTATCGCCCTGGCCGCAGCCAAGCATGGGGCCAATGTGGTCCTGCTGTCCAAGACCGATACGCCGCATCCGGCACTGGAAGGGACCATCCACACCGCCGTTGCGCAAATCGAAGAAGCAGGTGGCAAGGGCCTGGCCGTAGTTGGCGATGTCCGCGTGGACGCCGATGTGCAGCGCGCGGTGGAAGAGGCCGTGGCAAAGTTCGGCGGCATCGACATTGTGGTCAACAACGCCTCGGCCATCAACCTGGCCAAGACCGATCAGCTTGATATGAAGCGCTACGACCTGATGCAGGACATCAACGTCCGCGGCACCTTCCTGCTCTCAAAGTCCGCGCTCCCGTACCTGCGCGCCTCCGAGCATGCCCATGTACTCACCCTCTCCCCGCCATTGAACCTGGAACCGAAGTGGGCTGGACGGCATTTGGCCTACACCATGGCCAAATACGGCATGTCGCTGACCACCCTTGGCCTGGCCGAAGAGCTGAAGGACGATGGCGTCGGCGTGAACTCGCTCTGGCCCGAAACCCTGATCGATACCGCAGCCATCCGGAACCTGCCGGGCGGACAGGAAATGGTTCAGGGAGCGCGCGATGCTTCGGTCGTGGCAGATGCCGCCATGGCCATTCTTGCCAGCCCGCCAGCCGGAGTCAGCGGAAACTTCTTCACGGATGGACAGGTGCTGACGCTGGCTGGCGAGACGGACCTGGAGAAGTACACCTTGAACCCCGAAGTCCCGCTGGTTGAAGACATCTTCCTCTAGGCAGATGACGAGGCAGTACTAAGCATAATCATCGGCCGGTGCCATAGGGTTGGAGGTATGGAAAACCCGCATGGCACCGACCGCGCAGTTCTCGATTCCCGGCTCTTCACCGAGCTCACCGCCCAGCTGGAATTGGGGCTGGTTAATATCAAGCCAACCTCCGGTTCAACCAATACCGAGTTGGCGCAACTGGCTGGCAATGGGGATGCCGGCCACCTCAGCGTGTACTTCACGGAGCACCAGCAGGCAGGCAAAGGGCGTTTGGGCCGTGAATGGGTAACTCCGGCAGGATCCTCCCTGACCGTCAGTGTCTTGGCGGTGCCCGGTCCCAGCTTCCCTGCCGAATCCCTGTCTTGGTACACCATGCTTGCGGCCTTGGCCTGGAGCCGAGCCGCCGAGAATATCGGCGGCGTTCCCTTGGGCATCAAATGGCCCAACGATTTGTTGGCCGGAGAGCAGAAAGTCTGCGGCATACTGGCGCAAATGGTTCCAACTGGCAACGGCTACGGGGTAGTGGTTGGCACCGGAATCAACGTGAACCAGAACCGGGAAGAGCTTCCGGTGCCCACCGCGACGTCCCTGCGTTTGGCTGGCGCCCAGAACTTGGACCGCACCGAACTGCTGGCTGAGTACCTGAAGCAATTCGCAGCACTGGATCAGGGTTTCCGCCGGGTCGGCGGCTTTGCGCAGATGCCGTTGCCGGGAAATAATGGAAAATCTTTGCGCCAGCTCGTCAGCGACAAGCTGGCCACACTGGGACATGAAGTGCGTGTGGAATTCCCCGATGGATCCACGCTGGTTGGCAACGCGGTCGAGTTGGGCGCAGACGGCTCGTTGGTCCTGGAATATGGAACCGGGCAGCGGAAGCACGTGATGGCAGGGGACGTGCACCACGTACGGCGCGCCGACGGAAAGTATGCCTAACCAGACTTGGGTCTTGGCCCGGGACTATTATTGGAGATGATGACCGAAACACGGAGTCGAGAACAGGAGGGGCGAGGAACAACACGATGAAGTTGCCGCTGCATGAAAGGGAACGAGTGATTATCAAAACTCGTGAACATTCGCGAGTGCTGCGCCAGCCCGTGGGAGCCTTCCTCGTATTGACTGCCGTGTGCACCTTCTCGTTGGGCTATCTCTCCCGGGACGATCTCTCGGACTGGCTAGCTGGCAACGCGAATGTGTGGATGGTCGTTTCGGTGGTTCTCTGGGCCGCACTGGTGCTGATCTGGAGCGTGATTCCCTGGGCCCGGTGGCTACGCAGCCAAATCGTCTTGACCACCGAGCGGATCATGTTCCGGCCCACATACAACGATGGCAAGCTGCAATCTGTAGGATTATTTACAGTTCGCGACCTCGTCGCGCACAGCAAGGCGAAGAACACCATGACGCGTGCGGGAACCTTGGATATCGTGCTGAACCAGGGATACGTGAGACTCTCACATGTCCCCTCGGTACCGTATTTCCGTTCCCTGGCAATGGAGGCGATGGCGAACCTGCGCAGCAACCAGAATGCGGCGCACACCGAAACGACGAACAGTGAGGGCATGGGGGCATGAGCACCGAGCACACCAACACACCCCGAGCAGACTCTCCGCAGTCCGCCGCCGAGGCTGTCCGCGGCGCCCGCCAGCACCCCCCTGTGGCCACACCGGCCGAGTCGGATCCAATTTTCGAACTTGCGCAGGCCATGGAAGGCCCCTTGCGCATTCCGGCCCACACCCCCGACGCTGTCCGCGACACCGTCGCTTCGCTGGAAAGGCGGCTCATCGGCGGCCAACGCGAATTCCGTCGCCGCGAGGTCGCTTCCGAGGCCGGTGTTTCCCTGCACTCCGCGCGCAAGCTCTGGCGCGCCATCGGCTTCCCTGAACTCAGCGATGATGAAGTGTTCTTCACCCAGGCCGACAAGGAAGCCCTGGGCACCATGGTGGGGATGGTCCGCGAAGGCAAGCTGACCGAAGAAACCGCCATTTCCCTGATGCGTTCGGTTGGCCAGATGACTGACCGCATGGTGGTGTGGCAGATCGAAGCACTGGTTGAGGACATGATCGCCAACCAGAACATGTCGGATCGCCAGGCGCGCCGCCAGCTTTTCGGCCTGCTGCCCGAAATCATTCCAGCGATTGAAGACCTGCTGCTCTACTCATGGCGCCGCCAGCTGAACTCTGCCGTGCACCGCATGGCATTGCGGGTGGAAACCGGAGTGGCTGCCTACAACCAAGACCGTGGCGACGAAGATGGCGGCACCCCGCTGCCACTGGCCCGTGCGGTGGGCTTTGCCGACCTGGTCTCCTACACTTCGCTGTCGCGCCGCATGAACGAGCGCACCCTGGCCCAGCTGGTGCAGCGCTTCGAAGCCAAATGCGCCGAAGTCATTTCCGTGGGCGGTGGCCGCCTGGTCAAGACCATTGGCGATGAAGTGCTCTACGTGGCCGAAACCCCGCAGGCCGGCGCCGAGATTGCGCTGTCCTTGTCGCGCGAGCTGGCCAAGGACGAGCTCTTCCCGCAAACCCGCGGCGCGGTGGTCTGGGGCCGGCTGCTCTCACGCCTGGGCGATATCTATGGTCCTACGGTGAACATGGCGGCTCGGCTGACCTCGCTGGCGGAACCGGGCACCGTGCTGACCGACGCGATTACCGCAAACACCCTGCGCAATGACGCACGCTTTGTGCTCACCGCCCAGGAAATCACCGCGGTGCGCGGCTTTGGAGACATTCAACCCTATGAGCTCTCCGCAGGCGAGGGAGCAGGACTGGTGATTGACTAGTGGCTAAAGAACCAGCACCGGTACCGTTCATCCTCGCCGCGGCAGGGCTGACGGACGTGGGCCGGAAACGAACGCAAAACCAGGACCGCATCCTGATGCACGACATCGTGTATGCGGTAGCCGACGGCATGGGCGGTCACGAAGCTGGCGAGGTGGCCAGCCAGCTTGCGGTGGAAACCATGCAGGAAATCTGCACCTTCGCCAATAAGACGTCGGTTCGGAAACTGCCATCCGTGCCGGATGTCCAGCGCCAGGTGCAACTGGCTGATGACCGCATTCGCGAAGCGCTTGAATCACGTGGCGGCACTACCTTGTGCGCAATGGTGCAGATCAAGACCCCGGGCAAAGGCCGGGACAATGTGACCGCTCCACTGGCCGCGGTGCCGCCCTGGACCTCAAGTTTCGCGATGACGCAGAACACCGATGTCATCTCCAAGATCACTCCGCAAATGCTGGAGAACCACCGCGCCAGTTTGGCTCCAGCTACCGAGCCGATCCCGGTAGTCGCCGATGAAATCCCGAGCCTGTTGCTGGTCAATGTGGGGGACTCGCGCGGATACCGGTTGCGTGATGGCGCCCTGCAGCAGCTGACCCGTGACCACTCGGCCGTGCAGGAAATGGTGGATGCCGGGCAGATCACCGAGTTGGAAGCCCGCAATCATCCGCACCGGAATCTGATTACCCGTGCGCTTGGCGCCGGCGCCGAAAGCCAGCCGGATCTCACCGTCTTGCAGCCGCGCATCGGCGACCGCTACATGCTGTGCAGCGACGGGCTCTCGGGCGAACTGACCGAAGACATCTTGCAGACCTTGCTGGTGAACTACAAGGACCGCACCGAAGCGGCCCGGATTCTCACCGGGGCCGCACTGGAAGCTGGCGGCCGGGACAACATCGCGGTGATTGTCCTTGATGTGCTGGCAGCCGAGTCCGCGCAAATTGACGCACCCGGGAACTAGGGCTCCAAGCCAGCTAAACTGTCCGCCGGTGGGGCACAATTGAATACGTGAGTGAAAAAGACGTAACACCAGTTGAGGCCACCAACGTTCCGCCAGAAGCTGACAAGTCCCGCTATGAACAGCTGGTCGAGCAGATCCGTGCCCACCGCGAGGCGTACTACCAAAACGATGCTCCTCTGGTCTCCGACGCGCAATACGATGCGTTGTTCCATGAGCTCCAGCTGCTCGAGGCAACCTATCCCATCCTGGCTGGACAGGATTCGCCCACGCAGGAAGTCGGCGGCGAAGTTTCCGCCGCCTTCGCATCGGTCACCCACGCAAGCCGCATGTACTCGCTGGAAGACGTTTTCTCACTTGATGAACTCGAAGCGTGGCTCGAACGTGCCCAGGTCAATGCCGAACGCCTGCACCCGCAAACCCCGGTCAAGTGGCTGTGCGAAGTCAAAATCGATGGCCTGGCACTGAACCTGACCTACCGCCAGGGCAAGCTGGTGCGTGCAGCTACCCGCGGCGACGGCACCACCGGTGAAGACGTTACCCACAATGCGCTGACCATCGGCGACATCCCGCAGGAGTTGTCCGGCACCGGCTGGCCCGAAGAATTCGAAGTCCGCGGCGAAGTTTTCATTGCCACCGATGACTTCAACAAGTTCAACGAAGCGTTGATTGCCCAGGGCAAGGCGCCCCTGGCCAACCCGCGCAACGCGGCCGCCGGGTCCTTGCGCCAGAAGGACCCGGAACAGACTGCCAAGCGTCCGCTGCGCATGTTCGTGCACGGACTGGGCCGCAGCCGCGATTTCAACCTTGCTGAACAGTCCCAGGCTTACGAGCTGATGCGCAACTGGGGTCTTCCGGTTTCGCCCTACGGCCGCGTTGTCGGCAGCCGCCAGGAAGCCAAGGACTACATTGCCGAGCACGGCGAGAAGCGCCACGACTTGATCCATGACATCGATGGCATCGTCATCAAGGTCGATGACCTGGCCACCCAGGAACAGCTGGGCTACACCTCGCGTGTTCCACGCTGGGCTGTCGCCTACAAGTACCCGCCAGAAGAAGTGCACACCAAGCTGCTGGACATCCAGGTCCAGGTGGGGCGCACCGGCCGCGTGACGCCTTTCGGCGTGATGGAACCGGTCCTCGTCGCTGGCTCCACCGTTGCCCGCGCGACCCTGCACAACCAGGAAGTCGTCAAGGCGAAGAACGTCAAGATTGGCGACACCATTATCCTGCGCAAGGCGGGAGACGTCATTCCTGAAATTGTTGGCCCGGTGCTGCCACTGCGTGAGGGCAACGATGACCTGCGTGATTTCGTCATGCCTGTCGAATGCCCATCCTGCGGGCAGCCACTGGCGCCGGCCAAGGAAGGCGATGTGGACATTCGTTGCCTCAACGCTGAATCCTGCCCGGCCCAGCTCACCGAACGCGTGGCCTACCTCGGCGGACGCAGCGCCCTTGATATCGAGGCGCTGGGCTACGAAGCAGCAGCGGCCCTGACCAGCGGTCCGGGCGAGGACCCTGCCACCCAGGGCGGCATCATTCTGCCTGCTGGCTCCGGCCCGCTGAAGAATGAAGCCGAACTGTTCAACCTCAAGGACATGCTCGACGAGCTTGGCGAGGTGAAGGTATGGCGGGAAAAGCGTTCCAAGGGGGAAGGCACCGGCATTTTCGAGCTCGTCCCGTACTTCTACTCCAAGGCCACCGCCAAGAAGCCGTCAGAACCAACCAAGAGCACCATGAAGCTGCTCGATGAGCTGGAAAAGGCCAAGGGCAACCCGCTGTGGCGCGTGCTGGTGGCACTGTCCATCCGCCACGTTGGCCCGAACGCTTCGCGGGCCATTGCCACCCGCTACGGCTCCATGGATGCCCTGCTCGAGGTCCTTGACTCGGGCAACGCCGAGGCTGAACTGAGCGAAATCGATTCCGTCGGATCAATCATTGCCGACGCGCTGGTGGACTGGTTCAAGGTGGATTGGCACCGTGAAATTGTCTCCTCCTGGCAGGCCGCTGGGGTGAAGATGGAAGACGAGCAAGATGCGAACATCACCAAGAACCTCGAAGGCTTGGCCATTGTGGTGACCGGTACCTTGGAACACTATTCCCGCGATACCGCCAAGGAAGCGATCATTGTCCGTGGCGGCAAGGCCACCGGCAGCGTTTCGAAGAAGACGGACTTCCTGGTGGCCGGCGAAGCCGCAGGGTCAAAGCTGGACAAAGCCCAGTCCCTGGGTGTTCCGGTACTGGACGAAACCGGATTCGGCGTCCTGCTTGAACAGGGCCCAGACGCAGCGCGCGAGGTAGCCCTCGCCGCACTAACGGAAGGCTAGAAATGGACCGCGCAGTGACTCATGATCCGCTGGTAATGGTTGCCCGCCGGGCCGCCGCCGCCGGCGCCGAAGTACTCAACCGCCGCGATGAATCGCAGTTCAACCTCACCGACAAATCGGCGGCCGGGGACTGGGTGACCGACTTCGACCGTGCCGCCGAGGAAGCAATTCGCGCGGCCATCCTGACCTCCCGGCCCAACGACGAATTGACCGGCGAGGAATATCCAAGTGCCAAGCCTGCGAACCCGAGCGGCTTGCGCTGGAGCATTGATCCGCTGGATGGCACCACGAACTTCGTGCGCAACATCGCCTATTACTGCTCCTCGGTGGGCGTCTGCCAACGCAACGAGGATGGCAGCGAGACCTGGGTAGCCGCGGCCATCGTCGCCCCTGCATTGCAGGTGGAATACTTCGCCGGAAAGGGATTGGGTGCATGGAAGCTTGATCTGCGATCCGGGAAGCTCACACAGCTCACCGGGCCGGCCGAATCCGAGACCAGGATCCTGGCAACTGGCTTCGGCTATGATTCCCAGCGCCGCCAGTTCCAAGCCCAAGTGCTCGGGCAGATGCTCCAGGACTACGTCAATGTGCGCCGACTCGGCTCGGCCGCGCTGGACCTGTGCCTGGTGGCCGAGGGGTCTTTGGACGCCTACGCCGAATATGGCACCCAGGAGTATGACTGGGCTGCCGGCGCGCTGATTGCAGAGGAAGCCGGATGCCAGGTAGGCAGGCCCAGCAGCAACCCGGGCTGGCAGTACGCCGGATTGGTGGATCCAGCCAAGCTCGCGGAGCCTAGCGCCTAGGGAAGCAAAGCTGCTATCCACTGATGCGCGTAATGGATGGCGATGCCCACAGCTACACCGCCGCACACCTGTGTGGCGGTGTGCTGGCAGCTGCGGATCCGGGCCCAGGAAAGCACCGCAAGGAAGAACACCACTAGCGGCATCAGCTCGGCCTGCTGTCCCGCCACCTGCAAAACAACGTAGGTGCCCACAGCCAGGTGCACCGAGACCTTCCACCACAAATTGATCACGGCAACAAGCGCCAATCCAAGCAGGATGCTGAGCACTTCGAGGAAGATCCCGGAACCGGCATCCATGACCCGCAGCACGAGCAGGCCGCACAGGATCAATCCTGCGGTATAGGCATAGATCCCATGCCGCTGACGCCGTACGGTCACGTGCATATCGGTGACCTTGCCGCGCAGTTTCGCCCCGGCCAGGATCAGCCACGGAATAATCGTGGTGAACAAGGCGGCAACAATCGACTCGGTCCAGCGCACTGAGGAATCCCGCCATGGCGTTGCCAACAGCAACACGGTGGCCAGGATAATGGGGGAGAGCACGTGCGAAACCACTAAGGCGATTTTTCGCACCGAAAGAGGTGAGCTGGCTGTCGAGGTCTGCTGCATCGGGGTCATTGGCCTTGATAGGGGTAGCGGTTTACTGCCGTCGTGGCGACTAATCCACTGTACACGTGGAGCCGTCAATAATTCCCCTCGCAGGCCGACGGCGATGAGCCCTCGGATCCAACTTCCAATCCGCACTGCAACCGTGTACTCCGTCATCTTGGAGCGGGGCGAAGCCATATCGGATCAAGGCCCGGATCTGAAGATCCCGGTTAACGCCGACGGTTCGTTCAGCCATGTGCCTCCGGTGGTTCCCAATGAATTGCCCAGCCCGATGGCCGTCATAGTCCAGGCGCAGCCGCTGACCGGAGAATGCGGGGAATCCGACTCCTGCGCGGTGCGCCAGTGGGCTGTGGTCATCGAGCCACAGGACCGCTAGCGAGCAGGATTAGCCTTGCGCGTTGACCAGGTAGTCGTTGCGGATCCGGATGAGCTTGGGCAGGTACCAGCCAAGCACGAGCCGCTCGGCTAGCCAGCCCAAGGGACCCAATGGAGCGCTGAAGCGGATCTTGTCCACCATCAACGTCCCCTGGTCCGACTCGTAGAATTCATGGACGTGGTGGAAGGACTTGAAAGGCCCTCGCTCCTGCTGGTCGGTGAACGTGTGCGGGGCATCCAGGTCGGAAATCCTCGAGGTCATCCGGAAGGGGATGCCGAAATGCTTGGCACGCCAGGTGACCTGCTCGCCTAATCCGATAGTGCCGCTGGTAACCCCCGCCACGGCCTTTTCCTGCGAATCGGCCATTGAACCGGCGTGCGCGTCGATGCTGAGCGATTTCTCGAAGAGGTCGGCACGTGAAGCACCGCAAAGCGTAACGCATTCAAAGTAGACGGCCATGGCTTCAGTATGCCATTGGCTGGGCGGTTTAGCTGACCACGAGGTCTACGACGGTCAGTTCCTCAGCCGCGTCATCGTAGTATTCACGCAGTTTCAGCCCCTTGGCTGCCGCTTCATCAACTACTACCACGGCATCCTGGTGCAGCTGCAGGACGGATGCCGGGCAGGAAGCTGACAGCGGCCCTTCTACGGCAGCGGCAATGGCTCGGGCCTTGCCCGCGCCTACAGCCACCAGGACCAAGCGGCTGGCGTCAAGAATAGTACCTAGTCCCTGGGTGACGCAGTGGGTGGGAACGTGCTCGATGCCGTCGAAGAACCGGGCGTTGTCTTCACGGGTATTGGCCGCGAGGCGCTTGATGCGGGTGCGGCTTCGCAGCGCGCTGCCTGGTTCGTTGAAGCCCAGATGCCCATTGGATCCGATACCCAGAATCTGTACGTGGATGCCACCGGCCTGGGCGATGGAGGCATCGTACGCCCGGGCCGCCGTCTCGATGGCTTCCACGGATGCGGCCATGCCCTGCGGTACATGCAGGCAGCGGGCAGGCAAGCCGATGACATTGCAGACCTCGTTGATCAGCGTCTGGCGGTAGGACTGTTCGTGGGTGTCCGGGATCCCGATGTACTCATCCAAGGCGAAACCCTGGGTATCGGTGAAATCGGCACGGCCTTCCTGGACCGCACGGGAAAGTTCACGGTACAGGCCCAACGGAGACGAACCTGTGGCAAGCCCCAAATTCGAGGGGGCTCCAGCGCTGTGGTGGGCCAGGCCGGCCAACACGTTGTCGGCAGCGATGCGTGCAACTTCTTCAGGGGATGAACCAATGAGCACTCGCATGGTGGGCACTCTCCGATCTTGGCAGTGATGATTAGTGGAATACAGGTATGGAGAAACCGGGCGGCCCCGCTAGGTGATCCCCAGTTCATGGAATAGCACGTTGACCGCGCAACCTCGGAGCACCAGATGCTCTGGATCTTCGCTCAGCGAAAGCCGGAAGTTCTCGGCGCGTGCCGTATGCGAGCGCAGGGCCAGTGCTTCGCGTAGCGCTTGCGCGAGAGGCTGATCCACGACTTCCGGGGTCCCGGTGAAAATGACATCGCGAATGTCGAGTACCGAAAGAAGCGGGGCAAGTGCGCCAGCAAGATACGCGGCGATCCGCTGATCCAGCTGTTCCTTTGGTTCCCCCTCGGCCAGGGACTTCCAGATTGCAGGAACGGAAGCATAGGCTTCCAGGCAGCCGATTTGCCCGCAGCTGCATAAGACAGTGTCCTGCGCACGCTGGCGGACATGGCCCAGCTCGCCGGCGGCGAAATCCGAGCCGCGCACCAGGGTGTTGTGGGTGATGACGCCGCAGCCTACACCGCGCCCCAGGCGCAGCAAGATCATGTGGTCGCTGCCTTGGCCGAAAGTGTGCTCGGAAAGGATGGCGCAGTCGGCGTCATTGAGGACATGAGCGGCCAGGCCGGTAGCCTGCTCGACCGCAGATCGCAGGTCGTAGTCGCGCCAACCGAACTTTTCGGCTGCGAGGACAATTCCCCGATCGGTCACTACGCCGGGCGAGCCAATGCCCACGCCCAGAACCGGTGCGTCGCATTCGGCTAGTGCGGTGTCGAGCAGCTCCAGGAGCTGGACCGTCGCGGCCTCACCGGTTGCTTCACGTGCCTGGGCAGAAAAACTCTTGAGGATGGCGCCATCCAGATCCATGATGGCCGCCCGGAACGGGACAACGCCGGATAAGTCCACGCCGATGATCCTGAGCCCCGGGCGATTCAAATCGACGAGGGTGGAGGGCTTGCCGGGGCGTTTTTGCTCTTGCTGCCCGGTCTCAATGACGTGCGAGCGGTTGATCAATTCCGCGACCAGTTCCGAGACGGTGACACGTGTCAGGCCGGTAGCGCGTGCCAGATCGGCACGGCTCGAAGCGCCTTGGTCCGAAAGTGTTTGCAGAACCAGAGAGAGGTTGTGCTCCCTTCCATGGGACGGCAAAATAGCGCTGCCGTGCGACAGCACATTCCAGTCCTTGCGTGGGGAAGTCACAGGGTTAGTTAACTCCATTAACAAACTTGCGGGCAAGTTTTTCTCCCAGTTATTCGCAAGGCGCTATTTCCCACCGCGAATCACTGCAGATCAGAGAAGAATTGCTCAGCAAAAATTTCAGCCAGAGCATCATTTGCCTTGGGCTCGGTGACGTGCAGGAACCCCCTGAGCTCGTGGCACACTTGGAGCATCATGACTGACACGCAAACTTTTTCAACCAGCATTGGCGACTTGTCGATTGAACTGGCTGCTCCCGAGCACTACCAGCATGTGGGGGAGCTGACCGCAGAGTCCTATTTTGCCGCTGGGCATTTCGACAGCCCGGATAACGAGTACCTGGACTTCGTGCGCAAGGTGGCCGAGCGTGCAGCCCAGACCGAAATCTACGTGGTGCGCCGGGAAGAAGAGATCATCGGTTCCATGACCTTGATCCGGGCGGGCAGCGACTATGCGGACATTGCCAGAGCGGACGAGCTGGAAATCCGCATGCTCAGCGTTGATCCGGCCGCGCAGCGCAGGGGTGTTGGCCGGAGCATGGTGCAGGCCGCCATCGAGCGCGCCCGGCTCATTCCCGGAATCAATGCCGTCTCCCTGACTACCGGCAGCAGCTGGGATTCTGCCCGGGGACTGTATGAATCCCTCGGATTCATCCACTATCCCGAACGCGACTGGTTTGTGCCGAACACCGATATCGAATTGGTTGTCTACGCCTATAGCCTGCAGCCAAGAAGGATTCAGCCTGGATCCAGGTGAACCGCCCATGACTTCGGCGGACACACGTTGTGGTCTGTCCGAGCGCGTGAATAGAATGGCGCCATGAGTGCTATTCGCCGAAGTGTTGCCGCCCTGTCCGTTGCGTCCCTGGCCATGGGCGCACTAAGTGCCTGCAGCGCTGGCGCGCCAGACCCGGCGCCTTCGGCCGATGCACTGGTATCCGCCATGAATAGCGGCGATTTCGGCTCAGTGCAATTCGCTGGGACCAGCCCGAAAGATGCAGCGAAAGCCCAGGAAACTGCCTTTGGCGCCATGGGCGAAATCAAGCACACGAGCACCGTTCGTTCGGTGGCCGAAGACGAAGAAGAGCAAGATGGGGTCAAGACAGCTACCGCGAGCATCACCACGGTATGGGATATCGACAAGTCGGACAAGGATCTGAGCTACGACACCCAGGCTGTGTGGGAATTCGACAAGGAATCCGATTCCTGGAAACTGCGCTTTGACCCGTCAATTCTTGCCCCTGAGTTCGAAACCGGCGACTACCTCAAAGCGGCCTTCGACCCTGCAGCACGAGGCAGCATCACCGATGCTGAAGGCGAAAGCATTGTCTCCAATCGGCCGGTGATTCGTGTTGGCATGGATAAGACCCACACCGGAAAAGAAAACTGGGAAAGCTCGGCGAAGAAACTGGCCAAGCTCGTGGACATCGATGAACAGGCCTATGCGCAACGAGTGATGGCCGCTGGCGACAAAGCCTGGGTGGAAGCTATTGTCTTGCGCGATGACGCAACGCGGGAAGTCACCGACGAGGAAATCAAGGGCATTCCGGGTGCCGGCTTCCACAACGACGAGCTGCCCTTGGCACCCACTCGCTCCTTCGCCCGCCCGCTGCTAGGCAGCGTTGGCAAGGCCACCGCCGAGAATATCGAGAAGTCTGAAGGCAAGGTCAAGGCCGGTGACCAGGTAGGCCAATCAGGATTGCAAGCCGCCTACAATGACACCCTCGCGGGAACTGCAGGAGTCTCGGTATCGCAGTACAACGCTGAAGATGAAGCGGTAGCGGAACTGATCACCGCAGCCCCGGTAGCAGGCAAGGACCTGAAGACCACTTTGGACACCGGACTGCAGGAAACCGCGGATGAACTGCTGGCCGAAGCCGAATCGAACTCTGCCATCGTGGTCATTCGGCCCTCTGACGGCAGCGTCCTCGCGGCCTCCTCGGGCCCGGTTTCTTCCGGGCTGAACACCTCCTTGCAAGCTTCCTATGCACCGGGTTCTTCCTTCAAGGTCGTGAGCGCCTTGGCGATGCTGCGTGACGGAGCGACACCGGGCACCGAGGTCAAGTGCCCGGCAACCACGGTGGTGGATGGCAAGAGCTTCAAGAACTATGACGGCTATCCTGCTGCCGCCGTAGGCACCATCCCGCTATCCGAAGCAATCGCGCAGTCATGCAACACGGTCTTTGTGAATCAGGGAACGGAAATTGGCGGCAAGAACCTGGCTGAAGCCGCGGCTGCTCTCGGCTTGCTGGCAGAGGACGGAACCGGTGCCGGCGCAGTGTTCGGTTCGGTGCCCGAAGATTCTGAAGGCACCACCCAGGCCGCGAACATGATTGGCCAGGGCGTGGTGGAAGCATCGCCACTGGGCATGGCCACCGTGATGGCATCGATCCAGGCGAAGTCCACAGTGCAGCCCAAGCTGATCCTGGCGCCAGAACCCCAGGCACCTGCCAAGCCGGCTTCCACGCTGAGCGAAGAGGAAGCAGGGCAGCTGTCCACCATGATGGCCGAGGTCGTGGACCACGGAACCCTGGAGGACCTGAAGGCAGTAGGCAGCGGAAAGATCATCGGCAAGAGCGGCACCGCCGAATACGACGGCGAAAAGAACGCGCATGCCTGGGCCATCGCCGCCCAAGGCGATCTGGCGGTTGCCGCGTTCGTCGAGGATGGAGACGGCGGAGCCCAGACGGCGGGACCGCTGGTGAAGTCCATGCTGGAGGAAGCGGCCAAATAGTACCGCGGGGTGCTGCTCAGCCCCGCTGGGCGAAGTATTCGCCGGCGAGCAGGCTCAGCTGCACCTGGTCGTGGAATACGCCATTGTGGAAGTACACCTCGCGTTGGCGCCCCTCCTGGGTATACCCGGCTTTCTCATAAGCCCGGATGGCCCGCTGGTTGAAGGCGGCAACGCACAGGCTAATCCGGTGCAGTCCCAACTCGCGGAAACCATAGCCGGACATCAACGCGGTGGCACGGGTGCCGAAACCCTGGCCGACGAAGTCCGGGCCGATCATCACCGCCATTTCAGCGGCGCGATGGGGCAACTGGCCGCCATGCAGCGTGATGTGCCCGATGAAGGTTCCGCTGCCGCGCTCGAAGATGCTGAAGCCGGCATCGCCGGAAGAGGGCTTGTTCTCGCTCCACTGTGCGAACATTTCCACGAGCGGAGCCCCGGGACGCGGTTTGATGGTTCGTTGCTGGAGCACCGCCCAGGCCGGATCGTTCCACCACCCGGCCATGACCGAGAAGTCCTCGTGCTCGGACTCGCGCAGTTCAATGGCGGCATCCCGCAGCAGGTTCTGCCCGTACTGCTGCGCCTGCTGAACTTCATCCCATGGCTCATGTGTGTGCATGAAACCATCGTAGGAGCTATCGGCTGGCCAAAGAACCGTTGCGCTAACACTTGTGCCTAATACCAGCAATTGACAGACTAAGCTCATGGGAATCGTCTACAACACCACCATGTCTCCAACTAAGACCGAGTTGGTGGCAGCCTGGTTGGCCAAGCAGGAGTTCTACACCGGCCAGGGCGCGCCGAAACTTGAAAGTGTTGGCGGATTCCGTCTGGAAGACCCGCAGGGTGAAGTCGGTATCGAGCTGAGCTTCTACGCTGACCACAGCGATACCTCTGACGTGATTTACCACGTTCCGCTGACCTATCGGGATGCCCCGGTTGACGGTGCGGAACGCTACCTCCTGGGAACGAGCGAGCACGCGATTCTGGGCACCCGCTTTGTCTATGACGCCGCCGGCGACCCCATTTTCATCGCCCAGGCACGTGAACTGCTGGCCGGGAATGCCACGCCGCAGCACCGGTCCGAGTCCTTTACCGCGGATCCGCGGATCCTGGTCCGCGGCGAGAGTCGGGGCAAAGACGCGGTGATCATCCGCAAACCGGTAGCCGGCGATCCCGCCGAAGCCGGTGTTATCGGGATCTGGGAGAACGCCCTCGGCCAGGACCTGAGCGGTTTGGTATTGCGCACAGCATAACTAATGCCCCGCATATAGGCATTGGGGCAGGCGCGTAAGGGATAGACTTGTCTATGAAACCCAACCGCCATTCTAGGGAGATACATGTCTGCCATCAGCCGTGAGGACGTTGTGCATCTGGCACACCTTGCCCACATCGAGATGAGCGACGCAGAGCTGGACAAAATGACCGGTGAACTCGACGCTATCGTCGGTGCCATCGCGTCCGTCAGCGAAGTCGCCGCCTCCGACGTCCCAGCCACCAGCCACCCGATCCCGCTGACCAACGTGTTGCGCGAAGATACGGTGGGGCAGACGCTGAGCATTGAAGAAGTTCTGCTCAACGCGCCTGATTCGGACTCGGACCGCTTCAAGGTCCCGGCTATTCTGGATGGTGAATAATCCAAGTGAATGAACTGATTAAGCTTTCCGCCACCGAGCTGGCCGCCAAGCTGCGCGCCGGCGAAGCCACCTCCGTTCAAGCAGTCCAGGCCCACCTGGACCGCATCGCCGAGGTTGACGGCGCACTGAATGCCTTCCTGCACGTGAACGCCGAAGAAGCGCTCGCCGTCGCAGCCGAAGTTGACGCCATCCGTGCCGCCGGCGGCGCGCAGGCCGAAGCCCTGCACCCGCTGGCCGGCGTGCCCATCGCGATCAAGGACCTGATCGTCACCAAGGGCCAGCCGACCACCGCGGCATCGAAGATGCTCGAAGGCTGGATGAGCCCCTACGACGCGACCGTGATCGAGAAGATCCGCGCTGCCAAGCTGCCGATGCTGGGCAAGACCAACCTGGATGAATTCGCCATGGGTTCCTCCACCGAGCACTCCGCCTACGGCGTGACGCGCAACCCGTGGAACCTGAACCGCATTCCGGGCGGGTCCGGCGGCGGCTCGGCCGCAGCCGTGGCCTCCTTCGAAGCTCCGCTGGCACTGGGCACCGACACCGGCGGCTCCATCCGCCAGCCAGGCGCCGTCACCGGTACCGTCGGCGTGAAGCCGACCTACGGTGCTGTCTCGCGCTACGGCGCGATCGCCATGGCCTCCTCGCTGGACCAGATCGGCCCGGTCTCCCGTACCGTGCTGGACTCGGCCTACCTGCAGGAACTGATCGGCGGGCACGATCCCAAGGATTCCACCTCGCTGCCCAACCCGCTCGAAGGCCTGGTTGCCGCCGCTGAATCCGGCGCCACCGGGGATATCAAGGGCCTGCGCATTGGCGTCATCAAGGAACTGACCGGCGAAGGCTACCAGGAGGGTGTCCAGGCACGCTTCAACGAGTCGCTGGAACTGCTCAAGGCCGCCGGTGCAGAAATCGTCGAGGTTTCCTGCCCGAACTTCAAGTACGCGCTGGGCGCCTACTACCTGATCATGCCGTCGGAAGTTTCCTCCAACCTGGCCAAGTTCGATGGTGTGCGCTACGGCCACCGCGTGCTTCCGGAAGAGGGCCCGATGACCATCGAGCGCGTCATGGGCTCCACCCGTGCCGCCGGCTTCGGCGACGAGGTCAAGCGCCGCATCATCCTGGGCACCTACGCCCTGTCCGCCGGCTACTACGACGCCTACTACGGCTCGGCGCAGAAGGTCCGCACGCTGATCCAGCGCGACTTCGAGGCCGCTTTCGAGCAGGCCGACGTGCTGATTTCCCCCACCGCGCCGACCGTCGCCTTCGAGCTGGGCGCGAACGACAACGACCCGCTGGCCATGTACCTCAACGACGTGGCCACCATCCCGGCCAACCTCGCTGGCGTTCCGGGCATCACCGTCCCGGGCGGCCTGTCCGAGAACCTGCCGGTAGGCATCCAGTTCCTGGCCCCGGCCTACGAGGATGCCCGCTTGTACCGTGCCGGCGCAGCACTGGAAACCCTGCTCGAGAAGCAGTGGGGCCACTCGCTGATCTCGCAGGCACCAGCCATTGACACCGCTTCGATCGCGCAGGAGGCCTAGGCACCATGAGCAACTACACCGATGAACTGGTCGACTTCGACGAGGCACTGGATCGCTACGACCCGGTCCTGGGCTTCGAGGTCCACGTCGAGCTGAACACCAAGACCAAGATGTTCTCCGACGCGCCGAACGCTTTTGGCGATGCCCCGAACACCAACGTCACCCCGGTAGACCTGGGCCTGCCCGGCGTGCTGCCGGTGGTCAACAAGACCGCCGTGGAGTACTCCATCCTGATCGGCCTGGCACTGAACTGCCAGATCGCGCAGAAGTGCGGCTTCGCCCGCAAGAACTACTTCTACCCGGATACCCCGAAGAACTTCCAGACCTCCCAGTACGATGATCCAATTGCCTTCGACGGCTACCTGGACATCGAGCTGGAAGACGGCGAAGTCTTCCGCGTCGAGATCGAACGCGCCCACATGGAAGAAGATGCCGGCAAGCTGACCCACATGGGTGGCGCTGCCGGACGCATCCAGGGTGCGGACTACTCGCTGGTTGACTACAACCGTGCTGGCGTTCCGCTGGTGGAGATCGTGACCAAGCCAATCACGGGTGCCGGCAAGCGCGCTCCCGAGTTGGCCAAGGCCTACGTGGCCGCCGTGCGCGAAATCGTGAAGAACCTGGGCGTTTCGGATGCCAAGATGGAACGCGGCAACGTGCGTTGCGATGCCAACGTCTCGCTGATGCCCAAGGGCGCCCAGAAGTTCGGCACCCGTACCGAAACCAAGAACGTGAATAGCTTGCGCGCCGTGGAGCACGCCGTGCACTTCGAGATCGAGCGCCACGCCGCGGTGCTGGACTCCGGTGCGAAGATCGTCCAGGAAACCCGCCACTGGCATGAGGACACCCGTTCGACCACCTCGGGCCGCCCGAAGTCGGATGCCGATGACTACCGCTACTTCCCGGAGCCGGATCTGGTGCCTATCGTCACCACCGCCGAATGGGTCGAAGAGCTGCGCGGCCGCCTGCCGGAACCGCCAGCCGAGCGCCGCAAGCGCCTGAAGGCCGAGTGGGGCTACGCGGACAAGGAATTCCGCGACGTGGTCAACGCCGGTGTGCTCGACGAGATCGAGCAGACCATTGCCGCTGGCGCCAGCGCCGCTGTGGCCCGCAAGTGGTGGATGGGCGAGATCGCCCGCCTGGCCAAGGCCGCGGACAAGGACATCGCCGATCTGGGCGTGAGCGCTGCGACCATCGTTGAGCTGAACTCGCTGATCGAGGCGAAAAAGATCAACGACAAGATCGCCCGCCAGGTGCTGGAATTCGCCATCGCCGGCGAAGGCACCCCAAGCGAAATCGTCGAGAAGCGCAGCTTGGCTGTTGTGAATGACGATGATGCCTTGGGCAAGGCCGTGGATGATGCCATGGCTGCCATGCCTGATGTGGTCGAGAAGATCAAGGGCGGCAAGATGCAGGCCATCGGTGCGCTGATGGGCCCTGTCATGAAGGCCACCCGCGGACAGGCCGACGCCGGCCGCGTGCGCGAAATCGTGATGGAGAAGCTGGGACTCTAGTCCCGGACTCCAGCCCTGGCGCCAGCCTCGGACTTCCAAGCGTGAAGTCCGAGGCTGGCGTTTTTTATCAAGCATTACGCGCAAGCGGTCTTGATGGCACAAGTTTTTATGAGTCGTTTTTATATTCAGTTATCATCTGAACATGATCGATGCATCTCGTGGAGCAAGAATTTTCAGCACGGTGGCCGCGGTTGGGCTGCTGCTCACTGGGTGCAGCGAACCAGAGCCGGACCTGGAATCCTCAACGCCAACGGCAGTTCCTTCGCCGAGCAAGGAAGAACCTGGGATCGAATCCCTGCGAGATGCGGATCTTGGAAACGCAACCTGGATGGATCCGATGGCGCTCGATGGCAAACCCTCGAAGATCCGTCTTGAGAATTCGAAAGCCAGCGATGAATTCAACAGCTATGAGCTGGGCAAGATCGTCTACGCGGATCTGGACGGCGACGGCGTAGACGATGCCGTCGCATCGTTCATCAGCACGTCCGGCAATGCCTATTGGGAGCACTTCGTTGCCTGGGTTGCGACGGAGGAGGGGCCAGTCCAGGTTCCCGGCGAGATCGCTTATTCGCATAATTGCGGATCCACCGTTGCGAGCGTGGTGCCAGCCACGCAGGGCGTCAAGGTCACTGAGTACCTGCGCAGCGATTTCCAGAATACTGCCTGCGCGGAAAATGGCCCGCTGGAACAGGTTCGAACGGTAGGCGTAAAACAGTATTCCGGCGATGACCAGTACTACCTCGTGCGCACGGACGCTCTTGGAGGCGACGGTGGATACTGCCACCCGGAGGCAAAGGGCGACACCATTTCCGTGTCGATCCCCGTCTATTCTGCCCCGAACGCCAAGAGCGAGATGCCTCTGGACGATCAAGAAATGATGGGCTACCTGGCCGGACCGGAAGCCATGGAGGAAGTCACCGACGACGGGCAGTGGATGCTGGGCACGGTGCTGGTCAGGGATGGGCAAGCGGAGTCGGGCATGCAGACGCGCTGCGCGTGGATGCCGACGATGAAAAACCCGCTGCATACCGACGGGGAAGCGGTGCTGGGTGAAAACGGCCAGCCGGCTGGATAGGGCGAAGTGGAACCTGCCTGGAATTGCACCTTCCGGCTTCCGGCATCGAGGCATACTGGATAGATGAATAGCGAATGGTTCGATAAGCCCGGTGGTGAACCTGTCCATCTTGTCGAGCATGATCCGTCGTGGGCCGTCCAGGCCGCTGATTGGATGCTGCGCATCAAGGCCGCCATTGGTCCTGACGCGGCATCTGCAGAGCATATCGGGTCGACAGCAGTTCCGGGCCTCATCGCCAAACCAGTTCTCGACCTCCAAATAGCTGTTCCGGATATTTCAGAAGAGTCCGCGTACCGCAGCGGCCTCGAAGCGCTGGGGCTAGTGCTGCGGCAACGGGAGACCGGCCATCTCTTCTTTCGTCCGCCCGCGGGAGAGCCCCGAACAGTGCATGTTCACGTGTGCCAACTCGGTTCGGTCTGGGAACGCGAGCATCTGGTGTTCCGCGATCGACTGAGGGAAGACGCCAATGTTGCTACCGCATATGCCGAGCTGAAACAGGACTTGGCCACGAGGGTCGGGGATGACAGGATCGCTTATGCGCGAGGCAAGGCGCAATTCATCAAGGACGTTGTCGACGGAAAGCCGCTGCATGGCCAGTCGGCGTGATCCCCAATCGCGACGAGAAATGCTTGCGCAGCAGATCATCAGAAGCAAAGCCAACCTGACGGGCAACGGCGCCAACCGACAGGTCGCTTTGTTCCAGTAGGCGTTGGGCCTCGCTGACTCGAAGATCATTGAGCCATGCAATAGGTGTTGTCCCGACCGCGTCTGAGAACCACCGGTGAAAAGTCCGTGGTGACATTGCGCAGACCGCTGCTAGTTCTTGGACGTTCCAATGCCGTTGAAGATCTTGGCTGACTGCCAGATGCAGTTGTTCAACTGACGGCGATGAATTCCCAGGGATGCTGGTATCCGCGTATTGCGCTTGGGTTCCCGGTCTGAAAACAGGGGTGACCATGGCCTTCGCGATAGTTTCTGCAGCGCTGGTTCCCCAGTCCAGACGTACTAGATGGAGTAATAGATCAACTCCTGCGGTGACTCCAGCCGAAGTCCATACTTTGTCCTCGCCACAATACAAATCCCTCGACTTGACGTTGACCTCTGGATAACGCCTTGCAAGTTCATTGGCAAAACGCCAGTGGGTCGTCGCGCTTCGCCCATCGAGCAGTCCTGCAGCGGCGAGTGTGAATGCGCCGGTACACAATGAGGCGACAAGGACCCCGGAGGAAGCAGCTCGTGCAACTGCTGCCACTTCCTGCGGGTGAGGTTCTGCGAGCGGATTCTCGCTTCCTGGAACCACCATCATGTCGAGTTCCTCCACCGAAGCAAGCGGATGTGTGCGCCGTATTGAGCGAACCGGGTCAAGAGCGGTGACCGTGGTTGCTGCGAGGATTCGAACTGCGGGCCGGGGGAGACCACGGTCGGTTCGGTCGTCGTACACCTCACGTGCAACTTCGATATCAAATGCTCGACGGCCCGGCCCAACTAGAATCCCCACAATGGTCATGGCGCAATCTTATCGAACCATGTCATTTATGCCACTGGTTGGGTAGCTCTATCCCTGATGAAGTAGAAGCATGATGACAAGTACAAAGACCGCATTGATCGTGGTTGACATGCAGCAGGGTTTCTACGACACCTCATGGGGCCCGACAACCAACTACCCGCAATGCGAGAACAACGTTGATCGGCTTCTCTCGGAGTGGTCCCAAAAGAACATGCCGATAGTGATCGTCAGGCACGATAGCCGAAATTCGGACTCGCCCTTGTTCGTGGAAAGTCCCGGCAATAATCTTCACGAATCGGTGCAAGCGGTCACCCCTGATCTGTTCGTAACCAAGTCAGTGAACTCATCATTTTATGGCTCCCCGGATTTGGGCCAGTGGCTGAGGTCCAATCAGATCAAAAAGATCGTGGTTTGCGGAATCCAAACCAACTTGTGTGTAGAAACCACCGCCCGGATGGGCGGAAATCTGGGATTTGACGTCATTGTGCCTCTCGATGCCACACGAACTTTTGATCTGGCAGGACCTGACGGCACGGTAATACCGGCAGCCACTCTGATGCAGGTTACGGCGACCAATCTTCACGGAGACGGCTTTGCGCTGGTGGTTTCGACGCAAGAGATTCTGGATTCATTGAAAGCGGCCTGACATGGAAGCAGATATTCGGCCGGGTGCTGTCGCCACCGGATTCATGTTTACGCTGACTGGATCCGGCATGTCTTCTATAGGCTGGCCCCATGAATATCTCGTTCACAGCAATGGCACCGGAAGACAGCCGTGCCATCGCCGCTTTTCTATCAAGCAACAGCTTCCCATTCCATGTCCGTCGGAACTGGACAGAGCCGGAGCTGAGACGACTAGTCGATAGCGGAAGATATTGGAACAGCGAGCGCCAAGGATTCTGGATTATTGGCGAGGGAGAATGCTTGGGAATGGCAGTACTCGAAGATCTGGAAGACGACACTCCCATGCTTGACCTGCGCTTGGCGGAAAAGCACCGGGGATCAGGCCTGGGTACCCTCGTACTGAGGGAATTGACCGCCAAGGTGTTCACTGATTTCCCCGGCACCTTGCGCTTCGAAGGCCAAACCAGGGAAGACAACATCGCGATGCGCAAGACTTTTCTTCGCGCCGGTTTCCTCAAGGAGGCGCATTACCGGATGGCGTGGCCCACCGGCGACGGGCGCCATCTCGCCTCGGTTGCCTACGCGATCCTGCGCCAGGATTGGGAATCCGGGACCGCTACCCGCTTCGATTGGGAAGATCTGGACCTGTGAGCGGCGCGCGGTCCTGCGGCATTTGATTTGGCGCCTCTGGCAACTGCGCACTGATCCTGCTAGGGTTTCACACCAAATCAACTACCGCTGAGCGGTAGAAGGCTTCTAGGAGGGTAGCCATGGCTGCATGGCCCAGAATCGCGGCGCTGGCCATGCTGCTGGCCGCCATGGTGGCATTGATGGCATTCCAGTGGCTTCCAGCTCTCTTGTTCTTGCCTGCTGCAGGAGCCTTGCTCGTTTGGGACGGCTCTGCGCGCGGACGCTCTTCAGGCCCCGGGAAAGGCCATGGGTAGGCCAGCTGTGACCTGCCGGATGCCTTTCACGACGCGTCTTTGGCCAAGTGATCCCGGGTGATTTCCAGATGCCCCAAGTGCTGGCAGAGCTCTTCGAGCACATGCAGCAGCACGCCCTGGCAGGTGGACATCCAGTATTCGCCCTCCCTGCCTGGCGGGGCCGCAACGGGAGCATCATGCATGGCAGTGAACGCCAGGTCGTTGGCGAACGCCTTCCTGGCCTCATGCGCCAGTTGCAGGGCAGTCTCCTTGTCCATCACCGCGGTGAACTCGGCGGCCCGATCGCGGGGGACCTCGATGCCGAGATTGACCGTGGAAGACCAGCGGCGCATCATCCCGCAGCAATGCAGCACCAGCTGCACCGGCGAATTGCTGCCGTGAACGGGCAGGACGCTATTGGCCTGTTCCTGCGGAATGCTCGCCAAGGTTTCGGTAAGCTGGTCGAATTTCTCCAGCAGGAGCGTGGCGAGGATCTGCTCGCCGGGTGCAGGGGAGTCCATGCACCGATTCTAGAACGATTCGCGCGGCAGGGTGAGCCATGCGGGGTGCACTAGCATTGAGCAATGACTTCTTCTGTCTCCACGGATAAGGGAATGCCGCCAGCCGAAGTTGAAATTAACGCGGAGCTGGTCAGGCACCTGCTGGCTAGCCAGGCGCCGAACTGGGCGAACCAGGACATTGCCTATCTGGCTACCGGGTGGGATAACGAGGTGTACCGGCTGGGTGCTGAGCTGGTGGTGCGCCTGCCTCGCCGGGAACTAGGCGAGGCCATTGGCCTCAAGGAACGGCGTTGGCTACCGCAATTGGCCGCCGAGACCGGCCTGCCCATCGCCATGCCGGTCTTCGTTGGCCGACCCGCACCGCAATACCCCTTCACGTTCTCCATCTGCCCCTATGTCCCGGGCCGCAGCGCCGCGACGGTGGACCGCCGCAGGCGCGATGGCTACGCCGGGGAATTCGCGCAGTACTTGTACCGGCTGCACCAGCCTGCCGGAGCCGCAGCGCCCAGCAGCGAATTCCGGGGCGTGGGGCTGGCCGCACTCGATGCGAAAACCCGCGGCCAGATTGCGGCGCTGGACTCCCCGCTGCAAGGTCCGGCGCAGGACCTCTGGTCCCAAGCGCTGTCCGCCGCGCCGCATGAGGAGGCACCGCTGTGGTTGCACGGTGATCCGCATCCGCACAATACGGTCATCACTGAGCAGCACGGCCGCTGCCAGCTAGCGGCGCTGATCGATTTCGGGGATTTGTGTGCCGGGGACCCGGCCTCGGATCTGGGCATGCTGTGGATGCACTTCAGCGCCGAAGCCACCGCCTCGGCTTTCGACGGCTACGGCGCCCAACCGGGCAGCGACCTGTGGCAGCGGTCCAGGGGATGGGCGCTGCGCTACGCCATGCTCACCGCAACGCTTACCGAGGAGGATCCGCTGGGCAGCATCGGGCGCCAGACGCTGCAACTGCTGCTCGCCGGCGGCCAGTGCCGGAAATGAGCAGCAACCGGCCTGCGCGGATCGGGATTCTTGGAAGTCCCCATGGACTTGCGCCGGGCACTGGCCGGGCCCGATTCCCGGCGATAGCCTGAAGCCACGCACGAAATTTCTTGCAACTTCATTGATCCATGAGGAGCTGGACATGCCCAAGAAAACCTCGCCGGAACCTGTTCGCGATCAGCGCGCAGACCACTTGCTCACGCCGGAGAATTGCGTGCTGGCGTTGATCGACTTCCAGCCCGAGCAGTATGGCACGGTCACTTCAACCACTCGCGAGCGGATCGATCTGAATGTCGTGGCGCTGTGCCGGCTGGCTACGGAGTACGGGATTCCGGTGGTGCTCTCGACCGTGGGCGTGGACATGGGAGTCAACCAAGGCACCGCGCAGGTGATCAAGGACGAGCTGCCCGGGGTCAAGGAAATCGACCGCAGCGGAGTCAACGCCTGGGAGGATGCCGAGTTCAGGGAAGCCATCGAAAGCAGCGGCCGGCGCAAGGTGGTCATGGCCGGGTTGTGGACCGAGGTCTGCCTCGCCTTTCCCACCCTGGACATGCTTTCCGAAGGCTACGAGGTCTACCCGGTAGCCGACGCCGTGGGCGGCATATCCCAGGCGGCGCACGACTTCGCCTTCGAACGGATGATCGCCGCCGGCGCCCAGCCGGTCACGACCATTTCCTTCGGAGGCGAGCTCATGCGCAACTGGGCCCGCGATGATTCGGACAAATTGCGCAAGATCATGCGCTGGTACTTCCCGCTGAAGCATGAACTGGATTCGGCTGGGAAGTAGGCCCCGCGGATTTGCCGAGGCGTCAATGCGATAATTCCAGCTGGCGGTTACCTATTCTTGTGAATGTCCTCCGTTGAGTTTTCGAGAAAGCCGCACGATGTCCGCCAGCACGGGTCTTGATTTCTATCAGCACGGCCTGCGCCGCATGCGCGGACGCGATCCGCAGGAGCAGAACCGGACCGCCACCACCCTGGAACTGTTCTTCGACCTGACATTTGTCACCGCCTTCGGAGTTGCCGGCAGCGAGCTGGCCCACGGCATCGAGGTGGGGCACTATGCGCCGGCCATCGTCTCCTTTGCCATCGCGTGCTTGTCGATCATCTGGGCCTGGGCCAATTACGCGTGGCTGGCCTCGGCCTTCGACAACGACGACTGGCTGTTCCGCAGCCTGACCTTGGTGCAGATGGCGGGCGTCATCGTGCTGGCGGTCGGCATCCCGATGATGTTCGCCTCCATCGATCAGGGGGCGGTGCTTGATGCCAATGTGATGGTCGCCGGCTACATCGTCATGCGCGTGGCGCTGATCGGACAGTGGCTGCGGGTGGCCCGGCACGATCCGCAGCACCGGATGGCAGCGCGCGGCAATGCTATCGGGGTGGGCATTGCCCAGCTGGGCTGGACCTCATTCCTCTTCCTTCCGCTCTCGCTGGTTCCGGCGTTGTGCTGCCTGGCGGTCTTCTGGATCATCGATTTCAGCGCACCGCTGATTGCGGAGCGGGTGGCCCGTTCCCATGGCGAATCGGGTATTCCCTGGCACGCCCACCATTTGGCGGAACGCTATTCGCTCATGTCGATCATTGCCCTGGGTGAATGCATCGTGGGAACCTTGGCAGCTGCCCGGACGATCTCCCAAGGGGCGAACTGGAATTTCGAGAGCATCGTGGTGGTCGCCGCGGGCGTGCTGATTTCTTTCTCGCTGTGGTGGGCGTACTTCCAGCTGCCCTCCGGGCCGGTGCTCCACCTGCGGCGGGACAAGGCCGCAGCGTGGATCTTCGGGCATATTGCGCTTTTCACGTCCATTGCCGCGATCGGCGCCGGGCTGCACACCATCGGCTACGCTTATGATCCCGAAGCCGCTACCGACCCAGTGGTGGTCATTGTGGCTCTGGCGATTCCGGTTTTCGCCTTCATGGTCATCATTACCCTGCTGCTGACCTGGTTGCTCGGTGCCCCGATGTTCACCTGGGCGCATTTGCCCACGTTCCTGATGCCGCTGGCCGCGGCCGGGCTCAGCCAGCTGGGCGTTCCGGTGTGGGCCTGCTTGCTGGTGCTGCTGTGCTCGCCGCTGACCGTGATCATCGTCTACGAGCTGGGGTACTGGCGCAAGCTGGCAGTATCCCTGGACAGGGTCCTGGATCAGCCTGCGGGGTAGCGGTACTCGATCAGCGCAGCCGTCAATTATGCTGCGGAAGCCATGCCGGGCAGTGCGTCCATGCTGCTGAACACATGGGTTGCTCCGGCCGCGCGCAGCAGCTCGGGCGAAGTGCTCGTGGGTCCGCCGTTGGAATAGCCGTACACCGTCGCGCCGGCCGCGATCCCGGCAGCCACCCCGGTGGCAGTGTCCTCGATAACCAGTGCGCCAGCTGGGTCAATGCCCAGTGACGCGGCTGCGGCCAGGTAGACATCCGGTGCCGGTTTGCTGCGTGGGCATTCCATGCCGCTGAAGACCCGGTCTCCGAAGTACTCGGTGAACCCGGCCAGGGCCAGCTGCATTTCGACCTTGGCCCGGTCTGCGCCGGTGGCGCAGGCAATGTTCTGGCCGTAGACCGAGGAAATCTGCTTGACTGCTTCCAGCGCTCCGGGGATCGGCTGCAGCTCCGAGCGCAGCGCTTCGTCGCGGCGTGCGCGGAACTGGCTAATCCACTGGTCGTCGATGCGGAATCCGGTCTGGTCGAGAATGGGTTGCCACTGGTCTTTCAACGCCTTGCCGATGAAGATCTCGATGCATTGCTCGGGGCTGATCGCCCAGCCCAGCTCGATGAGCATCTGGCGGAGCACGGAATTGGTGATGGACTCGGAATCCACCAGGACGCCATCGCAATCGAAAAGCACGGCGGAAAATTTCGGATGCAGCAAGGACGGTCCCTTCCAAGGATTCAGCAATTGGCTACGCGGCAGAGAATTCGTGGAGAATGCGGGCCAGCGGCGCCAGCTCGGGCTGCTCTTCTGCCTGCTTCAACACGCGTTCCAGCGTGGCATCGTGAATGGGCTTGGCCTTCTGGTATAGCTCGTGGCCAGTGGGAGTGAGCTCGGTGTAAATGCCGCGGCGGTCATCGGCGCACAGCACCCGCGAGAGCAGATTGCGGTCTTCGAGCCTGGTAACCAGTCGCGTCGTTGCGCTGGGGCTCAGGGCCGTGGCGCGGGCCAGCTGCGCCATGCGCATATGCCAGCCATCCTGACGATTCAGGGCATCCAGAAGTGTGTACTCGACCACAGAGAGCCCCACTTGCGCCGTCAGGTCCTTTTCAAGTGCAGTATCGATTAATCCGTGCAACGACGCCAAAGTGCGCCACCCTCTTGCCCGAATTTCGACAGCATCATCTGCGATTCCCATCGGTTCCTCCAAAAGTACTTGCTTGCGCTGGTTAGTTGCGTGTGCAACGATAGTGTTCATCGCGCAATAACAAGCGTGTGCAACTAATTTATCTAGTCTATCAGGAGTAACGCTATGCCGCTCGGTCTTATTGCGTTGGCCATCGGTGCCTTCGGCATCGGGCTTACCGAATTTGTCATCATGGGCTTGTTGCCGGATGTGGCGGTCGACTTCGGCGTCAGCGAGGCCGCAGCTGGCTGGCTCATTTCCGGATACGCATTGAGCGTGGTGGTCGGCGCCCTCGGCCTGACCGCAGTCACCGTCCGCTGGCCGCGCAAGCCGGTGCTCGTCGGTTTGCTGGTGCTTTTCATCATCGGCAACTCGCTTACCGCGATGGCAGCAACGTACGAAGTGGCCATGATCGGCCGCGTCATTGCTGCCCTGTGCCACGGTGCCTTCTTCGGCATCGGCGCGGTCGTGGCAGCCGACCTGGTCCCGGCCAACAAGAAGGCTGGCGCCATTGCCATCATGTTCACCGGGCTGACCGCGGCCAACGTACTGGGTGTTCCCTTCGGTACCCTGCTAGGGCAGCATTCCGGCTGGCGCTCGACTTTCTGGGCCATCTCCGGCATTGGCGTTATCGCCCTGATCGGCATCCTCGTGCTGGTGCCAGTCATCAAGCACGCAGCCGAAGGCATCTCCCTGCGCAAAGAACTCGGGGCCTTCACCTCGCTGCAGGTCTGGCTGTCCCTAGGTGTCACGGTCCTTGGCTACGGTGGCATGTTCGGCGCCTTCACCTACATCGCCTACACCCTGACCGAGGTCACCGGATTCAACGAGACCAGCGTTCCGTGGTTGCTGATGCTCTTCGGCGCCGGCCTGTTCGCAGGCAACTGGATCGGTGGCCGCATGGCTGATAAGAGCATCGACCGCACTCTGCTCATCTTCATCTCGGCACTGCTGGTGGTCCTTGTCCTCTTCGGATTCTTCGCGAGCAACCAGATCGCCACCGTTATCGCTTTGCTGCTGATGGGCGGCTTCGGCTTCGGAACCGTTCCCGGTCTGCAAAGCCGCATCATGCAGTACGCCGGCAATGCACCGACCCTGGCATCCGGCGCTAATATCGGTGCGTTCAATGTCGGCAACGCGCTGGGCGCATGGGCCGGCGGCCTGGGCATTGCGGCAGGCTTGGGCTACACCTCGCCGATCTGGGTCGGCGCACTGATTACCCTCGTCGCATTGGTCGTTATTCTCCTGGCCATGGGCTTGGCCAAGAAGTCTTCGGCAGCATCACCCCAGCTGGTTACAGCTGGCTAATCCACAGTTCTGTTCAGTCCCCAACCAATTTCTAGGAGTTAGACATGATTACCCCCATTCCAACCATCACGCTGAACAATGGCGTTGATATGCCTCAGGTAGGTTTTGGAGTCTTCCAGGTTCCCAACGAAGAGACCACTGCTGCAGTGGGTTCAGCGCTCAAGGCCGGCTACCGCAGCATCGATACCGCCGCCATCTACGGCAATGAGGAAGGCGTGGGCGCAGCACTGGCCCAGTCCGGCATCGCCCGAGAAGACCTGTTCATCACCTCCAAGATCTGGATTGCGGACATGGGTTACGAGCAGGCGCTGGAAGCCTTTGATGCAAGTCTTGAGCGCTTGGGCCTGGACTACCTGGACCTGTACTTGATTCACTGGCCAGCCCCGGAAAAGAATCTCTACGTTGAGACGTGGAAGGCGCTGGAGAAGCTGTATGCAGAGAAGAAGATCCGCGCCATCGGAGTTTCCAACTTCCAGCCTGAGCACCTGGAGCAGCTGGTCGCCGAAGGAACCATCGTTCCGGCCGTGAACCAGGTGGAGCTCCACCCAGCTTTGCAGAACCGCGAAGTCGTTGCAGCTAACGCGCAGCACGGTATCGTCACCGAAGCATGGAGCCCGCTGGCTCAGGGTGCAATGCTCACCGACGAAACCATCGTGGGCATCGCTCGGGCACATGAGGTGTCCGCGGCTCAGGTCATCCTGCGCTGGCATCTGCAGCAGGGCCGGGTGATCATCCCGAAGTCTGTGACTGAATCACGCATCATCGCCAACTTGAACTTGTTCGGCTTCAAATTGACCAGCGACGAACTGGCAAGCATTGATGCCCTTGATCGCGATGGACGCACCGGCCCAAACCCGGACACCTTCAACGGCTAACTTGATGACAACAACCAAGATGCTGCCTGTGCCCTCATCGGGCCACGGGCAGCATCTATGGCTTGGATAGTCCGAGGATTTGTTCGGATGCGGACTTTCTGCACTGGCGCCGGCTGGCCACAAGCATTATGGAGTGACGGACGACTATGCGTCTGATACAGCTATACGGCGGATCGTACAGTTTCCATTGATCAATGCTCTGCGGAAAAATGTAGGTAGAAATCATGTTTCGCCCGTCGGCCAGCTATACAGTCAAATGGAGACAGATCGGCGACGCGTGCTGTCTCCGGTTCGGCATCCTGCTGGTACGGCAAATTTTTTTCTGCCGCAGTCACGGTTGGAGAACGCAACGGCGCGTACTTGCTTGAGAATCATGCCTATCAGCGCCGTAAGTTCGCCTTTGGAGATTTCGAATGCCGAACTTGCAACTGCAGCGGGCGTTAGTTCGCCACCCCGGAGATAGCCACGGCGAGGACTCCACCCGTTCCCTCACCGAGGATGCCGTTGAATTGCACCGCATCGACCTGTGCCGTAGACAGGATCTCTGAAACCGATACGTTGTTCTCCTCGCCATTGCAGATGACTTCGACAGTATCGTTGCCGCTCCAACTGGACCCAGTCTGGGTGGCGAATCCGAGTCGAAGCGTTCCCTCTCCGAAGCAACTGACGCGGATCCCCGTGATCCGGGCGCCGGAGTCATAGTTGAGAACGATGCCCGAATCAGTATCTCCCGGAGTACCTTGGCCAACGCGCAGGGTGCCCCCACCGAGGGATCCCTTTGCAGACGTGGCTGCCTCCAGGAACATACTTGCCTCGTTTTGTGACTGATTCCAATCGACCTCAGGCATCGACGAGCAAGAGGCCAACCCGATAATAAGGACAGTTGGCATGATGACCGGAGAAAGACGTTTAACCATTTGAAGCCATACTATCAAGGTGACTGAAGAATGAAACTTTGGTGTAACCGGACTGTCAGAGCTACGGCACGGCTGGTGTTTGAACGTGTTTGGTTTTAGGCGCACAATGTACAAAGTTCAAAGGCCGTGAATCTGGGCGCGCTTTGTCTCAAAGAGGTGACGTACGCTGGGAGAGGTTGGATCCGCTCAGCCTTTACCCTACCTGGCGACGGAGCGCCCGCGTCGAGGATCCGATTCATGAGCGTCCATGTAGATTCGAAAATAAGTACTTCTACCGCGCAGGACCGCAATCAGTCTGAGACGGGCTCGACGATTGCTAAATCCAGACTGGGAAAGCTCGTATCCGTGAAACCGGTTCAATCAAATCGTGAAACTACGTTGTTGAGTCGGCTGATTGTCACTATCGTGTTGGGATGCTTTGCGATTTATTTCCTAGCACCAATATGGTGGTTACTGGTGTCGGCTTCAAAACCGATGGGCGAGCAGTTTGCTGCTCCAGGTTTTTGGTTCAACGGAATGCACCTGGGGAACAACATCGCCGAGTTGTTGGCGGCACGCGACGGAATTTTCCTGCGGTGGATTATGAATTCCGTATTTTATGCCGGGATCGGTGCCCTGGTTGGGACGTTACTGGTATCGATGGCTGGCTATGCCATGGCCAAATACCGCTTTCGTGGACGCGAAGTAGTTTTCAGTGTGGTGCTAGCAGCGGTACTAATTCCCAAGATTCTTTTCACTTTGCCCCTGTACCTCATGTTTTCAGAGCTGGGATTGATCAATAATCCATTGGCTGTCCTGCTGCCCAGTATCGTCAGCCCCTTCGGTGTATACCTTTCGCGAGTCTTCGCCGCGCAGTCCGTACCTGACGAAGTAATTGAAGCAGCGCGTCTTGACGGGGTAAGTGAGGTTGGGATCTTCTTCCGCGTGGGTGTGCGCATGATGACGCCCGCTCTGGTGACCATCTTCTTGATCAATTTTGTAGAAATCTGGAATAACTATCTGTTGCCTGCAATGGTCATCAATGACTCCTCATTGCAGCCCGTGACAGTGGGTTTGGTGGCTTGGTTTGCTTCCAATGGCAAGGTGCCAATGTCGCTGGTAGTCGTTGGAGCACTGGTTTCCGTGATTCCGTTGCTGTTGCTATTCCTGTTCCTGCAACGCTTCTGGAAAGCAGGCCTGACAGCTGGCGCCATCAAATAAGCGGAATGCCCAAGGCTCGGTATTTTTACATCATTGGTCAGCAAAGCGGCCAGCTCAACGCTCTAGGTTGAGCTGGCCGCCTTGCTGTTCGGAGCTGTCCGGGAAAGTGGTAAAGCCTCCCAAGAAATGGCCTCCAACGCGAACTAACCCGGCGCTAGAGATTTTCGGCCACCAACTTCCGCGCCGTCTCTCTGAGGGCATCGATAACTCGAATAACTGTCGGTCTGTGAAGGTGTTCGGCGCGTACCAGGATGTCGATTTGTCGACCGGATTCCAAGCCTGAAACTGGTCGTAAAGTCACATCCTTGCCCAGCATGGACCGCGAAGTGAAGCGAGGCAAAATTCCCAGGCAATGACTGGCTCGTACCAGTGCGGCTGCCGTGCCGTAGTCGTTGACCCGATGCTCAATTCGAGGAGCCGACCCCGACAACGCGGCGATGGTATCGAGCACATCAGCCGGCGAGAATCCTGGGCGGGAGACCACCCAAGGCTCTTCGATAACTTGAGCTGGCGAGAGACTTTCAAACCGTGCCAGTGGATGATCTTGATGCACAGCAATATCTAGGGGTTCGAAGGCCAATGGGATTACGGAAACTCTGTCGGCAGGCCAGGCCTCGGTATGCGGCATTCGGTGAGCGAGGACCAGATCATATGTAGAAGTTAGGGCCGGAAAATCTTGTTGTGAAACGTCTTCATCAAAGAAACGCAAGGGCGGCAGGTCATCATCACCGGAATTCAGTAACGGCGCGAAGATCGTTTGGCCAATGGAATGAAATCCAGCGATGAGTACCGGTTGGGCAAAGTTGCCTTCATAGTTCCTGATCTTGGAGTCTGCCTCGGCGAGAGTTGAAGCAACCTGGGCGCTGGCTTGTGCCAAGATCCTTCCTTGGCTGGTGAGTACTAGCCGCCGTCCCTCTTTCTGTGTCAGTGGCACAGGGAAATTGCGCTGCAGTTGGGCCAAATGCTGCGAGACCGCCGAGGGCGAGACAAAAAGGGCCTTCGCCACGGCGTTGACGCTGCCCAAATCCGCGAGTTCACGCAGAATCCTCAACTGATGCAATTCCATGAAGTAAATTCTAAATCGTTGGATCAGTAAATCAGTGATCTTCTAAGGTGTTGTACCGTGCTGTCGGGTGCGACACTTGAAGCGACCCCATGTCTGTGTTGCGCGCACCCAGGTGCCCAATCCAAAGGAACCCGCATGAAAGCACTGTACAAGTCCGGCCCGCACGCGGGGCTGGAACTCGTTGATCGCCCAGAACCAGAGACCGGCGCCCACGAGGTCAAGATCCGCGTCATGACCGCCGGAATCTGCGGCACCGACCTGCACATCGAAGCCTACGACGATGCAGCCAAGGCCATGATCAACACCCCGCTGGTTCCGGGCCACGAGTTCTACGGCGAGGTCGTGGAAATCGGCGACTTCGTGCACGGGGTCAAGATCGGCGACCGCGTCTCGGGTGAAGGCCACGTCGTGTGCGGCCTATGCCGCAACTGCCGCGCCGGCCGCAAGCAGATGTGCATCAACGTCGATTCGGTAGGCGTGCAGCGCGACGGCGCATTCGCCGAATACGTGGTGATCCCCGAAAGCAATGTCTACATCCACCGCGATGAGCGCATCACCCCACTGCTCGGCGCCATCTTCGACCCGTTCGGCAATGCCGTGCACACCGCACTGCAGTTCCCGATGGTGGGCGAGGACGTGCTGATCACCGGTGCCGGACCCATCGGCCTGATGGCCGCGGCAGTGGCTCGCCACGTCGGCGCCCGCAACATCGCCATCACCGATGTCTCCGAGCAGCGCCTGGAACTGGCCCAGTCCATGGGCATCGATCTGGCCGTGAATGTCGCGACCACCCGCATCAAGGAAGCGCAGCAGAAGCTGGGCATGGTCGAAGGCTTCGACTACGGCATGGAAATGTCCGGGCACAAGACCGCCCTGCCGGAAATGATCGAGAACATGAACCATGGCGGCAAGATCGCCATGCTCGGCTTGCCCAGCACCTCGATCGACATCAACTGGGGCAAGGTTGTCACCCACATGCTGACCCTGCGCGGCATCTACGGCCGCGAAATGTTCGAGACCTGGTACGCCATGAGCGCCATGCTCACCTCCTCGGAGGTGATGCGCGAACGCATCGCCTCGGTGGTTACCGACTTCCTGCCGGCCACCGAATGGCAGCAGGGCTTCGAAGCTGCTCGCAGCGGGCACGGCGGCAAGGTCGTGCTCGACTGGACCGTTTTCTCAGGCTAAGAATTTCCCGCATCTACAAGGAGCATTTGCAATGTACACGGATCTCAAAGACCAGCTTGCCGCCGAATTGGACGAGCTGAAGTCCTCCGGCCTGTTCAAGGCAGAACGCCACATCGACTCGGCCCAGTCCGCCTCCATCATGGCCGGCTCGCTGGGCGACGATGCACGGAAAGTGCTGAATTTCTGCGCCAACAACTACCTGGGCCTGGCCGATAACCAGCAGATCATCGACGCGGCCAAGACCGCCATGGATGAGCGCGGCTTCGGCATGGCCTCGGTCCGCTTCATCTGCGGCACCCAGGACCTGCACCTGGAACTGGAAGCCAAGCTCTCTAAATTCCTGGGCACCGAGGACACCATCTTGTTCTCCAGCTGCTTCGATGCCAACGGCGGCGTGTTCGAATCGCTGTTCGGCAAGGAAGACGCCATCATCTCCGATGCGCTGAACCACGCCTCGATCATCGACGGCATCCGCTTGTCCAAGGCCGCGCGCTTCCGCTACGCCAACCAGGACATGGCCGACCTGGAAACCCAGCTGCAGGCTGCCGCGCAGCTCAACGGCGGGGCGGGCGCCCGCCGCACCATCATCGTCACCGATGGCGTCTTCTCCATGGACGGCTACCTGGCTCCCTTGGAGGCCATCTGCGATCTGGCTGACAAGTACAACGCGCTGGTCATGGTCGATGACTCCCACGCTGTGGGCTTCATGGGCGCCACCGGGGCAGGCACTCCGGAGCATGCAGGAGTCTCGGACCGCGTGGACATCTACACCGGCACCTTCGGCAAGGCATTAGGCGGCGCCTCGGGCGGCTACGTGTCCGGCCGCGGCGAGGTTGTCGCGATGCTGCGCCAGAAGGCCCGCCCGTACCTGTTCTCCAACTCGCTGGCTCCATCGATTGTCGCTGCCACGTTGAAGGCGCTGGACCTGGTGGTGGACTCCGGGGACCTGCGCGAGAAGCTCTTCGAGAACGCTGCGCACTTCCGCCGCCGCATGACCGAAGAGGGCTTCGAATTGCTCGACGGCGAGCACGCCATCATTCCGGTGATGTTCGGCGACGCGGTCAAGGCCGCAGAGGTCGCAGGCAAGATGCTGGAGCAGGGCGTCTTCGTCACGGCCTTCAGCTTCCCGGTAGTGCCCAAGGGGGCCGCGCGCATCCGCGTCCAGCTTTCTGCCGCGCATTCGGCTGAGGATATCGAGGCCTGCGTGCAGGCATTCGTCGCCAGCCGCTGACCCAGGGGGATTGCCCGGCGCCGTGTTTCAATAGGGATGACGAGTTGGAATAACCAAAGGCGGTGGGCTCATGGCTACCAGGAACGACGTGGCGCGCTTGGCAGGCGTATCTCCTAGTACCGTGTCCTACGTGATCAGCGGCCGGCGCACCATTTCCGAGGCGACCAAGGCCAGGGTCCTGGCGGCCATGCGGGAGTTGAACTACACCCCGGATGCCTTTGCCCAGGGCCTGGCCGGATCGCGCCGGGGCATCCTTGCCCTGCACTTTCCCACCAGCCTGGACGGCTATTCTTCCACCGAGTTCGAGTACGTCACCGCCGCCATGGAGCGTGCCCGCGCGCTGGGCTACCACATGCTGTTGTGGTCCAACCCGATGACCGATGCCATGGGATTGGAAAGCCTGGTCGGACAGAAGCTGGTGGCCGGGGTGCTCTTGATGGAAGTGTCGATCAATGACCCGCGCTTTGATGTCCTGCGGCGCGCGGGCATTGCCTTTGCCTCCATTGGCCGTCCCGATGACAGCGCGGACCTGTCCTATGTCGATAATGACTTTGCCCAGGCCGGGCGCATCGCGGTGGACTATTTGGCGAGCCTCGGCCACCAATCCATCATGTACATCAACGTATCGGTGGAAGACCAGGAAGCCGGCAACGGCCCGGCCATCCGCACGGCCCGGGCCATCTGCGATGCCGTGCGCGATCGGGGCATGGCGATGCAGGAAGTGCCGGTGGAAAACAACGCCCGCGGCGGCCGCGCGGCGCTGAATGCCTACCTGGAACTGCACCCGCGACCCACTGCGGTGCTGGCGCTCAAGGAGTTCGCCACCGCGGGATTTGTCAACGCCGCTGGCATGGCTGCGTTGCGGATCCCCGATGACCTCTCGGTGATCGCACTGGGGGTCGGGGACCGTTCGGCCGAGATGGTTGCCCCGGCGCTGACCACGGTGGCCCCGCCGGGGGAGGCCATTTCCCATGCCGCGGTGGACGCCCTGGTGCAGCAGATCGAGGGGCGCTCCCAAGCGCCGGTGCAGCAACTGGTCGCGCCGCTGATGGTGGTCCGGGACAGCTCGGGCCCGGCACCGCAATGACCTGCCCGCGCCAATTTCTCCACGGTGTTCTCCCATAACTGTTGACGCGCGTCGATGACCTGCGTCACTATTGAGGGGATCACTCGTGCCAGGCCGCCTCATCCGGCAGGGCATTACCCAACGTGGAGGGCATCATGACTAAAGCAAAACGCGGGCTGAAGTTCGCGCCGGTTATCTCGGTGGCAGCAATCGGCCTGCTCCTGGCCGGTTGCTCGGGCGGAGCAGACCCCAATGACCCCAACGCCTCCGGCGGTGGCGAAGCGCAAGTGGGCCAAGCCGACGGAGTCGTCGACATCTACGGTCCGGTCACCGGCATTGAAGCGGAACTGCTGGAAGAATCCTGGGCCAAGTGGTCCGAGGAGAACGGCATCAAGATCCGCTACACCGGCGACAAGAACTTCGAATCCCAAATCGGAATCAAGGTCCAGGGCGGCGACACCCCGGACCTGGCCGTCTTCCCGCAACCGGGCTTGCTGCAGGCCACCGTGGCCCAGGGCAAGGTGCAGCAACTTCCCGAGGCAGTGCAGTCCCAGCTGCAGAGCAACTGGTCCGAAGACTGGCAGAACTACGGCAAGGTCGATGGGGTGCAGTACGGGGTGCCGCTGATGGCCAGCGTGAAAGGCTACATCTGGTACTCGCCCAAGCAGTTCGAGCAGTGGGGCTTGAGCGTCCCGGAAACCTGGGATGAAATGACCACCCTGGGCACCGAAATCTCGAAGCAGACCAATGAACCGGCCTGGTGTGCCGGATTCGCTTCGGGCGAGGCATCGGGATGGCCGGGCACCGACTGGATTGAAGACGCGGTCCTGCGCCAGTCCGGAACCGAAGCCTACGACAAGTGGGTTTCGGGAGATCTGGAATTCACTTCGCCAGAAATCACCAGCGCCTTCGACTCCGTTGGAAAGATCCTGCTGGACCCGGAGCAAGTCAACGCCGGATATGGCGACGTGAAGTCGATCAACGCCACCGCCTTCGGCGATGTTGGCACGGCCGTGGCCAAGGGAACCTGCCCGCTGACCCACCAGGCATCCTTCCTGGAAGGATACGTCCTGGATTCCAAGAACGCCGATGGCGAGAAGGCTACCGTGGCGCCTGACGGGGATGTCTGGGCTTTCGTTGCCCCGCCAGCCAAAGCCGATGACCCCGTATCTGTTGTAGGCGGCGGTGAATTCGTTGCCGCCTTCTCCAATGATGAGGATACCGCCAAGGTCCAGGAATACCTGGCCAGCGCGGATTGGGCCAATAGCCGCGTTGGACTCGGCGGCGTGATCTCGGCGAACTCCGGGCTTGATCCGAAGAACGCCAGCAGCGATCTGCTGCGCTCCGCTGTTGAATTGCTGCAGGATCCGAACACCACCTTCCGCTTCGACGGGTCTGATCTGATGCCCAAGAGCGTCGGCTCCGACTCCTTCTGGAAGGGCCTGGTGGACTGGATCGATGGCAAGCCGACCAAGGAAGTGCTTGAAAATATCCAGTCCGGCTATGACTCCTAATCGCCATCTGGCCCATCGCCAACGGCCGGGAGTCCCGGCCGTTGGCGGGATTGTAGGAGCCTGAGCGCATGTCTGAATTCTTCCAGTGGCTGGCTGGCGTTCCGCCGCTAGCCCAAGTGCCGATCATCCTGGTCGCCTTCGCGGTCCTGATCGCAGCGATCCTCGCCTTTGTCGAGATAGCGACCAAGGGCGGACGGGTTTTCGCCGTCGTGCGCTTTGCCGCCGCGGTCTTGGTCCCGGTGGCGATCCTGCTGGTCCTGGGCCTGTACAACTCCGTGATGTGGGTGGCCGCGCTGGCCGCGGTGCTCGGCGCGGTGCTGTTTTTCCTGGACCGGCGCTCGCGATCCGGCGCCGGCTCGCTGCTGCAGCTCTCCGGTTTCCTGGCTCCGGCCATGCTGCTGCTCGCTATCGGCTTGATCTACCCCACGGTCCGCACCGCGCTCAGCGCCTTCATGGCCAACGACGGATCCGGCTTCGTCGGCCTGGGGAATTTTCGCTGGGTGTTCACCAGCCCCGATGGCCTGACCGCCCTGCTCAATACCCTGGTGTGGGTTCTGGTGGCGCCCGTGGTCTCCACTATTATCGGATTGGCCTACGCGGTATTCATCGACAAGAGCCGTGGCGAGAAGTTCTTCAAGCTGCTGGTGTTCATGCCCATGGCGATTTCCTTCGTTGGCGCATCGATCATCTTCAAGTTCTTCTACGACATCCGCCAGGGCGAGCAAATAGGCGTGCTCAACGCGATCATCACGGCATTCGGGGCCACCCCGGTCGACTGGCTCGGGTTCGAACCGTGGAACACGTTGTTCCTGGTGGTCATCCTGATCTGGACACAGGCGGGATTCGCCATGGTCATCCTGTCCGCGGCCATCAAGGGCGTGCCCGCAGAGCAAATCGAAGCAGCCTCCCTGGACGGGGCCAGCCCATGGCAGCGTTTCGCCAATGTCACTCTGCCGGGGATCCGCTCCACCGTCATCGTCGTATTGACCACCATTTCCATTGCCTCGCTCAAGGTCTTCGACATCGTCTCTTCGATGACCGGCGGACGCTCGGATACAACGGTGCTGGCATTCGAAATGGTGCGCCAGTTCCAGCTCGGGGCACGCACCGGCTACAGCTCGGCCCTGGCCGTCATCCTGTTCATCCTGGTACTGCCGATCATCATCTACAACGTCCGCCAGCATAAGAAGCAAAGGGGAATCCGATGAGCACCGTCAGCGAGTCCTCTCGACGCCTCTTGGCAGCTACCGAGAAAACCAGCGGGAAACTGCGCAAAGCCACCACCTCCCGCGCAGCCACCATTGCGGCGTTCATCATTGCCGCGGTGTGGACCATCCCCACCTTCGGCCTGTTTGTCTCCTCCTTCAGGCAGGCTGATGACATCAAGACCTCGGGGTGGTGGACGGCCCTGTCCAACCCTTCATTCACGCTCGATAACTATGCGCAGGCCTTTGCCTCCGGCGACAGCCTTCCGCTGTCCAAGGCGTTCCTGAATTCGCTGGTCATCACCATTCCAGCGGCAATTGTGCCGATCCTTGTCGCCAGCTTGGCTGCCTACGCTTTCGCGTGGATCAACTTCAAGGGGCGCAATACGCTCTTCGTTCTCATTTTCGCCCTGCAGATCGTTCCGATCCAGATGGCGCTGGTTCCGCTGCTCCAGCTGTTCTCGGACGGAGTGAAGATCGGTGGGCTGTATATCCTGCCGGGCTTGGGAGTCAACGGGCTGGATGGCGCCTACGCCAAGGTCTGGATTGCCCACACGATCTTCGCCTTGCCGTTGGCGATCTTCATGCTGCACAACTTCATTTCGGAAATCCCCGATGAGGTCATCGAGGCTGCGCGTGTTGACGGAGCCGGGCACGGGAAGATCTTCTCGAAGATCGTCCTGCCCCTGTCGATGCCGGCTATTGCTTCCTTCGGAATCTTCCAGTTCCTCTGGGTGTGGAATGACCTCTTGGTTGCGACGGTCTTCACCTCGGGTGGAGGCTTGCCGATCACGAAAGCGCTCCAGGACCTCTCGGGTACCTACGGGCAATCCTGGGAGCTGCTCACCGCAGGCGCTTTCATCTCGATGATCATTCCGCTGGCGGTCTTCTTCGCCCTGCAACGGTTCTTCGTGCGGGGATTGCTGGCAGGTGCCACCAAGGGGTAACCCTGGCCTGCAGTGGGAACAATAGGGTGCCAGTCTGAAATCCCAGACGGGCACCCTATTGTTCTGCCCCATAGGCAACGAGCCATGGGTAGGCTCTTGGCTAAAGGATTGGAAATACCACGAAGGCGGAGCGCTCATGGCAACCTTGTTGCTTACCAACATTGGACAGCTGACTACGGTTGACGCGAAGGGCCGCGTGCTGGAAGACGCGGCGGTGCTGATCGAGGACGGACTGGTTGCATGGATCGGCAACATGGCGCATGCACCTGCTGCGGGACACGAGATTAATTTGGGCGGCCGTGCGGTGCTGCCCGGTTGGGTTGATTCCCACAGCCACCTGATTTTCGGCGGCGACCGCGCCGAGGAGTTCGTAGCCCGCATGGCAGGCCAGTCCTATGCCGCTGGAGGCATCGCGGTCACCACCTCGGCTACCGGGCAGCTCTCGGACAAGGAGCTGGCCGACCTCGTGGCTGATCGCCGCCGTGAAGCTCTGGCGATGGGCACCACCTGGATGGAAACCAAGACCGGCTACGGACTAGCACTGGAAGAAGAAATCCGGCATTCGGTGCTGGGCAAGCCGCTGGTCGATTCCCTGACTTTCCTTGGCGCTCACCTGGTACCGGCAGGATGGGATGCCGATGACTACACCGATTTGGTCACCGGACCGATGCTGGATGCCGTGGCGGCCTACATCGACTTCGTGGATGTCTTCTGCGAACGCGGCGCATTCACCGAAGAACAGTCGCGCCGGGTCCTGGACGCCGCAAGGAACAAGGGACTGGCAACCAAGGTCCACGGAAACCAGCTGGGTCCAGGGCCGGGCGTGAAGCTGGCCGTAGAGTTCGGCAGCCACTCGGTAGACCACGTGAATTACCTGGACGATCAGGACCTCCAGGCGCTCGCCGGAAGCTGGGCTGGCTGGGACACGGGAACAAGAACAGGGACTGCGGGCACCGTCGCCACCTGCTTGCCCGCCTGCGACCTGTCGACACGGCAACCGTTGGCACCGGGCCGTGCACTGCTCGATGCAGGCGTGCGAATCGCACTGGCAAGCAACTGCAATCCGGGTACCAGCTACACGAGCAACATGAACTTCTGCGTGGCTACTGCTGTGCTCCAAATGGACCTGACCCTGGCTGAAGCCATCGAGGCGGCAACCTACGGCGGGGCGCTCGCGCTGGGGGTTGCCGACCAAGTGGGATCCATTGAGATCGGCAAGCGTGCGGATCTGCATGTTCTTGACGCGCCAGTTGCTGCGCATCTGGCGTACCGTCCTGGGATGAACTTGACCCACAGCGTGTATCGGGCCGGCAAAGCGATCTAGAGCTATGTGAGAGCCCATCCAAAATTTGTCTGGATCGCGCGCGCCCAGGGAAGGGGGATAGGGGCGGCAGGGATCCGGCCGCAAGGATTCTTCGGCCCCGGGCCGTGCTGCGGATTGAAGCAGTCCAAGCCGTAAGCAAAACTAGGACTCTGCATTCTGTCCGCCCGGTAGATCGAAGCGATGAGAAGCCTTCAATGCCTGCCCCTGCTGGCCACGCAGGTCCGCTACTCCCAATTCCCGACGACTGGTGGCGGCTTCTGGTGAGATCGAGGCAAGCCTCCGTGCCTTCCCGGACTGGTAGCTTCCTAGCGCTGGGGAATTAGCGTCTCGTGCCCGGAGCCATGGGCAATTCTCCCCGCTTGGCTCAGCACAGTTCTGCATGGGGATGCCCACTGTCCCAATGACATCGGAGAATAAAAGAGGCTTGCCGGCGGCTCGTGGAAACCGATGAAACGGCAGCTTCCCTTGCGAAGTCAGTTGGCTACGAAACAGCGGTCGCATTTAGGCAGCGATTCCAGGCCTTGAAAAGCTTGCCGACTGTTGAATACCTGGCGGCGTTTCGCAAATAGCCACGAGGCTAGGGGGCAGAATGAATATTCCATCTGGGCTCTGGAATCCTGAACGCTGACCGGTGCGTGCGTACACGCTCACCGACCATTGGGAGCCAGAACGGTAGGGAGCCAAATGGCAATCGGCGAATCGCTGCACGAGCTGCAGCGAGGTTCCTTCGCGGAGTTCGTCCTGGTCTTCCGGTCCGCCGTTGGCATGGCGGGTGGTTCCGACAACGAGTACGCCCGTGACGCTGAGCACCTGATCGGCTAAGTTGAATATGCCTCGCAGTTCATCGCGAGAAATGAAAGCAGGCACATTACCGGTCAACAATATGGCGTCGTACGTCCTTGGCAGGTCATGCTCGTCCAATGAGCCCAGGGCCAGCTGGTTCGCCAATAGCTGCCGGAATCAGCTCCCGTCGAATAGCTCTGCAGCTACATCCAGCACTTGGGGTGTGGGATCTATGCCGTAGCCACGGTGTCCCAAGCGGCGCAAGGCGTTGACGGTGTTGCCTACCCCGCAACCGATATCGAGAATTCGTGAATTGCGGCGGCAGAGCATGTCGGTGAAACGGGCGACTACTTCCAAATCAGTGCCGTCAAGGGTCTGAGCACGCATCTTCGCTGCGTATGAATCGTAGTCGGGGCCCATGTCCACAGTTTTGCATAGGAACGAGAGGTGAGCGACTTGTTTGCGCTAGTAGGCAGAAAATATAGCTCCGGATTAGGCATTCATGATAAACAAGACCTATGGCTAATACTGCTTTCAAGGGAACCCCTGTACAGACTATTGGTGATCTGCCGGCCGTTGGCTCGCAGGCTCCAGCTTTCACTCTCACCGACACCGGCCTTGCAGATGTCACCAGCGAATCGCTGGCTGGCCGTCGCGTTGTCCTGAACATCTTCCCGTCGGTTGATACCGGCGTTTGCGCTGCCAGCGTGCGTCGCTTCAACGAATTGGCTGCCGGCCTGGAGAACACGACCGTGGTGTGCGTTTCTGCTGACTTGCCATTCGCACTGGGACGCTTCTGCGGTGCCGAAGACATCGAGAACGTTACCGCTGCTTCGGTCTTTCGTTCCGACTTCGGTTCGGACTATGGCGTGACCCAGGTTGACGGTCCACTGGCTGGCTTGCTGGCCCGTTCGGTTGTTGTCCTGGATGAAGACGGCCAGGTTGTTTACAACCAGATCGTCCCGGAGATCACCACCGAGCCGGACTACGATGCAGCCATCTCAGCACTGAACTAAATATTCCTCGCATCGGAGACGATACGCCGAAATGCCCACCTGAGCATCGTGCTCGGGTGGGCATTTTGCTTTTTCAACGCGTTTGAACAAAATAATGTTTCGCTAAATCCTGATAGACGAAGACATCGGGAGGGATCATCATCAAGTGCTAAGTCGCGTTTGAGGCAATTGATACCGTAAGTTCGTGTCCTTGCAACTGTCTTGCGACGAAAGTGAGCGAACTTGAGTAGCCGTTTAGAGAAATCTCTTCGCGGGCGTTTGCGCCGTCATGGGTGCAGGGAACGCTGATTTCTCCTTTGTCAGGTTTCTCATCGCTTTGCCATGCGATGCTGGACGACATGTCTTCGCCCGAGCATTCGAGCACTACCGTATATTTGCCGCCGCGGAGCGGAATAGCAAAGGAGATATTCTGGTCTTTCCTATCAATTTCTGTGCTGATGGCAGCCAGCTCATGGTCTTGCAGCGGCATCATCGAATCTGTACCTGGTGGAGGAGGACTGCTGGAATCGCTGAGGGAGCAACCTGTGAACGCCATTGAAGTTCCTACGAGGGCAATGAGAGCGAATGCGTTTTTCAGGGTCATATTTTTCCTCGCTTAGGAAGCTACAGTTCGATATCGGATTCTGGTTGGTGAGAATGCTGTCGCGACGGGATGAATGGTTAGCGAGGAGCTCACTTCCGTACCGTCTGCGCGGCGGTGAGGATGCGCGGACCAATCTTGCGCATGAGCTTGCCCATCTTCGGGTTGTCGGTGCGCGAGAGCGTATCCGATAGCCGTTCAAGACTCATCAGGCCCAACCAGATTTTGGCCCGGTATGCTTCCTCGGCGCTGGGAGCAATCAAATCCGCCATTTCCAACCCATGCCACAGGCTCAGGTAAGCGGTGTTCAAAGCCGGGTCCCACGCAGCGGCCAGGTCCCAGTCCAAGATGCCAACCAGTTTCTCGCCGATCCAATGCATGTTGTGGCCGGCCAAATCGCCATGAACCAAGCCCGCAGGAACCTGCGCCAGGAAATCGAGCTGGGCCCAGAGCTCGGTAGCAGGCCCTCGCAGTTCCTCGGGCAGCGCATCGAAGCATTGCTGCTGCCTGGCCTGGGTCCATTCGCCACGGAATGAAAACGGTTTGGCCAGATGCTCGCTGATCGGCTCCAGCGGCAGCTCGGCCAAATCCTTGACCAGCTGTCCCAGCACCTTCGGATCCCCGTAATGCGGTTCATGGGCGCTGCCGGGGATGAAAGACATGGCCACGGAGCTGAGTCCGTCGACGTGCAGGATCTCGGAAACCGCCACCGGAATCTGGTAGTTGAGCTGGCCCTCCAGCAAAGACAGCAGCTTGACGGAACGGGGCATCTGTTCCGTGGCCGCTGGCGTGCGCGCCATGCGAATCACCGCTTGCGGATTGCCAATGACCACCTTGTGGAATTGTCCGCCTTCGTTCACCGCCGCGTCTTCCCAGGAAAGATCGGGGCAGAGCTGACGGGCAATCTGCAGTTCTCCAATGGTGGCAGGACGGCTCACTCGCACTCTTCTCGTTCAGCTTGCTGGTGGTCTCAACCTCAGGCTATCGCAGGTTTGCCACGTGGCTGCTCAGTACGCGCACAGCCAGATCAGCCTATGATCGGAAACGTGAACGCTGAACAAGTTAAGCAGACAGCAACCCGCAAGACCCTCAAATTCGAGATCGTCTTGGTTCTTGCCCTGTCGTTGGGACAAAGCGCGGTCTACTCGCTGCTGAGCTTTGCCGATAAGGTCACCCGGGCGCCACTGCGCGAGCAGACTACATCCTTGAACAACCCGCTGAGCACCCGCGAGTTCTTTGATTTCTCCTACCAGCTGCTGGACATCTTCTTTGCATTGGTACCCGTCGTGCTGGCGCTCTACCTGATGAAGCGCACGACCGGACGAACTATCCGGGACATCGGTTTCGATATGCGCAAGCCGGGCAAGGACGCACTGCTCGGGGCGGGGATGTTCTTGGCCATGGGAGTGGGAACGCTGGGCGTCTATGCCGCTGGACGGGCACTGGGCGTCACCACGGCACTGTCAGCAGCGAATCTTGGCGATTATTGGTGGAGCGTCCCAGTGCTTCTGCTGTCGGCTGCACGTCATGCAATCCTCGAAGAAGTGCTGATGCTCGGATTCCTGTTCACCTACGCCAAGAAATTGAAGCTGGGCCTGTGGAGCACCATTATTGGTTCTGCGATGATCCGAGGCAGCTACCACCTGTACCAGGGGGTGGGGCCGATGATCGGCAATATGCTCATGGGCGTCGTCTTCGGCTGGGTATACCAGAAGTACGGGCGGGTGATGCCGCTGGTCATCGCGCATTTCCTGCTCGATGCCATCGGCTTCGTGGGATACGCCTTGGTCGGGCCGGCCATCGGAATCGGCCAGTAGCGCCGGTAAGCTGAGCCAATGCAGATTACCGTGCTGCGCGAGGAGGACCTTCGCCAAGCAGTTGAATTGTGGGAAGCAACTGGGCTGACTCGTCCGTGGAATGATGCGCTCGCCGACGCCCGACGGGCTTTGGCCGAGCCTACTTCCACGGTGCTGTCCATCGTTGAGAACGATCAACTCATGGCTACTGCGATGGTTGGCCATGATGGCCACCGAGGTTGGCTCTACTATGTTGCGGTGGATCCGTGCCGGCAGGGCAACGGCCTGGGAAGGGCGCTGGTGGATGCTGCTGTCCTGTGGCTGCGGGATCGCGGCGTGCCCAAGGTGCAGCTCATGGTCCGCGGGGAGAACTCTGCCGTCATCGATTTCTATGAACGACTGGGCTTCGAAGATCAGCACGTCGTGGTCCTGGGGAAGCGGCTGGACCGGCCTTAAGGAAAAGAAAGTAGGTGGGGACGCCATTGTCCCCGCCTACTTGCGATCTCTGCGGAACTGTTTACAGCACCACGGTTCCGGACTCGGTCTCAAAGGTAACCGACATGATGCCCGGAGTGCCATTCGGCGCTTCATATTGCATGGTGACAGCGCCCAAATTGACGTTCTGCGGCTGGCCCAGCCAATCCAGCACCCGTTCACGCGAGCCGGCGATGGAGATCTGGCTGATGGCGCCGGCAGGTTCCAGCGCCTTGGACGGATGCAGCTCCTCGGATCCTTCATCCCAGGAAATCAGGTACGGGCACTGCGGATCGGCGATCAGGCCCTTGATGCCAATCTGCTGCCAGGTCAGTTCGCGGCCATCAGGGAACTTCCGGTTGCCCGGCACCGACTTGCGGCCCAAGCGGTCCTCGGCACTGGATAGATCCTCCACCGAGACGCACCAGCCCATCCAGCCGCCGCCGAGCTCCGAACGGGCGCGAACCGCCTGTCCGAAGGGTGCCTTGTCGCTGGCCGGGTGGTTCAGGACTTCAACCACCTCCAGGTACTGGCCATGCTTGAGCGGGAAGATGACATTGCGTGTTCCGAATCGTGGATGCACGCCGCCCTTGACGAATTCCAGTCCAAGGGACTCGGAGATTCTTTCAGCGGTTGGCAACAGCCCGTCCGGGCCGCATGCATAACTTACGTGATCTAGCCTCATCATGTGCCCATCATGACAACATGTGATGCGAGTCTCTACTTAGGCACACCTAAGTTCCGTGATGCTATCGAATACTCTGCGATGAACCTGCAATATTCGCGAAATATGACCGATTGAGTCCAATCACCAGCCCTTGCGTTGCAAAGATCTTCGGTTTTCGGGCAAACTGGTACCAGGTCATGAGTCCCAGTAACAAGCCCCGGCTTACTGGGCGGCAACCCTCCAACCGCGGTGGGGTGCCCCGGGTGAAGACCTGGCCCTTGAACGCACAAGGCATCAAGGACAAGCGCGGGTTACCCCTGGAAGTCGTCACGATATGGTGCTTCCTGTCGGTGTCTTTTCAGTGGCGTACCCCCATAGTCATGAAACGCTATTTGGAGGAAACCATGAGCAATAACTGGTCATTTGAAACCCGTCAGATCCACTCCGGCCAGACCCCGGATCCGACGACCGGGGCACGGGCTCTCCCGATTTTCCAAACCACCTCTTTCGTCTTCCCCAGCGCCCAGAGCGCTGCTGCACGTTTCGCGCTGCAGGAACTGGAGCCGATCTACACCCGTATCGGCAACCCGACCACCGACGCGGTGGAAACCCGCATCGCTGACCTGGAGGGCGGCGTTGGAGCACTGCTGCTCTCCTCGGGACAGGCTGCCACCACTTTCGCCATCTTGAATTTGGCCGAAGCCGGCGACCACCTGGTGGCCAGCCCCAGCCTGTACGGCGGAACCCAGAACCTGCTCAAGCACACGCTCAAGCGCCTGGGCATCGAGGTCACCTTCGTTTCCGACCCGGACAACCTGGATGATTGGCGCGCCGCGGTGCGTCCGAACACCAAGGCCTTCTTCGGGGAAACCATCTCCAATCCGCGACAGGACGTCCTGGACATCGAGGGCATCTCGGCGATCGCCCACGAAGCTGGCGTGCCGCTGCTGGTGGACAACACCCTGGCCACCCCGTACTTGATCCGCCCGATCGAGTGGGGCGCGGATATCGTGATCCATTCAGCCACCAAGTTCCTCGGCGGACACGGCAGTGCCATTGCCGGTGTCATCGTGGACTCGGGCAACTTCGACTTCGCCAAGGACGCCGACCGCTTCCCGGGCTTCAACACCCCGGACGAGTCCTACAACGGCCTGGTCTTCGCCCGCGACCTGGGTGTCAACGGCATCCTGGGCGCCAATCTGGCCTACATCCTCAAGGCCCGCGTGCAGTTGCTGCGCGATTTGGGTTCCTCGGTTGCGCCGTTCAACGCGTTCTTGATCGCACAGGGCCTGGAAACCTTGTCGCTGCGCATTGAACGCCACGGCCAGAATGCCGTAGAAGTTGCCAACTGGCTCGAAGCCCGCGAGGAAGTGCAGAAGGTCGCCTACGCAGGCCTGAAGTCCTCGCCTTGGCATGAGCGTGCGCAGAAGTACAGCGATCAGGGCGCCGGCTCGATCATCGCGTTCGAACTGGAGGGCGGTTCGGAAGCCGGCCAGGCCTTCGTGGACGCACTGGTATTGCACTCCAATGTCGCGAACATCGGCGACGTGCGCTCATTGGTCATCCACCCGGCCTCCACCACCCACGCCCAGCTCTCCGAAGCTGAGCAGGTTGCGGCCGGCGTGAGCCCGGGACTGGTGCGGCTGAGCGTTGGACTGGAGAATATCAAGGATATTCTGGCCGATCTGGAACTGGGCTTCCAAGCAGTTGCAGCCCTCGAGAACAAGGAACTGCAGGAAACCCTCTAGGCATGGCATCCATTGTGACTACTGAAGATACTCTGCGCGCCGAAGAGCTCGCCGGCGGGCAAGACGGCATTTTGCGCCGTAAGTCCGTGGGGGAGCACCACTTCGAATTCGGTGGATTCCTTCCGGACGTGGTGCTGGCCTATGAAACGTGGGGGACGCTAGCAGCTGATGGCTCCAACGCGGTGCTGGTGATGCATGCGCTCACCGGTGACGCCCACGTTGCGCAAGGCGATTCGCAAAGCGCCGGCTGGTGGGAAGAGCTCGTAGGCCCCGGCGCCACGGTTGACACCAATGAGTACTTTGTCGTGTCCATCAACATGGTGGGTGGTTGCAATGGTTCCACCGGCCCCTCGTCCTTGGGCGACCAGGGCCTGCCCTACGGTTCGAGCTTTCCCTTCGTCACCATCAAGGACTCGGTGCGCCTTGAAGCGCGGCTGGCCAAGAAACTGGGAATTGATTCCTGGCATGCGGTCATTGGCGGTTCGATGGGCGGTGCGCGCGCGTTGGAATACGCCGTCGAGTTCCCCGACCAGGTCAAGAATCTCGTAGTGATGGCCTCGAGCGCGCAGGCGACTGCCGAGCAAATTGCCTTTGCACAGGTGCAAACCCAATCCATCCGGTTGGACCCGCACTTCTGCAATGGCGACTACTACGGCAACGATGCCCGCCCGGACGCCGGTCTTGGCTTGGCTCGCCGCCTGGCCCACATCACCTATCGTTCCGAGGCCGAGCTTGAAACCCGTTTCTCGCGCAACCCGCAGGATGGCGAGAAGCCGACGGGTCTGCTCGAGGGGCCTCGCGGGCGGTACCAGGTGGAAAGCTATCTTGACCATCAGGCCAGCAAGCTGGTGAATCGTTTCGACGCCAACAGCTACCTGGTGCTCACCGAGGCGCTGATGAGCCATGATGTGGCTCGCGGCCATGAATCCCTGGAAGCCGCCTTGGCGCGACTGGCGAAGATCAACGTGGTGGTTGCCGCGGTAACCACTGACCGGTTGTACTTTCCTGAGCAGTCAGTGAAGCTGGCCTCGTCGCTGGCCAAGCCAAAACCGGTGCACTACATTGATTCGCCGATTGGCCACGATGGATTCCTGACCGACGCCACGCAGCTCGACGGCGTGCTTCGGACCTTGGTGTTCGGAGACTGAGCCCCGGAAGGGGCTCGGGAAGATTTCAAAGCCTGAAGCAGTTCCGCCAGTAATCGGTGGAACTGCTTCAGGCTTTTCGTGCCTACTTGGCGCTGTCGCCGGCGCCGAGCGAGTCGTTTGGCTTGGTCTGCGCAAACGGCGTGGCCGAGGGCCGCTTCGGGGTGATGCCGTCGCCGGAGGACTGGTGGCGCAGGCGGCGCAATACCCAGGGAGCAAGATGCTCACGCGCCCACTGCAGATCCTCCTTGCGGGCTTCCCGCCAGCTGCGTTCATCCACGGCCGGAACGATTTCGGTGTCCAGCGGATGCGCGACGTTCAGCGAGTCCAGTGCCATGGCGGCAATGCGCTGGTGCCCGGCGGGGGAGAAGTGCAGGCGATCCGGTGCCCACATCTGGGATTGGTGCAACTCCTGCAAGGCCCACATGTCCGCCACGATGGCGTCGTGGCGGGCGGCTACGGTGCGCACGTTTTCGTTGTAGATCGCCACCTTGCCTCGGATGCTTCCCAAAACCGGGGTATCGCGAATATCGGGCCCGGTGAAGAGCAAGAGCGTGGCGCCCGTATCGGTGAGCTTGGCTACCGCATTGTCGAGGATATCTGCAATCTTGTCTGGATCCCCGCCCGGGCGCAGGACGTCGTTGCCGCCTGCGCAGAGCGAGATCAGATCGGGCTTCAGGTCAATGCAGGGATCGAGCTGTTCGGCAACGATCTGGCCAATCAGCCGGCCTCGAATGGCGAGATTGGCATACGAGAAGTCCGGGACGGTGCGGCTGAGCTCATGGGCCAAGCGGTCGGCCCAGCCAAGGTGGCGGCCGGTGCTCGACGGGTCGGGGTCGCCGATGCCCTCGGTGAACGAGTCCCCAATGGCGACATAGCGGCGCCACGGATGCAGTGGGGCATTGGCGGATGTTGATGGTTCAGAAGCAGAATCGTTTGGCACGAATCTATTGTTACCAAAGGGTAACTTATAGTCAATCATTCCCGAGGATGATTCCATGAACCGCCGTGCTAGTCGCTCAAAGCGTCCCGGCGCGCCTGCAAGTACTCGTCGCGGGTAATGATTCCTCGCGAGTGCAGGGAATCGAGTTCGGCAAGCTTGTCCTCAAGGGATTTTTCCGGCGCCAGCATAGCTGAATTAGCGGCTCTTGCCATCAGTTCGGTTTCCAGGGTCAGCGGATCAAAACCGGCGCTCTTGGCTTTGCGGTAATTGCGCACCGCTACGAAGATGATCAATCCGATAACGGCGATAAAGAGCATGGCGAACAGGGGAGTGCCGACTGAAAATACGGTGTCCACGTTATCGAATAGGGACGAAGCGCTTCCCGGGTCCGGTTCGATGTACCCGAAACTATCGAGATCCTCTTGCAGCTGCCCCGGAATATCTTCGCTGTATTCAATTTCGTCCATGGCGCCTATTCCTAACTCTGTCGCTGTCGCCGTCTCGTCCGGCGAGAGCGGCGAGAGCGGCGTTCCGGAGGACCGTGAGGCCGTTGGTCCAGTTGAACACGAAAAACTTGAAAAGCTAGGCAATTTTTTGAAGATTTATAATCTTGTAACATGTCAACTGGATTTCGAGGCCTTGGAAGACCATGGTTCCAGGATAGTGCCGGCCAACGCCTTCAGGAGATTCGACGGTGATTACGGGGAAGTTCTGCTGCACCCGGGCGCTGCCATCGCCGGTGGCCGGGGACTTGATGGAATCGGGCCGCGGAAGCGCTGAGCTAGCGAGGTCCTGTTCGATAGTCTTGGGGAACTATGACTATCCCGGACCAGGCTCCAGTGGCCATCATCTCCCGTAACGACGAATCCCGCCTTGGAACTCCGCTGCTGGTGTTCCTGCACGGCTATGGCTCGAATGAACAAGACCTCATGGGGCTCTCGCAGCATCTGCCCGAAGAGTTCACTTACCTCTCGGTGCGCGCACCGCTCCAAGCAGGCCCGGGGTACAGCTGGTTCCCGCTGACCCAGGAAATCGACTACTCCATCGAGTCGGTGGCACGCAGCGTCGAAGCGCTATGGGCATTGCTGGAACCGCTGGTAAAGCAGCACTCCTCGATCACCCTGCTCGGTTTCTCCCAGGGCATGGCCATGGCCACTTCATTGGCACGCTACCAGCCCGATTCCATTGAAGCCGTCGTCGGGCTCTCGGGCTTCGCAGTGGATCCCGGGCCCTTGGATATATTCGACGACGCGAAGCTGGCAGAAAAGCCGCTGCCGCTGTTCTGGGGCCGCGACCTGGCTGACCCGGTGATCACCCGGGACAAGATCGAATACACCCTGGGGTGGGTTCCGGGGCACACCGAATTGGCCAGTGAAACCTACCGGCAGATTGGCCACTCGGTGTGCATGGAAGAACTGCAGGATGTGGCCGAGTTCCTCAACAGGGTCGTCCTGGGGAAAAGCTGACTACTGCTGCGCGGTGACCTTCACGCATTCACCATTCACGCACACCACGTCGCCGGGGCGGATCTGCGCCCCGCGACGGGTGTCCACCTCTCCGTTGACGGTGACGATTCCGTCGGAAATCATTTCCTTGGCGTGGATGCCATCCTCGGCCAGGGAGGCAAGCTTGAGCAACTGGCCCAAGCGGATGGACTCGTCGCGGATTTCTAGGTCAAAAGCTTCGTTGGCACTCATGGCTTCCATTCTTCCCTAAATAAGCGCGCTGCATCGTTAGAATCGGCCAAAGGCGTGGAAGTTCACGTCGGCGTTACCTGATTCGGCTTCGTCTGCAGGCCGCGGAAACGATACCCTTGGAAGGTATGTATTTTTCTACGGACCGCAACCAGCGGCCTCGTAATTCCCATTGGAGTTGATATGGCGCCACAGTCCAAGCTAGACCAGGTTATTTCCCTCGCAAAGCGTCGAGGATTCGTTTTCCAGGCTGGTGAAATCTACGGTGGTTCCCGTTCGGCATGGGATTACGGTCCCCTGGGCACCGAACTGAAGGAAAACATCAAGCGCGAGTGGTGGCAGAACTTCGTTCGCGGCCGCGAGGACATGGTTGGCCTGGACTCGTCGATCATCTTGCCCAAGGCTGTCTGGGAAGCATCGGGCCACGTGGCCACCTTCACCGACCCGCTGGTCGAATGCATCCAGTGCCACAAGCGCCACCGCCAGGACCACCTGATCGAGGCTTTCGAGGCCAAGAAGGGCCGTGCAGCCAAGGACGGGATGAGCGAGATCGCCTGCCCTGACTGCGGCACCAAGGGCCAGTTCACCGAGCCGCAGATGTTCTCCGGCCTGATGAAGACCTTCCTGGGCCCAGTGGATACCGAAGCCGGCCTGGCCTACATGCGTCCGGAGACCGCCCAGGGCATCTTCGTGAACTTCGCCAACGTGCTCACCGCCTCGCGCAAGAAGCCGCCATTCGGCATCGGCCAGATCGGCAAGGCTTTCCGCAACGAAATCACCCCGGGCAACTTCATCTTCCGCACCCGCGAGTTCGAGCAGATGGAAATCGAGTTCTTCACCGCTCCAGAAGATGCCCCCGCCTTCTTCGACCAGTGGGTCAAGGATTGCTGGGCATGGTTCCTGGATCTGGGCATCAAGGAAGAGAACCTGCGCCAGTTCGACGTGCCAGAAGACGAGCGCGCGCACTACTCGGCCGGCACCATCGACTTCGAGTACCGCTTCGGCTTCCAGGGTTCGGAGTGGGGCGAGCTCATGGGCGTTGCCAACCGCACCGACTACGACCTGTCCAGCCATGCGAAGGCTTCGGGCTCCGAGCTGTCCTACTTCAACCAGGCCACCGGTGAGCGCTACACCCCCTACGTGATCGAGCCTTCCTTCGGCCTGACCCGTTCCATGATGGCTTTCCTGGTCGATGCCTACACCGAGGACGAAGCACCGAACACCAAGGGCGGCGTGGACAAGCGCACCGTGCTCAAGCTCGATCCGCGCCTGGCTCCGGTCAAGGCCGCGGTGCTGCCGCTGAGCCGCAATGAGAACCTTTCCCCGAAGGCCAAGGACCTGGCTGCCGAGCTGCGCAAGCGCTGGAACATCGACTTCGATGACGCCGGTGCCATTGGCCGCCGCTACCGCCGCCAGGATGAGATCGGCACCCCGTTCTGCATCACCGTGGACTTCGACACCCTCGAGGACCAGGCCGTGACCATCCGCGAACGCGACACCATGTCCCAGGAACGTGTTTCCCTGGACCAGGTCACCGCTTACCTTTCCGAGCGCCTGAACGGAGCCTAGAGCCCGATGAACGAACTGGAATTCCGCCTGTGGCGCTCCGGGGACGACCTCCAGCTGCTGCAGATCTTCGGCGACCCGCGTTCCCCGCAGGCCCACCAGGACCGCACCATGCTGCGCGAAAACAGCGATGCACCGTTCTCCCGCACGCTGGTAGCCACCGTTGACCAGGTGGCTATCGGCGCCGGCGTGGTGTTCGCTTCCTCGCTGCATCCGCAGCGCCTGTGGCTCTATGTCGAGGTAGCCGCCGAGCAGCGCCGGTCCGGCGTGGGCACCGCCCTGGTGGAACAGCTGCGCAAGCAGATTCCGGCCGGCCAGGCGCAGGAGCTCAAGGCCCGCTACACGGTGACCGCGGGCGATCCTGCTGCCGCGGCGGCTGGCTTCTGCCAGTCGCTGGGCCTGGGAGAAATCCAGGTCTCGCGCGATGTCATCCTGGAGCCGGGGGCTCTGGCTGAACCGGTTTTCGACACCAATGACCGGGTGATCGAGGACCTGTCCACCGGCAGTGTCGAGCTGACCCAGCTGGTGATGGATTTCTACAACGCGGTGCACACCGGTTGGGATCCAGCCAAGATGACCGTGGGTTCGGCGCAGCGCATGCTGCTCGACGAGCACACCGGCGCGCAGGGCGCCCTGGTGCTGCGCGACAAGCCGAAGCGCGAGGGCGGTGTTCCGCTGGCTTTCGCGGTCAGCTACGTGCCCGCCCGCGAGAACGCCCCGACCGACGTGCTGGTAGGCCACAACCCGGCCTTCAGCGATGACGAAGTGGCAGAAGCGGTGCGCGACATGGTCGCCATGCTGATCCACCAGTACCCGGTGAAGCTGGAAGTCGACTCGTCGATGTTCATCCTCTCCTCGCTGATTGATGCGTTGGCCGTGGTTGACCAGGCCACCGTCATATCCACGACGCATATCCTCGCCAGCGACGCGGCGAAGTAATGCCAGCAAGAACGGGACCCGCCTGGCGGGTCCCGTTTTTGCCATTCTGCACCAGCCTCCACTTCGTGAAAGAACTCCGTTGACCACCAGCACCACCATGACCGCGCAGGTCCGCTCCGGCGGAAAGATCCTGTTCATCCTGCTTGCCATCGCTTCGGGCCTGCTGCTGTGCGTGCAGTCTCGCATCAACGGGGCGCTGGGCGCGAAGCTGGGGGACGCCATCGCGGCATCAACCATCAGCTTCGGTGTCGGCTTGGCGGCATTGGTACTGCTGGCCATCTTTGTTCCCGCGGTGCGCGGCTCGGTGGCGCAAGTGCCGCGCGCCTTGGCCCAGGGCCGTTTCCCGCGCTGGTACCTGGTGGCCGGCGCGGTAGGTGCCCTGATTGTCTTCAGCCAGGCCGCCGCGGTGCCGCTCATTGGGGTGGCGCTGTTCACCGTCTGCCTGGTGACCGGCCAGGCAATCGGTTCCATGTTCATGGACCGGGTGGGCTTTGGCGGGGCCGCGCCGCGCAAGATCAATGCCTTGCGCATCCTCGGCGTGGTGCTGACCATTATCGGCGTGGTTTGGGCGGTCAGTCCGCGCGGAGCCGACGCGGACCTTTCCGCGTTGCTCCTGCCAATGGCGCTTTCGGCAGCCGTCGGCATGCTCATGGGCTTCCAGGCAGCTGCCAACGGCGCGCAAGCGGCGGCTTATGGCGGCGCCACGGCGGCGACCCTGGTGAACTTTGCCGTCGGGTTCGTGGTCCTGGCGATGGTGATGCTGGTGCGGTTGCCTGCCGGCATCGGCCTGGACCCGCTGCCAGGCACCTGGTGGTACTACATCGGCGGACTGCTCGGTTGCCTGTTCGTCGGCATCACCGCCCTGGTGGTCAAGCGGCTCGGAGTGCTGGTCACCAGCCTCGCGGCCGTTGGCGGCCAGCTGGTGGGCTCGCTGCTCCTGGACGTTTTCTTCCCGGCCCCCGGTTCGTCCGTCACCGCCGCAACTGTCATGGGTACCTTGCTGACACTGCTCGCCGTTGGCCTGGCCTCGATCTCAGGAGCGCGGAACGCGAAGCGCGCCAGCCCCAGGATCCCGGTGGCATCACGCAATTAGCGTGGCGCGCTATCGCTGTTTACCTTCCGTTTTCCTCCACGACTTATGCTGGAATCCATGGAACCACAGCGCATGGCACAGGGCTCGGCCAGGGAAGTCTTCAAGGTCTTCCTGAAGCTCGGCTTGACCTCTTTTGGCGGTCCCATCGCCCACTTGGGATACTTCCGCACCGAACTGGTTGATCGCCGCCGCTGGCTCGATGACCAGCAGTACGCCCAACTGGTCGCATTGAGCCAGTTCCTGCCGGGCCCGGCATCCAGCCAGGTCGGTTTCGGCTTGGGCTTGCACCGGGCCGGAATGCGCGGTGCCCTGGCGGCATTCCTGGCGTTCACCCTGCCCTCTGCGGTGGTGATGGCGGTCTTCGCCTTCGGCGCTTCGCTGTTCAGCGGTCCCATCGGTACCGGGCTGCTGGCCGGCCTGAAAATCGTTGCGGTCGCCATCATCGCCCACGCGGTACTGGGCATGGCAAGGAACCTGGCTCCGGATCGTGCCCGTGCCGCCATTGCGGTTGTCGCCGCCGGATCGGCGCTGCTTTTGGCCGGAAGCTTCGGGCAGGTCCTGGCCATTGCCTTCGGCGCATTGGCAGGATATTTCTGGTGCCGCGGCAAGGATGCCGGAGCAGCGGCGGCTATGCAGTTTCCGGTATCAAGGACCGTGGGCATCAGCTGCCTGTCGCTGTTCGCCATCCTGCTTTTCGGGTTGCCGGTGGCAGCCCTTGCAACGGGCTGGGATCTGCTGGGCTTCATCGATGCGTTCTACCGCTCCGGCGCCCTGGTCTTTGGCGGCGGGCACGTGGTCCTGCCGCTGCTCCAAAGCGCAGTCGTGGATCCCGGGCTGATCAGTTCCCAAGAATTCCTCGCCGGCTACGGCGCGGCCCAGGCCATGCCCGGACCGCTCTTCACCTTCGCCGCGTACCTTGGCGTCCTCGTCGACTCGGGTCCCGGCGGCGCTGCCGGAGCGCTCATCGCCTTGCTTGCCATTTTCCTTCCGGGCTTCCTGCTGCTGCTCGGCGTGCTGCCGTTCTGGAACCGGGTGAGCCACTGGCCTGCCGCCAGGGCCATCATGCATGGCGCCAACGCGGCAGTGGTCGGGGTGCTCGCCGCCGCACTGTACAACCCGGTCTTCACCTCGGCGATTACTTCGGCTCCCGCTTTCGTCCTGGCCTTGCTCTGCTTTGTTTTGCTGACCGCCTGGAAGATGGCCCCATGGATTGTCGTGGCCATCGGTGCGCTCGGGGGAGTGCTGCTGGGCGTGCTGGCTTAGGCAGGCTCGGTGAGCTGCTGGGGCCGGCACCCCGGTGCGCCTCGTGGCCCCCGGGTACCGGACCTCGGCGCAATGCCCCTAGTTCAGGCTCTTGGCTGTGTTGAGCACTGCGATCAGCTCGTCGAACCATTGCGCATAGCTGCTGTAGGTGAACGGACGCTTATCATCCCATTCGACCACCTGGCTGGCCTCTACCGCTGGCAAAGACGCGAAGACGGGATGGTCTTTGACCTGCTGCGCGGTGCCCGAATAGCTCAGCACCACATCGGCAGGGTAATCGGCAACCTTCTCCCAGCTCATTGAAGCCCAGCCGCTGTCCTCGGTCTGGCCGACAATATCGAATCCGAGTTCATCCAGCAGGGCCAGCTGGCCCAGTGATTTCTGGCCGACGTACAGGTCGTCATACCCATTGAGCGCGATGATCCGCAACGGCTGGTCCTTGGCCAAGGCACGCAACTGTTCAAGTTTGGCTTGGTAGTCGGCCTTGGCGGCGGACTGCGACGCAATATCCCCACCCAATGACTTGGCCAATGATTCATAGTCCTCGATGACCTCCAGAACAGGCCGGTTGCCAAATTTGATGCCCAGGAATGGAGCCGTGGCAGTGGCCTCTGCCTGGACCTTGTCATCCCACCAGGTCCAGCCCGTGCCTTCGGCATTGCCGAAGCCCACGATCAGATCCGGGTCGAGGCCAAGCAACTTCTCCAGGCTGAACTCTCCGTCCTGGCCGATGATGGTCATCTCTGCTGGATCCGCACTGCCAAGGGCCAGGCTGCCCGACTCGTCCAAACCGTATCCGAAGACGCCCGAGGGGCGGATGCCGTAGTCCCAGAGTGCCGCAGCCGAATAGGAATCGGTGACCAGCGTTTGCGGTGCGGCATCCATGGAGATGGTTTTTCCATAGCCGGAATCGGTGAAGCTCCACGCTGCGCTGGCTTCGCCGCTTGAAGGGGAAGCGGCCTGGGTGCTCGGGCTGCAGGCGGCCAGGGCCAGGGCTGCGGCCAGCGAAGCTGCGCCGAGAAAGACGCGTCGGGTCATTGGTTGCATGTTCTTTTCCTTCTTAGATGGCCTCGTGGCCCAGCGGGATCACGAGTGGTGTGTGCGAGACGGGATCCTGGATGATGGTGCAGGGCAAGGCGAAAACCTCGCGGATCAGTTCCTCGGTGACAATCTGCGAGGGAGGTCCTGCGGCGACGATCTCACCGGATTTCATCGCGATCAGGTGCGTGGCGTAGCGGCACGCTTGGTTCAAGTCATGGAGCACCGCAACCACCGTATTGCCCTGTTGCTCGTTGAGCCTGCGGCACAGTTCCATGATTTCGATCTGGTGGGAGATGTCCAAGAAGGTGGTCGGTTCATCGAGCAGCAGCAAAGGAGTCTGCTGGGCCAGTACCATGGCGATCCAGACGCGTTGGCGTTGCCCGCCGGATAGTTCGTCGACCAGCCGCCGGGAGAGCCCGGTGGTGCCTGTGGCGTGCATGGCGCTGAGCACTGCTTGCTCGTCCGCGGCAGACCATTGGGAGAACAAGCCTTGGTGCGGGCTGCGGCCGCGGGCGATCAGATCCGCAACGGTGATGCCATCCGGGGCGATGGAGGACTGCGGCAGCAGCCCCAGCCGCTGGGCCACCTGCTTGGCTGGCAGGGACAGGATCGGTTTGCCATCCAGGATGACCTGGCCGGAGGAAGGCTTCAGCACCCTGGACAGGGCGCGCAGCAAGGTCGATTTGCCGCAGGCGTTGGGTCCAATGACGACCGTAAACGAGCCCGGGGGGATGGATAGCGAGAGGTTTTCGGAGATGGCCGATGGCCCGTAGCCCAAGGTGAGCCGGTCGGCGGATAGCTGCGGATGGGTCATGCTCATTGGCGTCGTGCCTCACGAAGTAGTAGCCAGATCAGGTAGACCCCGCCGATGCTGACGGTGACTACGCCAACCGGCAGGGAAGTGTTCTCCAAAACGCGCTGGGCCAGCACATCGCTGGCCAGCAGCAGCACGGCGCCGAGCAATGCCGAGTAAGCCAACGACACGCCTGCGCTGCCCATGATCCGGCGCGCGATTTGCGGAGCAGCTAGCGAGATGAAGGCGATGGGGCCTGCCGCCGCGGTGGCCAGGGCAGTCAACGCCACCCCGATCACCAGCAAGGACAGCTTGCTGGATTCGGTGTTGATGCCCAGCGCCACAGCAGCGTCATCGCCCAATTCCAGCAGGCGCATCCTGCGCGTGCAGGCCATGGCGCCCAGCGCGAGAGGCAACGCGACCGCTGCGGCCGGTATGGCCTGGTCCCAGCCGATGGCATTCAGCGAGCCGGCACCCCAGATGGCCGCGGACATGGCGTCCTCCAGCTCGCTGCGCAAGATCAGCCAGGTGTTGGCCGAAGCGAGGATCGCGCTGACCGCGATCCCGACGATGATCAGCCGGAATCCCTCAGAGCCGTTCTTAAAGGACAAGGCATACACCACGGCCGCGGTGGCCAAGCCACCAGCCAATGCACCGAGTGCCACCTGGAAATACCCGCCGCCGAAGACCAGCATGACGGCCAGCGCACCGGTATAGGCACCGGTATTGAATCCGATAATGTCTGGAGAACCCAGGGGATTGCGGGTCATGGATTGGAAAATTGCCCCGCTGGCGCCTAGCGCTGCGCCCAATAGCAGTGCCATCAGAACGCGGGGCAGCCGCCATTGCAGCACCACCCGCTGGCTGCTGGCCTCCCCGGCTCCAGCCAGGGTATTGAGCACTTCGCCCAAGCCCAGCGTGTAGTCGCCAGTGGCCAACGCGTAGAGGCCCAGGGCGGCCGCCAACACCGAGAGGAGTGCGGCGAGAAGCAGCTGACGTGGTTGCACGCGCAACCAGATGCGTCCAATGCGCAGTACCCGGTGGCCCGGGCCAAAATCCACAGCACTCATAGTCCGCTAGCCTGCTTGCGCCGAACCAGCCAAATCAGCACCGGAGCGCCAAGCAAGGCCGTGACGACCCCCACCTGCATTTCGCCGGGCGGGACAACGATGCGGCCGAGCACATCGGAAACGAGCAACAGCACCGGGCCGAGGATCATCGAGAAACACAGGATCCATCGCTGATCCGGTCCGACGATCCAACGGCTGATATGCGGGATCATCAAGCCCACGAAGCCGATCGGGCCGGCGGCGGCGGTCGCTGCGCCGCAGAGCAGGGTGACCGCCACAATCACCACTGCGCGGGTCAGGCCGATATTGGTACCCAGCGCGAGGCTGGCCTCATCGCCCAAGGCCAATGTGTTCAGCGAGCGGGTGCACAGCACCGCCAAGACCAGCCCCAGGATAACGAAAGGGGCGATGACGCCCACCATGGGCAGGGTGCGGTTGTTCAAGGTTCCCGCGCCCCAATAGCGCATGCGGTCAAAAGCCTCGGGGTTGAGCAGGGTCATCCCGTTGGAAATTCCTCCCAGCACGGCGCCCAGTGCGACGCCGGACAAGGTCAGCCTGGCCGGTGTCGCTCCACCGCGGCCACGCGATCCAATGAGGTATACCGCGAGGGTGGCCAGCACGGCTCCGGCGAAGGCGAACCAGATGTACTGGGAAATGTGGGTGATGCCGAGGAACGCCACAGCGAGCACGACGGCGAATCCGGCGCCCGCATTGACCCCGAGGATACCGGGATCTGCCAGCGGATTGCGGGTCAGTGCCTGAATCAATGCGCCGCCAACAGCCAGGGACATTCCTGCCAGGAGCCCAATCGCGGTGCGCGGCAGGCGCAGCTCGTTGATGATCACCAGTGTTTCGGGTGTGCCAATTCCCCATAGCGCCTGCCCGGCAGCCAGCGGCGCAATCGCCTTTGCTCCAATGCCCAAAGACGCGAAGAGGGCGACTGCGAGCAAGCCGAGGCAGAGGGCCAACGCCGCTGACTTCCAAGCATTGCTGGCGGCCAATCCTGCTGATCCATGGGCGGCTTTGGCTTGATCGGACTTGTTGGCGGGCTGATGCGGCGCAAGGAGGGTCATGCGACTTTCCGTAATTAGGGAACACTCACTGAATCGCGAGCACAAAAAGTCACACTACCATGATGTTTTTAGTTTAGGGCAAAATAAGTCACAATAGACGCACCTATTTACAAATTGGTGCTGAATGCGTTCCGACTAGGCGAGATTGATAAAACGCACCGACCCGTCAGCTTCGGCAAGAACCATGAAGGAATCATGATGAGTTGCCAGGTATTCCTCGATGCGCGCCAGCACCGACACCTCGGCCCGGTCGTCCAATGCAGGGCCGGACGAAGCCATCCACGTCACCGCTAGCTCCGGGCGCGCTTTGAGCTGAGCCGCCATCGGCTCGGAAGCCGCCGGGCCAACGATTACCACTGCTCGACGTGTTATCGCCCCCTGAGAGGCAATGGATTCTCCGGAAGAACCGGCTCTGGAATCCTTATCCGAACGCCACAGCGCAAAGTGGTAGCCGGCCACGGCAGCGGTCGCAACCAGCCAGCCCAGCGGGCCGCGAACGGTGTCCAGGAGGGAATCAAGACGAGAATCGGGTTCCAGGTAGAACTCGAAAATCCGGTACCCGAAGACCAGCAGGGAAACCAGCGCGACGACGGAACTGGCTCCGAAGAACAGGACCAAATAGGCGCTGCGCGAGTCTGCCGGGAAGGGCTTCCAGGGCTTGAAGTACCAAAGCCATGCGGCGGCTCCGAAGGCGAGCAAGCCGAGACCATGGCCCAGCAAACCCGCGGAGTAGCCCACCGAGACGCTGGACCCGAGTGCTGCGAAGAGCGCATTGACCACCATGCCCAGCCCGGTAGCCAGCACGGCCAGGCTGACACCGCTCAGCGCCAGGTGCGCTGCGCCAACCACGGAGGCAGGGTGCAGCCCGGAACGCAGCTGGGACTGGTGGTAAATCCAGAGAACCGCGGCCGCCACAATGATGGCCAGCAGGCTTGGACCGCCGTCGAGGAACAGCTCGGTGCGTTCCTGCGCCGTCCATGCCTGCGGCCACACCCAGGAAACCAGCTCGGCGATCGCCAGCAGGAACGCCAACGCCGGTGCGGCCAGGCCCAATACAACCAGCAGGACGCTGTTCAGGAGATTGGACATCTTCTGGACTCTGCGCAGTTTCCAATGCCAGAACCACAGGGCCGAGGAACCTGCCAGCCAGACCAGCGCCATCAGCAGATTCGGCATGCCGGTGGGGCCCACCAGGGTGTTTTCCGGCACGACCAGGATTTCCAACGCGACCGTCAGCGTGGCAATCAGCGAAAGCGCGAAGAGCACCATGCTGAAGTAATTTCCCGCGGTGGCCGCCAGCTGGGCGAATTGCCGCGGTGCCGTACGCGGTGAAGTGATTTGGCGGTGCTGCCAGGCGCACACCGTGCCCCAGCCCAAGGCCACCGCCAGCGTCGACTGCCATGCACCGTCGCGGGCTGCGGAAACAAGTCCCGCCAGGAACGCCAGCGCGGCGCAGCTGCTGGCAGCCAGGGTGGCAAGGTACGCGGCCGAGGCCTGCAAGGACCAGATGGCTGAGTCGAAGGCCGACGGCCGGGCCAAGCGCTTGCGGATGGAACGCCACAACAGCCAGGCCAAGGGGATTCCAACCAGGGTGAAGGTGAAGGCCATCGCCAGCTGCTCGGTGCTGACCAGCAAGGAATCGAAACCATGGAAGAGCGCGGTAAAGAGCGTAGACAAGCCCGTAGCCGAGACCATCAACAGCACGAACAGCAAGCCGTGGAGGATCACTGGACGCAGCACGCTGCTGCTTTGCACGTGGAACGCCGGGGCGGTTGCGGCCATCAGTAACCCATCTCCTCGGCGGTGCACAGGCCGACCTGCCACGGCATGCGGTCAATCAGCCAGGCTCCATCGATCTTGCGCAGCTCGAACGCCTCTTCATATGAGGACAGATTCCCCAAGGGCAGGAATTGGGCGTCGCGGGTATTGAACCTGGTGCGCACGGTAGCGCTGGACTCCCCGACGGTGCTGCGCAGCAGCTGCACATCAAGCGGCTGCGGGGCATAGGGTTCGGGAGAGCACAGCGTCCTGGATTGGCCTTCAACGGTGTAGCCCTGCATGGCCGGCAAATCCTCGGCCTCGAAAGCCATCAGATATCTTTGCACGACCCCTTCCGGAGTGTTCTCCCCGTGGACCTCTGGTGCCGAGCGCAGCGAAACCACGAGCAATGCGGCTATAACCAAAGCCACAATGGCGGCGGCAAGGGCCAGCAGAACCACCCGCGCCGCCGAAAATTTACTTGTCATTGCATCATTTTGGTCCACATCAGGACAATAATCCAGCGCCTCGGAATCAAGATTTGATGAAGATCTCAGTTACTGTTTTGCGTTCGTGCGGGATAATGGATGGGTGACGACCCTGACTGATGCGCCAACCAACACCCCGACCCTCAAGCTGCCTCCATTGCAGCTGGGCAAGCTGACCATTGATACCCCGGTGGTTCTTGCTCCGATGGCTGGGGTGACCAACCGCGCCTTCCGCCGCCTCTGCCGCGAATATGGCGGCGGGCTGTACGTGACCGAAATGGTGACCGCCCGGGCACTGGTGGAACGCAACCCCGAATCCTTGCGCATCATCTCCCACGATCCCGACGAGGAGATCCGCTCCATCCAGATCTACGGCGTGGACCCCGGCACCGTGCGCGCTGCCGTGCGCATGGTGGTTGACGAAAACCTGGCGGACCACGTTGACCTGAACTTCGGCTGCCCAGTTCCAAAAGTCACCCGCAAGGGCGGCGGCTCGGCCCTGCCCTGGAAATCGGATCTCTACACCTCCATCATCGAAGCCGCGACTTCAGAGGCCGCCAAGGGCGATATCCCGCTGACCGTGAAGATGCGCATCGGCATCGACAAGGACCACCTGACCTACCTGGAATCAGCGAAAATTGCCCGGGACCACGGTGCGGCCGCAGTCACCTTGCATGCGCGCACCGCCGGTCAGTACTACGCGGGGCACTCCGACTGGGACGCGATCACCACCCTGCGCGAAGCCATGGATGACATGCCGGTGCTGGGCAACGGCGATATCTTCAGTGCCGAGGATGCCATTGAAATGGTTGAGCAGACCGGTGCCGCCGGCGTCATGGTAGGCCGTGGCTGCCAGGGCCGGCCATGGATTTTCGGCGACCTGCAGGCGGCCTTCGAGGGCCGTGAAGACCGTTTCCGCCCGGGCGTGCGCAAGGTCGCCGACACCGTATACCGCCATGGCGAACTGCTGGCCGAATTCTTCGAGGACGAGGGCAAGGGCATGCGCGATATCCGCAAGCACATTGCCTGGTACTTCAAGGGCTACCCGGTAGGCGGCGAAATCCGCTCGCAGCTGGCCCAGGTGCCATCCCTGGCAGTGCTGCGCGAACTGCTGGACCAGCTGGATCTGGACCTGCCGTACCCGGGGGTTGCCGCAGAAGGCACCCGCGGACGTGCGGGCCACCCGAAGAAGACGCACGTCCCCGACGGCTGGCTGGATAACCGCGTGATGAGCGATGCCCACCGCGAAATGATCAAGGCCGCCGAGCTGGATATCTCCGGCGGCTAGCCACCCCGGGATAGCCACGGCTACGCCACTAGTGGATAACTCCTCAATGCCGGCAAAGAGTTACTAGACTAGGAACTATGACTCAGATCCCCGGATATACCGAAGCCGACCAGCAGCGGTGGGTGCCTGAACCAGCGAAGAAGTCCTACCGTACTGCCTTTGAGCGGGACCGTGCCCGCGTGCTGCATTCCTCCGCCTTGCGCCGTTTGAGCGCCAAGACCCAGGTAGTGGCACCGAACCAGAATGACTTCGTGCGCAACCGGCTCACCCACTCATTGGAAGTGGCCCAGGTGGGCCGCGAGCTCGGTGCGGCCCTTGGCTGCGATCCGGATGTCGTCGACACCGCCTGCTTGGCGCACGACCTGGGTCATCCGCCCTTTGGCCACAACGGCGAGAAGGCGCTGGACAAGGCAGCCAAGGACATTGGCGGATTCGAGGGCAATGCCCAGACCTTGCGTTTGCTCACTCGCTTGGAAACCAAGACCTTCCGGCACAACGGGCATTCGGCCGGGTTGAATCTTTCGCGGGCCTCGCTGGATGCAGCGTGCAAGTACCCGTGGCTCAAAACCGATGCGCCAGAGGTCAACGGCAAGAAAACCAAGAAGTTCGGTGTCTACGAGGATGACGCCACCCTCTTCAACTGGTTGCGCAATGTCCCGGAAGCCACCGCCGGAGCAGTCTGCATGGAAGGCCAGGTCATGGACTTGGCTGATGACATTTCCTACTCGGTCCATGACGTGGAAGACGCAATTGTCGGCGGCAAGCTGCAACTGCGTTGGCTCAAGCAGGATCTGCAGCGCGAGCGCGCGTTGCAGGTGACCAAGGACTGGTACTTGCCGACCACTGGGGAGGCCGACATCGACGCGGCGTTGCGCCGCCTGGAAATCAGCGATGAGTGGGTTTCGCATTTTGACGGCTCACGGCGTTCCATGGCGGCGCTGAAGGACATGACCAGCCAATTCATTGGCCGCTTCGCCGCCGCCGCAATGGATGCCACCCGGGCACGCTTCGGGGAAGGCAAGCTCACCCGCTATAACGCGAACCTGATTGTGCCCGAGGAAACCGAGCACGAGATTGCCGTGATGAAGGGCATCGCGGCCAGCTACGTGATGGCTTCGGAAGTGCGCCAGCCGCTCTATCTGGATCAGCGCACGCTGCTGACCGAGCTGGTCGAACTGCTCTGTGAAACGGGCCGGGATAATCTGGAGCCGATCTTCGCAGCTGACTGGGAAGACGCCGCTGATGAAGCGGCCCAGCTGCGTGTGGTGATTGACCAGGTCGCCTCGCTCACTGACGTCTCAGCCACCGAATGGCACTCGTATCTGGTCAAGGGCGAAGCCCCTGACGCAAAGTTGTTCTAGAAGGGAATCATGGCAGGGCTGATCAAGCGTGAAGATATCGACGAGGTGCGTAACCGCACCGACCTCCGTGAGGTCGTCGAATCCTATGTCACGCTCAAATCCGCGGGCATTGGCTCGTTCAAGGGCCTGTGCCCTTTTCACGACGAACGCAGTCCGTCCTTCCATATTCGCCCGCAGCTAGGAACCTTCCACTGCTTTGGCTGTGGCGAGTCCGGCGACGTGATCGCCTTCATCCAGAAAATGGACCACTCCTCGTTCACCGAAACTGTGGAACTTCTGGCTGCCCGGATCAATTACGAGCTTCGCTATGAAGACGGGGGACCGGGACCGCGCCGCGAAGACTACGGCAAGCGCCAGCGCCTGGTCGACGCGCACAAGGTCGCCGAGGAATTCTTCCGCGCGCAGCTGGCTACCGAGGAAGGAGCCGCCGGCCGCGAGTTCCTTGCCGGTCGCGGTTTTGACCAGGAAGTCACAGCCCAATTCTCCGTGGGCTATGCGCCCAAGGGCTGGGATTCGCTGCTCAAGCACCTGCGCTCCAAGGGCTTCGTTGATGATGAGCTGAAGCTGACGGGCATGTTCTCCGAGGGCAATCGCGGAATCTATGACCGATTCCGAGGACGTGTCATGTGGCCGATCCGCGACCTGTCTGGTGCCACCATCGGTTTCGGTGCACGCAAGCTCTACGAGGATGACCAGGGCCCGAAGTATCTGAACACCCCGGAGACCCAGCTCTACAAGAAATCCCAGGTCCTCTATGGCCTGGACCTGGCCAAGAAGCAGATTTCCAAGAGCCGCCAGATCGTTGTGGTGGAAGGCTACACCGACGTGATGGCCTGCCATCTGGCTGGCATCACCACCGCGGTGGCCACCTGCGGTACCGCTTTCGGCACGGACCACATCAAGATTGCCCGTCGCCTGCTGCAGGATGACGGCACCGGTGGCGAAGTCGTCTTCACCTTTGATGGTGACGCCGCAGGCCAGAAGGCCGCGCTGCGCGCCTTCGAAGAAGACCAGCGATTTATTGCCCAGACTTACGTTTGTGTTGAACCAACCGGTGCTGACCCGTGCGACTTGCGTTTGCACCGCGGAGACGAAGCTGTACGCGAGCTCATCGAGCTCAAGCGTCCGCTGTTTGAATTCGCCATCCGTGCCGAATTGAAGAAATTCAATCTGAACACCGTTGAAGGACGTGTCCAGGCCTTGCGCCAGACCGCTCCGATCGTTGCGCAGATCCGCGACTCGGCCATTCGTCCGGCATATGCCCGTGAGCTTGCCGGCTGGCTGGGAATGAATAATGAGGACGTCAACCGCTCGGTGGGCGCCTCCATCAAACGCGCCCGGTTGCCGAAGAACGCCGACCTGCAGGCACCACACCCGCAACCGGGGGAGGCTGAACAGGCAATCCCGGCGGCGGCCTTTGAACGCCCGGATCACCGCGACCCGGTGATGCGCCTTGAACGACAGGCCCTGGAAGTGGTGATCCAGCAGCCGCAGCGGTTGAAGGACGAGCAATGGCAGGCGTTCTACGAGGCTCGCTTCCTGGCCCCGGCGCACTCTGCTGTCCACGATGGCGTCGTTGCCGCGTCCAGCGCAGGCGCTTCGGCGACCTCCTGGGTTGAAGTCATTCGCGACGAAGTCCCCGAGCAGTTGCGCAGCTTCGTTTCAGAACTCGCAGTGACCAGCATTCCGGCATCTGACGAACATAGCCTGAACCGCTACTGCGCCGACATCATCAACGGCTTGATTGAGCTTCAAATCACACACCGCAAGGCTGAGTTGATCGGCCGCTTGCAGCGTGCTGAAATGGCACCCGACGGCGAAGAATATGCCCAGATCAACCGGGAACTGATGGAACTGGAGATGCGCCGGAGGATCCTTCGCGGAACCTAGGATCCCGATTTTGCATTCGCGGGAATCTTGGGTAAAGTTATATCTCGTTGCAATCCTCCATAGCTCAATTGGCAGAGCATTCGACTGTTAATCGAAGGGTTACTGGTTCAAGTCCAGTTGGAGGAGCTTACAAGAAGGTTCCGGCTCGCATTCGCGAGTCGGAACTTTTTATTTTCGCCTGAAACCGGAATTCTGGCACCTAGCCCTGACTAGCCTCGCCAGGAAAAAGCCGAGTTAGGTAGCAGGGGCCAGTTGCCGGACCAGCGGCGGGTATTTTGCCTAGCGGACTCAGGCAGCCGGGTTCCACAAGCGCCGGGATTCCAGATACCAGAAATACGAGAAAAGGCTGATCTCGAACCATTCGACAATGAATAGGGCCTCCTGGATGCCCGCGGCCAGCAGGATCGGCCAGGCAATCAATCCGATGAGCATCAGCAGCAGGATGATTGCGTAGTGCAGCTTCTTGCCTCCGCTGGTGTCCATCGCGCACAGCGGCTTGTGGTCCAGGTGGCTGGCGATGGCGATGCCCATGGAGAAGATCAGCAGGAATGCAGCGCTGGCATGCACGCCGGCGAACTGCTTGCCTTCAACGGTCCGCCACAGCAGCAGCAGGGCAAAGCCGACCAGGAGCAGGGTGCTCAGCAAACCGAGCGCTTTGGTCGCGGTGCTGTGGAACAGCGCGCGGTGCGGAGCGCGGCTAGTCCTGATTCCCAGCCAGATGAATACCGAGCTGACGACGAGAACCGCAATAACCGATACCTGCACGGAGAAGATGAGCCGCCTCTGCTCGCCCAGGTGCAGCTGCGCCAGCGTTTCACCCAGCTTGGTGGGAACCAAGGCGACGAACATGGCGTAGAAGCCGGCCAAATTCAGTGCATAGTCCTCCAGCTCGTCTCCGGTGTAAACCACCAGCAGCACTCCGGTAGTCACCAGCATCGCAACGAACAAGTCCCGTGCTGGACCCAGGTAATAGGAACTCAGGGAGTCTTCAATGCGCTGGTTGGCAATGCCATAGATGACGATGGCAACGACAAGGAGCAGGGGTACCGCGAGCAGCATGAGGCGCACATAGCGCAATGTACTGCGGCCCGGGGAGTGTTCAAGGGAAGTGGCCATAAGTGCATTCTGTAATGAATCACCCAGGTTTTGCCAACGGGCCCGCCTAGCGCAGGAAAATTCCCGGGAGAATCGCAGGCATCGGTCCGCGGGCCAGATGCACCTGCTGGAACACCTGAATGGTGCACGTCAATCGCCCGCACTTGGCTTCCGGAAACTGCAGCTGCCTTGGGCAGCTCGGCTGGAGCCGAATCCGGGGCAAGCTAAATTGTCGGTAGGCACTGGCATGATTCTTGAAGAGTCAACAAAGACTCTTTTCGGCCGAAGTCCTCATCCGCTTGGGCTGATATCCGCCTCGGCGCCAGCGTGGCGCCGTCTTCACTCGAAGGAAGCTTTCATGTCTGTACAAAATCCGGTCGATCCGAACATGGTGCCACCGGCACCGCCTGCCAAGAGCTCAGCTGGCAAGGGCCTGGGCATTGCGGCCCTGGTCGTGGCCATCGTTGCATTGGCCCTGTGCTGGGTACCGATCGTCAACAACTTTGCCGCCGTGCTCGGTTTCATTGCTCTGGTACTGGGCATCGTCTCGCTCATTGTCGCTTCCAAGCGCCGTGGCAGCAAGGGCTTGGGCGTTGCATCGAGCATCATCGCCATCGTAGCCATCGTTCTTGTGTTCGTCACCCAGGCAGCCTATGTGAAGGCGATCGACGAGGTCGCCAACGGCATTGCCGACGCTTCCGACGGCGAAGTGGCGGCACCGGTTGAGATCATCGAGCAAGCCGAAGACGAAACACAGGTATTGGCCTTGGGGCAGGCCGCTGCTGTTGGCGAGTATTCGGTCAATGTCAGTGCGGTGAACCTGGATGCCGGCGCACAGATCGCCAAGGCAAATGAGTTCAACCAGGAGGCCGAAGGCCAGTATGTCCTCGTGGACCTTTCTGTTGTCTACAACGGAGAAGAAGAAGGCGACGCATGGCTGGACCTTAATCCAGAGCTGGTGGGCTCGGATGCAAGCATCTACAGCACCAGCAGCGCGACTGCGATCACCGCCAAGCCGGGCATGGACGTTCCTACCTTGGCCAAGGGCGGGAAGGGAAGCTACCAGGTGGTCTTCGACGTGCCGGCCGAGGCCGTAGCAGATGCGAAAATCCGCATGAGCGAAACGCTCTCATTCACTGACGACTCGGTGCTCTGGGCTGCGAAGTAGCTCGAATTCGCAGAGGTTCCGCTATCCCATCAGGGGTGGCGGAACCTCTTTTCTTTTGCCCTGGCGGCGAGGAAGCCCGCAGCTCGCGGATTGCGACCACAACATGAACACCGGAAATAGGAAGATCGGGAAAATTTTCAAGGAATTCCCCGCGCTGCCGGACCTCGGAAATACGCGAGAACCCGGGGCGATTCGCTCGCTCTCATTTGCTTCTCATGGACGCGCCATAATCCTCTCACCACCGCCTAATGCACCCCTCACAAGGGTCTTTTAATGTTCAAAGCATGAATCGCCGCATACTTCTCATCCTCATGGTGTTGGCCGTGCCAGCGGGACTGGCCGGCGCCAGCCAGGCACTTGCCGACAAGGCCAATCCGCCCATCCCGCATCAGCAGCCAATCATTGTCCAGCTCTCACCGGCTCCCGAGCCCGCTGCTGCACAAGCGCAAGCTGAGGAGCTGATCGCCAATGGCTGATATCCATGAGCACCAGGGATCAGCGGTGTCGGCACGGTTGCGCATTGTCGGGTGGATCGTGCTCACTACTGCACTGGCCCTGCTGGCCGTAACGGTTTCGATGCGTTCGATCATGTCCGGCCAAGTAGCCGAAGCTGCCAACGTGGGCATCGCGCAGGAAATCGAGGAGTTCCGGACCTTCGCCGCCGAGGGACTGGACCCGAAGACAGCTCGCCCGTTTTCCTCGATCGGTGAATTGATGGAACGCTATCTGGCCCGCCAGCAGCCGATGGCCGGCGAAGCGATTCTCGCGCAGGCCAATGGACGGGTGCTCACCGCAGGCACCGCAGCCAACCAGGCCGGGACCTGGCTGGCTGATGACCCCGTGCTCCTGGGCCGTATTCTCGATGACGCGAAGACCTCCGGAATCCTGGAGAGCAACCACGGGACGGTTCGCTGGGCGAAGGCCGAGGCCAAGGATGCCTCCGGAGCCAGCGGGGCGGGGCACCAAGCCCATCTGGTCGTCGCGCACTTCATTGGCGGGGCCCAGGAAGAAGCCAACCGGCAGGCAACCATGCTCTTCGGCGTGGCCGCCGGGGGACTGGCCTTGACCGCGGGGATCGCCTGGTTGGCAGCTGGGCAGATCATGCGTCCCATCCGCACCATGAGCGAAACCGCCGCCTCGATTAGCGCCAATGACCTCTCGGCCCGCGTTCCGGTTGAAGGACGCGACGACTTGGCGCAGCTGGCCAGGACACTGAATGCGATGCTTGACCGGGTTGAAGCTTCGCATCTGGCCCAACGCCACTTCATCGCCGAAGCACGAGAGCACCTGGGAAGCCCGCAACGCAAGATGGCAGCTGCCTTGCAGAAGCTCAACGAGGAAGAGGTGCCCCGGAAGCAACGCGGCAGGATCATCAGCACCGCGCAGGCGCACATTTCACTGATGGGGCAGACGCTTGCCGACCTGGAATTGCTGGCGCAAAGCTCGGACCCGGACTTCATCCAGCGCCGAATGGTGCCCGTCGGCGAAGTCACGGCGGACGTTGCCGCGGCAGCCGCCCGCCCGGGCGCCTACCCGGACCGCCGATTCCGCATAGCCGAGTCTGCCAAGGCCCAGGCGTGGCTGGATCCGCTGCGCGTTGCCCAGGCCATGCACCAACTGATCCAAAATGCTGTCGCGCATACCGAGGATGGAGAAAGCATCCGGATCGGTTCTGCCGCAGCAAAGGGCATGGCCAGCTTCTGGGTTGCCAACGATGGACCGGTGTTGGATCCGGACCAGGCCCGTGCCCTGCTGGAAAACTATCGCAGTGCCCCGGAAGCCGGCCAGCAAGGAACCGGCATGGGCTTGGGCCTGGCCGTGGTGAAAGCGGTCGCGCAAGCCCACGGCGGCACGGCCTGGGTGGAATCCGGAAACGGCAACGGAACCAGTTTCGGATTTTCCCTCCCGCAAGCTGATGCCGGACAAGGCATCCGCTGCGAAGAAGAATTCGCCCAATCCATGGCCAGCAGCCTGGGCGGTGAGTCATGAGCATCAAGCCAACCGCGCCACGCTCGGGATTCCGCTACACCGCCCAGCGGTCCACGGACCAAGCCGCGGAACAGGGCAACGCCGGTGCTGCACGAAACCGGTGGAGCAAGCAGAACGCAGCGCGAATCATCGCCGCACTGGTCTTGCTGGCCTTTCTCGGCTGGTGCGCCTACGGAGCCTTCGGCCCAGATGCGGGGACAGCGCAGGCATTGCCAGCCCAAGGGGCCCTGACCCTGGCGGTCTTCGCCTTGGCCATCTGGCTCTGGGTCTTCTCGCCAGTAGGCGATACCTTTATCGCCTTGGGCGCAGCAGTGGTGCTGGTGCTCATGGGCGTGCTGCCCGAAGCCGACCTGTTCTCCTCGCTGGGAGAAGACACCATTTGGCTCTTGCTGGCCGCCTTCGTGATCGCGGCGGGGATCACCGCCACGGGACTGGCTACCCGCGCCGCAGCATGGATAGCCGCAGGGGCGAACACCCCGCGGCAGCTGATCCACCTGACTACCGGCGTGCTGGTGGCTACCGCATTCGCGGTGCCGTCCACTTCCGGGCGCGCGGCCCTGGCCATTCCGGTCTTCATTGCCCTGGCCAAGGCGCTGGCGGATCGCCGCCGCATCGTCCTGGCCCTGTCCCTGGTTTTCCCCTCGGTTATCCTGCTTTCGGCAGTGGCATCCTATCTGGGCGCCGGAGCGCACCTGATCACCAGCCAGATCCTCGCCACCGCGGGCCATGAAGGATTCTCCTTCGCCGGCTGGCTGGTCTACGGATTGCCGCTGGCTTTCGTTTCCTCCCATCTGTGCGCCGAACTGGTGCTGTGGATGTTCACCCGCAAGGGGGACCGCGCAGAACCGCTGGCGGTGGGCATCGAGCGGCTGCAGCAGTATTCGCCGGTGCCGCTCTCGGGCCCGCTCACGGTGGGGCAATCCAGGGCAGCGCTGCTGGTCTCGGCTGTGGTGGTGCTCTGGTGCACCGAGCCCCTGCACCAGCTCCATCCCGCCATCGTGGCCCTGCTTGGTTCATTGCTGGTAGCCAGCCCGGGATACGGCTCTGTAGGCCTGGCCAAGGCATTGAAGGCGGTGCCGTGGTCGATGCTCATCTTCATGGCCGCGACCCTCACCCTGGGCACGGCGCTCGCCGGAAGCGGAGCCGCCGAATGGCTGGCCCGCAAGGTGCTTGGCCCCGTCGAGCAGCTCGGCGCTGCCGCACCCTGGGTCTTCACCGTCCTCGTGGTGGTGGTCTCTGCCGCGGCGCATCTGGTCATCCAGTCCCGTTCGGCCCGCTCAGCGGTGCTGATTCCGCTGGTGGTCTCGCTGGCCCCGGGCGTCGGGGTCAACGCGGTAGCCATTGCCCTGGCTTCCACCGCCGCCGCCGGTTTCTGCCACACCCTGACCAGCAGCGCGAAGCCGGTGAACCTGTTCTCCGAGATCGAGGGCATCGAAACCTATAAGCCGGCAGACCTGCTGCGCCTGAGCGCGGTGCTCGGACCGCTCATGGTCCTGCTGGTCCTGGTCTTCGCCTTCTGGATCTGGCCGGCCATGGGACTGCCGCTGTTCCTCTGAACCACCTCGTAGCTTCACATCTCATCGCATTCATCCTCACTGAAAAGGACAACGAATCATGGCACACGCACTTCCACAACGCATCCTGGTAGCCCCTTCCGGATTCAAGGAATCCCTCGACGCGGCGGCAGTCGCGGCGGCCATCGGCGCCGGGGTTCGCCGGGCCTTGCCCGGAGCCACGGTCAAGGCAGTGCCCATCGCCGATGGCGGCGAAGGCACCGCAGAAACCCTGGCATGCGCTACCGGCGGCCACCTGGTGCCAATGGCAGTCACCGGTCCGGTCGGCCAGCAAGTCGAGTCCCACTACGCCATGCTCGGTGGCGAAGCGGCCGGAACGGCAGTCGTCGAAATGGCCGCCGCTGCGGGCCTGCGGCTGGTTCCCCGCGACCAGCGGGATCCGGGAACCACCACCAGCTACGGTGTGGGCGAGCTGATCGCGGCCGCCATTGATGCCGGGGCCTCCAAGATCCTCGTGGGCTGCGGCGACTCGGGTACCTCGGATGGCGGCATGGGGGCATTGCAGGCGCTGGGTGCACGAATCCTTGATGCCAACGGCCATGAGGTCAAGGCCGGCGGCAACTACCTCGGATCGGTGGACCGGTTGGATCTGTCCGGCCTGCACCCGGCCCTGGCTGCCGGGAATGTCCGGATCACCATGGCGCTGAACCCGCACAATGTGCTGACCGGCCCGCGCGGAGTGGCCCGCGTTTTCGGTCCGCAGAAGGGGGCAACTCCGGAACAGGTCGAAATCATGTCAGCAGGTTTCGAACGCTGGGCCTCGATCCTGCGCCGCGATGCGCTGGAGTCCTCGCGCTCCACGGATTTCGCTTTGGCCCCGGGGACGGGTGCTTCGGGCGGGCTGGGCGCTGGCTTGGCGGCGGTGGGGGCGGTGCTCTTGCCTCGCTTCGAGGCGATCCTGGACTCGGGCTTGGCCGGCATCGATCTGGACTCGATGCTGCGCGGAGCGGATCTGGTCATCACCGCAGAAGGCGCCATCGACTTCCAGACGCCCAAGGGCAAGGTGCCGGCGGAGGTAGCACGGCGCGCGGCGCTGCATGGGGTGCCGGTAGTGGCCCTGGCAGGAACTCTGGGCCGCGGCTGCCGAGACGTGCACGATATCGGAATTGACGCCATTGCCTCGATCATGCCCATCCCGATGACGCTGCAAGAAGCAGTGGATGACGGGGAGCGGCTGCTGATCGAAGCGGCCGAACGCTTCATGCGCACCATCATCCTGGGTGCATCAATGGCAGCAGCCCGGCTCAGCCCGCGCGAGGCTTGGTAGCAGCCAGCGGTCGCGCCCTGAATAGGAACAGGCGTGCTGCCTTGCTAGAGCACGTAGGAGGCGATGAGCTGAGAGAGGGCCCGGACATCAACTTTGCCCTTGAACTCCAGACGAACTTTGCCCAACCCGCTGAACCACAGGTCCAGCTCCGCATCCAGATCGAAGGTTCCAGCTGTTTCAAGGGAGAACGACTGGACTTTCGAATACGGTAACGAGGTGTAATCCCGCTTTTTGCCGGTCATGCCTTGCACATTGACGGCGATGAGTCGCTTGTTGCTGAAGACCACGTAGTCGCGTGCACCCTTGAAAGCGCTTAGTAGCTCTTCGCCAGTGACCATCATGGGTACGATCTCCGGTGCGACTTGTGAAAGGTCCCATGGGCCCAATTTGAAGACAGAGGAATTATTGAAATCAATCATGTAAAGAGCGTACGAAGGATGAGGGACAAATAGGCGACGACTAATTTCCCGAATCATGGTTGAGAGCCCAACTTGTCGGTACTTTCAGGTACGGTGAAATAATCAAATCTTCAACCAACAATGGGGGTCAGCGTAAATGCAACTTCGATCAAAAGTAGACTTCAGCACTGCGGTAGAAGATGTAAGGGACTATTTCGGGACCATGGGAAACGGTCGGCCCAAGTATTCTGGATCGCGCTTTGAAACTCTGGGTGAAGGTGTCGATACTGATCCACATCGAATCACTGCGACCGACTTGGTGGCGGTATCGATGCTCTCCGTTGACGTGCCAGCGCAGGCTTCCTTGGGAATCCTCGAAACGCTAGCCGAGCAAATCAGAGAATTGCTGTCCCAGATTCCGCAGGACTTGAAGTTTGAGAATTTGACACCAGAATCATTCGAGAAATATCTCGCTGAGGGATCGCCTGCGGATAAATTGTGGTCGCTTCTACGGCAACATGAAGACCCTTGGAAGGTTGGACAAACCACGGCAAGCAAGATCATGGCTCGCAAGCGGCCGGACTTGATTCCGGTTTACGATTCGGTTGTCGAAGCAGTTGCCGGGATCAAAGGCAGTGGAGAACAGTGGATCGTTTGGTACTCAGCCTTCCACGACGGTTCTTCCGAGGCCGCGGAATTTGTAGACAAGCTCAGAGCGATCAGGGCTGAGGCTGGCCAACCTCACTTGTCGTTATTACGAGTTTTGGATATTGCATTATGGAAGCAAGGAAAGCGCGAAATAAGGCATTCGTAAATCGCGCCTAGGGCTTGGCCCAGAATCGGCTCAGGCGTGCTGCCTTGACCGTTGACAACGGCGTTCAAGGCAGCACGCCTGTTTTTCGCGTATTCCCTAGAGCTCGATAGCCGCCACGGCCTGAACCGCGCGTGCCGCCTCGGCGCCCTTCTTCAGGAAATGCTCGAAGTAGAAGCCCTGGTGCTCATCATTCGAGTGGAAGTGGTGCGGGGTCAGGCTGACCGAGAAAGTAGGTACATCGGTATCCAGCTGGACCCGCATCAAGCCGTCCACTACCGCCTGGGCAACGAAGTCGTGGCGGTAGATGCCGCCGTCAACCACGAGGGCTGCGGCTACCACTGCATCGTACTTGCCGGTCTTCGCCAGGCGCTGGGCCTGCAACGGCATTTCGTAGGCGCCGGGTACGCTGACGACATTGATGGTGTATTCCTGCCCGGAAGAATCCATCTCGGCCTTGAAGCCGGCCAGGGCCTGGTCGACGATATCCGCATGCCAGCTGGCCTTGATGAAGGCGACGTTCAATGGCTTGCTCATGAGTTGCTCCCTGATTCTGCGTGCAAATGTCTAAGTCTTTTGATCTACCCTAGTGGCGTGGGTCTCAATGGAATAAATGGGGAAGGGATCCGCGTAACGAATGAGCCGGTTCAGCGCCAGCCCATCAGCGGGGCCACGTGCTTGAGCACTGATTCGATGACGTGGGCGTTGTAGTCCACGCCCAACTGGTTTGGAACGGTGAGAAGGAGCGTATCCGCCGCGGCGATGGCTTCGTCTTCGGCCAGCTTCTTGGCCAGTTCATCTGGTTCCCCGGCATAGGACTTGCCGAAGACCGCACGGGTCTTCTCATCGATGTTGCCGATCTGGTCCGAGCTGTAGCGGTCACGGCCGAAGTACTGCCAGTCGCGCTCATCGGTCAGTGCGAAGATGCTGCGGCTCACCGAGACGCGCGGTTCGCGTGAGTGGCCGGCTTCCTTCCAGGCGTCGCGGTAGAGCTGGATCTGCTCGGCCTGCTGGACGTGGAAGGGCTTGCCCGATTCATCGTCCTTGAGCGTGGAGCTCTGCAGGTTCATGCCCAGCTTCGCGGCCCACACTGCAGTGGCATTGGATCCGGAACCCCACCAGATGCGTTCGCGCAAGGTGTCCGAATGCGGCTCGATGCGCAGCAGGCCCGGGGGATTGGGGAACATCGGGTTCGGGCTAGGCTCGGCGAAGCCTTCCCCGGAAAGCACCTCGAGCAGGCGCTCGGTATGCCGGCGGCCCATATCGGCATCCGATTCGCCCTCGCGCGGCTCGAAGCCGAAGTGGCGCCAGCCGTCAATGACCTGCTCGGGCGAACCACGGCTGATGCCCAGCTGCAGGCGGCGATTGGAAATCAGGTCGGCGGAGCCTGCATCCTCAGCCATGTACAGCGGGTTCTCGTAGCGCATGTCGATGACGCCGGTACCGATCTCGATGCGGCTGGTTCGCGCGCCGATGGCAGCCAGCAGCGGGAACGGGGAGGCGTATTGCTGGGCGAAGTGGTGCACGCGGAAATAGGCGCCGTCCGCGCCGAGCTCCTCGGCGGCGACCGCCAGATCGATGGCCTGCAGCAGGGCATCGGAGGCGGTGCGGGTGCCTGATTGCGGGTGGTCGGTCCAGTGGCCGAAGGACAAGAATCCGATGTTCTTCATGCTTGAGGCAACAAGTAGTCTCGAATGGTTATTCCAGTCCTAGCCTCGTGGTCTGCTAGAACTGGCGGGCGGCGACGTCGGCTCGATGCGCAGTGGCGAGCGCCTCTTCGAGCTGCGCGATAGTCACTGGCTGACCGCGATCGGCAAGGTGCGCGGAGTAGAAATTAGCGGGATCTTGGGCGTAGACGTGAGTGTAGCCACCGGATTCGGGCTCGGCGCGCCACGAATCAGCCAAGGTTCCGGCATTAACCGTGTCGAAGCCCAACGCTTGGACAAGTTCCAGCACTTCGGTCTTGGCAGCAAGGTCATCGCCATATATTGGCAACGCGGTCCTCGGAGCTGAATTGACCAGAAGCGGGATGTGATGCGCCACGATGTTGTTGAAGGCTTTGGTGATGCGGGCGCCGGGAAGGAGCGATGCTTCCAACTGCGCAGTAGTGGACTTCAAGGAATCGAGAACTTCTATGCGCCCGTCGCGGGATGGGTAGTAGTTGCCGGTGGATAGGACCGTCTTGTTGGCAAGCACCTGGGTTGGAAGGTCCGAATAAGCCGACAGCGGGATGGCCAACACGACGATATCGCCATATTCAGCGGCTTCAGCAACGGTTGCCGCGTGCGCGTTGTCGCCGAGTTCTTCCACCACGTCGGCGAGCGAGGCGGTGCCGCGTGAGTTCGCGATGGCCACGGTGGCGCCAGCGGCCACTGCTAGGCGAGCAATGGCCTGGCCGATATTTCCGCTACCGATAATCCCGATCTTGGTTGTGCTCATGGGTTGCTCCGAATTCTTATCTTGTGGTCGATGAGGTATCTAAGGGTGAAGAATTTTATGTGGTGCGGGCAAGTTCCTGGCGAACCGTATCCATGAGTCCAGGGAATCGATGATCCAGTTCTTCGGTGCGCAACCAGTTGCGGTGCCGGGTGCCATCAGCCTCTTGCCTGATCAAGCCGGATTCCCTGAGGATGCGCCAGTGCCGGGTGAGTGCCGACTTTGAGACACCAAAGTCCGAGCTGCTGCACGCGCCACCGGGGGTTGCGCCAATGTGTCCGATGATGGCGCGCCTGACCGGATCGGCCAGAGCGGCCATGATTTCGAATAGGTCCATGTCCTCTTCGGAGGGAATGGTTAGAGGTCGAGTGAGGCGGCTTGCCACGTTCATTTCCTTAACTCCGAAAGGCGTGCATGTACGCAAAAAAGTGTACATACTAGTTATGTACGCGTCAACTTGTACATGCAGAAGGGATCAGGCCCTGCGAATTAGCGGTGCGATAGCTGTGAGGGGTGAAGTGCTGGAGAGCCGCAGGTTTTCTGCGAGTTGATGGTTGACCAGATCTCATCGAGCGATAGGCTCAGCGCGGCCGCGACGGCGGCGATGGTGGAAAAAGCGGGAGTGGCGACGCGGCCGGTTTCGATTTTCCGCAGGGTTTCGGGGGAGAGGCCGGCTTGGATCGCGACGTCGAGGATTGTTCGTTCGCCGCGTGCCTGCCGAAGCAGCGCGCCGAGGTTCTTGCCCTGTTCGATTTCCCGGGCGGTAAGCGGCAGTCTGACCATAATGAGACCATTATACCGGTATTAAAATACCGGTATAGTAATTGGAATGATCGAGATTCTCACAGCCAGCGAAGTAGAGCGCGCCCGCGAGACCGGACGCCTTGTCGGAAACATCCTCAATACGCTCAAGCACCGCGTGCAGGTCGGCACCAATCTCTTGGAAATCGACGCCTGGACCAAGGAAATGATCGAGGAGGCCGGCGCGGTCTCCTGCTACGTCGACTACGCCCCGTCCTTCGGCAGCGGCCCCTTCGGCCATTACATCTGCACTGGAGTCAACGATGCGGTGCTCCATGGACTGCCTCGCGACTACCAGCTGGCCGATGGCGACTTGCTCACCCTGGATCTGGCCGTCACCTTGAAAGGCATCGCCTCCGACGCGGCGATCAGCTTCATTGTCGGCACGGCTGCGCGTGCAGAAGACCTGAAGATGATCGAGACCACGCAGCGCGCCCTGGCCGCCGCTATCGCCGAGGCGCGTCCCGGAGCCAAGATCGGCGACCTGTCCTTCGCCATCGGATCGGTGCTGACCGCCGAAGGGTACAAGGTCAACATGGAATTCGGCGGCCACGGCATCGGCAGCACCATGCATCAGGATCCTCACGTTTCCAACGACGGCCGCCGCGGACGCGGGTACACGCTGCGTCCCGGTCTTCTGCTGGCCATCGAACCGTGGGTCATGGCCGATACCAGCAAGCTGGTGACCGACCGCGATGGCTGGACCCTGCGCAGCGCCACCGGCTGCCGCACGGCGCACACCGAGCACACCATTGCCATCACGGAAACTGGCGCGGAGATTCTCACCCTGCCCACCGACCTCCCGGCATAGACGGAGGCCGCATGGCCGCGATCAGGCGTTCGGGCTTTCCCCGGTCCCGGCGCCGCGGCGGCGGAGCACCGGTTCGGCCGTGCCGGTGCCGCAGCCCGAGGAGGCGCTGCCGCAGGCCGGGGAAGCAACGGAGGTGCAGCACGATCCGCTGCACCCGCTGGCCCCGGCGTTGCCCGCATCCTCCGGCTGGCGCGAAGCATGGCCGGCGGCTTCGCGCAGCGTCCTGGCCAGCTGCGCCGGGTCCTGGCCTTCTTGGCCCAGGACCACGAACCCCGCGTCGGCAATCATCGCCAGGTCGGCTTTCGCATCCTGCCCTTCGCTGGTCAGATAGTCGCCGAGAAACAGCGAATTGGCCACTTCCAGGGCATTGGCCTGCAAGGAACGCAGGTGCATTTCGCGTCCGCCGGCCATCCGGATTTCCTTGTCCGGGCAGGCTAGCCGCACTACGGCCAGGATCCGCAGGCAGGCGCGCGGGGTCAGGTTCCAGGTGCCTTCCAGCGGGGTGCCGTCGAAAGGCATCAAGAAGTTCACCGGAATGGAATCGGCTTCCAGTGCGCGCAAGGCGAAGATCGCCTCGACCAGCTGCTCAGGAGTTTCGCCCAGTCCAACGATGAGCCCCGAGCAGGGGGAGAGGCCGGCGGACCTGGACTGCTGGACGGTGGAGACGCGCTCGGCGAAGCTGTGGGTGCTGCAGATTTCCGGGTAGAGGGACTCGGCCGTATTCAGGTTGTGGTTGTAGGCGTCGGCGCCGGCCTCCTTGAGCCGCTGGGCCTGCCCCTGCTTCAGGATGCCGATGCAGGCGCAGACCTCGACCTGCGGATGCGCTTCCTTCAATGCGCCGATCATGTCCGCGACGCGTTCCACATCGCGGTCTGTGGGTCCCTTGCCGGAGGCGACCATGCAGACCCGCGAGGCGCCGCCGGCGATGCCCAAACCTGCCTGGCGCACCGCTTCGCCGGGCTTGAGCCAGGTGTATTTCAGGATTTCGGCCTTGGAGCCCAGACGCTGGGAACAGTAGGTGCAGTCCTCGGGGCACAAGCCGGACTTCAGGTTGACCAGGTAGTTGACCTTCACGGTGTTGCCGAAATGCTTGCGCCGCAGCACCCCGGCCGCACTGACCAGTGCCGACGTCTGCGCGTCGCTGGTGGCCAGCAGCCCGAGGGCCTCTGCTGCGGTGAGCTGGTGGCCAGCGGAGATGCGTGCGGCCAGCTCGGTGAAATCTGCGGTGTCGGTGCGCTGCGCGGGGATGCTCATGGGTTCCTTCGCCTGGTTGGATGACTGCCTGCCAAGGTGCAGCCATTCTTGAACGGTGTTCAATTGCTGGCACCAATGTACACGAAAAGCCCCCGACTTGAACAATGTTCAAGTCGGGGGCTTGCTCTGCTTTCCACAGCAGTTGCAGACGGCGCGCGTCCCGTGCGGAGCGCCCGCCGCTCAGCTGGAGGTCTTGCTCCGGTAGATCCGCGTGGCCAGCGCCCAAGCCAGGATCAAGATGCCTGCCAGCCAGGCCAGGGCAATCCAGAGCTCGGAACCCACGGGTTCTTGCGACAGCAGGGCGCGCAGCGAATCGACGATAGCAGTGATCGGCTGGTGCTCGGCGAACCAGGCCACCGGCCCGGGCATTGACTCGGTGGGAACGAACGCCGAGGAGATGAAGGGCAGGAAGATCAGCGGGTAGCTGAAGGCGCTGGCGCCATCCACCGATTTCGCGCTCAAGCCGGCAAGCACCGCTACCCAGGTCAGGCTTAGGGTCACCAGGCACAGCAGCGCGAGCACGGCGATCCACGCTGCCATGGAGGCGGAGGAGCGGAAGCCCATGGCCAGGGCGACCCCCAGTACCAGCGCCAGGGACAGGAGGTTCGCCGCCAACGAGGTCGCCACATGGCTCCAGAGCACGCTGGAGCGGGAGATCGGCATGGAGCGCAGGCGCTGCACCAGCCCATCGCGCAGGTCCAGGAACAGCCGGTAGGAGGTGTAGGCGACCCCGGAGGCGATGGTGATGACCAGGATCCCGGGCAGCAGGTAGTTGATATACGGCCCGGTGGCGCTGGTGCCGATGGCCCCGCCGAAGACGTAGGCGAACAGCAGTATCATGGCCACCGGGGTGATGGCCGTGGTGATGATGGTGTCGGGGCTGCGGACAACGTGGCGCATCGAGCGCCCGGTGAGGATTCTGGTTTCCTGCAGTGCCGCGATGCTCATGGCTTGCTCCCTTCGGTTCGCTGGTGGTGGCCGATCAGTTCCAGGGGGATCTCCTCCAGGCTCGGCCGCTTGGCCACCAGCTCGGTGGTGGCCGGCGGCAGCAGGGCCTGGAGCTCGGCCAACGTGCCCTGGTGGATGATGGTGCCCTCGTGGAGGATAGCGATTTGATCGGCCAGGTGCTCTGCTTCATCCAGGTACTGGGTGGTGAGCAGGATCGTGGTGCCGGACTCGGCCAAGTCGCGGATCACCTGCCAGGTCTCGCGGCGCGATTGGGGATCCAGTCCCGTGGTCGGCTCATCGAGCAGGAGCACCGGCGGGTTGCCGGCCAGTCCCATGGCGATATCAAGGCGCCTGCGCATCCCGCCGGAGTAGGTTCCTGCGGGCCGGTCCGCTGCGTCGCAGAGGTTGAAGCGCTCCAGCAAGCCGTTGGCGATGGACCGCGGATTCTCCAAGCGGAGCAGCCGCGCGATCAGCAGCAAGTTTTCGCGCCCGGTCAGGACCTCGTCCACTGCTGCGAATTGCCCGGTCAGGCCCAGCGACCGGCGGACCTGGACCGGGTTCTCGCGCACTGCAGCTCCGCAGACCCGGGCGGTTCCCGCATCGGCGGGAAGGAGGGTGGCCAGGATCCGCACCAGCGTCGTCTTGCCGGCGCCATTGGAACCGAGCAAGGCGAAGATGCTGCCAGGCTGCACGGTGAAGTCCAGTCCGCGCAGCACGGGCAGCTTCTTGAATGACTTGACCAGTCCGGTGACCTCGATGGCCGGTTCCGGGGCCAATGCGGTATTCATGTCATTGCTCCTTCGATTCGTTCTCTGCTTCGGAAATGGTGTCGGCCAGGCGGGTGCGTTCCTTGTCGGTCCAGCGCTTGCCCCCGTAGGCCTGGGCGAAGTCATCGGCGAATTCCGCCGGGTCCTGGCCAAGCAGTTCGCGCAGTGCGGTGCCGTTGGCGGCTGCTCCTTCGAAGAGGTCGGCCAGGTCCGAATACATGGAGATCATCGTTTCGGCGTCGGTGACCCCGCTCTGGTTCAGCAGGTAGCGCTGCACTCCTGCAGCGGCCTTGGCATAGGGCTGGGGCAGGGCCTTGAGGCGTGCCATGCTCTGCTTGTACTGTTTCTTCTGCTCCAGTGAGCCGGTGAAAGCTTCAATCCATTTGGCGACCATGATCAGTGCCCTTTCTGCGGGGTGCTCGGGTAGGGGAGGTTGTTGATGCGGGAGACGAGCAGGTTCCAGGTGGTCCAGAAGTCGTCGAGCTGCTGCTTGCCGCTGGGGTTGAGGGTGAAGACCTTGCGGGGAGGCCCTTTTTCGGACGGGACTTTCTCCACCGAGACGAGGCCTTTCTGCTCGATGCGCACCAGCAGCGCGTAGATGGTTCCCTCGGCCAGATCGGTGAAGCCGCGTTCGCGCAGTTCCGTGGTGATCTCGTATCCGTAGGCCGGGCGTTCGGCCAGGATCGCCAGGACGATCCCTTCCAAGGTGCCTTTGAGCATCTCGGTCATCTGTGTGGCCATGCTGCACCCCTCTCTACTTAGTGTCATTGAGTACAAGTAGATAGTAGAACTAAGTAGCGGTATTTAGCAATACTTAGTACCAAGATTTTCCAGATATTTTTCGTGGCTTTGGAGAACCGCCATTTGACCAGTGGCAAGATGGCGCAACCGGAAATCCGGTATGCTCCTGGAAGCTGAGCCGGTACTGGATCTATGGGGATGAGGCGCCATGAAGGATGCGAGATGGCATTGGGAGCTGGTCCATGCCGAGCGTGCGCGGTTGGCAGGATTGCTGGGCAGCTTGGCTCCGGAGCAGTGGAACGCCCCATCGCTATGCGCGAACTGGCAGATCCGCGATGTGGCGGCGCACCTGGCGGCCGCCGGATCCACTTCGACCGCCCGCTGGCTGGTGAATATGGCTCGTTCCGGATTCAATGCCGACCGGCACAACGAGCGGCTGCTGCGCCCGCAGCTCGGGGACGGCGCCCGGCAAACGCTGGATAATTTCAATCGTTCTGCCAGCAAGTCCATTGCCCCGCTGAACTCGGTGGCCGGTTTGCTGGGCGAAGTGGTAGTGCACGGTCAGGACATCGTCCAGGCACTCGATCTGATCCTGCGGCCTGAACCCACGGCACTGCGAGCGGTGGCAGGATTCTTCGCCTCCAAGGACTTCGCAGTCAATAGCAGCACCCTGGTCAAGGGGTTGCGGATGTCGGCGGTGGACGACGCTTTCAGTTGCGGGAACGGTCCCGAGGTGCGTGGCGAACTGCTGGATCTGGTCCTGGCGATGGCCGGAAGGGAACAGGTCCTCCCGCGGCTTCAGGGCGCAGGGGTCGGCGAGCTGGCACGCAGGATCACGGCACAGCCGCGGAAATAGCAAGCATCGCGCCGCACGATGACTGTACGGCGCGATGCTGGGGAAGCCGGCAAATCAGCCAGCGGGAATGAGGGCGGTGGCCAGCGGGTTCTCCAGATCGCCTGCGTAGAGCAGACCTCCGGACTGGTCGGCGAGATCCAGCATCTGCTGGTTGTTGCGCAACTGCAGGCGGTTCAAGCACGACAGCGGGAAGCTCTGCGCGAAAAGTCCCAGCTGATCAAAGCGTTCAGCGAACTGCGGATGCTGCCCGCGATAATCCAGCAGCCGTTGAACTACGGTCTGCCAGAAATCTGCTTCGGAAAGCAGTTCTTCGGCATCCAGCAGCGGCGCGAGGAAGCGGAAGAACGAATCAAAGACATCCGTGAAGACCGACAAAACCGGATCTCCACCGGTGCGTACCCGGCGAATCTCCTCCGGGAGTTCCACCCGGTCCGAGAGCACGGCAATCTCTTCGCCCAGATCCTTGAGCAGGACCTTCTTCACAGCACCGTTCTCAAGCACCATGATCACGTTTTCGCCATGCGGCATGAACACCAAATCATAGGCAGCCAGGCAATGCACCAGCGGAATGAGGTAGGCATCGAGGTAACGGCTTAGCCAGTCGGCCGGTGCTAGCCCGCTGCGGCGAATGAGGGCGCCGGCAAAGGACCTGCCGGACGCATCGACATGCAATAGGCTGGCCATCGTAGCCAACTTTTCTTCCGGGCCCAGCAGGCTGATCGGGGACTCCCGCCACAGCGCAGCCAGCATCTTCCGCTGCGGATCGCTCTTGCCGGTGGCTGCTTCGAACTGCGGGTTGCGGTAGCCTACGGCCGCAATTTCACGCAGCAGGGCGACCGGCTGGATCGAGAGCACCGGGTCCTTTGCGAACAGCTCGCCCAACCACTGGTTGATCGCGGGAGTCACCTTCATGTACTCGGCACTGAGCCCGCGCATGAACCCCATATTCAAGATCGACATTGCCGTCTTGACGTAGTGTCGTTCCGGGTTGGACAGGTTGAAGAAGGTACGGATCGACTGCTGCGCCTGGTACTCGTCAACGCTGGTGCCCAGCCAGATCAATTGCTTGCGGGCAATATCATTGGCGAACGTGATCGACAGGCGGTTCTCCCATTGCCAAGGGTGCACCGGAATGAAGATGTAGTCCCCGGCTGCATAGCCGGTGCCGAACAAGGAGGCCTCCAGGGCCGCATCCAAGCGCTGGCGCTCGGCTGGATCCAGCTCGGCGGCCAGCAGCCCTTCGTAATCCAGCGAATCCACGGCGTCGAATTGTGCTCGGGACTTGTGGGCGGCAGCCCAGCCAAGGTGCAGGGCGGAACCGGTTTCGGGGGCGTACCTCAGGTAGTCGGTGCGCCCGATGCCCATTCTTCCGTTGTTGGCTATGAAGCACGGGTGGCCCTCGGTCATGGAAGATTCGATGAGCTGGAAGGACTGTGCGGCTGTGCCGTCGAACCGGGCCAGCTGTGCTGAATTATGGGTTGCATGAACCTGCTTGTAGCAGTGGCTGGCCAGCGTGGATGAGAGCTCTTCAAGGTAGGTGGGCAGCTGCACCGGGGAAAGCGTGAGTTCCTGGCAGAAGTGGGTGATGAACTCAATGGCGTCCACCTCTGCCTGCTGCCAGCTGCCGTCAACGAAGTGGTGGTGTTCCACGGACTGCGGTGAAACCAACCAGTGGTTCAGCTGGTACCGCTGGGCGCTGAAGCTGTAGCGGTGGGCATCCTTCTGGACTGAGTAGCGGTTTTCTCCATGGCCGGCAGGCTCCAGGAGGCGCTCATGCGAAAATTCGCCTAGGGCTTTGGCCAAGACATGGCGATTGGCGATGTCCCAACGTGCAGGGGAGAGGAATGAGGATTCCAAGCCGCGGCCGGTAGCGGTTTCGAAGTCCTGGCGAGTGCAGATGGACAGAAGTGCCTGCTTGATTGAGCCGTCTGCTTCGGAGAGCTCCACTGGACGTACCGGGCGGAAGCCAACTCGGGCATTCAGGGCATGGATGGCTTTGTTGCGCAGGTCAGGTTCCACGATGATTCGTTCGGTTCCGGGCAGGGCGAAAGCCTGGACCATGGCCGAGGAGAGAGCTTCGAGGGTGAACCCAGGCTGCGGCTCGGTGGCTGCCGGAGCCAGGAAGTGCAGTCCACGGTCGCCGCGGACGCAGTTGTATGCATCGGCCAGGGGCGATGCTGCGGGGTCGTAGAGCTCGACAAGGAATTTCTCGTCCCCTGATGCGTCGATGCCGAAGAGGACTTCGTAGCCTGGGGTGCCAAGCAATGTGCGGTATTCTGCTTCGATTTCCTTTTCGGTTGCGTTGGCCATGCCCCAGAAGGAGGCACGCGCGGTGGCAATCCACGAATGCAGCAGCGCAGTATCCCCGGGCAACGTCACGGAACGGAAAGTGTAGTTGGTCATCGGAAGTTCCTTAGGCTCGTGCGCTGGCAGTGGCGGAAGTGGGCAAGCCGCTGAGTTCGGCGGCGCCGAATCGCTGGAAAGCGATCCGTCGCTCGATCGGGTAGACCTCGCGTCCAGCCAAGCGGTTGATAATTACTGAATTGCGGTAGGCTCCCATGCCCAGATCCGGAGCGGTGAAGCCGTGGGTGTGCAGTTCAGCGTTCTGCACGAAGATGTCCTGGTCCAACCCGATGGAATATTCGCGATCTACATTGAAGCGGCCATCGGGAAGGTAATCGATGCGTTGGCTGATGCCTTGCAAGAAGTCCGGAGTGCCTGCGCGGTAGCCGGTTGCCATGACAAGGTGGTCGGCGAGGAATTCCAGGTCTTCACCGGTGCGTTCATGGCGCAAGCTGATGGCCAGGTGATCCGTGTCAGCGCCGATGCTCGTGGCCGCGCAGCCGGTACGCAGGTGCACATTCGCTGCGCCATTGACGCTTCGCTGGTAGAGCTCTTCGTGGATTTCGTTAATCAAGTCCGCGTTGATCCCCTTGTAGAGCCCCTTTTGCTCTGCTGACAGGACATCCCGCTGATCCATGGGCAGGGCATGGAAGTGGTCGATGTAATCCGGAGATGTCATCTCCAAAGTGAGCTTGGTGTATTCCAGCGGGAAGTAGCGTTCTGAACGCGTTGCCCACACCAGATGATCCTCTTCTGGCAAGCTGCGCAGAAGATCCAAGAAGATTTCTGCGGCGCTCTGGCCGCTGCCGAGCACAGCAGTTACTTTCGGGCCGGAACCTGCGGTCCGGGAGGATAGGAGTTTCTCGCGGTGGAAGGCGTAGTCGCTTGAGTGCACCACGTTGCCGGTGGCTTGTGCTTCCGTGGTGAGAACCGGCGGCAGATAAGGCTGGGATCCGGTGCCCAGCACCAACTTGTCTGCGGTGAATCGGGTCAATCCTGCGGCAGTGAGCACCGACAACAGGTAGACCCCGTCGTGGTATTCGGCTTCGAGCACCCGGTGCCCGAATCGTACGCTTTGAATATTTTCTGCGGCCCACGCCAGGTAGTTGGAATACTCCTCGCGCAAGGCGTAGAAGTCTTCGCGGATATAGAACGGGTAAAGCCGCTGTTTTTCCTTGAGATAGTTCAAGAACGAATGCTTGCTGGTCGGGTCCGCCATGGTCACCAGATCTGCCATGAAGGGAACCTGGAGATGGGTTCCGGGAAGCATCATGCCAGGGTGCCAGACGAACTTCTCTCCGGCTTCCAGAACTGCAACGTGCAGATCATCCAATCCATCGGCCAAGGCGGCAAAACCCAGATTGAAAGGGCCAGCGCCAATAGCGATGACGTCAAAGTGCTCGGTAGGTTCAATCATTTCTTCTCTCCAAGGGTGCGTTCGGCCAGCAGTCCGGAACCAATCCGGCAGATAGCGTCGAGGATCTCGCTGATATCGGCCAGGGTCGTATTCGGATTGAGCAGCGTCAGTTTCAGCAGGCGTTTGCCTTTGACCGTGGTGGCGGCGATCATCGCTTCGCCGCTGGCATAGAGGCGTTGGCGGATCTGGTTGGCCAGGGCATTGTGCTCGTCCAGTTCCAGTGGGTGCTGTGGATCTTCAAAGGAGAAGACCAGCGTGCTCAGCTGCACGTCGGCTGCCATCCGAAGCTGGGCGCGCATGGCAACTTCCTGTTGAGCGTCCTCTGCCAAGGCGATGACCTGGTCGAACATGGCACCCAAACGGCTGGCCCCCAAAGAGCGCAACGTGACCCACAGCTTCAGCGCATCGAAGCGCCGTGTGGTCTGCAGGGACTTCGAGACCTGGTTGGGGGTGGACTCGGCCTCCGCACGCGGGTTCAGGTACTCGGCATAGTGGGCGATGGATTCCAAGGAGGCTGCCGAGCGGACCACCAAGGCGCTGGAGCCGATGGGCTGGAAGAAGGACTTGTGGTAATCCACGGTGACCGAGTCGGCCAATTCAATGCCGTCCAACCGGTGGCGGTGGGAGTTGGAGACGAGCAGGCCGCAACCGTATGCGGCATCCACATGGAACCACGCGCCTACTTCTGTGGCGATAGCACTTAGCTGGGGCAACGGATCGATGGCCCCGAAGTCGGTATTCCCGCTGGTGGCGGAGATGGCCATGGGCACCAAACCGGCGGCGAGGTCTGCGTCCAGGCGCACGCGCAATGCATGCGCATCCATGCGGTGCTGGGCGTCTGTAGGGATCGCCACGGCCGCGTCGTAGCCCAGGCCAAGGAGCATCGCGGCGTTGCGAATCGAGAAGTGCGCATCTTCCGAGCAATAGATCCGCAGATTAGCCAGCCGTTCAGGCAAGGTGCCCCGCAGCTTTGCGGTTGCGGTGTTTCGTGCGATCAGCATGGCCTGAAGGTTGGATTGAGTTCCGCCAGAGGTAAAGATTCCGTCGGCCTGCCCGGTCCCGAAGCCGATCAGATCGGCGGTGAAATCGATGAGTTTGCGCTCGATCAGTGTTGCTCCAGCGCTCTGGTCAAAAGTGTCCATCGAGGTGTTGATGCTCGTGACGAAGTTCTCGGCGACCACCGCAGGGATCACGACGGGGCAGTTCAAGTGCGCCGCGTACTTCGGGTCGTGGAAGTAGACCGCGTCGTTGAAATACAACTCATTCAGCTCGGTGAACGAGTCCTGGGTTGAACCCAACGGACTATGCAGGTCGACCAGGTCGATGCGTTCCTGCAACTGCTGCGGAGTCGGTCCGGTCGTCGGCGCGTTCACCGATGCCAATCGGTGGGCCACGCGTGAAATGGCTTCACGCGACTCGTTTTCGTAGACACGGGCGGTGTCTGCGCAGAGCAACGAATCATCGTAGATCGGCAGTGGTAGATCAGGCATTTGCAGGGTAGGCAGTGAGGCACCCAAAAGCATGCTCCTCAGATAGAGACAATCAATAGTTGGTCAGGCTCACCTAACAAGAATCTATTAACAACACACTTCAATTAGTTAATGCAAGCCGAGTAATTCACTCTCTCCGCCAGAAGAAAAGTTTCTACATTTTCCTGCGGGTGGCGCCCGGCTGTGATAAGTTACCCGCTGACCTGCATCTGAGCGAGGCTGAAGTTGGACCCCTGCGAGGTTGAAATGGAGAGAACTTCTCGACTTCCAATGTCCCGGAATTATCACTAATCGTTTGATTGCACTTTCAAGCTAGAACTGTATGATCAAACAGTTAGAGCAAGGGAGGGCAAGTGGCCACGGCAAGCCCAGGAAAAGTCCAGCGATCCCAGCGTCTGCTCCTCGGGTCGAACGCAACGGACGCGGCAGGACGCTCACTTTCTGATATCACGATTGATCTGCTGTTCGTAGGTACCCTTGGCGCAACTGCCATGCAGATGGGAGTGCTCAATGCGCTTGGTTCCCTTTCCTTTGTGCTCGCCAGCATCCCCGCGGGCCATTTGGTCGACAAGTATTCCGCGTTGCGGGTCCTGCGCATCGGTCTCGGGTCCAAGCTTTTCCTGCTGGGGTGCCTAGCGGCGCTGTCCTTCGCCGAGGAGCTAACGATCCCGCTGGGGATGCTGTTGTGCGCATTGCTCGGCTTCTGCAATGTTTTTTCCGAAACGTCCCAAACCACTGCCGTTCCGCAGCTCATCGGAGATGAGCCTGAAGTCCGAGCGGCGAGCATTAGCAAGCTGATCGCCTCGCTGGGAGCTGCGGACCAGTCAATGACCGTGATTGTCCCGGCCTTGGCGGGAACCGGCTTCGCGCTGTGGGGAGCGCCAGCGCTGCTGAGCATCTCGACGGCTCTGGGCCTGCTGGCAATGCTGATGGCGCTGCAGGTGCGTTCCTCTCGCCTGTCGCAAGGCCCTGGCCGCCGCCCCGGGCCGTCGACCGAAAAGGGCGGCATCCTGGCTGGCCTCAGGTATCTGGCCCGGCACCGCCTGCTCTTGGCAATTACCGTTGCAGTGATGTTCTCCAACTTGGGGCTGGCCATCGGGTCATCGGTGGAAGCGATCTTCATTATCAACGAGCTCGGCTTTGGCGAATTCGGGTACGGCCTTTTCGCCTCGGTGGGTGGCGTTGGCGGGCTAATTGGAGCTGCTATCGCAGGAACGCTGGCTGGAAAATTCGCTCCGGCAACCTTGCTGATCTACACCGGTTCGATGCAGGCAGTTTTGGCGGGCTGCGTATTGGCCGCGGCTTATGCAACCGAAATGTGGTCCATGGCGCTGCTGGGAATTTTCGCGCTGGGATGGGGAATCGTCGTGCTGCTCTTCAACATTGCTGCCTCGTCCTGGATTGTGCAGATCGTTCCGGAGCAGCTGCTGGGCCGGGTCCTAAGCGCACGCCGGTTATTCACCTTTGGAGTCGTACCCGTTGGCGGATTGGCGGGCGGCGCATTGGCCAGCGCGTGGGGGATTACCGCTGGACTGCTTGCCTGGGTCGTTGCCGCAACCCTCTCAGTTATTAGCTACCTAGTGATGCGCGGCCCCGCAAGCCGTTAGGCTGGAAAGCATACGCACCACGAAGTAAAGGCAACCGCGCACGTGAAACTCGTTATCGACGCTCGATACACCCGCATCACCCACCATGATGGCATTAGCCGGTATACCGCCGGGTTGATCGAGGCCGCCAGCAAGCTTGCCGAGGTCACGATGCTGGTCAACGACACCAGGCAGCTGGCAATGCTCCCCGATGTTCCGTATCTGAAGATTTCCGGCCCCACGAGCGTGCTCGAGCCATTCGTCGCCCTGCAGATCAACAAGCTCAAGCCGGATGTCGTGTTCTCGCCCATGCAGACCATCGGATCGTTGGGGCGGAAATATCCCTTGGTCTTGACCCTGCATGATTTGATCTACTACTCGCATCCGCATGCACCGAAGTTCCTGCCTGCTCCGATTCGCGCTGGATGGTTCTTGTTCCATCAGGTCTACTGGCCGCAGCGGATGCTCCTGAATCGTGCCGACGCGGTGGCTACCGTTTCCAACACCACAGCCGAACTCATGCGCAGACATCGACTGACCAAGAAGCGCATTGGACTGGTGTCCAACGCCCCCACCGGAAATTTTGCTCGTCGAGACCAAGCGAAGCGCCCAAAGAAGACCTTGGTCTATATGGGTTCCTTCATGGAATACAAGAACGTCGAGACACTCATCCGCGGTATGGCGCACCTGCCGGACTATGAGCTGCACCTGCTAAGCGGGATCAACGAGCAACGTCATGCTGAATTATCCAAGCTCATCCCCTCGCAATCCACAGTGGTATTCCACCGCGGTGTCAGCGATGAGGAATACGAGCGGCTGCTCAGCGAATGCACTGCCTTGGTAACCCTTTCGCGAGAAGAAGGCTACGGGCTTCCCCTGGTCGAAGCGATGAGCATGGGAACTCCGGTGATTGCCACCGATATGCCGATTTTCAGGGAAGTCGCGGATGACGCCGCGCTGTACGCTTCGGCAGATGATGCACAAGGCTTCGCGGACCAAGTACGCACTTTGGATGAGCAGGCTACCTGGAGACAGTATTCGCAACGCGCCGTGGAACGAGCCGGGCACTACTCATGGGAACAATCAGCGCAGCAGCTGCTGGATTTGACCAGATATGCGGCAGATCACAGAAAGTAGTTTGCTGCTGCTTGGTGGATAAGCATCCGGTCTCGCCCGGAAAATGGCGGAATTTCGGGGCAGGGAACGCATGCTCCGCAACGGGAACTTCCGATTTGAAAACGGCACTTGGCCAGTGCTAAAGTATTACTCGTTGCATTCCTCCATAGCTCAATTGGCAGAGCATTCGACTGTTAATCGAAGGGTTACTGGTTCAAGTCCAGTTGGAGGAGCCAAAGAAACCTCCCAGCTCCGCAAGTAGCTGGGAGGTTTTGTTTTACCCAAAAGCGGTCGTTGCCATGCGCAAATTCGAAGTGAAAACCCAGCAACACCCGAACCTCCTATAACCACAGGTGATTAGACGATAGACTTTCGAATCGTTAACAGTTACACCCACAGCATGAGATAAATGCAGTGGGTTTTACGCCTGAAGACTGAGTCGTATGCGGCAACCGGGGTGTTAGCGTTTGATGTACCGGTTGCTGAGCGATCGAGAATATGGAGAAACCATGTCTGAAGCTGAATCGACGCAAGCTGACGAAAGCCTTAAGTCGAGTGTCAAGAGTGCTAAGACGCAGGTTGATGGTCTCAAGGAGCTTGTTCCACAACAGCTCTCGGACGAGATCAAACTCGCGACTACGGTACTCAAAGGCAAGGGAATCAGCATTGGCATGGCGGCGGCGCTCGCCGGAGCTGCACTGCTCGTAGTGCTGCTCTTCGTCATTGCTGTTGTAGTTACCCTGGTCAATGTATTGGCTCTCTGGTTGCCCGGTTGGGCAGCCGCATTGATCGTTGCAGGATTCTTCTTGCTGGTTGCTGCCATCTTGGGATTGGTTGGATATGCCAAGGTCAAGAAGGCACTGCCGCTGAAGCCGGAAGCAGCTATTCGCGGACTCCGCCACGACTTGGGCGTGCTCAAGGACGGCAGCGCCTTCGATGTCAGCACTCTTGATGAGCCGCTGAAGAAGAAGTCGGCTGAGGATGACGAGAAGGCTGAAAAGAAGAAGGAACCGAAGCCTCCGGCACCGAGTGCCGATGAGCTGATCCTTCGCACCAAGCGTCGCCGCCGCCAGATCCAGGCTCTGCGTGACAACCTGGGCGAGAGCGTGCAAGCGCCACTGGCCAAGATCGACAAGATTCGTTCGTTCACCCAGGGAGCTGGGGAAAAGTTCTCCGGAGCAGCTGCCAAGGCGAAGGGATTCGTTCGCCCTTCCCCGTCTTCGTCTTCCGAAGACCAATCGGAGGCTGACAGAGCCGGCTCAAACCGCTTAGAGCAGGCACGACCGTATATCGTGATGGCAGGTTCCGGGCTGGCGCTGGTGGCTGTTGTCCGCGCATTGTTCAAGCGCTCCTAGGTCTTTCGCCGACGGGGCCAGGCATTAGCCGTACCAAGCGTGCGCGTGCCCCGTCGTATGAAAACTTAGGCTAGAAAGGCACTGACATGGTTTGGATCGCTATTGCAGCGGCACTATGCAGTGCCTTTTGTCTTGCCTTTGGAGCGCACTTCCAATCGCAGGCAGTCCGCAGTGCTGTTGGCGGTCTGGACCTGACAATTAAGAATGTCGGGAAGCTGGCCCGCAATAAACGCTGGATGAGCGGACTGGGGCTGATGGCTCTTGGCATGGCCTTGAATGTTTTCGCGCTAGCCAGCGCGCCCTTGACGGTGGTTCAGCCAATTGGTGCCATTGCATTGGTGATCACTGCGATGGTCAATGCCAAGGAAACCGACCTGACGATGAATCGTCCCACCGTATTGGCGATCATCAGCTGCATGGTGGGTTCGGTTGGCTTCGTGCTTCTGGCCGTCACTGCCACTAGCAGCAACCAGGAGGTAAACGACTACGAAGCGCACTTGATTGAAATGATCTTGGCGGTAGTCGTTGCCATCGTGGGATTGGCCACCATCTTCTTCCACAAGAAGCTCGGTGCGTTCTTCTTCATCCTCGGTGCTGGCGTCCTATTCGGATTCGTCGCCGTACTGGTTCGAACCATTGCAATCGCCGTGATGAATATCGGCGACGGCAGCTTTGTCCAGCTGCCTTGGCTGGCTGGCCTAGCGGTAGTTGTAGCTGGCCTTCTAGGCTCGTATTTTGTGCAAAAGGCCTACTCAAAGGGACCTCCTGACCTTGTCATCGCAGGGTTGACGGTGATTGACCCAATAATTGGCATTGCCATTGGAATCGGCATCCTCGGGGAGCTGCGTCCTGATGTTCCGGTACTGGTCACCGTGCTGATGCTGGTGGCTGCTGGTTTGGCTATCGTCGGTGTGACCGCACTGTCCAGACATCACCCGGATGTTATTGAACGCCGGAACCAGTCTGAAGCAGAAAAATCCATGCCTGATTCCAAATAGACTGAAGCTGCAGATTTTAATAGAAACTACAACGCGTGTGAACGCCGAAGGATGCTCGTGGCCAAGGAAAAACCGCTGACCATCGTCATTGCTGCTGACACTTATCCGCCAGACGTCAACGGTGCAGCGATGTTTTGCTACCGGTTGGCTACTGCGATGCATGCACGCGGCCACCGGGTGCATGTGCTGGCGGCCCGTGGAGATAAGGGCAAGACCTACACCGAGATCCGTGATGAAGCAATTGTGCATCGTCTGGAATCGCATTCGGTACCTACCCACGAGTACTTCCGCATCGTGTTCCCGTGGGAAGTCAATCGGCAGATCAGCAAGCTGCTCTCGGATATCAAGCCCGATGTAGTCCACGCCCAGAGCCACTATATGATTGGCCAGCGCACGATCGGATGGGCTCGCAAGAACAAGGTTCGTTCCATCGCCACGAACCACTTCATGCCGGAAAACCTTGACCCCTTCCTGCCTTTCCCGCAGTGGTTCAAGCGAATTGTCGCGCAGAATTCGTGGAGAGACATGGGGAAGATCTTTGGGCGGGCAGACGCCGTCACGACCCCGACTCCACTGGCGGCCAAGGCAATGCGTGAGCGTGCCAAACTGAACCGGGTGCTTCCGCTGTCTAACGGGATCGAGATCGGCAACTACGAGCTGGCGGCAGGGGAAGAAATCATTAAAAACGAGTTCCCCACGATCTTGTTCGCAGGCCGTCTTGCCGTTGAGAAGAACATCAATGAACTCATCGAGGCATTGCCTTTAATGAGCCAGGTGCCGGATGCCATCATTGAAATTGTTGGCGGGGGAGAGCAACGCGCTCACTTGGAGAAGATCGCCGACGAATTGCAGCTGCGAGACCGTGTCCGTTTCCTTGGGCATGTAAGTGATGAACAACTGCGCCAGGCCTACCTGCGTTGCGATGTGTTCTGCCAACCAGGCACCGCCGAACTGCAGTCATTGGTAACCCTGGAAGCACTCTCGGCTTCCAAACCCGTCGTTCTGGCCAACGCGATGGCCCTGCCGCACCTGGTAGACGAAGGCATCAATGGTTACATGTTCACGCCGGGAGACCGGCAGGATCTGGCCAACAAGTTAGACCAGGTTCTTGCCTTGGATGGGCAGCGCCGTGCCAAGATGGGTGAAGCCGGGCACGAAAAGGTGAAGAACCACGCGCAGGAAAAGACAATGAACTCCTTCGAAGCCCTTTACCGCGGCCACGAAGTTTCCACCCATTAATAGGTTCATCGTCATCGGGTGCGTCAAGTCGGTGTTTCGGCTAGTGATGCCCTAGAATATTTCGAGTGTGGTTACGCCGCTTCGGCGATGGGCCCATGTGGGGAGTTAGCTCAGTTGGTTAGAGCAGGGGACTCATAATCCCTTGGTCATGGGTTCAAGTCCCATACTCCCTACCAAACAAGATCGTCCAGCAGCTTATGCAAAAAAGCTGCTGGGCGATTTTTCGTTCCGGGGTCTGGAAACTGGAAGAAGCCAGTTCCCGGCCCATTGCGCGGTGCCAACTTGCAACTCTCAGGGCAGTCCAAGGAACAGGCCACGCGGCTGCGCGGCATGGAGCTCTCGCCAGGGGCAAGAACACGCAGAGGATCCGGTCTGCAAGACCCGCGACAGTAACCGTGGCTCTTCTTGGTGCACCCCTGGGAGCCTTCACGGTCATTCGTGCAGCGGCAAGAGTATTGATGGACGCATGTCGCGGATCAGCAACACCGGGTCAATGTATTCTCCTTCGAGCCGCACGCCCCAGTGAATGCATCGGCCCGAGCAGTGCGCCCCGGTTGCTACCTGTCCCACCTTCGCGCCAGCCTCGACCCAATCGCCCACCGAGACTCCGGCGGCTACCGGTTCGATGCTGGTCTTGAATCCGGAACCGTGGTCGATGACCAGCACGGGTCGATCCACGATCACTGAAGCGAAGGCGACTTGGCCGCGCTGGGGCGCGAAGACCGAGTCTCCGGAGCTGGCAGCCAAATCCACGCCGCGATGACCGGGAAGCCAATTCTCCTCCGGCTTATCGAAGGGCTCCAGAATTTCCGGTTCGCCAGCTAGCGGCCAACGCCAGCCGTTGCCGGCGGCGAGTGCAGCTTGTGCTTGGACTGGTTGTGGCGCCGCAGTCAGGGGCGAGGCCGGAGGACCACTGAAGGCCAGCAGCAAAACCTGCAGCCCGGCGACTAGATACTTGGATTTCATCCTCTCAGGATGGACCCAATAGCCGGATCTTGAGCAGTTGGAAGAGCGAATTGTGGGCAAGCGAATGGGCTGCAGATCACCGATATCGCCGTGTAAAGCGTTGAGTTCTCTGTAGTACACTTGAAACAGCAGTGTCCTGTCACAGGTGTGTCCAAAACTGGGTGCGTCGGGCAGGGGATTGACTTCGCGTATGAGTATCCACAGCTTCATGAGCTGTGGCCTGAGGTTCCAGTGGTCCGAGAGAATCGGTGGACCGAAGGCGAGATGCCAAGCATCTATCGGTATTCATGCCAGGGCGGATATCCACAATGGCTATCTGCATCAACCCGAACAAACAAGAGCAGTTACCGCGGGCGCATGCGCGCCCGGTCCGCCACTGCTGAAAGGAGTTGCGACATGCCAGTCGTAACCATGCGAGAGCTGCTTGACAGCGGCGTCCACTTCGGCCACCAGACCCGTCGCTGGAACCCAAAGATGAAGCGCTTCATTTTCACCGAGCGCAACGGCATCTACATCATCGACCTGCAGCAGTCGCTGTCGTTCATCGACCGCGCTTACGAGTTCGTCAAGCAGACCGTTGCCCACGGCGGCACCGTACTGTTCGTCGGTACCAAGAAGCAGGCTCAGGAATCGATCGCCGAGCAGGCTAACCGCGTTGGCCAGCCATACGTGAACCAGCGTTGGCTCGGCGGTATGCTGACCAACTTCCAGACCGTCTCCAAGCGCGTTCAGCGCATGAAGGAACTGGAAGAGATCAACTTCGAGGACGTTGCTGGCTCCGGTCACACCAAGAAGGAACTGCTGCTGCTGAAGCGCGAGCTGACCAAGCTGCAGAACAACCTCGGTGGTATCCGTAACCTGACCCGCACCCCTTCCGCTATCTGGATCGTTGACACCAAGAAGGAACACTTGGCTATCGACGAAGCACAGAAGCTGGGCATCCCAGTTGTGGCCATCCTGGACACCAACTGCGATCCGGACGAAGTTACCTACCCAATCCCAGGCAACGACGACGCAATCCGCTCCGTCAACCTGCTGACCCGCGTTGTTGCTGACGCTGTGGCCGAAGGCCTCATCGCCAAGAACAACAAGGCTGCCGGCAAGACCGAGGGTGCTGCTGAGCCAATGGCTGAGTGGGAGCGCGAGCTGCTTGAGGGCGAGAAGGCCAAGGCCGAAGCTCCAGCTGCAGAAGCTGCAACTGAAGCACCAGCTGCAGACGATGCAACTGAGGCACCAGAAGCCAAGTAGTCACCTCGGTGACTCCAGAAGTTTGCCTGGGCCCACTAGCGTGTAGCTCGGGGTGAACTTCACCAAGTCTTGTGGGACGGGCCGGAAATCCGACCCGTCCCATAAGCAAAATAAACTTGAAACTCCTAGCTGAATGGGATTGCACGTGGCAAACTACACCGCTGCTGATATCAAGGCACTGCGCGAGCGCACTGGCGCCGGCATGATGGACGTTAAGAAGGCACTGGACGAGGCTAACGGCGACGCCGAGAAGGCCATCGAGATCATCCGCGTCAAGGGCCTGAAGGGCGCTACCAAGCGCGAAGGCCGTTCGACCGCTGAAGGCCTGGTTGCTGCCAAGGTTGAAGGCAACGTCGGCGTCATGATCGAGATCAACTGCGAGACCGACTTCGTTGCCAAGAACGAGAAGTTCATCGCACTGGCCAACAAGGTCCTGGATGCCGCTGTGGCTTCCGGTGCTGCAGATGCAGAAGCACTGCTGGCTTACGAGCTGGACGGCAAGACCGTTGGCGACATCGTTATCGAAGAGGGCGCAATCCTCGGCGAGAAGGTTGTTGTACGCCGTGTTGCACGCATCGAGGGTGCCAAGGTTGCTTCGTACCTGCACAAGACCAGCAAGGACCTGCCAGCTCAGGTTGGCGTTCTGATGGCTGTTGACGCTGACAGCGAAGCTGCCGCAACCGTCGCACACGACGTTGCTGTCCACACCGCTGCAATGGCTCCTACCTTCCTGTCCCGCGAGGAGGTTCCAGCTGACAAGGTTGCCGACGAGCGCCGCATCGCAGACGAAACCGCTCGCGCGGAGGGCAAGCCAGAAGCTGCACTCACCAAGATCGTTGAAGGCCGCCTGACCGGTTTCTTCAAGGAAATCGTCTTGGTTGACCAGGCTTTCGCCAAGGACGCAAAGAAGTCCGTAGGCAAGGTCTTCGAAGAAGCTGGCACCAAGCCAGTTGCCTTCGCACGCTTCCGCGTTGGTGCCTAAGCTTTTACAGCTCTAAGCATTAGCCGTACGCATTAAGCGAACCGCGTTCAGGGCAACCTGAGTGCACAAGATCAAAGGGAGGTGAGCACCGAGAGAAAACTCGGTGACTCGCCTCCCTTTTCTTGAGCCCGGATCTCACGATAGCTTGGGATCTGGGAAGTAGTACCCCCAGCTTGATTCCGACCTCCAGGAGTAAGACACCTCATGCCAAGCACCCCAGAAACCAAACGACGCCGCGTACTGCTCAAGCTCTCCGGTGAAGTATTCGGCGGCGGCAAGATCGGCGTTGACCCGGATACCGTTCGCGGCATCGCCAAGCAGATCGCTGAAACCGTAGGCGAAGTAGAGGTCGCAATCGTGGTTGGCGGCGGCAATTTCTTCCGCGGCGCAGAACTCTCGGCCTCCGGCATGGACCGCTCGCGCGCAGACTACATGGGCATGCTTGGCACCGTCATGAACTGCCTGGCACTGCAGGACTTCCTGGAACAATGCGGCGTCGAAACCCGCGTCCAGTCGGCCATCGCCATGGCCCAGGTCGCAGAAAACTACATCCCACGCCGTGCCATCCGCCACATGGAAAAGGACCGCGTTGTCATCTTCGGCGCTGGCGCAGGCCTGCCGTACTTCTCCACCGACACCGTGGCCGCGCAGCGTGCCCTGGAAGTCGATGCTGACGAAGTTCTGATGGCCAAGTCGGGCGTCGATGGCGTGTACACCGCGGATCCGAAGAAGGATCCGACCGCCAAGAAGCTGGAGACCTTGACCTACAGCGACGCGCTGGTCAACGACATCCGCGTGATGGACCAGACCGCCATGACCATGTGCCAGGACAACAAGCTCAATATGCTGGTCTTCGGCATGGAAGGCGAAGGAAACGTGGCCGCGGCAATTCGCGGCGAGCGGATTGGCACCACTGTCACCGTCTAATCGGTGATCGTGGCTTAGGATTGAAGTAGATTTAATTTCCCGTAGCGGAAACACAGATGAAGTACTTGAGGAGTACCGGTGATTGACGAAACGCTGGCGGAAACCGCCGAAAAGATGGAACGCACCATTGAGGCCGCCAAGGAGGACTTCGCGACGATCCGTACCGGTCGCGCCCACCCAGGCATGTACTCGAAGGTCATGGTGGACTACTACGGTTCCCCGACCCCACTGCAGCAGTTGGCTTCCTTTGCAGTGCCAGAAGCACGCACCATCACCATCACCCCATTCGATGTGACCGCTATGCGCGCAATCGAAAAGGCTCTGGGCGATCCAGAAGTTGGGGCAAACCCATCTTCGGACGGAAAGATGATCCGCGTTGTCCTTCCAGTGCTGACCGAAGAACGCCGCAAGGAATACGTCAAGCTGGCCAAGGCCAAGGGTGAGGACGCCCGCGTTGCGCTGCGTAACCACCGCCGCAAGGCCAAGGACTCCATCGACAAGTTGGTCAAGGATGGCGAAATTGGCGAGGACGAGGGCACCCGTGCAGAAAAGGACCTCGACGCGCTGACCAAGAAGCACGTTGACGCAGTTGACGAGATCTTGAAGAAAAAAGAAGCAGAGCTGCTGGAAGTCTAATGCCAGGCTCGACAGACAACACTGAGGGCAACGCTTCGGCGGTGCCCTCAGTGGCATCCGGAGAATCCCAGCCCCTGACCCGACGTGAAGCTCGTGCCCAGCGCGAGGCTGCCGCCAAGGGGAAAAAACGCGGTTTCATGAAGAACCGCGCGGCTAGGGAAACTCCAGAACCTGCCACTGGAATCCAAGAACCGGTCACGACTGAACCGGCCAATCCGGTAGCTGCTCCAATGGCCACGCCAGCACCGGCACCAGCCGTGGAGCAAGTTGCCGGCACCGATGGCGTTTTGCCGACCCCTCAGCCAGGGGCTGGCGCGAACCCGGCAGCCGAGGTTTCCCCAGGCAAGGATGCAGCCGCTACGGCTGATACCGGGCAAGCGAAAGAGCGTGCCAAGGCAGCCTTCAAGGCTGATACGTCCAAGTCGGTGGCGGCCCCGGGGCCGGTCGCTGCCCAGCAGGCCGGACCAGCAGAGGAACCGGCTGAGCCCGTAGAATCGGCGGAACCCGGCAAAGCCAAGATCTTAGCGGCCCCAGCTGCCCAGGGTGGTATGCCAGCGAAGGGCGAAGCGACCAAACCGGAAGCCGAATCAGCGGCGCAGAATCCAGCGCCTGCCGAGGGCAAGATGCCTGCTCCACCGGTTTCCGACTCCACGGACCTGGCCGAGACCGGCCAGCCCGACGCGGCAGAAGCAGACATCCCTGCCGAGCTGTTGATAGGAACCCCGGAGCCGAAGAAATCGCGCGCCGGACGCAACCTGCCCGCGGCAATCGGCGTAGGCTTGCTGATGCTCGGCGTCGTCCTCGTTGGCCTGATGTGGTCGCAGCCATTGTTGGTCATCGCGCTGATTGCCCTCAGCGGCATTGGCTGCTGGGAAGTTGCGAGAGCTACTACTCACGCCAAGACCGCGGTGCCTCAATTGCCGTTGTACCTGTCCTCGGTCTTGCTGCCGGTCAGTGCCATTTGGGGCGGGGTGGAAGCCCTTGGATTCAGCTACATTGCCTGTATCCTCATCGCTCTGCTCTTCCGGCTCATGGAAGGACTAAAGGGTGCTGTGGCCTCGGTGATGAGCAGCGTGTTCATCATCAGCTGGGTGCCGCTGCTGCTTTCCTTCGCCCTGCTGATTCTTGATTCCGAGAATGGCCAATGGCTCATTGCCACGCTTTTGCTGCTCGCGGTCGCCAACGACACCTTCGGCTACATCGTGGGTGTGCTAATAGGCAAGCATCCGATGGCGCCAAAGATTTCTCCGAAAAAGTCCTGGGAGGGCTTCGCCGGATCAATGATTGGTTCGATGGCTATTGGTGCTTGCGCAATGCACTTCTGGCTGGAAATGCCATGGTGGACGGGCGTCATCTTGGCGTTCTTCACCACCATTGCCGCGACCACTGGCGACTTCGCGGAATCCATGGTCAAACGTGAACTCGGCATCAAGGACATGAGCAACTTGCTGCCGGGCCATGGCGGAATCATGGATCGCTTGGACTCGATATTGTTTGTCATTCCTCTGGGCTACGTGATTTCGCATGTGTTGGCCTGGAGCGTCGAAGTCTTCTGACCGGTCCCGCCAGCGGGTGTGATCCTCTACTGGAATGCACTGGCTGGTGTGGCCATTAAGCCAACTATTGGCCCAAGCCAATAGAATATGAGGGGTATCGCCTTACCGGGGTACCCAACTGATATCTCTCTAGAGAAAAAGGAACTGTCGTGTCGCAGCAGCAAGATGCTCCGTTTTCCCGCGTACCGGACTCGGAATTCGGCTACAACGCAAAGCAAGTTGATGCATTCCTGAGCCGTGCCCGCGCCACCTTCAACGGTGGAGGAAACGACGACAGTGTGGTCACCAGCCACCTGATCCGCCGCACCACTTTTGCGCCGCAGAAGGGCGGGTACCAGGCCCGCGAAGTCGATGGTGCGCTGGACCGCTTGGAAGATGTCTTTGCCAAGCGCGAGCGCGACGACTTGATTGCCCATCAGGGCGAGGAGGTCTGGCTGCAGCAGGTAGGCCGCCTGGCCGCGATCCTGCGTGGCCGCCTGCACCGTGCCAAGGGTGAGCGTTTCCGTCGCCCGTCGCGTTCCAACGCGTCGAGCTACAACATCGAAGATGTCGATCGCCTATGCGATCAGCTCATCGACTATTTCGAGAACGACGTGCCCATGGCCGTTGACACCGTACGCCGCGTGGAATTCCGCTCTTCGCAGGGAACCGATGGCTACGAGGAATCGCAGGTCGATGCATTCCTTGACCGCGTGGTCGAGCTGATGGCTTCGATCGACTAGCAGCTGTCTCCAGCGCAAACGCATTGCCGCGCAGGGCAGTGGGAAATTCTCCCCGCTGCCCTGCGCGGCTTTTTGCATTCTTGGCGACGCGCTGGCCGATAAGGCTAGGGCCGGGTCTGTTCATAGTGGGCCAACCAGTTTCGCAGCATTTCTTCGAGCACAGGACGATCAGCGGGGGCCAGCTGGTCCACGAGGCGCTTTTCGTTGCGCATGTGGGCGGTAAACGCTTCATCGATTTTCTTCTTGCCGCTAGCCGTCAAGGAGATGCGGCGCCCACGCCTGTCATCACCGGATAGCGCGCGGGTGACCCAGCCGTTGCTGACCAGCTTGTCGAGCCGCTTGGTCATGGCTCCGGTAGTCACCATCGTCTGCTGTGCCAGCTCGCCGGGGGCCAGGGAGTGGGGTTCTCCTGCCCGCCGCAAGGCCGCGAGCACATCGAATTCAGCTTCGGTCAGCCCATGCTCTGCATAAACCGTGCAGAGCTCCTCGGTCAGGTAATTAGCCAAGCGATGCAGCCGGCCGATGATTCCCTGGGGCGCTGGGTCGAGATCCGGCCGTTGTTCTGCCCACTGCTGTTGAATGCGCGATACGTGGTCGTTTTGCTCCATGCCTTTATTATATCTTCCAAGGAAGCTAAAGTATCTTCCATGGAAGATATTTTGAATTCCGCGGGGCACCGGCTTCGAACGCTGGGCTGGGTAGCACTGACCGCGATAGCCCCGATCGCGTGGGGCTCCAATTACTATGTCACCAAGGAATTTCTTCCCGACGGCTCAGCGCTCTGGGGTGCGGCGATCCGTGCATTGCCGGCGGGCTTGGTGTTGCTGGGGCTAGCCAGGAAACTCCCGCAGGGCAGCTGGTGGTGGAAATCCGCGGTTCTGGGCGTGCTGAATATCGGTGCCTTCTTTGCCCTGATCTACGTGGTGGCGCAACTTTTGCCATCGGGTGTCGCTGCTACGACCATGGCGATTTCTGCCGGTGTGCTCATGCTGTTCGCATGGCTATTGCTCGGTGAACGTCCTGCACGTTGGCCTTTGGTTGGGGCCCTCTTGGGCTTCGTCGGCGTGGGCATCATGGTATTCGATGCACAGGCCGGCATCGATATCCTGGGGATCGTCTTGTCGCTGGTAGCAATGCTCCTATCCAGTGCCGGGTTCATCCTGACCAAACGATGGTCTGAAGGGATGCCGATTATCCGTGTCACCGCGTGGCAGCTGGTGGCCGGAGGGGCAGTACTGGTCCCCTGCGCGCTGTTCGTGCATGGAGCACCCCCTGCGCTTGACCTGCAGGCGATGGCGGGCTTCGGCTATGTCAGCCTCATTGCCACCGCGGCTGCCTATCTTGCCTGGTTCACCGGGCTGCGCCATCTCCCTGCATCGTCAGTTGGCCTCATTGGCCTGCTCAATCCAGTGACAGGGGTCCTGCTGGGAACATTGCTGGCAGCGGAAAGCCTCGGCCTCCAAAGCCTGATCGGGATGGGCTTGGTTCTCGGCGGAGTCCTTCTGGGGCTGGCCAAGGGATCCCGGCGCAGATCAGCTTCGGCACGCGAAGCATCTGGCCGCGACGCGCCTGCCGGAGAATCCGTGGAGACTGGCTAGAACTTCGCCCGCCAGTCCGGGACATGGAGCAACGCCATGACGCGTTCAACGTTGGCGGGCACGCTCCGCTTGGTGCTACGCGATACGAAGATCATCACCATGAAGGCCAAGGGAACGCTCCACGCCGCAGGCTGGCGCAAGAGGTGGATCCAGATCTCATCTTCCTGGGGCAGGAAGGCGCCGGTGATCAAGGCCAGCCCGCAGGAGATGCCGCCAGCCAGCAGTCCGGCAACAGCACCTCGAGCGGTCAGTGAACGCCACCAAATGCCCAAGAGCAGCAGCGGGCAGATGGTGGATGCAGTGAAGGCGAAGACGTTTCCAATGGCGCCCGCCAAGGCCAATGAATTGGTCACCACCGCGACCAGGACGGGCAGGGCGGTGGCCAGCACGGTAGAGATCCTGAAGCCCCGCACGGTACCCGAGAAGAATTCCTGGGACAGCGCACCAGCCAGGGATACCACCAAACCGGAGGTGGTGGAGAGGAAAGCTGCGAATGCGCCACCGACGACAATTGCGGTCAAGGCGTCGCCCAGGAATCCGTCGAAGAGGCGCCCGGGCAAGAGCAGGATGGTGGCATCGGTTTCATTGGTGGCACCGAGCTCCGGGGTGTAGAGCAAGCCCAGCACGCCCAAAGTCGTCGGCAAGAGGTAGAACGCGGAGAGCAGGCACAGCACAATCACCGTGGTGGTACGCGCAGCCTGGCCTGTGGGGTTCGTGTAGAAGCGCACCAGCACATGCGGCAGCCCCAGGGTGCCGAAGAGCAATGCCAAGATGATGGATACCGTCTCGTAGAGGTTCATCGCGTTCACGGACTCCAGCTGCGCATACAGGGCCTGGGCATGCCCGGATGCCGAATGCTCGGGGATGGCCCGCCCCAGCAGGAAAATCGTGGGAATAACCAAGGCCGCCAGCTTGAACCAGTACTGGAAGGCCTGGACGAAGGTCACCGAGCGCATCCCGCCGGACAGCACCGTCACGCAGACAACCGCGGCAACAATGACCGGACCGGCCCAACTCGGGAATCCGGTAGCGATGGATAGGGTCAGGGCTGCTCCGTGCATTTGCGGAACGATATAGAGCCAGCAGATCACCACCACCAGATAGGTGGTGATTTTCCGCAGCATCGGCGAGCCTTCGAAACGGATCTGCGCGAAATCGGGAATTGTGTATGCCCGGGAACGTCGCAGGGGAGCGGCAACAAACAGGAGCAGCATCAAGTAGCCTGCGGTGTAGCCGATGGGGAACCACAAACCTGATTGCCCAGAGAGCACAATCAGTCCGGCAACGCCCAGGAACGAAGCCGCCGACAGGTATTCGCCGCCAATAGCAGAGGCATTCCACCACGGGCGTACGGTGCGTGAAGCTACGTAGAAGTCGGAAGTTGTACGGGACAGGCGCAGGCCGTGGAAGGCAATCAGCATGGTGGTGAGGCAAACGATCACCAGGGAGGAAACGGACAGCAGGCTAGCCACGGCTGATGCTCCGATACCGTTCTTCATTGCGTCCCGCGGCCCTGTTGTAGAGCATTCCGGCCACGATGATCAGTGGATACATGCCGATGCCCAAAACCCACCATGGCAGGGGCAGGCCCAGCAGGTGGATGTCCTCGAAGACCGGCCAAAAGACGAGCAATGCACTGATGCCTACCAGCATCGCCAGCAGGCCCGCGGCGACGGCACAGGCCAGCCGCAGCTGGGAGCGGATCAGCTGGCGAACATAGAATTCTTCTGCTGTGTGCTCGGGACGGTCGGGGGAGACAGTCAAGGATGCATCCTGCGGAGCCTGGACACGCACGCGTTTTGGACGCTGCTCAGCGAACCGTCCGGGCATGAGGGGCTCTCGCCGGCTGTTGTCTTGGGGAAGGTGCTCCACGGAAGGCCAGCAGCTTCCTACAGCGGGCGGACGCGGTTGGCAGCCAAGCGTTCCCGCAGGTATGGCAACGCGCGACGAGAAATCGGAAGTTCGGTGCTGTTGACCAGCACAGCGGCCTTGCCGGTCTGCAAGCGAACGGTTTCGATCTTATCCATGCACACTAGGTAGGAACGGTGGATCCGAACGAAACCGGACTCGCCCCACTGCTGTTCCAAATCGTTGAGCGGAACCCGGATGAGATAGCTCGAATCCTTGGTGTGCAGCCGGGCGTAGTCTCCCTGGGCTTGAACGTAGGCGATATCCGCCCGAGGGATCAGCTTGGTGATGCCTCCCTGGTCCACCGTGATCATTTCCGGCTTGGCAGGGGTCTCCTCGACCAGCTCGCAGATGCGGCGAACGGATTCGGCCAGGCGCTGCGGGCGAATGGGCTTGAGCACGTAGTCGATGGCGGCCAACTCGAATGCTTGCAGCGCTTGATCTTCATCGGCGGTGACAAAAACAATCAGTGGGGGATTGGTGAACCGGGAGATGACGCGGGCAATGTCCAGGCCTGACAAAGCCGGCATGTGGATGTCGAGGAAAAGTGCGTCGACAGTATTTTCCTCCAGCGCCTTCAGCGCCGCGGCACCAGAGGTGGCGCGGTGAATTTTCCCGATGCGGGAATCCTGGCTGAGCAGAAAAGCGATTTCTTCTACCGCTGGAAGTTCATCATCGGCGACCACCACGTTAATCATGCGAAAATTCTACCGTTTATTGGATTTTTCTATGCATCGGAAGTGATCGTGTTGGGCGGACGGAACTTCGGGACACGCAAAGTGATCAGCGTTCCGGCCCCCGGCGCGGTCTCCACCACCAGTCCATTGGAATTGCCGTAGAGCTGGCGCATGCGCAGGTCGACGTTGCGCAGGCCTACGTGCATATTCGGGGTATCGCCAGCTAGCACACTGGACAGCTGCTCGGGATCCATGCCCATGCCGTCATCTTCCACGCTGATGACTGCGTGCATTCCGTCTTCGGTGGCCGTGATGGAGATGACTCCGCCATCTGGCCGGGCTTCGAGTCCATGGCGTACCGCGTTTTCAACCAGTGGCTGCAAGGCCAGGAAGGGAATTTGCGTGGGCAGCACCTCGGGAGCGATCTGCAAGGAGACCTTGATGCGCTCACCGAAACGGGCCTTTTCCAGCAACAGGTAGCGGTCAATGGCTTCCAGTTCTTCGGCCAGGGTGGTGAATTCACCGCGGCGGCGGAAAGAGTACCGGGTGAAGTCGGCGAATTCTATGACCAGCTCACGGGCTCGAGCGGGATCAGTATTGATGAACGAGGCGATCGCATTCAGCGAGTTGTAGATGAAGTGCGGGGAGATCTGAGCGCGCAAGGCACGCATCTGCGCTTCGAGCAGCATGGCCTTGGATTCATCGAGCTGGGCGGTGGAAACTTGCGCGGATACAAAGACCGCTACCTCGGAAACTGCCCGAACGAAGCTGGCGCCGGCCCTGCGTGATAGCGCGGTCACCGTTCCCACGCTTTGATCTCCTACGGTGATCGGCGCGGACACGAAGTCCATGCCGGAGGAACGTTCTACCTGGGTTTTGCCGGTTGCCAGCGCGCTTTTGGAAACCTTGGAGGCTGCTTCTTCGAGTTCCGCGGTGAAATCGGCCCCTGCATCGGTGGCCAGCACATGGGTGGTGTCGCTGATCAGCAATACCTGGCAGTTCAAGAGCCTGCGCAGCGCCTTGGCGCTTTTGGCCGCCCCGTCCTCAGTCAGGCCGCGCTCCAAATGGGGAACCGCAACGGACATGTGGTGCAACGTCTTGTAGGTGGCTTCCTCGACGTCGGTACCCATTTCCTTGGTGGAGCGGGAAATCCTGAAACCGATGTAGCCGACAAGAGCGATTCCGACCATCGCAATGGCGACGATCAGGGTGACTTGCAGCGCTGGAGACATGTATCCCATCTTAGGGCCCTGCCTGATCTGCCGACCGTTCAGCGCGCCATGCTGCGCCGTTGGGCGCAGAAAGCAGTCCGTTGAGCCACGAGCTGTGCAAGCCCCCTAGTCGCCAACGGGTTTATCGCCAATAGTGAACTTAGTCACAAAACCGATGTGCGCCCAGTCACATCATCAACTCGCTCAAGGAGGGCATCATGAGTGCCAACCCGGAACACGGCGTCGCTGCTGACGTTGATTTCGTCAAGGAGAGCCAATCCGAGGAATTCCAGGAACTGCGAAAGACCCACCGCAGTTTTGTTTTCCCGATGGCAGTCTTCTTCCTCGTCTGGTATTTCGCCTATGTGCTGCTAGCCGACTACTTCCACGACTTCATGTCCATCAAGGTTCTCGGCAATATCAACATGGGTATTGTTCTCGGGTTGCTGCAGTTCGTGTCGACCTTCGCGATCACCGCGGCCTACGTCAGTTTTTCGAATAAGAAGCTCGACCCCAAGGCAACCAAAATCCGTGAACGCCTAGAGAGCGAGGGAGTGAACTAAATGAACCAGCTCAGCATCCTGGCCCAGGCCGCGGGAGAGTCGACCCAGGTCGGCAACCCCTTGGTCAATATCGCCATCTTCCTGGCCTTCGTGGGCGTCACCATGGTGATCGTGCTCCGCGCCTCCAAGAACAACAAGACCGCTGCGGATTACTATGCAGGCGGCCGTTCCTTCACGGGAACGCAGAACGGCACCGCAATTGCCGGTGACTACCTCTCGGCAGCCTCCTTCCTGGGGATCGTTGGCGCTATCGCCATCCAGGGCTATGACGGCTTCCTCTACTCGATCGGCTTCCTGGTTGCTTGGCTGGTTGCCTTGCTGCTGGTTGCGGAGCTGCTGCGCAACACCGGCAAATTCACCATGGCCGATGTGCTGTCCTTCCGCCTCAAGCAGCGTCCGGTGCGCATCGCCGCGGCCATCTCCACGCTGGCAGTGTGCGTCTTCTACCTGCTGGCGCAGATGGCTGGCGCCGGCGCGCTGGTTTCCCTGTTGCTGGGTATTGACGAGAAGCTGGGGCAGTCGCTGGTGATCGTTATCGTTGGCGCATTGATGATCCTCTATGTGCTGGTTGGCGGCATGAAGGGCACCACCTGGGTGCAGATCATCAAGGCCTGCCTGCTGATCGCCGGCGCGCTGATCATGACCGTGTGGACGCTGGCCATGTTCGGCTTCAATTTCTCCGACCTGCTGGGCAAGGCAGCTGAAGTAGCCGGCAACCCTGAGATCCTGAATCCGGGCATGAAGTACGGTGTTTCTGAAACTGCCAAGCTGGACTTCATCTCGCTGGCCCTGGCCTTGGTGCTTGGCACCGCCGGCCTGCCGCACGTGCTGATGCGCTTCTACACCGTTCCTACCGCGAAGGAAGCCCGCAAGTCCGTCGTCTGGGCTATCTGGCTGATCGGCGCCTTCTACCTGTTCACCCTGGTGCTGGGCTTCGGCGCCGGTGCACTGATTGGCCCGGATCGAATCCAGGCGGCTCCAGGCGGCGTGAACTCTGCGGCACCGCTGCTGGCCTACGAATTGGGCGGCACAGTGCTGCTGGGCCTGATCTCTGCAGTGGCCTTCGCAACCATCCTTGCTGTGGTGGCGGGCTTGACCATCACCGCGGCGGCATCCTTCGCCCATGACGTGTACGCGTCGGTGATTGCCAAGGGCAAGTCCACTCCAGAGAAGGAAATGAAGATTGCCCGCCGCACGGTCTTGGTTATCGGAGTCTTCGCTATCGCTGGCGGCATCGGTGCCCAGGGGCAGAACGTGGCCTTCCTGGTGGCATTGGCCTTCGCGGTGGCCGCTTCGGCTAACCTGCCAACCATCTTGTACTCGCTGTTCTGGAAGGGCTTCAAGACCCGCGGCGCAGTGTGGTCCATGTACGGCGGCCTGGGTTCGGCTTTGCTGCTGATCATCTTCTCGCCAGTGTTCTCGGGCTCGGAGACCGCAATGATCCCAAGCATCGATATGGTGATCTTCCCGCTGGCTAACCCGGGTATCGTCTCCATTCCGCTGGCCTTCTTCCTAGGCTGGCTGGGCTCGGTTACCGACAAGCGTGTCGAGGACATTACCAAGCAGGCGGAAATGGAAGTTCGTTCGCTGACCGGTGTCGGTGCCGAGAAGGCAGTCGACCACTAAGGCGAAGAATACATAAAACTCAATAGCGAAGTTCCGGGAACCAGCCAGCCGGCTGGTTCCCGGAACTTTTTGCTGCCCTGTGCGCTACGCGTTATCGGCTAGCGAGTGCTGAAGCAAAGCGGTGGTGCGGTAGGGGACGAGCTCGGCCATGGATAGTGCCGAGTCCGCACGATTCACTCCGTCTATATGCAGCAGCTGTCCATGGACCCGAAACAGCTCCTCGGCGTCTTTGGCCGCTACCCGCACCAAGATGTCGGCAGAGCCGGTGAGCCCGTGTGCTTCAAGCACCTCGGGGATGGCTTCGAGCTTGGCGGCGATATCCCCGAGATGGCGTTGCTCAACATGCAGCTCGACAAAGGAAAGCAGCCCGTAGCCCAGCACTTCGGGCGGGATGCGGCGGTCAATGGAATCAAGAACTTCATTCTCCAGGCGGGTCATCCGCGTCTGCACGGTATTTCGCCCGAGGTTCAAAGCCGTGGCGATAGCCGAGCCGGTGCGCTTGGCTGCGGTCGAGAGGGCCAGCAGGATGCGCCGGTCGGTAGTGTCCAGAAGTTGCATAATGTGCACGTTAGCACTGACGGGTTCTCATAAACAGTGCGTTTTGCTCTAATTCCAAAAACACCATTGTGCATCCTGCCTTGCGTGAGTAGCATCACATTAAGCGGTGTTTGTGAATGAAAACCCGCAACCGACTACGTGAGAGTAAGGATGCCGATCGTGTCCACACAGCACATTGACGTAGCCGCCGGATGCCTACCCACGCATCAGCTGCTGAACGTCGACGGGAAACGAATCCCGGACGAAGAACTTGACCATTATCTGAAGGACCTCAAAGAAGCGGACCTTGCAGATTTCCTTCGCGACATGGTGGTCCTGCGCCGCATGGACAATGAAGCCACCGCATTGCAGCGCCAGGGCCAGCTAGGACTCTGGGCCCCGTTGCTCGGCCAGGAAGCCGCACAAATCGGCTCGGTCCGCGCCACCGAAGCGGATGACTTCATTTTCCCTTCCTACCGCGAGCATGGCGTCGCATGGGCCAGGGGAGTGAAAGCAGAAGATCTGCTCAGCGTGTGGCGCGGGGCCCAGGCCAGCGGCTGGGATCCGAATGAAGTCAATATTGCTTGCCAGCAGATTGTCATTGGCTCCCAGGCTTTGCACGCAGCCGGATACGGAATGGGAATCAAATTCGACGGGGGCAAGCAAGTTTCTGTGGCCTACTTTGGCGATGGCGCCACCAGCCAGGGCGACGTGAGCGAAGCCATGGTCTTCGCCGCCAGCTACCAGGCGCCAGTGCTGTTCTTCTGCCAGAACAACCAGTGGGCCATTTCCGAACCAGTCCACCTGCAAAGCCGCACCCAGATTGCCGACCGTGCCCACGGCTTCGGGCTGAAGACCTGGCGGGTGGATGGCAATGACATCCTTGCAGTCTACGCAGCCACCAAGGCCGCCCTGAATCACGCGCGCAACGGCCTGGGCCCAACCTTCATTGAAGCGGTCACCTATCGCATGGGGTCGCACACCACCGCCGATGATCCAACCCGCTACCGCAAGAGCGAGCAGCTCGAAGAGTGGAAAGCCAAGGACCCTATCGACCGCCTGGTGAAGTACCTGCATGAGATGGGTGCCGATGTGCAGTCCTACGAGCAGCGTGCCCAGAACGCAGCCGATGATCTGGCCGCGAAGCTTCGCGTCGCGATCACCACCATGGAGGACCCCAAGGTGGAAGAGCTGTTCACCAATGTATATGCCGAGAAGCACGAACCAACCGAACGCGCAGCCAAGAACTATCTGGACTACTTGGCAGATTTTGAAGGTGGAGAGTAACTGTGGCAACCACCATGCTCAAGGCGCTGAACAAGTCGCTGCACGATGCCCTGGACGAGGACGAGAAAGTCATCCTGCTTGGTGAAGACATCGGAACCCTCGGCGGCGTCTTCCGGGTCACCGATGGCCTGAAATCCAAATTCGGCGAGCACCGCGTCGTCGATACCCCGCTGGCAGAATCCGGCATTGTCGGCAGCGCCATCGGCCTGGCCTACCGAGGCTATCGCCCAGTAGTGGAGATCCAGTTTGACGGCTTCACCTACCCGGCCTTTGACCAGCTAGTATCCCAGCTGGCTAAATTGCATTACCGTTCCCGGGGCCGTGTGAAGATGCCGGTGACAGTTCGAATTCCCTACGGCGGAGGAATCGGTTCACCGGAGCACCACTCCGAATCGCCGGAAGCATATTTCGCCCACACCGCCGGTCTGCGCGTCTTCGCGCCTTCAAGTGTCGAAGATGCCTATAGCATGTTGCGCCAGGCCATCGATTGCGATGATCCGGTCATCTTCTTCGAGCCGAAGCGCCGCTACCACGAGAAAAGCACAGCTGAACTTCTGGCTCCAACGCCAGACGGATCGCCAAAGGCCAAGATCATCCGACCCGGTGAAGATGTCACCGTGGTCGGCTATGGCCCGACCACCTACACCTTGGTGGATGCGGCCAAGGCCGCAGAAGATGAAGGCACCAGTCTGGAGGTCATCGACCTGCGCACCTTGGATCCGTTGGATATCGACACCGTGGCCGAATCCGTCAAGCGCACCGGCAAGCTGGTTGTAGTCCATGAAGCCAGCCGCACCAGCGGTATCGGTGCAGAAATCTGTGCCGAAATCACCGAGCGCTGCTTCGACTATCTGGAGCACGCCCCATTGCGCGTCACCGGATTCGATATTCCGTATCCGCCATCGCGGCTCGAAAGCCACCACCTGCCCGATTTGGATCGAGTGATGCACGCGGTTGATACCGTGATGCGCCACAACGAGGCAACCGAAGGAGCTGCCAAGTGATGACCGCCCACACATTCAAACTCCCGGACCTCGGCGAAGGGCTCACCGAGTCCGAGGTGCTGAATTGGAAAATCAAGGTTGGCGAGCATGTTGCGCTCAACCAGATCATTGCCGAAGTTGAAACCGCCAAGGCAGTGGTTGAACTGCCCTCGCCGTATGCCGGCTTCGTTCAGGCTCTGCATGCCACCGAAGGTGAAACAGTGCAGGTTGGCGGTCCGCTGGTCACTTTTGATCAGGAGCCAGGCGCTTCCGGCGGGCAGCCGCCAGCAGCAGGTCCCGGAAATCATGGGGAAAGTGCGGCCGTCGAGCGCACCCCAACCCTCGTTGGCTACGGTGCCCCGGCAGACACCGGCAACCGTCCAACGCGAAAAGCTCGTGGCTCCCGCAACGGGGGAGCGGCGCAATTGGCGGAACCAGTTGCATCCGCACCGGATGCCGCGCCGGCCAGTCCTGAGCGCGAGCAACATGAGACGACTCGATGCACACCGCCCGTACGCAAGCTGGCACGCGATCATGGAGTCGATATTTCGGCGCTCGCCGGCAGCGGCGAGGGTGGGCTGGTGCTGCGTAGGGATGTTCAGCAGGCCATCGATTCCGTAGGTACCAGCACCTCATCGGCAAGGGGAAATGAGCCAGCGTCCTCGCCGGATGTGGACCGCCATGTGAAGATCACCGCCGTCCGCAGAGCCACAGCCAAAGCGATGGTGCAGTCGGCGTTTACTGCACCGCATGCCACCGAGTTCCTCACTATTGACGTCACCGAATCCATGGCGTTGGTGGAAAGAATGCGTTCGCATCGCTTGCTGAAGGACCGGAAACTCAACATCACAACGTTGGCGGCGCTCGTGGTGACGAGATTGCTGAAGACTTATCCTGCGCTGAACTCGACGTGGGATGAAAAGGCTGACGAAATCATTGAGTTCGGGTCAGTGAATCTGGGCATGGCTGTGGCAAGTGACCGCGGCTTGCTGGTTCCGGTGCTGAAAAATGCCCAAGCCAAGACGTTGCCCGTATTGGCAACTGAACTCAGCGAGATTATTCTCCAGGGCCGCGAAGGAACGTTGTCACCAGCCCAATTGACCGGTGGCACATTCTCCATTACCAATGTGGGGGTTTTCGGCGTGGATGCCGGGACCCCGATTCTACCTCCGGGGCAGGCTGGAATCCTGGCATTAGGCCAAGTGAAACGAAGGCCTTGGGAATACCAAGACCAAGTTGCCCTTCGCCACACCATGACTTTGGCTTTGTCCTTCGATCACAGAGTGGTTGACGGCAAGGAAGCAAGCGAGTTCCTCGCAGGTGTCGGCTCGGTATTGGAAGACCCCGGAATGATGAATATTTTTATTTGAGCTTAAATAAAAACTGACCCGGCTGAAGTTATTTCAGCCGGGTGAGTAACCCGATTTCAAGCATTGCTTTCATGACTATTCATTGGTTGTTTCGCAATGTTTGATGTAATCTCATTCACTACGTGCTATAGCTCACGCTTGCCTGCACGGCTCTGCGAAATGCAGAAGCAGCAACGATCTGTTGAGGAGAAATAGGATGCGATACTCGCACGCATCTAAGGCTGTCGTTTTATCTGCAGCCTTGGCGCTGACCCTGTCCGCTTGTGGCGGCGGTTCCAATGAAACCGCCGGTGGCGAAGGTGACGGCTCGTACGTCGTCACCGCAAACACCACCGAACCGCAGAATGGCCTTCTGCCGGCTAACACCAACGAAGTTGGCGGCGGCCGCGTAATGGACCTGATCTTCACCGGTTTGGTCAGCTATGACGCAAAGGGCGCTCCGGTCAATGAACTCGCTGAGTCCATCGAAACCGAAGACTCCCAGAACTACACCATCAAGCTGAAGGCCGGACATACCTTCTCGGATGGTTCCCCAGTAACTGCTGCTTCGTTCGTGGATGCCTGGAACTTCGGCGCCGCGGCAAAGAACGCACAGCTGAACTCGTACTTCTTCGAATCCATCAAGGGCTTCGATGAGGTCAACAAGGAAGGCTCCAAGAAGGAAGAGATGGAAGGCCTGAAGGTAGTGGATGACACCACCTTCACCGTCGAGCTGTCCCAGCCTGAGTCCGACTTCCCGCTGCGCTTGGGCTACACGGCGTTCATGCCGTTGCCTGAAGCGGCCTTCGAGGATCCAAAGGCCTTTGGCGAAAAGCCAATCGGCAACGGCCCATACACGTTGACCGAGTGGAACCACGATGTGAACCTGAAGCTGGACGTCAACGAGAGCTACGACGGACCACGCAAGGCGGCTAACGCCGGCATCGACTTCAAGGTCTACCAGTCCACCGACTCGGCGTACAGCGATCTGCAGTCCAACAACTTGGACGTGCTGGACCAGATCCCGCCAAGCTCGCTGGCTTCCTACGAGACTGATCTGGGCGACCGCTCGATCAACTCGCCCTACGCTGGCAACGCAACCATTACCATTCCGGGTTACCTGGAGCACTTCAAGCAGGGTGAAGAGGGCAACCTCCGCCGTGCAGCGATCTCCCGCGCCATTGACCGCCAGCTGATCATCGACAAGGTGTACAACGGCGGCAAGATCAAGGCCGACGACTTCACTGCACCGGTACTTGAAGGCTATAACGCAGAGGTTCCAGGCAGCGAAGTCCTGGACTTCGACGGGGCTGAAGCCAAGAAGCTGTGGGAAGAGGCTGATGCAATCAGCAAGTGGGACTCCGGCGATGAATTCTCCGTCGGCTACAACGTTGATGGCGCTGGCAACAAGGAATATGTCGAAGCTGTCGTCAACCAGTTGAAGAGCAACCTGGGCATCAACGCCGTGGCCAAGCCATTCAGCTCCTTCAAGGAATTGCGCGAGAAGGTCACCAGCTACGAGATGACCGGTGCATTCCGTACCGGTTGGCAGGCCGACTACCCATCGCTGTACAACTTCCTTGGTCCACTATTCGGTACCGGGGCTGGTTCGAATGACGGCAAGTACTCCAGCAAGGAATTCGACGCCAAGCTGACCGAGGGCCTGTCCGCCACGGATCCTGTTGAGGGTGCGAAGATCTTCAACGAAGCACAGGAAATCCTGTTCAAGGATCTGCCGGCTATCCCGCTGTGGTACCAGGCAGTTCAGGGTGGTTGGAGCGAAAACGTGGATAACGTTGAGTTCGGCTGGAACGGTGTTCCTATGTACCAGCAAATCACTGGCAAATAAGTTTCCTTCAGCATTCGGCCTAATCAGAGCGAATAGAAGCTGAAAACTCGTCAAGGGAGATCCGAGCAGCTCAGGGTCTCCCTTTGGCGTGTCCGTCCTGCCTCGCAAAAATACACGTCGATTACTTTATCGACGGAAAGAGGATAAAAATGGCCTTGTGCCCACATGTGTCTCGAGGTGAGATGCAAGCATGTTAAGTTTTACCCTGAAGAGAATCGCGCAGCTGATCCCGGTGTTTATCGGTGCTACTTTGCTGGTGTACTTCTTGGTTTTCGCGACTCCCGGTGACCCAATCGCGGCACTCTCCGGCGGCAAGCCAATGAGTGATGCCACCCAAGCGGCCCTAACTGCGCAATACAACTTGGATAAGCCTTTTTGGGTCCAATACGGCCTGTACTTGAAGAACCTGGTGACTTTGGACCTGGGAACTTCATTCTCGGGCCAAGAAGTCAAGGAGATGCTCGCACGAGCATTCCCTGTCACTGCACGCCTGGCGATACTGGCGTTGCTGATCGAATCTGTCTTCGGCATCATCTTCGGCGTCATCGCCGGCATGCGCAAGGGCAAATTGTTCGACTCGACCGTCCTGATCGCATCGCTGCTGGTCATCGCAGTTCCAACCTTCGTACTGGGCTTCCTGCTCCAGTACGTGGTCGGAGTCAAGCTCGAATGGGCAAAGCCAACCGTTTCCGGTTCGGCAACCTGGGGCGAACTGATCCTGCCGGCCTTGGTCCTGGGACTCGTTTCTCTGGCTTACGTTTTGCGACTGACGCGTACCTCCATCATTGAGAACAAAACCGCTGACTATGTGCGCACCGCAACTGCCAAGGGCCTGAGCCGCAACCGCGTTGTCACCGTGCACATCTTGCGCAACTCGCTGATTCCAGTCGTGACCTACCTTGGCGCCGACTTGGGCGCACTCATGGGCGGCGCCATTGTTACCGAGGGTATCTTCAATGTCCCCGGTGTCGGCCACTTGCTCTACCAGGCAATCCAGAAGGGCGAAACCCCGACGGTGGTTGCCGTTGTAGGCGTCTTGGTGATCGTCTTCGTGATCGCCAACCTGATCGTGGATATGCTGTACGCACTGCTTGACCCAAGGATCCGTTATGCCTGAGAACCAGAACTTTAATCCCGAAGACGGCCTTCCCATCCGAAACACCCGTGCCGGCAAAGTTTCCAAGTACAAAATTGAGCACTACGTGGCCCCATTGGAGGAGACTCCGCTGCAGGCGGTGGATTCTGTCAAGGAAACCGGCAAGCCATTGTCCATGTGGGCTGAAGCATGGCGTTCACTGCGCAAGCAACCGCTGTTCATCATCTCCACGCTTCTGATCATCGCCGTCGTGGTTGTAGCTGCGTTCCCGCAGCTGTTCACGTCCATTGATCCGACTGGCAACCAGGCATGCTTGCTGGAAAATTCCAATGAGCCAGCACGCCAAGGACATATCATGGGCTTCAACCTGCAGGGTTGCGACATCTACGCCCGTACGATCTACGGCACGCGTGCTTCGCTGCTCGTAGGCGTATTCACTACCCTCATCGTGGTGCTGCTCGGCGGTGCCATTGGCGCCCTGGCAGGCTACTACGGCGGCTGGATCGACACCATCCTGGCTCGTCTGGGCGATATCTTCTTCGCGCTGCCGCTGATCCTTGGCGCCATCATCGTGATGCAGCTTCCTGCCTTCCGTGAAAACCGAAGCGTTTGGACGGTTATCATCACCCTTGCGATCTTCGGCTGGCCGCAGCTGGCACGCATTACCCGCGGCGCAGTGATCGAGGCCCGCAACGCGGACTTCGTGAAGGCCTCGCGCGCGTTGGGCCTGTCCAAGTTCAGCGCTTTGGTCAAGCACGTCATCCCGAACTCGTTGGCACCGATCATTGTTGTTGCCACGGTGAACCTCGGCGTATACATCGTTGCCGAGGCCACGCTGTCCTTCCTGGGCGTCGGGCTTCCGCCAGACGTCATGAGCTGGGGCAACGATATTTCCTCCGCACGTACCCAGCTGCGCAATAACCCGACCATGCTGATGTGGCCAGCACTGTTCCTTTCGGTAACGGTATTGAGCTTCATCATGCTCGGCGATGCAGTGCGCGACGCACTGGATCCGAAGGCCCGGAAGGGAGCCTAAGCAATGACTCAGAGTGCAACTCCAAAGCCTCTGCTGGAAGTCAAGGACCTGGCGATCACTTTCTCCACTCCTGACGGTCCAGTGCACGCAGTGCGCGACGCCAACTTCACCGTGATGCCCGGGGAAACCGTGGCCATCGTGGGCGAGTCCGGTTCCGGCAAGTCAACTTCGGCACTGGCTGCTATCGGCCTGTTGGCCGGCAACGGCAAGGTCTCATCCGGCCAGATTCTTTTTGACGGCGAGGACATCGCCCAAGCGAGCGAAAAGCGATTCGTAGAGCTGCGCGGCAACCATATTGGCATGGTTCCGCAGGATCCGATGTCCAACTTGAACCCGGTCTGGAAGATCGGGTTCCAGGTCAAGGAAACCCTGAAAGCCAACGGCTTGGCGGGGGATAACCCGAACAAGCGTGTAGCCCAGGTCTTGGCCGATGCAGGTTTGCCCGATCCGGAGACGCGTGCGAGGCAGTACCCGCACGAATTCTCCGGTGGCATGCGTCAGCGTGCGCTGATCGCCATTGGCCTGGCCTGCCGCCCGCGCCTGCTGATTGCCGATGAGCCAACCAGCGCACTGGACGTCACCGTGCAGCAGCAGATCCTGGACCATCTGGACACCATGACCAGTGAACTGGGCACCGCCGTGCTGCTGATTACCCACGACCTGGGCTTGGCAGCAGAGCGTGCCGAGAAGGTCGTCGTGATGTACAAGGGGCGTGTCGTCGAATATGGCCCAGCGCTGGAGATTCTGCGCAACCCCAAGCACCCGTACACCCAGCGCCTGATCAACTCGGCTCCATCGTTGTCAGCACAGCGTGGAGACAAGCACGAGGCGATTGTTGATGAGGTAATTCCGGGCAAGGCCGAGCCGCTGCTGAAAGTCAGCAACCTGACGAAGGTCTTCGATATCCGCAAGGGGTTCGGCAAGAAGGAGAAGTTCACCGCGGTGGACAACGTGTCCTTCGAGATCCCCAAGGGCACCACCACCGCCGTGGTAGGCGAGTCCGGTTCCGGCAAGTCCACCATCGCCCAGATGGTGCTCAACCTGTTGGACAAGACCGAGGGCGAGATCATCTTTGATGGCGAACAGATTGGCAACCTGAGCGAGAAGCACTTGTTCAAGTACCGCCGACGTGTCCAGCCGATTTTCCAGGATCCGTACGGATCCTTGGATCCGATGTACTCGATATTCCGAACCATCGAAGAACCACTGCGCATTCACGGTATTGGTAACGCGGCATCACGGGAGAAGAAGGTCAAGGAACTGCTGGATCAGGTTTCCATGCCGGCATCCACCATGCACCGCTTCCCGAACGAGCTGTCCGGCGGACAGCGCCAGCGCATCGCGATCGCGCGTGCTCTGGCCTTGCAGCCGGAAATGATCGTTTGCGATGAGGCTGTTTCGGCGTTGGACGTGCTGGTGCAGGCCCAGGTGCTTGAGCTGCTTGATGAGCTGCAACGCGAAATGGGCCTTACCTACCTGTTCATTACCCACGACCTGGCTGTAGTCCGCCAGATCGCGGACAACGTATGCGTGATGGAACACGGAAAGATCGTCGAACAGGGAACGACGGACGAGATTTTCGATGCGCCAAAGAGTGCATATACCCGCAACCTGCTGGCTGCGATCCCTGGAGCTTCGCTGATCTAGCAGCTCGGAAATCCGCTGAATGGGCCGGTGAAACCGTAAGGTTTCACCGGCCCATTCAGCGCTTAACCTGAGCTCAAGCAACGTCATATTCAACGAATATTTCAGATTTAATCAATCTGAAACAAACGTTGCAAAAATGTTATAAATCACTCCGCGAGTCAACATGCATGAAACAGTTGCCCGATTGATTTTTCCCAATCTGAAAGAAATCCTTGAAATCTCGGGGATGTGAGCTGGATCTCGTAAACCCGTGGGTAACAAGCGCGTTGCGAATGACTCTCAGGGGGAGAGTCGCGGCAATATCTGAAGCGCTTCTTTCTATATCCAAGCCAGAAAATTCGGGTTAGTCTATTGCTCAATGGATTGATCATGTGATCTGATCCACATTGGATCCACCGATCCAGCACTCGTATCGTTCAAGAACTCAAGGAGGCGAAATGCGGTTTCAGCGCGTTTCGAAAGCAGTAGCTGTAGGCGCAGCACTGGCCCTGGCCCTTTCGGCTTGTGCACCAGGCGGCGGAGACACAGGCGCCGATGCATCAAAGGATGCTGGCGCAGGTGGCGGCAACGGTTCGGCAGAAGCAGCAAACAGCGGCAAAGCCGATCTGGGTGATATCAAGACTGCCGAAGACAATATCAACGTCACCGTAGGTGCCCCGGAATTCCTGAGCTACAACGGCTTTACTCCGAACACCTATTCCACCTACAACTCGGCCATCGTGGACCGGATGTTCGCTGGGTTCAGCTACTTCGGTACTGACGGCACGCTGTACCCCAACGAGGCCTTGGGCAGCTATGAGAAGGTGAGCGACGATCCGCTCACCATCAAGTACACCATCAACGAAGAAGCCAAATGGTCCGATGGCACGCCGATCACCGTGGCCGACTCCGTGCTGGCATGGGCAGTGCAGAACCTGAACCTCAACGAAGGTGCCAAGGACAAGCCGCTGTTCAACTCGGTCTCTGTTGATCTCGGCGACACTGTTCCAGCTGGTCCGCAGGGCGACTGGGATGGCAAGGAATTCACTGTTGAATTCGCCGAGCCTGATCCGGACTGGGCCCTCCAGTCCTGGATGCTCCACCCAGCACATGTGGTGGCCGAAGAGTCGGGCATGAGCACCGAAGAGCTCGTCAAAGCCATTCTCGCTGGGGAATCCGACAAGCTGAAGAAGGCTGCCGATTTCTGGAACGAAGGCTGGATGACTGACCCGGGCAAGCTGCCCGATGAGAAGATCTCGCCTGTATCCGGCCCCTACAAGCTGGGTAGCTGGAAAGCTGGAGAGTCCGTAACCCTGGTTGCCAACGAGAACTACTATGGCCCCGCGCCTGCAACCAAGGAACTGACCTTCCGCTTCCTTGAAGACGCAAGCATGGTCCAGGCATTGCAGAATAAAGACGTTGACGTCATTAACCCGCAGCCCACCGTTGATACGCTCGCGCAGCTGGAGAATCTTGGCGACGCTGTAGCAATCCAGAAGGGCGACACCCTGACCTGGGAGCACCTTGACTTCAACTTCGCCAAGGGTAACGAAATGACCAATCTGGAACTGCGCAAGGCCTTTGCCATGTGTGTTCCACGTCAGCAGATTGTTGACAACCTGATCAAGCCGCTGAACCCTGACGCCATCGTGATGAACTCCCGCGAAGTCTTCCCGTTCCAGGATAACTACCAGGAAATAGTGGACGCATCCTACGACGGCCGCTACGACCAGGTTGATATCGAAGGCGCCAAGAAGATCCTCGAAGAGCAGGACGCTGTGGGTACCGAAGTACGCATCGGCTACTCGGCACCTAATGAACGCCGCGCCAACCAGGTCTCGGCCATCAAGTCCTCCTGCGATGAAGCGGGCTTCAAGATCGAGGACACCGGTTCGGCTGACTTCTTCTCGCCAAACGGTGCGCAAGACCGTGGCGACTACGAAGTAGCACTGTTCGCTTGGGCAGGTTCCGGCCAGATCAGTTCCGGCCAGAACATCTACGCCACCGGCAAGCCGCAGAACTTCGGCCAGTACTCGAACGCTGAAGTCGATGCAGCATGGGCGACCCTGGCAAGCTCGCTGGACCCGGCTGTCCATGCCGAGCAGACCAAGAAGATCGAGAAGCTGTTGTGGGATGACCTGTTCGGCATCCCGGTATTCGCCCACCCAGGCTTGAGCGCCTCGGGTTCGGATATCCAAAATGTCCGTCACACCGCAACGCAGGACCAGATCGTCTGGAACGCCGAGCAGTGGGTACGTGCTGAGTAATTGCCCCTAGGCAACGTACTTGCACAATGTGAGTGAGCACATGTGGGGCCCGATCAAAAATCGGGCCCCGCAGTGTGTTCAAAGGTCCCCAACCTCAAGGGCCGGCTCACTTCCGTGAGATGAAAGTAGGACATTAGAACCGTGTGGAAATTTATCGCCAAGAGACTAGGCTCAGCACTTGCCGTGCTGTTCGCCGCATCGCTCTTGCTCTACGTACTGGTAATCAATTCAGGTGACCCGCTCAAGGACCTCCGCGAAAGCAACGCGGATAACCGCGAGTATTTGATGGCCCAGCGTGTGGAATACATGAACCTGGATGCACCCTGGTACGGACGCTACTGGGACTGGCTGACCGGCGCCAGCAAATGCCTGATTGGCCAATGCGACCTGGGACAGAATATCAACGGCGTAGAGGTCTCCGGCTTGCTGGCCAATGCCGCATCGTCCACCTTGCGGCTGGTAGTGCTCGCTACGGTGATCGCCGCGGTTCTGGGTATCGCCATTGGCGTTTTGACTGCAATCCGCCAGTACTCCGGCCTGGATTACATCGTTACCTTCATGACCTTCCTCTTCTTCTCGCTTCCCGTCTTCTGGGCAGCTGTGCTGCTCAAGGAGTACCTGGCGATCAGCTACAACGACTGGCTGGCGGATCCGCAGATATCCCTGGGGTCATCCATAGCCATAGGCATCGTCGTCGGACTCGTCCTGCAGATGTTCCTCGGGGGCTCCTTGAAGCGCCGTGGCATCACCTTCATAGCTGCCGCTGTTTTCGTCCCGCTGGTGCTGCAGTACAGCATTTGGCTGAATTTCTACCGCTACCCGCAAATGGGCCCCGCAATCATCATCGTGCTGACGGCACTCGTGGCCTTGAGCGCCACTGCCATGAGCGTTGGCCTGAATGAAAAGCGCGTGCTGTACCCGGCGCTGATTACCGTCGTGCTGGTCTTGGCCATGTACTACGCGACCTTCTACATGCTGCTGGAACCAAACGCATGGATCCTCTTGTTCGGATTGGTCCTCGCGGTAGCGATTCCGGCAGTAGTCGGGCGCTTCATGGGCGGCCGCTTGCGCAAAGCAGCGATGTCCGTCTCCGTAGCCACCGGTGTTGTCGGTGCAGGATTGACCGTTGTCGATCACATGTTCCGCGCTTGGCCTGGTTTCCTGGATGTCAAGGGTCGCCCCATCGCGACCATCGGGTCGTCCACTGCTAACCTCGAAGGCGGTTTCTGGGATCACTTCCTGGATAACGGCACCCAGTTGCTGATGCCGACCATCCTGCTTGCAGTGATTTCTTTGGCTAGCTATTCGCGCTACACGCGTTCTTCCATGCTCGAAGTGCAGCGCCAGGACTACATTCGCACCGCCCGTTCCAAGGGATTGAGCGAACGCACCGTGATTTTCCGGCACGCGTTCCGCAACGCGATGATCCCCATCGCCACCATTGCAGCCTTCGACTTCGCCGGCCTGATCGGCGGTGCCGTGATTACCGAGCGCGTCTTCGGCTGGAAGGGCATGGGCGAAATGTTCGCAACCGGCCTGGATCATGTCGACCCGGCACCTGTGATGGCGTTCTTCCTGGTTACCGGTACCGCCGCAATCATCTTCAACTTGCTGGCGGATATCGTTTACGCCCTGCTTGACCCACGAATCCGAGTCTAGGAGGCATGGACCAATGAACATCCTTCATGCCTGCAACCCTAAGGACCAGCGATGAGCACCCCGAACAAGAACTTGAACGAGAACGAGCCGCAGAACCTGAATTCCGTGGCCGAGGTGGAAGACGCCAAGCTGGCCCAAATCCACGAAAAGCCGAAGAGCCAGGGACGCATTGTTCTCGAGCGCTTCGTCAGCCACAAGCCGGCGATGATTTCCGCGGTGATCCTGGTCGTCATCACCGTTTTCGCTTTCAGCTCCATTGGCTGGGGACCGATCCCCGGCTGGTGGGGACAGAACTTCTACCACGCTGGTGCCGTTGTGGATGGCGGCAAACCGACCTTGAGCCTGGTCCCCGCCTGGCTCGGCGGCGAAGGCATCCGCATCGGCGAGCACCCCTTCGGGCAGGACTCGGTCGGCAAGGACTACTTCGCCCTGGTCATGAACGGCACGCAGAAGTCCATCATTATCGGCGTTGTGGTTGGCTTGGTCGCCACTGTCCTGGGAACCGTCATCGGTGCTGTTGCCGGCTACTTCCGCGGATGGGTCGACGAAATCCTGATGCGCATCACTGACCTGTTCATCGTGATCCCATTGCTGGTCCTGGCCGCTGTTCTGGGCAAGATGGCTGGTGCATCCACCGGTTCCATCATCATCCTGGCCCTCGTGCTCGGCCTGGTGACCTGGACCGGCTTGGCCCGACTGGTGCGCGGTGAAATCCTTTCGCTGCGCGAACGCGAATACGTTGCTGCCGCCCAGGCCATGGGTTCGAAGACCAGCCGCGTGATCTTCAAGCACCTGATCCCCAACACCATGGGCGTGATCATCGTGAACGCAACCTTCGCGATCGCTGGCGCGATCCTGCTGGAGTCCTCGCTGTCCTACCTGGGCTTCGGCGTGAAGGCTCCAGAATCCTCGCTGGGCCTGCTGATCAGCCAGTACCAGAACGCCTTCACCACCCGCCCGTATTTGTTCTGGTGGCCAGGCATGATCATCGTTACCATCGCCCTGTCGGTGAACTTCTTGGGTGACGGCTTGCGCGATGCGTTCGACCCGCGCCAAATCGGAAAGAAGCGCCGCCGCCGCGCCGGCCTGTTCGCCCTTCCAACCCGCAAGGAGAAGCCATGAGCCACGCAGCACCAATGAACGAACAAGGCTCAGACGGCTACGCGCTGAGCTTCACCGACCTCAACGTCGTCTTTGCCACCGGTGGTGCAGACGTCCACGCAGTCAAGGGCTTGTCCTTGACCGTCCGCCCCGGGCAGGTCGTGGCGCTGGTTGGCGAGTCCGGTTCCGGCAAGTCCGTCACCTCAACTGCGGCGATGGGCCTGCTGCCGGAAAACGCCAATGTCTCAGGTGCCGCCAAGGTCGGCAACGTCAACGTGGTTGGCCTGGACGAAGGCAAGCTGCGCAAGATGCGTGCCACCGACATCGCGATGGTCTTCCAGGAGCCCATGACTGCGCTGAACCCGGTGCTGACCATTGAGCGGCAGTTGACTGAAGCGCTGGAACTGCACGACATCGCCTATGGCAAGGAAGCAACCGACCGGGCCATCGAGCTGCTGGACATGGTGGGCATCCCGGATCCCGCCAAGCGCGTCAAGCAGTACCCGCACCAGTTTTCCGGCGGCCAGCGCCAGCGTATCGTCATTGCCATGGCGATATCCTGCGATCCCAAGGTGATCATCGCCGATGAGCCAACCACCGCACTGGATGTAACGGTGCAGGCAGAAATTCTCGATCTGCTGCGCGAGCTGAAGGATCGACTGAATACCGGCATCTTGCTGATCACCCACAACATGGGTGTTGTCGCGGATATGGCCGATGAAGTGGCCGTGATGTTCCAGGGCAACCTCGTCGAGACCGGCACCGTGGAGCAAGTTCTGCTGCGCCCGGAACATCCATACACCCAGCGCCTGCTGGCCGCGGTACCGCGCTTGTCTGCTCCGGCTGTTACTACTGCGACGCCCCCGCACAGCTCCGAAACTGCGCCTCCAGGACGCGAGCTGGTGCTGGAAGCCAAGGACCTCGTGCTGGAATACGACATGCGGGGAAAGATCTTCCGCGCCGTGGAAGAGGTGAGCTTCGATATTGCCAAGGGCGAAGTCCTAGGCATTGTGGGCGAGTCCGGCTCTGGCAAATCCACCATCGCCAAGGCGGTGCTCGGCTTGTTGCCTGTGGCTAGCGGCAGCTTGTCGGTCCAGGGCCATGATCTGCCGAAACTTTCCCCGAAGGAAGCCCGCGCGGTTCGCAAGAAAATCGGCGTCATCTTCCAGGACCCGGCAGCATCCTTGAACCCGCGTTTCCCAATTGGCGATTGCATCACCGAACCAATGGTGGTTCACAAGGTTGGCAGCAAAGCAGGGCGCATCAAGCGTGCTGAAGAACTGCTCGATGCGGTGAAGCTGCCGCGCAACGTGATCAACCGATACCCCCACGAGCTCTCAGGCGGCCAGCGTCAACGTGTTTGCATTGCTCGCGCGTTGACTTTGAACCCCGAGCTGCTGATTGCCGATGAGCCAACTAGTGCTTTGGATGTTTCGGTTCAGGCAGTCGTATTGGAAATGCTGCAGGACCTGCAACGGGACTTCAACTTCGCGTGCCTCTTTGTCAGCCATGATCTGGCTGTCGTTGACATGCTGGCTGATGCGGTCGTAGTGATGCAGTCAGGCAGGGCGGTTGAGCAGGGCATGGTGGATACCGTGCTGCATGCCCCAACGCACGACTACACCAAACGCCTGTTGGCCGCGGCTCCGGTGCCGGATCCGCATGAGCAGGCAGTACGCCGTGAGGCTTGGCGCTTGCTGAACAGCACGAAGTAGATACTGAGCTGAACGACGAATAAGGGGGCTCGTTTCCAGATCTTTCACTGGAAGCGGGCCCCTTCCGTCTGCCCGGGAGAGCTGGACATGGCGAAAGCCGATTCTCCGGATCCGGCCTCGGTCCGGGAAAGCGATACAAGTACTTGCGGGCCTACGAGCAGGTGCTGGGCGGCGGAACTTGGACCAGCTGAACGAGAGGGAATGCCTCGGGCTCAACACTCATCGCTGCAGGAATCACAGGATGACCCGCACTGGCGTTCTTGCACGGATCGTGCAGCAGAAAACCAGCTCGGACGGAACCCGCAGACGCCTGCCTGGGGCTTTGCGCCGGGCGCGGGACGATGCTGATCCAGGAAAGGACCAAGGGAACCTCGGCGGTAGAGGCCCGTTAATAGGCAAAAGCTGGCTCTCTGCCGAGAGCCAGCTTTTGCCTATCTTTTGGAATCTAGTCCAGCTGCATGACGTTTTCGGTAACGACCTCTGCGCGGGCGTTGGAGAAGATCTGCTCGGTGCCAACGGTCTTGAACCCTCGGCGTTCCAGGACCTTGATGGAACCTAGATTGTCCTGGACCACATGCGCGGTCAATGGGCGCTTGGTGTATTCGGCGAGGAAGGTGTCTACCGCGCTGGTGGTCAGTCCCTTGCCCCAGTACTTGGTCGAAGTCCAGAAATTGATCTCTGGTACTTCGCCGTCGAAGACCAGAATGGATCCAACGACTTCGCCCTCATGCTCGATGGTGCGAACCAGAACATTCGGATCGTTCAGAATCGAGTTCCAGTGGTGGTCGAATACCGCGCGGTCGGCTGGGTTACGCGCTTGATAAGCGGCCATGAGGTTCGCCTCGGGTTCTTGCTGATGAGCGAAGAATGCGTCCAAGTCGGAAGGGCGGACTTCTCGTAGCTGCACGATAAAGGCCTTTCAATCGTGTGGGTCAGCGTGCCGGTATTGGCACACCAGTGAACAATGGCTTGAAACCTACACTACCGGGGAAGTGAGTGCGGCGAGTGCCATGTTGGACAATAACGGCTTCAGGCCGGACTTTTTAGTCCTCGGCGAGTGGGCGGAATGAGCAGTCGAGTTCAGCAAGCCGAAGACGGCGTGCGCGCGGAATCTGTGCGACTGCTTGCTTCCGGTGGGATGCAATTTGGCCAGTTCCGTAGTCCAAAGCCCGATATAGGAGTTCTGGAGTTTGCGGACTAATGCCAGTTCGGCCTTCGGGAGCGATTTCAAATCACGGTCCTGGACCTGCAAAATGTCCGGGCGGGACAGCGAGAAGTCAGTGTGGAAATCAACCAGACGCGAAAGCACCTCCAGGGGAGTGCCGCCGGCTTCCGTGGCCGTGCAGCCCCCGGCATAGATATCTTTGGACATATCTACTAGCAGAGCGATAAGCACTGCCTGCTTGCCGGCGAAATGCCGGTACACGGCCGGACCGGATATGCCGCAGGCAGCGCCCAGATCCTCCAGCGAAACACCCGCGTAGCCATTCAAGGCAAACAGTCGAGTGGCTTCGCGCAAGAGTGCTTCTCGTCGTTCAGCTTTGGCGCGCTCACGCTCTGTTGGTTCATTGAGCGACTGGTATTTGCTCGCCAACACAATCAACTCCTTACGTTTGCCAAGCCTCGGTCTGGACAAGTGTGACCGCTGCCACTAATGTCAAAAATGTAGCTGTTTACCCACCCGTAGGCAGCAACCAGTTAATAAATATTAACCATACGCGTCGCGGCGTGTGCTTCCAAGAAACTCACGCACCTGGCGCAGAACATGACCGCCACCGGTTTATGCACATCCCGCAGCCGATGCCGGTTCGTCCCTCAACGAAGAGAGAGCCTGATGATTGATCTCGAACTCGACGACCAGTATCAAGACCTGGTCGACATGGTCCGCGAATTCGCCCAGGAAGTCGTAGCCCCGCAGAGCGCGCAGAACGATGCCAACCATGCGTTCCCCTATGACATCGTCAAGCAAATGGGGCAGATGGGTCTCTTCGGGCTGCCAGTCTCCGAAGAATACGGCGGTTCCGGCGGCGACTACTTCCACCTCGCGCTGGCGCTCGAAGAACTGGGCAAGGTAGACCAGTCGGTAGCCATCACTCTCGAAGCCGGCGTCTCCCTGGGCGCGATGCCGATCTACCGCTTTGGCAGCGAGGGCCAGAAGCAGAAGTGGCTGCCAGCCCTGGCCGCCGGCGAACGCTTGGCCGGTTTTGGCCTGACCGAACCCGGTGCAGGCTCCGACGCCTCAGCTTCCTTGACCAAAGCGAAACTGGAAAATGGCGAATGGGTTATCGATGGCGCCAAAGAATTCATAACCAACTCCGGTACCGACATCACTTCCCTCGTCACGGCCACCGCTGTCACCGGTGTCGACGAAGCAACCGGCAAGAAGGAAATCTCGGCAATCATCGTGCCGACGGGAACCGAAGGATTCACCGCGGAGAAGGCCTACGACAAGGTGGGTTGGCGTGCCAGTGACACCCATCCGCTGAGCTTCAGCAGCGTGCGAGTTCCGGAGGAGAACCTGCTTGGCGAGCGCGGACGCGGATACGCCTACTTCTTGGAAATTCTCGATGAGGGACGTATCGCCATCGCGGCGTTGGCCACCGGAGCCGCCCAGGGTTGCCTCGACGAGGCGGTGAAGTATGCCAAGACCCGGACTTCCTTCGGTCAGGCCATCGGCCAGTACCAAGGCATCTCCTTCATGATCGCTCGCATGGCTTCGCGCGCCCACACGGCCCGTCTGGCCTACTACGCGGCGGCGGCGAAGATGCTCGCCGGCAAGGACTTCAAGATCGAAGCCGCGCATGCCAAGCTGATTGCCAGCGAAGCGGCGATGGATAACGCCCGTGATGCTACCCAGATCTTTGGCGGCTACGGATTCATGAATGAATCATTGGTTGCACGGCACTACCGCGATTCGAAGATCCTGGAAATCGGCGAAGGAACCACGCAGGTCCAGCAGATGCTCATTGCCCGCAGCTTAGGTCTCTGATTCTTGCCAGAGGGGGCGCTGCATCCTGATTTTGGGGTGTGGCGCTCTTTGGGCGCTCACAGTAAAACGAACCATAATGGGTAGGGTGAGCTCCCAAAAAACTTTCATTCCAGCCGGACATCCCCGTCGCGTCAGCCTGATCGGTTCCACCGGTTCCATCGGCACGCAGGGACTGGACGTCATCGAAAACGCATCCGGACAATTCTCCGTGGCAGCGCTGTCCGGTGGGTACAACCTTGAATTACTGGCTCGCCAGGCAATTAAGCACCGCCCTGCGCTCGTTGGCAGCGCCGTGGAATCCAAGGAGGAGCTTGCCGCGGCCATTAAGCGAGCCGCAGAAGATGCATCGGTAACCGGATACACTCCCGAGCTGGTGGCCGGCGCGCATGCGGCAACCGAGGTTGCCGCTTTCGCCGAGGCCGACGTGGTGCTCAATGGCATCACCGGTGCCATTGGCCTAGCCCCGACCATTGCTGCCTTGGAAGCCGGCCACCTGCTGGCACTGGCCAATAAGGAATCCCTGATCATCGGAGGCCAGGTAGTCAAGCGGATCGCGGCACCAGGCCAGATCTCGCCCGTTGATTCCGAGCACTCCGCCCTCGCCCAGGCCCTGCGCTCCGGCGCGCCCGAGGAAGTGGCCAAGCTGCTGGTGACTGCCTCTGGCGGTCCATTCTTCGGCTACAGCCATGAGCAGCTGCGTGATGTCACCCCCGCCCAGGCGCTGGCTCATCCAACCTGGGACATGGGGCGCATGGTCACCACCAACTCGGCCACCATGGTCAACAAGGCTTTGGAAGTCATCGAAGCCCACCTGCTGTTCGACGTGCCACTGGAAAAGATCGAGCCTGTGGTGCATCGCCAGTCAATCATTCACTCGATGGTGGAGTTCATCGACGGTTCGGTGATCGCCCAGGCATCGCCGCCGGATATGCGCCTGCCGATCGCTTTGGGCATTAATTGGCCGCATCGGGTTGCCGGTGCCGCGAAGGCTTGCGATTTCTCCACCGCAGCAAGCTGGACCTTCGAACCACTGGATGAGGAGGTCTTCAGCGCTGTAAAGCTTGCCAAGCAGGCCGCAGCGTCGTCGGGAACGCATATGGCTGTCTATAACGCCGCCAACGAAATTGCAGTGGATGCCTTCCATGATGGAAAGATCCGCTTCACCGACATCGTTGAGACCGTGGAACGGGCCTTGGACGAGTACACCCCGATGAGCGCAGCGCTATCGGTCGAAACAGTGCTGGAAACAGACCGCTGGGCCCGCGCCCATGCAACGAAGATCATCGAGGCCAAAGCATGAGTGCATTGCTGTTCATCGGCGGCGTCCTATTCATGGTGGTAGCCGTCGGGCTGTCCATTGCGCTGCATGAAATCGGGCACCTGGTACCCGCGAAACTGTTCAAGCTGCGCGTTCCGCAGTACATGATCGGTTTCGGCAAAACGCTGGTTTCCTTCAAGCGTGGCGAAACGCAATACGGCATCAAGGCCCTGCCCCTGGGCGGCTACATCTCGATGGTGGGCATGTACCCGCCACGCGACCAGGTCGTCTCGGATGCTTCCGGGAAGAAGCCGAATCTCTTCCAGAAGGTCTTCGGACAGATGGTGGATGACGCACGCTCGCAGGCCAACGAGAACGTGCTGCCCAGCGATGAAGGCCGGCTGTTCTACCAGCTGCCGATCTACAAGCGCGTCATCATCATGCTCGGTGGCCCAATCATGAACCTGGTCATCGGGTTCGTGGTGATCGGCATCGTGCTGACCAGCTTCGGCCAGGCTACGCCAACCACCACAGTCTCCGAGGTGTACCAGTGCATTGCCAGCGCACAGAACGCAGAGCAGGCCGAATGCACCGACAAGGATGTCCCAGCGCCGGCTTACGAGGCAGGCCTCCTGCCAGGGGACACGATCACCGCCGTAAACGGCACCGCTGTTGCGGAAGCTGAATGGAATAAGCTCACCGATGTCATCCGCGATCATCCAGGAGAAGCCATCACCCTGGACTATGCCCGCGACGGGCAGATTCGCACCACCGAGCTGACTCCGTACCTGACCGAACGCCCGGCGACCGACGAAAATGGCTACGTGCTGCTCGATGAGCAGGGCGAATACATCATGACCAAGGTCGGTTTCGTCGGGATGGGCTCCTTGCAGCGGGACCTGACCCAGCCGCTGAGCGCGGTTCCCGGCGTGATCGGGGATCAGTTGCTGAGAATTGGCGATGTCATCCTGCACCTGCCCCAGCGCATGGTGGATGTCGCCCAAGCTGCTTTTGGCAGCGAGGAACGCGACCCGAATGGGCCGGTGTCCATCGTGGGCGTTGGGCGCATTGCCGGAGAGATCAGCGCGGAGGATTCCATCTCGGTAGCTGACAAATTCGCAACCTTGCTGTCATTGGTGGGCGGTTTGAACTTGGCCCTGTTCGCCTTCAACCTGATCCCGCTGCTGCCGCTGGATGGCGGCCACGTGGTGGGCGCGCTGTATGAGGGGCTGAAGCGCACAGTTGCCAGGATCTTCAGGATCAAGAAGGTACGGCCTGTGGACACGGTCAAGCTTTTGCCGCTGACTTATGTCGTGGTGGTAGCGATGCTGGTCATGGGCGGGCTCTTAATATATGCGGATATCTTCAAGCCGATACAGCTGTTCTAAGCAGGGAGAAATATGCTGTAGGCATGACTGTTTTTGCTGTTGAATACGCGTACGCCGAGAACTCCACCGAGCTGCGCAATGAACACCGTCCAGCACACCGCCAGTACCTTTGCGGCTTCCTCGGCGAAGGTGCGGTACGCCTTCTTGCTTCGGGGCCGACCCCGGTCAACGACGGCGCGCTGTTGATCTTCGCGGCAGAATCGCAAGCTGCGCTGGACGAAGTGCTTTCCAATGATCCTTTCCAGAAGGTTGGCGGAATCGGCGCGGCCACCGTCACCGAATGGAACCCGGTAATTGGCCTGCTGGAGGATTTCGCGTCCTAGACGATAGGTACCTTGCACCAGCCTCCGCTGTTCTTTTCCGAGAACAGCGGAGGCTGCCTGCATTAAACAGCTCGGATGGCGCAGACTGGTAGGGGAGAGGAAGTGGAAAACATCATGGATGTGCAGATCACGTCAACGCTGGCGATCCCTGCAGCCGAGCTGAACTGGCATTTCTCCCGTTCCTCGGGCCCCGGCGGGCAGCATGTGAATACCTCGGACTCACGGGTGGAACTCACCTGGGTAATTGGCGCTTCGCGGGCCTTGTCCGACTGGCAGCGTCAGCGCTTGCTGGCGAAGCTCGGACCTCGCTTGGTGGCCGGGGCCATCGTCGTGACTGCTTCCGAAGAGCGATCGCAATGGCGCAACCGCCAGCTCGCCCAAGAGAAGTTGGGGCGCATCGTGGAAAAAGCGCTGGCGCCGGATGCACCGGCACGCAAGGCAACGAAACCTACCCGCGGTTCTCACCGGCGCAGGCTGAGTGCCAAAGCTACTCGCTCAGCCACCAAGCAACTTCGCCGCAAACCAGGGATGGACTGATCCCAGCGATCAGCTACTGTGCTTCATGTCACTTTGCTGCACGGAATGGTTGGGGTGGGGAAACGGTTGAAAGTAGGTGAAGCGTCAGCTTTCTATTATTTTGCCTTTAGGAGAACACCCTATGACCACCAAGGTCCTCACCCTCGTCGGTTCCCTGCGCAACGGTTCGACCAACCAGCAGCTGGCCGAAGCCACTTCGCACAACGCACCTGAAGGCATGGAAGTTTCCGTGTTCAGCGGCTTGGAGAACATTCCTTTCTACAACGAGGACCACGACGTGGAAGGTGGCGTTCCTGCCGCCGCCCAGGCCCTGCGCGACGCAGCCGGTGACGCCGATGCGCTGATGCTGGTCACTCCTGAGTACAACGGCACCATGCCAGCTGTCCTGAAGAACGCCATTGACTGGCTGTCCCGCCCCTTCGGTGCCGGTGCGCTCAAGGACATGCCAACCGTGGTCGTTGGCACCGCTTTCGGACAGTACGGTGGCGTCTGGGCGCAGGACGAAGCGCGCAAGGCACTGAACATCGCCGGCGCCAACGTGCTGGAAAACGTCAAGCTGGCTATCCCTAACTCGGTAGTACGCTTCGCTGAACTGCACCCGAAGGATGACGCTGAAGTTGTCGAGCAGGTCTCTGGCGTGCTGAGCAGCATCAAGGAAATCGCCGAAGCCAACTAGGTTTTCACGATCCCCGGAAGCTCAATAGTGCAAGAAAGGCCACGGTAACCGTGGCCTTTCTCGCATGAGTACCCGCTCACCGCGATACGGTGACATACTTGGACTAGAGAAATACCCACAATCTATTCGGAGGCGTCCATTGACTTCGGTCAGCCTAGGCATGCCGGCAGGCCCACCGCCGGTACTCGCACCACGTCGCAAGACTCGCCAGTTCCAGGTTGGATCCGTAGGTGTCGGCTCCGACTCGCCGATTTCGGTTCAGTCGATGACTACCACCAAGACCCACGACATCAACGCCACCTTGCAGCAGATTGCCGAGCTGACCGCTGCCGGCTGCGACATCGTGCGTGTGGCCTGCCCAACGGATAAGGATGCGGAAGCGCTGAAGATCATTGCGATGAAGTCGCAGATCCCGGTGATCGCCGATATCCACTTCCAGCCAAAGTACGTCTACGCTGCCATCGAAGCAGGCTGTGGCGCGGTGCGCGTGAACCCCGGCAATATCCGCCAGTTCGATGACCAGGTCAAGGAAATCGCGCAGGCCGCCAAGGACCACGGCACCTCCATTCGCATCGGCGTCAATGCTGGCTCGCTGGATCGCCGCTTGCTGCAGAAGTACGGCAAGGCCACCCCTGAAGCGCTGGTTGAATCAGCTGTTTGGGAAGCTTCCCTGTTTGAAGAGCATGGATTCCATGACTTCAAGATCTCGGTAAAGCACAACGACCCTGTGATCATGGTCCGTGCCTACGAGATGCTGGCCGAACGCGGGGACTGGCCACTGCACCTGGGCGTGACCGAAGCCGGTCCAGCATTCCAGGGCACCATCAAGTCCGCCACCGCTTTCGGTGCACTGCTCTCCAAGGGCATTGGCGACACCATTCGCGTATCGCTGTCCGCTCCACCGGTAGAAGAGGTGAAGGTCGGCAACCAGATTCTGGAATCGCTGAACCTGCGCCCCCGCAAGCTGGACATCGTTTCTTGCCCGTCCTGCGGTCGTGCCCAGGTGGATGTTTACACCTTGGCCGAGCAGGTTACCGCTGGGCTCGAAGGCATGAAGGCTCCATTGCGCGTGGCAGTAATGGGCTGCGTTGTCAACGGACCGGGCGAAGCCCGCGACGCTGACCTCGGCGTTGCCTCCGGCAATGGCAAGGGGCAGATCTTCGTTAAGGGCGAAGTCATCAAGACCGTCCCGGAAGATCAAATTGTTGAGACTTTGATTGAAGAAGCCAACCGTTTGGCAGCAGAAATGGGACTGGACAATGACGAGAATCCTTCCTCGGGTTCTCCCATGGTCTCCGTCAGCTAGAACTAGCCGCCGGAGCGTCGAGGGAGAGCCGCGCATCTTGGGCCGTCGTGATACGACAGCCCTCATTGAGCTGCTCGATCGCGACCCCGTCGCCAATATATTCACCCGTTCGCAGGTGAGCATCCACCGGTCAGCAGTCCCAGACGGGTTTGCGCACATCGTTGGCTTGGACGGCAGCGAAGGTCTTGAATCGGCATGCTGGGTGGGCGCTAATATGGCGCCCACCGCCATGCCGGAGTCCGATGCCCAGAAGTACGCCATGCATGCCATCGATTCCCGACAGCGATTCGCCTCGGTATTCGGACCGGCAGAAACAGTTCTGGCCATGCATGACGTCTTGCGGGATGGTCCGCAAGAAATTTTTGATGTCCGGGAAAATCAGCCATTAATGGCCATCACCCAAATCCCGGAGGGAATTCGCCGCAACCGGATTCGGCCGGCTCAGGTTCAGGAATTCGACCTAGTCCTGCCTGCCAGCGCTGCCATGTTCGAAGAAGAACTTGGATATTCGCCGTTGGAAAACGGGGGAAGCTTCTACCGCAACCGTGTACGCCAGTTAATTCGTGAGGGGCACACGCTCATGGACTGCGACCAGCGCGGCAACGTGATTTTCAAGGCTGATTTAGGTACCGTCACCGACGAAGTAGTGCAAATCCAAGGTGTTTGGGTGAACCCGATGTATCGCGGCCAAGGCTTGGCTGCCGGCTACATGGCCTCCACGGTGGACTACGCGATGCAGTTCGCTCCTGTAGTGAGCCTGTACGTCAACGACTACAACACCGCTGCAATCAAGACTTATCAGCGCATCGGCTTTGAACAGGTCGGCACCTTCGCAACGATCCTGTTCTGAACAGCAGTGGCACGGGCAACGTGGAAATCAACCGGTTCTGCTCTTGAGCCACCTGCAGCTACTTCGCCAGAAACAATTCCGCCTTACCGCGGATCTGGCTGGCTGCAAAGAATCCCGCAGGTGAAGGCGAAAACGAAGTTGATTGCGGATCCCGGTTCATCGTCAGTTGTGCAACGTTCTCATGACTAATACGGCGCTATAACGGGCCATTCGGTATTCACGGTAGTCAGTGCTCCAGCTGCGCGGCCAATGAAGCCCGAGCATCGACAAATAAAGTCGCATGAACGACTGTTGCTGGAAGTTGAGCTTATCGCCGCGACCCACTTAGCCGCTATGAGTCCCCATTACCTGCTTTTCCTTTGTATCGCTGGCGAAGCTCGAGTGGCGGGAAACCTGTTTAGCATCCTTTGAGGACTTTCGCTTAGCTGCGGCAAACATCCATTTCTCCGGTTAATGGAGAGCAATCCATTCGCTTAATGACCCGGCAAGGGAAACGGGACCCAGGTGCTATGCAACTTGGGCTATTTCTTCTTCCGCTCAACGCGGGAGCAACAATGCCCATCGAATGATCATCAGTCTTCTAGACTCGAAAGTGTAAAAGTGATGGTGATGGGAAAATTTGTGGTTCAAGCCATTGGTACTAAAGCGTATTTGGGTGCTGCTACGTGCGCAGCAGTACTCCTCATTGGTGGGTGCAGTTCGCCAGAAGTCGAAACCGGTGCCTCGACGGTCGCCCCAGTCCAGCTCGACGACGGACAGCTGGAAAATCTGCTTGAGGATTTCGCCAAAGACGAAGAAAACTCCCAAGTCATCAACGACAAACAGCTACGCAAGAGCATTCCGCAAGCACAGGAGTGGATAGAGAACGTCCAAGTGAATCCCAGTAAATGCGGAGTTACCTTTGCTGAGCCGGTCGCAGATCAATTGCAGAGCGCCACGATGGGCGCCATCGAATTCGAGGACAGCTACCTAACTGTTGCAATCTACAAAGACCCTGAAGTTTTGCAAGCGCAATGGGTTGCCAAAACTGAGGCCAATGCTGATTGCTCGCGTTACACAGTCAAATTAGGCAATGAGACTCGCGCTTACCACATTGCAAAGCAGCCTATTGATTCTGCTGCAGGATTGGCCGACGGGTATGTAATTACCAGCAGTGATGGGTCGTCCACCAAACAGCAGCTCATCATTCGCTCCGCTAATTCGAACGTCCTGCTCGGCATTCAGCGTTCCACTTCTGCCGCGAACACCGCGAACGAAGTTGAAGAAGCATCCGGGATCCTCCAAGAACTCATGAACCGACTTACCCAGTAGTTCATTTCAAGACGCCATCGGTCTTCCGGTGGCAATTACGGAAAGCTATAGATGACTAAGCGTTTAGCCCTCTGGGCATTGCCATTGGCCACGACCATGATGCTGGCTGGATGTTCTTCGAATTCCGCGACAGAACCAGCGGAAACGGCTGTTTCGACGGCCCCGGCGGAAAGCAAGAAGACTTCTGCCTCGGGTGATGTGCTCAGTGCGGAGCAGGTAGAGTCCATTGCTTCCAAGCTTTTGGAAGGCGACAACGCAGTCCAGATAGTTGGCAATGAGCAGATGCAGAAGCAACTGGAAGTTGCCAAGAACGCTGAAACTCCCAGCGGAATCAAGCCGGAAAAGTGTGCCGAGATGAATGCCAAGTATTCAGTTACCGACTTGACGGCATCGGTATCCGCAACGGCGACCAGTTCCTCCGAATCCGTCGGCAAAGTCGTGCAGGTCTTCTCGTTGACCGACGAGGCCACCCGCAAGAACGTATCGGAGGCATTGACGCTGGATGATCTGGAGGGATGTGAAAAGGCCACTGTTGAGCTGGGCGGCGAGGAAATCGAAACTCAACGCCAGATCCTGCCGCTGGACGTCGAAGCGGATCAATCGTTGACCATGTCCACCCAGATGGATGCGGGTGGCGGACAGCTACTGACCTCGGTCGTTGTGCAGGCTCTGCAAGATGGCAATTTCGTGCTGGTTACCCTGCAGACCGGTTCGCAGCAACCAGCTGAACTGGCCGCACAGGCAGTGGAGCTGGCAGATCGGGCGTTCGCCGAAATCGAGGCGGCTCAGTAGCCGAACGGGCGGGGTATCCGTTTTATGGACTCTCCAACATCAGTTGGCCTTGCACCGAGGAGTGCAGAGCTCGTGGTTTAGCAGCCAACATGCCTTTTCCTCGAAGCAGCGTACCTCCGAGTCATACTAGCCCCCTTGGCAGATGAACGATAAATCAACTGCTGGGACCTTGTTTCTGTGCGGTGCCTGCCGATTTCTCTTTGACTGGTGCTTTTCCTGGCAACGGGTGGCAAGCGACCAACCCTTGACCATTCAAGTGAACTTTGGACTCTATTCCATTCGCTGCAACACTCTCTCATAGTCCTTTTATTTCCAACATATTGTGAAATACTGTGGATGGCTTATCATCACCAACGTGAGGAAATCACCATGAAGAAGCGTTCACTCTGGGTGCTGCCTGTAGCAGTTGCCCTTGCCTTGACCGGTTGCAGCTCGAATTCAGGGACCGAGGGCGCTGCTGGCTCTTCGGAGGCCCCTCAGGAGCAGGAAAGCGCGGGGGTGCCAGCGCTGACTGCTGAGCAAGCCGCTGCAGTTGCCAAAACCTTGGGTGGAGACGGACCGAATGTGCAGGTTCTGGATAGCGATGCACTTAGCGGCTCATTGGAAAGCGCCAAGGGCCTGATCGATCAGATGGAGATCGAACCTGCGAAGTGCGCCGAGTTCGTCTCGCAGCAGGGGACCCAGGACCTGGACGGCGTCAACATGGCCGCAGCGATCGTCGTTGGCGAAACAGGCGAGAGCAACAGCTACTCCGTCGCTGGCTACGAGGATACTGCCAAGCTGGATGCAATCAAGGACATGGTAGATGCCAAGGACCTGCAGGGCTGCGAGGACTTCTCGATGAGTGTTGCGGGCCAGAAAGTTTCTGCCTCGGCCAAGATCCTGGATGCTGAATCCGATGCGGACAAGACCATCGTAACCCACACTGCCATGACCATGAATGGCGAAGAGGTCCCAGGCGGTTCTTACCAGATTCAGGGCGTAGTAGGTGAAAATGTTGTGGCCGTTTCCCGCACCCAAACTGGCGAACAAGCTGATGGCGAGGCTGTGAAAGCACTCGTTGAGGAACTGAACAAGGCAGTTGAAGAGGTTAAGGCCACGGCCAAGTAGGCCTCCTTCAGCCGTTGAAGGCTCTTCTGGTTCCAAGGGAATCAGAAGAGCCTTCACTTCTTTGCGCGGCAAATGCTTCCCAATGATGCGCGAGTCATGGCATTCTCAATGGATGACCCTGGAACACGGTGCGCCACGCAAATCCATCGAGGCTGCCTTGACTGCGGGCGAGGATCCGACGCGCAAAGCCCGAAGCTTGAAGTCCCTGCATCAGCTCTGGGCCGAAGGTGCGTGCATCCCTGAAGTGGTTCGGCCAGTGGTGGCGCGTTCATGGTCCAGGGCCGGCAAGCTTGGAGCAGATATCGTTCCCTTGGATACGTCTGAAATACGCGAGCGCAGGCAGGCCAACGAAGAACTCAACGGACTGGTCGAGCTCTTCAAGGAGCGTTTGCTCTCCTTGGCCACCCAGGCGGGAAACCAGCTGGTCATCTCCGACGGACAAGGATTCGTGCTCTGGGTGCTCGGGCCCTCTGCGGTACGCCGCCGAAGTGACGGCATCGGATTTGTCGCCGGTGCACGCTGGCGCGAAAGCGACGTGGGCACTAATGGGATCGGCGCGGCAATGGCTGAGCGTGCCCCGGTGCAGATTTTCGGCCCGGAGCATGCCCGGGAGGAACAGCACAACTGGGTCTGCACATCGGCGCCGGTCATGAATCCTGCCACCTCGGCGCTGATTGGCACGATCACGCTGGCAGGCTCGTTCCGCACGGCGCATCCGCACTCCTTGGCTCTGGTCTCATCCGTGGCCCGAGAAGCAGAATTATTCCTGCAAACCGAGCATGAATTGAAAATGCAGACGCTCCAGCTTTCCACCCAACTGCCCGAAGGCGAGTACGTCCTAGTTGACGTGCAAGGCTCCATAGCCGCCGCCCAAGGCTACAGTGTTGGATCCAAGCTCAATTTGCCGATGTCCATGGAAGAAGGGCGGAACTGGATTTCCGGGCTGGGATCAATTGATGCGCGGCGGACACAGGGAGGCTGGCTGCTGCAAAGGGCAGAAGGCCAGGTGAGCCTCCAGCTGTACGCAGGAGCTTCACTGCAGGCTATTGTCCATTCGCCCGGTGGGGCGACGCGCATCAACTTGAGCGCGAAGCATTGGCAGATCCTTGAGCTGCTGGCGGCGAACCCTCACGGAGCGAGCTCAGGGCAGTTGGCGAGCCTGTGGCCTGTGGATACGCCTAACGTCACCATCCGCGCCGAAATATCCCGCTTGCGCTCCAAGCTGCGTGGCCTGATCGCCTCACGTCCCTACCGGATCGTGGTCCCGGTGAGCAGCCACTAGCAATCCCGGAGCAGCTGCAACCTATTGCAACGCTTTTCTTTTGTGACGCAGATCATATTCTTTCATTAGTCGCGGAGGGCCCGAATGGCCATCCATTGAATCCCGATGAAGAGATGAGACGCAAATGACTGACAATGATTGCTTGTTGCAAGCCCGGAGCTGGTTCCATTCCTTGCAGATAGCGTTGGAAGCGGGTGACGCGCCAGCAGCTGTGCAGCTATTTTCGGAGGAGTGCTACTGGCGGGATCTGGCCTCGATGACATGGAACCTTCACACCAGCGAGGGCCGTGACGGGATCGAGAAGATGCTGCTTGGCGTTGAACGAGGCGCGTGGCCGCGGAACATCGAAGTCACCAGCGCACAAGAGGCTGACGGCGTCATTGAAGCCTGGTACACGTTCGAGAACGACGCATTCAACGGGCTTGGATTACTCCGCTTGCGCGATGGGAAGGCCTGGACCCTGCTGAGCACCGCGCAGGGCCTGCGCAAATTCCCCGAACCTGCTGGTCCGCGCCGCGAACTGGGCGCCGAGCACGGCGTAGCGATGAGCAAGGAAAACTGGCTTGATCGACGTACCGCGCAGCAGCAGTCCCTGGGGATCACCGACCAGCCCTACACGCTGATTGTCGGCGGCGGCCAAGGCGGCATAGGCTTGGCCGCTCGGCTCAAGCGCATGGGTGTTCCTGCCCTGGTCATCGATAGGCATCCGCGTCCCGGTGACCAATGGCGTTCGCGCTACCATTCCTTGGCGCTGCACGATCCGGTCTGGTATGACCATATGCCCTACATTGATTTCCCCGACCACTGGCCGGTGTTCACGCCCAAGGACAAGATGGGGGATTGGCTGGAAAGCTACACCAAGCTCATGGAGCTGGACTATTGGTCACTGACTGAAGCGACCAGCGCCCGGCAGGATCCGGAAGGAGAGGGGTGGATCGTCGAGGTAGAACGCGACGGAGTACCGTTGACCCTGCGTCCCATCCAGCTGGTGCTGGCCACCGGCATGTCCGGTATTCCGAACATTCCCCAGTACCCGGGAGCCGAGATCTTCAAAGGCGAGCAGAACCATTCCTCCAAGCATCCAGGCGGCGAACGGTACGCGGGCAAGAACGTCGTGGTTATCGGCGCCAACAACTCCGCACACGATATCTGCGCGGATCTGGTGCAAAACGGGGCCAAGCCGACTATGGTCCAACGTTCCAGCACGCATATCGTGCGCTCCGAATCGCTGATGAAGCATGTGCTGGGCGGACTGTACTCGGAAGAAGCCCTCGCTGCCGGCATAGACCACAACAAGGCAGACCTGATCTTCGCCTCCATCCCGTACAAAGTCCTCCCGGAATTCCATAAGCCGGTCTTCGAGAAAATCCAGCAGGAAGACGCGCACTTCTACAAGTCGCTGGCGGATGCGGGATTCGAGCTGGACTTCGGCGACGACGGTTCAGGGCTGTTCCTCAAGTACCTGCGCCGCGGCTCGGGGTACTACATCAACATCGGTGCCAGCGAGCTGGTGGCCGACGGATCGATTGCTTTGGCCCATGGCGAGGTATCGCACTTGACCGAAGAATCGGTGGTGCTGGCCGATGGCACTCGGCTGCCGGCGGACGCGGTGGTCTACGCCACCGGTTACGGCTCGATGAACGGATGGGCGGCGAAGCTCATCTCCCAGGAAGTCGCGGATGAAGTCGGAAAATGCTGGGGCCTGGGGTCGGGGACCGCTAAGGATCCGGGTCCATGGCAGGGGGAACTGCGCAATATGTGGAAGCCCACCAAGGTCAAGAACCTCTGGTTCCACGGAGGCAACCTGCACCAGTCCAGGCATTATTCGAAGTATCTGGGCTTGCAGCTCAAGGCACGGTACGAGGGCATCGGAACTCCGGTGTATGCGCTCGCCGAAACCTATCATCAATCCTGATAACACCGTTTCCCTGCCCGTGAATCGGTTTCCCGGACCCGGAGCAAGCGCTGTATGGCGCTTCCTCCGGGTCACCCGCGCGTCTGCCACGTGGCGGTTTTCGGGCCTTATCCGGACGTTTCGTTGAACTGCAACGGCCTGGAAATCGCACAACGAATTGAACGGAAAGCCGGATGAACCATGACTCCCACGCTCCTGGCACCTGCGCAGTTTATGAATCGGCGCAGACCGCGGATGCCGCAACAACGCCGGTGCACCGGCCTGCGCGCCGCAGCCGACCCAGCTGCACCATGCTTCCGCGTAAGCCTCGCCATGGGTGCTGGCAAGTACAAATCGGCGGGGAACTGGCACCCGACTGGGATGTCCTTTGCTGGCAGCGACTCAACGAAACAGAACCCTGCAGCGCCCACCATCTATCCAGAGGCCCGCATCCGGCCCCGGGCACGCAACACGATTCCGCGCAAGCCCTTGAATTTATTGGGAAGTGGCCGAAAGCTGTAGCATTGATTAAGGCCAATTTTGCGGCCAAAACCCATTTGATTTTGCATAGCTAGTCGGCATCCGAAAATATTTCTGAAGTCGACGGACGGAAAAGGACACCCCGAGTGGTTTTGAAGCTTTCCACTACCTTCTTGCGCACCTTGCGTGAAGATCCGGTTGACGCCGAAGTCGCCAGCCACAAGTTGTTGGTACGCGCCGGTTACATCCGTCGTGCGGCCCCGGGCATCTACACCTGGTTGCCGTTGGGTTTGAAGGTCCTTGCGCGCGTTGAAGCTATTGTTCGCGAGGAAATGAACGCTATCGGCGGCCAGGAAGTCCACTTCCCAGCGCTGCTGCCACGTGACCCTTACGAACAGACCGGCCGTTGGACCGAATACGGCGAAGGCCTGTTCCGTCTCAAGGACCGCAAAGATGCAGACTACCTCTTGGCACCGACCCATGAGGAAATGTTCACGCTGCTGGTGAAGGATCTGTACAACTCGTACAAGGATCTTCCGGTCTACCTGTACCAGATCCAGAACAAGTACCGCGACGAAGCACGTCCACGCGCGGGCCTGCTGCGTGGCCGCGAATTCATCATGAAGGATTCGTACTCCTTCAACATCGATGATGAAGGCCTGGACGAAGCCTACATGGCTCACCGCGGCGCCTACCTGAAGATCTTCGAGCGCCTGGGTCTGGAAGTTATTCCGGTCTTCGCGCAGGCTGGTGCCATGGGCGGCTCCAAGTCCGAGGAATTCCTGCATCCAACAGCTATTGGCGAGGATACCTTCGTCCGTTCGGCCGGCGGTTACGCAGCCAACGTGGAAGCTGTCACCACCGTAGTGCCAGCGTCCATCGATTACGCCAACGCACCTGCGTTCGAAGTTGTCGATACCCCGGATACCCCGACCATCGAGACGCTGGTTGCCGCGGCCAACGAGCTGCGCCCACGCGAGTCCGGTGCTTGGGAAGCCAAGGACACCCTGAAAAACGTTGTCCTGGCGGTCACCGATCCAGAAGGCAACCGCCAGTTGGTAGTCATCGGTGTTCCAGGCGACCGCCAGGTGGACCTGAAGCGTGTCGAAGCTACCGTGGGTGCCCCGCTGGGCATCATCGGCGAGGTCCAGGTTGAAGCCGCTAGCGGTGAAGACTTGGCCAAGCACCCGGAATTGATTGCCGGCTACATCGGCCCAGGCAACGGCCTGGATCAGGCTGTTCTGGGTACCGAAGGCACCAGCGGCATCACCTACCTGGTTGATCCTCGCGTAGTATCCGGTACCTCGTGGATCACCGGCGCCAACGAAAAGGGCAAGCACGTTTTCGGCTTGGTGGCCGAGCGCGACTTCGGCTTTGACGGCACCATCGAGTCGGTCAACGTGCTAGAGGGCGACCCGGCACCGGACGGCTCGGGCCCATTGCGCACCGAACGCGGTATCGAAATGGGTCATATCTTCCAGCTTGGCCGCAAGTACGCTGAGGCTCTGGATCTGCGGGTCCTGGACCAGAACGGCAAGCTGAAGGTTGTCACCATGGGCTCCTACGGCATTGGCGTCACCCGTGCGGTAGCAGCACTGGCCGAGGCTTACCATGACGAAAACGGTCTGGCATGGCCAAAGCAGGTTGCTCCAGCCGACGTCCACATGGTCGTTACCGGCAAGGGCCCAGAACTGCTTGAGGCTGCTGAGAAGTTGGCCTCAGAACTAGAATCGGCCGGTTTGGAAGTTATCTTGGATGACCGTCCAAAGGTGTCCGCGGGCGTGAAGTTCTCGGATGCAGAACTGATCGGCATTCCAACCATCGTTGTTGTGGGCCGTGGACTTGCTGAGGGCGTAGTTGAGGTCAAGGATCGTGCCACCGGCGAACGCCGCGATGTCAAGGTCGAGGACGTTGTCGCTGAGCTGAGCGCCTAAAAGGCTGTAGCCAATAACTCAATAGGGGAGTAGCGCGGTGCAAGAGTTCTTGGAATTGCTGTCCGTCAACGGTGAACCCGTCTCCTTCTGGCCCCTGGTGTTGCTGCTTCTTGCAGCTTTGGGCGCTGGATGGATTGACGCGGTAGTTGGCGGTGGCGGCCTGATTCAATTGCCCGCGCTGCTTCTTTTCCCCGGCATCACCCCGGTGCAGGCGCTGGCCACGAATAAGCTGGGCTCAATCTTCGGAACGGCTACCAGCGCGGTGACGTACTACCGGCGCACCAGCCCGGATTTGAAGACCGCTATTCCGATGGCATTGACTGCCATGCTCGGTGCCTTCGGCGGAGCTGCGCTGGCCACAATTCTTCCCTCTGGAGCCATTCAGCCCATCATTATCGCAGCGCTCATTGCGGTGCTGCTGTTCACGATCCTGAAGCCCAAAGCCGGGGAGCTGTCGCGCCTGCGCTACGCCGGGCATGGGCATTATCTTCGAGCCATCCTGATTGGGCTGCTGATTGGCGGCTACGACGGGATGATCGGTCCCGGGACTGGATCGTTCTTGATCATCGCCATGGTGACAGTGCTGGGCTACAACTTCTTGCAGTCCTCCGCCAAGGCGAAGATCGTTAACCTTTGCACCAACGCAGGTGCTCTGCTGCTCTTCATCCCCACGGGGCACGTCCTAGTCGCATTAGGCCTGGCCATGGGCGTGATGAATATGCTTGGCGGTTATCTCGGGGCGCGCATGGCGATCTCAAAGGGCAGCGCCTTTATTCGCATTGTTTTCGTGATCGTCGTTTCGGCACTGATTATCAAGCTCGGCTCGGACCTGATCCTCGCCGGCAAGTGAGAGCTTTAGCGGCCGCTAGCCGCTGATGTGTCGATTGGCGGGTATCCGGCGTAGTGCTGGACATGCTGGGGTTCAATGGCATGGACCATGGAACTGGTCGCCATTTGCGCGATCCTGAAAGTCAAGAAGCTGGAACCCATTGCAGTTTTGTAGAGTTGGGAAACCGTAGTGTGGCTTTCCAGGGGATCTACAACCTGCAACGCTGTGCAACCGATGGATACATACAGGAACCACAAATCGTTGTTCGCCGGATCGAGAGTAGCGATCAGCGCTGGCGGCTGATGCGCGGCCACGAGCGACATGACGTCGTTGACTGTTTCCTCAGGTTGCGCAATGACAATAGGCATGCCCTGGACCCAACCATGTGAACTGAGTTGCGCCCGACCTTGCCTTGAACCGATCACTTCGCTGACCAGTTCTGCTGTCTTCGAACGCATGAATTGACCTGACATTACCCAACCTCCAATTGACGACCTAGCCACAAGTTGTTAGTTCCCCAATAAGTGGAAGAAAGCGGAGAATTCCGCTCCGTGTTATTGGAGCCAAATTCCGTATCTCAAGCACTTGTTATTCACGATAGCCCCTTTCGGCGCGAATATCGAGAGCCAGTGAATAGGAACGAGATTCATATATCTTTGGAGTCATTCCATGGCGGAGGAAATGGTGGTCGTTGATAAATTGGTTTCGAGTAATACCGCGCAAAACCCGCATGCCATATGCGGGTTATATCTTATAGTGCGGATGGAAATCACGGATCATCCGTGAATTTTAGTGCGCCTCGCGCTGTTTTGGCTCTACCCGAACCCGTGCTCTATTTCGACTCAGGGCAATTAGCAGTCGTGATTATTTCGTGATAATTCAACGAAACGTGAAATACGGCTGAATTCTAGCTGAATCCAAAACTATTTGCCGACTTCGCCAGTCTCCAAGATGCGGTATTCCTCATTCGATCCCTGCTGGCCATTGAGAGTCTGGAAAGCGACGGCGGAAATTTTTGCGCCGGCTGCACCATCGCTAACGCCCGCTGCTACGACCAATGCATCAGCAAAATCCCCTTCGGCTTCCGCGGATAGGGCAGCCAGGTCTTCGAGGCCGCCTTCGGGTAGCGCATAGGCGGGTTCACGCAGGTCTGCGCACTGTTCGTCAACGGTCGCACGCAGGCCGCGAAGCTGGCGTCCCAGCTCGCTGCGTCGAGCTTCGACGGCTTCCTTGGCGCTGTCGGCACCACGTGCAGCCGTGAGCTGCAGAAGGAAATCTAGTGCATAGCCGCGGTCCAGGGCCCGGGCGACGGCCGTTGGTTCGATGTTCTGCGCTTCGGTGATTTCCTTCACGGGGTCCAGCAGCTCCTCATTAGGCAGGCAGGCTACTGGCTGGTCTTTCTGCTCTTCTTCACCCGAGACTGCACTCAGTGGCAAGGCCAAGTCCACATCACGCTCTTCTCCCAAAGATGCAACAGCGCTGCGGGCGTCCAGGTTGATCTGGAAAGCAATCTGGGCCAGCTTCGAATCCCTGGACAGCGATGGTTCTGCAAAGGCAGGCATCGCTGACGATGCGTCGGCGACATTCGTGGCAAGCGCAACCAGCGCGTCGGGGGAGAAGGTTTGCGGCAATGCCGCAGGCTCTTGGTCGTCGAAGCGCAATTCACCGAGCACCGCTGACCCCTGCGACAAGGAAGTCGCCAATGCGGATAGCCTCGAAGCGTTATCCTCGGGTGCCAGCTGGGCCAAGGCATGGGCCTGAGATGCCAGGTCTGCCAGCTTTGCCCCGTATTCCCACATCATGCGGGCATCGGCGCTGGCCTCATTGACCTGTTCGGGCAGGCCCCGCTCCACCAGGGCGCCTCGGAAGATGGTGCTGCCAATGCCCCACGTCACGGCAAGGGCAACTGCACCAGCCAGTACCGGAGCAATCCAGCCTGGAGCGCGGCGTACTTGCCTGTCGGTGCGACGGGCGGAATGGGGCGATTTTTCAGTCATAGCGTTTCGATCATGCCATGATCAATGCAGGTAAAGAGGGCAATAGCGGTGTCGAGCGCCACGATGGATAGAAAATGGGCGTGAGTTCCTTCACCTGTGCCCGTTTAGATGTTCTCAATGAGCGGAACGCAATATAGGCTTAACGGACAACATCGAATAGCGTGGGAGGATATCCATGACCGGAATGCCGGCCGATACCGAACAGGAAGCGCAGCGTCTGACTGCATTGCTCTCCAAGGAAGTAGAATCCCACGGGCTTCTCCTGGAGGAAGTCGCCTTGCGTCCCTCCGGCAAGCAGATGATCGTGCAGATCATCGTCGACAAGGCCGACGGTCACGAAACGCTGACTCTCGATGAACTTGGTGAAGTTACCACCACCATCTCCAACGCTCTGGACAAGGACGCCGTCTACGCATCGTCGGCTCCTTACGAACTCGAAGTCAGTTCCCCAGGACTCTCCCGCCCATTGACTGCCCAGCGCCACTGGATCCGCGCCCTCAACCGCATGGTCAAGATTTCGCTGGCCGACGGCACGAAGCTTCGCGGGCGCCTGCTTGAGGTCAACGACGGCGACGTGTTGATTGCTGAGCACCGCGAGCCGGCCAAGAAGGGCATGAAGGTCAAGGTGCTCGATCCTGCGGCCTATGCCTTTGAAAATATCCGTAAAGCTGTTGTCGATCCAGAGCTGAACTTCGATGACGCACTATTTGACACTGCCGATACTGAAGATTTGGAGGGCTAAGCGTGGATATCGATCTGAATGCGCTGCGCATCCTGGAAAAAGACCGCGACATCCCAATGGATGTTTTGATTCCGACCATCGAGTCGGCACTGCTGCTGGCTTACAACAAGACCGAAGGCGCCATGCCTGGCGCCCGCGCGCACATTGAGCGCAGCAACGGCCATGTGGCGATCCTGGTAGAGGACCGCGACAACGCCGGCGTGCTGCTGGGCGAATTCGACGACACCCCGCACGGTTTCGGCCGCATCGCCGCCTCCACCGCCCGCCAGGTAATCATGCAGCGCCTGCGTGAAGCTGAAGATGCGCAGGTTGTCGGCGAGTTCGCAGCCCGCGTTGGCACCCTGATCTCCGGCGTCATCCAGCAGGGCTACTCCTCGCATATGGTGCAGGTCAAGATCGGTGATCTGGAAGCGCTGCTGCCACCAGTTGAGCAGTCCCCAGGCGAGAAGTACCAGCACGGAAACCGCCTGCGCGCCTACGTTGTTTCCGCTGAGCGCGGCAACAAGGGCCCAGCCGTTACCCTGTCCCGTTCCCACCCGAACCTGGTTCGCCTGCTGTTCGAAATGGAAGTTCCAGAAATCGCTGACGGCACCGTCACGGTCGAGGCACTGGCTCGTGAAGCTGGCCACCGTACCAAGATTGCTGTGCGCGCAACCAAGGCCGGTGTCAACGCCAAGGGCGCTTGCATCGGTGAAATGGGAACCCGCGTGCGCGCCGTGATGAACGAACTGAACGACGAGAAGATCGACATCGTTGACTACAACGAGGATCCAGCGAAGTTCATCGCCGCGGCCCTGTCTCCATCGAAGGTCGTCTCGGTAGAGATCCTGGACGAAGCCGAACGCCGTGCTCGCGTGGTTGTTCCCGACTCCCAGCTCTCGCTGGCAATCGGCAAGGAAGGCCAGAACGCTCGCCTTGCTGCCAAGTTGACCGGCTGGCGCATTGACATCCTGGCTGCCTCGGGCGGCAAGGAACCGCAGCTCTAAGCAGCTGCGGGAAATAATTCCAGTTCAGCGTGTTGGAAGCCTAGCTGCGTGTGAGCCACAACTCATGCGTGCTATGGCGTCCAAACGCGCTAGACTAGTAGATGGCTCGTAATAACTAGGGAAGGTGGCGACGGCGCTCGCATGAAGCTGCATCAGCAACGCACGTGCATTGGCTGTCGAACCGTAACCAGTAAAAATGAGCTGCTCCGTTGGGTCCTGAAAGACGGTACACCGCTGCATGCGGTGAGTTTGGATCAACAGGGTTCCGCTTCCGGGCGGGGCACTTGGACCCACGGGACCGAAAAGTGTGTGCAGCAAGCGGTGCAGCGCCGGGCGTTCGCGCGGGCCTTCAGGTCTGCGGTAGACGATTCGCAGGTGCTGCAGGAATTCACTGCATACGAAGATCAGCTGGCAAGCAACCAGCTATCTGGCAAACATGATGAAAGCGGGTCAGAAATCTGATGGCAACCCGATGAGTCGGCAATGCTGAGCGCACAACGATGAACAATCAGTTCTGCGTGATCCACCGTGCGACGGAAGAATTTCACGAATTACACAGCTGATCTGCCAGACCGCTGATCTAAAGATTTATCTTTTGATACCGGGGTTTGAGCAGATCACATCGACACAGGAGAGATGTGGCTAAACCCCGCGTTCACGAGCTCGCTAAAGAGCTCGGAATCACTTCAAAAGAAGCACTAACCAAGTTGCAGGACATGGGCGAATTCGTTCGCTCGGCATCCTCGACCGTTGAACCGCCAGTAGCGCGCAAGCTGCGCGACGCATTCCCAGGTTCCAACGGTGCCGCTAAGCCAGCAGCTGCTGCCAAGCCAGCCGCCGCCAAGCCAGCGACCCCTGGAGCACCGAAGTCGGCTTCCAAGCCGGCTGCTACCCCAGGTGCCTCGGCCCCGAAGCCAGGCGTTAAGCCAGCTGCGGCAGCTCCGGCTCCTGCAGCCCCAGCCGCACCTGCGGCGCCTGCAGCTCCGGTCGCGAAGGCAACCCCTGGCGCTCCATTGCCAGGTGCAGCCCCGGCACCGAAGCCAGGTGCCAAGCCAGCTCCGAAGCCAGGCGCTCCACGCCCAGGCAACAGCCCGTTCTCTTCCCAGCAGGGTATGCGCGGCGCTGAGTCCGGCGAACGCCGTGGTGGCGGCAACCGCGAAGGCGGTCGTGCCCCACGTCCAGGCGCACCTCGTCCGGGCGGTCCACGCCCAGGCAACAACCCGTTCTCCTCGCAGCAGGGTATGCGCGGCGAAGGCGGCCAGGGCGGTCCTCGCCCACCACGCGACGGCCAGCGCGGTCCACGCCCAGCAGGTGCCGGCGGTCCACGTCCGGCTCGTGACGGCCAGGGCGGTCCACGTCCGGCACGTGACGGCCAGCGCGGTCCACGTCCAGCAGGTGCCGGCGGTCCACGCCCAGCAGGCCAGGGCGCTCCACGCCCAGCCGGCGCAGGTGGCCCACGCCCAGCAGGTGCCGGCGGTCCACGCCCAGGTGCTGGCGCAGGTACCACTGCAACCCCGCGCATGATGCCTAACCGCACCGATCGTCCAGCGCCAGCAGGCGGCGGACGTCCAGGTGCAGGTGCCGGCGGCCGCGGTCGCCCAGGTGGCGGCAGCGGTGGCGGCAGCGGTACCGGTGGCGGCTTCCGCCCAGGTGCACCACGCGGTCGCGGTGGCGTTGGCGGTGCTTTCGGCAAGGGAGGCGCCGGTCGCGGCAAGCAGCGCAAGTCCAAGCGCGCAAAGCGCCAGGAATTGGAGCAGATGAGTGCTCCGTCATTGGGCGGCGTGAATGTTCCACGCGGCAACGGCGACACCGAGATCCGTCTGCGCCGCGGCGCGTCGATCACCGACTTCGCTGACAAGATTGGCGCGAACCCAGCAGCACTGGTGACCGTACTGTTCCACCTCGGTGAAATGGCTACCGCCACCCAGTCGCTGGATGAGGCAACCTTCGAGGTGCTCGGCGAAGAGCTGGGCTACAAGGTGCTTGTCGTCTCCCCTGAGGACGAAGACAAGGAACTGCTCGAAGGCTTCGGCCTGGACCTGGATGCCGAACTTGAGGCTGAAGGCGAAGACGTGCTTGAAGAGCGCGCCCCAGTCATCACCATCATGGGCCACGTCGACCACGGTAAGACCCGACTGCTGGATGCTATCCGCAAGTCGAACGTTATCGAGGGCGAGCATGGCGGCATCACCCAGCACATCGGTGCGTACCAGATCAACCACATCCATGAGGGCCGCGATCGCGCAATGACCTTCATCGATACCCCGGGCCACGAGGCGTTCACCGCCATGCGTGCCCGTGGTGCCGAGGTCACTGACGTGGCCGTGCTGGTTGTCGCCGCGGATGACGGCGTCATGCCGCAGACCGTGGAAGCACTGAACCACGCACAGGCTGCCCGCGTGCCGATCATCGTCGCTGTGAACAAGATCGATAAGGAAGGCGCCAACCCTGACAAGGTCATGGGCCAGCTGACCGAATACGGTTTGGTTCCAGAAGAATACGGTGGCGACACCATGTTCGTGAAGGTTTCGGCACTGCAGAAGCAGGGCATCGACGAGCTGCTGGACGCTGTCCTGCTGACCTCGGACGTGCTTGAGCTCAAGGCCAACCCGGACAAGTCCGCTCGTGGCGTGGCCATTGAAGCGAACCTGGATAAGGGCCGCGGTTCGGTTGTTACCGTCCTGGTCCAGTCCGGTACCCTCTGCGTTGGCGACACCATGGTGGTGGGCACCGCCCACGGCCGCGTGCGTGCAATGTTCAACGAGAACGGCGAAAACCTCGACGTGGCACTGCCATCGCGTCCGGTACAGGTCCTGGGCATGTCCTCGGTCCCGCGTGCTGGCGACGGCTTCCTGATCACCGAAGACGAGCGCACCGCCCGCCAGATCGCTGACAAGCGCGAAACCGCAGAGCGCAACGCAATGCTGGCCAAGCGCCGCAAGCGCATCACCTTGGAAGACTTCGACAAGGCTGTTGCCGATGGCAAGATCGATACCCTGAACCTGATCCTCAAGGGTGACGCTTCCGGTGCTGTTGAAGCACTGGAAGACTCGCTGATGAAGATCGAGGTCGGCGACGATGTGCAGCTGCGCGTGATCCACCGCGGTGTCGGTGCGATCACCCAGAACGACGTCAACTTGGCAACCGTGGACAACGCCATCATCATTGGCTTCAACGTCCGCCCAGCCGAGCGCGTGGCAGAACTGGCCGACAAGGAGGGCGTCGACATGCGCTTCTACTCGGTCATCTACTCCGCTATCGACGACATCGAGAATGCGCTCAAGGGCATGCTCAAGCCGGAGTTCGAAGAAGTGGCCCTCGGCACCGCCGAGATCCGCATGGTCTTCCGCTCCTCGAAGTTCGGCAACATTGCCGGTTCGATCATCCGCTCGGGCACCATCAAGCGCAACACCAAGGCTCGCCTGGTACGCGACGGCAACGTCGTGGGCGACAACCTGAACATCGATTCGCTGCGCCGCGAAAAGGACGATGTCACCGAGGTCCGCGAGGGCTTCGAATGCGGTATCGGTCTGGGGTCGTTCAACGACATCAAGGAAGGCGACATCATCGAGACCTTCGAGATGCGCGAAAAGCCACGCGACTAATTGCCGACAAGCAATTAGCAGTGTGACTCACTGATTCGTGGGCGTTTGACCGATAAGCTTTGGTCAAGCGCCCACGAGTTTTGAACCATTAGGAGAAAACCATGGCTGATTCAGCCCGCGCCGCACGCCTGGCTAAGCGCGTACAGGTCCTCATGGCCCAGTCGCTGCGCAACGTCATCAAGGACGAGCGCATTGACAACGTCACCGTGACCGACGCTCGCGTCACCAACGACCTGCAGCACGCGACGGTGTACTACACCGTCTTTGGCGATGACGAGATGAAGAAGGACATCGCCACCATGCTGGAAAAGCGTGGTGGTGCCCTGCGCAAGGAATTGGGCCGCAATCTGACCATCCGCCTGACCCCGACGCTGGCATTCGTCGCCGACGAAATCCCCGAGGGTGCCTCGCACCTGGAGGAATTGCTGGCCAAGGCCCGCGAGAAGGACGCCGAGGTTGCAGCTCTGCGCGAAGGCAAGGACTTCGCCGGAGACCAGGACCCGTACAAGAAGGACGAGGACGCCGAAGAAGCCTAAGGGCTTCTGGGCTTCATCCTGACTGGACCAACGCCCCGGCCAGCACGCATTGCGTGCTGGCCGGGGCGTTGTGCGTTGGCCTCGATTACCCTCACAGCGAAGCGCGAATCCCTGCCGAAGGCTGGTCGCCGGGAAGATGGTGGGATAGCGTGATCAGAAACCGCCGGATCCGACCAAAGGTGCAGCACATGCCAGAATTCACCACAACATTGAGCGCAACCGGCGGGAACAACGTGGGTATCGTGGTTCCCGATGGCATCGTGCTCGGATTCGGCCGCGGCAAGCGCGTGCCGGTCATCGTGTGCATTGACGGGGACTACACGTACCGGAACAGCATTTCCTCCATGCACGGGCAGTTCCTCATTTCCTTCAGCTCCGAGACCCGTGCTGCCACGGGCAAGGGTGCGGGCGATGAAATCAGCGTGAAACTCGAGCTGGACGAGGAACCGCGCACCGTCGAAATCCCCGAACCGCTGGCCGTGCTGCTCTCCGCCGAGCCAGAGCTGCTGGACGCCTGGAACAAGCTGTCCTACAGCAAGCAGCGCGGCCACGTGGACCCCATCGTGGCTGCCCGCGGCGAGGACACCAGGACGCGCCGGGTCGAGAAGGCCATCAAGACGCTGCGCAGCCACTAGCCTGCCGGGGCCATGCCCGCTGAGCCAGGAGCTAAGCCAAAGGCGGCGCCCAACAGGCCAGCCAGCCCCGGTCGCAGTCGGCAGCAGTGTGAACAACCCACTGGTGCCCCGGAGCTACTGCACGGTGAATTGCAGGCGCTGCCAGCCGCTGGCGCCATTGGGCACCGGGTTGGCTTTCTCGCTGGTCTGCAGCTTGCCCTGTGCATCATAGGCGCGGACGGTTGCCGAGTGCGTTCCGGGTGCTGCGTCCTTCCATACGAAGCGCCACTGCCGCCAGGTATCCAACGAGGCTTCGGTCGCCAGTTGGGCATCTGCCCACGGTCCGTCATCGATCTGCACCTGCACACGCGAAATGCCCCGGGTCTGCGCCCATGCAGTTCCGCCCAAGACGACTTCTCCGGCAGGCACCTGGGCGAACGGGCGAGGGGTATCGATGCGGGAAGACATCTTGATTGGACCGCGTTCGGACCAGCCGCGAGTAGTCCAGTAGGCCGCCTTGTCCTGGAACCGCGTCACTTCCAAATCGACCACCCATTTGGTGGCCGACACGTAGCCGTAGAGACCTGGCACCACCATGCGCACCGGGAAACCATGCTCGAAAGGCAGCGGCTCGCCGTTCATGCCGATGGCCAGCAAAGCCATCCGGTCGTCGGTGAGCGCTTGGAGCGGGGTGGAGGCGCTGAAACCGTCATGCGAAGTCGAAAGCACCATATCCGCGCCGGCCTGCGGAACCGCGCGCTCCAGCAGCTTACGCAGCGGGTAGCCCAGCCATTTCGCGTTGCCTACCAGATCGCCGCCGACGGGATTGGACACACAAGTGAGCGTCAGATAGGTTTCCACGAGTTCTTCGCCCAGCAGTTCGTCGAAGTTCACGGTGAATTCCTTCTCCACCATGCCGTGCACGCGCAGCGACCACTGGTTCGGGTCGATCTGCGGCACCGAAAGCGCGGTATCGATGCGGTAGAAATCCTGGTTGGGAGTCACGAAGCGGGGCATGTCCGCTACTTCTACCTGCACCCCTTCGGGCAGGGGTTCCGCCTTGGTCCGGGCCGCAGGCAGGCGCAAGGCCTTGCGTGCGGCGGCGGCCATATTCCGCGATGCCGACAGCGAGGTGGAAACACCGGTGGAGACGGCCGCGGCGGCCAGGGACAGGGCTGCGCCTATCAAGAACTTCCTGCGGCTTGGACCCGTCGCGGTGGCGCCCTCGTCCTGCCTAGGGGCCGCGGCCGCAGCCAGCCGGGTCAGCCACTGCAGAAGCCCTATACCGGCGATCGCGCCCAGTACCGTCGGGATGATATCCAGCAGGCTGGTGGAAGCACGAGCGGCCACGGCACTGGAGAGCAGCACGGCCAAGCCGATGATGGCCGTACAGGCCAGCGCAAAACTTCGCTTGGCGATCAGGCCGATCATCGCCGCCAGGACTGCGGCGGCTGCACCGATGGAAATGAATAACGCCAACTTGTCATTGGTCCCGAAGGTCGCGATGGCGAAGTCCTTGAGCCATGGGGGAGTCAGGTCGATGATGGCTGAACCCAGCGCGAAAAACGGCGAGGATGCATTGTTGAAAAATGCCGAGGCGAATTGGGCCACGGCAAACATGATTGCGGCCGAGCAAATTCCAGCCACCGCGTGGAATACGAGTTTACTGCTGCTGCGCTTCTGCCAAATGCCCACTGCCACTCACCTCATGCGTTGCGGTCCATGTTCCCCTGCAGAATGCAGGGGGAACAACTTCTCACAGTGTTTTCGGAACGGGCAGCATTGCGGATTGGAACAGGCTACAAGAACTTCCGCACGCTCACAGCGATTGGACCATGATGGGGTCTGTTGTCGGAGCCGGGGAGCCGGTGGCCGGCTCGACCGTGATCCCGAAGTGGGTGATGCCCTTCATTGGATCCGAAACCATGATCATGCCGTTGGCATCGCCGCCGGTGAGCATTCCCGCAGGAACCGCCCCTTCTGCCGAGATCAGCCACAGCTCGTAGCCCTTGTCGCTGGACAAGGCTGGCATGCCCGAGGTGGACACCGCCATCAGGCCTTCGTCGGCAGAATAGGACAGCGTGATTCGCGCGCCGTCGTCCAGTGTCTGCGTTTTCGACTTGGCATCTGGGGCAGCCAGGATGCGGCTGAGCTCTTCTTGATGCGAGGCCATGGCGGCCATCTGGCTTTCCAGCTCGCGCTGCTGGGAATTCTGGTTGATGGCCAAGCCGCCCAGAGCCACCGCTGCGAGCAGCAGGACGCCGGCGGCCAAGGCGAAGAAGCGCTGCGGGCCGCGTTCTGCGCCAGCTTGCGGGGCCTGGTGCGTTGCAGCGGTTTCGGTTTCCCGTTCAGCAGGAGCAGCTGGTTCAGCAGGAGCTATTGGGTCCTGTGCCTGGGCGCCGTCGTGATCGAGGGCCGTCTCCTGCACAGGTGCCAATTGCTCGGTAGTGCGGATAGCGGCCATGATGTTGTTCTTCAGCCGGGCCGGAGGATTGACCGGTTGCGCTGACAAGCCGAGCAGTCCAGCAGTTTCCTGCAGGGCATCCAGTTCCCGGCGTGCCTGGGCAGAGTCGGGACCCCCATGCTGGAGGGCTTCGCGTTCCTTGTCTTCCAGAGCATCCAGGGCGAAGCTGTCGGTCAGCTCGTTCTCGTGCTTGTCCATTACGCCGCTCCCATCAGTTCTCGAAGTTTGCCCATTCCATCGCGTATTCGCGTTTTCGCGGTTCCCACCGGTATTTTCAGCAGCTCTGCGACTTCCGTGTGGGTGTATCCGCCGAAGTAGGCCAGGTGTATCGCCTCGCGTTGCGGGGCGGTGAGCCGCTGCAGGGCTTGGGCTACGCGCATGGTCTCGTCGTGCAAGATGGCATTCTCTTCCACGTCGTCGTAGCTGTCCTGGAATTCCTTGATTCCAACGCGCAAATCCCGGTCCTGGCTCGCTTGGCTTGCTCGCACCCGGTCGACGGCCCGGCGGTGGGCAATAGTCAGCAGCCATGATGCTGCCGTGCCACGCGCCGGAGCAAAGCGCCTTGCCTGTTGCCACGCTTCGACAAACACTTCCTGGGTGACTTCTTCGCTCTGTGCATTATCGCGAAGCACCCGCAGCACGAGTCCGAAGACCCGTGAAGCCATGGCATCATAGAGCGATTCGAAGGCAGATTCATCTCCCAGCGCGACCTGTTGCAGCAGGACGTCTGGCGTTTTCACGGAATCGTCTTCCATGGCATCGAGTCTATTGGAACTCATGAATCCTAGGGTCTCATGCATCTGTGGCTAAGCGGCTATCTGCTGTGGCGTGGCGTTTTGCGAAAAGATCCGTCCAAGGGAACCAGGTTCCCGTTGCACCGGCGAAGGTGATGCCTGGAAGGTATTCCATGCACCACCTTCATGCCAGCGGCTTTGATGATTCTGGCGATACTACTTCTTTGCCGGTGGCATCAGGACGGTGTCCACCAGGTACACGGTTGCGTTGGCGGTCTGCACGCCGCCGCAGATGACCGAAGCCCCGTTGACTTCCAGATCGTCGCCGCTACCGGTGACTTCCACCTCTTCGCCCTGGACCGTTGCGTGGGTTCCGGGAAGATCATCTGGTGCAATCTGGCCGGAAACGACGTGGTAGGTCAGGATGCTGGTCAGGGTGTCGGCATCCTTGGCAACTGCGGACAGGTCATCCTTCGGGATTGCCGCGAAGGCGTCGTCAACCGGTGCGAAGACGGTGAATTCGCCGCCATTGAGGGTATCGACGAGATCGACATCAGGATTCAGCTCACCGGAGACTGCAGAAGTCAGGGTGGTCAGCAGCGGGTTGTTCGAGGCAGCGACGGCCACTGGATCCTGGGCCATTCCGGCTACCGAGCCATCACCGGTCGGGACTGCTTCGGCGTAGGCCGCGCAACCCTTGCCCACAAGATTGCTTGCTGGATCCATTGCCGATTCGCTGGCCATGGGCGAGCTGCTTTCCGAGGCGGACGCCGTGGGCGATTCCATGGTTTCCGAACCGGTCGAGCAGGCGCTCAGTCCCATGGCGGCGACTGCGATGAGCCCGAATGCTCCAGCGACTTTGCTGTATGTGCGCTTCATGATTTTCTCCTTGCTTCGCCGCGACTGATGTCGTCGGTCCTTTTCCTGTCCGTGCGGATCAGGTTGTCAATGAGCATTCGGGGCAGGTTGCCCGACGGATTGGATTCTCTTGGAAATTTTTTTTCGTCTTGCTGGCAGGCCGTGAAGCTGCCGGATCCGCGGGCTGGCGGGCCCTGTCCCGGAGCATTGCCGGCTCATGGAAATAGGCTGCAAGTGGGATCTGCCACGCTTGGAACCAGCGACAGCCTTATTCTCCGCACAAGCCATATACTGGAAGGCGTGAGTAAAGCCGGGCAGAACACGCAAGAGCAGGCCTCAGGCCTCGTATTAGTCGACAAAGAGCAGGGAATGACCTCCCATGATGTGGTCGGTCGCATCCGCAGACTTGCAGGGACTCGGAAAGTCGGCCACGCCGGCACCCTGGACCCCATGGCCACCGGCGTGCTGGTTATCGGCGTGAACAAGGCAACCCGGCTGCTGACCTACATCGTCGGCCACGACAAGACCTACACCGCCACCATCCGGCTGGGGCAGAACACCGTCACGGACGATGCCGAAGGCGAAATCATTTCCGAGCGCATCGCCGCGGCGGTCAGCGACGAAGACATCGAGCGCGAGATCGCCCAGCTGCGCGGAGACATCGAGCAGATCCCGAGCTCGGTCTCGGCCATCAAGGTCGATGGCAAGCGTTCCTACGCTCGCGTGCGCGCTGGCGAACAGGTAGAACTCAAGGCCCGCCCGGTCACCATTTCGCGGTTCGAGATCCATGAGGTGCGCCGCGAAAACGGCGGCAAGATCCTCGACGTCGACGTCACGGTATCGTGCTCTTCTGGAACCTACATCCGGGCGTTGGCCCGCGACCTGGGCGAAGCATTGAACGTTGGCGGGCACCTGACGGCGCTGCGCCGTACCGAGGTGGGCCCATACAAGATCGAGCTCACCCGCACCCTGGAGCAGCTGGCCGGGGAATTCGAGATTCTCCCAATCGAAAAGGCTGCTGCCGCGCTGTTCCCGAACCGCACGGTCAGCGTCGACGAAGCCGTGGAATTGTCTTTCGGCCGCACCATCCCCGCCTCGCATCTGGGCATGGACATTGCCGAAGGCCAGACCGTTGCGGCTTTCGCTCCCAATGGCGTGCTGGTCGCACTGCTGGAAGACAAGGGCGACAAGGCGCGTACGGCCTTGGTCTTCACCGCTAAGTAATCCCGAAAGGAACTGGCTTGATTGCCGTCAATGGATTCTTCATCGCCGGAGCGGTGGTCTGCGCACTGGCATTGCTGGTGGCAGTTATCGCAACCGCTATCCGCAAGCACCCGGATGACTGGGCGCTGATCGGTGCGGTGGCCACCGAGCTTTTCCTGATTGCCTACGGCATCGCGGCCGCGATCCGCCAGGTCGGGGGAAATGCGGTGCAAGGCGACCCGGTGGAATTCTGGGGCTACTTCATCACAGCGCTGATCATGCCGCCGGTGGCCTTCTTCTGGGCGATCAGCGAGAAGAGCCGTTGGTCCAACGCCGTGCTGGCCGCGTCGGCCGCCGTCACCTTCGTAATGGTGTTCCGCATGGAACAGATCTGGCAGTAGGAGTACTCACATGGGTGAAAAGCCGCGAAATTCGCGAATCATGCAGGCCGCTCAGGCGCGCAGCACCAATAAGGCCCCCAAGCCAAGCCGGTCCACCGGACTGGGCCGGGTGATCATTGCCGTGTACGGCATCCTCGCCCTGGCGGCGAGCGTGCGCGCGGTGTACCAGATCATGAGCAAATTCGACGAAGCGCCGATCGCCTACAGCCTGTCGCTGTTTTCTGGCCTGGTCTATATCCTTGCCACATTCTCGCTGTCTTCAGCCAAGCGTGGTGCCTGGCTGGTTTCGCTCTGGGCGGTAGCCGTTGAATTGGCAGGCGTGATCGTGGTCGGCATCTTGTCGCTGACCCACCCCGAAGACTTCGCCCATCCGTCGGTGTGGAGCGGTTTCGGCGAAGGATACGGCTACGTTCCACTGGTGCTGCCGATTGTCGGCTTGTGGTGGCTGTACCGTAACCGTAATGAGCGTCACGCCTAAAGACGTGCAAGAATTACCACGGTGGGTTTTCCATCCACCGCAGCAGAATTTCTGAAGGAGCAAAGTGCACTATTGGAAGGGCTTGGATGCCGTCCCCGCGGATATGGCTCCCACTGTCGTGACCATTGGCAACTTTGATGGTGTCCACCTGGGCCATTGCGAGGTGCTGGATGCAGCTGTCGCGCAGGCCAAAGCACGCTCGGCTCAATCGGTAGCGATCACTTTCGACCCGCACCCGGCGCTGGTGCACCGTCCCGATGATGCTCCTGAATTGATCATGGGTCTGGCTGACCGCGTGGACACCTTGGCCAGCGTTGGCCTGGATGCCACGCTGATGATCCACTACACCCTGGAATTCGCGGACCAGAGCGCTGAAGAGTTCGTTCGCTCCATCATCGTAGAGAAGCTGAATGCCGTGGCCGTTGTGGTCGGGCATGATGTGCGTTTTGGCCGCGGCAATTCCGGGGACTTCAGCTACATGCAGGAACTGGGCACCAAATACGGTTTTGAAGTCATAGGTGTCGAAGACGTAGGGGACAAGCGCCGCTTGTCCTCGACCTGGGTCCGTGAAGAACTAGCCGCCGGCAATGTCGAAGCTGCCGCCGCGATCCTCGGCCGGCCGCATCGCATGCGCGGAGAAGTAGTCCATGGCCATGCCCGTGGACGCGAGCTGGGATTTCCCACCGCGAATCTGGACACCGAAGCCACCGGCATCATCCCCGCCGATGGGGTCTATGCCGGCTGGGTGATCGACGAGGCCGAGGTGCGTTGGCCAGCAGCAATTTCCGTCGGGTCGAACCCCACCTTCGATGGCGTCTCCCGAGTGGTTGAAGCCCACGTGATTGACCGCCCCGAAGAAGGCGTGGAAGATTTCGATCTGTACGGACAGCAGATTGTCGTTGAGTTCATTTCCCACCTGCGTCCGATGGTTGCCTACCGCGGCATCGAAGCCCTCATTGAGCAGATGACCGAGGACGTTGACCAGGCCCGTGCGGTGCTGGCTATAGAACGCCACTAGGAATCATGGCTGAGATACCATCATTGCCGCAGCGGGCCTTCGTCGTGGGCGCCCAGCGCCGCGATGAATTAGCTTCCGCTTTCCAAGCCGATGCCGAAAGCTACGACAAGATCCGTCCTTCCTATCCGCAGGAAGCCTTGGAATTCACGCTGCAGCACCGACCGGTGAGTGCCATTGACATCGGCTGCGGTTCGGGGATCTTCACCGAACAGCTCATCCGTGCAGGCCTGGAAGTCAGGGCCGTAGACCCATCGGCAGAAATGCTCTCGGTCCTGTCCAAGCGGCTGCCGGCGATCGAGGTAACCTGCGCCGCAGGTGAAGCGACCGGCTTGGAGGCCGATAGCGCTGGCCTGGTGACCTATGCCCAGGCATGGCACTGGGTGGACCACCCTCAAGCCAGTGCCGAAGCGGCCCGATTGCTCCATGATGGCGGTTGGCTCACCCTGCTGTGGAATCAGCTGGATGTCGCCATTCCCTGGGTTCACCGCTTGGCACGCATCATGCATGCCGGCGATGTGCACCGGCCGGAGCTGGAGCCGCCGTTGGGACCCCAGTTCCAGAAGCCGGAGCATGGCATCTGGCATTGGTCCATGGAACTGGATTTCCACGAGATCGTCGAGCTGACCAAATCCCGCAGCTACTACCGCAAGTCTTCAGAAACTACCCGCGCCAAGGTGGAAGCGAACTTGGCCTGGTATTGGCAGGAGCATCTGGGGCACGAGCAGGACGCAAAGGTGCAGGTGCCCTATCTCACCCATGCCTGGAGGTCCCGCCGGCGCACCCGTCGGTGATATGATTGACGATGGTTCTCGCTGCAGTCCGCGGTTGCGAGTTTCCGCCGTGAGCGTCTCGACGTTCGCACCGACTTATGAACGCGGTCCAACTCTAGGAGTTTGTTATGGCATTGGATGCCACTATCAAGAACGAAATCATCAAGGCTTACGCTACCCACGAGGGTGACACCGGTTCGCCTGAGGTTCAGATTGCCGTCATGTCCCGCCGTATTTCGGACCTGACCGAGCACCTGAAGATGCACAAGCATGATCACCACACCCGCCGTGGCCTGATGGCTCTGGTTGGTCGTCGTCGTCGTATGCTCGGCTACCTGAAGAACACCGACATCGAGCGTTACCGTTCGCTGATCGAGCGTCTGGGCCTGCGCAAGTAGTCCTCTGCTTCAGAGCAAGAAATTCCCCGTCTCCGCTTCAGGAGTCGGGGATTTTTCTTTGCCTCCGGACCTTGGCAACGCCGCTCATGTGTTCGCGATTTGCCGGCACGAATCAAGATCAGTAATCGACAGAGGCAAGAATCGGATGAATTCCTGCTCTCCCAGGCTCATCCCGCAGGCAAGCACATGACGGAACAGGCGTCGGAGAGGCCTTGGACGCTCCCGCTAACGTTTCCCCGGATTAAATTCCGCCCCGAATATCTCGGTATCTGACCTTCCTGTGGAGCCACATACCGTTGGGCTAAGGCTAATGAGCCATCCGCGACATCTTCCGAAACCTGAAGGTCACTTTGACCTCAGGTTTCTTCTCGTTTCTCCAGTTTTCCATGCCCTTTCCGAGGCGCCGCCCAAGTGGTTGCATGGCTACCAAGCACGGAAAAAGCGCGAAATAGAGGGGAACAGGGATGAATAATTTCAAACGGTTGAACTTTCGAAGCATGGGCACGGCGGCGGGGCTGACGGCAGCAGCGTTCTTTTTAGCCTCATGCACTGCGTCAGCTCACGGCACGGATCTTGAGAACCCTGACGGCACAATAACCGTCCGCTACGAAGGAAGCGCCAATACCGTGATCCTTCCGGAGCTGGCTGAAGACCTGGGCTACCTTGACGGTGTGTCCTTGGAATGGGTTGGCAACAACTCCAGCGGGCCCTCGGCGATCCAGAACACAGCCACCGGCGCCACCGAGATCGGCAGCGCGTTCTCCGGAGCAGTGGTGAAGCTGCAGGAAGCTGGATCGCCTGTCACCGCGGTGGTCTCATCCTATGGTTCCAATGCAGACTACTTTGTCGGGTTCTACACGAGCGAAGACAGCGGCATCAAAGAACCGAGGGACCTCATTGGCAAGACAATTGCAGTCAATACTTTGGGCGCTCATTCCGAAGCGGTCGTTAGCAGCTATCTGAAATCCGAAGGCCTGACGCCGCAAGAGATCGAGCAGGTGCAGCTGGTCGTATTGCCACCTACCGACACCGCACAAGCCGTTCGCACCCATCAGGTCGACGTTGGCGCTCTTTCCGGGGCTTCCCAAGTGCATGCGGTGAAGCTAGGCGGCTTGCGAGAAGTTTTCAGGGACACGCAAGTCTTCAGCAACTTTGATGCCGGAGAGTACGTCCTTCGGGATGATTTCATCGCTCAATACCCTGAAGCAGCGCATTCCCTGGCCACTGGCATTGCCAAAGCAGCGGACTGGGCTTCGACGCATCCGCGCGAAGAGGTCATCAAGAGATTCACCGCAATCGTTGAATCCAGGGATCGCGGAGACGACGTTGAAGCCCTGCAGTACTTCAACGGCTATGGCTTGGGCGAACACGCAGCCATCGAAGATGAGGACTTCAGCAGATGGGCGCAATGGCTCAACGACGCGGGGATTCTCGAAGGAGAAATCACCCCCAGCGAGTACTACACCAACGAATTCAACGACCTCGCAAACGAAGGGCAGTAATCGCGCATGTCTACCATTGAGATCAAGAACTTGGGCAAGAAATTCCTCCGCTCCGGATCAAGTGAAGATACTGCCGTCACGGCCATTGAATCACTGGATCTCCGGATCCAGGACGGAGAATTCTTCACCCTTGTCGGCCCCAGCGGATGCGGCAAATCCACTCTTCTGGATATCTTGGCCGGGTTGGCCGCGCCAACTTCGGGCGAAGTTCTCGTTGATGGCGAGCCGGTCTCCGGTCCCAGCCTGGAACGTTCAGTAGTCTTCCAGCAATACGCGCTCTTCCCATGGCTCACGGCAGTGGCCAATGTCGAGGTGGGGCTGGAGAGCCAGGCCCGTCGCGGTCGGGGACTGGACAAATCGGGAAGGCGGATCCGCGCTAACGAATATCTGCGACTCGTTGGCCTGCAGGGTGTGGAAGACAAGTACCCCCACGAACTATCCGGCGGCATGCGTCAACGCGTGGCCATAGCCCGTGCCTTGGCCCATGAACCCAAGGTGCTGCTGATGGATGAGCCGTTCGCCGCCCTGGATGCCCAAACACGCGAACAACTCCAGGACTTGCTGCTAGATATCTGGAGTCGCACCCGAACCACGATTGTCTTCATTACGCACGGCATAGAAGAAGCCGTGTACCTGGGGCAGCGGGTAGCGGTGATGTCCTCCAAACCCGGACGAATCAAGGAGATCATCAACATTGAACTCGACGGGCGCCACAGTGTTGATGACATCCGCTCGGCTCCCCAATTCAGCGATTACCGCCATCGCATCTGGACGCTGCTTCACGAGTCCGCTCCCAGTGCCGGCAAATCGCCGGTGAGCCACAAGTCGCTCGTTTCTCCAGGAGTACCAGCATGAGCACCTTAGCCGTACCGGACCAGCGCCTGCAGGGCTCCACCGGGGAGTCAAACCGGCCTTCTCCTTTCCTGCGTTTGGCCGGAAGACTGCGGTCAACGCTGTACCGTTCGGGTGCGATCATCGGTTTTCTCCTGGTGTGGGAGCTTGTCCCGCAATTCGTCCTGGAACCATCATCCCGGGTCTTTCTTCCTCCCTTGCATGAAGTCCTGCAGGCACTGGGGAAGATGATTGCCTCAGGGGATCTGGGCACGCACATCCTGGCAAGCCTAGGCCGGGCGGCCGTAGGATTCACGCTCGCTGTCCTCATCGGCGTGCCAGTCGGATTGGTCGTCGCGTGGTTCTCGAAAGTCGGCGATTTCCTCAACCCGTTGCTGGAGGTATTCCGAAATACCGCGGCCTTGGCGTTGCTTCCGGTCTTCACGCTCCTTCTCGGTATTGGCGAAGTATCCAAAGTATCGATTGTCGTCTACGCGGCGTTCTTCCCGGTGCTTCTCAACACCATCCTTGGAGCACGCAGCGTAGATCCCTTGCTGATCAGGGCGGCAAAAACCTTGGGGCTCACCAGCTACGAGATCTTCGCGAAAGTTGTCTTGCCCTCGTCCGTACCCATCATCTTCACCGGCGTCCGGATGGCAGGAACGTCATCCGTGCTGGTGCTCATCGCCGCCGAAATGATCGGCGCCAAGGCTGGACTGGGCTTCCTGATCACCAATTCGCAAGCCAGTTTCCTGATCCCGAAAATGTACGCAGCCATACTCACTGTCGCCATCCTAGGCTTCACGGTCAACGCAGCACTTGTAGCGCTGGAGCGCCACTTCTCGCGCTGGGCTCGCGCCTAGACAATCTTCCTACCGAAGGGACTACAACCATGACACGAACTTTGACTCTCAACGCGTTCTTGATGACTACCGGGCATCATGAATCCTCATGGCGCCTGCCGCTCAGCGACCCCCTCGCCGGAACGGACATCGGCCACTACATCCGTTTGGCGCAGCTGGCCGAGAAAGCGAAGCTCGACGCGATCTTCTTCGCAGACGGCCCAGTGCTTCAAGGGCCGGTCGCCCAACGACCTGCAGGAATCCTCGACCCTGTGACAGTGCTTTCTGCCATCGCCCCGTTGACCCGGCACATTGGGCTGATAGCGACCGCATCAACCAGCTACAACGACCCCTATAATCTTGCCCGCCGCTTTGCAAGCCTGGATGTGATCAGCAATGGGCGTGCGGGCTGGAACGTCGTCACCACAGCAGGCGATGCAGCGGCGAGGAATTTCTCCCAATCCGCCCAATTGGACAGCTCGCAACGATACCGTCGCGCCGAGGAATTCCTGGAGGTGGTCAAGAAGCTCTGGGACTCCTGGGAGCCGGATGCAGTCGTCGCTGACAAGGGAAGCGGGATCTGGGCGGATCCGGGCAAGATACACTCCGCGGCCCACATCGGGGAGCACTTCCAGGTTGCTGGAGCGCTCAATGTCCCGCGGTCGCCCCAGGGGCATCCGGTGATCGTCCAGGCGGGAGCTTCGGCCGCCGGCAAGGAATTCGCCGGGCGATGGGCCGAAGCCATTTTCACCGCTCACCAATCATTTGAGTCTGCCAGGGACTTCTACCAGGAAATCAAAGACAAGGCAGCAGGCAACGGCCGAGCAGCGCATTCGGTCAAAGTCCTTCCAGGAATTGTTCCCATCCTTGGTTCCACGGAAGCCGAAGCCAATGAATTGGCGGATTCCCTGGATGAGCTCATTCTGCCGGAATACGCCAGGAATACGTTGGCCCAGCAGTTGCATGTGGAGCCGGCAATCCTTGAACTGGACCGAGAACTTCCCGCCGAGCTGGAGAATACCGTGGCCAAGGAGAAATCCACCTCCCGAAGGGATCTCATCTTGGATCTGGGTTACCGAAGGAAGCTCACGGTTCGCCAGATCATCCGGGAGCTAGGTCCTGGCCGGGGACACCAGACGTTCTCGGGTACGCCGGAGCAGCTGGCGGACCGGATCGAGTACTGGTTCAAAGCCGGAGCGGCCGATGGATTTAATATCATGGCTCCGGTCTTGCCGGCAGGTCTCGAAGTATTCACGGAGCAGGTAGTCCCGATTTTGCAGCAGCGCAAGCTTTTCCGTACTGAATACGAGCAGAGTACGCTTCGCGGAAACTACGGGTTGCCAGTACCGGCAAATAATCGCCTGGGCTTGGCATTCTAGAGCCTGATAGTCGTGTACCGAAGGGCGAGAGCCATTGCTCTCGTCTTTCGGTGCCGGTGGGATCAGGCCCCGGCGGATACCGGTTGCTGGTTCAGCTGCGTCCTCCAGGAATGCCCTGGGTGATCAGCATGGAGAAACCGCAAGGAAAGTACTGGCGATGGGAGCCGCACGAAGTTGATTCGACAAGGCTCCCACCACGGGCAGCAGCTGGTGAAGTGCAAATCGAAGTAGCGCGATTACTACCCGGCAACGCGCAAGAGCAATAAGAGCTTCATCAGCGCCAAGGGCCTGGCCAAAACCAAGGCTGTCACCCGTGGCAAGAAGGGCAACGGCGTTTGGGCGCTTTCCAGGAACAAAGCAAAATCCCTAGCTGCAGCTACTAAGGACGGCAAGGCGCCAGTTGGACCCGAAATCAGTGGAGGAGGCAAGAAGGGTACATGTGGCACTTCCACCCCAACAAGCGGACCCCTGACATTCATCTCTTCTACGGAAGCTCGACCTGGGAAAGAACTTGCACGAAGCATTGGTGCCGCCAGCTACTGTTGGCGGCACCAATAGTGCTTGAATTGGGGAACTATGACTGACTACCAAGAACTCTTGCAGGCTGCTCGTGCACACTACGGGGTTGGCGCTGCTCCACGCGTGTCGGAAGCTGCAGCACTTCTCACCTCGTTGGGTGGCAAGACCTTCGACTACTCCAGGTTCGCCGGCAACCTCATCGATGAATATGTAGACTCGGCACGTGTAGTTGCAGCCTACGATATTTCCGACCCAGAGCTCCTTGCTTCCCGGTCTTTGCCGGTTGAACGCGAAATGATGGAATGGCCTCCCGAAGAAGATGAAGACAGCTACGACGTTGTGTTCACTAAGGATGAAGAGCTGTGGAACGTCATTCAGAACGAGCTCGGTGGGATGAGGCGAGCAATTGTCTTGCTTGAGCATGCTGAAGGGGATGCAGGCGCTGTAGGCAACTTCCGTGTAGCTGGATTCGCACAGTGGCTAAGGGAGACGCTCTGGGCTGCTACCGGTGTCGTTCCGCGAGATCCAGGCTGGCCGGATGAGAGCGCCACTCTGTATGAGAAGGCTTTTGCGATGCAGGGACGGCCAGGTTGCGAACCAGACCCAATCGATTGACGAGTATTGTCGGGTCAATCCGAGACGCTTTCCAAGCTGCTTGCATCACCAGCCACGCTTTCGGCAAGGGGTGCATGGCGTTGCATGGAGTACGGAATGCGTTATATAAAGTCCAGTAGAAGTCGAAAACGCTTGGATCCGCGAAGCTACACGGATCCAAGCGTTTTTCATGAGATTTCGGGCTGGGTTACGGCTTAGCTCATTGTGCCTCGGCCTCGGCCTCGGACTCGGCGGCTGCGGCTTCAGCGGCCTTCTCCTGGTGGATCACTTCGGCCAAGAGCTTTTCCATTTCCTTGGCGACACCTGCGGCGGAAGCTGGGTTCTGTCCGGTGACCAGGCGTTCGGAGACTTGTACATTCTCTTCGAAGTTATCGGCGGCGATATGCGTGGCGCCTTGCTCGGTGAGCTTGTCGGCCAGGAAGAACGGAATGATCTTGTCCTTGCCTACGGCCACTTCTTCATCGTTGGTGAATGCTGCAACGGTTTTGCCACTTAAGAGTTTCAAACCATGATGCAGCTCGACATCGAGCAGACCGGCCGGGCCGTGGCAGACTGCACCGACAACGCCGCCCTTGTTGTAGATAGCGCCGACCAGCTTTTGCAGGCCCTCATTATTGGGGAAGTCCCACATGGTGCCGTGGCCTCCCACGAGGTACACGGCGTCGTACTGTTCGGGGTCGACGACTTCAACCCTGGCGGTGTTGTACAAGCCGGCACGGGTCGTTTCGTCCTGGGTGAACTGGACCTGGACCGGGTCGTCCTGGTCCACTGTGTCGCGCGGGGGTTGTCCGCCTTTAATGGAAGCGAAGTCGACGAAGTGCCCGGAATCCCGGAACACCTTCCATGGATGTGCGGCCTCGGCGACGTTGTATCCGGTAGGTTCCTTGTCATTACCGATTTCGGAAACGCTGGTCAGGACCATGAGGATTTTCTTCAAGGTGTGCTCCTTTCGCATTCGTCCTTCCACCCTTGTATAACAGGCAGGCTGTCGCAAGGGCGATGCGCAAGTTGCCAGTTTGCTTTCCGGAATCGTGCTCCGGAGGGAGAACAAATGGGACGTGGTTCCTGTTTCTAGCCCCGGAGCGAGTTTGGCGTGCGTTGCCAACTAAGCATGCGCTTAAAGCCAACGCCCTTGGGGCGGACTTTGCGAGAATGAATGCACCGGCCGGGATATGCCGTGCATCACTTCTTGAACCGTGGAGAGCCATCCCGGATTGGTATCTTTCGAAAGGATTGCACTCGTGAACACCGCCCCTAGCCTTCTCTTGGTCAACGGCACCATCCATACGCTGGATCCGCATGAACGCATAGTCAATGCGATGGCCGTCCGCGCAGGAAAGATTGTCGCGCTCGGAGAGGATGCGCTGGCGCTGCGTGGGCCGGAAATGGAAATTATCGATCTGGACGGGGCCACGATCATGCCCGGGCTGATGGACGTGCACAATCATCACATGCTTGCCGGGCAGATGGACCTGTTCGAGCTCAACGTTCCGCCAACTCTCAACCTGGACGAGTTCCTGGAGGCAGTCGTGGTCTGGTCGGATAAGCTGGCTGCGGACCAGTGGGTCATCGGTGGCAGCTGGGGTTCGGGCCTGTTGAGTGAGATCAATACGCCCCAGGCACTGGCGCGGCTGGATCAGGCCACCGGTGGCCGGCCGGCCTTGCTCAAGGATGATGCTAAGCACAACCGATGGGTGAACAGCCGTGCCTTGGAGCTTGCGGGCATCACCGGCGCGACCCCTCACCCCGAAGGCGGGGAAATCATGCGGGATGCCGAAGGCCGAGCCACCGGCGTGCTGCTGGAAGCCGGCGGGGTCATTGTCGAACAGGTCCGCGAATCAATGAGCCCCACGCCGACTTGGCAGTTGGCCGAAGCGGCATCGCGGGGCATGGAAATACTGCATTCTTACGGCATCACCGGTTTCCAGGATGCTGCCGCCTCCTTGCAACTCATGCAGGCCCTGAAAGAACTCGATGAATCCGGGAATCTGCACGCCTGGGTGGTTTCCAGCATGCAGGCCAATGACTTCATTTTCGGGACCCATCCGCTGGGCGAGGGGATCATTGCCGAGCGCGAGCAAACCAGGTCAACTCATCACCGCCCGGATTTCATCAAGATCTTCCTTGATGGCGTTCCGCCGGCAGGGACCGGAGCCTTCATCGAACCGTATCTGGAGGGTGCGGGATTCCCTGAATGCCATTGCGGCAACACCACAATGCCTCCAGAAGAACTCGCGGGCTGGCTGATGAGCACGGCGCGGCGGGGCATTTCCGCGAAGATCCACTGCACCGGCGATGCTTCGGTGCGCCTGGTCCTGGACACAGTCCAGAAGGTGCGCGAGGCAGGTCTGGGCGAGCCGAAATACCATATCGCCCACGGCCAGTTCATTCACCCGGATGACCTGCCGCGCTTTGCAGAACTGGGAGTCACCGCCGATATCTCGCCGTCATTGTGGTTCCCCGGGGTGATTACCGAAGCCATGAAACTCGTCCTTCCCGCCGACCGGGCATCCAAGATGCACCCGAACAAGACCTTGCTGGCCACCGGGGCGCTAGTTGCCGGCGGCTCGGACTGGCCGGTGAGCGTTTCCCCGAACGCCTGGGAGGGAATCTACGGTCTGGTCACCCGCAAGGATCCTACCGGAGCTTTCCCCGGAACGCTCTGGGAGGAAGAAGCCGTGACCTTGGCGGATGCCTTGCGTATCTACACGATCAATTGCGCCAAAGCGATGGGACTGGATGACCTGACCGGGTCGCTGGAAATCGGTAAGTCCGCTGACTTCATCATGCTCTCGGCAGACCCGTTTGAGGTGCAACTCGAAGAGCTGCCGCAGATCACTGCACAGCAGACCTGGTTCAGCGGGCAAAAGGTCTACGACCGACTCGGATCCTCGAGCGTGCCGGTGCGCTAATCGCCTGCCCAGCACGTTGTTCTCAGCCGGCCAGGGTATCGGCCGGAGCATCATTATTTACCCGCGGCAACTCGCCGCTGTCTCGAAGGAAAGCCATGGACTCGATACTGGCTGGCGCGCGCACAAAAACAGGCGGCGACCGCGGAATCTACATCTAAATCGGTGCCTACAGCGCGGTGCTGTACATGGTGCTGCTGACCGCACCGGTGATCGCCTCCAAGCTGGTGGCGCAATTCGGCCTGACGGCCACCCAAGTAGGCGGGCTGCTGTCCATGGAGCTCGGGGCCTTCAGCTTGGCGACTATCCCCGCCTATCTGTGGCTCAAGCGCGTCAACCTCGTGACGGCAACTCGTGTCTTCACGCTGGTTGCCGTGGCCGGAAATGTGGTCTCGGGCTTTGCGGACAACTACGCGCTCTTGGCGGTGTGCCGCATTGTGACGTCCCTGGCTGCTGGCTCGATCACCGTGGTGATCCTGAGCTTGAGCGGCAGGAGCGCGAACCCAGGACGGGCCTATGGGTTATTCGTTGCGGCCCAGCTGGTCATGGGCGCCGTGATTCTGGCGCTCTTCCCGGTGCTCTTCGCGGATTCCGCGGTGTCTGCGATCTACTGGACCATGGCTGGGCTAGCCCTGTGCTGCATGGCGGTTGCGCACCGCATCGATGGCAACGTGCTGTTGGGAAGCGCCGCTGACCCGGCTGCCGATAGTGCCAACTACGGGCACCGGCCGGCCCCGAGATCCAAGGCGTTTCTGGCCCTGGCGGCGGTAATGCTTTTCTACGTAGCGTTGAGCGGGGTGTGGTCGTTCATGGGGCAATTCGCGGCGTCCGCGCAGATCAATTTGGGTACGACGAGCCTGATTCTCGCTGTTGCGACAGTCCCGGGAATTGCTTCCTCCTTGCTGGCCACATTCCTGGGCGACCATCCGCGCCGCCCGCTGTTCCTCATTCTCGGTTATCTGGCGATGCTGCTGTCCATCGGCTTGCTGTTCGGGTTGAGCGGAGCCGTGCAGTTCGCGGCCGCGGCGATCATCTTCAAATTCTCCTGGACCTTCATCCTGCCCTACTTGCTGGCCACGGTCTCCGACCTGGACTCCAGCGGCCACCTGATGAATTCCACGAACTTGATGATCGGCACCGGGTTCGCGCTTGGACCAGTTCTGGGCGGCATGCTCATCGAGGCTGCCAGCGGCTTTGGCGTGCTTCTCGTCGCCTGCAGTGTCGGAGTGCTGCTGTCCACGACCTGCGTGGTTCTCGTCCAGGGCCGCAATCAGCACGGCTTGCCCCAGCGCGTCGCTCCAATGGGAATTCCTGAATAGCAGTGCACGGTCCACCACCGGCACAACGGGTCCAGTGGAAATCGGCGACCTTCCAGGACCTGCGCCGCCGATAACGGTGCCGAGGCATCTTCATGGGCCCATGCGATTGGCCCCAGAGCGCTATGAAGCCCCAGCCAGCGTCCTCGATCCTGCCGGGATCACGGACACTTGCTGGGGCCGAAGCGCGCTTTTCCGACTGGCGAGGAGCTAGACTGCCAGCTTGCGGCGGATGAAGCCTGAAGCCTGGTCTACCACGATGATCAAGAGCAGGACGATGATGATGTGCGTAAGCATCGTATCGAACTGGAACGACTTGATCGCCTGGTTGATGAGCAAGCCGATGCCGCCAGCACCGACCAGGCCCAGGACCAGTGACGAACGGACGTTGACGTCGAAGCGGTACAAGAGCAAGCCGACGAACTGCGGGATCACCAGCGGCAGTGCGCCATGGGTAAGTTGCTGAACCCGTGATGCGCCGGTGGTGGACAGCGCTTCCTGCGGGCCCTGATCGGTTTCTTCCAGGGACTCGGCCCAGAGCTTTCCCATCACTCCCGTGTTGTGGCAGATCAGCGCCAGCACACCTGCGAAGGGACCCAAGCCCACGGCGGTGACGAAGATGAGCGCAAAGACGATGTCCGGAACCGCGCGGAAGAAGGACAAGATGCTGCGTGCTGCTTGGTAGGCCAGCGGATGCGGCGTCGTGGTGCGGCATGCGAGCACAGCGAGCACCAAGGCCGTAGGAATGGAGAAGGTCGTACCCAGCAAGCCGATCCACAAGGTGACCAGCGTTGCCTCCAAGCCAGGAAGTATGACCTTGTCCCAGCTCAGATCCGGCGGGAATGCGTCGCTGATGAATCGTGCCATCCCGCGCCAGCCATCCACGAGCAGCGCCGGATCAAAATCAGTTCCCGCGATGGCCAGCAGATGAAGGACGGCAATCACTGCAACTGCGGTGATCCAAAGGGTACGCCGGGCGGCCTTGTGCGGGTCCCTGGGCAGTGCTGGGGCGGATTTTCCAGCGATCATTTGCGAAGTGCTTTCCACTGCCTGTTCCTTGATGCGAGTCCGGGTATGGAGGCTCATGCTGCAATCCTCTCGGGAGAGTAGAGAACGTCCAAGAAGTCGTCGCCGAGATTCTGGACCGGACCGTTGAAGGCGATACGTCCATGCAGCAACCCGATCGCCCGGTCTGCGTAGCGTTGTGCAAGCTCTGGCTGGTGCAGAACCGCGGCGACTGCAAGGTTTTCGTCGTGCGCCAAGGTAGCGAGCAATTCCATGATGTTCTCGGCCGCATGCGGGTCCAGAGCAGAAACCGGCTCATCGGCAAGCAGCACCGACGCGCGCTGGCACAGGGCCCTGGCGACGGCTACGCGCTGCTGCTGTCCGCCAGAAAGGCGCCCGACCTTGTCCAGGGCGCGGTCGGCCATGCCAACCCGGTCCAGGCAGGCCATTGCTTCTTCCCGCAGTTCGCGCGAGAAGAAAGCGGGGGAGAATGAGGCCAAGCCGGTGACACGGGCCAGGGCGCCTGCGCAGACATTGTCCAGTGCTGTGCGGCGGGGCACCAGATGGATCTTCTGGAACACCATGGCTGCCCGGGATCGCGCACGGGCTAGATCACGGCCATGGAGATCGGCCAGGTGGATGCCATCCAATTCGATGCTTCCCGAATCCGGCGTGGCCAATCCCGCGACGCACTTGAGGGTGGTGGATTTTCCGGAGCCGTTGGCACCCAGAAAGGCCACGAGCTCGCCGCGGTTGACGGTGAAATCGACATCATCAAGCACGCGGCGCTGGTTGAAGGTCTTGGCCAGGGACTTCACCGAGAGGGCCGGACGGGCCAATTGCGTGGTGTCCATGGTTAGATATCGTCCTCGGTGAGGCCCATTTCGGAAGCCAGGTCGAACAGCGGGCCGTAGGTTTCCTTGGTGACTTCCAGCAATGGGCCCGGAGGGGTCACATCCAGGAAAGCTCCTACCTGGGCGATATCTTCCTCCGGCAGGTTCAGCAGCGCGTGCTTTACGGCCTTCTTCAGTTCGGGATCGGCATCGGCGCTGATGGTGATCGGGTCATTCGGGATGGGTTCCGAGGTCCAGATCTGGCGGTAGTCTTCCGGGTTGAAGGTGCCTTCTTCTTCGGCGACTGCCTGGGTCTGCGAGTTGAGCTGGGCGGCGTCGACGGTTCCGTTGGCCAGGGCCAGCAGCGCTTCGGGATGGCCGCCCGCGTAGTTCAAGTTGACTTCCGACTCGGCAATGCCGGCAGTCTTCAGTGCGTAGCGGGGCAGGACATCTCCGGAGGTTGAGCCCACGCCGCCAAGTGCGAAGTCCTTTCCGCGCAGATCTTCGAGGGTCTTGATTTTCGAATCCTTCGCAACCCAGATGCCGCCGGTGTAGGTGCTGAGCTCACCTTGGGAGGTTCCGAAGGACACCAGCGGTTCAGCGCCGGCCTGCTGGCTGGCGAACACGTATCCCACGGGACCGAACTGGCCAAGATCCAGCTTTCCATTGCGCATTGCCAGTACCTCGGCGGCGTAGTCCTCGACAACTTGTACCTCGACTTCGCATCCGAGCTCGCGCTCCAATGCGTCGGCGAGCACGCCGTACGCCGGTTCGAGCTTGGCTGGTGCTTCGTAGGGCTCGATGCCGAAATTGATGGGCCCATCGGCGCAGAACGCGGGGGCAGCGGAGTCGGCCTGCTCATCCGCCTGGGCGGACCCGCAAGCGGTGAGGGCCAGCAGGCCCAGCGAGACGGCAGAGAATTTAAATGCCTGAGAGATCTTCATGGTTTGCTCCAATGCGTGGTGTAGCTAAGCTAGGCGGTGATCGACGAAGCCATGGCCGGCTTGGCGAGGTTCTTGATGTTCTTGTCGGCCAGGCCGAAGGACAGGGTCATTCCGACTCCGGCGGTCACGGAGACGACGGTAATGGCGTCGGCGGCATTGCGGATGAGCAAGGGGCCGATAGCGCTGGAGGCATAGATTCCTTGCCAGCGTTCAATGACTTTCAGCTCGGTGCCACTCATGTAGTCCCCGATGGCCGAGAGCAATGTTTGCGAGGTCGCTTCCTTGAGGAAGGGAGCTTGGGTTGCGGCGTAGCTGTGCGAATCTCCCATGAGCAGGGTGCCGTCGGGCCTTTGGGTGAACATGACATTCGCCTGGATATCCAGCAGCTCCGGGTGCTCGGCGAGAACTTCAGCCTGCAGGGCCTTGGCTGCTGGCACTTCGGTGAAGGCCTCGTAGCGCAGCATGGAGGTGGCGGTGAGGACGGCCGGCTTCAATTCCAGGTCTTCGGAAGCTTCTGCGCGGAGCATCTGCAGCGCGCACCGGGTGATCTGGTGCTCCTGCGCGATCTGCGGGAAGAGGTAGTCCACGTCGTGGCCGACGCAAACGAAAACCTGGTCGGCTTCGAAGGCGCCGCGATTAGTTTGCACGCTGGCCCGGCGATGCCGGCCGGCACCGAATCCCAAGGCGCTGGTGCTGAACTGGACGCTGCCAGCAACATGGGCGTTGACCCACTGGCCCAGCTTGGCCACCGTGGTGCGCGGGTCGACGCGCAGGTCATCACGCAGGAACGCGCCGCCGAGGAATCCTTCGGTGCTTTCGCGTCCGAGCTGTTCTGCGATGTCCTGCGCGTTGAGCATCTCGACCTGTCCGGTTTCGCGGCGTGCGGACAGTTCGCGCAGGACCTGCAATTCCGTTTCTGTCGAGGCCACCACGACAGCTCCCGATTCAACGGCCCAGAAGCCAGCGCGTTCAGCGTAGTCAAGCCACAAGGGACGTCCTGACTGCGCCAGGTCGTAGAGTTCGCCGGACTGCGCGGTGATGCAGCAGTGGCCGAAGTTGCGGACCGATGCGCCGATGGCCTCATGGTCACGTTCCATGACGATTACCGAGAGGCCGGCGTCCAGGGCTCGAGCGGCATGGGCCAGGCCGACAATGCCGGCGCCGATCACCAGCACATCTGCGTGGTTGGCGACTGGCCGGGTCTGCGGGAAATTTTTTTCGTTGCTCACGACAGTGATCATCCATGCCCGGGATGAGCGGATTCAACCCGAAATGGCACTTGTTTGAACAAGTTTGCCTAGAGTTCAGAATGGGGTCCGTCTATTCACTTTCAGTTCACTGGAATGTCTTGTGAATCGCTGATTTCACAATAAAACCACTTGTATGATCAAGAGGTGATGGAGAACAAGAAGCAACCCAAGTACCAAGCCCTCACCACCTGGTTGCGGCAGGAAATAGCGGTTGGCACATGGCACGAAGGAGATGTCCTGCCCAGCGAGGCAGAACTCTGTGCCCGCGCCAATGCCTCGCGCGGCACGGTCCGGCATGCGCTCGCCCAGTTGCGTTCGGAGGGCCTCATTGCGGGGGGACAAGGCAAGCCGCCAATCGTGGCGCAACAGGTGCAATCCCAATCGTTTACCACCTTCATGTCCTTTACTGATTGGGCGCGCTCCATCGGATTGGAGGCTGGACAGGAAACGCGGGAATTGGCGCAGCGCCCGGCCGATGCCCTCGTGGCCGAGCAGCTCGAACTCGAAGAAGGTGCCAAGGTGGTGCAGATCCTGCGCCTGCGCTTGCTCGATGGGAGCCCGGCGATGCTGGAGCGGACTAGCTTTACCCAAGAAGTCGGTCGGCTGCTCTTCGAATTCGATGCGGATGACGGTTCGATTTTCGAGTACCTGCGGGAGCAAGGCGTAGACCTCTACCGAGGCAAGCACACCATCGACGCGGTGGCGGCCGATGAACTGGACGCGCAGCTGCTGGGTGTCCGGCTCGGCGCCCCGCTCCTGCGCGAACGGCGCGTGACTTCCTCCAAATCGGGGCAGAAACTTGAGTACTCCGATGATCGGTATTTGCCGGATCTGGCCAACTTCACCATTGAAAACACCAGCGAGCATCGCGCCTCATTGAGCCGTGTGCGAAGCATTGCTGTCTGAACAGGAAAACACGATGAAACGAGAAGACATGTTTGAACTCATTGCCTGCGATATGGCTGGAACGACCATTGACGAGCATGCCGATGTGTACCGGGCTCTGGAAAATGCGGTGTGCGAATTCGGTGTTGAGGTCAAGGAGGAGGATCTGCAGCATTGGATGGGCGCCGAGAAGAAGGAAGCGATCAAAGCGCTGATTGAACTTGGCGGAGCTGTTGCCAGCGACGAGCAGGTGCAGGTGCAGTTTGACCGTTTCCGCCATTTGCTGCTGGGGTATTACCAGGAGAATCCGCCCGTCGCATTGCCAGGTGTCGTGCAAGCGCTGGAACGCTTGGCTGCCAGCGGCAAGAAGATCGCATTGACAACGGGGTTCTCGCGCGATGTTGCCGATATCATCCTCGATGGCTTGGGGTGGAAGGTCGGTCCTGGCGAACTTCTCGACGCAGTGGTTGCCGGCGATGAAGCCGCAGCGGGACGCCCCGCGCCGTACATGATTCATCGAGCCATGGAGCTGACGGGAATTCGCGATGTAGCCAAGGTTGTTGCCGCAGGCGACACCGCCAACGACCTGCTGGCCGCGCATCACGCGGGAGTGCATGGGATCGGTGTGCTGACCGGGAAGCTGGGCCGCGAAAAGCTGGACCGGTTCCCGCATGCCGCCATCCTCGAATCCGTGGCGGAGCTGCCGGATTATCTCGAGGCGATCGAGCCCGCGGCCGTGTAGTTCGACCCGAGTAATTTTGCAATGCGGAAGATATGTTTCGTTTCGGATTGGGATGCGGGATATGCTGAGCTCTAGTTGGAACATCCCATTGAGATGAAAGAGAGTCGTCATGAGCAAGACTGTTCTTCAGCGCCACCTGTTCGGACCGGGTCCATGCAACCCGTATCCCGAGGCAACGGCGGCGCTCGGCCTTCCGCTGCTGGGCCATCTGGATCCGGAGTTCATTGCACGCATGGATCGCGTTGCTGATGGTTTGCGTACTCTCTGGGGAACCGGAAACTCCCGTACCTTGCCTTTGAGCGCCACGGGCTCAGCTGGCATGGAAGCCGCTTTCGTCAACACCATCAACCCAGGCGACGTAGCGGTCATCGCGATCAACGGCTTATTCGGCGAGCGCATGTGCGAAGTTGCTGCGCGCGCTGGCGCTGAAGTAGTCCGCGTCGAGCATGAATACGGCACGCCGATCGATGCCGAACGCGTTGCCGCGGCGCACCCGAACCCAACCGTCATTGCCGGCGTGCATGCTGAAACCAGTACCGGAGTTGTTTCCGATATAGCCGCGCTGGGCGCAATCAAGGGCGATGCACTGCTGATCACCGATGCAGTGACCTCCATTGGCGGCATGCCGGTGCTGGCTGATGAATGGGGGATTGACGTTGGCTATGCCGGCACGCAGAAATGCCTCGGCGTGGCTCCGGGATTGGCACCATTTACCATTTCAGACCGTGCTTTCGAGCGCCGCGTCCAGAAGCCCCAATCCTGGTATCTGGATCTAGGCTTGCTCGGCGGCTACGCCACAGGTTCCACCGGGGGCCAACGCACCTACCACCACACCGCACCGGTCTCGATGGTCGCATCGCTGGAAGCCGGCATCGACCGCATCCTGGCTGAGGGCCTGGACGCGGTCACCGCCCGCCATCAGGAAGCGGGAGGCTTGCTGCAAGATGGCTTGCAGGAAATGGGCCTGGAGCTATTCGCCCAGGAGGGGTACCGCCTGCCGCAGCTGACGACGGTCTACGTTCCTGAAGGCGTTGATTCGGCGAAGGTCCGTGGATACCTGCTCGACCGCTTCAATATTGAAATCGGCGGCGGTGTCGGCAAGTACGCGAGCACCGTTTGGCGCATCGGCATGATGGGCCCCAACGCTAATCCGGGATCGGTGGCGCTGCTGCTGGCTGCGCTGAAGGAAGCGATCGGCAAGGCCTAGGCGCGCAAGGGCCGTGGTCCTCTGAATGCAAAGCGAGGCGGGACTAACCAGGGGATTCTGGTTGGTTCCGCCTCTTGCTGTTGCCCATGGGCTAGCTCAGCTGGTCCTGTGAATGCGCAAAATGCAGCTGCACTGAATCAGCACTGGTCGAAATCATGGCGTAGCCGCCAATCGGCAACGTGAACATCGGGGAGGTATGGCCGAAATCGAGGTTGGCCACAACCGGGATGCCCTGCAGGATCGGGTGCTTTGCGATAACTTGCTCCAGCAGGCTACGGGTGATTCCGGACTGCTGCTGGAAGCGCCCGATGGCCAGCCCGGTAATGCCAGCCGCGCTGGGGGACTGCAGGAACGAGGCGAGCTTCCGGGCGATTTCGTGGATGTCTTCTGAGGAGTCATCCTCGATGAAGAGCATTGCCCCGTCCAAAGATGGCATGAAATCGCCGCCCAGCAATAAATGCAGCGTGCCCAGATTCCCGCCAATTACCTTGCCCGTGGCCACCCCCTGGTTCAGGATCCATGGTCCGCTGGATGCTTGGACGGACCTGTTGTCTTGATCCATGAACCACAGATCGTCGGTGAATTCGCTGGCGTGCTCGATGGTCCACGAGTGCTCGTGGGTTGCGGTCCGGAACCACTGGCCGGTCGGTTCAAAATGATCGCGCATGCCGAAAGAGGACCAATGCGCACCGACATAAGTTACCAGGCCGGTCTTGGCGTGCACGGCGTTAGCCAGGGCGGTGAAATCCGAATAGCCGCAAAAGACCTTGGGATTGGCGGCAATGAGATCCCAGTCGAGGTAGGGGAGCAGCTCGTTTGAATTGAAGCCGCCAATGACCGAGATGATTCCGGCGACAGATGGATCGGCAAATGCGGCGTGCAGATCGGCCACGCGCGACGGGATCGGCGAGCTGTCGAAGTCATCGTTCTCGTCTACGTGATCGCCGAATTCCTGCTTGAGCCCCATGGCCTCGAAGCGTTCAGTGATCCACTTCGTATTGTCGTATTCCATCACGAAGGCGCGGGAGCACGATGGCGCAATGGCCCTGATGGTGTCTCCGGATTGCAATCGGGCTGGGACAATCGTCGGCTTCTCATGGCTTGTCATGCAATCAGTCTAGGGTCTGGCTTGGCAGGGGATAATAACCCGCACGCAGTCGCAGGCGACTAGTTGGCGAAATTTTCGCAACAAATGAAGATATTCCGCTCCAGCTACTGGGAGAATACTGCGAAATTCGATAACGTGGGCGGGACAGCGCAATTTCTCTAAAGAAAGAAGCAAATAAGGTGAAGTCCCTCTTCGACTTGGAATTCAAACAATTCATCACGCCATCGATCATCAAGATCGTTTACATCCTGATCATGGTCCTGTTGGCGATCGGCTACCTCGGAATCGTGATTTCCGGGTTCATGGCTGATGCAATGCTCGGCTTCCTCATGCTCCTGATCGTGGGTCCTTTGGTGTCCCTAGTCTATTTGGTACTGGTCCGTGCAGGACTCGAATCCTTGCTGGCACAGATCCGCACGGCAGAGAACACCACTGAACTCGTTCGTCTGGCCGGTGGCATCCCGCCGGCAGAAGGCGGCTACCGCCCGCACCCGGGTAATCCTCCTGCTCCCCAGCAGCCGCAGGATCCAACCGCCAATGGCGGCGGCACTCCGCCAGCCAACCCTTACCAGAAGTAAGTCCAACGGCCAATGGCCCGCACCCGTGGTGCGGGCCATTGGCCGTTGTTGAGCGAACAGCGTGCAGAACTACCAGTCGCTGGACGCTTTGAGCGACAGCACTGGGCAGGAAGCCTGGAGCAGAATCCGTTGCGCGTTGCTTCCCATGAGGAACTTGCCCATTGCCGTCCGCTTGCGCAGGCCGATCACGATCAGCTCGGCTCGTTGGGCCTGGGCTACATGCAGGATCTGGTCTGCCGCATCGGCACCCTGGGTGTGGCGCTCAATCCAGAAATCGATGCCGGCATCGGAAAGGCGGGCTTCCAGCTCGTGGTACTGCTTCGCGTCAATGAGCCTGTCGTCAACGAGCTGATCGCCCTTCGAAGAGTTCACTACGATCAATCGCACCTCGCTGCGCCTGGCTTCGAGAATGGCTCGTTCCAAGGCGGCTTCGCCTTCTGGCGAGGGAATATAGCCCACTACGATCGTCATGATTCATTCCTTTCAGCAGCCTTGCTGTTCTCATTTCCGTGGCCAGGCTTCGCCTGTTCCGGTTCGGGGCCGCCAGCTGCATCGTCGCCCAGCAGGGCCTCGGCGGCGGCAGACGCTGTCCCGCGTTTGCGCCGAATAGCGGAGATCAGCACTGGCAGCAGGAGCAGGACGGCGATGAGCACGTAGATGCCCACGGCCAGCGGCTCGCTCCAGAGACCTGAGACTTCACCAGCAGAAAGCTGGAAGGTCTTGCGCAGCTGTTCCTCGGCCATGGGGCCGATGATGACACCAAGGATCAGCGGAAGCACTGGCAGGCCGAAGCGGCGCAAGGCAAAGCCCAGCAAACCGATCAGCAGCAGCAGCCAGAGATCAGCTACCTGCATGTTCACCGAGAAGGCGCCCAGCGTTGCGAAGAACAAGATGCCTGCGTACAGGTAGGGGCGCGGGATCTTCAGCAGCTTCGCCCATAGCGGCGCTAATGGCAGGTTGATCAGCAGCAGCAACGTGTTGCCAATGAACAAGCTGGCAATCAGGGCCCACACCAGGTCTGGTTCATTCTCGAAGAGCAGCGGACCGGGCTGGATGCCTTTCATGGTCAAGAACGCCAGCATCACCGCAGCGGTGGCATTGGTGGGCAAGCCCAAGGCGAGCATCGGAGTCAGGGTGCCAGCGGCAGAGGCATTGTTCGCGGCCTCCGGGCCGGCAACGCCCTCAATGGCGCCGTGGCCGAACTCCTCAGGATGCTTGGACAGCTTCTTTTCGGTGACGTAGGACAGGAAGGTCGGAACTTCGGCACCGCCGGCAGGCAGCGCGCCGAAGGGGAACCCAAAGGCGGTACCGCGAAGCCAGGGCTTCCACGAACGCTTCCAATCTTCCTTGCCCATCCACGGGGCACCCACCGGAATGGTGCGGGCCGGGCTGGTGCGCAAGTGCGCGGCAATCCACAGCGCCTCGCCAATGGCGAAGATCGCCACGGCGACCACCACGATGTCCATGCCGTCCACCAGGGGAGCGAAGCCGAAAGTCAGGCGCTGCTGCCCGGAGACCGGGTCCATGCCGACCAGGCCAATGGCCAAGCCCAAGCCCAGGGAAGCGAACCCGCGGATCTTGGAAGAGCCCAAGACTGCGGTGACAGTTACCAAAGCGAGGACCATGATGGCGAAGTAGCTCGGTGCGCCAAGGCTCACCGCGAACTTCACGACGATCGGGGCGACGGTCACCAGCAGCGCGGTACCGATGGTTCCTGCAACGAAGGATCCAATGGCCGCGGTGGCCAAGGCCTGTGCCGCACGGCCGGCCTTGGCCATCTTGTGGCCTTCGATGGCCGTGATGACTGTTGCCGATTCACCCGGGGTATTGAGCAGGATCGAGGTGGTTGACCCGCCATACATCCCGCCGTAGTAGATGCCGGCGAACATGATCAGTGCGCTGGAAGTTTCCATGCCGAAGGTCAATGGCAGCAGCAGTGCCACAGCCATGGCCGGGCCGATGCCCGGGAGCACTCCTACAGCGGTGCCCAGGATGACACCGGCGAAAGCGAAGAGCAGGTTAATCGGGGTCAGCGCCGAGGCGAAGCCGCCCATCAATAAATCCAGAGTTTCCAATTAGAGCACCCCCGAGAGGATTCCGGCCGGAAGCTTGATGCCCAGGCCCAGATAGAAGCCGTAGAACGAACCAAGCGCCAAGGCAAGCGAAATAACCAAGGTCAATACCCAGCGCCGCGCACCCAGGCAGGTGGCCGCGCCGAAGAACATGATGGTTCCCGAGATGACCCAGCCAGCCCAATTCACGATCAGCAGGTTCAGCACGAAGATGCCGATCAGCGGGAGCAGGACCTTCCAATCCGAAGGTTGGCTCAGGTCCACGTCTTCGCCTTCTTCGCCCGCTGCAAGGTTGCCACGCATGACGGTGATGGCCAAGGCAATGGACGAAAGAATGAGAATGCCCGAGACGACGTAAGGCAGGGCCTTGGGACCTACAACGTCTGCCTGGGAGTACGTCACATGAAGCTGCGACGCGTCAACAAACACGATGATTCCGACGATAAGAAGAAACGCGGCGAACAGGAGTTCGACGCGTTTCTTCTTTGCGGTGCCTACTTCGCTCACGCCAGGCCCAGGGTCTTCAGGACGCTGGCAACGCGCTCGTCCTGGTCGGTGAGGAAGGCGGAGAATTCGTCACCGGTCATGAAGGCGTCGCTCCAGCCGTTGGTCGCCAGGGCTTCCTTCCACTCGGCCGAATCATGCATTTCGGTGACCAGGTTGACCCACTTGGCCTTGTCCTCTTCGGAAATCTCAGGTGGAGCCACCAGACCGCGCCAGTTGGAGAACACCAGATCGATATCCGATTCCTTCAGGGTCGGGGCATCTACGCCTTCCAGGCGCTCTTCGCCGCTGGTGGCCAGTACGCGAACAGAGCCCTCTTCGATCTGCTGCATGTACTCGCCGGCACCGGAGGCAGCGAAGGCCAGCTTGTTGCCCAGGATGGCCGGCAGCAAGTCGCCCCCGCCATCGTACGATACGAAGTTCACGTCCTTGGGATCAATGCCCACGGCTTCGGCCAGCTGCATTGGCAGCAGATGGTCCGGGCCGCCAGGGGAGGAGCCGCCGCCGACCGAGAGCTTGCTTGGGTCGTCCTTCCAGGCCTTGACCAAGTCGTCAATGCTCTTGTATGGAGAATCCTTGGAAACCATGATCGCTCCGGGCTCTTCGATGAGCTTGGCAATCGGGGTGGTATCGGTCAGCTTGGAGTCGGTTTCGTTGGTGTAGCTTGCACCCACCACGCCCAGGCCCATGAGCATGGCCAGATCGCCATTGCCCTTCTCATTGACAATGCGGGCCAAGCCGACGGTGCCTCCGGCACCGGCAAGGTTGAAGACTTCAGGGTTGCTGGCCAGCGATGCGTCATCCATCACCTTGGCGGCAACACGGGCAGTGGTGTCGTAGCCGCCGCCTGGGGTGTTTGGCACCATGATGCGGAGGTTCGCGATGGGGCCCTTGGACTCTGCGGCATCAGTGCTGGAAGACTCTGATGTCACGCCGCAGCCAGTGGCGGTCAGGGCCAGTGCAGCGGCAGCTGCCAGCGCGCTCAGCGCACGGAACGACTTGAAGGGTTTCATGGGGATTCAGCCTCTTTGCTTTCATCGGGGTTGCGAGTGATACCAACTTACGTGCCATCGTGAGCCGGGTCACTCTTGCGTACTCAAAGAAAATACTGTTCATTGTGTAACCGGAAATTGTGATCTGAACCATTCGAATCTTCGGTAAGGTAGCACAGTGCCCGGATGCAGGTGCCAGCAAGGACCTGCCGGGTGCAACGTGGATTTCTGGAATATTGGGGGCGAGGCAATGGGTGCCGTGCGTTTCTGGCTCGCTAATCTGTACACGCGCCGCAAGCTGACCCTTGCAGGGCAGTACCTGATACTGCAATTGCTCATTATCGCGGTGGTGCTGGCAGGGGTCATCACGGTATCGCTGACCCAGGCCACCAATAACTTCGAAAAAATCGAGGGGCGCCGCAGCCTCTCGGCCGCCGAATCGCTGGCTGCAAACCCCCTGCTGCGCGTGCTCCTTCCCGAGGCGGAGCCGGAAATGGGTTCGGCGTTGCCGGCCATGGGCGAATCGGTGCGCAGCACCTCGGGTCTCCAATTCGTGACCATTGCCGATCCCCGGGGAACGGTCGTCACCTCCAGCTACCCGGATGAAGTCGGAACCTCGATACTGCACCCTGAATCCGCCGTCACCGAAGGCCGCGGATGGACCGGGGAAATCTGGCGCAATGGCAACCACGTATTGATTGCGCAGGTTCCGGTGCTGGACGACGAAGGGAAGATGGTCGGCATTGTCAGCGCCGGCCAAAGCTATCCCAGCACCGGCGAGATGATCCAGGAGATCGCTCCCAACGCCTTGTTCACCCTGGTCATTTCCCTGCTGCTGGGGACCGCCGGCTCAGTCTTGCTGGCCCGCCGGGTCAAGCACCAGACCCGCGGGCTTGAACCCCGGGAAATTGCAGAGCTTTTCGAGCATCGCGAAGCCCTGCTGCACGGAGTCAAAGAGGGAATCATCTCGGTGTCGCCGGATAGCCGGGTGATGCTGGCCAATGATGTCGCCATCGAGCTGCTCCAGCTGCCCAGTCACTGCGTGGGCAGGACCCTGGACGAATTGGATGTTGTTCCGCAGGTCCGCCATGCACTGACCACCAGCCAAGAGCTGCCCGACCGGCAATTCCTTGTCGGCGAGCGGGTATTGGTCTTCAACCGGATGCCGGTCAAGACCGCCAGGCGGGATTTGGGATCGGTCACCACCTTCCGCGACAAGACCGAACTGACCCTGCTGGAACAAGAACTTGGAGACAGCAAGGCCACCGCCGACATGCTCAGGGCGCAGACCCATGAATTCGCCAACCAGCTGCACGCAATTTCCGGGTTGATCCAGCTCGGGGAATACGACGAAGTCGTGGGCTTCATCGATGGCGTGAGCTTCAGCCGGAGCAAGATCTTCGAGGACGTCTCCGCGTGCATCGCCGAACCCACGATTGCCGCGTTGCTGATTGCCAAGTCCAGCGTGGCCGCCGAGCGAGGGGTGCACCTGAAGATGGCGCCTAGCTCAACCTTGGGCAGGTGCGAGGACCAGCTGGCGCGGGATCTGACCACCGTGATTGGCAATCTCGTCGATAACGCGATGGACGCGGCTGCTGCGGCTGCCAATCCGGAAATCCAGGTCGGGATCGAGGAAACCAGCGAGCTGGTGCGAATCACCGTGAGGGACAATGGAGAAGGCATCGCGGAAGATGCCATGGACGAGATCTTCACCCAAGGTTTCTCCACCAAGGACAGCGCGGTTTCCGGCGGCAGGGGCTTCGGCCTTGCCATCAGCCGCCTGGTTTGCCGCCGCCGCGGTGGAGAGCTGGCCGCGGCCAATGCACAAGGTGCCCGGTTTACCGCCACGCTCAGGAAGTAGGAAGCAAGAAGTGATCAAAGTACTGGTGATCGACGATGACTTCATGGTCGCCAAGGTGCACGCTGGATTCGTCAACAGCGAACCGGGGTTCACCGTGGTCGGCGTGGCGCACTCCGCCGGTGACGCGATCAAGGCCGCCGGCGCGCTCTCGCCGGATCTCATCTTGCTCGATATCCATTTGCCGGACATGAACGGCCTGGACCTCTTGCAGCGCCTGCGCGAAGTCCAGCCGGAGCTCGATGTCCTGGTGATCAGCGCGGCGCGGGAAATGGATACCGTGCGCCGCGCGCTTCGTGGCGGCATCGTCCACTATCTGATGAAGCCCTTCTCGCGGGATGACCTGCGCGAACGGCTGGAGCACTACGCGAAGGCCTACCAGCCGCTGGGCGAAGCAGCGGACCAGGAATTGCAGCAGGCCGATGTGAACATGCTCTTCGGGCTCGGCGGACAAAAGCGCCGGCCTCTTCCCAAAGGCTGCAGCGCCGAAACCATGGAACTGGTTGAGAGCATCGTCAAGGAAGCTGCCGAACCCATATCGGCCACCGAAACCGCGCAGAAGCTGGGCACGTCCCGGGTGAGCGCTCGCCGGTATCTGGAATACCTGGCAGAGGAAAACCTGGCTCAGGTGAACCTGCGCTACGGGGGAGTCGGCAGGCCCGAACGCCGCTACTCATGGAGGGGGTAGTGGCAGCGGATCGTCCAGCCGCCCCCGGACGCAGAAAGCCGGGGCAGGCCTAGACGAAAGCTGCCGAACCCCGTTGGCGATGCTCGCTGGCCGCGTACGTGCCGAGGATCTTGATTTCCCAGGTGAAGAATTCCAGTTCTTCCAACGCCAAGCGCACAGGAAGGTCTTCGGGGTGGCCCTCGATGTCGACCATGAAGGTGGTAGCGGCGAAGGACGAACCGACCATGTAGCTTTCCATGCGGGTGAGATTCACGCCGTTCGTGGCAAATCCGCCTAATGCCTTGTATAGCGCGCTAGGCACGTTGCGCGCCTGGAACACCAAAGTGGTAATCACCGAGTCGGGGAGCTGGGAACGGTGCGGCAGTTCGTGCCTGCGGGCGAGCACTACGAAGCGGGTCGTGTTCGTCTGGTCGTCCTCGACACCGGAAGCCAGCACCTCCAAGCCGTAGAGTTCGGCCGCCATGGGCGGAGCGAGCGAGAGCTTGGCAGGATCGTTCCATTCGCGCACTTCGCGGGCCGAACCTGCAGTATCACCGGCAATCACCGGGGTCAGGCCGTGCTGGCGTATGACCTTGCGGCACTGGCCCAGCGCATGGATGTGGCTGTGCACCTCGGCCGCATCCGCGATGGTGCTGCCAGGCAGTCCGAGAAGGTCGAAGCGGATCCGCAGGTAGTGCTCGCCGACAATGTGCAGTTCCGACTCGGGGAGCAGGACATGGATATCGGCAACGCGACCGGCAATGGAGTTCTCTATCGGAATCATCGCCAGCTCCGCTTCACCGTTTTCCACCATGGCGAACGCGTCCTCGAAGCTGGCACAAGGCACGGCTTCCATGTCCGGGAAACGTTGCATGCAGGCCATATTCGAGTTGGAGCCGGCTTCGCCCTGGTATGAAATCTTCTTGCTCATTGAATCAAGATATCCCAGCGCAATGGCTGGGCAGGAATCCACGAAAGCAGATGACGCCAAGACGCACGGACTGCTGCCAAGGCAACTGCGCGCGCTCCAAAAACGGCGGCTGCCTTCCCGGCCAACTAGTTCTGGTAGTGATCCGCCAGCTTCTCCAGGCCCTCGTCAATGCTTACCGCAGGTTTCCAGTCCAGGACTTCATGGGTTTCGCGCTGGTCGAACCAATGCGCGGTAGACAGCTGCTCGGCCAGGAAACGGGTCATCGGCGGCTCATCATGAACCAAGTTGCGCGAACCGGCTGCCAACCACAACTTCTCGATCACCGAACCGGCCGCACGGGCCAGCCAGCCCGGAACGTTGAGCTTCGGAGCCGGGGCGCCGCCAGCCTTGCAGATGCCGGCGATCAGCTCGCCCACCGGCCGAGGTTCGCCATTGGTGACCACCAGGGCTCGCCCGTGGGCGTGGTCCATGCGTTCCAGACCGCGGACAATCGCCGCAGCGGCATTGTCGATATAGGTGGTGTCGATCAGTGCTGCGCCCTGGTCCAGCAGGGGCAGCCGTCCGGCCTTGGCCCGCTGGATGACGCGTTCCACCAGCTGGGTATCGCCGGGTCCCCACACAACGTGCGGGCGGATGGCGGTGACGCGAAGTGCTGGCGAATCGGCGCCCAGGGCATTGAGCTCGGCCGCTGCCTTGGAGCGTGCATAGAATCCATGCGCCTTGGCCGGATCGGCCTCACCCGCACCGGCGCCCGCCAGCGAATCGCCGAAGTGCGCCACGGAAGGGGAAGAGACGAACACGAAATCCCTGATTCCTGCGCGCTTGGACGCTTCGAGCAGATTGCTGGTTCCCGCGATATTGGTGGCGGCGAAGTCTTCCCATGCACCGGTGAAGGAGACCTTGGCTGCCAGGTGGATGACCGCGTCCATGGACTCCACGGCCGCGGCGACAGCCTGCGGATCCGTGAGCGAGCCGCGGACTTCATCGATGGCTGATGCCGAGCTGCCGCGCTGGAAGGTGCGCACATGGTGGCCCTTGTCGCGCAATAGCTGGGCTACAGCGCCACCCAGCATGCCACTGGCTCCGGTGACCAGAACGCGACGGGCAGCGTCTTCATTTTTCGATGGGCTCACGGATTGCGGATCCTTCCACCTGCGAGGGCCGCGGCAGCCCAGTGGGCGAGCGCGGCCCGGTCAATCTTGGAGTTGTGCCGGATATCGGTGGGCAGGCTTGGGACTACCAGGACCGCTGCCACCTCGGTGCCAGTGGCCGCGACCGCGGCGCGAACCTGGCGGGCCAGATCGCTGGCGGCCGGACCGGATTTGCGGGCCGCGGGCACCGTTTCCATGACGACCACCGCGGCCTGGGTTCCGTCAGGTCCCACGCCGACCAGCGCGGCACGGCCAGCGCCAGCAACCGACTCGACAGCGTGCTCGGCGGCTACCGGGGTAATAGCGCCCTTGGCGGTGCGCAGCACGTGGCCAAGGCGTCCTTCGACCCACAGGCGTCCGGCCTCATCCAGATGCCCGACATCGCCGGTGCGATGCCAGCCGGGGATGGAGACGCTGAGCTGTTCGGTGATCCACAGCCGGTCGTAGCGGTCCTTGACGTGCGGGGCGCGGACCAGGATTTCGCCGGTGGCATTCGGGGTGTATTCCGGCTTGTCTCCGGCCACGCCCAGGGCGTCAATCGGCGCGATGGCAACGGTGGCTCCGGCGACTGCGGTGCCCACGCACACGCCATTGCCCGCTCCGGCAGCGCGGATGCCGGCCAAGTCGATATCGGTGACTGGCAAGGCCTCGGTCATGCCGTACGGGGTGTGGACCCGGGCATTGGGAACCAGATCCTGCACCTTGGCCAGCAGATGCTCGGGAATCGGGGCGCCGGCGGACAGCATCAGCGAGACGCCTTCCAAGGTTTCCCGCTGAGCCTGGTTCAGCGCATCCTGGGTTTCCAGGACATTAGCCAGCGCGGCGGGGGAGGCAAAGACGGTGGTTGCATCCACCGCGAGGGCGGCGTCTGCCAACGCAGCGGCAGTCAAGGTCCGCGGTGCGGTGACGTCCATGTCCGGGGTGACCGAGGTGGCACCCAAAGCAGGGCCCAGCAGCGCGAACGGCGCGAAGCCTGCCACCAGCGCAGAGCCGGCCTTGAGGTTGTAGGTTTCACGCAGGGTATCGCGCATGGCGGCCAGTTCGCGATGCGTGTACACCACTCCCTTGGCCGGACCGGTGGAGCCGGAGGTGAACAGGACCGCCGCATCGGCATCCGGATCGGATGGCTCGAAAACCCGGGACCCGGAAGCGGCCTGGCTGCCGGCTTCATAGAGCTCGGGCAGGGTATGGGCTACCCCCAGCAGCTTGCGCTTCGCAGCAGGCAGGTCTCCAGCGGCAATCCTGGTTCCCGGCCAGCCGAACAGCCGCGCACCGGTGAGCGCACGGTCGATGCCAATCAGGTAGCTCGGGCCAGCACCCTTGATGGCTCGTCCCATGCCCTTGGTGCCAAGGCCGGCATCGGCCACCACAATGACCGCACCCAGGCGCAGGCAGGCGTAGATCAGGGTGGTCAGTTCAATTCCCGGTGGAACCAGCAGGTTCACCCGGTCGCCGGCCTCCACTCCGATCTGCCGCAATCCTGCGGCCAGGGCATTCACGCGCTGCCCCAGTTCGGCCCAGGACAGCGATCGCGCAGGATTGATGTCCACGACCGCGGCCGATTGGTCCTCGGTGCGCGAATCGAGTTCGGCAAGCATCGGACGGTATTCGCCCAGGGATTGGGCACGCGAGGTGTTCTTGGAACTCTTCTCGCCGGCAAGCCACTGGAAGATCGGGGTGGCAATATCGTTGTCTTCGCCCACCAAATGGCTGGAGCCTTCAAAGCGGTGTACCTGGGCGTGGGGCAGTCGCGACATCAGATCGCGCAGGTAGCGGTCGGAGAAGACCGGGTCCTTGGGTCCCCAGAGCATCAGGGCCGGGACCTTCAAGGAGCGCACTGCTTCCGAGATCTCGTCCAAGGCCGGACGGCTTGGGTGATCCTGGGAGAACGGGATATCGGCGACAAAGTTGGCTACGCCCTCGCGCTTTTCAGCGTTGGTGTACGGGGCCATGAAGGCCTTGCGGATATCCGGGGCCAAGGCCGGCTGCGCCAGCGCGTGGGTTACCTGCAAGAAGGCAGGGGAAGTCTTGGTGCCCCAACCGTGCACCGCGGGGTGGGACGCGAGTTTCAGCGCGGAGGGAAGCTCGAAGCCTGCAGGGTGGATTGCGGTGTTGGTCAACACCACGTTCTCCAGCTGGTCCGGGTGGGAGACGGCCCAGCCCAGGGAGATGATGCCGCCCCAGTCATGGCCTACGGTGGTGATTTTGCCGGTTAGCCCCAGTGCGCCAGTCAGATCGCCGAGATCGTTGACGCGGTCGGCCAGGCGGCGGAACTTGCCGCTGCGCTCGGAGAAGCCCATGTCCAGCTGGTCCACTGCCACCACTCGCCACAGCAGCCCGTGCTCGGACACATGGTTCAGCAGGCTGCGCCAGAGGTAGGACCAGGTGGGGTTGCCGTGCACGCAGAGCAAGGTGCCGGCCGGCTCAATTCCGCGTTGCTTCAGTTCTTCGTTGTTATCCAGGACGTGCCACCGGTGCCTAGTGCCCGGGGAGTCCACCTGCGACGTGGACGGTACTTCCAGATACTTCGAATAAATGGCATCTACACCGGGGAAAAGCTCGGTCACCAGGCAATCTCCATCATCGCGGTGTTCAGGCCGGAACCGACGCCCATGCACAGCACCCGGTCGCCCTTCTTCAGCGAGTCGGCTTCTTGGGACAGGGTCATGGGCAGGGAAGCCGGTCCGACATTGCCCCACTTGGAGAAAGTGATTGGCACGCGGTCCTTGACCAGGCCGACGGCCTTGATAATGGCATTGGTGTAGGACTTGGAAACCTGATGGGTCACGTAGCGGTCCATGGACTTCCAATTCCAACCGGATTGATGGGCTTCATCCCAGGCATCCACGACCAGTTCGAGGCCGTTATCCAGCAAGCCCTTCGTGTCCGTGTACATGCCCGAGGGTCCGCCGACACACAGCTCGTGGTGCTCGGTGCCGGCACGCGATACGCCGCCGACGATGCGGTGCGCTTCCGGGTGCGCATCCGCTGGGCCAATGACCGCAGCGGCGGCGCCGGAACCCAAGGTCAGCGTGGCGAATTCACGCATGTAGTCATCGCGCGTGGAAGTTTCGGCGTTCAGCCGCTGGAAAGTGGTTTCCTGGGTTGGCTTGGCATCTTCGCCGGCAACAATCAGGGCGTACTTGATCTGGCCGGAGTCGATCATGTTCGCTGCCAGGCTCATGCCGTTGACGAAGCCGAGGCAGGCGTTGGCCACGTCGAAATTCATGGCGGAGGATGGCAAGCCCAAGCCGTTGTGCACCTTGGAAGCCACCGACGGCTCCAAGTTGCGGCGGGTGACCGAAGTGTTGATCAGCAGGCCGATTTCGCTGGCATCGACACCGGCCTGGGCCAGCGCCTTCTTGCCGGCAAGAATTGCAGCGTCGTCGAATTCAACGCCATCGGACCACCAGCGGCGTTCCTTGACCCCGGAAACTCGTTCCAGAAGCTTCTTGGACAGGCGAAGGCGTTTCAGGCTAGGAGCAAGTCGCTCGTCGAATTCTGCAGAGCTCACCACCTCGGGTGCGAGGACGCTGTTCACTGATAAAAGCGCAACGTTGTGGTGCTTAAAGGTGGCATTGCCGTTCAAAATGGTGCCTTCGTTTCTGCTGGACAATCTATGTGCTGCGTGCTGCATTGAAACGTCGTGGCCGATGGGTGTGCGCCATCGGTTGCGTATGTGTTCTCCCTAGGTTATTCCCTGCATGACGCCAAGACCTATTTGAGCGCATTTTTTCAGCCGAAAGCTGGAATCAGTGCCTATGCAGACTATATCGATCCTACAGACTAGTCCTATGAGAATCATGGCAAGTGGGGGCGATCGTTCTGTGGGCCTGCTTCCATCTGCGCAGCCACAGGAAGCGCGCAGAAGCGCTCATCTGCGCGAAGTCTGAAACTCCGGACAATAAAAGCGATCCCCGTCACATTGCTGGGCCAGAGTCGCGTTGTATGGATATCGCATCAAATCACGCTAATGCCCTCGCCCTCATCGACAAGGCGGTATCCTATGACAACTTCAAGCGTTGAAGCACAAAGCACTCTTCCGGTCGTTCTGCGATTCGTGATCTATAGCCTTATCGGTATTTTGTTCTTCTTCCTCCCCATCACCATCAACGGCAAGAGCACCATCCCGTTGGATCACTTGGTGACGTGGATTCAAACTGCCGCGGCACCGGTCGTTCCGTACATTATCTTGCTGATGCTCGTCTGCGGGACAGTTATTCCCTTCGTCACCGGAGGATGGAAGGCATCCAAGGTACGTGGCATATTCGCATTCCTGAACATCTTCGGGCTGGCTGTCGGCTGTTCGCTGCTCTTCAACTTTGCCCCGGCGTGGCTCAGCGATCCGGACATGGGTCCTTTTCTGCTGGACAAATTGGTCATTCCCGTTGGCTTGATCGTTCCAGTAGGTGCCATCTTCTTGGCCTTGCTAGTTGGCTACGGGCTGATGGAGTTCCTTGGTGTCTTCTGCCAACCGGTCATGCGTCCAATTTGGCGCACCCCGGGACGTTCGGCCGTGGATGCCGTGGCTTCCTTCGTGGGAAGCTACTCGCTGGGTCTGCTGATCACCGACCGCATGTACCGTGGCGGCCGCTACACGGGTCGCGAAGCTGCCATCATCGCTACCGGTTTTTCCACGGTGTCAGCCAGCTTCATGGTTATTGTTGCCAAGGCGCTGGACCTGATGGACCACTGGAGCCTGTACTTCTGGCTGTCGCTGGTAGTCACCTTTGCGGTGACCGCCATTTCGGTGCGCATTCCGCCTTTGAGCCGGATTCCAGACACGACGTACCTGGGCATGGAACATGACAAGGAAAAACTGGTCACGGGCAATTGTGCACGCGTTGCCTGGAGCGAAGCCATGGGAGCCTCGCGGCGAGCGCCATCGCTGCTCAAGAATGTCGGCGCCAACGTATGGGATGGGCTGAAAATGGCCATGGCAATTTTGCCGTCCATTCTCTCTGTCGGATTGCTCGGACTGGTGGTTGCCCGCTTCACTCCAGTTTTCGACTGGCTAGGATACCTGTTTGTCCCATTTGCCTGGATCGTCGGGCTGGATGACCCGTTGCTGGCTGGCAAGGCTTCGGCTACCGGCATTGCTGAAATGTTCCTTCCAGCAACCCTCATTGCGGGACACGAATCCATCGAGCTGCGCATGGTGATCGCCATCGTTTGCGTCTCTGCAATCATCTTCTTTTCAGCATTGGTGCCATGCGTCCTGGCGACGCAGATTCCGCTGAACATCCCGCAGATGGTAGCTATCTGGTTCGTGCGCGTTGTCCTGACCATCCTCATCGCGACACCAATCGTGCGCATGCTGCTATAGGTCGGCTGCGCTGGCGCACGGCAGCTTGCGAAACCAATGGGTTGAACCGAGTGATGCTTTCCGATTCGACGCGACCACGCCATGTCGCGGCACTGTTGCAGCTTTGCGATTCCTGAATGCCGTTGCAAGGCGGAGACGATCCGTCGTTGAATGGTCGAACCGATACGACGGAAAGCAGGTTCCAATGAATCACTTACACGAATCAGGTGCTCCGATGCAGGGTGATCCGAGTATTCCCGACCAGCCAGAACCGCCAGCGCAACCGCCGACACCAGATGCTCCGCCAAGCCCGGCGCAGCCGGACGTACCACCAAGCCCTTCGCATCCGGATGGGCCGATCCCGCCCCCGGGCCCGCAGGATCCCACTGAGCCGGCGCCGGGGCACCCAACTGACCCCACGACTCCGCCACCGCCTGCATTCGCCTAGGCGCAACGACCGAGGCTGGCGACATCCAATGCCCTGCAGGAACCTGGTTCCTGCAGGGCATTGGCCATAACTGCAAGAAGTTGGGTCAAACGCCTATCGAGATCAAGGAGATCTGCCTCCGCTCGGCGATGCCCGTGAGCGCTTGCAGCAAGCCGGGACAGCGACGAAGCCAACCGGGTGAGCTATTTACCGAAGTCGGGATCGCAGGTAGAAGCGGAACGGTTATCGTGACCGCATCAATGTCCTCGTTCGCTATTCCGGTCGACGACGCAAGGACGCAAATCAACCGTGGGAACGCTATCGGGGCCGCTCAGGTAGCTCTACTGTCGCCGCGCATCGGTACAGTGGATCCAAGCAGTATTACTCTGCATTGGCGACCACCCTGTGAAAGGCGCAAATGGCACATTCAGTACAGGTGAAAGATCGAATTCGTGGAGTCCTGACCGGGATGGCTGCCGGAGATGCCCTGGGCGCGGGCTACGAATTCAACGCACCGTTGCCCGAATCCGCCAAAATCTCGATGATTGGTGGCGGGTTGGGCGATTTTGCGCCCGGGGAGTGGACCGACGACACCTCAATGGCCATAGTCATTGCCCAGGGCCTGCTGGATTCCAACGGCAAGCTTGATGGTGACGCGAGCAACTACATGGTTCGGGAATGGGCCAAATGGGCCACGAACGCACCGGACGTCGGCAACCAGACGCGGGCTGTCCTTGCCCACGCCCAGCATGTTGCGTCTGCTGACGGAAGAGCCGAGCCGACCGCTGATGATGCGCTAGCTGGTTCTGAACAGATTCACCGGAGAACTGGCCGCTCCGGCGGGAACGGCAGTCTCATGCGCACAGCGCCCGTGGCGCTGGCTTATCTGTCTGAACCGCCTGCTGCCGCATTCGAAGCTGCGGCAGCTATCAGCAAGCTGACCCATTTTGATGATGAAGCCGCTGAGGCCTGCGGGCTTTGGACAGTAGCCATTCACCACGCTGTGCTCACCGGCGAACTAGATATTCGCAGTGGTCTTGCGATGCTTGAACCAGAACGCGCACAAGCATGGGAGCAGCGCATCCACCAGGCCGAAAACCATCGACCTCGGGACTTCACAAATAACGGTTGGGTCGTTGAAGCATTCCAAGGTGCTTGGAGCGCGATCGCCACCGCCGAACCGGAAGACGGGAACGCTCGCTTGGTTCCGGTGCTGGAAGCGGCTGTTCGCGGAGGCGTGGATACCGACACCGTGGCAGCCATCGCCGGATCGCTCATTGGCGCAGCTTCAGGGTTCTCGAGTGTTCCGGCGCAGTGGGTGGATATGGTCCACGGTTGGCCCGGAATGAGGATGCAACAGCTTGTCGATATTTCGAGTGAGCTCGCGGGCTAAGTTCTCCTGCGGGATCTTGCTTCTAGTCCCGGGCTGGTCGTCGAGCTTCCAGCTTCTGTGGCAGCACGATGCTGACTTCGTGGCGCACCCCACGCGCACCGAGGCCAGTCAGATCAATCGCTAGAAACCAGGGTCCGGAATGGGGCACCTTGATTCGGTATGGAGCACGGCGTGCCAGTCCACCGTATGCTTCGAATTCTTCTCCGTCTTGGAATGCCGCGAAATTTTCCGGATCCATCAACCGCAGATGAGCCGGTCCACTGAGAGTCACTACCAAGATGCTTCCCCGCTCAATGAAATCCCAATAATGTTCAGCAAAATTAGGCTCCGCCAATGCCAGCCTCCTCGATCCCAGGTGATCCGCCGAGCAGCGGATCCAGACCCATTAACTCAAATTCAGGCCAGTGTCGCCAACGCACCCAAGGCAAGAGCACTGTACCGGTTCGGGCATTTGCAACGGCAAAGCTGCAGGAGTCTGGAGAACGGGGTCTTCTGGTCTTTGGGGTGCGTCGCGTTGCCACCTCAACCGATGCCAGATCCGCGATCGCAAGAGGGCTAGTGGCAATTACCATTCGAGCTGCCGGCAGGTGGCATGAGCCGATCGCTGCATTGGACGAGCCGGAAGCCATCGGCTATTGGGTCCCGGATACCGGGGCAAGGAAGCAATATGACGACTCGAACGATTCGATCTCAACCGGATTGACGTGCTAGGCGGCAATTAATCCGCTGCTCGCGATAGCGTACCTAAGTGGGATGAAGTAACGCACAACTTGGGTCATGGCGGCCCAGAGCAATGAGGCAAAGTTCATGGATTTACTGACGGGCATTGGCCTGGAACAACTGCGAATGTGGATTTGGATTCTGGTGATTGGTTTTGCCGTGGCGGCGGGGCTATGGCGGAGGCACCAGCTAGTGGCGGTCGCCCTGGCCTCGGTGCTCTTATTCGCCGCTGCCAGCGCCGGTGCCGGGATCTATATCCTGAAGCGGCCAGGTGATCCGCGATGGACCATGGGCGAGCCTCCGGTGAATGCCCCTGATCTTTCCGGAATACCAGTTGTGGGCAAGCAACTGGCTCCCGTGGAATCTGCATTGGAATCGATTGCCGGGGGAGTGAATTCCTTCTGGGAATTCAATCAGGCCCTGCCGGTGGCCCTCGACTTCTTTGAACGCAGCGGCTGGGCCCTGCTCGCGGCCATTCCGCTGATCATCGCCATGATGATCAAGACTTTCAGGGCTGCCAGCCGCCGCAGGCAGGAACTGAAGAACCTCAGTGGTGCCGTGGCGCAACTCCAATCCGAGCTTGCCGCGATCAAGGGGAATTTGTCTGAGCAGGGCACTGCGGCCGAGGCTCCAGAACAGGGCAGCCAACGGGAGAACGCAGGCACTCGTAGATCGCGCCGGGGCGAATGAACGTTAATTAGCCAGACGCGAAACGGCGCCGGATCTGTCCTGCACTGCTGGACAAGACCGGCGCCGTTCTCTGCGACCCGAGTGAGCTGGGGTAACTAGGCCAACGTCGCGGTATCGATTACGAAGCGGTAGCGGACATCGGATGCCAGCACGCGCTCGTAAGCCTCATTGATCTGCGTGGCACCGATGACCTCGATCTCTGCGCCAATGCCATGCTGGGCACAGAAATCCAGCATCTCCTGGGTTTCCTCGATGCCGCCGATCTGCGAACCTGCGAAGGAACGGCGTCCCCCGATCAGTGCGAAGGCATTGACAGGCAACGGTTCTGCCGGAGCACCAACGTTGACCATGGTGCCGTTCACGCGCAGCAGTCCGAGGTAGGCACTGACGTCGATGGAAGCGCTGACGGTGTTGATGATCAGGTCGAACTTCTTCTGCAGATCCTTGAAGGTGTTCTCATCGCTGGTGGCCCGGTAGTCGGTTGCGCCCAGCTTCAGTCCATCATCCTTCTTCTTCAGCGACTGCGACAGAACGGTGACCTCAGCGCCCATGGCACTGGCGATCTTGACCGCCATGTGGCCCAGGCCGCCGAGTCCCACGACGGCAATCTTCTTGCCCGGCCCTGCACCCCAGTGCCTCAGCGGGGAGAAGGTGGTGATGCCGGCGCAAAGCAGGGGCGCAGCAACATCCAGATCGATGCCTTCAGGAATGTTCAGGGCGAAGTTCTCGGTAACCACGACATGCGTGGCGTAGCCACCTTGGGTCATGCTGCCATCACGGTCAAGAGCACCGTAGGTACCAACACTCTGCTCGCAGAATTGCTGGTCTCCGGCAAGGCAGTTCTCGCATTCCATGCAGGAATTGACCATGCAGCCCACGCCAACGCGGTCGCCCACCTTGTGCTTGGTTACCTCTGGCCCGACTTCGGCAACGATGCCGGCAATTTCGTGGCCCGGCACTAGCGGGTAGGTCTGGTTTCCCCATTCTCCGCGCACCGTGTGGATGTCGGAGTGGCAGATGCCGGAGAACTTGATATCAATCAAGACATCGTGCGGACCTACTGCACGACGTTCAATCTGCGTCGGAATGAGTCCATCAGTCGCAGAGTGCGCTGCGTATGCATTGACCATAGTTGCCATCAGGTTTTTCCTTTGTCTTGCGGGTTGCGACTGGAAATGTTCTGGACTGCGGCGATTGCCGCGGTCCGTCAGGGCAAAGCCCATGGAGAACAACAATCGACAGGCTATGAATAATCCCGGCTGGAGAAATTTTCCTTCTGCAGGTTTCCCTGCCTAAATGAGGATCAACGCGCACCGTGCTGGTTGCGCCCGGGGATCGCCAGGGCAGCAGCGCCGCATGATCTTCGCTGGTTGCCCAGGCTGCAAGGCCGCTCTCAAACGATGAATGGCAGCGACGCAAGTGGCTGGCACGCGCCTATCGCCCAAGAACTGCGTCTTTTGCCAATTCCCGGTAGGCTAGTACCTGGGTCTGCATGTTCTATGCGGGCCCCAAAAGAAAATAACTCCCAGGGCTGACTGACCGTTGGTCCCGACCGCCAGTTTCGCGGTCCTCGGTAGTGACTTTCGCTAGGGCAAATATGCGCCCCAGCGCGGGTCTCGATCGAAGACCAGATCTGGGTAGGGCCACACGGTTCGCTCATCCACCACGTGGGAGCGATCGAAAGGAGCACCCCCTTAATGGAGGGTCCAGAAATCCAATTCGCCGAAGCACAGATCGACAACGGTCGCTACGGCACCCGCACCATTCGCTTCGAAACCGGCCGCATTGCCAAGCAGGCTGCAGGTTCGGCAATGGTCTACATCGATGACGAGACCGCACTGCTCTCGGCAACTACCGCTGGCAAGCACCCACGCGAAGGCTTCGACTTCTTCCCACTGACCGTGGACGTTGAAGAGCGCATGTACGCAGCCGGCCGCATCCCAGGCAGCTTCTTCCGCCGCGAAGGCCGCCCATCGACCGAAGCCATCCTGGCTTGCCGCCTGATGGACCGCCCACTGCGCCCAGCCTTCGTCAAGGGCCTGCGCAACGAGGTCCAGGTTGTCGTCACCGTGCTGTCCATCGAGCCAGATGAGCTGTACGACGTCGTAGCGATCAACGCTTCGTCGATGTCCACCCAGCTTTCGGGTCTGCCATTCTCCGGCCCAATCGGCGGCGTTCGCGTTGCACTGGTTGATGACGGAAACGGCGCACAGTGGGTTGCCTTCCCACGCCACTCCGAGCTGAAGAACGCTGTCTTCAACATGGTTGTTGCCGGCCGTATCGCTGGCGACGACGTTGCCATCATGATGGTGGAAGCTGAAGCTACCGACAACGCTTGGGAACTGATCAAGGAACGCGGCGTCCAGGCTCCAACCGAAGAGGTTGTCGCTGAGGGCCTTGAGGCTGCGAAGCCATTCATCAAGGTCCTGTGCGAGGCCCAGGCCGACCTGGCTGCTCGCGCTGCCAAGGAAACCGTTGAATTCCCGGTCTTCCGCGATTACGAAGAAGATGCCTTCGCCGCTGTCGAGGCTGCTGCTTCGATCCGCTTGACGGAGATCTACACCATCGCTGACAAGCAGGAGCGCGACAACGCTGCCAGCGCATACAAGGAAGAGATCGTTGCATCGCTGGCTGGCGAAGGCAACGCTTTCGCAGGCCGCGAGGGTGAAATCTCCAAGGCATTCGGCGCTGTTACCAAGCACATCGTGCGCCAGCGCATCCTGACCGACCAGATCCGCATCGACGGCCGCGGCCTTGCTGACATCCGCCAGCTCTCCGCCGAGGTCGAGGTTCTGCCTCGCGTTCACGGTTCGGCAATCTTCGAGCGTGGCGAAACCCAGATCATGGGCGTCACCACCTTGAACATGCTGAAGATGGAACAGCAGATCGACTCGCTGTCGCCGGTGAAGACCAAGCGCTACATGCACAACTACAACTTCCCTCCATACTCGACCGGTGAAACCGGCCGTGTTGGTTCGCCTAAGCGCCGCGAAATCGGCCATGGCGCACTGGCTGAGCGCGCACTGGTTCCAGTGCTGCCTAGCCGCGAGGAATTCCCATACGCAATCCGCCAGGTCTCCGAGGCATTGGGCTCCAACGGCTCGACCTCCATGGGCTCGGTTTGCGCATCGACCCTGTCGCTGCTGAACGCTGGCGTGCCACTGAAGGCTGCCGTTGCAGGCATCGCCATGGGCCTGGTTTCGGACACCGTAGACGGCGAAACCCGTTACGCTGCCCTGACCGATATCCTCGGTGCCGAAGATGCCATGGGCGACATGGACTTCAAGGTTGCAGGTACCTCCGAGTTCGTTACCGCGATCCAGCTGGACACCAAGCTGGATGGTATTCCGGCATCGGTTCTGGCCGCCGCGCTGACCCAGGCTCGCGAAGCACGCCTGCACATCCTGAACGTTCTGAACCAGGCTATCGACGCTCCGGATGAACTGAACGTCAACGCTCCACGAATCATCTCCGTGAAGATTCCAGTGGACAAGATCGGCGAGGTCATCGGCCCTAAGGGCAAGATGATCAACCAGATCCAGGAAGACACCGGCGCTGACATCTCGATCGAAGATGACGGCACCGTGCTGATCGGCGCAACCAACGGCGAGTCCGCTGAAGCTGCCCGCTCGGCCATCAACGCTATTGCCAACCCTCAGGTTCCTGAGGTCGGCGAGCGTTACCTGGGTACCGTCGTGAAGCTGACCACCTTCGGTGCGTTCGTTTCGCTGACCCCGGGCAAGGACGGCCTGCTGCACATCTCCGAGCTGCGCAAGATCAACGATGGCAAGCGTGTCGAGGACGTCGAAGACGTCGTCGGCGTTGGCCAGAAGCTGCAGGTGGAGATCACCAAGATTGATGACCGCGGCAAGCTGTCGCTGGCTCCAGTCGTCGAGGAAGAAGCTGAAGAAGCAGTTGCTGCTGAGTAGTCTTTAGATTCTTGCTGAAAACCCCGATTCGCTTGGCGAATCGGGGTTTTTGCTTATTCTTGCCCGGGAGCAGGTTCCTGCCAAAGTCTTTGGCGGTCCTGGTTGGAGGCATGACCTGATGACGCAGCCAATTGAACTCTCATAGATCTTCTCCAAGTTCCAAAGCGGGTGCCGCTTGGCGGAGAGAACCTATCGCGGGGGCTCACGCTTCCAATTCAAGAAGCATCTGCAGTGCCTCGCGAGAAATTGTGCGCAAGGCATTTCCACTGCGCCGCGCTGCCCTTTCGGACGACCTCAGTGGAGTTTCTCAGGCGCTAGCTGCCAGCCTGATGCCCAGTACCTTGCGGGCCGCAGCTAGCGCCGGACAACACGTGCTGTACCCCATTGCCGCTTTCCAGCCACGTTGGCTTTGGGCGGAGGCAAGCACTGACCTTAACCAGATAAAACCATCTGGGTCAGATGGACTGCGGAGAGTTGAACCAGCGGTCCTAGTGTCCAGAGTGTACTCGTCCCGGTTCGCTCAGGCGCAGAGCCGCAGGCGGGAAGGCGCTGATACCCCTGATTCGATCGCTGGCCACCTAGGATAGGAACGAGGAATAGAAAAAGTAGCCGTAGCGCAAATGAAGGACGTTGAACCAGTGGATATCGGGGGAACGAAACTGCAGCACCAGAATCTGCTGGTGACGCTGTACGGCCTGTATGGCGAACCGGCCAATGGCTCTTTCCCTGTTTCTATCATCGTCGAGATGTTCGATGCCTTGGGAATCAAGTCGCAAGCAATCCGCTCCACCATTTCACGGTTGAAAAGCCGCGGCGTGCTCATTAACGAACGCGCAGGGAACGAATCCCAGTACCAGCTCTCCGCCGAGGTTATGGACAGCTTCCGGAAGGACGACCAACGGATCTTTGCTCCTTCGCGTTCAACCTCCGGGGACTCCTTGGTGCTGGCTATTTTTTCCGTACCCGAGAGCGAGCGGAATCGCCGGTACGAACTGCGCACCGAGCTGGCTAGCTTAGGGTTCGGGATGGTCTCCGGAGGAGTGGCTGTGGGGCCGCATCTGGCATTCGAGCAGGCTAAGGTCCGCTTGGATGCGCGAGGATTGTCCAAGTACGTCGAGTTCTTCAAGGCTGACTACATGTCCCCTGCCGATATCCGGGACAAGGTTGCCCAATGGTGGGATCTTGAAGCACTGGACCAGCAGTACACCGACTTCCTCCAGTTGTATGTCGGACGCTTAGGAACGTGGCAGCAACGGCTAGCTGATCCCGTCGAGTCAGCCGAGCAGCGCTCGGAACTGGAGCGGGCGGCTTTCGCCTTCTATATTCCGATGCTTACGCGCTGGCGGCGTTTCCCTTATCGGGATCCGAATTTGCCCTTCGAATACCTGCCTGATGGGTGGAAAGCTCCGCAGGCCAAGAAGACCTTCCTGGCGTTGCACGCGCTGTTGTCCCCGCATGCGGAGCTATACGCGAGTCGGCTACTCGGCTCGCGCGTCGACTAGTACCTGCCGCATCCAGGTCTGCACGGCCTGCCAATGATGCTGCTGCGGGTCGATGATTTCAAAGTGGTCCAGCGACCGGTGGATCATTTGTTCCGGCAGAACGTGTCCGGCCAGGGAATCCAGGTATTCCCGCGTGTGCTCCAGCGGTACCCGGTCGTCGTTGAACCCGTGGACCAAGAGCGTTGGCACCGAAGGCGGTGGGGCCTGGATTGGCGAAGCATCGTGGTAGATTACCGGAATCCCGGCCGGAGAATCGCCGAAATATTCCATTGCTGCACCATCGCCGAGGGATTCTGCATGCACCTTGGAAGCATCGGTGACTGGAGCGAGGCCTACCACGGCATCGGCGAAATTGGAGTTCAGCAGCGCCAATTGACCGCCGACCGAATGTCCGATAAGAATAGCTGCCTCGGATTGGCCCTGGTATCGCAACGTGCTGCGCACGAGCTGGATTGCCGCGGCCACATCGAAAGATGGGGTGGGCCACGGGTGGTCCGGACCGCGCCGGTATTCCACGTTGGCCACGCTCCAGCCAGAGCGCAGCAAATCGTCAGCCATCGGTTGCATCACGCTGGCGGTGATCCGCTGGCGCCAGTAGCCGCCGTGGACCAGGACCGCAGTGCCCAGGGAAGGCTGTTTGAACGGGTGCGCCAGGATGAAATGCTGGTCGGGATGATCCCCGTACTTGAGCAACTCGGACTCTCGCGTATTTTGCGGCACTGCGCTTTTTCCTTCCATCCTGCGGCGGCCGGCAGGAGTAACCCTGCCGGCCACGTAGTAATTTCTGCCAATGCTAGTCTGCGCCGGGTACGGATCCCGGTGGCAGGAAGTCCACGTCACGCAGTGCTGAGAGGCGGACAACTTCCTCCGGGTCAGACAAGTTGTGAAGCTCATCGAAGAGCGTGGACAGTTGTCCCGAAGGGCTTACCCAAAAGAGCGATTTGCCCGGTGCGCCATCCTTGACGTAGTAGGCGTGAGGAAGTCCCATGGGCATGCGGACGGTATCGCCAGGCCCGGCCTTGAACCATTCGCCGTCCAGGTACAGGGTGTAAGTGCCTTCCATTATGTAAATGTGCTCATCTTGCTTAGGGTGCACGTGCGGAGGCACACCGGTTCCAGTGGGATCAAGGGAAAGCCATGCAAAGCTGCTGGAACTCTCGACCTTGGAGAGATAGGTGTGGCCGAGGACATTCCACGTCTTGTTGCCCATTGATTCACTGGCCAAAGTTATGCCCTTGGGCAGATCGCCCAGAATGATTTCTTGGCCTTGCTGCTGTTCCATGATGACTCCTTAACGGGTAGATGGCTGGTGCGTCCAGCATGGCATGAATCACATTAGATATGCAATAGGTCTTGCGATCGCAAAATTCGGTGTATATGATTTCTATCACTTCGGCCTATGCTGCCGGACTCTTCACTACCCTCGCAATTCACGCATCGCGGTCCAAGGGACCCGTTGCTGCACTCTACGAGTAAGGCACCAATGTGAATACCACTCAGGTAAAAGGAATGAGCGTCTACACGCTTGGCACCGGAGGCGGCCCGATCGTTTCCAGTTCCCGTGCTGGCACCAGCACGGCGATTAGGGTCGATGGGGCAACCTACGTGATTGACTGCGGCATGGGAAGCATCCGCAATTACCGGTCGCATGCCGAATGGGGCGAATTGCGCGCGGTGCTGCTGACCCATCACCACTCGGACCACATCTACGATCTCGGCGCCTATCTGGTGACCGGGTGGCAGGTCCCGGGGGAGTCTTTCGCCCGGCCTATCCAAGTTTTCGGCCCTGGACGTCCCAATCGCATCCCCGCCCTTGGCCCGGAGCACGAGCAGCAGATCGCTTCGCGCGTCGCCGAGCGGGAAATGACCAGCACCGAAGAAATCGTCGATGCGCTGCTGGACAAGGTCTTCTCCTCCGACGTGTTGATCCGCATGGCCGATGAAGGCCGCGACGAACCCCACGAATGGATCCAGTCGCAGAACATCCAGATCCCCGAGGCATCCGGGGCCTGCGCAGTTGAAAACCGCCACCCGGAAATGGAGCCCTTTGAGATCTACCGAGATGAGCTGGTGGCGATCTCCGCGATTCTGGTCGACCACCGCTTGTGCTTCCCGGCATTCGCCTTCCGGATCGACTCGCGCTACGGTTCCGTCGTGGTCTCCGGAGACACCGCCTACTCCGAGAACTGCATCAGGCTCGCCCGCGGAGCTGACTTGCTGCTGCATGAGGTCATCGATCTGCCTGGCATCCTGGCGACATTCCCGGACGGCCCGACGCGCGATGGCATCGAAGTGCATTTGCGTGAATCGCACACGCCGTACAGCGAGGTGGGCAAGGTCGCCGCGAAAGCCGAAGTCGGCGCGCTGGTGCTGCATCACATCGTTCCCAACACCCCCGGTGCCGCTGATCTGGAAGCTATGCTGGAGACCGCACGCGGTGATTTCGCGGGGAATGTATCCATCGCCGAGGACAATGACGTCTTCAGCATCGGCCCGGCGGCGCTGGGACTCTCCGCGGCCGATTCCAAGGGGAGCTTGGTATGAGTACGACACAGAATCTCGCGGACCACACCTTGCGTGCGGCCATTGCCAACGGCAAGATGAACCGGCGCGCCTGGATGGTGACCGGCATGCTGGTACTCTTCCAGATCGTGAACTTCGCCGACAAGGCGGTCCTGGGGCTCGTGGCTGATCCCGCCATGCGCGAACTCGGGTTGACTGCCGGTCAGTTCGGCTTCATCGGCAGCGCCTTCTTCTTCCTCTTCGCCATTGTCGGAGTTATTGTCGGCTTCCTGGCCGGAAAGGTATCCACCCGCTGGATCCTGCTGACCATGGGCATTGCCTGGGCGGTCCTGCAGTTCCCGATGCTCTTCGGCGGAGGCGCGGCAATCCTGCTGGTCACACGCATCCTGCTGGGTGGAGCCGAGGGGCCGGCGACCCCCATTTCGCTGCAGCATGCCCACGGCTGGTTCAATGCGAAGGAACGTGGGCTGCCCAGCAGCGTCATCGCTGCCGGTTCAACCCTGGGGCCGATCCTCGCGGCTCCTGCCCTTGCATGGATCATCGCCAACCCGGCCCTGGGCTGGCGCTGGGCCTTCGGTTTCCTGGGGATCTTCGGGCTGCTCTGGAGCGTAGCGTGGCTGCTTCTGGGCCGCGACGGCCCGTACAGCCATTCCACGGCGGGCAAGGCACAGGCGAAAGCCGGTGCCATCTCATTGGCGGAGGACCAGCAGCAGGCTGGGCAGAAACCGGAACCGGTCGCCGAATTCGACCTGCAGGGCAAGGGGAGCATTGCGGATTCCTCCGATCTGCTGAAAATCGTGCCGATTCGACGAGTCCTGGGCTCGTGGATGTTCGCGGCGGCGGTGCTCGCAGGTGCCGGCTGCTTCTGGGCGCAGGGATTCTTGACCACGTGGTCCCCGAAATATCTGGCATCCGTCGTTGCCCTGACACCGGAAATGATCGGTTTGGTCTCCACCTTCCCCTGGGTGATCGGCGCTATCGCGCTGCTGGTTTTGGGCTTCGGCTCCCGCTACTTGATGAAGCGCGGCGTGACGGTTCGCTGGGCCATGGGCGCCCTGTTCGGCGCAACGTTGCTGATTTCCGGGGTCTGCTTCTCGATCCTGCCCTTCCTCTCCGGCTACGCCGCCGTGGCGATGCTGACTCTCGGTGCCGGTACGGCAATGATCTATCCCTTGGCTCCCACGGCAATCGCCTTCAGCGTCTGCTCCAGGCAGCGCGCGGCCCTCATGGCCACGCTCACTGGACTGGCTTCGGTGGGCGGCGTGGTCGCTCCCGCAATGGTCGGTGGCCTGATGGACAGCGCGGGCTATATTCCCAGCCCTAAGGGCGTGGCTGACTCGGCGGAGATGGCCGAGTTGCTGGCTCAGGGCATGAATGCCTCATTCGGGATGATCGGAATCTACCTGGTTGTTGTTGGCATCTTCTGCGTCTTGATGCTCAATCCGGACCGGACAGCGCGCAAGCTGCAGACCAGCTTCACGTTCACCGGCTAGCCAAGATCGCCCCGGATCGAGCTGCAGGATCCCATCGGCCAAGTCGCAACGGCCGATGGGATTCTGCTGCACATGGCGATCCGCGGCCTAGCTCCTATGGATGCCGGTGGGAGTGATGGCGCAGGAAGCATGGCCGCACTCAGGGCAGGCATTCATGGAATGCGCTGCAATGCCTGCATGGCTGTTTCGCCTTTTGGAAAATCCCTTTGCATTCCACCCGGCCATCGTTTCCCCGGTGCCAGCGCACTTGCATTTCGCAAGTGCGATCTTGCCGGCAAGCGGACCCTTGGCAGGCCTGGGGGTGCTGGAAAAGGATAAAACCGTGGCACACCGCTGTGCGCGGTGTGCCACGGTTCAGGACGTTCGTGCTGGAAGGTGCGCAGAGCCAGGGCTAATCGGACGCGAAGGCCTGCTTGGCCTTGGCAGATCGGGCAGCATCTGGTTTGATGCGTGGTGGAATCATCGCCACGGAAATGGCGGCGACTACGCCGACGATGGCGAAGAATACGAAATTGAACTCGAAGCTGATGCCCGAAGCCGCGATCCAGCCGCCGATGATGGGGCCGGAGATGGCGCCGATGCGGGCGAAGGACAATGCCCAGCCCGTGGCCGTGCCGCGCTGCGCGGCCGGGTAGTAATCGGCAATGTATCCGGTGAGAACCAGCGACGTGGAAATCGAGCCGATGCCGGCGAAGGCCACGAAGAACAGATTGACCAGCATAGTATTGGGGAACATCAGCAGGAGGATGCCTCCCGCACCGAGCAGGTAGAAAATCACCAGAATGGTCTTCTGCCCGTACTTGTCGGCGAGGAAGCCCAGGGCCAGTCCGCCGGCGGCTGAGGCGAGGGAGAAGACCAGCAGGAATGTTAGCGAGGAACCGAGGTTGTACCCTGCGCTGCGCATGATCTGCGGCAGCCAGGTATTCAAGCCGTAGACCAGGACCATGCCGCAGAATAGCGAGATCCAGAAGAAGATGGTTGATCGCAAGTACGTTGCGGAGAACATGGAAGCCATGACCTGGCGCCAGGGGGCCTTGCCGGTGCGAACCGGTGGCGCCACGGGCTCGTAATCGGGGATGCTGTGCCGGGCGGCCAGTGCTTTGGCTTCGCTGATCCGGCCCTTGGATACCAGATATTCAAGGGATTCGGGAAGCATCCAGGCAACTAAGGGAAGTAGAACTACAGGTAATGCGCCCACCGCGATAACCCCGCGCCAACCTATCGCGGGCAGAAGCGACATAGCGACCAAGGCAGCGGCGACGATTCCCAGGGAATAGCCTGAGTACATGATGCCGTAGTTAAGTGAGCGTTTCTTGGGTGGCGAATACTCGATGGTCAGCGCGGCGGCCACCGGGATGATGCCGCCCATACCCAGTCCGCCGATCAGCCTGAAGAGGCCGAATATCTCGGGAGTAGGAGCTAGCGCGGCACCGGCTTGGGTGATTGTGAAGACTAGCATGGCCAGCAGGAGCATGCGCTTACGGCCGATGATGTCGCTGAGCGTGCCGATGAACAGTGCGCCGAAGAGCATGCCCACCAACGCGTAGGCTCCGAGGCCGCCGAGCTCCATGGGACTCAGCGACCATTCCTTGTATTCGGCCAATGCCGGGAGCACTGCACCGAGCACGCCGACGTCGTAGCCTTCGGCCAGGATGGCCAGCCAGCAGGCGAAGAGCACCATTGAAGTGGTTCGTTTGGGGATTTTCCAATCCGCGGCTGCGGGGGATTTCGGCATTTGTTCAATCTCCTTGTGTGGGTAGGGCGGAGTTCTTGGAACACCAATAGGATTATCACGTTAAAGTGACGTGCGTTACAATAGCTATACACTTTTTAATTAGGGGGATCTTGATGCCTGCATTCGCGGGAATGGACGAATCCGGGCAGTTGTTGCAGCAGCTCGCCGCAGACTTCATCGCGTCGGGAATCGCAGGAACGGCGTTGGAGCGAACCATTGAATGGGTTGATACCGATGCTGCGGGGCATCATCATAATTCAGCCATCTTGCGCTTCGTCGAGGCGGCCGAAGCCAAACTGTTTCGCGAGGCTGGCGCGGAGTCCTACTTCTCCATCTCGCCACGAGTCCGCCATGAGGTCGACTATCGGGCCAAGCTGTATTTCGGCCAAGCGGTGACCACCGCGATTCGCGTGGAGAAGGTCGGGGCCAGTTCGATGTCGTTCGGATTCAAGGTCTGGGGGCATGCGCACCAAGGGCGCGGGTTCGCGCTGGCCGCTGAAGGCTGTTTCGTGACAGTGTGCGTTCCAGTTGGCGGTGAGTCATCTGCCCCCTGGCCCCGTGAAATCCTCGCTGGCATTGATGCTGGTTCCTGAGCGCGGCACCGCGCCCCGTGCGAGCTGGTGGATATATGCGCGAGCCAGATTTGCGGAACTAGGTCTTCGCCCCTGGTTCTCCTTCGGGTGGCCTGTTGGCTAGCAGAGGTGGTGCTGGTAGATTGAAGCTAATTCCGCGAATGTGACGACCGTCAGGATCTCTCTATCGTCGGAATGTGTCCTGGACCGTCTCTGCCCAAGGAGAAACAATGCCTGCTGCCGAAGAAACTTGCACGAGCGCGATATTGTCCGCTCTGGCCTCCGGGACTGTCCAAGTCCATGACCTGACTGCCCCGCTGTCGGACAGGACTCCAACCTTAGTACTGCCCGATCCGTTCTCGAACCTCATTGATTTCAGTCTCGAAGAGGTCTCGGCCTACAACGAGCCCGGACCATACTGGAAGCACCACAATATCCATACTGGTGAGCACATCGGAACGCATATAGATGCGCCGATCCACTGGATTTCGGGACGAGGGGGCAAGGACGTGTCGCAGATTGATCCGCAACGCCTGGTAGGTCCGGCCGTCGTGTTGGACTTCAGATCCTTAGCAGCAGATGATCCGGATGTTCTCATCGATGTGCACCATTTGGAAACGTGGCAATCGGAATATGGGCGGTTTCCTTCCAACGCGTGGCTGCTTTTCCGCACCGGATGGGAGCAATACGGTGATGACAAGACAGCTTTCCTGAATGTCGATGCCACCGGATCGCATACTCCCGGGTTTACTGCGGAGTGCGCCAGATACATCGCCGAGAAGCTGGACATTTCCGGCATCGGCGTGGAAACGGTGGGGATCGATTCCGGCAATGCCGGAGCACTGGAGCCGCCATTCCCCATGCATTACTTCCTGCTCGGTGCAGACAAATACGGGATCACCTCGCTGAAGAACTTGGACAAGCTGCCCGTGTTCGGAGCGATGCTAGTGGTTGCCCCTCTGCCCATAGTTGGCGGTACCGGCGCACCGACCCGGGTGCTGGCATTAGCGCCCCAAAACACCAAGAAAATGGAGGCACAATCGTGAACGTTGCTGAACTGGTCGGCAAGACGCTGGCAAACTTGGGCGTAGGGCACGCTTTCGGCGTGGTGGGAAGCGGGAACTTCGATGTCACGAATGCACTGATTGCCAACGGGGTGCCATATACCGCAGCGCGGCATGAGGGCGGCGCAGCAACGATGGCCGATGCCTACTCACGGACCAGCGGCCAGATCGGCGTGGTCTCGGTGCACCAGGGGTGCGGCCTGACCAACGCGGCCACCGGCATTGGAGAAGCCGCCAAGTCACGCACCCCGATGATCGTGCTGGCCGCCGAAGCCGCCCCGAGCGCCGTGTATTCGAACTTCGCCATGGACCAGGGCTCCTTCTCAACCTCCGTCTACGCCGTCTCCGAACGAATCCACAGCGCCCGCACGGCAGTGGCCGATACAGTTCGCGCCTACCGCAGAGCAGTGAACGACCGGCGGACGGTTGTACTGAACCTGCCATTGAACATCCAAGGGCTCGAAGCTCCGGAATCCCCGGTGGCAGCCGAGGTGGTTCCGGCGGAGCCGGTCCGCCCCTCGCGTGCCGCGGTGCGAGCGCTGGCGGTACTCATCGAAAATGCCCGGCGCCCGGTGTTCGTCGCAGGGCGCGGCGGACGCGGGGCCAAGGCCGAAATCCTGGCGCTGGCCCGGCACAGCGGGGCGCTGGTGGCGACCTCGGCGGTGGCCAAGGGCCTGTTCAACGACGAGGAATTCAGTCTCGGGATCTCCGGCGGGTTCTCGTCGCCGCTGGCCGCCGAATTGATTGCTGGAGCAGATCTGATTGTGGGCTTTGGCTGCGCGCTGAACATGTGGACCATGCGCCACGGTCGGCTCATTTCCGAGGGCACCAAGGTAGTGCAGGTGGACCTGGAAGAATCCGCCCTGGGGGCGAACCGGCGCATCGACTTGGGCGTGATCGGCGACTCGGCGCAAAGCGCACGCGATGCGCTGGAATATCTGGAAGCGCAGAAGATGCCGGCGCGCGAAGGCTACCGCACCTCCGCGGTGAGCCAGCAGATCGCCGAGGGGGCCAACTGGAGTCAGGTAGCCTACCGGGACCTGTCCACAGACGACCGCATCGATCCGCGAACTCTGACCAAGTCGCTGGATGAGCTGCTGCCGGCCGAGCGCATCGTCAGCGTGGACTCGGGCAACTTCATGGGATACCCGAGCCAGTTTCTCGCCGTTCCAGACGAGCACGGTTTCTGCTTTACCCAGGCGTTCCAGGCGATCGGCCTGGGGCTCTACACGGCCATCGGAGCGGCTTTGGCGCAGCCCGGGCGCTTGCCGGTGCTCGGCACCGGAGACGGCGGATTCCACATGGCCATCGCCGAACTGGATACCGCGGTTCGGCTGAAGCTGCCAATGGTGTGCATCGTCTACAACGATGCCGCCTACGGGGCGGAGGTACATCATTTCGGCGATACGGGTACGGCACCGAATATGGACTCGGTGACCTTCCCTGACACCGATTTCGCAGCCATCGGCCGCGGTTTCGGAGCCGATGGCATCACGGTGCGCAAGCTGGAGGATCTTGACTCGGTAGCCAGCTGGCTCGGCTCAGAACCCACGGGGCCGTTGGTCATCGACGCGAAAATCGCTTCGGACGGCGGCGCCTGGTGGCTAGCGGAGGCCTTCAAGGGGCACTAGCCCAGCCCTGGAACCGCGATTGCTGGTGGGTGGCCCCGGTGCGGCGCATGGTGCGCTGCGCCGGGGCTCGCTTGCACCTTCAAGGCGTCGCTGATCTTTTCAGGCTCGCGCGGCTGGCTTGAGCCGCCAGTCTCCTCATTCCCGGTGCCTGGACCTGCCTGTGCCAGTTTCATGCGCTTGCGCATCAGGAAGTACAGGGCAGAGACGGTCAAGGCGAAGGGAATGCCGAACAGCAACGTCATGGAGAATTGCTCGGTGAACAAGGTCGTGACCAGCAACGCGGCCATCAGCTGCGCCCCGGCCGCGGATCCAGCGGGATAGTACGGCAGGCGGTATTTAAGCGGTGCTGCACTGCGCCGATGGGAACGGCGGAAGAACAAGTGCGTGATGAAGATCAGCATCCAGGCCATCATTGCGCCGAACATCGACAGCGCCATCATTATTGTGAAACCGGATTCTGGATTCGATGCGTAGATGATGGCGGCCACGGCGATTCCGCCAGCCGAGAGCAGCAGGGCGTTGACCGGCGCGCCGTTCTTCTTCAACTTACCCAAGCTGCTCGGAGCCTGCCCGCCGCGGGATAGAGAGAAGATCATTCGCGTGGAGATGTACAGCTGCGAGTTCATGGCGGAGAGCGCGGCGATGATGACCACGAAATGGAGAGTGGAATCGGCAAACGGAATGCCGATCACCTGCATCACCGTGACGAACGGGCTGTCGCCTTCGAGGATCTCGCTGACCGGTGCGATGGCAAGGATCAGCGACAGGGTCAGGATGCAGAAGAGGAAGAGCCTGAACAAGGTCACCTTGAAGGCCTTCTTCGCTGCGACTTCGGGATCTTTTGCCTCACCGGCTGCGACGGCGATCATTTCGATGCTCAGGTAGGAGAAGATCGCCACGACAACGGCAAACCAGACACCTTGGGCCCCGCCCATGAAGAATCCGGATTCCGCGGTGTAGTTCTGGAATCCGAAATCATTGCCCCTCTGGCCGAAGACCAGATAGGCAGCAAGCAGGATGAACGCGGCAATAGCGAATTCCTTGGTGGCGGAGAACCAGTATTCCAGTGTGCCGAAGGCTTCGACATTGAACATATTCACCCCGATCAGCAAGGCCGATAGGCCGATGATCCACACCACTGCGGGCAAATCCGGGAACCACATTCGCATGCAGCCGCCCACCGCCGTGATTTCGGTGCCTACGGCCAGTACGAGGCAGGACCAGTACAGGTATTTGAGCAGGAACCCGGTGAATGGGTTGATGTAGTGCTCGGCGAAGGCGCCGAAGGAGCCGGTCGTCGGGTGCGCCAGGATCATCTCGGCCAACGCCCCCATGAGCAGCACGGCGATCTACCCGCCGATGGCGCCGCCAAGCGCAATCATGCTCAGCTGGCGCGAAGTTAGCTCCTTCGACAGGCCGGCTTCTCGCTGTGCGATTTGATCCAGGGAAGTTTTCATTGAATTATCCAAAGGTGGTTTGGTGGCCGATTGGGATCCGAGCCGAGCCGCCAAGCGGTTCCCGTGCCCGGCAAAAAGCCGCAGGATCGGCAGCCCAAACAGGGCCGCCAATCCTGTGGCTGGCAGCAACAGCTAAGCGCTGGTTACCAAATTGGAGGTTTCGGATTTCCTGGCCGGAATCCAGCGCAGGTGCGTTTGCTCCTGCTCCTGGTCTTCGCGAACCAGCGAGAGCCGCGGGCGGACCGCGTCGGTGCGGGCGGCGGGCGGCTTGCGGCGTCCGGCCTTGAAAGGCAGCGGCCAGGTGGCGCCGTCACCGGTATAGTCCTGCTCGGCGGCTGCCTGCAAGGTCCACTGCGGGTTGTACAGGTGGGTGCGGCCCAGTGCCACCAGGTCCGCGCGGCCTGCCAGCAGGATCGAGTTCACGTCGTCGTAGGAGGACACCGCGCCCACCGCGATCACAGAGACCCCTGCCTCGGCGGCGACCTGGTTGCGGATCCTGTCGGCGAATGGCGTCTGGTAGCTGCGCCCGAAAGCCGGCTTCTCGTCCTTCACGATCTGCCCCGACGAGACGTCGATGAACTGGGCGCCGTGGGCGATGAAGGCCCGGGCGATGCCGACGGCATCTTCTTCGGTGTTCCCGCCTGGCGACCAGTCGGTAGCCGAGATGCGCACGCCGATGGTCTTGCCTGCTGGCCAGGCGTCGCGGACCGCATCCAGGACCTCCAGCGGGTAGCGGAGCCGGTTCTCCAGGCCGCCGCCGTATTCGTCGGTGCGCTGGTTGGACAGCGGGGAAAGGAAGGAAGAGAGCAAGTAGCCGTGGGCCATATGCACTTCCAGCACGTCGAATCCTGCCTCATCGGCGCGGCGTGCTGCTGCGGCGAACTGCTCGCGCACCTCGTCCATCTGCGCACGGTCCATTTCCACCGGCACATGGCAGCCTTCGCCATAGGGCAGTGCGCTGGGAGCGAGCACATCCCAGTTGCCTTCTTGCAGCGGCTGGTCGATGCCTTCCCACATCAGCTTCGTCGAACCCTTGCGACCCGAGTGGCCGAGCTGGGCGCCGATCTTGGCGTTCGAATTTCCGTGCACGTAGTCGGTCACGCGCTTCCAGGCAGCGGCCTGCTCATCGGTGTACAGGCCAGTGCAGCCCGGGGTGATGCGGCCGATATCGGAAACGCAGACCATTTCGGTCATCACCAGCCCGGCCCCTCCCATGGCCTTGGAGCCCAGATGGACCAGGTGGAAGTCCCCGGGCACCCCGTCGGTGGCCGAGTACATGTCCATGGACGAAACCACCACGCGGTTGGCCAGCTCGGTGTTGCCGAGCCTATGCGGCTGGAACATCGCCGGTGCAACGGAAGGCGAAGCGTTGAGCCGGGCGAAGTTCTCATCGACCTGCTGAGCGAATCCGGTATCCCGCAGCTTCAGGTTCTCGTAGGTGATGCGCCGGGAGCGGGTGAGCAAGTTGAAGCAGAACTGCACCGGGTCCTGGTCCTTGTACTGCCCGATGTTCTCGAACCATTCCAGCGAGGCCTGGGCCGCGCGCTGGGTGGATTCGACCACTGGGCGGCGCTCGGTCTCGTAGGCGGCCAGCGCCGAATCAACCTCGGCATGCTCATGCAGGCAGGCAGCCAGGGCCAGAGCGTCCTCCATGGCCAGCTTGGTGCCCGAGCCGATGGAGAAGTGGGCAGTGTGCGCGGCATCGCCCAGCAGGACGATGTTCCCATGGCGCCAGTTCTCGTTGCGCACCGTGGTGAAGTTGATCCACTTGGAGTTGTTAGTCAGCACCTGGTATCCGGCCAGTTCCTCGGCGAAGATCCCGGCCACCTTGTCCACCGACTTCTGGTCGCTCACGCCCGGGGCGAAGACCTCATTTTCGGTTTCGTCGAAGCCGGCCGCGCGCCAGACGTCCTCGTGCATTTCCACGATGAAGGTCGAACCCTCGTCCGAGTACGGGTAGCCGTGGATCTGCATGGTTCCGGCATTGGTTTCCTTGACGAAGAACTTGAAGGCCTCGAAGACCTGGTCGGTGCCCAGCCACATGTACTTCGAGGTCCGCGGATCAAGGGTGGGCCTGAAAGAGTCCGCATACTTGGTTCGCACCGCGGAGTTCAACCCATCAGCCGCCAGCACCAGGTCGTACTCGGATGCCAGCTGCTCCACATCCGGGGCAACGGTGGAGAAGCGCACATCCACGCCCAGCTCGATGCAGCGGCGCTGCAGCAGCTGGAGCAGTTCCTTGCGGCTCATGGCCGCGAAGCCCTGGCCGCCCACGGTGTGCATCTGGCCGCGGAAGTGGATGTCGATATCGCTCCAGCGGGCAAAGCGCCGGGACATGTATTCGGCGACCACCGGGTCGGCATTGCCGATGCCGCCCAGGGTCTCATCGGAGAACACCACGCCGAAGCCGAAGGTGTCCGTTGCGGCATTGCGTTCCCACACGGTGACATCGTGGTCCGCATCCAGCTGCTTCATCAGGGCCGCGAAGTACAGGCCGCCAGGGCCGCCGCCGATAACTGCAATCTTCATGGTGTGTCCTTTCATCAGCCCCGGAGGGCGATTGGGCCGGGGCCCGAAAAATATCTTGGGGAGTTTTATGCGACCGGGGAGCCGTTGAAGGCCTCGCGCAGCTTGAAATGCTGCAGCTTGCCGCTGGGATTTCGAGGCAGCTCGGTGACAAAGCGGATTTCCCGCGGGTACTTGTACGGGGCAATCGTGGCTTTGACGAAGTCCTGCAATTCCTTGGTCTTCGCCTCATCGGCTTCGGCGCCTTCGACCAGAACCACGAACGCGCAGACGATTGATCCGCGGTTCGGATCCGGGCGGGCGACCACCGCGTTTTCCAGCACATCGGGATGCTGGTCCAGGGCTTGCTCGACTTCCGGGCCGCCGATGTTATATCCGGAAGAGACGATCATGTTGTCGCTGCGCGCCTGGTAGGTGAAGAAGCCGTCCTCGTCCCGGGAGAAGATGTCCCCGGTGATGTTCCAGCCGCTTTCGACGTAATTGCGCTGCCTCGGGTCATTGAGATAGCGGCAGCCGGTCGGCCCGATAACCGCCAGGCGCCCCGGCTCGTTGGCCGCGGCTTCGTTGCCCTTGGCATCCAGCACCGTGGCGCGGAAACCGGGAATGGCCTTGCCTGTGGTTCCCGGCTTGATGTCTTTGCCGGCGGCGGAGACGAACACGTGCAGCATTTCGGTGGAACCGATGCCGTTGACCAGTTCCAGCCCGGTTGCCTCCCTGACCTGGTGCCAGGTGTCGGCAGGCAGGTGCTCGCCGGCGGAGACCGCCACGCGCAGGGGCCTGAGCAGGTCGGCCTTGCCGTTCTTCAAGATGGCCCGGTAGGCGGTGGGGGCGGTGAACAGGATGGTTGCCCCGGCCGCGTGGGACTGCTCGGCCAATTGAACCGGGGTGGCGCGTTCGGTCAGCAGCGAGCTGGCGCCGAAGCGGAAGGGGAAGACCACTAGCCCGCCCAGTCCGAAGGTGAAAGCCAGCGGCGGGGAACCGGCGAAGACATCGTCCTTGGTGGGTTCCAGGATGTAGCGGGCAAAGGTGTCCGCATTGGCCAGGATGTCCCGGTGGAAATGCATGGTGATCTTAGGGACGCCAGTGGTTCCCGAAGTCGGTCCCAGCAATGCCACATCATCTGCGGCTGTGGCCACCGCGGTGAATTCGCCGGATTTGCCTGCTGCCTGCTGGGCCAGGTCGTCGCGGGACGTGCCGCCGTAGCTGATCACAGGGTAGCTGCCGCCGCTGGCCTTGAGTGCGTCCTCGGCGAAGCGGTGGTCGGTGATTAGCGCCACCGGGCCGGTCAGCGTGGCCAGCTTGGAGATTTCCGCAGCGCGCAGGGCAGCCATCGTGGTGACCACAACACCGCCGGCCTTGATCACTCCGAGCCAGCAAGCTACCAGCCATGCGTTGTTCGGACCGCGCAGCATTACCCGGTTGCCCGGCACCAAGCCATAGTCCTCGACCAGCACCTGGGCTACCTGGTTGGCCCGCTTGAGCAGCTGCCCGTAGCTCAGGCTGGTGCCATCCGGGGCCAGCAGCGCCGTGCGCTGGGCGCCGAACTTCTCGACGGACTGGTCGATCAGCACTTCGGCGGCATTGAGCCGGTCCGGGTACTGCAGCTCGGGCAAGGTGAATTCCAGCGTCGGCCACAATTCGGGGGATGGAAGATGGTCGCGGGTAAAGCTATCGACATGTGCAGAAGGTGAAAGTTCCATAAGGCAACTCCGTTGGCAGGTTCGGTGGGAAGTCCTAGTTGGCGTTCCGCCCGGGGCGGATCATTCCTTCTTGGGCTACGGTGGCCAGCAGCTTGCCATCGCGGGCATAGAAGCGCCCGATGGCCAGTCCGCGGTTGTCCTGGCTCGAAATGGCTTCCTGGGCGTAAAGCACCCAGTCGTCCATGCGCCCCTCGCGATGGAACCACATGGAATGGTCCAAGCTGGCGGTCACCAGGCCCTCATCGCCCCAGCTCAGCCCGAGGCCGCGCATGATCGGCTCCAGGATGGTGTAATCGCAGACATAGGCCAAGGCTGCCTTCTGGATCACCGCATCATCGGGCAGCGGTGAGAAGGCCCGGATCCAGACCGCTTGGCTGCCGGACTTTTCGCGCTCGCCGGGAAGGTAGATGGCTTCGGGAACATGGCGCATGTCGAAGCTGCGGCCGCCGGCCCAGTACTTGGCGGCGTCGCCCTCCACGCCTTGCAGGGCCTCGGCGGCGCTGGCCAGGGACTGCGGATCCAGGTCCAGCGAAGCGCCGGGGGCATCGAGCGCGAATTCGGCCCCGTCTTCGGGAACGTGGAAGGAGCCTAGCGCGCAGTAGACCGGCTTGCCGTTCTGGAAGGCGCGCACCTGGCGGGTGGAATAGCCGCGGCCATCGCGCAGGTGCTCCACCTCGTAGCGGACCGGCTGGTGCATATCCACTGGCCGCAGGAAGTAGGAGTGCATGGAGTGCAGGCTGCGGTCGGCACCCACCGACTTCATCAGTGACAGGGCGCCCTGGGCGACCATGTCGCCGCCGTAGGCCTTGGGCCAAGGCACGTACTGCGGGGTGGCGGTGAAAGCCTGGTCGAAGACTTCGGCATCGCATTCGGCCAGGTTGATGGCGTCCAGGAAGACCTGGGCGGACAATGCTGTGGTGCTCATGCTCGACGGTATCCTTCCAAGGATTCGTCGGCGACATCGGGCAGGTTGACCACGATGTTCTCCGGGGTCCGGGCGGTGAGCCACACCAGTTCCTCGGTGACCGACATGTTGGCCTCTACATGGGGCATGAATGGAGGGACGAAGACCCAGTCACCGGCCTTCATATCGGCGTACTGCTCGTAGTTCTCGCCGAAGTAGATCCGGCCGTGGCCGCGCAGCACGTAGCCGCCGGTTTCCGCTTCGCCATGGTGATGGGGCAGGGAACGGTAGCCCGGGACATTGGAGACTTGGCCGAACCAGATCTTGGTCGCGGGGGTGTGCTGGATGCTGACTCCCGAGACGCGGATGCAGTCCCCAGACTGGGCGGTGTTGGTGTCCTCGGATCCTGCCCGGGTGACTACGGGGACAACCTGGCCATTTTCCGAGGCATAGATCGAATTGTCGCCTTCGGTGCGGTAGGTTATGGGTGCTTCGGTCATGGTGTGCTCCTTCAATTTCGGTAGAGGGATGTTGCTGATGGTCATTGGGACAGGGCCGGGCTGTTCACTCGGAGCCGGAACCTGTTGGAGAGGATGCCGATGCCAGGGATTTCGGTTTCGAGCCGGTCCCCGTCAGCGAGGAAGCGAGGCGGAACCATGCCCATTCCGACTCCGCCGGGGGTCCCGGTCAGCACGATGTCCCCGGCACGCAGCGTGGTGAATTCGGAAATGTAGCTGACCAGCCGCGCCGCGGAGAACACCAGCGTCGAGGTGTTGCCGCGTTGCACTTCCTCGCCGTTGATGCGGCAGATGACCTCCGCGCCGGCCACCGGGTCGATCTCATCTGCCGTGGCCAGCACGGGACCCAGGGGAGTGGTGCCGTCGAAGGCCTTGCCTTGGAACCACTGCAAGGTCCGGCGCTGCCAGTCGCGCATCGAGATGTCGTTGGCTACCGTGTACCCGGCAATTGCGGACTGGGCTTCCTCCAGGGATGCCGAGGATGCATCTGATCCGAGCACCACTGCCAGTTCGGCTTCCCAATCCACATTGGATGAGGAAGCACTGGAAATCTCGGCGTCGGGATCAGCCAGGGTATCGGCGTACTTGGCGAACAGCGTGGGGTAATCAGGCAGTTCTCGTCCCATTTCCAGGATGTGATCGCTGTAGTTCAGCCCGCAGCAGATCACCTTGGCGGGCGCTGGCAGCGGATTAAGCTGCCGGGCCTGCTCCGCGGGGATAAGATCGCCTGCGGTGCTGGATTCCAGGGCTTCGGAGGCGATTGCTTTCCAGTCCTGGTGCTTGAGGAACTCGCTGAGATCGCCAGCTGGCAGGGGCAGATATCCCTGATCGGTCTGGATTGCCGCCAGGCTCTTCCCGCCGGCGTGGATCGTTGCGAGTTTCATGTGTGGATTCCCTTTGTCAGTTGGGTGAAAAGCTATGTGTCGACTTTTTTACCGCCGTCACGTAAACTCAATGTAGCACGCATCACAAAGATGGCGCTAGAGCCAATTGGGGCAAATTTCATGCACCCGGTACAAGGAGTAGGAAATGACTGAAACCAAGTTGCACCGCAACGAGACAATCAACCCCGCATCCATGGCGAAGCCCTCTGGCTATGCCCATGGAGTCAAGGCGGGGGATACGGTCTACCTCGGCGGGCAAACCGCTCTGGACAAGGATATGAAGATCGTGCCCGGCGGCATCGTGGAACAGTTCAAGCAGGCATTCTCCAACGTGCTGACCACCTTGGTTGAAGCCGGGGGCCGCCCCGGGGACCTGACCAGCGTGACCATTTACTTGACCGATGTGGATGATTACATGGCCCATGGCAGGGAAATCGGGCGCCTTTGGCGCGAGATGGCCGGTTCGGAATATCCTGCGATGGCAGGGATCGGGGTAAGCCGGCTTTGGCAGCAGGAAGCCTTGATTGAAATCCAGGGCGTGGCTGTCATCCAGGACCGCAACTAGTCCCTGGATGCGGAACAGGGCTGCGAAACCAATTGGTTTCGCAGCCCTGTTCCTATCGGTCGAGGCGCAAAGATCAGCGTTGCTCGCCGATCACCCGCTGTACATGGCGCGAAGCCAGTGGCGACAGCAGCGTATGCAGGTCCTTGAACAGCGCTTCAGCCTTCAACGCGTTCCAATCCTCCGGGAGCAGCTCGGCCGGCAGCCCGGGATCGGAATAGGGGAATCGGCGCCACTGGGTAAGCAGGACCAGATGGTCCGCGAAGCCCTGGGCATCGATCTCAGGGCTGTGCTGCGTGCCGGCGCGTTCCTTCCAGAATTCCAACCGTCCCTGGTTCTCCTTCAGGAATTCGGAGTACATAGCTTCCAGGGTCCCTAAATCCCACCAGGAATCCAGGTTCTCGCGCAGCTGCGCGCCGCCGATGTGCTCGGCCAGGAAGAACTCGAAGTACTTGTCCAGGCCGTGCCGGGCGAAGTAGGCCAAGGCAGGATCCTTGGCATGTTCCGGTGCAATCCAGAGCCCGGGGACCACCGAACCGAAACCCATGCGCACCAGGGAGGAACGGATCTTGTGCCGGATGTTGCGCTGGGTTTCGGGGACCGTGAAGGTTGCCAGCAGCCAGCGGTCTTCGGCCGTTGCGCGGCGTGGATGGAAAATCCGCTCGTCGCCTTCGGCAAAGGTGGTCAGCACCGATTCGGACAACGAGTATCCGTTGCGACCGCGGACTTGCACGCTTTCGATGATGCCGCGCTTCTTCAATCGGGAAATCGAGGAACGAGTGCCTGCAGGCTCGACTCCCACGTCCTGCATCAGGGATATGATTGCCGCCACCTGCAAGGCGCCGCCGTGCTGGCGGGCATGCATGCCGAAAAGCGAAACGATCAGCTGGTGGTGGCGGGGCATGGAGAGCTCTGCTGCACCGACGTGTGGTTTTGCCTGTGCTGTCATGGAACAATCTCCGTTCGCTGCTGGTGTTTCAATTCTAGAGCTAACCTTCGGTGGAAGGTCCCGGCGGCAGTCTGCTACCCCAGGTGCTTGTCGTAGAACTCGCGCAGCTGGACGCTCTTCTGCTTGGCGATATCATCCCATTCGTCGATCGACGCCGAATCATCCGCGTAATCGGAAGGGATCTTGAAGATCTGCAGCGGCACGTTGAAGCGTTGGCAGATGCTTGCGTAGGCGTAGCCTTCCATATCGACCAACGAAGCGCCCAAGGACTTGATGTGGATACGCTGCTCATCATTCGAGACGAACACGTCGCCGGTAGCCATGGTGACCTGGAAATCAGGAAGCAGGATGGCGCCGGTAGGGTCCACATCTGCCGATGGCAGCGGGAAATCATGCTGGATCAGTTTGGTGATCTGGTAAATAGTGTCCAAGCTCGGGCGGTCTTCACCGGCATGGCCAACAACTCCAGCGGTGCCAAGCACGACGACGTTTTTGATGTTGCCTTCAGCAAGCGCGCCAGCCAAGGCTACCGACGCGTTGACCTTGCCAACACCAGAAATCAGGTGCTCGACATCTGCAAAGGCTACGGCTTCGTCTGCATGCGCAAAGACGAGCAAGGACTTCTGGTCCGACATGAACTTCCCCTCTAAAGAAATCAGTTCGGGAATTGCTGCCCCGAACGTCCTAAGAAGTCTATCGGTTACCTCCTTCGATAAGCTCTCGATTCGCCAGACGGTGAGCAGATAGACTTTGCATATGAGTGATATTGAACTTGCTGAAGTTGAAAGCTTTGCACTGGACCACACCAAGGTCAAGGCGCCGTATGTGCGCAAAATCGGGGTGGAGCACGGTCCCAAGGGAGACGCCATCTCCAACTACGACATCCGTTTAGTGCAGCCGAACCACGGTGAGATTCCAACGGCAGGTTTGCACACCATCGAGCACACCATGGCTGGTCTGCTGCGTACCCGCATCGATGGCCTGATCGATTTCTCCCCATTTGGCTGCCGCACCGGCTTCCATATGATCTTGTGGGGCGAGCCGACACCGGAGGTCGTCGCCGCTGCGATCAAGAGCTCGCTGGAAGATATCGCGGAGAAGGTTACCTGGGAAGATGTTCCAGGAACCGAAGCCGTAAGCTGTGGCAACTACCGCGACCATTCCCTGCACTCTGCTCGCGAGTGGGCCAAGGTCGTCTTGGAGCAGGGCATCAGCCTTGATGCGTTCGATCGTTCCAAGCTTGCCTGAGCAATAGCTTGAGATCTGGAAATCCCGTGTGTTCCGTTTGGAACGTGCGGGATTTTCTTGCTTTGTTGTCCCTTCGCCGAAAGGAAATGATGGCCGCCGATTCGCCAACTTGCAGGATCCCGTCGGTAGCATGGAGACTATGCGCAGAGTTCACTTCTTAGCTGCAGCACTGCGCGCCGTGGCATTAGCTATCAGCGGATGCGAGAATTTCGATGCGGCTAGGACATCTAATATCGGCGAGGAATGCCAGTCGGCAATTCAAAAGCAGAACGAAGCCTGGTCTGATCATGAAACGCCGCAAATTAAGATTAGCGAAGCAGAGAAAATGGCGCTCAATGCTTGCAAGAACCTCGATGAGTGGAGCACTGCCGTCTCCTATAATCCCGGATCAATGGGATATCCGGAATTGAGCACAGAAAATGCAGCGAACACTGTTTATCTAGCCTGCGCTTCAAGTGACCCAGGACGGCAGACCCCAGTGTGCGCTGACGCCGAGAAACGCGGATATCTCGACGCAACTTAGCCCACCAACCGAGCTAGTGAGTATTGCCGCAGTCGCGGTCCGATCGCGTAATTTCCCAGAATGTGATGGCTCCGTCACCACTGAGCTATTGCTTTCAAACCGCGGTTCTATGGGAGAATGAAAGACAGTGTACTTAGCTTGAAATGGCTATTCTCGACGACTTAAGGACGTATATTCGTGGCCATGATTCCATTGCCGTTGCATTCGGTGGAGACCACGCAGTTTTCTCCGATTGACCCGGCGGACCCGACGTTGGTCCACCGAGGCGAAGGCGGCTCTGAAGTCCGGCGCAGCATCCTGCCCGGTGGCGTACGAGTCCTGACAGAAGCGATGCCCGGACAGCGGTCCACCACAGTGGGCTTCTGGGTACCGGTCGGTTCCCGCGACGAGGAATCAGGGCACTTCGGCTCCACGCACTTCCTGGAGCACCTGCTGTTCAAGGGCACTGCCAAGCGCACTGCCTTGGAAATCGCCCAGTCCTTCGATGCCGTGGGCGGCGAATCAAACGCAGCCACCGCCAAGGAATCGACCTGCTATTACGCCCGCGTCCTGGACACGGAGCTGCCAATGGCCCTTGAGGTCATCGCCGACATGGTTACCTCTGCAGTTATCGACCCGCAGGAATTGGAACAGGAACGCGGGGTGATCATCGAAGAGCTGGCCATGGATGCAGATGACGCGATGGATGTCGCCCACGAGCGGTTCGTTGCCAATGTCTTGGGCGATCACCCATTGGGACGTCCCATTGGAGGAACTCCTGAAGAGATCATGGAGATCTCCCGCGAGGCAGTCATGGAGCACTATCGTGCGCACTACCGCCCAAGCGAGTTGATTGTTACTGCCGCCGGATCCCTGGAGCACGACAAGCTGTGCGAGCTGCTTCTCAAGGCGCTGACCGAAGCAGGCTGGGAACTGGACCCGATGGCTGTGCCAGAACCACGCCGCATGGGTGAACCAGCGCAGATCACTTCGAAGGCCGGGCTGGAAGTAATCAACCGTCCGGGCGAGCAAGCCAACATCATCATGGGATGCTCCGGCATCACCGGACATGATGACCGCCGTCAGGTTCTCGCAGTGCTGAACGCTGTTCTCGGCGGCGGCATGAGCTCAAGGTTGTTCCAGGAAATTCGCGAGAAGCGTGGACTGGTGTACTCGACCTACTCCTTCTCCGCCGCCTACACCGATGCCGGCTACTTTGGCATGTACGCGGGCTGCGCCCCGGCTAAGGCTGCTCAGGTTATCGGGCTGCTGGGGGCCGAGCTTGATCGGTTGGCCAAGGACGGCATCACCGAAACTGAATTGGCGCAGGCCAAGGGCCAGCTATCTGGTGGAACGGTGCTGGCACTGGAGGATCCAGGAAGCCGCATGTCCCGTTTGGGCCGGGCAGAAATGATTACCGGAGAATTCCAGGACATCGACGAAGCACTGTCTCGCGTCAATGCCGTCACGGCCCAGGAAGTTCAGGATCTGGCCCAGGAACTGGCCTCCAAGGATCGAGTGATCACCGTGGTGGGACCGTTTGAAAGTGAAGCCGACTTAGGCCTCTAGAGCTGGATGCCGTGCCCCTGGAATCGAATCCGAGGATTTCGATTCTAGGGGCATCGCCGTTTTCTCTGGGTCATGCCGCGGCATCTACTAGCGCTGCAAGCTCGGGCGCATGAGAGAAATTGAAGCCATGCGCACCATGACGCATGACGGTGAGCTTGGCTTGCGGTGTTCTTGCGACCAGGCGAAGACCGAACTCGGGTGGAGACAGCGGATCCCGGGTGCCGCACACGACATCAATCGGGCACTGGACCGTACGGAGCAAATCAACGGTGGAGTAGTCCAGCATCTGGGCGCAGCTTTTGGCCCACCACGGGATGCCGCAGCGCAAGTAATCGACGAGCAATATTGCCTTCACCGAGTTCAACTCGTGCGGGAAATCTTCAAAGAGCCGGCGGGCCTGCCTGAACAGCGTCGCTTCACGGTCGTTGACCGCAGGAGCTGCAATGACCAGGTGCTTGACCAGATCCGGCCACGCGCGAGCTAGCTCAATGGAAACCTGCGCGCCCATGGAATGCCCGAGGACGATAGCGTTCTCAACCTTCAGCTCGCGCAACGCCAATGCTACTTCGTGCGCGAAACGCGGTACGGTCACCGGGCGGCCATCATCCAGATTCTTGCCGTGGCCTGGAAGCTCGGGAACGATCACTCGATACTTCTTAGCCAAGATGTTGGCCAGCGGAGTGAAATAGCGGCTGGATGCTCCGAGCCCGTGAATCAGCACCACGTCAGGGCCATGGCCCGCGACACGAACCGAAAGCCTGGTCCTGAGGGATTCGGGCAATTGCCCAAAGTAATCGTGGCGCACGCCAGCCTTTCATCGTGCGAAAAGTGCGCACACACTATCGGTAGGGAAAATCGGCACGCTCACCTGAAATGGCGAGACAGGCAAAAAGGAATTAACCGCCCGCCCCGGTCGAATGCTGGGTAATAGCGGAACGAAGGTCTTCCGGGAAGAGCTCCTGCACGCCTTCCTCGTATTTGGAACCGTCATCTGGACGGCGCAGTTCCTGCCCGTCAATGCGGAACGGGAAGGCATCCGCCTGGGCAGCGGTGTCCGCCGAGTCCTGGCTATCGGGTGCGCAAGTAGCCCAGCCGTAGGTCGTGGAGTCCTCGATACGGAAAACCTCAACCTGGCAAGTCGGCGAATCGATGACCGTTCCCTGTTCTTGGACGACATCAGTAATAGTTGCTCGCTCGTCATCGGACAGGGTGATCGGTTCATCGCCTGAACCGCAGGAAGTGATTGCAAAGGTCGCGACAAGCGTTGCGCCGATGCCGAAACCAAAGCGCTTAATTTTCTGACCCATGGCCCTGCTTACTACTTGGAGACTCCTGACACATATTTTTCCCCTATTTGCTAGGCAAAACAAGTTGGGCTGGCCGTAGGGAACAAGCAGAATCAAATATCTGGGAAATCGCCTCAGGGTATTCGCTGCAAAACTCGCGTGAGATCACGTAATCGTTGGCAAGGCAGGTGCCTGCAGGGCGATAGGCTTAAGCCCATGAGTGCACAGATCAAGGTGGCCGTGCTCGGCGCGGCCGGACGAATGGGCTCGGAAGCGGTCAAGGCCGTAACTGAGGCTGCAGACATGGAATTGGTAGCAAGCTTGGGAAGAGGCGACGATTTGTCGCAGATCCTTGAAGCCGGAGCAACGCACATTGTTGACCTTTCTGTGCCGGCATCCACCGAGGCCAATGTGCGTTTTGCCGTCGAGAACGGGCTTCATGCAGTGGTTGGCACCACTGGCTGGGCTGATGATCGCCGCGCGAATTTGGAAGGGCTGCTGGGCAAGCATCCGCAGGCAGGTGTGCTGATTGCGCCCAACTTCGCCCTGGGCTCGGTGCTCGCCAGCGCTTTCGCGGCTACGGCCGCCAAGTACTTCGAATCCGTAGAGATCATTGAGCTGCACCACCCGAATAAGGTGGACGCGCCTAGCGGCACCGCGGTGCGTACCGCTGAACTGATCGCGAAGTCGCGTGAAGCCGCTGGAGTCCCCGCGAGCCCGGACGCCACCGAGACCCAGCTCGATGGCGCCCGTGGCGCAGTCGTCGATGGAATCAACGTTCATTCGGTACGCCTGCGCGGCCTCGTAGCCCACCAGGAAGTGCTCTTTGGCGGCCCGGGGGAGCAGTTCACCTTGCGCCATGATTCCTTCGACCGTGCCTCGTTCATGCCAGGCGTCCTCCTGGGCCTGCGTACTGTTGGCTCCCGCCCGGGCCTGACCTATGGCCTTGATGGCTTCCTGGAGCTGGGCCAGTGAAAACGAAACTTTGGGTAGGCGGCATTCTGCTGCTGTTCGCGCTGTACATTGGAATGACCTTCACCCAGGCGATCCGTCTGCTGAAAACCGGGGAACTGGTCGCGCAGGTCATGGGCATTGCAATCCTGGTTATTCCTGCACTGTGCGTCTGGATCCTCATTCGCGAGGTGCTCTTCGGGCTGCGCACTGAGAAAATGGGCAAGTCCTTGGCCGCCTCAGGTGAGCTGCCAGAGGATCTTCCCCGCATGCCGTCGGGACGTTTCCTCCGTTCGGCCGCCGACGCTGATTTCCCTATCCATCAGCAGGATGTGGAAGAGAACCCGGAATCATGGAAATCCTGGTACCGTCTGGCACTGGCGTATGAAGCCTGCGGTGACAAGCCGCGCGCCCGCAAATCCATGCGTACTGCGATCGAATTCTGGCGAGCAGACCAGAAGGTCAGCCAGTAATTGCATAAAACAGCATCATGATGATGGCCCGGACTCACGAGAGTCCGGGTCATCGCTCTAGAACTTGCCCTTCGTTTCGGGGGTGCTGTCGGCTCCGCTAAACACCCGGACGCCATATTCCAAAGGGCCAGAGGCCTTGCTGAAGCCAAGCCAAATTCCGAAGACGGCCGTCGTTGCACAGAGAACCCACCAAATGGCCATTGGGTCCAAGTGGTCTTTCAGCGCCGGCAGCAAGATGATGTGCCCTGCATACAAGGTCAGAGGGGCCCGGCCGGCGCCGGCCAGAATCCGGCCGAGCGCACCCAGCCGACCAATGATCAGCTGGAACAGGCCGATGATAGCGACAGCGCAGGCGGCGTTGTGCAGCGTTGAGAGCGAAGAATTGCTGTGACCGGTCGGCAGCCAGAGATAGGCTGGATTGTCCAGGAACGGATCCAGATTGGCGCCCGGCAAACGCCCGGTGGTGATCATTGTGGGAACGAGGGATAACTCCAGGCCCAGTTCACGGGCTATGAGCCCGGCATTTTGCATGCTCACCGAATGGCCCACCCATTGGGTTGCCGCCGCGATAATCGAACCGCCCAATGCAAGCAGGCTCGCAGTCCTCGTGCTGTGCAGGTTGCATCTTGCGATGGCTATTCCAAGAAGGCCGAAACCGAACCAGACCATCAATGGGTAGTATCCGGTGACCGTTAGATCCTTGAGGAGCAGTTGCGGGGTGAGAATGTCGCCGAAGCTCGGATTATGGCCCAGCGAGTCCGCAATCCAGTTGCTGGCCAGCGGTCGCCAAAGAACCGGCATAAGCAGCAGCCAAAGGGCCGAGACTACCCAAATGGTTATTCTCGACAGCTTCAGCGCCAGTGGAAGCAATAGAAACAGTAGCCCATAGTGGACAAGAATGACCGCGATGGCTTCATTTACTGACCCAATTGCCATTCCGAGCACGGCAATAATTAATGCTCTCAGCACAAGGACTGAGTAAACCTTAGGGTGGGAAAAGCCCTTTCGAGCCAAGGATTTCGAGAGCAGAACCAGGGATAAACCCGCGAGCACCATGAACAGGACAGATGCTCGGCCGGAGGCGAAAGTCCCGGTAAATGTTGGGGAGTAGGCGGGTGCGCCGCTGGTTTCATAGAGCGCGAAAACGTGCGCGGCGAACATCCCGAGGATGGCGGCAAGCCGTGCCGCGTCCACGCCCAGCAACCGCTGGGAACTACCCAAATCGTTCATGGAATCATCGCACCACGAATTGCGCGGGGGATGCCATTGCAACATGCGCGAGTGTAGATTTAATGCCATGGCTACAAGTGCAATTGATAATCAGGCATACCCGTTCGGTACCGTGCTGACCGCTATGGTCACGCCCTTCGATGAAGCGGGTGAAGTCGATTACGCGATGGCTGCCAAACTGGCAACGAAGCTGGTTGATGATGGCTGCGACGGACTGGTCGTCACCGGCACCACCGGCGAGACCTCGACCCTGACCGATGAAGAGAACATCGAGATGTTCCGTACCGTCGCCGAGGCGGTGGGGGACCGTGCCGCAGTGCTGGCCGGTTCCACTACCAACGACACCCGTCACTCCATCAAGCTCTCGCTGGCTGCCAAGGAAGCGGGCGTAGACGGTGTGCTGTTGACCACCCCCTACTACAACAAGCCAAGCCAGGCCGGCGTCATCGCCCACGTCGAGGCCATCGCCGAAGCCGTTGAGCTGCCCATCATGCTCTACGACATCCCGGGACGCACCGGCATCGCGCTGGCGCCCGAGACCATCATTGAGCTGTCCAGGATTCCTCAGGTCATTGCGCTGAAGGACGCCAAGGCGGATTACCAGTCCACCACCACCGTGCTGGCCACAACCGATCTGCACGTGTACTCCGGCGACGATGGGCTGACTTTGCCGCTGATGGCGGCAGGTGCTGTCGGCGTGGTTTCGGTCACCGCTCACGTTGCGGCCGCTAAGTACCGTACGCTTGTTAATGCAATGCATGCAGGAGATCTGGCGACTGCACGCACCACACACTTTGAGCTGGACGCGATCCAGCGCGGCATCATGGGCCACATTCAGGGCGCCGTGGCCGCAAAATATGGACTTCACTGGCAGGGTGTCCTGCCGAACACCGTCGTCCGACTGCCGCTGTTGGCACCGTCGGACGCAGAGCTCGATGCCATCCGCGCGGACCTACGTGAAGGTGGATGGGATCTGTAACGAAAGGGACTAACCACATATGACTGAGAGTTCAGTAGGCAAGGCTGACGCTGCGCGTATGCAGACTCCGGCGAAGCTGAAGAAGGGAACAATGCGAATTGTTCCCCTCGGCGGCTTGGGCGAGGTCGGCCGAAACATGACCGTTTTCGAACTCAACGGGAAACTGTTGATCATCGACTGCGGCGTGCTCTTCCCCGAGGAGCACCAGCCTGGTGTGGATCTGATCCTGCCAGACTTCTCCTACATCAAGGACCGCTTGGACGACGTGGTGGGCCTCGTGCTGACCCACGGCCACGAGGACCACATCGGTGCTGTTCCGTACCTGTTGCGCCTGCGCGAAGACATCCCTTTGTACGGGTCGAAGCTGACCCTGGCCTTCGTCGAAGCAAAGCTGGCAGAACACCGCATCAAGGCCAACACCAATATCGTGGTGGAGGGCGAGATCGCGCAGGTTGGCAACTTCGAATGCGAGTTCGTAGCTGTGAACCACTCGATCCCGGATGCCTTGGCAGTATTCCTGCGCACCGAAGCCGGTACCGTGCTGCACACCGGCGACTTCAAGATGGACCAGCTGCCACTTGACGGCCGCATCACCGACCTGCGCCACTTCGCGCGCCTGGGCGAGGAAGGCGTGGACTTGTTCCTGCCGGACTCCACCAACGCCGAAGTTCCGGGCTTCACCGTTGCCGAACGCGAAATCGGCCCGGTACTCGAGGCCAAGTTCGCGCGCGCCCGCCGCCGCATCATCGTCGCTTCGTTCTCCTCGCACGTCCACCGCGTGCAGCAGGTTCTGGACGCCGCAGCGGTGCACGGCCGCAAGGTGGCCTTCATCGGCCGCTCGATGGTGCGCAATATGGGCATCGCCGAACGCTTGGGCTACCTCGAAGTGCCACAGGGTGTCCTGGTCGACCTGAAGCAGATCGATTCGCTGCCAGACCACAAGGTCGTGCTGATGTCCACCGGTTCGCAGGGCGAGCCGATGGCTGCACTGTCCCGCATGGCCAACGGCGAGCACAAGGTCCAGATCAACCCGGGCGACACCGTCATCCTGGCCTCCAGCCTGATCCCGGGCAACGAGAACTCGGTCTTCCGCGTGATCAACGGCCTGATGCGCTTGGGCGCCGAGGTCATCCACAAGGGCATGGCCAAGGTCCACGTTTCCGGTCACGCATCGGCTGGCGAATTGCTCTACTGCTACAACATCCTGCGCCCGAAGAACGTGCTTCCGGTGCACGGCGAAACCCGCCACCTGATTGCCAACGGCCGCCTGGCCGCGCAGGCCGGTGTCCCGGAGGACAACGTGCTGCTGGCAGACGACGGCTCGGTCATCGACATGAAGGACGGCGTTGCAAAGCTCGTTGGCCAGGTCGAATGCGGCTACGTCTACGTTGACGGTTCCAAGGTCGGCACCATCACCGATGATGACCTGAAGGACCGCGTCACCCTGGGTGAAGAAGGCTTCATCTCGGTCATCACCGTGATCAACCGCCAGAACGGCACGATCATCTCCGGCCCGGACATCCACGCACGTGGTGTAGCCGAAGAGGACTCGGTCTTCAACGAGATCAAGCCGAAGATCGCAGCTGCGATTATGGAAGCGGTGGGCAACAACCCGAACCACTCCACGCACCAGCTGCAGCAGATCACTCGCCGCGTTATCGGCTCGTGGGTATCGCGCAAGCTGCGTCGCCGCCCAATGATCGTTCCTGTAGTGCTCGAAGCCTAGGCTTCCAAAAATATTGCCTCGAACCAATTAAGGTTCGAGGCAATATTTTTATGGGAAATCAAGCGCAAGGCATGCACCACAGCTCAAGCGTCAGCCAAAGAAGCCCAGGTATGCAGGACTTGGCGAGTCATCGAGCTCGATTGCCGGGGCGGGACTTTGCAGCAGGATTTGCCCTGTTTGCGCGTCTACTACGACGACCGAATCCCACTGGTCCATATCGATCTGCTCCAGCACCTCGCCGGTGCGGGCTTCCATGGACACTGAGCTGTCCCAATCACCGGATGGGGCGACGTCTTGCTGGCCAGCGAGTGCCGGTGATGAGAGTGCCAGGGCGCCAACGATTAAGGTTGCCGTCGCGATGCCAATTGTGCGTATGCGCAAGGTCTTCTCCCAATGCAGTAAAGATGATTTTCACTGACTCTACCGATGTTCCCGAAGGAAACCGGGAACCACCACGCAGCCTGAAACTGGCTATTTCCCGGACATCTGGTGCTGTCACAGCACTTTTAAGGCAGAATTGGGCTCAACGCCAGCTCAAGGAGACGGAATATGCCCGGGCATCACCCAATGGGTTGGATCGAAGCCGCTGTGGAGGAATGTGCATGATTGAGTTCGATAAAGTTTCCAAGCACTATCCGGGTGGCACCGTTGCCGTCAAGGATTTCAGCCTGCAAATTCCGGCCCACCGCACCACTGTCTTCGTCGGTTCCTCAGGCTGCGGCAAGACAACATTGCTGCGGATGATCAACCGCATGGTTGATCCGAGCAGCGGTACGCTCCGTATCGACGGCGAGGACATCGCCAGCAAGCCGGCGGTGGGCCTGCGCCGCAGCATCGGCTACGTGATGCAGAACTCCGGCCTGCTGCCTCATTTCACTGTCGCACAGAACATTGCGACCGTGCCGAGGCTCATGGGTGAAACGAGCAAGGCATCACGAGCGCGTGCCTTGGAACTGATGGGCACGGTTGGGCTGGCCGGCTCCATGGCCGACAGGTATCCGCATCAGCTCTCTGGAGGCCAGCAGCAACGCGTTGGCGTGGCACGCGGGCTGGCCGCCGATCCGAACATCCTGCTCATGGACGAGCCCTTCGGCGCCGTGGACCCTATCGTTCGCGCCGAGCTGCAAGAAGAATTGCTTCGTCTCCAAAGAGAACTCGATAAGACCATTGTTTTTGTCACCCACGATATTGATGAAGCCTTCCTCCTGGGGGACCAGGTGGTAATTCTGGCGGCGGGCGCACAGAAGCTCCAGGTCGGCAGCCCCAGCGAGATCATTGAAAATCCGGCCAATGATTTTGTCGCCTCCTTCATTGGCGCGCAGCGTGGGGCACGGGCGCTGAGCTTGAAGCAGACCGAGCACGGAACCGTCCTGGTTGATGCGCAAGGCCGGACTCAAGGCAAGCTCGTCGAGGATGGGTCAGTCCAGTGAACTGGGTCCTGGAAAATCTCGGACTCATTGGTTCGCTATCGCTGGAGCACCTGCGCCAGTCCCTGATAGCAATCATTCTCGGATTCATCCTGTCGATTCCGCTGGGTTGGGTGGCCTGGCGCTACAAACTGGTGCGCGGACCGGTCGTGAGCATCACCGGATTGCTCTACACGATCCCTTCGCTGGCTCTGCTGATGATCCTGCCCGTACTCACCGGGATGAGCGCGATCAGCGAAGCCAATCTCATTCTCGCCTTGGCGATCTACGCGATAGCGATCATGGTGCGCAGCGTGGTCGATGGGCTGAACTCGGTGGACCCGGCGACCAGGTCGGCCGCAACTGCCATGGGCTACGGATCGGCACGCCGCTTCTTCGCTGTCGACCTTCCCTTGGCCGGTCCCGTAGTTCTGGCTGGATTGCGAGTGACAGCGGTCAGCACCATCTCGCTGGCAACGGTCGGCATCCTGGTCGGGGTAACCAACTTGGGCTACCTGTTCACCAACGGTCTGCAGCGTCGCATCATTGAAGAAGTCCTGGCGGGGATCATCGCGGTGGCAGCGATCGCGTTGCTCGTTGACCTGTTGTTGCTCCTGGCCGGCCGTTGGCTGATGCCTTGGGCTGCAACGAGCACCAGGCAAAAACGAACTGCAGCGCAGCCATCCACGCAGAAGGTGTCCTCATGAATCTGATTTCCGATGCGCTGGCGTGGATCTTCGCTCCCGAGCAGTGGCAGGGCGATGGGGGACTGGCTAGCTTGCTGGGGCAGCACTTGCTGTTCACGGTGGTTGCTGTGCTGATTGCTAGCGCGATTGCCATCCCTGCGGGGTGGGCCATTGGGCATACGGGGCGAGGAAGGGAATTGGCCGTCGGGCTGGCCGGCGTTGCGCGTGCGGTGCCATCCTTCGGACTGCTGATTCTGCTGGTGCTGCTTCTGGGGGTACTGCACAAGCCAGAAGCGGCCATGCTGACCTTCGTCGTGCTGGCGATTCCATCACTGCTGGCCGGAGCCTATACCGGCTTCGAAGCAATTGACCGCAAGACCATCGATGCTGCCCGGGCCATGGGGATGACCGAATGGCAGATCCTCGTCAAAGTCGAGATCCCGCTGGGACTTGCGCTGCTCGTAGGCGGGATCCGCTCCGCAGTGCTACAAGTGGTCGCCACCGTTACTGTTGCCGCCTACGTGAATCTCGGCGGCCTGGGATTGCCCATCATCACCGGTCTGAACCTGCGGCGCTTCGACATGGTCCTGGGAGGCGCCTTGATGGTTGCCGCGCTGGCCTTGGTGCTGGATTTGGCATTTGCCATCGCCCAGAAAGCGGCAGTACCCCGCGGGCTGGGCGTGCCCTCAAAGAAGAAGACTTTCCAAGATACCGATGACTCAATCACCCGCGAAAGGGAAATGTCATGAAAATCAAGCAGATTTTGTCCACGAGTGCTCTCGTGCTGGCCGGAAGCCTCGCACTTGCTGGATGCTCCGGTGCGGATCCGTTGGCCACCGAAAGCGATGCTGCCCAGGAGGGGGGAGAATCGATCGTTGTCGGTTCGCAGGCCTACTATTCCAATGAAATCGTTGCTGAGATCTATGCCCAGGCGCTTGAGGGAGCCGGCATGGAAGTGGAACGGAAATTCAGCATCGGGCAGCGCGATGCCTATATGCCCCAGCTGGAAGACGGCAGCATTGATGTCTTCCCTGAATACACCGGCAACCTGCTGCAGTTCTACAAGGAAGACACCGAAGCACGCTCCGCCGATGAGGTGTACAGCGAGCTGAAGGAATCCTTGCCGGAATCATTGGCCGTGCTCGAAGCCGCGCCAGCATCGGATCAGGACTCCTACACGGTGACCAAGGAATTCGCTGAAGCCAATAAGGTCGCGAGCATCGAGGATCTGGCCGGCATTTCCGAACCCTTGACCGTGGGCGGCCCACCTGAATTGGCCCAACGCCCCTATGGACCCCAGGGCTTGGAGAGCGTCTATGGCGTCAAGGCCGAATTCTCGGCAACTGGCGACACGACCGTTGAAGACCTTGCCGCCGGCACGGTGAATGTCGCCAACGTCTTTACCGCCGATCCGCGGATCCAGACGGAGGACTTGGTAGTTCTTGAGGACCCGAAGTCGCTATTCCTGGCATCGAATGTGGTGCCATTGGTGGCCGCTGATCAATCCGGGAAATTGGCAGAAGTCCTGAACCCGGTCAGCGAAAAACTGACAGCGCAGGTTCTGGTGGACCTCAACGTGCAGAGCACCGTGGACAAGAAGTCTGCCGCCGACATCGCTTCGGCATGGCTGACTTCCGAGGGGCTGTAGCCCGGCAAACCAGCACGAAAATATAGCTTCACAGCAGCCGCACCGCCCACGCAATGACGGGCAGTGCGGCTGCTTTTCCTTGTCCGGAAATGGCGGCGGCTTGGCTGAGGGGAATTCCGTTGCTTGCTCTTTTTGACAATTGATAATGATTCTCATTAGTGTTTAGCTCTGTTGGCAGAGGAGCTCGCCGTAACTCGGCGGCCGAGGCCTGCCCGCCATGATTGGAGCACTGATAGATGAAAAAACTCAATCCCTGGAAGTTGGCCGTGCCGGTTGCCGCCCTGGTCCTGGCCACCGGATGCAGCGCGCCGGCCGGAACTGCCAGCGGTGCACCGCAAGGCACCGATGCGAAGAGCCTTGCCTTGGATAGTTGCGGAAGGCAGGTCGTCTTCGACAAGGCGCCGGACAGCGTTCTTGCAGTCGGGTCGGAAGCCCCGGCCCTGCTGGCCGCCGCTGGAGCGGGAGACAAGCTCACGCACTACGCAGGCAGCTGGCAGGTGCCTTTCGACGAAGAAACCATGGCGGCCGTGCGCAACGCGGAGCGGATTACCGAGGACTCGCATGATGTCTCCTACGAAATGATCCTGGACTCCGGAGCAGACGTGGTGATCGGCACCGATATCGCTGCTGGAATCGATCTCGACTCGTTGGCTGAACGCCTGGAAAGCGCCGGAGTGAAGATGCTGACCGTCAGCGGATATTGCGCCGGATTCGAGGACCGATCCACCGGCGGGCTGAGCGGCTTCGACCAGATCTACAAGGATGTCCAGTCCTACGGCCAGCTCTTCGGCACCGAGCAGGCGGCCGAGGACTCCGTGCAGCAGATGCGAGCACGCGTCGAGCAAGCCGCGCGCAGCGTCAAGCAGGAAAGCCAGCAGCGCGGGATGCCGCTGTACGTGCCCACCGCAGGCACCTTGGGATCCTACGGCCATGAATCGCTGGTTGCCGAGCAGATGGAACTGCTTGGCCTTCAGAACGTCTTCAACGACGTGCCCAAGCGCTACTTCGAGCCCTCCACCGAAGAACTCGTGAACAGCGGCGCCGACAAGGTCTTCGCCATGTACCTGCCGACAGGCTCCTCGAACTTGGAAACCGACCAGCAGGTCATCGAGGCGCTGCGCGACCGCCCCGAATTGGCCGGATTGCCCGCCATCGAGCAGGACAGCGCCATCGTGCCGCTGAACTACTACTATTCCTCGCCCGGTCCGCTGGCAGTGGACGGGGTCGAGCTGATCGCCGACCGGCTGGCCCGTTGATGAGCCAGCCAGCGGCGCTGCGCCGGCAAGCGGCCTCATCGCGCCGCGCGGCCCGCCCGGGGCACGGACGCGGCCCCAGCCGTGGCCTGGTCCGGGGCGCCACCCCCGTGGAATTCGTCAAGCTCAGTCCGGCATCGAATACCACCGTGCTGGTGACCAGCCGGCACCCCGCGGCGCACTACCGCAGCATCGCTGACCGGCTGCTGCGCGCCGAGCATGTGCACGCCGAGCAAGTCGGGTTCATCCTGCCTCCCAGCTCGCCCCGGGCCCAGGCCCGGCTGCACATGGCCGGTGGCGAATTCTGCGCCAATGCCGCGATGTCGCTGGCCGCGCTGCAGGCCGCGCGCCGCGCCCGCAGCGGCCCGCTTGAGCTGCTGATCGAAGCCTCCGGCGCCGCGCAGCTGCTGGGCTGCCGGGTCGAGCCGGCCGGTGCCGCCTACCGCTGCCAGCTGAAGATGCCCTGGCCGCTGCGCATCGACCCGTACCCGTTCCCGGGCGTCGCCGGCGCCGGGCTGGTGCGCTACGCCGATGCGGTGCACCTGGTCGCCGAATGCGACGGCTCGGATCCCCAGCTGCGCGGGCATGCGCAGCAGCTGGCCCTGGACCTGGGCGCCAGCGAAGCGGTGTCCGTCGTGGGCATCATGCTCTACGATCCGGACCGCGGGCAGCTGGCCCCGCTGGTCAGCGTCCCGGCGCTGGGCAGCCTCATCTGGGAGGGCAGCTGCGGCTCGGGAAGCGCCGCGCTGGGCGCCTACCTGGCAACGAAAGCCGGCGCTCCGGTCAATGCCAGCGTGAAACAGCCCGGAGGCACCGTGCAGGTGCACGCCGATGGCAGCCGCGCCAAGGCCACCGCGCTGCGGATCAGCACCGAAGTAAGCATCGTGGCCGAAGGGACTGCATATATCCATGACTGAAACACCACTGGCCCCTCAGGCCGCCGCCGGCCTGGCCGGCGTGCTGCACGGCTACCTCGGACGGTTCGCCGAAGCCGCCCGAGACTATGACGGATCGACGCGGCACGCGGCGGCGCTCGAAGAGCTGCTGGCCGGCTATGCGCAGCTGGTCACCGACCCGGCCAATGAACCGGGCTATGCCCAGATGGCCGCCACCGACCAGGGCACGGCGCTGGTGGCGGCGCTGCGCACCGAATCGGCGCGCTGCGTCGCAGTCATCGAGAAGTACCGGGCGCTGCGCCTGCTCGAAGGCCGCAGCGGAGCCGAGGGCTACTTCGCCAACATCGAATCGTGCATCGCCGGGGAATTCGGCGCCGTCGCCCCGGACTCCAGCTCCAAGGTGCTGCTGGTCGGCTCGGGTTCCTTCCCGATGACCCTGCTGAACCTGGCCTCGCGCACCGGGGCCAGCGCCGTGGGGATCGACATCGATCCCGAAGCGCTGGAGCTGGGCCGCCGGGTCGTGGCGCAGCTGGGGCAGGGCCTGGACATCGGCCTGCAGGGCGATCAAATCCACCAGCTGGACTTCCTGCCGCAGGCCACGCACATCGTCTTCAGCTCCACGGTGGCCGTGAAATACGAGCTGCTGCACCAGCTGCACGCGCGCACCCGGCAGGACGTGGTGGTCGCAATGCGCTTCGGCGACGGGCTGAAGTCGCTGTTCAACTACCCGATGCAACCAGTGGACCCCCGGCGGTGGCAGCTGGACGGAACGATCCGCCAGCCCGGGCAGGTCTTCGACATCGCGCTGTACACCAAGGCGCGCACGAGAACGGAAAGCAATTAGCCCATGGATGAACTGGGAAATATCCTCATTGCCGGAACCGGACCGGTTGCGGTGCAAAGCGCCGTGCTGCTCGGGGCGCTGCCCGGGGAACTGGGCATTGCCGGGCGCGCCTCGCAGCGCTGCGCCGCCTTCTTCGACGCGCTGGAGGCCAACGCCGGCACCGCCCGCGTCCAGGTGCAAAACCCCTCCCATGCCGCACTGGCCGGGCAGGTGCGCATCGAGCACCGCTACCGCGGCTACCAGCAGGTGCGCGGCGGCTGGGACACCCTGGTACTGGCGGCCACCGCCGACGCCTACCTGCCGGTGCTGCGCGAACTGCCGCCGGGGGTGCTCGCATCGCTGGCGCGGATCGTGCTGCTCTCGCCCACGCTGGGCTCGGCGGCACTGGTGCGCGAATTCGCCCGCCGCAGCGGCGCCGACCCGGAAATCATCAGCTTCTCCAGCTATCTGGGGGACACCCGGCAGGTGGAGGGAACCGGCGGAGCGCTGGTGCTGACCGCCGGCGCCAAGGCCCGCATCTACGCCGGCTCCACTGGCGGGGCCACGCCCGCGCTGCAGCGGCTGCGTGCGGTGCATGCCGCGGCCGGCACCGAAGTGCAGCTGGCGGGATCGCCGGTTGAAGCCGAGGCGCGGAACATGTCGCTGTACGTGCATCCGGCCCTGTTCTTCAACGAGCTGGCGCTGCGCGCGGTCTTCGCTCCCGCCCCGCCCGTCCAGTACGTCTACAAGCTCTATCCCGAAGGCCCGGTCACCCCGGCGCTGATCCACTCCATGGCCGAGGCCTGGCGGGAACTGTCGGCCATCACCGCCGCACTGGGCGGCCAGCCGGTCAACCTGCTGGCCTTCATGCTCGATGACGGGTATCCGGTGCACCCCCAGAGCATCGACCCGGGGAAAGCGGCCAGCTTCGAGCAGCTGCCGGCCATCGAGCAGGAGTACCTGCTCTACGTGCGCTACGCCTCGCTGCTCATCGACCCCTTCTCGCAACCCGACGCGCAGGGCCGCTACTTCGACTTCTCGGCCATCGCCTTCCGCCCGGTCTTCCGCAATGACCAGGGCCAGTGGGATGTGCCGCGGATGCCCAAGGAAGACTACTACCGCACCAGGATCATCGCCGGCCTGGCCCGGGAACTGGCCGTGGCCTGCCCGATGATCGACGCGCTGCTCGCCGTCTACGAAGACGCCCTGATGCAAGCGGCCTCGGCCCGGGAGGGCCAGGGCTGCTCGCCGGCCTTCGCGGTGCAGGATTTCGCCGAGGACCTGGCCATGATCAGCGCCGGAATCGGGAGTGCGGCATGAGCCAGCCAGAAGTCGAAACAGCGCAGCAGCTGCCCAGCGAACGGCGCATCATCGCCGAGATCTGGCCGGCGCTGCTGGCCTCGGCGCTGGGCCTGCTGCCCTTCACGGTGCTGAGCACCTTCCTGGTGCCCATCGCCGACTGGGCCGGGGCCGGCTATGCCGAAACCGGCACCCTGCGCGGGCTGGCCGGCGTCGGCGCGGTGCTCGCCGGGGTTGCGCTGGCCCCGCTGATCGGGCGCATCGCCCCGGGCACCGTGGCCGCCGCGGCGCTGGGGCTGATGGGCGCCGCCGCCATCGCGGGGACCTTCTCGGGCCTGGCGGCACTGGCAGTTTTCTGCCTGGCCACCGGGGTGTCCAACGCGCTGCTCTACCCGGCGCTGTCCACCGCGGCCGCGGACCGCTTCGGCACCACCCCGGCCGCGGGCCGGGCAGCCACCTTGGTGATGACGGCCCAGACCCTGGCCTCCACGATCGGCGCGCCGCTGCTGGTGCTGCCGGCGATGTTCTGGGGCTGGCAGGGAAACCTGGTCGCCATCGCCGCCATCAGCATCGCCCTGATCCCGGCGGTGCTGCGCTACGGCCGCCGCGGCGCCGGGCACTGCGCGGCAGACCCGGCTCCGGCTCCAGCCCGGCTGGGCTACCTGGCTGCCTTCCGCACCCTGGCCGGCGTGCCCGGAGCCCGGGCGCTGCTGCTGGTCTCCTTCGGCCGCGCCGGCGCCTTCATGGGGCACCTGGCCTTCCTGGCCCCGCTGTACGCGGAGAAGTTCGCGCTGACCGCCAGCTGGTTCGCGTTCATCTGGTCGGTCAGCGGCGGGGCCTTCTTCCTGGGGCACCTGCTGGCCGGGCGGATGCTCAACGCCGGGGATTCGCAGCGGCGCACCCGTGCGGTGATGGTTTTCAGCCTGGGCATTTCGCTGGTGGCGCTGTTCGGCGTCTACCTCTCACCGGTGCTGCCGCTGGCGGTGGCCGGCACGGCGGTGCTTTCGGCCAGCCACGCGGTGGTCTCGGCCGCCGTGATGAGCCTGCTGGTGAGCCGTTGCACGCAGGTGCGCGGCACCGCGCTGAGCCTGAACGCGGCCGGCATGTCCCTGGGCCTGTTCCTGGGCACAGCAGCCTCCGGAGCGGCGCTGGGCGCCGCCGGCTACCTGACCGCCGCTGCCGTGCTTGGCGCATTGACCCTGATTGCGCTGGCTGCGGCACTGAGCCTGCGCACCGATTCCATTGGCGAAACCCCCGAAAGGCAACCATGACCCCGTTGGAACCTGCATTGCGAGAACCCCGGGAACCGCTGGCCTGCGCCGGCGATGACCTGGACCATGACCGGCGGGCCCGGCACACGTGGCTGTGGATCGCCGGGCTGCTGGCCGTACTCGTGGCCACCTTGCCGGTGGCCGTAGGGCTCGGCCCGGTGTCCATCGAGCCGGGCACCGTGCTGCAGATCCTCAAGGCGCACCTTTCCGGGATGCCCGCACCTGGTGCATTCAGCGCCTCGGACCAGTCCATCGTCCTGTTGCTGCGCGTGCCGCGGGTGCTGCTGGGTGCCGCCGTCGGGGCCGGGCTGGCCCTGGCCGGGGTGGCGCTGCAGGCGCTGACCCGCAACATCCTGGCCGAGCCCTACCTGCTGGGCGTGACCTCCGGGGCCTCCACGCTCTCGGCGGCCGCGATCCTCTTCGGCGCCACGGCCGGCATCGGCACGGCCTCGCTGGCCACCAGCGCCTTTGCCGGCGCGCTGGCCGCCGGGATCTTCGTCTACCTGCTGGCGCGGGTCGGTTCGGAGATGACGTCCACCCGGCTGGTGCTGGCCGGGGTGTCCGTGGGCTATGTGCTGCACGCGCTCACCTCGCTGCTGATCTTCGCTTCGGATGATCCCAATGCGGGCCGTTCGGTGCTTTTCTGGACGCTGGGTTCACTGGCGCAGGCGACCGGGCAATCGGCAATGATCACCTGGATCGTGGTGCTCGGGACCGCCACGCTGCTGGCCTATTGGTCGCGGCCGCTGGACGCGCTGGCCATCGGCGATGGCACCGCGCAAGCGCTGGGAATATCTCCGGCGAAGCTGCGTGCGGCCGTCATGGTGGTGACCGCGGTGTGCGTGGGCGCGCTGGTTGCGTCCTCCGGCGGCATCGGATTCGTCGGGCTGGTGATTCCGCACGTAGCCCGGCTGTGCGTCGGCTCCACGCACCGAACCTTGATTCCGGTAGCCGCCCTGCTCGGCGCGATCTTCCTGGTCTGGGCCGATGTGCTGGCCCGGACGGCGATGGCGCCGCAGGAATTGCCCCTGGGAATCGTCACCGCATTGCTCGGCGCCCCGCTGCTGTTCGCGTTGGTTCGCAAGCTCAATGCGGCCCAATAGGAACCAAGGACCTGGAAGAAGGCAAGAACCATGATTACTGCTACAGATATTTCCGTGGGCTATGGCGGAAAGCTGGTCATTGAATCGGCAGGGCTGCAGGCGGGTCCCGGGGAAGTCGTGGGGCTGATCGGCCCCAACGGCAGCGGCAAATCCACCCTGCTGCGCACGCTCTATGCGGCGCTGCGGCCCACGGCAGGACTGGTGCTCGTGGACGAGCGCCCCGTCACAGAGCTGCGCGGCAACGACCTTGCTCGCAGGATTGCCGTCGTGGCCCAGGAAACGCCCACCGAGCTGCCGGTCAGTGTCGCCGAAATGGTGCTCCTGGGCAGGGCTCCGCACCGCAAGGCGCTGGCCGCCTTTGCCCGCGAGGACCACCAGGCAGTTGCCTCGGCATTGTCCCGGGTCGGCGCCCGGCACTTGGCCGACCGCCGCTACTCGACCCTGTCCGGCGGCGAAAAGCAGCGCGTGCTGGTTGCCCGGACATTGGCCCAGCAGGCCGAGCACTTGCTACTGGATGAACCCACCAACCACCTGGATATCCGCTACCAGCATGAGCTGCTGCGCATGGTCGGGGAACTGGGAACCACCACGGTGGTGGTGCTGCACGATTTGAACCTGGCCGCCCGCTACTGCAGCAAGCTGGTCATGCTGGCCAACGGCGGGGTCATCGCTTCGGGGACGCCCCAGGAGGTGCTGAAACCTGAACTTCTGCTGCAGGTCTACGGGATCCATGCGCAGCCGGTGCTCGTGAACGGCATCGTGCAACTGGTCTTCAGCCTGGCAGATGAGCCAGCACTGCAACATAGTGGCAGTTCAGTGCCCGGATGATAGCCTGCCCGGTAGGCAAGCAATGGCCAAGCGCCTGCCTGCCGGGCCCCAGCATTGACCGTGAAAGGTATCCCTGCCATGACGTCTTCCGCCGCATTCGAGGCTGACAAGCACTACGATCTGATCATCCTCGGCACCGGTTCGGGCAACTCCATCCCCGGTCCAGAATTCGATGGAAAATCCATTGCCATCATCGAGAAGGGCGCTTTCGGCGGTACCTGCCTGAACGTCGGCTGCATCCCGACCAAGATGTATGTCTACGCCGCAGACGTGGCCCTGGAAACCAGGCAAGCGGCACGGCTGGGAATCGAGGCGCAGGTCAATTCCGTGGACTGGCCAGGCATCGTCAGCCGGGTCTTCGGCAAGCGCATCGATCCCATTGCCCAGGGCGGCGAGGACTACCGCCGTGGCGGGCAGACGCCGAATATCGACGTCTACGACCAGCACGCGCGTTTTGTCGGCGAGCGCACGCTGCGTACCGGGCAGGGAGCAGAAACCAAGACCATCAGCGCGGACCAGATTGTCCTGGCCGCCGGTTCACGCCCCTTCATTCCGCAGGAAATCATCGATTCGGGCGTGGCCTTCCACACCAACGAAGACATCATGCGCTTGGCCCGCCAGCCCAAGTCCATCGTGATCATCGGCGGCGGCTACATTGCCATGGAGTTCGCCCACGTTTTCGAAGCACTGGGCACCAAGGTCACCATCCTGGCCCGCTCCGAACTCATGCGCCAGCTGGATGCCGATCTGCGCGAGCCATTCAACCAGATGGCCGCAGAACGCTATGACGTTCGCAAGGGCAGGACCGTGATCAGTGCCGTGCAGGAGCCCGACGGGGTAGCACTGACCCTGGATGACGGCTCCACCGCCAGTGCAGAAGTGCTGCTTGTGGCCACGGGGCGCATCCCCAATGGCGACCAGCTGGATCTGGACCGTGCCGGCATCGACTCCGAGGACGGCCGGGTCAGCGTGGATGAGTACGGCCGTTCGACATCTGCCGAGGGCATCTGGGCGCTGGGCGATATTTCCTCGCCCTTCCTGCTCAAGCATGTGGCCAACGCGGAAATGCGCGCGGTACGCCATAACTTGCTGAACCCGCAGAACATGAAGCAGATGCCCCATGAGCACGTGCCGGCGGCGGTCTTCACCCACCCGCAGATCGCCTACGTCGGCATGACCGAGGACGAAGCCCGCGAGGCAGGCCATGACATTACCGCCAAGGTGCAGAAGTACGGGGATGTGGCCTACGGCTGGGCCATGGAAGACAGCACCGGTATCGCCAAGCTCATCGCTGACCGGGAAACCGGCAAGCTGCTGGGCGCGCACTACATGGGACCGCAGGCTTCAACGCTGATCCAGCAGATGATTACGGTGATGGCCTTCGGGCTGGATGTGCGCGAGGTCGCCACGCAGCAGTACTGGATCCACCCGGCCTTGCCGGAGGTCACCGAGAACGCATTGCTCGGCCTGGACTTCTCCTAGCGGCGGCCTGGCCTCCCGGCAGCGAACGGAGGCCAACTGGCAGCTGACCCCGGAGGCAGTAGCAAATATTGCCTAGTCGTCCTAGGCTGTAGCCATGAATGGGAAAACTTCAAGGACCGTGGCCTCGATGACCCGAAGCATGTTCGCGATCGCTGCAGGGGTGGGCATGGCGCTCGGTGCGCTGGCGGTGCTCTGGATGTTCTGGCCGATCCGCGGGGACGGCTATGGCAGCGGTCTGGGTGATCTCGGCCTGCCCTTGGCCTACGGCGCGCTCGCAGGAGTGGTGGTGGGCCTGATCTGCTGCAGCGGTGCGTATGCGGCCATTGAAATCCAGGCCATGGGGAACCAGCCGGCCACGGCAGCCAGGCAATCGGCCGCTGCCGGAATCGGCGCGGTCCTCGCGGCACTGCTTCCGGCGTTGGCCATAGCCGCGCTGGGCTGGGGCGAAATCGATCCGGCCCCGTTCCTAGGCACGGCCCTGGGGTTCCTGGCAGTGTGCTTTGCCTCGGGCTTCGCTATCCTGGCTGGGCTCAACCGCTGCGCGGCCCGCGGCTGAGGCCATCCGGGCTCCGCGGCCAGGCGCTGGCTGGATCTTGGCTGGACGCCGCTGGCAGTGCAGGGCGTGCTGTGGCACCTTGGGAAGCGGGCGCTTGGCCCAAGCGCCCGGCACGAAAGCAGACCAGGAGTGCAAATGAAGTTCAAGAGCCATCTCGCCGCAGGCGCCGTGGCCGGCCTGCTGGCCGGGGCGGTGGGGCTGGCCGGAATCCCGGGGGCCCACGCCAGCGGCACGACCTACACCCAAGAGGTCTCCAGCGCCGCTACCTGCGCCATGATGGAAACCGCCACGGTGGATGCCTTCAAGGCGTCCGGGTACGAAGTCGGCAGCCACGCCTGCCTGGGAGGCAATGGCCGCTACACCTTGGTGATCGAGTACTCGCAATAGTTCCCGGGCGCCACGTGACGATTATCTAGCTGCTGGCGCATCCCGTGCAGACGTGTAAATTCGGGGTGCATCCAGCCGGGGGCGATACCCTTGGAGTATGGCCCCACGTACCCAGTCTCAGGGGACGAAGAAGACCGCGGCGCGCAAACCCAAGGCGCCTGGCTCCTCGTCCTCCAAGAAAACGCCCGAGAACCCGGATGCGGAACTCGCCCTGCCGCTGCGCGCAATACGCAGCGTGTGGATGGGCATTGCCCGGATCTTCGGCGGCGCATTCCGCCGCATCGGCGGAACCGTCAAGCCTGACTACGAGCTGCGCCGCGACGGCACCGGACTGTTCCTCGCGCTGATCTCGATGATCGTCGCGATCATCGAATGGTGGGGCCTGCGCGATGCGGGCTGGTTCGGCACCGGCGTGCACGCGGTCGCCGGCGGCACCCTGGGCTTCATGGCCGTGCTGCTGCCGGTGATCTTGTTCATCGGCGCCTTCCGGCTCTTCCGCTACCCGGAGGCGGTCACCGCGAACAACCGCATCGGCATCGGCCTGCTGATCATGACGCTCTCCGGCTCCTCCATCGCCTCGCTGGCCAACGGCTCGCCAGCGGTCTCCGACGATTTCCAGGCCCTCTGGAATGCCGGCGGCATGGCCGGTTCCATCCTGGGCACCCCGCTGGGCCTGCTGATCTCGGTCCCGGGCGCCATGGCCGTGTTCATCTTCCTGGTGGTCATGTCCATCCTGATCGTCACCGCCACGCCATTTACGCAGATCCCTTCGCGCGTGCGTTCGGGCTACAACCGCCTGCTCGGCCAGGACCCGGACGCACCCCGTGCCGCCCGCCCCACGGCCGCAGTGGAACTTGATCCAGCCGGCGAGGACCATGACCAGTCCTACCTCTACCCGCAGGACGAGGCTCCGGCCCCCGCTGCCAGGAAGAAGAAGCCCGGCTTCTTCGAACGCCGGGCCGCGGCCGCCCGCAAGGTCACCGAGGTCTACGACGTGGACGGCGGCGAGCACGCTGAACGCCCCGGCGATGTCGCCTACGACAAGGCGGTCATCGGCCAGGATGATCCTGCCGAGCAGTCCACCGGCGCGATGCCTGCCGTCAACCGCAACTCCGGCAAGATCTTCGACGCCGACGAGGCCGCCACCCAGGCCATCGCCCGCCCGGACTTCGAGTCCGCCGCCGCCCCGGCCCAGGAAGACACCGCCACGGTGGCCATCCCGAAGCCCTCCGGTCCTCCGCCCGGGGTCAAGCGCCCGACCAAGGCCGAATCCGAGATGGCCGAGATCATGGCCAATATCGGGCTGAAGGCCGAGCCCGAGGCCACCACCTCCGCGATGGACCAGGTCTCCTCGCGCGCCGCCGGGCTCGCCGCATCCCCGCAGGCGCCGATCCCCGCGCGCAGCGAGCAGCTGCAGCTCTCCGGCGATGTCACCTACACCCTGCCCGAGGAGCACTACCTTCCTGCCGGCCCGCCGGCCAAGGAAGCATCCGAGGCCAACCAGGTGGTAGTCGATGCGCTGACCAACACCCTGCAGCAATTCAAGGTCGACGCCAAGGTCACCGGGTTCTCCCGCGGGCCCACGGTGACCCGCTACGAGATCGAGCTGGCCCCGGGCACCAAGGTGGAGAAGGTCACCGCGCTGTCCAAGAACATCTCCTATGCGGTGGCTTCCTCGGATGTGCGCATCCTCTCGCCGATTCCGGGCAAGTCCGCCATCGGCATCGAGATCCCGAACACCGACAAGGAAGTCGTGGCGCTGGGCGATGTGCTGCGCAGCTCCAATGCCCGCAAGACCGAGCACCCGATGGTGATGGGCGTGGGCAAGGACGTGGAAGGCGGCTTCGTCGTGGCCAACCTGGCCAAGATGCCGCACCTGCTGGTGGCAGGCGCCACCGGCGCGGGCAAGTCCTCGTTCGTGAACTCGATGATCACCTCGATCCTGATGCGCTCCACCCCGGACGAGGTGCGCATGGTCATGGTCGACCCCAAGCGCGTGGAGCTGACCGCCTACGAAGGCGTGCCGCACCTGATCACCCCGATCATCACCAACCCGAAGAAGGCCGCCGAGGCACTGGGCTGGGTGGTCCGCGAAATGGACACCCGCTACGACGATCTGGCCAACTTCGGTTTCAAGCACATCGACGACTTCAACAAGGCGGTCAAGGCCGGCAAGGTGCACCCTCCGGAGGGTTCCAAGCGCGTGCTCAAGCCCTACCCGTACCTGCTGGTGATCGTCGATGAGCTCGCCGACTTGATGATGGTCGCCCCGCGCGATGTCGAAGAGTCGATCGTGCGCATCACCCAGCTGGCGCGTGCCGCCGGCATCCACTTGGTGCTGGCCACCCAGCGCCCCTCGGTGGATGTGGTCACCGGCTTGATCAAGGCCAACGTGCCCTCGCGCATGGCCTTCGCGACCTCATCGGTCACCGACTCCCGTGTGGTCCTGGACCAGCCCGGGGCCGAGAAGCTGCTGGGCCAGGGCGACGCCCTGTTCCTGCCGATGGGCACCTCCAAGCCGATGCGCGTGCAGGGCGCCTGGGTGACCGAATCCGAAATCCACCGCGTGGTCGAGCACGTCAAGAGCCAGCTGAAGCCCGAGTACCGGGAAGACGTGATCCCGGCTGCCGAGAAGAAGAAGCAGATCGATGAGGACATCGGAGACGATCTGGATCTGCTGCTGCAGGCTACCGAGCTCGTGGTCACCAGCCAGTTCGGCTCCACCTCGATGCTGCAGCGCAAGCTGCGCGTGGGCTTCGCCAAGGCCGGACGCCTGATGGACCTGATGGAATCGCGGGGCGTGGTCGGCCCTTCCGAGGGCTCCAAGGCCCGCGATGTGCTGATCCAGCCCGATGACCTGCCCATGGTCCTGGCCGCGATGCGCGGCGATGACCCGGCGACCAGCACCCCGTCGGCCACCGAGGCCGCGCTGGTGGCCGAAGCCAACGTGAACCACGCCGAGCCGGTCACCGACTATGCCGAGGACCTGGTTGCCAAGGATCTGGAAGATCGCCCGCAAGCCGTCGACTACTTCGATGGCTCCGACGAACCTGGCGAAGACGCCTGGGACCTGACAGGAAGAAACTGAAACCCATGAGCGAGCAAGCTGGCCGCAGTGCCCAGCCACCGGTACCGACGCTGAATATCGCCAACGTGCTCACTACCATCCGCATCATCATGGTGCCTTTCTTCGTCTGGTCCTTGATGGCCGATAACCACGAGCAAGGCCTGTGGCGCTGGGTCGCGCTGGGACTTTTCGTGGTGGCCATGTACACCGACAAGCTCGACGGGGACCTGGCGCGCAGCCGCGGGCTGGTAACCAACTTCGGCAAGATCGCGGACCCGATCGCCGACAAGCTGCTCACCGGTTCGGCGCTGGTTTGCTTCTCGATCCTGGCCGAGCTGCCTTGGTGGGTCACCATCGTGATCCTGGCGCGCGAATGGGGCATCACCTTGCTGCGCGTGGTGGTCATCCGCTACGGCGTGATTGCCGCGAATATGGGCGGCAAGATCAAGACCGTGTTGCAGGCCATCGTGATCGGCCTGTACCTGCTGCCCTACACCCACACCATTGACTGGCTGGGCACCGTGGCGTGGTACCTGATGCTGCTGACCCTGGCCGTCACCGTGGTCACCGGACTGGAATACCTGGTCAAGGCCGGCCAGCTGGCAGCCGCGGCCAAGAAGCAGAAGTAGGGCCGGCACCATGAAGCCCCAGGCACCCGAGGTGATCGCCAAGGCCATTGAAGGCGATGTGCAGCTGGCTACGGCCGAATCGCTGACCGCTGGCATGATTGCCGCGCGCCTGGCCGAGGTGCCCGGCGCCTCGGCGGTGCTGCGCGGGGGAGTTGTCAGCTATTCCTCGGCGGTGAAGTCATCGCTGCTGGGCGTCGACGAGATGCTGCTTGCCTCCAACGGATCGGTGGATCCCGAGGTTGCCCGGCAGATGGCCGTAGGGGCGCAGCGTGCCTGCGGTGCAGACGCGGCGATTTCTGCAACCGGGGTCGCTGGACCGGACCCGCACGATGGCAAGGCGGTGGGAACCGTGTATATTGGGTGGGCCATGGGCGCTGACTCGGGATCCGAAGTCCACCACTTCGTGGGAGACCGGGCACAGATCCGCGAGCAGAGCACCTTGGCGGCACTTCACCAGTTCGCTGCCATCTTGGATAAAGCTTCTTCACAGTAAGACGCGAAATACTCTTCTTCCCGAGATGTTACGCAAAAATCACGGCATATGTGGCGTAGGTCGCATTTAAGTGATTAGGGTGAATGTACGGGAACAAAATCGTATGACCTGTCGTTGTACGAATTGCAGGGCCGCAAGGATGGCCCCCGTATTTGATTAGATCTTCGAGATGGACCTAGGAGCAGAGGCTAAATTCATGGTCAAGCAACCCGTAACTGTCAATGGTGTCGTCCGTTGGCGCGATATGGGAGAAGCCCATATGGTCCAGCCCGAGAAGGAGGAGCACAAAATGGTAGTACTCCGTCATGAAATCGGCGATGTTCTGCGCGACGTCCGTCAGCGCCAGGGACGTACCCTTCGCGAGGTTTCGCATAGCGCACGTGTTTCCCTTGGCTACCTGTCCGAGGTTGAGCGTGGCCAGAAGGAAGCCTCTTCGGAGCTGCTCTCCTCGATCTGCGTGGCGCTGGAAATCCCGTTGTCCCTGATGCTCCGTGAAGTATCCGAGCGCGTTGCCCTGGCAGAGGGCATTGCTATCCCGGATACCGTCCCTACGGATATGGCCAACGAGTTTGCGGCCAAGAGCGGCAACAAGCCATTGGCCTCGGTCTAGAACCAAATTTTTTAGGGCTACCGCCACTCAGTAATCGAGACTGCCGGCAGCCGTGCAAGGAGCCTGCGCGAAATGCGTGGGCTCCTTGCCTATGCGTGGGAGAATAATTAGGTGAAAATCAGCGATTTCTGGCGCAACATGGAAAACGAGTTCGGCGCGCGGTACTCCCACGTGCTGGCCGATTCCATGGCCCTTACCGAACTTGGCAGCCTTACCGCCGCGCAGGCGCTGGACAAGGGCATCAAGCCCAAGCAGATTTGGGAAGCCCTGTGCAAGGCGCAAGACATTCCGGCCGAACGCTGGCTTGGCGTGGATATCGAGCCGAAGGAATCGTAGCGACTCCGTTCGAAAGTCCCGGCACTGGATCTTCGAACATGCCGTGTTGAATTTCGAACACCTGTTCGGATAGGGTTATCCTAGAAGCAACGCAGGAAACTGCACCAAGAACTTAAGCACTGAGACTGTCCACACTTGAGGGCTATCGGAGTCCAAAGTGTCGGTGGGCAAGCATACTGTCTATTGCAGGACAAAATTCATGAGCAAGTACGTAGCAGGCTTGCAAGAGCAAAGGTGAACCATGGCAGCAAAAAATGATCGGGAAAAGGCGCTAGAGGCTGTCCTGGGCCAAATCGACAAGGCCTACGGCAAGGGCTCGGTCATGCGCCTGGGCGATGAAACCCGTGCACCCATTGAAGTAATTCCTACCGGTTCGGTTGCCTTGGATGTCGCCCTTGGCATTGGCGGCCTGCCACGCGGCCGCGTTGTTGAAATCTACGGCCCTGAGTCCTCGGGTAAAACCACGGTTGCCCTGCATGCAGTCGCCAGCGCGCAGAAGGCCGGCGGCGTTGCGGCTTTCATCGATGCTGAGCACGCGCTTGATCCGGAATACGCCAAGAAGCTGGGCGTCGACACCGACGCACTGCTGGTCTCCCAGCCGGATACCGGCGAGCAGGCTCTGGAAATCATGGATATGCTCGTGGGCTCCGGCGCGCTGGATATCATCGTCATCGACTCCGTGGCAGCGCTGGTTCCACGTGCCGAAATCGAAGGCGAAATGGGTGACAGCCATGTCGGCCTGCAGGCCCGCTTGATGTCCCAGGCTCTGCGCAAGATCACCGGCCGCCTCTCGGCCTCGAAGACTACCGCAATCTTCATCAACCAGCTGCGTGAAAAGATTGGCGTCTTCTTCGGCAGCCCGGAAACCACCACTGGCGGCAAGGCGCTGAAGTTCTACGCTTCGGTCCGCATCGACATCCGCCGCATTGAGACCCTGAAAGAGGGCACCAATGCGGTCGGCAACCGCACCCGCTGCAAGGTCGTCAAGAACAAGATGGCTCCTCCTTTCAAGCAGGCTGAATTCGACATCCTGTACGGCCACGGCATCTCCCGCGAAGGTTCGCTCATCGATATGGGTGTCGAGCATAACCTGGTCAAGAAGTCCGGTGCCTGGTTCACCTACGACGGGGACCAGCTGGGCCAGGGCAAGGAAAACGCCCGCCGCTTCCTGCGCGACAACCCGGATCTGGCCGACGAACTCGAGCGCCAGATCTTGCAGAAGCTCGGCGTTCTGCCACAGGAAGAAGTTGAAGAAGACGAGACCGAACTGCGAGTCGTCGAGGGCGATAAGTAGTGGCCCCAGGCTTCCAGCGACGTAGCGTCCGACCCGGAAAGAATTCCGGGTCGGACGCTACGTCCGTTTCCAAAGAGTTCCAGGGGGATCCCGAGGACATGCCGGACTGGGCAAAACCCAGCCCGGAAGAAGTGGAAGCACAAGCGGCTGAGGAATCAGCTAGGCGGGAACGCGCCGCCCGGCGCGCCGCAACCCCAGCCATGCCAGCGGGCAGCACCTCCCGCACCATTGCCAGCTTCCCGGAGGAATCCAGGAAACCGGGCAGTGTTGAAGAGCTGCGTGCGGCGATGGAACAGATTGTTGCCGCGCCCGCACCGGCCAAACCCTCGAAGCAGGAACGCCGCGAAGCACGCGAAGCGAGAAAAGCGGCGCGCGAAGCCGGGGAGCCCGAAGAGCTCAGCGATGACCAGTGGCGGGAAAAGGCGCGTGGCATTTTGCTGCGCCAGCTCACAGCCAGCGACAAGACCGCGAAACAGCTCAAGGACAAGCTTCTTGACAACCAATGCCCTGAGGATATCGCTGATGAAGTCATCGACCGGTATGCCGAGATCAATCTCGTTGATGATGAACGCTTTGCGAAGTCGTGGGTAGTTGCCCGCGCGCGCTCGCGCGGTTTGGCCCGTGGGGCGATCAAGCGCGAGCTGCGCACCAAGGGCGTAGACGATGAACTGGCCGCTGAAGCGCTTGAGCAGATTGATGATGAGGCCGAGGAGCAGCGGGCCCGTGAACTGGTTCGCGCGAAACTGCGCCCGGAATCCATGGGCGCAGATCGGGATAGGGCATTACGCCGACTAGTAGGGATGCTGGGGCGTAAAGGCTACAACGGCGGCTTGGCCTTCAAGGTCGCGCGCGAAGAATGGGAAGAGCGCTTCGGTAGCCGCTACTGATTGCGCTTCGGATCCTGGGCAGGTGCTTTGCTGCGGCGTCCAAGCCAATCGTCAATGCCCTGGTATGCCCACAGGATCAAGGCGGCGATCCCGGCAAGCACCGAGCCAACACCGATATTGAACAGCAGGTCATCGGTCTCGTGGTCCATCGGCGGGAGGAGGCCGATGGCGATCGGGATGGCGAAAAGGAAAAGTGCGGATATTCCGGCCATCCAGATATGGAAGACCTTCATGCCGCGTGACAAGCGCAATGGGCGGGATTTCTCGGGTTCCGGTTGTGGGCGGGGTGAATCGTTTTCCACGGAAATCTCTCTCATAGGCCGAATTGGCTAGTTGATAGTCTAATTCAATCCTAACCCTTCCGAGGGAAGCGGTGAATCCGGCGATTAGCGGGCACGCGCTGCGAACAGCACGCCGGAGCGCGTCCCAAGGTCACCTGTATTTCAGCAGTACCCAATCTTCGGTAATCTTGAAGAGTGACTGAGCAACATACCTTGAGCAACATCGGCAGTGGAGAACTACCCCGTACCTATGAAGTACGTACCTTCGGCTGCCAAATGAACGTGCACGATTCCGAGCGGCTCTCCGGTCTCCTGGAAGATGCGGGCCTAAGCCGCAAATCCGAAGAGCTGGCCGAAGAAGCAGCCGACGTCGTCGTCTTCAATACCTGCGCAGTGCGTGAAAACGCAGACAACAAGCTCTACGGGCATCTGGGCCTGCTGAAGAACCTGAAGGCCGAACGCCCCAATATGCAAATTGCCGTCGGCGGGTGCCTTGCCCAGAAGGACCGGGACACCATCGTCAAGAAAGCCCCATGGGTAGACGTGGTGTTCGGCACGCACAATATCGGTTCGTTGCCTACGCTGCTGGCCCGCTCGCGCCACAACCAGGAGGCGCAACTGGAGATCCTGGAATCACTGGATGTCTTCCCATCCACCTTGCCGACTCGGCGCGAATCCGTGTACGCAGGCTGGGTCTCCATTTCCGTGGGTTGCAACAATACCTGCACCTTCTGCATCGTCCCATCCTTGCGCGGCAAGGAGCGCGATCGCCGCCCGGGCGAGATCCTCGCCGAAATCCAGGCCCTGGTCGATGATGGGGCCATCGAAGTGACCCTGCTGGGCCAGAACGTGAATTCCTACGGCGTGGAATTCGGAGACCGCTTGGCCTTCGGCAAGTTGCTGCGCGCTTGCGGCGAAATAGAAGGACTCGAACGCGTGCGCTTCACCAGCCCGCACCCAGCGGCCTTCACCGATGACGTCATCGATGCCATGGCCGAGACCCCGAACGTGATGCCGCAGCTGCATATGCCGCTGCAGTCCGGCTCGGACAGGGTGCTCAAGGAAATGCGCCGCTCCTACCGGTCCAAGAAATTCCTGGGCATCCTGGAAAAGGTTCGCGAACGCATCCCGCATGCGGCAATCACCACCGACATCATCGTTGGCTTCCCGGGCGAAACCGAAGAGGACTTCCAAGCCACCCTCGACGTGGTTGAAGCGTCGCGATTCTCCTCGGCATTCACCTTCCAGTATTCCAAGCGGCCGGGAACACCGGCAGCCGAACTTAAAGACCAGCTGCCCAAGGCCGTGGTCCAGGAACGCTACGAGCGACTGACCGCGCTCCAGGACCGCATTGCCAAGGAAGAGAATGCGAAGCAGCTGGGCCGTACCGTAGAAGTGATGGCCACCGAGCAGTCCGGACGCAAGTCCGGGGAAACCCGGCGCCTGTCCGGACGCTCGCAGGACCAGCGCCTGGTGCACTTCTCTGTGCCTGACGGAGCCCAAGCCCCGCGCCCAGGCGATCTGGTCACCCTGCCTATTACCGAAGTGGCATCATTCCACCTGATTTCCGATCCCACCGCTGACCAGTACTCCCTGCTCCGTTCGCGTGCCGGGGATGCCTGGGACCGTGCCCAAGCCGAAAGCTGCGGGGTACCTTCCCCAGCTGCGAACGGTTCCATCGGCCGCACGAGCTTGGGCATGCCAACCTTGAAAGTGCGTAGCTAAGTACATGACCAATTCGAACCTGCCGGTCATCGCCATCGTCGGCCCCACCGGCACCGGCAAGTCAGATTTGGCTATTGCCCTGGCCCGGGAACTGGGCGGGGAAATCGTCAATTCAGATGCCCTGCAGTTCTACCGCGGCATGGATATCGGCACCGCGAAGCTGCCGGTGGATGAACGTGGCGGCATCGAGCATCATTTGCTCGACACCATGGCCATCACCGAGGAAGCGTCCGTCGCGGCCTTCCAAGCCCAAGCCCGCGACCACTTCGCCCGAATCCAGGCCCGCGGCAAGATTCCGGTGATGGTCGGCGGCTCTGGACTGTATGTACGCGCAGCACTTGACGTCATCGATTTCCCGCCGACGGATCCCGGGGTCAGGAAACGGCTGGAGGCTGAGGTCGAGGCCGAAGGCGACGGACCCCTGCGCCGCCGATTGGCCGAGGTGGACCCGGTGTCAGCTGGGCGCAACCTGGATTTGCGCCGCGCGATCCGGGCCCTTGAAGTCTACGAGATTTCCGGGCGGGCCTTCAGCTCCTTCATGCCGCAACGCGAGTATGCCGCACCGGCAATCCAGATCGGTTTGAACTATGACCGGCATGCATTGCACGAAGCCCTGGAGGCCCGCGTGCACAAGATGGATGCCATGGGATTAGCCGAAGAAGTCGCAGGACTTCTTGAACAAGGATTACGCGAAGGCAAGACCGCTTCGCGTGCCATCGGGTACCAGCAGTACATTGACTACTTGGATGCGCTGATCACCCGAGCCGAAGCCATCGACCAGACGATCATCGCCACGCGCAAGTTCGCGCGACGGCAGATCACCTGGTTCAATGCAGACCAGCGGGTCAACTGGCTGAACCCGATCGAACCGGGACTGCTGGAAAAAACGCTGAAGATCATTGGCTAGCCAACATACGCAGGAAAACTCTAGGAGCATTGATGTACCGCACCGAACTAGGACAGCTGGCTGGACAACATTTTGCCAAGGGCCACGCTACCGGCAACGACTTCGTACTGGTTGCAGACCCTGAAGCAAAGCTCGACATCACCCCCGAACAGGTAGCGGCCCTGTGCCATCGCCGCTTCGGCATTGGCGGCGACGGGCTCATCCGTGCCGTGCCAACCTCCAAGGTTCCGGGATACGAAGAGCAGTTCCTGGAGAACCCCAAGGCCTACTGGTTCATGGATTACCGGAACAACGACGGTTCCATCGCCGAAATGTGCGGCAATGGCGTGCGTGCCTTCGCGCACTACCTGATTGCCGAGGGGCTGGTGAGCCTCCAGGTGGGGCAAAGCTTCCAAATCGGCAGCCGTGCAGGGGTCAAGGAAATTACCCGCCTGGTCGATGGCTACGCAGTGAACCTGGGTCCTTGGGGCCTGATCTTCGAGCAGGACGCGGCCGAAAAATCCGTGGACTCCATGGTCAAGCCGCGTGGCTGGGAACAGGCCCTGCCGGCCTTGAGCATCACCATGGGCAATCCGCACACCGTTGTGGCGTTGCCCGATGCCCGAATGCTCGAAGAATTGGACCTGTTCCAGGCACCAGAGGTATCTCCCGTTCCTGCCCACGGCACCAACGTGGAATTCGTGGTTCCATCCGAACCGCTGATTGAAGAAGACGGAGTTGCCCAGGTCCAGATGCGCGTCCATGAACGCGGGGTAGGCGAGACCCTCTCTTGCGGTACCGGTGCCTGCGCGGCTGCAGCTGCCGTACGCTACTGGGCGCGCAGCACCGCGCTGATCAACCAGTGGGCTGTTGCGGTGCCAGGCGGCGTGGTCGGCGTTGAATTCCGCGGCAATGCAAGCGGCGGAGAAGATACGATCCTCAGCGGCCCCGCGGATCTGGTGGCGCGCGGGATCCTCGGTGCGCAGTAGAACTGATCCGGTTCTTCGCAGAACCGCAGATTGGCTCGGCTAGCGGATCTGCGGTTTGCCTTCGGTCCTCTAGGCCGGGCGCGCTACCTTCAGCACGCGGAAGGCCTTGGCGGTCGCTTCGCGGGTGATCTTCCACTCCGAGGGAAGCTGCTCAACCAGCCACTTCTGCAACGAGTCACTGCCAAGGTTCTTCTGCACCACCATCCAGGCCTCGCCGCCCGGCGCCAAACGGGGCAACCACAGCATCAGCAGCTCATGCAGGGCATCCTTGCCGATGCGAATGGGCGGGTTGGACCAGATGGTGTCGAATTCCAGGTTCGGATCCACGGATTCAGGAGTGCCGACAACAACGTTGGACAAGCCCAACGCCGTGGCGTTCAAGCGGGCCAGATCGATGGAACGCTCATTGACGTCGACGCCGTAGACCTCGGACTGCGGGGACTGCTCGGCAGCGGCCAAGGTGATGGGCCCCCAGCCGCACCCGATATCCAGGATGCGTCCGCGAGGGGCCGGCACGTACTGCAGCAATACCGCTGTGCCCTTATCCAGCCCGGCAGGGGAGAAAATGCCGGAGGCCGTCTGCACTTTGCGCAGCGAGCCATTGAGCTCGACTTCGATGATGCGACGTTCGTCTGCCGAGGCCGGGCTGGCGGTGAAGTAGTGATCCGAGGTCATAGGCAAAGTTTATCGCCCAGTACGGTTACCCCAAAGAACAGGGTCTCCAACGTGAGCAAAGCGATATAGGCACGACACGATATCACTGATAGAGTTTTCCCTATGACTTTCATTTTCGTCTAATACGTAATCCTCTTGGTTACCCGCGATTCCACGAGCTGGCCGTGCACTTCTTGCGCGCCCACCTGCATGAATCAGCAGACAGCAAAGTCATTTCCCCTTCTTGGCAGTTCTTCTTTTTGGAACCCCGCATTCGCCTTTGCTCACCGGTAACCATGCATTCACCTGTCTGCTCATAGACCTTTACTCCTTGCAAAGGACCACGAATGTTTGATGAACCAACCGAAACTGAACGCGCCACGTCGCAAAGTGGGGCCCACCCGCACTATTCTGGAAAGCGAAGTACTTCTAAGGAGACCATGACTAACTCCGAGTCACACGAGCACGATTCGGCATCTATGGATGATGCCCAGATCCAGGCCGCCATCGATCGAATCCTCGCAGCCGACGATGCGCAGAGCCCGCAGGTCCAGCACTTCGGCGAAGAAGAGAGTTCCATCTTCGCCGGGCAAGCCTCTGCACTGAACCGTTTTTCCTCCGGCCTCACCCATTTCGACGGGGACCAGGAAGATTTGGACGACCGCCGTGCGCTGCGCCGCGTCGCAGGCCTGTCCACGGAACTGGAAGACGTCACCGAAGTCGAGTACCGCCAGCTGCGCCTGGAACGCGTCGTGCTGGCTGGCATCTGGAGCGACGGCACCGTCACCGACGCCGAGAATTCTCTGCGTGAGCTCGCCGCTTTGGCAGAGACCGCCGGCTCGGAGGTCCTGGACGGGCTGGTGCAGCGTCGCAGCAAGCCGGACCCATCGACTTTCCTCGGCTCGGGCAAGGCTGAAGAGCTGCGCGGAATTGTTGCTTCCACTGGCGCCGATACCGTGGTTGTCGATGCAGAGCTGGCTCCTTCGCAGCGTCGCGCCTTGGAGGATATCGTCAAGGTCAAGGTGATCGACCGCACCAGCCTGATCCTGGATATCTTTGCGCAGCATGCCCAGTCGCGAGAGGGCAAGGCGCAGGTTGAACTGGCCCAGCTCGAATACCTGCTGCCGCGCCTTCGCGGTTGGGGAGAATCGATGTCCCGCCAGGCCGGTGGCCGCGTGGGTGCCGCCGGTGGCGGTATCGGTTCGCGTGGACCGGGTGAAACCAAGATTGAAATGGACCGCCGCCGCATTCGCGACCGCATGGCGAAGCTGCGCCGCGAGATCAAGGCCATGAAGCCTGCGCGCGAAGCCAAGCGTGCCAACCGCAAGCGCAATGAGGTTCCGGCCGTAGCCATTGCCGGCTACACCAACGCTGGCAAGTCATCGCTGCTTAACCGACTGACCAACGCCGGTGTGCTGGTGGAGAACGCGCTGTTCGCTACCCTGGACCCGACCGTTCGCCAGTCGGCGACCGAAGACGGGCTGACCTACACCCTGGCCGATACCGTGGGATTCGTTTCCAACCTTCCGACCCAGCTGGTGGAAGCCTTCCGTTCCACTTTGGAGGAAATCGCCGATTCGGATCTCATCCTGCACGTCGTTGACGGGTCCCATCCGGATCCCGAAGGGCAGATCCAGGCCGTGCGCACCGTGCTCGGCGAAGTCGACGCGTTGAACATCCCAGAGATCATCGTGGTGAATAAGGCTGATGTGGCTGATCCGTTCGTTATCGAACGCATCCGCAACAAGGAATCCAACACTGTGGTTGTCTCTGCGCATACCGGTGAAGGCATCCAGGAGCTGCTGGAAAAGATCAGTTCCTCGATTCCACGCCCCGGAGTCCAGCTTGAGGTACTCATTCCCTACAACCGGGGGGATTTGATCGCCAAGCTGCACCAGAGCGAATCCGAGATCCTGGAAAGCGAACACCTGGAGGAGGGCACCCGGCTGATCGTCAAGGTGCGCGATTCCTTTGCTGCAGAGTTGGAGACCTTCAACCTTCATGGATAAGCAAGAGCAGGCCCTGGGGCTCCTGGAGGCCGCGGTCACTTCCATGGGCGGCGCCATGCGCACCGGCCAGCAGGAAATGGTCAAGCACGTGGTCAGCGCGTTGGAAGACGAAAAGCATTTGCTGGTGCAGGCCGGTACCGGAACGGGCAAGTCCATGGGCTACCTGATTCCGGCACTGGCCCACGCGCAAACCAGCGCCAAGCCAGTGATCGTCTCCACCGCGACATTGGCGCTGCAATCGCAGATTGTCGGCCGTGACGTACCGCGATTACTCGACTCGCTCAAGGGCAAGCTCTCGCGCCCGATGGATGTCGCGCTGCTCAAGGGGCGCTCGAACTACCTGTGCCAGTACAAGCTCGGCGGCGGATACCCGGATGACGAAGGCACTCTTTTTTCCATGGACGAGCCGGCAATACCTGCCGGCACCACTTACTCGCCGCTGGCTAGCGAAGTAATGAAACTGCGTGAATGGGCCGAAGAGACCGACACGGGTGACCGCGATGAACTGGTGCCCGGGGTTAGTGACAAGGCTTGGAAGCAGGTCTCGGTTTCGGCCATGGAGTGCCTCGGCTCGCAGAAGTGCCCGATGGCGGACGAATGCTTCTCGGAAATGGCGCGTGCCCGTGCCGCCGAGTCCGACGTGGTCATTACGAACCATGCGTTGCTGGCGGTTTCGGCCTTCGAGGGGCTTTCGGTTCTCCCGGACTTCGAAGTCGCGATCATCGATGAGGCCCACGAACTGCAAGATCGCGTGACCAGCTCGGTTTCGGGCGCGCTCTCCTCGCGCATGGTGCTTACCGCCGCTGGCGGTGCCAAGCGCCATTGCGGTATCAATGCGGATGAGATGGTCAAGGCCGCAAACCGCCTGGAAAAGTCGTTGACCGGGTTGCCGACAGGCTTGCTGGAACATGGTCTGCGCGAAGACATGGGCATTGCCCTGAACGACATCGTGGAGCAGGCCCGGCTGGCTCTGGCGCTGTCCAAGCCCGAAGCCAATGCACCGGCCGATGGCGGCCGCCAGACTGCCCGCTCCCAGCTGCAGGCAGTGATGGATGATGCGATTCGCATGCTCGAATCCGAAGAACGCCGCGAGGTCCTGTACACCACCCGTCCGCGGGAGTTTGTCGAAGGCCGGGGCTACGTCGAGGCCGATGAGAGCCAGCCTGCAACCTTGAACGTGGCACCGTTGTCGGTGGCCGGCAAGTTGCGCGAGGGCCTCTTCGACGGGCGCACGGTCGTATTGACCAGCGCCACCTTGGCCATTGGCTCGCAGTTCGACTCGGTAGCAGGCTCCTTGGGCCTGATGGGCGCCGGCGCTCCATCATGGACCGGCGTAGATGTTGGCAGCCCTTTCGATTACCCCAAGCAGGGCATCCTCTACGTGGCCAAGCACCTGCCCAAGCCAGGACGCCAACTGGCGGCGGAGACGCTGGATGAGATCGAAGATCTCATCAAGGCCTCCGGTGGCGGCGCCTTGGCGCTGTTCACTTCCAAGCGTTCCGCCGAGGAAGCGGCAAGCATCTTGCGCGAGCGCCTGGACGTGGAAATCTTGTGCCAGGGTGAAGCCAGCATGAAGTCGCTGGTCGAACAGTTCAGCAGCGAACGCGACACCTGCCTGTTTGGAACCATGACCTTGTGGCAGGGCGTAGACGTGCCAGGCGATTCTTGCCGGCTGGTCATCATCGACAAGATTCCTTTCCCGCGCCCGGATGATCCTATCTCCAAGGCCCGTTCCGAGGACGTGGCCAAGCATGGCGGAAATGGCTTCATGCAGGTTGCCGCCACCCATGCGGCGATTCGCCTGGCCCAGGGTGCTGGGCGCTTGATTCGTTCGGTCGGGGATAAGGGCGTTGTGGCGATCCTTGATTCGCGCATGGCCACGGCGCGGTACGGCAGCTTCTTGAAAGCTACCCTGCCGCCGATGTGGCCGACTGTCGATAAGAAGGTCATCACTGGTGTTCTCAAGCGATTGAACCCGGGCGGGAAATAGCCGCGGCCAGAGTATGAACTTGAGCTGTCCTTCGGGACAGCTCAAGTTCTTTAACCGGTACCAGCATGATGCTTCCAGATGCACTAAGGTCTGTGACAAGAACTGATGAAGCTCGAATCGGAAGGCACCATGGAGTCCATGCAGGAATTGGCGCACCAAGCCGCGATCGACACCCACCAGCGGTTCGGGCATCGCCTCATGGGGTTGCCCGGAACGTGGATTGGACAGAGCTACAGCAAAGCGCATCGGTTGCGCGACGGAAGCATGCTCAGCAATCTCAATGGTTTCGCGCACCCGCTTGCGGAGTGGAACTATTGGTGGCAGGCGCACTATCTGGATGCCATCATCGATGAGGGCCGATCGTACTGGGACGAAGGCAACGAACACCGGGCGCGCGAAGCGCTTGCCCGGGCCAACGGCCTATTGCGCGGCATTCGAATTCGAAACTTCGGGATCTTGCCCAACTACTTCTTCGACGACATGGCTTGGCTTGCCCTGGCCAGCGGCCGCCTGTCAGAGTTCACGCAGCTGGTGACGGGACACAGGAGCCGTCCTGCCGAGGCGGCAGTTCGGACGCTGGGACGGCAGCTCCATGCCGGCATGGATGGGGTGCTGGACGGCGGCCTGTACTGGTCCAGAAAGCGGGATTTCAAGAACACGCCAGCCAACGCGCCGGCGGCACTGTTCTTTGCCCGTACCGGGGAGAAAGAGACCGCGCGAGAGCTTCTCCAGTGGCTGGAAAAGAATCTGTTCAGCGTGGAGCGAGGACTGTATCTGGACGGACTTCGGTTGACCACGCAGGGACACGCCGTGGAACCAGCGGTCTACACCTATAACCAGGGCCTGGTGCTCGGGGCATTGCTTGAGCTTGGCGAGCCTGCTGATCTGGCTCACGCTAAAGTACTGATCGATGCCACCACGAAATCGCTGTCAACTGCTGCCGGGGTCCTCTCGTTCAACAGCGGGGGAGACGGCAACCTGTTCGCGGGGATACTCTGCCGATATCTGGCCCTCGCCGGTAATGATGTCCGCATAGAAGCCCGGAGCCGGGAGCAGGCCAGGAGGCTGGTCATGGCAACGGCGCGCCATCTGGCTGACCAGGAACCACGCCGGCTTTCGGCGGCAATCCAACGCTGGATGATCTTCTCGGCGGCCGCTCAATTCGAGTTGAACGCCGGCCAATAGCGGGTTAAACGAGAATTGCGCTGGTGCCAAGCACCAGCGCAATGACCGTACGTATTCTAGAGCGAGCGCATCACCGAGACGACGCGTCCCATGATCGTTGCGGCATCACCCAAAATTGGTTCGTAGCGCGAGTTCTGCGGAAGCAGCCAGGTATGCCCGTCACGCTGCCGGAAAGTCTTTACCGTGGCTTCTTCATCGAGCAGGGCAGCTACGATGTCGCCGTTGTCCGCCGTCTGCTGGCGGCGGACAACTACCCAGTCGCCATCGCAAATCGCAGCGTCAACCATTGAATCGCCGGAAACCTTGAGCATGAACAGTTCGCCGTGGCCTACGAGCTGACGAGGCAACGAGAAAACATCTTCGACGGACTGTTCGGCAAGGATCGGACCGCCGGCAGCGATACGGCCAACCAGGGGAACCATGGTGGTGTCAGCGGAAGTGCTCAATTCAATGATCTTGGCGTCTTCGCTGGCATCTGGCTCGACCGGCTTCGAAACTTCGGCCTTCTCGGCGTCTTCGGCCAGCTGCAGAGGCAGCAGGATTTCCATTGCGCGCGGACGGCGTGGATCTCGACGGATATAGCCGAGCTTTTCCAGCTGGCTCAGCTGGTGGGTGACGCTCGAAAGGCTCTTGAGCCCTACTGCGTCACCAATCTCACGCATCGATGGTGGATAACCGTTCTTGCCGATTGACCGCTGGATCGTCTCCAGGATCTTCTTTTGGCGAATCGTCAGCGAACGTGCATTCGATCGGGGAGTGCGTTGTGAAGCTGACATGAGATTTTGCCTTCCCTAGCAATCATTCGAAAGTTCGTAAGTCCAAACTGTCGGCGCTAGATGGTGAGATGTTTTCATTGCTCGTCTACTTCGAAATCTTAGTAGATAAGCGAGCTTCTTTCAAAGATTTGTTCGAAAACTTCTGGACAAGTTCCGCAAACCTCTGTTAGAACAGATATACGAGGTTCGAACAAGTTTTCGAATCTACGCTTTCGAATACAAATTCGCATCACTTGAATTTCTTGAGGAGACAAAGTCATGGCAACCGTCGCACTTGACTCAAATCAGACCCAGGCACCACTGAAGATCCGCATCAACCGTCGCGGATGGGCCGTGCTTGTGGGTATGCCCATTTTCGCACTCACCATCGCCGCAGCTTTCTTCATCTCCATGTTTGCCTCTGACGCGCATGCCGCAGCCGATACTCCTGTTGGAGTCGGAACCGTTGATGTCACCGTTATTCCAGGGGATACGCTGTGGAGCCTGGCCCGGGATTACGCCACCGGTTACGACGTGACCTCGGCAGTGGGCCACATCGCCGAACTCAATGCCCTGACCGGCAGCGAAATCCAGGTTGGCGAAACCTTGTCGATTCCGGTCCTTGCCGGCTAGCTTCCCCAGCCTGCTTCGAGTTTGTTACCTGTGGCCGTAGCGGATTCACCGGCAGGCGCGCTGCGCACGTAGACTTGATGCGTGAATGACCGCAGTGAACTTTTGAGTCAGCTGCCCTTGCGTGAGAATCTCCGCGGGCTATCCCCTTATGGCGCACCACAAATTGACGTGCCCATCCAGCTGAACGTCAACGAGAACACCCATCCGTTGCCACCGACAGTCGTCGATGCCATTGCACAAGAGGTGGCCAAGGCGGCGGCAATGTTGAACCGGTATCCGGACCGCGAGTTCACCGAGCTTCGCGAACTCCTAGCCGATTACCTCGGCCACTCGCTCACCAAGGACAATATCTGGGCCGCTAACGGTTCCAATGAAATCCTGCAGCAAATCCTGCAAGCCTTTGGCGGCCCCGGCCGTGCCGTGATGAGCTTCGGCCCAACCTACTCCATGTACCCGCTGCTTGCCAGTGGTACTGACACGAAATATATCGCCGGTGAACGCGCCGCAGATTTCACGTTGTCCGCCGATTCCGCAGCCGCACAGGTTCGCGAGCACAAGCCGAACATCGTTTTCCTCTGCTCTCCGAATAACCCCACCGGCACGGCCCTTGGCCTGGACGTCATCACCGCGGTATATGAAGCCATGAGCGAGCATAACGGCATGGTGATCGTGGATGAGGCGTACGCCGAGTTCTCCTTGGCCAGCACCACCTCGGCGCTGAGCCTGCTCGAAGGCCGCCAGCGGCTGATTGTCTCGCGCACCATGTCCAAGGCTTTCGGCCTGGCCGGTGCGCGCGTAGGCTACCTGGCCGCTGCGCCAGAAGTCACCGATGCCATCCGCTTGGTGCGACTGCCGTACCACCTGTCGGCAGTGACCCAGGCAACCGCCATCGCGGCCTTGAAGAACATCGAGTTGCTGTTGGCCCAGGTCGAGGACATCAAGTCCCAGCGGGACCGCATCGTCGCGCGCCTGAAGGAACTTGGCCTCAAGCCATCGGTCTCCGACTCCAACTTCGTCTTCTTCGGTGGCGTCGAAGACCCCCACAAGATTTGGGAAGGCCTGTTGGAAGCCGGCATCATCATCCGCGACAATGGAATCCCGGGAACCTTGCGTGTTACGGCAGGAACCGAATCGGAAACCACAGCCTTCTTGGAACGACTTGCCGAACTGCTCGGCTCGCAGAAGTAATCAAAGACAAGCGAAGGAAGACATGTCTGCCGAATTGATTGGCGCACGTCGCGCCCGCATGGAACGCGTGACCAGCGAATCGTCCGTATTCGTTGAACTGGACCTCGATGGCACCGGTGTCTCTGAGATCAGCACCTCGGTGCCGTTCTACGACCACATGCTGACTGCGCTATCCAAGCATTCGCTCATCGATCTCACCGTGCGTGCAACCGGCGATACCCACATCGACGTTCACCACACCGTCGAGGACACCGCGATCACCATTGGCGAAGTACTGCGCGTGGCACTGGGCAACAAGGCCGGCATCCGCCGCTTCGGCACCTCCTACGCTCCACTGGACGAAGCCCTGTCCCGTTCGGTAGTCGATGTGTCGGGCCGGCCATACCTCGTGCACTCCGGCGAGCCTGCGGGCCAGGAATACCACCTGATCGGTGGTCACTTCACCGGTTCGATGACCCGTCACGTCTTCGAAGCCATCACTTTCCACGCACAGATCTGTGCTCACATCGAGGTGCTCTCGGGTCGCGACCCGCACCACATCGTTGAAGCGCAGTTCAAGTCCTTCGCGCGCGCATTGCGCGAAGCGGTAGAGCGCGATGAGCGCATGGGCGACAAGATCCCATCCACGAAGGGTGCACTGTAAGTGGAAAAGAAAACAGTAGTTGTCCTGGATTATGGGTCCGGCAACGTCCGCTCCGCTGTGCGCGCTTTGGAAGCCGCCGGTGCCGAAGTGGAACTGACCGCAGATCCGAAGAAGATCGTGGCCGCCGACGGCCTGGTAGTCCCCGGTGTTGGCGCCTACGCCTCGGTCATGGAGCAGCTGGCCAAAACCGGTTCCCTGCGTTGGATCGGTCGCCGCATTGCCGGGGGCCTGCCGGTTTTGGGTATCTGCGTGGGACACCAGGTCTTCTTTGAAGAAGGCGTGGAACACGGTGTGAAAACCGAAGGCATTGGCGAATGGCCGGGCAAGGTTGAACGCCTGCAGTCAGATGTCATCCCGCACATGGGCTGGAACACGGTACGCCCGCCGGAGGGATCCAAGCTGTTCGCCGGCATCGAGGGTGAACGATTCTACTTCGTGCACTCCTACGCTGTTCAGAAGTGGGAATTCGACGTAACGCAGCCAGCGATGACCCCGCCACAGGTGACCTGGTCGACGCACGGAACGCCCTTCGTGGCCGCCGTCGAGAACGGCCCGCTATCGGCAGTGCAGTTCCACCCGGAGAAGTCCGGGGACGCTGGCGCGCAGCTGCTTCGCAATTGGTTGGGGACGCTCTAGGCATGTGGACCCTTATTCTGGGCGTTGTCGGGGCCTTCCTGATTGGCGGAGCCATCTCGCTGAAGAGCCAGAAGGCCCATATCTCATGGATCATCGCGCTGTGGGTACTTGCAGGCCTGAGCCTGATCGCAGCCTGGTCCTTGACCTACTAATCACATTACTTCTTCACTAAGGACATCATGAGCGAGCAACCAATCCTCGAACTTTTGCCTGCAGTAGATATCGCTGGCGGACAGGCAGTGCGCCTGGTCCAGGGCGAAGCCGGTTCCGAGACCGGATACGGCGACCCGCTGGAAGCTGCGCTCTCCTGGCAGAATGCCGGCGCTGAATGGCTGCACCTGGTCGACCTGGACGCAGCCTTTGACCGTGGCAGCAATGTTGAGATTGTCCAGCGCATTGCCAAGGAACTGGATATCAAGGTCGAGCTCTCCGGCGGTATCCGCGATGACGCTTCACTTGACCGGGCCCTGGAATTCGGTGCTACCCGCGTCAACCTCGGAACCGCCGCGCTGGAGAACCCGGAATGGACCAAGCAGGCCATTGCCCGCCACGGCGACAAGATCGCCGTGGGCATGGACGTGCGCGGAACCACCTTGTCCGGCCACGGCTGGACCAAGGACGGAGGCGACCTGTGGGATGTTCTGGCCCGCCTCGAAGATGCCGGATGCGCCCGTTACGTCGTCACCGACGTGACCAAGGACGGCACCCTGCGCGGACCGAACGTTGAACTATTGCGCGAAATCGCTGCCAAGACCAGCAAGCCGATTGTCGCCTCGGGCGGCATCTCCTCGCTCGAAGACCTCCGGGTCTTGCGCGAGCTGGTTCCAGAAGGCATCGAAGGAGCCATCATGGGCAAGGCGCTGTACTCGGGCCAATTCACCTTGCAAGAAGCGCTCGATGTAGCAGGTCGCCGCTAGGCCCCATGCTGCAGCAGGGAAAGACGATTCAGGAGCTCGCGCTTTTGAATCGTCTTTTTTATTCGTGAAAGCGGATCCCGGTCTTTCCCTCCTCGGGCCCGCGACTGCGCGCAGGTGCTGGGAAAGAAATCTGAAATCATCGGATAGGGGTGTCCAAGCTCATGACTGCAGTTTTGAAACTTCCCTCCAACAACCCCGAAACCACCGATAGCATGGAGCTATGAGTACCGAGCAACCTGAATCTGCACCCAAACGCCACCTGCCGGGACATATTGTCGCTGCACTGGCGCAGGCAGGCTCTAGCACCGACTCTGCCGGTCAGGACTGGGAAGGCCGGGACCTGAGCGGTGAAGGCAACCCCCTGCATAATTTCGACAAGGACGACGGCAAGGCCGACGCCAACGTCGTTGCCGCACTGGCGGCCTTGCGCGATGGCAGCGCAGGGGAGGGCGAGGTGCATAAATCCTTGTCCGAGGCACGCGTTTTCGTTGCGGTGGTAGCCCAGCTCGGCGAAGAAGCCATGACGGAACACGGCTTCGCATCCGACAAGGAAGCCGATATGGCGCTGGTGAAAATCAAGGCTCCAGATGGCCGCATGGCCCTGCCGATCTTCACGACCGTCGAACGATTGCAGGCTTGGCACAAGGAAGCTCGACCAGTGGCGGTTTACGCCCCGCGGGCGGCCCTCTCGGCAGTCAGCGAGGAATGCCAGCTGCTGGTACTCGATCCCGGAAGCGCATTCACCTTCGTGCTTCGACGACCGGGGGTCTGGAACCTGGCCAAGCAGATCGACTGGATTCCGAGTTATCAGAACCAGCAGATCGCCAACCTGGTGCAGGATGCAACCGAAGGCTTTGGCCAGTTGCAGACCGTCAAGGTTGCCCCGGGCAGGGGAGTCGGCTCACGCAGCAAGGACGGGCAAGTGGTCCTTGGCGGAGGTCCCGGACCGGAACTGAACTTGCAGTTTGTTTTTGCTCCCGGAACGAGCGAGAACGACGCTCGCGAGACGACTCGCGCAATCCACGGACGTTTGTCCCAAAACACCGAATTCGCTGAAGCAGTGGATTCCCTCGAACTCAGTTTGCACAGCGCGCCGAACTAAACCGGCGGGCTCCTTTCGACCAGACAAGGAACTTTCCGGGCATGAAAAGCTATTGGCAGATTTTGCGTCAACCGCAGATCTCACTTTTGTTGCTGATTGGCATGATTGCCCGACTTCCGCACTCCGCATTGAGCATGCTGCTGCTCCTGCATCTGGTGAACAACCTCGGCCAATCCTGGGTTTCGGCCGGTCTGGTCACGGCCGTCATGACCTTGGGCATCGCCATTGGCGCCCCGTGGCGCGGTGCCCGCGTAGATGTCTGGGGATTGCGCCGCGCGATGATCCCATCGGTGATCGTCGAAACACTCGTCTGGTGCACGGTGCCGCATGTTCCACTGGTCTGGGTGTACCCGCTGGCCTTCATCGGCGGACTCTTCGCGCTACCGGTCTTCTCAGTGGTGCGTACCGCGCTGGGCATCATGACCACCGGCGAACAACGCCGTACCGCCTTCGCCTTGGATGCCACCGCCACCGAACTGGTGTTCATCGTCGGACCTGCAAGCGCCGGCATTGTCGCCACCCAGATCAGCAGCGTCATTGGATTGAGCGTCATCGGCGTGACCTCGACGGTTGCCGGGTTGGCGCTGATGATCCTGAATCCGCCAACGCGCAGCGATGATCCCAAGGCGATCGCCTCGCGGGCCAACGTGCACGAGGAACGCTTGGGGGCGGAGGCCAGCTTCATTGCGGCCGCGCCGATGGGTGTACCCGAAGTCGAGGGCGAGCTGATCGCAGCCGGCATGAAGTCTGCCCGCGCCCGCATCAAGCAGCGTGGCCGCAACTTCAAGAACCGTTTCAACTGGGTCAGCGCTTCGGTCCTGGCAGTATTCATTGCCGCGGCCGGAGCAGGCATGCTGCTCACCGGCACAGAAGTGGCCATCGTGGCCGAATTGGACGCGTCGGCGCAGAGCCACCAGCTGGGTCTGGTGTTCTTCTTCTGGTGCGGAGCTTCGCTGGTCGGCGGCCTGATCTACGGGTCGATGAAGCGGGTTATTTCTCCACTGGTGCTGCTGCTGAGCATGGCCGTGCTGACGATCCCCATGTACTTCGCGTGGGATACCTGGTCATTGGCGCTGTTCTCCGCACTCCCCGGCTTCCTGTGCGCGCCGACGCTGTCGGCGGCCTCTGAGTGGCTCACCGACTTGGTGGCCGAAAAGCGTCGCGGCGAAGCCATGGGCTGGTATGGCTCTGCGATGACCGCTGGCACCGCGTTGGGATCGCCGATCACCGGCATATTCGTCGACAACCTCGGACCCGCCCCGGCCTTCCTTGGCATCGGCGCCATGGCTGCAGTGGTCGTGGTGATTGCCTTGATTGCGCAGCAGATCCGCCGCCGCGTTCGCCGCGCCCGCCGCCGTCGCCTGGAAACGATCGCCTAGGCTGGTGGAGCTGCCCTGAGCCGCGAGTACATGTACATGTCCCTGCGTGCGGTGCCCACCTGTTCCCAGCTGCGCAGCAAGCCTTCACGCTGGAAGCCGCACGCTTCAGCGGCCCGCCACGACCCCTCGTTCCACGGCTCCACGTAGAGCTCGATCCGGTCGATTCCCGGATGCTCCAATGCCCAGGCGCCGAGCGCAGCCAACGCGTGCTTGGCAATGCCGCGCCTGCGGTGCTCCGGTGCGATCCAGTATCCGATGCTGGCCCTGCCGTGGTCGGCATTGCGCAGCCACAAGCCGATTTGCCCAACGGCACGATCCGTGGCCGTTTCGGCTATGGCAAATGAATACCCGCTGCCCTCGGCCACCCGGCGGTGCTGGCGCTCGATGAATGCCGCATAGCCGGCTTCAGTTCCTTGCGCCGGGACCGTGGTGATTTGCGTAATGTAGGGGTCCGTGGAGGCCTGCCTCACGGCAGGAATGTCGCTGGGCTGGAAGGGGCGGAGCCGGAAAGCACCGGCGTCGATCACTGGTTGTTCGAGCATCTGCATGATTCCAACCTAGCTTGGTGATCCAAACAACAAATGGACCCGTTTCCCTGGGGAAACGAGTCCATGATGTTAATCTCTTAAAATTCAACCAATATTACCTAGTTGACCGGTCCGGTGAACTTCTCGCCCGGGCCCTTGCCTGGTGCATCCGGGATGATTGAAGCTTCGCGGAAGGCCAGCTGCAGGCTGCGCAGGCCGTCACGCAAAGGCGCTGCGTGCTGCGAGCCGATCTCAGGCGCACCGGCGGTGACTAGGCCTGCCAGTGCGGTGATCAGCTTGCGGGCCTCATCGAGATCCTTCAGCTCATTGGCATCTTCGCCCTCTGCAAGTCCGCACTTGACTGCTGCTGCACTCATCAGGTGGACGGCGGCCGTGGTGATGATTTCAACGGCTGCAACTTCTGCGATATCGCGCACCTGCTGGTCGACAGCGTGCTGGTGCGAGTTGGTGTCTTCGTTAGTCATACTGCTAAGCTTGTCACAGACCGACTCGATGCCGGTACTTCTCGCAGTTCTCCAGCTAGCACTGGATGAGGGATTCGTACTAGTATTGAGCCATGCAAGTGGAGGCCAACTCCCACCCGCTGTCGCCGTTTCCAGGCTTCCGGGTATTTCGGCAGGATTGCAGCAATGCATTCCCCAAGCGCTTACGCAGGAGCAATCCCGTGTTCGGCTTTGTCGTTCTTTTTGGCCTTCGCCTGCAATCGCAGACGGGGGCCTTCTTTGTTTGCGGTCATGGATTACGAATTTCAGGAGTGACACATCAGCGATCCACGCATTAATGAGCGCATTCGCGTGCCAGAGGTACGTCTCGTCGGCCCTAATGGCGAGCAGGTAGGCATCGTCCGTATCGAGGACGCGCTTCGTCTTGCTCTAGAGTCCGATCTGGACTTGGTCGAGGTGGCACCCAGCGCCAAGCCTCCAGTGTGCAAATTGATGGATTTCGGCAAGTACAAGTACGAAGCCGCTGTCAAGGCTCGCGAAGCTCGTAAGAACCAGACCAACACGGTCTTGAAGGAAGTCCGCTTCCGCCTGAAGATCGACACCCACGACTACGAGACCAAGGTCGGCCACGCACTGCGCTTCCTGGGCGCCGGCGACAAGGTCAAGGCCATGATCCAGTTCCGTGGTCGTGAGCAGCAGCGTCCAGAGATGGGCATTCGCTTGCTTGAAAAGTTTGCAGCAGACGTCGCCGAAGTTGGAATCATTGAATCCAGCCCGCGCATCGATGGCCGAAACATGGTCATGGTTGTTGGTCCGCTGAAGAACAAGGCAGAGGCTCGCCGCGAACAGCAGCAGAAGTCGGGTGGCCGCAGCGCGGCCAAGCGAAAGATCCGCACCGACGCGCCGGCTGAGACCGAGGGCCAGAATGTCGCAGCTTCCATGGATGATGAAGCCCGCGCCAAGTTGGAGCAGGCACGTCAGGCAGCTGAAGGCGACGCCTAGCCAAGCCTGTTGGGCTTTCGAGCCCGTCACCGTTCACGGTGAAGGATCTTCTTCCGGGAAGGTCCAACTACAAGAGAACAACAGCGGTCACCTTTATCGGGGCCCGCTTCGGATGATCCCCACCCGGTGCTTTACCGGGTGGAGCACGTAAGGAGAACGGCAGCTATGCCGAAGTTCAAGACTCACAGTGGCGCCAAGAAGCGCTTCAAGCTCACCGGTAGCGGTAAGCTCGCTCGCCAGCAGGCCAACCGTCGCCACTACCTGGAGCACAAGTCCTCGCGCGTTACCCGTCGCCTGGCTTCTGACCAGATCGTCGCTAAGGCCGATGTAAAGACCATCAAGCGGATGCTGGGCCTCTAAGCTCTCCCTTTCGCAATACGGGGAAGCAATACCCCACCACCCATAGATTTCACCCATCCCGCAAAATCGCGGGCACTGGGGAACTGACTTGAAGGAGTACACACGTGGCACGTGTGAAGCGGGCAGTAAACGCCCACAAGAAGCGTCGCGTCGTTCTGGAACGCGCAAAGGGTTACCGCGGTCAGCGTTCGCGCCTGTACCGTAAGGCCAAGGAGCAGCTGCTCCACTCGTTCGTTTACAGCTTCAACGACCGCCGTAAGCGCAAGGGCGACTTCCGCCGCCTGTGGATCCAGCGCATCAACGCTGCATCCCGCGCCAACGGCATGACCTACAACCGTCTGATCCAGGGCCTGAAGGCTGCTCAGATCGAGGTTGACCGTCGTATGCTCGCAGAGCTGGCTGTTTCGGACTCGAACGCTTTCGCTACCCTGGTAAAGCTTGCCAAGGATGCACTTCCAGCTGACGTCAACGCCCCAAAGGCTGCCGCTGCTGAGGTTGCTGCACCTAAGGCTGCCAAGGCTCCAAAGGCTGCTGCCAAGTCCGTCGAGGGCGAAGGCGTAGTCAAGGCCGTTGAAGGCGAAGACGCACCTGAGGGCTTCATCATCAAGGGCAACGCCGGCTCGAACAAGTACCACGTTCCAGGCTCGACCTGGTACGACCAGACCGAAGCCGAGTTCTGGTTCAACTCCATCGAAGCTGCCAAGGCTGCAGGCTTCGAACCAGCTGGCGGCGAATCCCGTCAGCAGATGAAGTAAATCTCTTCTCCCTTTGAGCTGAGGCTCAGGTAGGACAGATCACACCGAAGGGTGGGTCCCGCGCACAGCGCGGACCCGCCCTTTGCGTGTTTCTACCGGTATTCTCGAGACATGAGCAGTTTTCCTCCAGAAGTGATGTCCAATCCACGCGCCGAACGAGTCAAGGCCATCGCGCGTCTGGCCAAGAGCAAGGGGCGCGAAGCCACCGGCGAATACCTCGTTGAGGGCCCGCAGGCGGTACGCGAAGCACTCAAGGCCCATCTGGAGGACGACAACCTGGTCCAGGGCGTCTATGTTGTCGGCGGCTTTCTGGAGAGCCACGAAGAATTCGTGCAGCTGCTCGATAGCGCCAAGGTTCCAACCCGCATCGTCACCGGCGAAGTGCTGCACGCCATGGCTGACACCCAGACCCCGCAGGGCATTCTTGCCGTGGTCGCCATGTCCCAGCCGCAGCTGAGCGAGGTGCTGGACACCAAACCGAAGCTGATCGCCGTGCTCTGCCGCATCCAGGACCCGGGCAATGCCGGCACCATCCTGCGTGCCGCCGATGCCGCCGGAGCCGATGCGGTGATCCTGACCAAGGGCAGCGTGGATATCTACAATCCGAAGGCCGTGCGCTCCACCGCCGGCTCGCTGTTCCACGTACCGGTGCTGAACAACATCGAATTCGACCACCTGGTCGCCGCCGCGAAGACCACCGGAAGCCAGATCCTGGCCGCCGACGGCTATGCGTCGCACAACCTGGACACCCTGCAGGATGCCGCCGTGCTGCGTGCAAGCCAGCCAGACACCGAAGCGCCAGAAGCACAGCCGGTGCTGGAAGCGCCAACCCTGTGGCTGTTCGGCAATGAAGGCCAGGGGCTGGAGGAGCACGAGAAGGACGCCGCCGACTACCGCGTGGCCGTGCCGCTCTACGGTGTTGCCGAATCCCTGAACGTGGGTACCGCATCCACCGTCTGCCTGTACGCTTCGGCCCGCGCCCAGCGCTCAGCGAATCGGAGCGCACTGGACTCCCATGGCAGCTGAACTCAAGCAAATTGTTGCCGTGGCCATCGTCGATGACCTGGCCCGGCCCACCAGGCTGCTTGCCGCGCGCCGCAACCGCCCTCAAGCCCTTGCCGGGCTCTGGGAATTCCCCGGTGGAAAAGTCGAACCCGGCGAGAGCGAAGTCCAGGCCGTGCACCGCGAGCTGCGCGAGGAACTCGGGGTGCAGATGCGTCTTGGCGCGCCCATCCCAGGCCCGCATCCCCAAGGGTGGCAGCTGAACGAGAAGGCTGCCATGCGCATGTGGTTCGCCCAGATCACCGAGGGCGAGCCAGCGACCCTGGACGGGCATGACCAGCTGGCCTGGCTGGAACTCGATGACTCGCTGTCCGCCGTCGTCCCGTGGATTCCGGCCGATGCGCCGATCGTGGCGGCATGCCTGGCCCAGGCACGTGCCGGGGCGCAGCACTAAACACCCGTAAGCTTGTTACCGCGCCAACTTCTGGCACTGTGCCTATAGCCGATATTTTGAGGAGCACTTTTCGTGAAGCGATTTATGAGCGTTATCGCTCTGGCCTTCGCCGCCGTCCTAGCACTTTCTGGTTGCGTCAACATGAACGCAGAAGTCAACGTCTTGGGCAAAGACAAGGTCGCCGGGGCCATGCAGTTGACCCTGCACAAGTCGACGCTCAATGGCGTCAGCTTTGAAGAAGTCCTCGAGAGCCAGATCGACATCGAAATGATGGAACAGCAGCTGGGGGACCAGTGGAGCTACAGCAACATCGATGATGGCGAAAACGTCGGCCTGCGCTTTGAAACCACCAGCCCGATGACCTACGTCCAGCTGGCTGACGCATTCCGCGTCTTCGGCTTCGAAATCAACCTGGGCGATGACGGGAAGGAATACTCCTTCTCGATGCCGGGCGACAAAGCCACCGTGGATTCTTCCTTCACCGAAGCGAACCTGCACGTCACCTTCCCCGGCGCAGTCACCTCGCACACCCCGGGTACCGTCGAGCACCACACCGTCACCTTCGATATGATCAAGGGCGCCGCCACCTACCAGGCTACCGCCAAGGTTGACCACACCATGTTCTACTCCGCAGTATTCGGCGGGGCGCTGCTGGTTTTGACCTTCGTCTTCGTTGCCGCTTTCGCGCCAAAGGGTGCCAAGGAATCGCATTAATGAGCAGCAATCCTGCTTCAAGGTAAGAAGCTTCACGCCAAGGGCCCGTCATCGGTGAAACGATCACGGGCCCTTAGCCATAGAATGGAAGCAAAGTGTTCTACGCGTAAGTACAAGATAAGAGTAAGGATCGATCGATCCCATGTCTGATCAGACAACTGAACAAGCTCCTGTCGGGGAGTCCAATGTTCCGCACCCAACCGATGAAGCCGGCATCCAGGGCGCGGTCGACGCCGCCCTGGCAGCCATCCAGGCCGCTGGCGACCTGAACGAGCTGAAGGAAGCGCGCCTGGCCCACACCGGCGAGAAGTCCGCGCTGTCCCTGGCCAACCGCCAGATCGGCAAGCTGGACAAGACCCAGAAGGCTGTTGCCGGCAAGCTCGTCGGCGGTGCCCGCGGACGGGTCAACAAGGCCCTGGCTGCCCGCACCACCGTGCTCGAAGAAGCCGAAGCCGCCCGCATCCTGGTCGAAGAAACCGTGGATGTCACCGCCGCCGCCCGCCGCCGCAGCGTTGGCGCCCGCCACCCGCTCTCGGTCCTGCAGGACCGTGTATCCGACATCTTCGTCGGCATGGGCTGGGAAATCGCCGAGGGCCCGGAAGTCGAATCCGAATGGTTCAACTTCGACGCGCTGAACTTCAAGCCGGACCATCCTGCCCGCGAAATGCAGGACACCTTCTTCGTGGAGCCTGCCGACGCGCACCTGGTGCTGCGTACCCACACCTCCCCGGTGCAGGTCCGCTCGATGCTCGAGCGCGATGTGCCGGTCTACGTGCTGTGCCCTGGGCGCACCTTCCGCACCGATGAGCTCGATGCCACCCACACCCCGGTTTTCCACCAGTTCGAAGGCCTGGCCGTGGACAAGGGCCTGACCATGGCCGACCTGCGCGGCACCCTGGAGCACTTCGCCCGGCAGATGTTCGGCGCCGAAGCGCAGATCCGCCTGCGCCCTGCCTACTTCCCGTTCACCGAGCCATCGGCAGAGCTGGACATCTGGCACCCAGGTGCCAAGGGCGGACCGCGCTGGATCGAGTGGGGCGGCTGCGGCATGATCAACCCGAACGTGTTGCGCGCAGCTGGCATTGATCCCGAAGAGTACTCCGGCTTCGCCTTCGGCATGGGCATCGAGCGCACGCTCATGTTCCGCAACGATGTCCCAGACATGCACGACATGATCGAGGGCGACATCCGTTTCAGCCAGCACTTCGGGATGGAGATCTAAGCAATGCGTATTCCACTATCTTGGCTGCGCGAGTACGCGCAGGTACCAGCCGACGCATCGGCTGAAGACGTCATGGCAGACCTGGTCAAGGTCGGCCTCGAAGAAGAAGATGTCCACCGTCCAAGCGATGAGCTCTCGGGCCCCATCGTGGTCGGCCAGGTGATTTCCCTGGAAAAGGAAGTTGCCTCCAATGGCAAGACCATCAACTGGTGCCAGGTTCGCGTGGTTCCAGAAGGCGCCGAGCAGACCCTGACCGGCAAGGGCATCGACCCCTCGGGCGTGCAGGGGATCGTGTGCGGTGCGCACAACTTCGTGGAAGGCGACAAGGTCGTTGTCACCCTGCCCGGCGCCGTGCTGCCAGGGGACTTCAAGATCTCGCCGCGCAAGACCTATGGCCACACCTCGGCGGGCATGATCGCTTCCTCCCGCGAGCTGGGCATCGGCGAAGACCACGACGGCATCATGGTCCTGTCCAAGCTGGGCCTGGACCCGGAACTGGGCACCGACGTCTTCGAGCTCTTCGGCCTGGATGACCAGGCGGCGGAGATCAACGTGACCCCGGACCGCGGCTACTGCTTCTCGATCCGCGGCGTAGCGCGCGAATACGCGCTGGCCACCGGCACCTCCTTCACCGATCCCGCATCGATCGTGACCGTTTCGGAAGCCACCGAAGCCGGCCATGAGGTAGTGCTCCGCGACGAGGCGCCGATCTACGGCGTACCGGGCTGCACCCGCTTCGTGACCCGCGAGGTCACCGGCATCAACCCGAGCCTCCCGACCCCGCGCTGGATGGCTTCGCGCCTGCAGCTGGCCGGCATGCGCTCGATCTCGCTGGTAGTCGATATCTCCAACTACGTCATGCTGGAACTCGGCGCGCCACTGCACTTCTACGATGCTGACAAGCTGGCCGGTGCGATTACCGTGCGCCGCGCCAACGCCGGCGAAAAGCTGGTGACCTTGGATGCCAAGGAACGCGAGCTGTCGGTCGAGGACCTGCTGATCACCGATGAGTCCGGCGCCATTGGCATTGCCGGCGTCATGGGCGGCGCGGCCACCGAGGTCTCGGATTCGACCAGCCGCGTGCTGATCGAAGCCGCTCACTTCGACACCGTGTCCATCGGCCGTTCGCGCCGTCGCCACAAGCTGCCTTCCGAAGCCTCCAAGCGCTTCGAGCGCGGCGTGGACCCACGCATCATGCAGATCGCGGCCCAGCGTGCCGTGGACCTGCTGGTGCAGCTGGCCGGCGGCACCGAAACCGCCAAGGCCACCGACGCGGGCCAGATTCCTGCCGACACCCAGATCCAGCTGCCGGCAGGTTTCGCGGGAGCCCTGATCGGCGTGGACTACACCGATGAGCAGACCATCACCGCGCTGGAAGGCATCGGCGCGAGCGTTGAGCAGAACGCCGAGGGCTTCCTGGTCACCGCACCAAGCTGGCGCCCGGATTTGGACATTAAGGAAGACCTGGTCGAGGAAGTAGCCCGCGTAGTCGGCTATGACAAGATCCCGGCGACCTTGCCTGTGGCCCCTCCGGGCCGTGGCCTGACCCGCGCCCAGTCCCAGCGCCGCCGCCTGCTGCAGGGCTTGGCAGATGCAGGGCTGACCGAGGTCTTGAACTACCCGTTCGTTTCCGAAGCGCAGAACAGCACCTTTGGTGCTGCGCAAGCCGGTACCGAGGTCAAGGCCATTTCGCTGGCCAACCCGATTTCCAAGGAATTCCGCTTCCTGCGCACCTCGCTGCTGCCGGGCTTGCTGGAAACCGCTCGCCGCAACATCGGCCGTGGCTTCCGCGACCTGGCGCTGTATGAAGGAGGCCTCGTCTTCCTGCCAGGTACGCAGCTGGGCTCCTCGGTTCTGCCTCCGCTAGGTGAAAAGCCAAGCGATGAGGTCCTGGCCGAGCTGCTCAACGGCGTCCCTGACCAGCCATGGCACCTGGCCGCGGTTCTCACCGGCCGCGAAGCATCGGCTGCGGCCGGCTTCGCACCGCGTGCCTGGGACTGGGCCGACGCGCTGGATGCGGCGCACTGCGCGGCAGATGTCCTCGGCGTTGAGCTTGAGGTTGCCCAGGGCAGCCACCAGGCCTTCCACCCGGGCCGTGTTGCAGTACTGAAGGTTTCCGGGCAGGTCGTTGGCTACGCCGGTGAACTGCACCCGCAGCTGCTCAAGGACCAGGACCTGCCAGCACGTACCGTGGCCATGGAACTGAATGCTGCCGCACTGATGGCTGCTGCACCTGCAGTGGTTGTTGCCCAGCAGCACCTGTCCGCCCAGCCGCTGGCTACCCAGGACGTGGCCTTGGTTGTCGACCAGGACGTCGTGGCTGGAGATGTGCTTGCCGCCCTTCGCGAAGGCGCCGGTGAACTGCTCGAAGACATCGCGCTGTTCGACGTGTACCAGGGCCAGGGCATCGAAGACGGCAAGAAGTCGTTGGCCTTCGGCCTGAGGTTCCGTGCCGCCGACCGCACCCTGACCGCCGACGAGGCGTCCGAGGCTCGTGCCGCGGCGGTGGCTGCGGCTACCGAGAAGTTCGGCGCGTCCCAGCGCTAGGCTTTTGGCCTGCCAGATGCCCTGCTGCTCTCCTGATGATCGGGAAGCGGCAGGGCATTTTGCTTTGTCGCCATGCCCGGGTTGGACAGGTTGAGGACTACACTTGATCTGGGATATCCCGACAAGGCGACTAGATGAGGGAAGAGGCTTGAAGTGAAGGGATTGCGGTCATGCGGTGCTGTGCTGCTGGTGTTCTTCCTCGGGATCCTGGCCGTTGCCGTCCTCATCGCGGCAGGCTGGGCAGCGGTGCTGTTTATCCAGCGTGGCGCCGGAACCCACCTCGAAGAACCGGCGACCCCGAGCGCTACGGTAGAGGAAGAAGCACCCGATAGGCTCCGCCCATCGGAAACCTACACGCCCTAGCTGGCTGGCGGCACCGGTACAGTGGGAAGAACCCGTGTCAACGTTATGAGCCCAGGGCCTTCCTTCGCCTGCGCGATGAACCCGTAACGGGCAAGCACTTTCAGCGAGGCGATATTCGAGGCATCGGCACGAGCGATAAATGCGCTTCGACCGGTTTCCTGCAATTGCGCGAGCCCCTCGCTGACTATTTCCTTCGCCAAGCCTTGGCCCCAGCATTCCGGGGCGATCCAATAGCCGATTTCGGTGGCATGCCTGCGTTCGGTAGCGGTGAAAAGTCCAACCGGAGAATTCTGGCGGCGCGCGATAAACCAGGAGATCTCCGGACTGCTCAGGGCATGATCCACGCGTTGCGCGGTGTACTCCAGGCTCCAAGTGCTTCCGTCGCCGATATGGGCCATGACGCGTTCGTCTGCAGCCAGGCGCGCAACGAAATCTGCATCCACCTCGGTCATTGGCGTTAGCAGCAGTGAAGGACCCATGGGTTCAGCCTATGCGGGAACGAAGCGCGGGCAAACTTGTTTCATTGGCCGTAGCTTTCCCGAAAAGGTACAAGGCCAGCCCTAGATGCGGGATTCCGCTGCTGCTATCGCCAGACGCGAAGATGCGAGTTGATCTTCAGAGGCGTTCAGCCTCTGCCTTAGGGATAGGGAACTGCGGAAACAGTCCAGGGCTTGGCCGATCAGGCCCCGGTCGAAATAGAGCTTGCCATGGTGTTGCAGGGCAAAAGCTTCAAGGGTGGTGGCGACGTGTTTCTCTGCAGCGGAGGAGCAGTCCCTATTCTGAATAGACGCTCGCGCTGACTCAAAGATTGCCTGGGCGAGTTCGAAACGACCCTGCCAATGCAGAACATGGGCTAAGCGAAGCGCTGCAGCAACGCCAGAATAGGGCAGTGCATTGCTGCTCGCGAAATCCTGGCTGGCAAAGCCGCTTCGACGCAGGCAGCTCCATGCCAGCTCTTCGGCTTCTTCCAGTCGCCCGGTCATTCTCAGCCACCCGATGCGTTCTGCTTCGCCTGGTGTCCCGAGTTCTTCCAGATGGAGGATTCTTGCCTCCACGGCTGAAACGTCGGTAACAATTTCACGCAGCGTCTGTGGATCAATCGAATATTCCGCTGCAACGGATTCTTTGCTTGTCGAGTTGGCAGTCATGTTCGAATCCACATTTGCGCTCCGAACCTTTCAAACTCTTCCAATTACGGGGCCGATCCCTGTATGCGCGTAGCCACATGTTTTTCCAATTCTTCATCGACGCGAGCTCGCCATGAAGGCAACCAGCTTCTGATCTGCAAATTCATCACTGATGCACAGAGGTCTTGATCAACGCCGAAAAGATTAGCCAGATCAGCTATTGCAGTTTCCCAGTCTGTAGCCTGATCCACTATGGCAAAAACTTCATCACGGCGGTCTAATGCCATTTTCATTACTTCAAGGGTTTCTTCGGTGAGAGATTTCGCTGGATTGGCCATGACCCTATCCTGCCAGACCTTTGGGAACTGACGTGATTGGAATTTCGGGTGATTTAAGCCTGCACCGAACGCCCATCTGGAGGTCCCATTCATGGACAAGAACTAGATATCGGAGCATGCTAAAGGCATGAGAAAGGATGGACGTGTTGATGCGGCCACGCCGGATCCACGCTTGGCACAAGCAGAACAACTCAAGCTCATGCCTGTTGCGATAATGGGACTGCGCGCACAGCCACTGTCGGACGATGCGGGATACCTGAGTATTCAAGACAACTATGACGACCATGGTCTGTGCGATATGAGTGTGACTGTCAGCTACACCCTTTGGGATGCTGCGGATGATCGATCGAAATTCCTGGGTGGCTTGGAGCAAGGTGCAGTCGAAGGGGTGGTGCCTGGCTCCGTTCACCAGTACAAGCGGCCGCGGTGGCTGGAAGAATACGTCCGTCGCATGAACTATCCGCAATTATTTGAGGCCGTAAGAACTACATGGACGCGTGATGCAGAAGCAGCTCAGCCGTTGGCCGCAGCGCTGGTTGATCATGCCAACTACGTACTTATCAACCAATTTCGGCAGGAGCTCGGATTGCCTCAGGAATCGTCGGCGATACCGCCGATGATGTTGACCGAGAAGACGGTCAACGGCCACGCAGAGGTCCAGATTGAGGATAGTAAAACCGCAGGTGCTGAGATCGACACCGACCCGTACATCTACGCGGCCGGGGTGGAATTTCCTAGCGGCGCACTCATGACCGCGGTCCTGCCACGCAAGTACTTGCATCAGCTGGAGCTGCGATTTGCGGCTCGCCCGCAAGGAAAGGGATCAGCCGCCTAGAGGCGAGCATTTCTTTTGATAGACCGCTTCATGCTCGACCGGCACAAAGCCGATTTTCTCATTGATCGCATGCATCCAAGTATTCTGGTCGTCGCTGCTTGTTCTTACCCGGTGAATCGTCCCCAGACGTTTGGCAGCGTCCAGGCTAGCTGCCTTCACCGCTGTCCCGAGCTGATGTCCTCGATGCTGGCGAAGAACGAGCGTCCCGTCGATATTCGAAGGGCTCTCCGGTGCCGGCGCAACAACAAGGCAGGTCCACGCAGCCACGTCACCGTGCTTGTCCAGCGCAATGGATTCAATGGCCGTGGAACCTTGGGCGATCCATTGCGTGATTTCCTGAGCGTATTCTTCCGCGGAAACCGCTGACTCGCTCCAGCCTAATTCGCCATTTGGAGCCTGCGCATCTACGAGCCCCTTGATTTGTCCAACTTGTTTTCGCAGGTGCTCCGGAACGCCGTTGACGTGGGTCGAAACTTCGTAGCCACGAGTGGCTCCTTGGCACCAAGGAGTCCAGGAATCAAGGTCCAGCTCCAGCACGGTTTCAGTAGTAGCTACGTGGTAGCCAAGCGGGGCAACGAATTCCTGTTCCAGGGCACCAAGTTCAGCGGAAGTGCCGCGGTAGGCGCTGGAGACGAATCGTTTCACCGATGAAGGGCTAATCTCTTCAGCAGCGGAAACTAGCGCGCTTCCGATGGAACGCGACTGGTGGATGGGATCGACCCAAACATAGATCCACGACGTGTCGGGAGCGGAGTGGTGGGTCATCGATGCCGAGAAGCCGAGTAAGGAAGAACCTTCCCAAGCACCGCGGAGGTTCTTGCTCCATCCGTCAGCGGCACGCCACTGGAGCATTCGAGCCTCGACACCGATTCCTTGCCAACCAGGACGGGCCTTCTCGTTCGCGGCAGCCTCGATTCGGCTGGCAGCGCGAAGCGCGTCGTCGTCGAAAACGCTGAGGCTGCCAATTCGCATGCCAACATCTTATGGCCTCGCTTCGCTGACTTCCGCCAGGCGCTGCCGGAAGATGATAATGAACGGGAAAAATTCATGGGGCGCACGCGGCGCACCGAAAACGCTTCTAGGATCGATGCATGAGTACTACTTCGAATAGCATTCGTCGCGCCAGATCAGGCGATACCGCGGAGATCTACCGTCTGGCGCGTCTGTTTACGCCGAGTTTAGGGCTGGACGCAGAAGACTTTGAAAAGAATTTCCAGTCGCTGGTAAAGGATTCCAGCTGGTTCATCTGCGTTGCCGAATCCGTCCAGGGGCTATCGGGCTATGCGGCGGCCCAGGACTACGGACGGGGGCTGCGCGCCCCGTTCAGCGTTGGCCGATTGCATGACTTATTTGTGGCACCTGCCGCCCGGCGCACGGGTACCGGAAAGAAGCTGGTTGAAGAAGTTTTCCACTGGGCTAGGCAACGCACGGTTCCGATGATTTTGGACTGGCAAGCCACCCCCGAATCAATTGCCTTCTACGAGTCCTTCGGGATGGAAGCCGACTTCACCGGGGACTTTCCGCAATGCCCCGGATTCAGCCTGGACCTGCGCCCGCGGCAGTAGCTTCAAAACAAAAGCAGGGAACGGCGAAAGCTCGCCGTTCCCTGCTGAAATTCAAATACTTTACTTGGCTGCGCCAGCGGTAACTGGTGGCAGATCCGACCATGGGAAGGTAATCCACTTGTCGGTGCGGCGCCATTCGTAATCCGGGACCATGATGGTGCGCGGCTTGGTGTACAGGCAGACGGTCTTGACCTCGGCGCCCCAGGCGGACACCAGATCGACAACCTTTTCAAGGGTGCGGCCGGAGTCGGAGACATCGTCAACGATCAGGATCTTCTTGTCGCGCAGGTGGCCATCGTCCAGCATTGGAGGAAGAACCACTGGCTCCGGCAGGACGGTGCCGATGCCGGTGTAGAACTCCACGTTCAGCGCACCGCAGGCCTTGACGCCCAGAGCGTAGGAAATCGAGCCGGCCAGCAGCAGGCCGCCTCGTGCTACTGCCAGAACGATGTCCGGCTCGAAGCCGTCGTCGACAATGGTCTGTGCCAGTTCGCGGGAAGCTTCACCGAAGGTGTCCCAAGTGAGGATCTCGCGCTCTGGTTCTGAAAGGACGGATGCCCCGGAATCGTCAATGCTAGTCATTCTGCAATTTTAGCCCCGAATTTGGTGCGGTGCTGTCCAGTTCAAACCAATCGATCATTTTTTCCTCCCATGCCCGGAGGATTCCCATCCGTTGATTAGGCATGAATAGGCATGCAACGCACCTGCTTGAGGAATCCATCACTTTTCGGCGAATCCCGGTTGGAACAAGCGCGTTGCGGCCCCAATGCGCCGAAAGCCGTCTTAAGGATGATCGATGCCACACCCCGGCTCGCTAGGATAGGAGAAAGGCCATCAGCCGGAGATAACCCGGAACTCGAAAGAAGGAGACGCATCGTGGGCCCACGAACCCGGAGCATTCGACTAGCCGGTACCGCAGCGGCACTTTCCTTGGGGCTGGCTGGCGCCCTGCCTGCCGCGCAAGCTGCCACCGGTGTGCAGGTCGTGGCCGGGCAGAACCTGGAATCAGTCACCATCGAGGATTCCACCGGCAAGCTCAATGAGCAGCGGCTGCGTGATGCACTGGACGAGCTCGATTTCAACGAGCCCACGGACGTGGCAATCTACGCCCGCAACGGAGAATACTCCGATGACATCAACACCAAGACGCTGGAATACGCCAAGTCATCCCATCCGGAATGGATATCAGGGAAGCCCGAAGACTATGGCGACTACTGGGCCGACGGCCTGTTCATCATCACCTTGTCCATCGAAGGAGAAGGAGATGGACAGATCGGCACGTACTTCGGCGAAGACCGCAAGGTCTCAGAGAGCTCCATGGAGAGCATCCACGAAGCCGGCTACGACGACTTCAATCTATCCCGGTGGACCGACGGCGTCATTGCGGTAGCCGATCAGGCGGCCGTGATCATGAATCGGCCCTGGTACCAGCACCCGGCCTTGTGGATATCCACGGGCGTCGGAGGCCTCGTGGCTGCCATTATCGGCGGCGTCGCACTGCACACTCGGTCAACGCGTCGGAAAACTTTCGCGGAAGAACTGCATCAGGGGACCTTGCACCTGACCAACGTCACGATGGATCTGGAAGAAACCGAATTGGCGGCTCGTACGCTGCCGTCGGCTTCAGGGCATGCAGCCGAGCTGGAGCAGCGCTTCACCAAGTTCATGGCCAAATACCGTGCTTGTTTTGCAGCGCAGCAGGCACTGGAAGACTCGGGCAAGAAGGAGCGGTCCGGCTCCGAAGGCGTTCGCTTCGCCAAGGAATTCCGCGAAACAGCGCAGTCCCTGGACCTGACCGATGACGCCATCATTGCCGCGGCGGCGCTTTATACCCGTTCAGCATCCTGGGAAGAGGCGTGGCATGCACAGACCGAGCCGCTAGAAGAGGACCTCGACGAGATCAGGGAGTTGCTCAACGACGTAGAGCCGGAACTGATGGGCAGCGCGGCCGCCTTGGCTTCCTACCGGGAAATGGCAACCACGCAGCTCGGCGAACTGTCAGTGCAGCTGAAGGAAGAATCGATCACGGTGGATCAAGCGCTCGATGGATTATCGGAGTTGCGTGCCGAATTGACCGAAAAGCTGGATGTCTTCGCCCAAGCTCAAATCGAAGTGTATGCGGAAAGTGCCGAAGAGAAGGCCGACATGCAATCGGCATTGAAGAAATCCCGCTATGAATCCGGGGCATATGACGGCCGTTCCGGCACCATCCTGGACGTTTTGAATCCCGCATCGATGTATTGGCGCGTGGGTGGCTACCACCACGGATATTCCGCGGGCGTCAGCGCAGTGGCTGAGTCGCGTGAAGCAGCGAGCTCGTCGGGCGGAGTCTCCGGCGGATACTCTGGTGGCGGAAGCTTCTCCGGCGCTGGCGGATCTTCGCGCTTCTGATGGAAGGCAACGATATCTTCGCAGAACTGCTGCCGTCTTCGGTACATGTGGTCCAGTCGCGTACCGAGCTGGAAGACGGCCGATCCTACGGGGAAGAAGAACGGTACATCGCCGAGGCGGTGCCTGAGCGGCAGCAGGAATTCCGTACTGTCCGTGTCTGCGCTCGCCGAGCGCTGGCACAACTGGGCTATGCGGGCGTTGCCTTGGTTCCAGATCAAAAACGGGCACCGATCTGGCCAGCTGGCGTGGTGGGGAGCATGACCCATTGCGCTGGCTTCCGTGCAGCGGCAGTAGCCTCCACCAGCGATATTCGCGGCCTTGGCATCGACGCCGAACTGCATGCTCCGCTGCCGGCAGAAATCCTCGACATCATCTTGCTTCCCGAAGAGCAGGTGATGGCCGCCGAGCTATCGGCGCACCATCCGGGCATCGCCTGGGACCGGCTGATTTTCAGCGCCAAGGAAAGCATCTTCAAGGCGTGGTTCCCACTGACCAGGCAGTGGCTGGATTTCCTGGAATGCGAGATTCGCGTCGATGCGCAGTCCCACCGTTTCCACGCCGGAATCCGGGCTACGGGACCGGTTGCCGCGCAGCATGCTCTCGCATCGATGAGCGGTCGCTGGATCGCCGAAGGACCGCGCGGCCAAGGGCTGCTGGGGACCTGCGTCATCGTTCCCTAGCAGCGGTGCACCGGGAACGGATCTAGAATTCTTCGCCGTGGGTAATCACCTTGGCCGCGCGGCCCACGATTTTCGGATCAGGGGAGCCTACCAGGTGGTGGTCCTTGCCCTTGTACTCGAAAAGGTTCAGCACGTGGCGCATCGCCTGCAACCGGGCGCGCTTCTTGTCGTTGGACTTCACCACGGTCCACGGTGCATGCTCCGTATCGGTCTTGAGGAACATTTCCTTTTTGGCTTGGGTGTACTTTTCCCACTTATCCAGGGACTCGAGATCCATGGGCGAGAGCTTCCACTGGCGCACCGGATCGATGCGGCGGATGGTGAATCGGGTCAGCTGCTCGCTGGCGGACACCGAGAACCAGAACTTCACCAGGTCGATGCCCTCGTCGACGACCATCTTCTCGAAGGCGGGAGTCTGCTCCAGGAAGTGGTCCACCTGGGTTTCGGTGCAAAATCCCATCACGCGTTCGACGCCGGCACGGTTGTACCAGGAGCGGTCGAAGAGCACGATCTCGCCCGCCGAGGGGAAATGCTGCACATAGCGCTGGTAGTACCACTGGGTGGACTCGCGCTCGCTCGGCTTTTCCAAGGCCACCACGCGGGCGCCACGCGGGTTCAGGTGTTCGGTGAAACGCTTGATCGTGCCGCCTTTGCCGGCCGCATCGCGGCCTTCGAAAACGATCATGATCCGGCGGCCATGGGCTTTCGCCCATTTCTGCAGTTTCAGCAGCTCGATCTGCAGTGCCCGCTTTTCAGCCTCGTAGGTGGCGCGATCCAGTTTCTGGAAATACGGGTAGTTCTCCCGCCAGGTATCGACGATGCTTCCATCGGCGCGGACGAGCACCGGATCGTCATCGTCGTTATCGAGGACGGAATAGCCCTGGAAGGCTTCATCGAGCAGGGGGATCTCTACAGTCATGCAATGACCGTAGAGCCATCCGGTGAACAGCTTGTGAACAAATGCTGAACAAGACCAAGCCAGAGGGTTATTTGTGATGAAGGACAACAGCCCTGCGGACCTGGCCGGAACATCATGGCACCGTGCGCCGATCAGGCAGGGAAGGGCGGAAGCGCCTCGGAAAACAGCCATGCGTCCAGGATGTCCTGGATCTCTTCCGCCGGTGCGTAGTGGCCCAATAGGTCAGCGAATTCCTGCGTGCTCACCGTCGAATGCTGATGCGTGGCGGTCCATTGGCGAAGCATCGTGTAGAAGTCCGTTTCGCCCAGCCGCCGCATCAGCGCATACAGGGCCAGCGCTCCGCGCTTGTACACCCGGTCATCGAACATGTCCTGGGGCCCGGGGTCCCCGACCATGATGTCCTGCGGCAAGCCTTCGAGCATGGCCCACGCGTGGCGGGCACGCTCGTCCAACGCCATCACCTGGGCTTCTTCGGAGTACACCCATTCGCTGAAGCAAGCGAAACCCTCGTTGAGCCAGATATCCTTCCAGCGCCCCGGAGTCAGGGAGTTGCCGAACCACTGGTGCGCGAACTCGTGGGCGATCAGGCGCTGGGCTTCCCACTGCAGCGACAAGTGGTTCTTGCCGAAGATGCTCAGGCCCTGGGCTTCGAGCGGGATCTCCAGCTCGTCATCGACCACGACGATCTTGTAGCTCTCGAACGGGTACGGGCCGAATTTCCGCTCGAACAGCTCGGCCATCGCCGTCTGCTTCGCGAACGCGCCGCGCACCGGCACCTCGGTTCCCGGAACCGAGTAGGCCACCAGGTGGCCGCCTTCATCGAAAGGAATCTGGCTATAACGGCCGATCTGCACGGTGGCGAGGTAGCTGGCCATCGGCTCACGCTGCTCGTAGACCCACATCTCGCGGCTGGCCGAACGGCGATGGTCCACCAGCTGGCCATTGGCCACGACGCGGTAGCCGGCATCCGCCGAGATCTCGAAGCGGTAGCTGGACTTGTGGCTGGGGTGGTCGTTGCACGGGTACCAGGTCGAGGCGCCTACTGGCTGGCCGGAGACCAGGATGCCATCGGTGAGCTCTTCCCAGCCAAGCTCGCCCCACAGCCCGTTTTCTGCCTGCGGGCTGCCGGCATAGCGCAGGTTCAGCTCCACGCGCTCGCCGGCTTTCACCACTGCTGGCAGGGAAACGACCATCCGGTGGTGCTTCTTGGCCACCGGCACCTTGCGCCCCTGGCAGGTGGCCTTGATGATCTTCAAGCCGCTGAGGTTCAACGCGACCTCATTGATATCCTCCACGGCGCGGATGCGCAGCATGGCCCGGCCATCGAGCAGGTTGCTGGCGAGCTTGATGACCAACGACAGGTCATAGTGCTCCACCGTGTACGTCGGGGACCCATGGTGCTTGGTGTACTCATCGAGTATGCGGTGGGGCATCGGCGGGGAATCCTCAGGCTTGTTGGTCAGCCGGTTGCTCGGCTTTGGTCTCGGGTTCGATGTTCCAGCGTACCGCCGGATTACCGCGCCAGTAGGTATTTGCCGGAAGCACCTCGCCGCGCAGCACCAGGCTGGCTGGCCCGGTGGTGGTGCCTTCGGAGATCCGCGCGGCGGGCAGGATGACGCTGTGCGGGCCGAGCGTTGCCCCGGCGCCCAGGGACACCGCGTCGATGGACATGATCCGGTCGTGGAACAGGTGGGTTTGCAGGACACTGCCGCGGTTCACCGTGGCGTGGTCTTCCAATGTCACCAGGTCCGCTTCCGGGAACCAGTAGCTCTCGCACCACACGCCATGGCCGATCTTTGCCCCCTGCGCGCGCAGGAACCAGACCAAGGCCGGGGTGCCCGAAGCCAAGCGGGCGAACCATTGGGCGCAGACCAGCTCGGTGAAGGAATCCACCATTTCGGTGCGCCATATGAAGGAACTCCACAATGCGTGCTCGCCCGGGCGGATCACGCCAACCACCAGCCACTTGGCGGCGACCGCCACCAGGGCGGCGACTGCTCCGGCCAGGACCAGCACCGCGCCGGAAAGCAGGATCGCGACCAGCGGGTTGAAGTAGGCGGTCAAGGCGGACAGCGCCCAAAGCACGCCGCCGGCAATTCCGACCGTGGTGAACACCGCGAGGCCACGGGTCAGCTCCCACCCCGCCCGCATCGCCTTGAGCTTCAGGGTTGGGCGGTAGGTCAGATCCGATTCGCCTTCCACGGTGGTGCGGCGCAGCTTGTGCGGGGGCGAGCCGATCCACGAGGTGCCGGCCTTCATCTTCTTCGGCGTGGCCGACAGCACCGCGATCAGCGAGCGCTTGGGCACCCGGCGCCCGGCATGCAGGATGCCGGAGTTGCCCAGGAAGGCCTTCTTGCCCACGCGAACCGGGGCAATGTGCATCCAGCCGCCACCGAGCTCATAGGAAGCAACCATGGTGTCATCGGCCAGGAACGCACCCGAGGAAATGGTGGTCATCTTCGGAATCAGCAGCACCGTGGAGATCTCCACATCGCGGCCCACCTTGGCACCGAGCAGGCGCAGCCAGATCGGGGTGAACAGCGAGGCATAGAGCGGGAAGAGCAGGTCGCGGGCGGTATCCAAGACGCGTTCGGTAGCCCAGGCCTGCCAGCCAACGCGGGAAGTGACCGGATGCCACCCCTCTGCCAGGCCGATGGAAAGCAGCCGGACAATGGCGATGGTCAGCACCATGGTGGCCAGGAACCACACGGTGGCGCCCAGCAGCACGGCCGGAATGAACCGCCAGCCGATCCCGGCCAGCGATTGCGCGCTGCCAAGTACCGGGGCAATGGCCAGCAACGCGGCGATCACCGGAAGCCACTGTGCGAGGTTCAACGCCATGGAACCGATGCCGCCCAGGATACGGGGCAGCGCCTTGTGCTCCGGTTCCTGCGTTGGCCACTTCGGCTTGGCCTTGCCTTCGCGCTGCGCCGGCGAACCGGCATAGCGGGAATGGCTGCGGGCCTGGCCGTAGACCGCGGATCCGGCTTCAACGATGGTGTGCGCACCGATGGCTGCCCCGGGGGCCAAGGTGCTGCGGGCGCCGATGGAGGCGTGGGCGCCGATCTCAATGGTGCCCACGTGCAGCTTGTCCCCGTCGATCCAGTAGCCCGAGATATCCACCTCGGGCTCGATGGAGGCTCCGGGGCCGACTCGCAGCATGCCGGTGACCGGTGGCAGGGTGTGCATGGTCGCGGTGCGGTCGATCTGCGCACCGAGCATCCGCGCATACCAAGGCAGCAGCGGAGCGGACGCCAAGGACACCGGATCGACCACGTCGGCGATGTGCTGGGCCACCCAGAGGCGCAGGTGCACCGAACCCGAGCGGGGGTAGGTCCCCGGCTTCAAGCCGCGGAGCAAGAGCTTCGTGGCCGCGATGGACAGGCCCATGCGCCCTACCGGGGTCACGAAGACCAGCCAGAGGCCGGCAAGCACGTACCACGGGGTCGGCAGGTGCGCCTCGAAAACACCGAGGAACACCAGCAACAGGTGTCCGAGCATGAGGTACGTGAACCAGCGCAGGCCCGAGAGGATGAACAGCGGCACGGCGGCCAGGGACTGCGCCCATTGGGTTCCCCGCTGGGTGCGCTTGACCGTGCGCGGCTGCGCCGGCGTCACGGATTGCTGCTGGCCGCCGAGGTATTCGAGCAGTGCGCCAAAACGCGGGTAGTCGTAGAGCTGCGCGACGGTCAGGTCCGGGTAGCGGGCACGCAGTGCCGAAACCAGCTGGGCCGCGGCCAGCGACCCGCCACCGGAAGCGAAGAAATCGGCGTCCAGGCCGGCGGCCGAAGCACCCAGCGCGCCGCGCCAAGCTTCGGCAAGAAACTGCCCGGTCTCATCGAGTTCGGGCAGGCCGGAGCCCTCGGCAGCCAGTTCGGCGCCCGGCAACGGCCACGGCAGCGCATTGCGGTCCACCTTGCCGCTGGTCTTCATCGGCAGGCTGCCCATCACCGTCAGGATCGGCACCATCGGCGCTGGCAGGTCGGCAAGCAAGCGGGTGCGCGCTGCCCCCAGATCATAGTTTTCCGCTGCCTGCAGGTAGCCGACCAGGACCTTGTTGCCGGTGGCGGTCTCGCGTACCGCTACCGCGGCGGAAGAAACTTCGGGAAGGGAGTTGAGCGCGGCGTCGATTTCGCCCAGCTCGATACGCCGTCCGCCGATCTTCACCTGGTCATCCACGCGGCCGATGAAGATCAGGCCCAGCGGGTCATTGATGACCATATCGCCCGAGCGGTAGGCGCGCTCCCAGCCCAAGGTGGGCATCGGCGCGTACTTCTCGGCGTCCTTTTCCGGATCCAGGTAGCGGGCCAGTCCCACGCCGCCGATGATCAGCTCCCCGGATTCGCCCTCGGCGACCGGGATCCCCTCGGTATCAACCACCGCCAGATCCCAACCGTCCAGCGGCAGGCCGATGCGCACCGGCACGCTGCCGTCCATGGTGGCGCCGCAAGCTACCACGGTCGCTTCGGTCGGTCCGTAGGTGTTCCAGACTTCGCGGCCTTCGGTGGCTAGCCGCCCGGCCAGTTCCGGCGGGCAGGCCTCGCCGCCGAAAATCAGCAGGCGCACCGAGTCCAGGGCCTGCGCCGGCCACAGCGCCGCCAGGGTGGGCACGGTGGAAACGGCGGTAATGGAACGGGAAATCAGCCACGGGCCCAGGTCCATGCCGCTGCGCACCAGGGCGCGCGGGGCCGGGACCAGGCAGGAGCCGTTGCGCCAGGCGATCCACATTTCCTCGCAGGAGGCATCGAAGGCGACCGACAGTCCGGCGAGTACCCGGTCGGTGGTGTTCAGCGGATCGCCGGGCAGGAACATCTTCGCTTCGGCATCCACGAAGGCAGCTGCCGAACGGTGGGTGACCGCGACGCCCTTGGGCTTGCCGGTGGAACCGGAAGTGAAGATGATCCATGCGTCATCTTCCAGTCCAGGCATTCGCGGGTTCGCAAAGGGCTTGGGGCGCTGGCTATCGGCCACGACGGTATCGCGTCCCTTGATGATGCCCGCGACTTCGGCCTCGGTGAACACGGTCTTGGCGCGCTCGTCGGGGTCATCGGCATCGACCGGGACATAGGCGGCCCCAACCCACATGATCGCGAGGATCCATTCATACAGGTGCCGGGTGCCCGATTCAACGCGCACGCCGATGCGGTCGCCGGCGCCCAGGCCCTGGGCATGCAGCCGCCGGGCCTTGTTCTTGACCTCCTCGAGCAGCTCCGCGTAGCTCTCTACGCGTTCGCCGTCGTCAATGGCCGGCGCATCGGGATGAGCCTGGGCGGTGGCCTGCAGGATGTCCATGAGGGTGCGCGCAGCCGGCGCCAGGGTTCCGGAGGGGAACTGGGGTGGATGGATTGGTGCATCCGGCGCTGGAGTTCGTTCGTTGTCCATGCTGATCGGATCCGTCCCTTCACTAAGAGTGCAAGATGGGTCGCTGGGGGAGAGCGTCCCAGAAGTGAAGTGGATCCTGGAGGGGTGGAACGCAAGGGTTCCAGTCACCATTAAAGCGTGTTACGGGTTAAGAGCGGAAAAATTTGATTGAAGTGTCATGCATCTCTCAACTGTTGCGGACCGGCGGCAGCAACGAGCGCGCGGTGAATGCCGGCATGCCCAGCCTGCGGATGCCCGGCCATCGCTAGGGAACCAGGATGACCTTGCCGGTGGTGGCGCGCGATTCCAGCGCGGCATGGGCCGCGGCGGCTTCGGCCAGCGGGAACTCGGCGCCGATGCGCACATCGATGTCCCCGGTGGCGACCCAGCCGAAGATATCGCCGAAGCGCCAGTGCAGCTCCTGCTCGGTGGCCAGGAAGTCATCGAGCTTCGGCCGGGTCACGCTCAGCGAACCGCCGGCGTTCAGCCGCTGCAGGTTGAAGTCCGGGACCTGGCCGCTGGCCCCGCCGAAGAGCACCAGGGTGCCGCGCCGGCGCAGGGCTGCCAGCGAGGTCTCGAAGGTGTCCTTGCCGATGCCGTCGTAGACCGCGTGCACGCCCGCGCCGCCGGTGACCTGCGCGACGGTGTCCGCCACCTGGTCGTAATCCACCACGTAGTCGGCTCCGGCCGCCTTGGCCAGGTCCTTCTTTTCCTGCGTGGAGGCGGTGGTGATCACGGTGGCGCCCTTGAGCTTGAGCAGCTGGGTGAGGATCAGGCCCACGCCGCCAGCGCCCGCGTAGGTCAAGACGGTATCGCCGGAGCGCACCATGTAGCTCGAATGCACCAGGTAGTGCGCGGTCATGCCCTGCAGCGGCAGCGCGGCGGCGATGTTAAGGTTCACCGCATCGGGCACCTTGCCCGCGCGCTTGGCTTCCACCAGCGCGTACTGGGCGTAGCCCCGGGAGCCGGAGGCGGTGGCCACCCGGTCGCCCACCTGGTAATTCTGCACGCCCTCGCCGATCTGCTCCACCACGCCGGAGAATTCGCTGCCCGGGGTGAAGGGGTAGTCCACCGTGTACACGCCGCTGCGCTGGTAGGTTTCGATGAAGTTCACGCCGGTGGCCGCGACCTTCACCAGCAGCTGGCCCGGGCCCGGGGCAGGGACCGGGATCTGATCCGGGACCAGCCCGCTGGCATCGGTCGGTTCGTGAACCACAATGGCTTGCTGCTGCATAGTGCCGCGCTCCTTAAGCTGCGTGTTTCGATCCCGGCACGCGATGCCGGGACGGTCTCTAGGGCCAGTTTAGGACTTCGGAGCGCTGCGCGGGCACCGTGGGGCGGATGTCGGGTTACGTGACGAAGAATTTTATGAATATTTATTAGCCTGCATGAATATTTCGCGGTAGAATCAGGTCATGACGATTTCAGTAGCTGTTTCCGGCGCCAGTGGATACGCCGGTGGCGAGGTCCTGCGCATCCTCGCGGCCCACCCAGAAGTAGAGATTGGCGCGATCACCGCGCATTCGCAGGCCGGGCAGCGGCTCGGCTCGATCGCCCCGCACCTGCATGCGCTCGCCGATCGCGTCCTGCTGGACACCACCGTGGAAAACCTCGCCGGGCACGACGTCGTGTTCCTGGCCCTGCCGCACGGCGCATCGGCCGCCGTGGCCGCGGCGCTGCCCGAATCCACCCTGGTCATCGACGCCGGCGCGGACCACCGGCTGGAATCCGCCGAGGCCTGGGAGAAATTCTACGGTTCGGCGCATGCCGGCTCCTGGCCCTATGGCCTGCCCGAACTTCCCGGTGCGCGCGAAAAGCTGGTGGGCACCAAGCGCGTGGCCGTCCCGGGCTGCTACCCGACCGGCGCGCAGCTGGCCCTGGCTCCGGGCTTCGCCGCTGGCCTGCTGGAAGCCGACGACGTGGTTATCGTCTCCGCCTCGGGCACCTCGGGCGCCGGCAAGTCGCTGAAGCCCAACCTGCTGGGCAGCGAAACCATGGGCTCGATGAGCACCTACGGGGTGGGCGGGTCCCACCGCCACATCCCGGAAATGGAGCAGGGCTTCTCCCAGCTCGCCGGCGAACCGGTCACCGTCTCCTTCACACCCACCCTGGCCCCGATGCCGCGCGGCATCCTGACCACCGCCACCGCCAAGGCCAAGCCCGAGGTGAGCGAAGCGCAGCTGCGCGAAGCCTGGTCCGCGGCCTATGCCGACGAGCTCTTCGTGCACCTGCTGCCCGAGGGCCAATGGCCGACCACCGGGGCGGTGCAGGGATCGAACCACGTCCAGCTGCAGCTGGCCTTCGACACCCACGCCAACCGCGTGATCGTCACCGCCGCACTGGATAATCTCACCAAGGGCACCGCAGGTGCCGCGGTCCAGTCGATGAACATCGCACTGGGACTGGAAGAAAATACCGGATTGCTCATGCAAGGAGTTGCACCGTGAGCCTCGCGCACACCAACACCCACCCATCCGCTGCCGCCACCGGGGTCACCGCACCGGCGGGCTTCGCCGCCGCCGGCGTCCCGGCAGGCCTGAAGTCCACCGGCAAGAACGACGTGGTCGTGGTCAAGAACCTCGGCCCGCAGTTCACCGCCGCCGGCGTATTCACCTCCAACCGCGTGGCCGCCGCCCCGGTGCACTGGTCCAAGCAGGTGCTGGCCGACGGCCGCATCGACGCCGTGGTGCTCAACTCCGGCGGGGCCAACGCCTGCACCGGCGCCGAAGGCTTCGCGAACACCCACAAGACCGCCGAATACGCCGCGCAGCTGCTCTCGGTTTCCGCCGGCGACGTGGCCGTGGCGTCCACCGGGCTGATCGGGATGCAGCTGCCCATGGACAAGCTGCTGCCCGGGGTCCAGGCTGCCGCCGGGGCGCTGGCCGACGACCAGAACGCGGCCGATGCGGCCGCCGCGGGCATCATGACCACCGACACCGTGCCGAAGCTGGTCTCCCGTATCGTCGGGGCACCGGGCTCCGGCCAGGTCATCATCGGCGGCATGGCCAAGGGCGCGGGCATGCTCGCCCCGGCGCTGGCCACCATGCTGGTGGTGCTCACCACCGATGCGGTGCTGACCTCCGCACAGGCCGATGCCGCGTTGCGCGCCGCCACCGCGATGAGCTTCGACCGCGCGGACTCCGATGGCTGCATGTCCACCAACGACACCGTGCTGCTGCTGGCCTCCGGCGCCTCGGGCGCCGCCCCGGACCTGGCCGAGTTCACCGCGGCGCTGACCGACGCCTGCTGCGAGCTGGCCGCGAAGCTGATCGAGGACGCCGAGGGCGCGCAGCACACCATCGCGATCCGCACCTTCAATGCCGCTACCGAGGCCGACGCCCTGGAAGTATCCAAGGCCGTCTCGCGCTCCAATCTGGTCAAGACCGCGGTCTTCGGCAAGGATCCGAACTGGGGCCGGGTGCTCTCCGAGGTCGGCACCACCAAGGCCGCGTTCGAACCCGATGAGCTGAACGTGTCGATCAACTCCGTGATGGTCTGCAAGAACGGCGGGGTGGGCGAGGACCGCAGCCTGGTTTCGCTCGAAGAACGCAACGTGTTGATCGAGATCGACCTGAACGCGGGCACCGAGGAAGCCACCGTGCTGACCAACGACCTGACCCACGACTACGTCCACGAGAACTCCGCCTACTCCAGCTAGGCAGAAACTAGGAACACTCCCATGGCCCACACCGCCCGCACCAACCTGGGCATCGCCCAGTCCAAGGCCGAAGCGCTCATCGAGGCGCTGCCCTGGATCCAGCGCTTCGCCGGGACCACGATGGTCATCAAATACGGTGGCAACGCGATGGTCAACGACGATCTGCGCCGCGCCTTCGCCGAGGACATCGTGTTCCTGCGCCACGCCGGGATCAACCCGGTGGTGGTGCACGGCGGGGGACCGCAGATCAACAGGATGCTCGACACCCTCGGGATCGACTCCGAATTCCGCGGCGGGCTGCGGGTGACCACCCCCGAAGCCATGGACGTGGTGCGGATGGTGCTCACCGGCCAGGTGCAGCGCGACCTGGTCGGCCTGATCAACTCGCACGGACCCTACTCGGTGGGCATGTCCGGCGAGGACGGTGCCACCTTGCAGGCAGTGCGCACCGGCACGGTCGTGGACGGCCTGCCCGTGGACCTGGGGCTGGTCGGCGAGGTCACCACCGTGCGCACCGACCAGGTGGACTCGCTGGTGGATGCCGGGATGATCCCGGTCATCTCCACCGTCGCCCCGGAGTTCGACGAATCCGGCGAGCCCACCGGCGCGGTGCTGAACGTCAACGCGGATACCGCCGCGGCCGCGCTGGCCACCGCGCTGGGTGCCGCCAAGCTGGTGATCCTCACCGACGTGGAGGGCCTGTACGCCGCCTGGCCGGACAAGTCCTCGCTGATCAGCTCGATCACCAACGACGAGCTGCGCTCCATGCTGCCGTCGCTGGAATCGGGCATGATCCCGAAAATGGGCGCCTGCCTCAAAGCCGTCGACGGGGGCGTGGGCCAGGCCCACATCGTCGATGGCCGCGCCCCGCACTCGATGCTGCTGGAAATCTTCACCACCGCCGGCGTGGGCACCCAGGTGCTCCCGGCCACCGCACAAAAGAAGGACGCCAAGTGAGCGAGCACGCCGCTGAAACCACCTCCTCCGCCCTGGCTGGAACCGCTGAAGCTGCCGGGCTGGCGCAGCTGTCCTCGGCCGCCCTGGCCGAACGCTACTCCAGCTCCCTGCTCGGCGTCTTCGGCACCCCGCAGCGCGTGCTGGTGCGCGGGGCCGGCTGCCATGTCTGGGACGCCGATGGCCACCAGTACCTGGATCTGCTCGGCGGCATCGCGGTCAACACCCTGGGCCACGGGCACCCGCTGCTGGCTTCCGTGATCAGCAGCCAGCTGTCCACCCTGGGCCATGTCTCGAACTTCTTCACTTCCCCCAGCCAGATCGCGCTGGCCGAGAAGCTGCTGGACATCTCCGCCGCCCCGGCCGGCTCCAAGGTCTTCTTCGCCAACTCCGGCACCGAAGCCAATGAGGCCGCGCTGAAGCTGACCCGGCGCAACGCCGGCACGCCGCAGGCCCCGCGCACCAAGGTGATCGCCCTGGAGCATTCCTTCCACGGCCGCACCCTGGGCGCGCTGTCGCTGACCTACAAGGAAAAGTACCGCGCGCCCTTCGCCCCGCTGCCCGAAAACGTCAGCTGGATCCCGGCCGGGGACATCGACGCGCTGCGTGCCGCGGTGGACGAAACCGTCGCGGCGGTCTTCATCGAGCCGATCCAGGGCGAAGCCGGCGTGAAGATGCTCTCCGCGCAGTACCTGCAGGCCGCCCGCGACATCACCCGCGAAGCCGGCGCCCTGCTGGTCTTCGACGAGGTGCAGACCGGCATGGGCCGCACCGGGGCGTTCTTCGCCTCGGCCCCGGTGATCCCGGACGTGATGACCCTGGCCAAGGGCCTGGGCGGAGGCTTCCCGATCGGGGCGATGATCGTGTTCGGCGAGGAGAACACCCGCTGGCTGGCCCCGGGCGACCACGGCACCACCTTCGGCGGCAACCCGGTGGCCTGCGCTGCCGGCCTGGCCGTCATCCACACCATCGAATCCCAGAACCTGCTGGCCCACGTGCGCGCCACCGGCGCCTGGCTGCGCGAGCAGCTGGCAGGCGTCGAGGGCATCGCCGCCGTGCGCGGCGCCGGGCTGCTCACCGCCTTCGAACTGGAATCCGCCAACGCGCCGAAGCTGGTTGCCGCGGCGCTGGATGCCGGATTCATCGTCAACGCCACCGACGAGAAGACCATCCGCCTGGCCCCGCCGCTGGTGATCACCACCGAGCAGCTGGGCACCCTGATCGCGGCCCTGCCGCAGCTGATCAGGGCCGCCAGCTAGCGGCCGGCAGCAACTTCGCGACCACCCCCTGCGACAGCAAAGGACTAACACCATGAGCGCAACCCGCCACTTCCTGACCGACCTGGATTTCACCCCCGACGAGCAGTCCAAGGTGCTGGACCTGGCCGCGGCGATGAAGGCCGACAAGTACGGCTACCAGCCGTTCGCCGGCCCGCAGAGCGTCGCGGTCTTCTTCGACAAGACCTCCACCCGCACCCGCGTGTCCTTCCACGCCGGCATCGCCGAACTCGGCGGCTCGCCGCTGATCATCAACTCCGCCGATTCGCAGCTGGGCCACAAGGAGTCCATCGCCGATTCCGCCAAGGTGCTCGAGCGCATGGTCTCCACCATCGTGTGGCGCACCTTCGCCCAGTCCGGCCTGGAAGAAATGGCCGCGAACTCTTCGGTTCCGGTGATCAACGCGCTATCCGACGACTACCACCCCTGCCAGCTGATCGCCGACCTGCTCACCGTGCGCGAGCACAAGGGCAAGACCGCCGGGCTGACCATGGCCTACCTGGGCGACGCGGCCAACAACATGGCCAACTCCTACCTGCTGGCCGGGGTCACCGCCGGCATGCACGTGCGCATCGCCGGCCCCGAGGGCTACCTGCCCGAAGCCCGCATCATCGAGGCCGCGCAGCAGCGTGCCGCGCTGACCGGGGGATCGGCCACGATCACCACCGATGCCGCCGCCGCGCTGCAAGACGCCGACGTGGTCGTCACCGACACCTGGGTGTCCATGGGCCAGGAAGCCGAGAAGGCCGAACGCCAGCAGCTGTTCACCGGCTACTCGGTGACCGCCGAAGCCATGAAGCTGGCCAAGGACGACGCGATCGTGCTGCATTGCCTGCCGGCCTACCGCGGCTACGAGATCGACGCCGAGGTCATCGACGGCCCGCAGTCGGTCGTGTTCGACGAGGCCGAGAACCGCGTGCACGCGCAGAAGGCCGTGATGGCCTGGCTGATGGTCGCCTCCGGCCTGGCCGAAGATCCACGAGTGGAGCTCTAGGATGTCCGCCCAGCCAAGCACCAAAACCGCCCGCCAGGCCCGCATCCGCGCGTTCCTGGGCAACAACTCGGTCAAGTCCCAGGCCGAGCTGCTCGGCCTGCTCAAGGACGACGGGCTGGAAGTCACCCAGGCCACGCTCTCGCGCGACCTGGTGGAAATCGGAGCGGTACGCATCCGCGACAACTCCGGGCAGCTGATCTACGCGGTGCGCCAGGAAGGCGGGGACCGTTCCCCGAAGACCGCGATCACCCAGGAAGTGCTCGACGCGCGCCTGGCCAAGATCTGCGCCGAGCAGCTGGTCACCGCCGAGGCCTCCGGGAATATCGTGGTGCTGCGCACCCCGCCGGGCGCGGCGAACCTGCTGGCCCTGGCCATCGACCACTCGCAGATGCCCTCGATCCTGGGCTGCATCGCGGGGGATGACACCATCATGGTCACCACCCGCGCGGCCGACGGCGGCGCCGAAGTGGCCGCCCGCTTCCTGCAGCTGGCCGAGCCGCGCTGACCGGCGCCGCCAGTCCATCGGGCGCTTGCCGCCGCGAACTTCTCCACAGTCCGCGGCGGCTTTGCCATGCCGGTCGAGATGGCGCCCGATGATCGGGGCATGGAACCACTTCAGAGCGCCAGCGCCACGAGCACCGCGGGACCCGCACTGGCCGCCAGCCTGGGGACCGTGGCGCAGCAGCTGGCCAGCGGCACCCCGCTGGACGCCGCCAGCTTGCTGCGCGCCGAAGCCGCGTGCCTGTTGCTGTTCCAGAACCTCTGCGCCCAGGCCTCGGGCTGCGCCGATCCGCGTCTCGCGCTGGCCCACGCCCACTTCGCCGAAGCCTTCAGCCGGCAAGCCGCCCGCACCGTCGTGATGGCGGCTAGCCAGGTGGAGACCAGCGCCGCCCACGCCCTGGACCTCGCCGAATTCGACCACCTGCGCGCGGGCACCACCGATTTCAGCGCCCCTGCGCAATTCGCGCCCGGCCGCACCCTCTACCTCGATGCGGCCACCGTCCTGTCCCAGATGCTGGATGTGAATTATTTCGAGGCCGACCGCCGCGTCAAGGATGCCCATCTGGTCCACGCCCGCAAGGATATCGCCGGCTCTGCCTGCGCCCCGCGATTCACCCTGCTCGCAGAACACTTCGCCGGCACCCCCGCGCCAGGCACGCCAGTCGCAGATCCGTCCACGGAGGCCTTGCTGTCGCCGGCCGGCTGGGCCCTGCCGGGCCTGCACAGCACGCCGGATCCCCGCGAGGTGCTGAAAACCGCCCGCGCGCTGGACAAGTTCGAACCCGAGGACACCACCTTCGACGGCCTGCCCACCACGGCCACTGCCAAGGCCGCCGACGGCACCTTGCTGGAGGAGCATGCCGCCGCGCATCTGAGGGAAGGCCAGATCCGCATCCGGCAGAAGCGCATCAATGGCTTGATCAAGGAGTACAAGGACGCGCACGACCAGGCTCCGACCCCGAAGCTGGGCCTCTTCCGCGGCAAGGTGGTCAACGGGGTCCATGAATTCATCGTCCGTGTCCGGGAGATCGACGCGGAACTCTGGGAATCGCTGATCACGCAGGCCGACAACAAGCGCACCAAGGCCGGCGCCGCCGCCCGCAAGGCCGCAGGCGCCGCCAGCGACAGCCCTTCCGGCGATGAACACGGCGATACCGCAGAGCCGTCTTCCAGCGGACACCCCGGCTCGGAGCCCGACCCCGACCCGGAATTCGACGGCGGCCAGCAAGCGCCTGATGGCAAGGCCGAGTGGGAAGAACCCGCGGAGCACCTCTGGAACAGCGACCAACCTGCTCCGGACTGGGCGGGCGTTGGCCTGCCAGCTCCTGCGGATGATGCCGCGCCAGATCCCGACCCGCCGAACCCGCCGGGCACACCACTGCCGGGCTTGCCGGCAACTTGTTCGGTGCCCGAACGCCGGCTCAATGCGCTGAATGCAATCCTGCGCAATATCGGCCCCGACAGCCAGGGCAAGCGCATCACCCCCGAAATCGTGGTGCACGCGCGCTTCGAGGATCTCCAGGATCTCGCATCGCTCACCGGCATCAGCGCGCACGGCGTGCAAATTTCCGCGCCCCAGTTGCGCACCATGCTGTGCGAAGCCAAGGTGATCAGCCCGATCTACAACGCCGACGGGGTGGTCATGGATATCGGCCGCGATGCCCGGCTCTTCCCGCGCTGGATGAAACTTGCCGCCCGCGACCGGGACGGCGGCTGCCTGGTCCCAGGCTGCACGGCAGACCCGGCACTGATCGAATTCCACCACTTCAAACCGTGGGCCAAGGGCGGCCATACCCGACTCCAGGACTGCTGCCCGCTCTGCGCACTGCACCACACCATGGTCCACAGCGGCTACCTGAAACTGGTCAAGATCAAGGGCCTGCCCCATGTCATCCTGCCCAAGCATCTGGATCCGCAGCAGCTGCCGCGGCGCAACACCTATTTCGCCCGCACCTAGCTGCCCGACCTCGCAAAACTGCCGCGCCCTCGACTGGGAGTGCGCGGCAGAGTTCGTGCGTTAATGCCATTCGGATCCGATCAGGCGGCAATATCCTCCACGGCATCCAGCGAGAACGCCCGCTCGAAGGCGGCCTGGACCTCATCGGTATGCGCGACCAGGATGATCTTGTGGATCGGCGAAATATGCTTATTGGTCTCGATCCACCGGCTGATCGCTGCATGGGCGATGCTGGCAACCTGCTCAGGATCCCACCCGAACGCCCCTGCGCCAATCGCCGGGAACGCGACCGAGTGGGCCTCGTGGCGGGCCGCGACATACAGGGAGTTCACGAAGCAGTCGTCGAGGATCTTGGGGTTCGGCTTGATCAGCGCCAAGTTGGGGGCCGCGGTGTGGACGACCCACTTGGCATGCAGGTTGCCGGCCTTGGTGACGACGGCAATGCCCGAAGGAATCCCGTCGGGGTAGCGGTTGGCCCGAATTTCCCGGCAGGCGGCCAGCAGGCTGGGACCAGCAGCTGCATGGATCGCGCCGTCGACGCCGCCTCCACCGAGCAGCGAAGGATTGGCCGCATTGACGATGGCATCAACATGAAGGGTGGTGATATCACCCCGGTACAGCTGGATTTCCATTGGGTACCTCCGAAGAACGTTCCGTATCGGCTCTATGATCACACCATACGCCCGGGCGCTGAGTACTGGAAGAGGCAAAACTTAAGGTTTCCTGCGTGTTCCGGAGCCTGGCCAGGCCCCGCAGAGCAGGCCGCAGTGATAAGCATGTGATGCATGAATCGGCACACCGTTGCATAAATATGAGTTGCATTGCATAAAGCTTTGCTAGAGTAGGGTGCAACGTCAATTTTCTCCGGCAGAAAGGAACGGGCCATGGCCTCGTCAACAAATGAAGGATCGCTCTGGGGCGGTCGCTTCTCCGGCGGCCCAGCGGATGCAATGGCTGCGCTGAGCAAGTCCACCCACTTCGACTGGCGCCTGGCCAGCTACGATATTGCCGGATCCCGTGCCCATGCCAAGGTGCTGAACCGCGCGGGCCTGCTCACCGATGCCGAGCTGGCAGACATGATCGCCGCCCTGGACCAGCTCGAAGCCGATGTCATCTCCGAGGCCTATGTCGCAGCGCCAACCGACGAAGACGTCCACGGCTCGCTGGAACGCGGCCTGCTGGAGCGCGCCGGCACCGCCCTGGGCGGCAAGCTGCGCGCCGGCCGGTCGCGCAATGACCAGATCGCCACCCTGGGCCGGATGTTCCTGCGCGACCACGCGCGGATCATCGCCCGCGGCGTGATCGACACCCTTGACGCCATGGTCGAGCAGGCCAAGGCGCACCCCTATGCGCCGATGCCCGGGCGCACCCACCTGCAGCATGCCCAGCCGATCCTGCTCTCGCACCTGCTGCTGGCCTACTCCTGGCCGCTGCTGCGCGATGTGCAGCGCCTGGTCGACTGGGACAAGCGTGCCGCCGTGTCGCCCTATGGTTCCGGTGCGCTGGCCGGCCAGACCCTGGGCCTGGATCCGAACTTCGTCGCCGCCGAGCTGGGCTTCGACTCGGCCGTGCACAACTCGATCGACGGCACCGCCGCCCGCGACGTGTTCGCCGAATTCTCCTGGATCGCGGCCATGATCGGCGTTGACCTCTCGCGCGTCTCGGAGGAGGTCATCCTCTGGGCCACCAAGGAATTCAGCTTCGTGAAGCTGCACGACTCCTTCTCCACCGGCTCCTCGATCATGCCGCAGAAGAAGAACCCCGATATCGCCGAGCTGGCCCGCGGCAAGGCAGGGCGCCTGATCGGCGACCTGACCGGCCTGCTGGCTACCCTCAAGGCCCTGCCCCTGGCCTACAACCGCGACCTGCAGGAAGACAAGGAACCGGTATTCGACGCCGCGGACACCCTGGAAATCCTGCTGCCGGCGGTCGCCGGAATGATGGGCACCTTGACCTTCAATACCGAGCGCATGGCGGATCTGGCCCCGCAGGGCTTCGCCTTGGCGACCGACATCGCCGAATGGCTGGTCCGCCAGGGCGTGCCGTTCCGCGATGCCCACGAGCTCTCCGGCGCTGCGGTGCAGCTGGCCGAATCGCGCGGCGTGGAACTGTGGGACCTGACCGACGAAGAATACGCCGGCATCTCCGAGCACCTGACCCCGGCGGTGCGCGAGGTGCTCTCCACCGAGGGTTCGCTGAACGCCCGCAACGGCCAGGGCGGCACCGCCCCGAGCGCGGTCGCAGCGCAGCTCGCCGAGTTCGAGCGACAGCTCGACCAGATCAAGGCCTGGGCCAAGTAGCACCGGGCAGGGCCAAGCGGCCGCCGCGCGGGAAGAATCCTGCCCGGCGGCCGCTTGCGCGTTAACCACGGCTTCGAGCCCTTGCGCATTTGCGCCCGGTTCGCGCTAAAGTGTGATTCATGACTCGACTCCTGGCCCCTGCCGAACTCATCGCGCAGGTCACCACCGCATTGGATGAACTTTCCGTACAGGTGCGGGAGGTTCCCGACACCCAGTACAGCAAGCCCAGTTCGCTGCCGGGCTGGAGCACCGCCCAGCTGATCGCGCATCTGGCCTCCTTCGCGAAGGCCGCCGTGCGCCAGTTCGAGAACGCCGGAGCCCAGCGGCCGCCGCTGATGTACGACGGGGGCGCCGAGGGCCGGATCGAGGCGATCAACATGACCGCGCTGATGCGCCCGGAGTCCCTGCGCGCCTTGGCCGCCGACGCGTTGGCCCAGTTGCGCGCCACCCTGCCTGGTGCCGAAGCCACGTGGGAGCAGCCGGTGGGGTACCGCCCGGGGGCCAAGGCCGCGGACCTGATGTACGCGACCTGGCGAGAGATGCTGATCCACGCCACCGACCTGGACGAATTCCTGCGCCCGGCCGCCAGCTGGCCGCCGGCATTCAGCGCGCATCTGTTCCGGGCGCTCGAAGCCCGCGTTCCGGAAGGAACCCGTCTGGTGCTGCAGCCGCATGGCAAACCCCGGATGGTGCTCGGGGACGGGGCGAAATCGTGGGTGCTCTCGGGCGCCGATTTCGACTTGGCCGCATGGATGGCCGGACGCCCTGCGGCCGGGCCGGTGCAGGTTACCGCGGCCGCCGACGGGGCCGCGGACCCGCAGCTGCTGCCCTGGCCCAGCGATCGCTTGATGAACCGCTAGCCTGGATGGTTAACCGCCGTACCGCATGGACACCGCCCAAAATGTGCTCATGATTATGCACGATCGTGCGGCGTGCGGCGCGCGGAGGGACTAAAATTACTAGGCGTGACTACTTCTGAGAGCATTAGCGACCTGCTGGATCGACTGTGCGAGATCGTGCCCGACTACCCGCAGCCAGGGATCTCCTTCAAGGACCTCACCCCGGTCTTCGCCGACCCGACCGGCCTGCGCCGCATGGTCGACGAGCTGATCGCCCCCTTCGAGGGGCAGTTCGACATCGTCGCGGGCCTCGAAGCCCGCGGTTTCGTGCTGGCGGCGGCCGCCGCCTACGCCTCGGGGAAGGGCATGCTGACCATCCGCAAGGCCGGCAAGCTGCCGCGCGAGGTCTACCGCGACGAGTACACCTTGGAATACGGCACCAGTTGCCTGGAGGTGCACAAGGACGAGATCGCCCCGGGCACCCGCGTGCTGATTCTCGACGACGTGCTGGCCACCGGCGGCACCGTGGGTTCAGCGGTCCGCCTGCTGGAGCAGACCGGTGCCAGGATCGCCGGCGTCGGCGTCGTGCTGGAACTCGATGGCCTCGAAGGACGGGCCAAGCTGCCGGGGCACAAGGTGCTCTCCTTGCAGGTCGTCCACTCCTGAGCCGGGCAGCGCGGTGCCGAAGCGGCAGCCGGGAAGCGGCGCGCAGGTAACAAACCGCCACGCTTCCACGCCGCTGGCGAACAGCCCGGCAGCGGGCCCGCCCAGCGCTTGGCACCGGTGCGCGCGATTACCTGCGCCGGGCCAAAGGCGCGTATCATTATCTGTCCTGTGTTTTTACGTGGGAACCGTTTTACGTAGGGCCCTGTGCTTTGCGCAGGGGCACATTTTGAGCGCGAGGGGAAACTGGGTTGACCGATACGATCGAGGCCGATCTGTTAGCTGAATCCGACTATGTGGGCCGCCTGTACGCGCGGCTGGACGAGTTGCGCGCCGAAAAGGTGGAGCAGCTTGAGCGCACCCGGGCCCAGGGGGCGGTGGGCACCTTCCAGAACATGTCCGAACGCGACTCTTTCGCCACCCTCTACGAGGACCGGATTGCCCAGCTCGACGCCGTCGAGGACCGCCTGGTCTTCGGCCGCCTGGATATGGCAGCCAACGGCCAGGGGCAGGAAGCCGGCAACGGCTCATCCTCCGGCACTCCCCGCTACATCGGCCGCATCGGCCTGTCCGACGAGGACCTGAACCGGCTGATGATCGACTGGCGCGCCAGCGAAGCGGCCCCCTTCTACCAGGCGACCGCGCTGAATCCGCGCGGGGTGCGCCGCCGCCGCCACCTGATGCTCAAGGGCCGGACCGTGGCCGGCATCGAGGACGACGTGCTCGACGAGACCTGGCTGGATGAGGGGCACACCCACCACGGCGAGGGCGCGCTGATGGCCGCTTTGCGCGAGAAGCGCACCGGCCGCATGGGCGATATCGTCGGCACCATCCAGGCCGAGCAGGATGCGATCATCCGCGCGCAGCTGCCCGGCGCCGTCGTGGTCCAGGGCGGTCCGGGCACCGGCAAGACCGCCGTCGCCCTGCACCGCGCGGCGTTCCTGCTCTACGAGTACCGCGAACGGCTGAAGAACGCCGGGGTGCTGATCGTCGGCCCGTCCACTTCCTTCATGCGCTACATCGAGCGCGTACTGCCCTCGCTGGGCGAGACCGGCGTGGTCATGTCCTCGGTGGGCGAGCTCTACCACGGCATCCACGCCGTGCCGGAAACCAACCGCACCGTCGCCCGGCTCAAGGGCCAGCTGTCCATGGCCAGGGTGATCGCCACTGCGGTGCGCAACCGCCAGCGGCTGATTCCGGAAACCCGCACCCTGGTGGTGGAGGGAACCCGCCTGACCCTGACCCCGAAAATGGTCAAGAACGCGCGCGAACGCGCCCGCCACACCCACAAGCCCTACAACGAGGCGCGCGAAACCTTCGTCAAGGTGCTGGTGGGGGACCTGGCCGAACAGCTGCGCCGCAAGCTGGAGGAATCGGCCGGGCAGTCCTCGACCACCGACCGTTCCTACCTGCCCCAGGAAGTGCGCGAATCGCACGATGTGCGCGTGGCGCTGAACCTGTGCTGGATGCCGATGACCCCGCAGCAGCTGGTGGCAGAGTTGTTCGCCACCCCGCACCTTTTGGCCGCCGCGGCCCCGCACCTGAAGGAAACGGACCGCGACGCCCTGTACCGCCGGGCCGGCTCGCCGTTCACCGAGGCCGATGTGCCGCTGCTCGATGAGGCATCCGGGCTGCTCGGCGAGTTCGCCGACCCGCTGGCCGGCACGCACACCGCCCAGTACGAGGCCGACGTGGAAAATGCCAAGGCCGCGCTGCGCAATATGCACACCATGCTGGAAAACGCCGGCATCGACGGAGTGGTCACCGCGGAGCAGGTGGCCGGAGTGAACCAGGAAACTGCGGCCCGGCTCACGGCCGCCGAACGCGCCGTCGCCGATCGCACCTGGGCCTACGGGCACATCGTGGTCGACGAGGCGCAGGAGCTTTCGCCGATGCAGTGGCGCCTGCTGGTTCGCCGCTGCCCGATGAAGTCCTTCACCATCGTGGGCGACATCGCCCAGACCTCGGCCGCCTCGGGCGCCAGCAGCTGGTCCCAGGCCCTGGAGCCGTTCTTCGGTGAGCGCTTCGAGCTCGAAGAGCTGACCGTCAACTACCGCACCCCGGCGCAGATCGCCGACGCGGCGGTGCGCGTGGCCCAGGCCGCCGGCCTGCGGATCACCACCCCGCAGGCGGTCCGCGAAGGCGACTGGCCACCGGTGCTGACCAAAACCACCGAGGCCGAAGTCCAGGATGCGGTCCTGGCCGCGCTGGGCGAGGAGCTGGAGTACTCGGCCGGGGGACTGCAGGCGATCATCGTGCCTCAGCAGGATCTGGCCCGCATCCGCGCGGCGGTCCAGGACGTGCATGGCGACCGCGTTGGCGCCGGTTCGGGCGGATTGAGCCAGGACATCGTGGTGATCACCGCGCGCGAGTCCAAGGGCCTGGAATTCGACGGCGTGCTGATCCTGGAACCGGCCGAGCTGGTCGACGAGGTGGACGGCGGCGTGGGCGATTTGTATGTGGCGATGACCCGTACCACCCAGCGCCTGCGCGTGGTCCACACCCGCGAACTGCCTGAAGGCCTGGAAGGCTAGCAGCGCACCGGGGGGTCGGCTATGTGACCAAGGGGCGGGCCGGGGAAGTGGCACGAGCCTGCCACCAAGCGATAACCTTAAACCCATGCGCCGGGAAGGCAACCCCAACTCCCGGTGCGATCACAGGTGCACGCAAGCAGCAACGCGGGCACTCGGGGCAGAACGAAGACAGAAAATGGTCACAGTGAGCATGTCTGATACGAAGCAGAATCCCGTGATTGCGGGACAGAGCAACGACGCATCTTTCGAGAACGTCTGGCAGGAACTCAAGTGGCGCGGCCTGGTGCACGTGTCCACCGACGAAACCGAGCTGGAACGAGCCCTGTCCGAAGAGTCTGTGACCTACTATTGCGGGTTCGATCCCACTGCGCCGTCCCTGCATCTGGGCAACCTGGTGCAGTTGCTGAATATGCGCCGCCTGCAGCTGGCCGGCCACAAGCCGCTGGCCCTGGTTGGCGGTTCCACCGGCCTGATCGGCGACCCGCGCCAAACTGCGGAGCGCACCTTGAACACCAGGGAGACGGTGACCGAGTGGGTCGCCAAGCTCCAGGCGCAGGTTTCCCGCTTCCTCTCCGATGAGGGCGAGAACGCGGTGCAGCTGGTCAACAACCTGGACTGGACGCAGCAGCTGTCGGCCTTGGACTTCTTGCGCGATGTGGGCAAGTACTTCCGTGTGGGCACGATGATCAAGAAGGAGATCGTCGCCGCGCGACTGAACTCCGACGAGGGCATCAGCTACACCGAGTTCTCCTACCAGGTGCTGCAGGGCTACGACTTCCTGGAGCTGAACCGCCAGTACGGCTGCACCCTGCAGACCGGCGGCTCGGACCAGTGGGGCAACCTGACCAGCGGCACCGACCTGATCCGCAAGGTCCAGGGCAACTCGGTGCACGCCTACGGCACCCCGCTGATCACCAACTCCGACGGCACCAAGTTCGGCAAGTCCGAGGGCAACGCCATCTGGCTGGATGCCGAAATGTGCAGCCCGTACACCTTCTACCAGTTCTGGCTGAACACCTCCGACGCGGATGTGATCGACCGCTTGAAGGTATTCACCTTCCTGACCCGCGAGCAGATCGCGGAACTGGCAACCGAAGTTGCAGAGCGCCCGTTCAAGCGCGTCGCCCAGCGCACCTTGGCCTGGGAAGTCACTTCCCTGGTTCACGGTGTGCAGGCTACCGAGCAGGTGATCGCCGCTTCGGCTGCGGTCTTCGGCAATGGCGATCTGGGCGCGATTGATCTTCCTACCTTGGAATCGGTTATCGCGGAGCTGCCTTCGGCGAAGGTTGCTGCGGACGATCTGGGCATTTTGAATGTCCTGGTTGCCTCGGGCCTGAGCAAGTCATTGTCCGAAGCACGCCGTACGGTCACTGAAGGTGGCGCCTACGTCAATAACGGCAAGGTTGGCGGCATCGAAACTGAACTGGCCGAGGCGGACTTCCTGCATGGCCGCTACGCGATCGTGCGCCGCGGCAAGAAGAACATGGCAGTGGCTGAACTGGCCAAGTAGCGCCCAGTAACTACCGCACTACACGAAACCGCCGGAAAAGCTTGTGAACCAAGACACTTTTCCGGCGGTTTTGTTGTACCTAATTATGATAATCCCTAGTCAAGGTCGGATTAGTGGCTGAAATTCGACCCGTAGGCCGATTTTGCGTCGTGGCTGAACCCGTGTAGAGTTTTATCTCGCGCCGCTGATCCGGACAGCCTGAAAGGGCGAAACGGAAACGGCGGGGTGAACAAGACTGAAACGTCGAGTTGACAACGGTCAACTTGGTGGTAAGCTTGTAAAGTTGCTCCGGAGCGAAGCAGTCATCGAAGGATTGGTGGTTGTGGTGTCGAGAGTGTTTGTTGTTTGAGAACTCAATAGTGTGCCAAGTTTGTTGATACCGAATATTTTTATTTGGTGAATACATAACATTTGCTTGAGGCATTGCA
>NZ_JANUFE010000003.1:0-523599 GCF_024807995.1 Arthrobacter sp. JUb119
GTAGCGTCAGCATCAACTGCATCGGTAGCGTCAGCATCAACTGCATCGGTATCGTCAGCATCAACTGCAACGGTAGCGTCAGCATCAACTGCATCGGTAGCGTCAGCATAAACTGCATAGGTAGCGTCAGCAACAACTGCATCGGTAGCGTCAGCATCAACTGCATCGGTAGCGTCAGCATCAACTGCATCGGTAGCGTCAGCATCAACTGCATCGGTAGCGTCAGCATCAACTGCATCGGTAGCGTCAGCATCAACTGCATCGGTAGCGTCAGCATCAACTGCATCGGTAGCGTCAGCATCAACTGCATCAGCATCGGTAGCGTCAGCATCAACCGCTGCGGCAACTACTTCGAAAGTGACTTCGTCCGTAGAATTCGCATCATCGTCGCCGTCAGTCGCTACTGCAGTCTTTTCACCGGGAGTCACGCCTTCAAACTCGACGGTCCAAGTCCCGTCTTCGCCAACGATGGCTTCCTCGGTCAAATCATCTAGCGTTACGGTGATGGTCTTGCCTGGTTGAGCAGAACCTTCAACGGTAACGACTTCGCCTTCCGGAATCTGTGCACCATTTTCCGGGGAAGTGATGATGACTGATGCTTCATCCGCAGCTCGTACTTCGGAACGTGCAAACGAGATCTTGTTTGCACTATCACCCATTGCAGGCAGCAGCGTCACCGAAAGCGCAGCAACGTAGTCGCCAGCCTCCGTAGAATCCTGCTCGCTATCCGGATCGTCGATTACAGTGGTTCCCTGCTCATTGACGGTGATCTCAACGATCTCGTTGAGAACCCCTTCAACTACTGGTTCCAGAGGATCCGTTACGCCATTGACGATTCCGGTGATGACGCCAGGCAGTCCGTCAATTACCGGATTGACCAAGGTACCCAAGGCACTGCCCACGACATCCACTACACCAGTGGCCAAAGGAGTAATAAGGGCTCCGAGGTCGAGTCCCGCCAGAGTCAGATCGACGTTCGTCGTCGGCTGGTCTTCAACTAATCCCAAGAAGCTAGCAACGCTTCCTTCTACGGTTGCGGTACCTGATGCCAGGGGAAGTAGCAAACGCGCTTCTAGGCCAAGATTTACCACGATGTCGATTTGGTCAAGCGCCGCAACCATACTGTCGCGAAGATCCGTTACTAAATTCGAAAGTGCAAGAGTGATCTCATCTGCAATTTCCTGAACTGCCGTGGTGCTTAGCACTTCATAATTTGCAGGCTTACCATTGAGTCCGCCAGTAGTGATCTTTGAAAGGTCAACGCTAATGTCGCCTGACCCGAGATCAATGGTTACCAGCCCAGTATCAGAAGTGACGACGCCAGTCAGTACGTCGTTCTTGACTTGCGACAAAGCCGCGTCAATACCATTAAGGGCAACCGTTGAATCTGTGACACCGATACGCGCGAGAGGGCGCAGATCGATATCAATTGCTTCAAGGCCAGAAGTAATGGTGCCCAGTACACCTTCAGTCGACAAACCAGTGTTGAGTGTCGTACCAAGATCATCGACAACGGCGCCTAGCGCGCTAGTCAAGCCCTCGACTGCAGGGCTGCTAACGGTGGCAGACGCGCCTGCGACTAGGTATTGCGTATCCAAGGTGCCGTCGGTCTTGTCAGCGGTTGAGCCCAACGCGCCGATCTCCAACGATGCTTCGTCGACAATCTGGTCGGTCAATCCGTCTACACCGAGTTGACCAAGCAATCGGGTCAAGTCGACGTTCGCAGTCATATCGCCCGAGTTAGTGCCGTCGAGACCGATGGTTCCATCAGCACTGACTGCGCCTGCTCCCGCCTTCGCGCTAGTCACACTCGGGGTTTCGGCGTACGAGCTAAGAACTCCAGCTTCACCCAAGGTCAGAAGTCCAGTGCCGTCACCGTTGATCAATGGCACGTTGCTGAGTCCTGTACCCAAGTTGAGGTTCAGAGCACCCAAAGCTTCAACGTTTAGTGGATTATGAACTGGGCCCGGCGCGCTTGGATTGCCAGCATAGGCAAAACCAGCGTCAGCAACAGGAATGTCCAGCAAGTTCAGATCCAGTACGCGACCCAGGGCTTCAGAGCCGTCAGCAGGTGCCGCGTATGCGGCAGTTACGGTAGGAGCCACGAATAGGCTGGCAACGACTGCCCCTGCAAGAACGCGGCGTGCGGCACGCGGTTTCTTGCCATTCTTAGGTGGCAAATTATTTGCTTGCACCACTATCCTCCAAAAGTTGGTTGTGATCTAGGGAACCCCAAAGAGCTCCTATTTGACCCTATGCTGGACGAACCCCGACTCACAGGTTTCTTTCAGCCATTTCTTTGCATACTCAGGTCAAACTTCTTGGCCACACGGTCAGATTCGATGGCCAGCAGGTAATACTGAACAGTAATTTAACTTCCTGCCATTTGAGGAAATAATGCACTTACAACCACTGACATGAAAATTTACCCAAACAGTGATGTAACAATATGACAACAACCTTGCAATGCTATCTGTCAAGCCAAGGGATTTGACTAGTTGGCCATAGACTGTGAATCACCTGCTAGCTTTCCCCGCCTCAGAACGGGTTAGGAAGGATTGGCCAGGACAATTCCAGTTCGTAGTGATGGAGGATTCTTGTATGTCTCATATCCGTATTCATCTGGCTGATAGTGACCATTTCTCACGGGCCGGGATTGCTGGCGTCTTAGCCGAGGCCAGCGACATGGTGATCGAGCATGTTTCGGATTGCATGTCCGAGGCCGTTCAAGCTGCAGCCGAGCTGGAGCCGGACCTCGTCATCCTGGAATCGTCGCTGAATGGGACGGATCTGTTCTCCTCGATCCGCGAAATCTCCGAGAGTGCACCAAATACCAAGATCGTGGTGTTGGCTACCCGATACCAGCGGGACGATATCGCCAAGGCCTACGATGCTGGCAGCTCGGGGCTGATCTCGAAAAGCTCCATCAGCGCGGAACTGCCCAGCGCACTGCGCATGCTCGCTGCAGGCTACCAACTTTTTGCCCAGCCGTCGGACGGCTGGGAATCGACCGCGAAAATCGTGCGCCGCTCAGGCCAGCAATCCGTCGTGCGCAAGCTCAGCGACCGCGATCGGAGCCTGGTGCGCCTGGTCGCGGCCGGGCTCACCAATTCTCAGATCGCCCGTATCGCACACATCTCCGAAGGCTCGGTGAAGCTCCACTTGGCGCGCATCATGGAGGAACTGAGCGTCACCAATCGTGTGCAGCTGGCAGTAGTGGCGACAGAATCCGGATTGGTTTCGTCTGCAGATCTGCAGATCGCCTGAAACAGAATCGAATCTGGTCAGTACACCGTGCGAAGCTGACTGGCAGGGATCCACATTTCTTCGCCGTCACGGTCAATCTGCCGCCACGCGCCCTGGCGCGCAACGATGACCACGGCCGTGTCGGCCGGAAGAATCCGCACCAGCGAGTAATGGTCGCCAGGACCGCGTCTCGCGTTCAGTCCGATGGTGGTCAGTGCCCGCTGGTTGGGGACGGCGATCAGCCCGCCCTTGGCTGGACGGGAGGGAATCTCCTGCAGGTACATGCTGGGAACCCAGCCCAGCAATTTGCCGCACTGCACCTGGGACCACAATCCCTGCTGGAGCATCGAGCGGACCTTGGACCCCTGGTCAATGACCTTGAGCACCGGATACCCAGTGCCGCTGCCCTTGCGCAGATTCAACGTTGCCGTCGTCGCATGGGTGGCTTCGATCAATGAATAGCGTGAAAGAACTGGCTCGGCCAGCTCGTCATCGTCTTCGGCAACTACCGGCTCGTCAAAGACCGCCGGGATCGCTTCAAGATAGATATTCGGCAGCCAACCGTAGATCTGGTGCACGAGAACATGCGCCCACGAGCCGTTGACCTCAATCAGGACCAGCTCTGTGCCGTGCTCCAAATGGCTCTGCACTACGTAGTGGCGGCCGGCGCCCTTGCGCAGCTTGAGCGAGGCAGTCGTCCGGTGGGTATTGGCAATGGACGACGTCCGAGCCGACTGATGTGGATAGCCCACCTGGTTCACAACCACCTCAAATGAAAAAACTTAGGGAAGCAACCACCGGTTGCTTCCCTAAGTTTATTCCATTTTTAGAAGATGCGTGCTTCGCCGCCTCCTAGGATGCGGAAGAACGCGAGCCGAGCTCTGCATCCAGTCGCAGCAGGCCGCTTCCATCGTTGCCGATCATCCTGACCCGATCCAGGATTTCACCAACGGTGGCTTCCTCTTCAACCTGCTCATCGATGAACCAGTGCAGCAGCGGCAGGGAGTCGATGTCGCCCTCGGTCTGTGCCAAACGGTACAGCTCGCGAATCGCTCCGGAGACCTTCTGCTCGTGAGCCAAGGAAGCCGCGAAGGCATCTGCAACGCTGTTCACATTCACAGTCGGGGCAGGCTGCTCGCCAATCTTCGGGTGGGCCGAGCGGTCGGTCATGTGGGTCATGAACTTTTCCGCGTGCACGATTTCCTCGCCGGCCTGGGCACGGAACCAGCCAGCAATGCCGGGAAGGCTCAATACGTCCATTTCAACTGCCAGCTGACGGTAAACCGTTGCTGCGGTTAGTTCGAGAGTTACCTGGGTGCTGAAGGCTTCTGCCAGTTTTCCTGTAAGTTCCATGTCATCAGACTAAACCTGTTTTGCCACCTTGTCACCGAAGTTCGGACTCACTTAGTCAAACCTGAATTAGGGAATCATCCCAAGTTGGGATCGAGTTAATGTAGCCGATACTAACCTAACTTAGGCATGCCGATACGATGCTAACCTACTTGCCCAGTCCTGCTCTGCGCAGCGCCTCGGCCATCGCGGTGTTGCCCGGTGCAGCCGGTTTGCCCTGCGCGGGCTCGGCTTTGCGGTTCTGCCCAGTGCGGCTCTGCCCAGTGCGGTTCTGGCCCGGGCGCGCCGAACGGCCAGCTCCCGGTCCCTTGCGTTCGCCTGGCCCGGAATTCCTGGCCTCCGCGCCAGCAGCAGGCAGTTCGTCATCCAGTCGCAGAGTCAGCGAAATGCGCTTGCGCACGGTATCCACTTCCAGCACCTTGACCTTGACAATCTGGCCGGAGCTGACCACTTCGCGAGGATCCGAAATGAACTTGCTGCTCATGGCCGAGACGTGGATCAGGCCGTCCTGGTGGACGCCCAGGTCCACGAACGCACCGAAGGCCGCAACGTTGGAGACGGTGCCTTCCATGACCATCCCCGGCTTGACGTCCTTGATGGTCTCGACGCCTTCCTTGAGCGTGGCCGTCACGAACTCGCCACGGGGGTCGCGGGCAGGACGGCGCAACTCGGCAATCACGTCACGAATGGTTGGCTCGCCAAACTGGTCCGTGGCGAAGTCCTGCGGGTTCAGCTCTTCAAGCCGGCGGCCCTGCGCCTCAGCGCTGCTCTGCAGGGTCTTGGCCAGGACATAAGCTTCGGGGTGCACCGAGGAAGCATCGAGTTTCTCCTTGCCACCGGTAATGCGCAAGAAGCCCGCGCACTGTTCAAAGGCCTTGGCTCCCAGACGCGGTACCTTCAGCAGATCCTTGCGGGTAGCGAAAGGGCCGTTGGCGTTACGGTGATCCACGATATTGCGGCTCAGCAGCGGCCCCACGCCGGCTACTCGGGCCAGCAAGGCAGGGGATGCGGTATTCACATCGACGCCTACGGCATTCACGCAGTCCTCGACCACCGCATCCAGCGCGCGGTCCAGCTTCGAGGCAGTGACATCGTGCTGGTATTGGCCCACGCCGATGGACTTCGGATCGATCTTCACCAGCTCGGCCAGCGGGTCCTGCAAGCGGCGGGCGATCGATACCGCGCCGCGCAGCGACACATCCATATCCGGCAATTCCTGGCTTGCCAGCTCGGAGGCCGAGTAGACCGAAGCGCCGGCTTCCGAGACGATGACCTTGCTGACGCCCTCGCCGCCAAGCACCTTGATGACCTCGGCAGCTAGTCGGTCTGTTTCGCGCCCCGCTGTGCCATTGCCTACCGCAATCAGCGTGGTGCCGTGCTTCTGGGCTAGCTTGGCCAGTACCGCGATCGATTCATTCCATTTATTGGCTGGCGCATGGGGATAGATCGTTGCCGTTTCCACCGATTGGCCGGTCAGGTCCACCACTGCAACCTTCACACCGGTGCGCAGGCCCGGGTCCAAGCCCAGCACGGCCTTGTTCCCGGCCGGCGCCGCCAGCAGCACATCGCGCAGGTTCGCCGCGAAAATCTTCACCGATTCGTCTTCAGCGGCCTCGAACAAGCGCGAGCGCAGGTCTGATTCAAAGCGGGTCAGCAGGCGGGCTTTCCACGCCAAACGCACAGTCTGCGCAATCCATTTGGCAGCCGGCGCACCGGTGGGAACGTTCAGCCCCAGGGAGGAGGCGATAGCGTTCTCGTAGGCGCTGCGTGCTTCGTCCAAGGCACGCTCGTCGCGTGGATCAGCTTCAGCGAGCTGCAGATTCAGCACGCCTTCGCGTTCACCGCGCAGCAGGGCCAGGACCCGGTGTGATGGCAAGCGATCAAGTGGTGCCACATAGTCCAGGTAATCGGAGTACTTTCCCTGGCCCTCTGCGGTGGCGCCCGAGGCGACGCTGGCACCGATCTTGCCGGTGTTCCACAGGCGTTCGCGCAGTTCACCGGCGAGAACGACATCCTGGGATACGCGCTCGGTCACGATGGAACGCGCGCCGGAAAGCGCATCTGCGTCGGTGGCAAATCCTGCATCCGGGTTCAGGTAGTCGGCAGCTGCCTGCACCGGATCCGTCATTGGGTCCGCGAGCAGCAGATCGGCCAAGGGTTCCAGGCCAGCCTCGCGGGCAATCTGGGCCTTGGTGCGGCGCTTGGATTTGAATGGCAAGTACAGGTCTTCGAGTTCCGCCTTGGTGCTGGCGGCGCGAATCGCTTCGGCAAGCTGGTCGGTCAGCTTGCCGGCTTCGGCGATGGCTTCCAGTACAGCTGCGCGGCGGTCTTCCAATTCACGCAGGTAGCGCAACCGTTCTTCGAGCAGGCGCAGCTGGCTGTCGCTGAGCATGCCGGTAACCTCTTTGCGGTAACGGGCAATAAAGGGAACGGTGGATCCGGAGTCCAGGAGCTCGATCGCTGCCTTGATCTGCCAGGGGGCTACCGCGGATTCCTCGGAGAGTTCCCGGGCCAGTTGGGCAATGATTTGCTGCCCCGTTGCGCTGTCATTTGCGGTGTTCTTCTGCTCGCTAGTCACCGATCCATTGTGCATCATGCCATCCGATCTTCAGATGATCGACTCGGTTGGCATTCAGCAGAAACTCAATCTCCATGGCTATGATTTATTGTTATGGGGATTGAGAAAGTTCGAAAGGCAACAGCACTCGTTGCGATTTCGTGTATGGCGCTATTGAGCACCGGATGCGCATTTGTTGAAGACACCGCGGCCGACGCGGCTAACCAGCTGACCGATGCAGCGTCCAAGGAAATCGTGCGCCAGGCCTGCGCACCGGTCCAGGACGGCACCATTGACGCTAGCGAACTTCGTGTCCTCTCGTCCATTGTGAAGTCGGTCCAGGGCGGTGGCCTGCCGCAAGACTTGGTCGATGTGCTCCAGGAGCTCGCAAATTCAGGAGACCAAGCACCCGAAGCGCTGCAGCAGCGCCTGATCGGGATTTGCGACGAGGCTACGGTTTAGCAGCTTCAGCGGCACTAGCCACCTGCTGATCTAGAATTTTCCCATGGTCGAAATTCCAAGAAGCGGCAAAGTACGTCTCGATGCGTGGCTGTGGTCAGTACGCATCTACAAGACTCGTTCGTCCGCGACCACTGCCTGCCGTGCCGGACATGTTCGCTTGAACGGCGATCCGGTGAAGGCGTCGCAAACCGTTGTCTCCGGTGATCGCATCCGTGTGCGCAAAGACGGTTTCGACCGCGAGCTGGAAGTCAGCGGGCTGATCTCCAAGCGCGTCGGCGCGCCAGTTGCCGCAAAATGCTACATCGACCACACCCCGCCGCGCGAACGCCTGGTCATTCCCCAGGTGCCGATCCGCGAACGCGGCGCCGGCCGGCCCACCAAGAAGGACCGCCGCGAAATGGATCGCTTGCGGGATTCCTGGCAGGCCCCGGATCCAGGTCCTGATCTGTCCTAGGACAGCACGATTGCAGGAACGTCCGACTGGAATTCGAAGATCTGCGCGTAGAAGGCCAATGAGCTTTCCAACGCCTTGATGATGTTCTCCGACTTCCTGAACCCGTGCTGTTCTCCTTCGAAGAGAATGTAGGCATGGGCAATGCCGCGTTCGGCCAGCGCGTCCGCCACGATCTGGGACTGCGCCGGCGGCACCACCTTGTCTTCATCCCCCTGCAACAGCAATACGGGGCAGGAAATCTTCGCCACGTGGTTGATTGGCGCGCGCTTCTCGTACAGATCGGCAGCTTCCGGGTACGGTCCGACCAACGTGAACATGTACTGCGATTCGAAGTCGTGGGTGTCCTGCACCAGGCCCACCAGATCCGAAACACCGTAGCGGCTGATGCCCGCGGTGAAGGCATTGGAGAAGGTCAGCGCGCACAGCACGGTCCACCCGCCGGCGCTGCCGCCTTCGATGCCGATGCGTGCGGGGTCGGCAATGCCCTGCGCTACCAGCGCGTTGACCACCGCGACGGTATCGGCAACATCGACTACGCCCCAGGCCCCGCGCAGGCGGTTGCGGTACTCGCGGCCATAGCCGGTGGAGCCGCCGTAGTTCACGTCGACTACCCCGATCCCGCGCGAGGTGTAATAGGCAACCGTGGCACTGAGCGTCGGGGAAGCCTGGCTGGTCGGGCCGCCGTGCACGAAGGTGACGAAGGGCGGCAGTTCGCCCTCCATTCCTGCGTAGCCTTCCTGGGAAGGCCGGTAGAGCAACGCGTGGACGGACTGGCCGGCGAGGTTCTTGCACTCGAACTCTTCAACCTCCGGAAGCGCCGCTGGATCCGGCAGCTGCGCAATCGCACGGGTCACCGGGTGGTGTTCCAAGGTGCCGAGGTTGATCAAGGTAATTTCTTCGCCCTGGGTCATCGAGGACGTGCCGGCGAGCAGCCACCCGTCACGCAGCGCGAACGGGCGGATGCCGGTGAATGGCAGCGCGAGGTCTTCCAATCCCCCGGTGTCCGCGTGCAAGCGTGCCAGCTTGGTGGTGCCGGTGCCGTAGGAGCACAGCAGGGTGCGGGCGCTTTCTGCCAGATACCATCGCGTGCCCACCTGCCAGAGCGGGCCGGCGAATTCTGCGGCACGGTCAACCAGCCGGGTGGTGCGTGCCGAGCTGTCCTGGTAGAGGTAGGGGTTCCACCAACCACTGGCATCGGAGATGAAAGCCAACTGGTCATCATCGAGCCATTCCGGCTGCATGACCGAGACTTCTGCTCCACCGGCAATGACGGTGTCCTCCAGTACGCCTTCTTCGGTGAAGTCAGCCAGGTGCAGCTCGGTGGAGTCCCACGGCATATTCGGATGTTCCCAGCTGATCCAGGACAGCCGGGTTCCCGCGGGGTTCAGCCGTGGCGCTGCAACGAATCGCGCCGGGGCGCTGAGGATGCGGATCTTGCCCGGGTCCTCGGCTGCGCTGCCGTCCAGGGGGATTTGCACGATGTGGCGTACTGGTTCTGCCCGCAGGTCTTCCATGATGGCCAGGATGCTGCCTTCTGGACCAGGGGTGAATTCGGCGAAGCGCAGCTGCGGGTCTGCGTCGATTCCGCTGGCGGGGGTCAGGGCCGCGGCATCGTGCGCCCCTACGGTTTGCCGGTAAACCCGCTGGTCAGCGAAGTTCGCAAAAACAATTGCCGAGGTGCCGCCCTCGATGAGCATCCAGCTGGAGCCACCGTATTCGTGGACCCGGGAGCGCACGTTGAATGGTGCCTGGATGAGCTCTGCACCGGCAGTGCCGTCGGTGCCGTACTCCATCAGCGTGATGCGCCCGCCTTCGGCAGGACGGCCTTCCTGGACAATGAGCTTGTCCGAGAAGAAGCAGGCTCCGCCCAGCGGCTTGGTTCCGGCAGCGACGTCATGCGCGGAAATCGATGATGGCCATGATCCAAAGGGTAAGTGCGTAGGCATATTCTTGATCCTAGCGATCTTTATGACTCATAACGACCCTCGACAAGCATCAATCCGATGCGCTTGGATTGATCCATGACTAGATACGCCGTATTCCTGCGCGGGGTGAATGTCGGTGGGGTCAAGGTCCTGATGAAGGACCTGGCCCAGCTGCTTCTCGCTGCTGGTTTCACCGACGTGAAAACCCTTTTGGCCAGCGGCAATGCGGTGCTCAGCGCATCCAGTTCTGATCCGTTGGAAGTCCAGGAGCACTGCAATGCGGTTCTGGCCGGGCACTACCAGCGGCCGATTCCCACGCTTGTCTGCACCGTCGCGGAAATCCAGCAGCTGTCCCAGCCCTTCCCGCTGCCCTTGCCTGATCCGGCCAGCGAACACCATCGCTACTTCACGCTCTGCGAATCGGCTGAGGATGCCCAAGCGGTGGGCGCCGCTATCCAGGGACTCGCTGAGCCAGGAGCCTACCTGGTCCAGGGCCGTGCCGTAGCGTGGATTGTCCGCAAGGGCGAAAGCACCGCGAATCCCATCGGGAAGCTCATGGCCGCACAGGCAAAGCAACGCATTGTGACGACCCGTAACCACAACACCTTGGTCAAGCTCGCCAAGATTCTTGGCTGAGATCGCCGGTGAGCAATAATTGAGCCTTGACCCACTGATTGACCTGCAAAAGGCCCGGAATGTACATCCTGATCGAGCTCATTGGCATTTTCTTCTTCGCCGTCGCGGGTTCATTGATGGCCGCGCGCCGTGGCTTCGATCTGCTCGGTTCGGCCTTCCTCGGCGGGGTCTGCGGTCTGGGCGGCGGAGTGGTGCGGGATTTGATTCTCAATCAGTCCCCGGCGACTTTCGCGCATCCGGTCTACTTTGTGCCTCCGGTGCTCGCGGCGCTGTGCGTCTACGCGTTTACCCCCGCGGTGCAGAAGCTGCACCGCCTGGTCCAGCTATTCGACGCGGCAGGCCTGGGCCTGTTCTGCGTCACCGGTACGCTCAAGGCCCTGGAACACGACTTCAATCCGGTCACCGCGGTCCTGCTTGGTGTCATCACCAGCGTAGGCGGCGGCTTGATGCGCGATGTCATTTCCAACGTCACCCCTGATTTGTTCAACCCGCGCGATATCTACGCGTTGGCCGCCATGGTGGGTGCCGCGCTCACCGCCGTGGCCTGGCATCTGGGGCTGATGAACGTTCCGGTGGGCGCCGGCATTGCCGCCTTGGCTTTTGCCATCCGCGTGGCTTCCATCCGCTTCGGCTGGTCGGTCCCGTTGGCCGCGGGCCATTGGCATCGCTCCCGCCCCACGCCACCGTCCAGCGAGGGTCCGCAGCGCCACTTCTAGTCGATGCGCTCGAGCTTGCCCAGGTCCTCGGTGCCTGGAGAATCATCTTCGATGGTGCGCGGCGGGTTGATGATGATCGCGCCGACCAGCATCACGATGACGCAGCCGCCGAGCATCGAGAAGGCCGCACCCCATGAATCGGTGGCTTTCTGCACCACGCCGAAGAGCATGGGAACCACCGCGGCACCGGCATAGCCAAGGCCCTGGGCGAAGCCCGAAAGCACGCCTGAACCGTAGGTTGTGCGCGAGCGCAGGTTCATCATCAGCAGCGCAATCGCGAAGGTGCCCTGCCCGAGGCCGGCCAGGCAGATCCACAACGCAGTGTTCTGCGTTGGCGACAGGTAGATGCCAAGGTGCCCGGCAATCCAGCACGAGGTGAAGACCAGGACTGCAATGATCGGGTGCTTCAGCCGAGGCACCCAGAGCGGAACCAGCAGGCTGACCGGCAGGCCGAGGATCGCGAAGAGCGCCAGCATGTTGCCAGCTGCCATTTCGTCGAGGCCGCGGTTCTGCAGGTAGGGCGGAAGCCAGGTGAAGTAGACGTAGGTCTGCGCCGAGTTGCCGGCCAGGAAAATTGCCAGGCCCCAAGCCACTTTGGACTTCCAGGGGTTGATCTTGGCGATAGGTTGCGGATGCCCGCTGGCGTGGACGGGATTATCCGGGCGCTGTGTCCCGCGGTCGGCAAGCAGCTGCACCAGCCATGGCACCAGCACGATGCCCGACAGGGCGGCCCAGGAACCAATGGAGATCTTCCAGTCGCTGAGATTGGCCAGTGGAACAGAGAACTGAGGGGCCATCCAGGTGCCGATGGCCAGCATCGTGACATAGCCGCTGGTGACCATGCCGATACGGTCAGGGAAGTACTTCTTGACCAACGGCGGCAGCACCACATTGCCCATGCCGTAGCCAGCCAAGGTGATGATGGACAGGGCGAGGAAGGAATAGACCTCGGGCATGAAGATCCGCGCTACCTGGCCGATGACAGCTAGGCCCAGCGAGATCATCAGGGTTTTTTCCAGGCCGAAAGCCTTGATCAGCCGCGGAGTGAGCAGTCCGAAGACTGCGAAAGCAATGGGCGCGAGCATTGCCAGCAGGCCGGTGGTGAACTCGGTGAACGCGATATCCGCTTCAATGCGGGAGAGCAATGGGGATACTGACACCACTGCGGCGCGCAGGGACAGTGCCAGCAGCAGGATGCCAAGCAACGCTCCAACTCGTCCTCTGATTGGAGAAGCAACGCTCTTGTTCTTCATTGATTTCTACCTGCTCGCTATTCGTTGAGGTTTCCCAACTTTTTTATTCTCGAGACCAACTCTAGTAAGCGATTGAGCTCGCCATCAAAATTGCGCTCGTACCAAGTCCCTGGCAGTGCCAGGTTCGCGTAGAGCCCCTCGCCGGCAAGCATCACCAAATGCGCGATGTCCTTGCTGCCGACTTCATCCAGGATGCACCGGTACCAGCGCTCATTGGTGCTCTCGATTTTTTCCGTCGCGGCTTTGACCCCGGCCTGGGCCAGGCGTTGCAGGGCCACCAGGTGCCGATCCAATTCGGTATCGACTTCCGCGCTGGTGCGCACGTAATAAACGGACGCCCCTTCCGCTGAGGTGCGCATCCCCTCGACATCACGGGCAACATGTTCCTCCGCGGCCTCGATGACCGCGTCCGCCAGCGCATCCTTGGAGGCGAAGTGGTAGAGCAGCCCGCCCTTGGAGACTCCGGCGCGTGCGGCCGTGGCATCCAGCGTGGCTGCCCGCTCCCCCTCTTCGCACAAGAGCGCGATATAGGCGTCAAGCACTTTGCCGCGGGCAGCAGGTGGGCGAGCCATAGTTCTCCGTTCCAAGGTGTAGTTCGTGATCGATCTGACTTTACCAACAATTGTAACTATACCGTCTAGACGGTACAGTTAACAATTGCGGGCAAATCCCCGCGCATTCCACTACCTATCCAAGGGCGAACGTCATGACCTCGAATATCTCCGAACGCGTTACAGTGCTCAGCAAGCCGCGCCGTTGGGCGGCACTGGTGGTCCTGCTGTTCCCTGTCCTGCTCATTTCCGTCGACAACACCGTGCTTTCCTTCGCGGTCCCGGCAATCACCGGAGCCCTGTCCCCCTCGGGGAACCAGCTGCTGTGGATTATCGACATCTACCCGCTGATCCTGGCCGGGCTGCTGGTCCCCATGGGTTCACTGGGTGACCGCATCGGCCGGCGCAAGCTGCTGCTGATCGGCGCGACCGGCTTCGCGCTGGTTTCCGCCCTCGCCGCTTTCGCCACGGATGCCACCCAGCTGGTGGCCGCCCGTGCCCTGCTTGGCGTCTTCGGCGCAATGCTCATGCCGGCCACGTTGTCCTTGATCCGCAATATCTTCCCGGATGATACCGAACGCCGGACCGCCATTGCGGTGTGGGCGGCGGCCTTCTCCGGCGGTGCTGTGCTTGGCCCCATTGTCGGCGGCGTGCTGCTCGAGCACTTCTGGTGGGGCTCGGTCTTCCTGATGGCCGTGCCAATGCTCCTGCCCCTGCTGATCGGCGGCATGATCCTTGTTCCCGAATCCAAGGACCCGAACCCGGGCCGCGTGGATCCGTTCTCGATCCTGCTGGTGGTCTTCACCCTCCTGCCTTTTGTCTACGCCATCAAGACTGCGGTAACTGCCCCGTGGTACTTCTCGGCCGCGGCCATCGTCCTGGCCATTGTCTGCGGTGCGGCTTTCGTACGCCGGCAGCTCAAGGCCGAACAGCCGATGCTCGATGTCCGCTTGTTCAGCAACGCACTGTTCTCTGGCGCGTTGATGGTCAACCTGATCGGCATCTTCTCGCTGGTGGGCTTCATCTACTTCGTCTCCCAGCATCTGCAGCTCATTGCAGGGTTCTCCCCGCTGGTGGCGGGACTGTGGATGACCCCGGGCCTGGTGCTGACCATGGGCTTCGGATTGCTCTCGGTGGCGCTCTCGCGCCGTTTCGGCACGCCGAACATCATGGCCATCGGCCTGATCCTCTCCGCGGTCGCCTACCTGCTGGTGATCCTGGCCGGGGAGGGATCCAATTCCTTCCTGCTCATGACCGCGTTTGCTGTCCTCGGTACGGGAATCGGCATGACCGAGACCTTGTCCAATGACATGGTGCTCTCCGCAGTACCCGCTTCCAAGGCCGGCGCGGCATCGGCGATCTCGGAAACCGCCTACGAAGTGGGCTCGGTACTGGGCATTGCAGTGCTCGGTACCATCCTGAATACGGTCTACACCTCGCGGTTGCTCGCGCCCAGCTCGCTGACCGATGCCCAGCTGCAAACTGCCGGCGAGACCTTGGGCGGAGCGCACCAGGTCGCCGCCGATTTGAGCGCCGCCGATGCGCAAGCTCTGCTGGGCTCCGCAGCCATGGCCTTCGACCACGGAGTCCTGCTGACATCCGGCATCGCCGCGGCGTTGTCCCTGATCGCTGCCGTGGTCGTATTCCGCGTCATCAAACCGGCATTTCGGTGAACTCGGCTCACCGCTTAACCAAATTTCTGATTAATTGGTTCAAAGTTATTCATTTGTCGTCACCAAACACGTAGGCTAGGCAATGTAGTTCCAAAGTAATTCGCGAAGTACCCGTTAGAAGTTTGTGAATGTCGTACCACCTCGGTTGACGCGAGCCCCCTTCTAGACGTGAAGTGAATGACTTGGCTGCTTCGCATTATCCGTTCTCCATCCTGGAATTCGGAGGATGCGCAGATTACAACCAAGCTCGCCAACTAAACCGGCGAGAAACGTCTGAAAGGACCAAATAAGAAAATGGCAACCGGAATCGTCAAGTGGTTCAACGCTGAAAAGGGCTTCGGCTTCATCGCTCCAGACAGCGGCGATCCAGACGTCTTTGCACACTTCTCTGCAATCCAGACCCAGGGTTTCCGCACCCTGGACGAGGGCCAGAAGGTGGAGTTCGAAGTTGTTGAGGGTCCAAAGGGTCTGCAGGCTGCAGACATTCGCGCTCTCTAAAGAAGGTCTTTGGCGCTAACGCCAGACTTAGCCAAGGAACGGCTATCCGCACTGCGGATAGCCGTTCCTTGCGTTTGAGGCCGAAATTACTGGAATACTTCCCGTACGCCACCGGTTGTACCCAGTGTGAAGCTATCTATTCTGGATCTTGCTCCGGTTGAACCCGGAACAACTATTTCCGACTCTTTCAAGTCCTCCGTCCGCTTGGCGCAAACTGCAGAACGCCATGGGTATGAACGCGTCTGGTACGCGGAACACCACAATATGCCCACCATTGCTTCCAGCGCGACCTCGTTGCTGATCAGCCACATAGCCCACCACACCGAGAAGATTCGCCTCGGCTCGGGCGGCATCATGCTTCCGAACCACTCCCCTCTGGTGATCGCCGAGCAGTTCGGCACGTTGGCCGAAATCTACGGCGACCGCATCGATTTGGGCTTGGGCCGTGCACCGGGTACCGACATGACCACCCTGCGTGCCTTGCGCCGCGACCCGTCGGCCGCCGATTCCTTCCCGCACGATGTGCTGGAGCTGCAGGCCTATCTCGCCGGCGAATCCAAGGTTCCTACCGTTCAGGCGACCCCGGGAGCAGGAACCAACGTTCCGCTGTACATACTGGGCTCATCGCTCTTCGGTGCCAAGCTCGCCGCCCAGCTGGGACTGCCGTATTCCTTCGCCTCGCATTTCGCACCGGCTGCGCTGCATGAAGCGATCCGCATCTACCGCGAGGAGTTCACCCCCTCAGAGCAACTGGCTGAGCCGTATGTCATTGCCGGCGTAGGCGTGCTGGCTGCGGAAACGGCTGAACGAGCGCATGAACTGCTGGACGTTGCCAAGCGCCATCGCGTGTCAAGCTTCATCGGCCGTTCCGCGAAGAAGGAATTCACCGAAGCGGAGATCGATATGCTCATGGATACTCCGCAGGCGCAGCAGATCCTGGACATGATGCGCTACACCGCGGTGGGCACCGGAGAACAGGTTGCCGAATACCTGCGCCACTTCGCTTCGGCAGCTCAGGCAGATGAACTGATCACCATCCATTACCCCACCGAGGAGCACGCTCGACTCGAATCGGTGATGATTACCGCCGAGGCCTGCCAGCTGGCTAGCGCCCGGTAATTCTGATCCAGCGCTTGGCTGCCATCAGCAGCAGCGCAACCAGAGCGAGGGTCAAGGAGAATTCCACGCCAATATAGGCGTAATGCCATAGCGATCCGCCATCGGAGACTCCTGCAAGCACCGCATCGGTACGCGCAGACAGGCCCGGGCGGATCGCTGCGGTTTTAATCAGCAGCAATAGGCCGACCAGCCCTACGCCCCAGCCCCAGGCCTTGCCGGCAGCGCGCTTGGCCGACCCGGCCACCAGGGCAATGAAGAAGATGATCTCGACCATGTTCATGGCGAAGAAGACGCGGCGTCCAATGCCCAGTCCCAAGGGAATGGTGATTCCGGGTGCGGTGAATTTCAGTGGTGCCTCGATGAATGAAATGCCGATGATCAGGCCGAGCCACAGTGCAGGAATGTAGATGCGTGCAGCCACGGCCCACTGTGCGCCGCGGCTAGCAGGCGCTGGAAGGGGACTAGTCATGCCTCCACAGTACGCCCGGTTCTAGCGTACTTTGCGCAGTCCTGCCAGTGCCCAGACGGCTAGCACTGCCGCCACCACGGCGCAGCCGATGGAGAAGACCAGGATGCTCTGCTGCTGCCCGAAGACCCCGACGGCCCAGCCCAGCGCGATGACTGGAACAGCACTGCCCAGGTAGGTCACCAGGTATATGGTGGACACGGTTTGGGCGTGCTGCTTGTCGTTGACCGCGTCCACCGCTTGAGCGAAAGCAGTGCGGAAGGCCATGCCCTGGCCCAGGCCCACGAATACCAATGCCGCGATGGCCCATGGCAGCTGGCGATGCTCGGCAGCCACGGCCAGCACTACGGTGGAGGCCGCCATCAATCCCAGACCGATAGGCAGCAAGGCCTTGCCGCCGCGCACGACCAGCTGCGACAGGGCGGATATGCCCAAGGGCAGGCCGGCAATCAGGCCAATGACCAGCACCGAATCCAGGCCAAAGGCTTGGGCGAAGTAGCCAGGTGCCAAGGACAGCACGAAGCCGAAGATGGCGAAGCTCAAGAAGCCAACGAGGGCAGCGAGCCAGAACGGTGCCCGGGCCGAGCTGGGGACGCCCAAGCGGCGTGGGGCCAGGGCCTTGCTTCGCTGTCCGCGCTCAGCCAGCGCAATGGCCGGACGGGCCTGCAGGGTGCTCAATGGGACCAGGACCAGCAGCAGCAAGAACGCCTGCACCATGAACACGGTAGTGCGCCCGCCAGGCAGATGAGCCAGCAGCCCGCCCAAGACCGGTCCGAAGGCGACACCGCCCGATGAGGCCAAGAGGGTGAAGCGCGAAGCCCACTCAGGCCGCGCAGGAAGAAGTTCACGCAGGGCCGCGGCGCTAGCACCGGTAGCCAGCGCGACACCGGCGCCCTGCAAACCACGGCCAAGGCACAGTTCCAGCAGGTTGCCGGCCGATCCGAAGACCAGGGTTCCAGCGAAGGAAACAACGACCGCGATCACCAGCGCCGCACGGCGTCCGATATGATCCGACCAATGCCCCACGGTGGATAGGAAGAGCATCAGCGAACAGACGTAGCTGGCAAAGGCCACGGTGGTTCCCATGGCGCCAAGGTGCAATTCGGATTGGAGTGCCGGATACAGCGGGGTGGCCAGGTTGGCTCCGACCAGCAGCAGGAAGCTGACGGACACGGTGATCACCAGTCGAGCGGTCAGCCCGGGGTTCCAGGAGAGTACGCGATGGTTCATTGGCTGCATGCGCAGCTCGCTGATAACCGACAAATTCACTCCCGGGATCAAAGTAGTCCAGACCAGCTGGGCACGAAGAATGCCCAGAAAGAGTTTTTACCGGTGGGGCCACTCGCTGCCCCACCGGTTAGTTGAGCGTTCTGCTTGCGTTTGTCTACTACAACAGAGCGTTCACTCACTAATATCCGCCTGCTGAAAGCAACGAGAGAGATTTCTTGCTAGCATTTGAGCAGATTGTTCAAAATTTTGTCCCCGCAGATAACCCGGAGTGAGCATATAGTGCGATTAGACGATGTAGACCTGAAAGTGCTGCTCGCACTGATCAAGGATCCCCGCATCCAAATCTCTGAACTCGCAGATGAGGTCGGTGTTGCGCGCAACACAGCGCAGTCGCGATTGCGCCGTTTGCAGCGCGCCGAAATCCTCCGCGACGGCGGCCGCGACATCGATCTGAGCAAGCTCGGCTACGACGTCCTGGCCTTCGTGACGTTGGAAGTGAACCACCGCGATCTGGATACCGTGGTCACCGCGCTGCGCCAGATCCCCAGCGTGCTGGAAATCCACGAGACCTCCGGACGTGGAGATCTCTGGGTGCGGCTCATCGCCACCGACACCCACCAGCTGCAATCAGCACTGCGCCAGATCCTGCGCGTCAAGGGCGTCACCCGTTCGGAAACAACCTTCGCGCTCCATACGCACCTGGCCTACCGTGCCGCTCCCCTGCTGGAGCACTATGCCGAACATGACCACTGAGAAGTCATTCACTGTCAGCTGCAGAAAACAAGTCTTTCGTTTCCCGAAGCAGCGTCCTACTCTGGTGATACGAGAAGTCACGAGGTAAATCCCCGGCTTCCGGCGGATCCCTCGTATTCGACGAAGGAGTACGCAATGACGAAGGATTTCGACACCACAGAATTTGCGCCGGAGTTCGGCAACGACATCTACGAACCGGATGACGGACGCGATTCCCAGGCTTACGAGGGCTCAAGCGACATGCCGGAAACCATGCGCAACCTCGACCCGCTGGCACAACGCAATTACCTCTACGACGATGACCTGGAAACCGAAGACCAGCTCGACAACGAATTCGCCGCAGACGATGACGACGAGGAAAGCACAGAGCTTGTTGACCTTGAGGACGAACTCTAGGCCGTGGGCTAAGCAAATCTTTGGCTAAAGGCCATAGACTTTAGAAGTGATTAATCCAGTTCATCTGCGCACATTGCTCGAAGTGGTGGCGCATCGTTCCTTTGCCACGGCCGCAACCCGCTTGGGCTACACGGCCAGCGCTGTCTCCCAGCAGATGACAGCGTTGGAGCGAAGCACCGGTACCACGCTGTTCCTGCGCGGCGCACGCTCCATCACCCCGACGCCAGGCGCCCTGCGCATGGTGCGCCATGCCAAACGGGTGCTCACCGACCTCGACGCCCTCATGGCAGACGTCGCCACCATCTCCACCGAAGCTACCGACCTTGAGGAAATCAAGCTTGGCATCTTCCCCTCGCTGGCGACCTACGCGCTGCCGCAGATCCTCAAGGCACCGGATTGGTCCTCCTTGGGCATCAACCTGCGCCTGTGGATCGGCGAACCCCAGCAAACTGTCGCAGGCCTTGGCACCGGCGGCGACCTCGACCTCGCACTGATCTTCCAGGTGGGACCCGGCGGACTGTCGTGGCCAGCGTCCCTGGAGCGCACCTGGTTGGGCGATGACCAGTTCCGGGTAGTGATCCCGGCGTCCTGGCCCATCGCTGAAGACGCCCAGCTGACCGTGGACCAGTTGGCCGAATGGCCATGGATCTTCCACCACCCGGGCACCTCGGATGCCACCTTGATTTCGCGCTTGTTCTCTTCCTACAACATCCACCCGCAGGTGGCTGCCTACTGCGACGACTTCAATGCGTCGCTGAGCCTGGTTTCCTCGGGACTGGGCGCCGCCCTGGTTCCCGATCTGGCCATGGCCAACGCTCCGGAAGGCATCCGCATAGTTGATGCCCCCGAGATTCGCCTGGCCCGCTCCATCTTCGCGTTGAAACCGGAGAATTCCAAGAAGCCGAAGGCCGCGCTGGTATTGGACCGGCTCGCCCAGGTGCTCTCCCGCTGATTCGTTGCGCCGCGGCGCCACTGGTGCCTGCATCCGTCCCAAGAAAGAGGAATGTCCCGGTGGAGAACCAGACCCCTGCATCTTCCAGCGATGGCGTAGTCATCTCGGCCGTGCATGGACCAATCGGCCACATCGAGCTGAACCGTGCCAGCAAGCTCAATGCGTTGACCCTGGAAATGCTCACCGAGCTGGGCCGGGTGCTGCGTGCGTGGGCCGTGGACCCGTCGATTTCGCTGGTGCTGCTCACCGGCCGCGGCGAACGCGCCTTCTGTGCCGGCGGAGATATCGCCGATTTCCATGCAGCAGTCACCACCGGACGCCATCAGGACTTCGTCGATCTGCTCGCGAGAGAATTCGAACTGGATTACCTGATCTCCACCTATCCCAAGCCCCTGATCACCTTGGCCCATGGCATCACCATGGGTGGGGGCATCGGCCTGGCCTCGCACGCACCGGTGCGCCTGGTGACCGCGAACGCCACCATGGGAATGCCCGAAGCGAAGATCGGCTACACCCCGGATGTGGGAGGCAGCCACCTGCTGGCCAGCGCGCCGGGCCACTTCGGCGAGTTCTTTGCAATGAGTGCGCAGTCCTTCACCGGTGCCGATGCCGTACTTCTCGGTTTTGCCGATGCCGTTGTCACCGAGGACTTCGCCCAGAACATCCTCGATGAGCTCGATGAGTTCGCGGGGCTGAATGCCGGAGAGATCGCGGCGGCTATCGAGGTCATGCACGGTGCGCCCGAGTCCTTCGCCTTGGAACTGGACCGCGGCTGGATCGATCATGCTTTCAGTGCCGCCACCCCGCAGGAAGTCTTGGCACGCTTGGAGCAGATGGTCCATCCTTCGGCGCAGCGTGCCGCGCAGATGCTGGCAGCGAATTCCCCGACCAGCGTGGCCAGCGCGTTCTACAACGTGCGGGCTGCACGTGAGGAGCAGGACCTGCGTTCGGCCTTGGACCGCGAACTGCGCCTGGCTCGCTACCTGATGCACCGTGCCGATCTTGCCGAGGGCATCCGTGCCCAGGTCATCGACAAAGACCGCAACCCCACGTGGATTCCGGCTTCGCTGGAGGAAGTGGACCACGAGGTGTTGCGGTCTCTGGCTGCTGATTCGGAAGGCTAGCTGTCAGCTCCCGGCTTGCCTTCTGGCCGGGTGACATCTGCATGCACCGGGCGCACCTTGGCTGAATCCCTGGGCTCGATGCGCGGTGCGTTCACTGCATCGGCTGGTTCGCGAACCACCGACGGGGTGATATCCACGCTCTTGGGCGCGGTGTAGGCCAGCGGTGCATGCTCGCCGAAGTGGTCCGCGTCTGCTTCATCCCAGTCTTCCATCCAGGAACCTGGAATATCCTCGAGCAGTTCGCCGGGACGCAACCACTGGAACAGCGAAGCGTAGGAGCGAGTGGACTGCAGGTTCACCCGGCGGCGCAGCATCCGGGTGTTCAGCTGCTCCGGGCTGGTCAGTCCCATCGATGCCATGATCTGCGCGCATTCGGTGACGGTCAAGCGATGGTAGTTGTAGACGCGGTGGCCCTTGTCCTCCACATCCAGGGCACGCATCAGGCGCTTGTTCTGCGTGGCTACGCCTACGGGGCAGTGGTTGGTGTGGCACTGCTGGGCCTGGATGCAGCCGGTGGCCATCATCATGGAACGCGCCGAGAAGGTGAAATCCGCTCCCTGGATCAGCCGCTTGATGATGTCGGAGCCGTTGGCGACCTTGCCTGCCGCGGCGAGGCGGATTTCGTCGCGCAGTCCGGCACCCACCAAGGTGTTGTGCACCAGCATCAAGCCTTCGGTCAGCGGGGCGCCAACATGGTCCTCGTATTCCAGCGGCGCAGCTCCGGTGCCGCCTTCAGCGCCATCAATGGTGATGAAGTCCACCAGGATGCCGGTTTCCAGCATGCCCTTGCACAGGGCCATGACGTCGGTGCGGGAACCAACGCAGAACTTGATGCCCACTGGCTTGCCACCGGAGAGGTCGCGAAGCTTCGCTACGAAGTGCATCAATTCGCGCGGGGTGGAGAATTCTGCGTGGCTGGCCGGTGAAATGCAGTCCACGCCCATCGGGACATCGCGGGCCTCGGAGATTTCCGCGGTGACCTTGGCAGCCGGCAGCACGCCGCCGAGCCCGGGCTTGGCGCCCTGGGAGAGCTTGATGGTGATGCCCTTGACTCTTTCATGGTTCGCCTTGGCAGCGAAGGTTTCGGGGTTGAAGCGGCCCTGCTCGGTACGGCAGCCGAAGTAGCCTGAACCGATTTCCCAGAACAAGTCGGCCCCGTATTCCAGGTGGTACTTGGTCAGCCCGCCCTCACCGGTTTCATGGACGAATTCTCCCATCGCGGCGCCCTTGTTCATCGCCAGCACGGCGTTGGCAGAAAGCGAGCCGAAGCTCATCGAGGAGATATTCATCAGCGAAATCTCATAGGGCTGCGAGCACTGGCTGGACCCCACCCGTACGCGGTGCTGCGATGCTACCGGGGCCACCGGAGCTGCCGAATGCAGCAGGTATTCGTGGCCGACTTCATTGACATTCAGCTCCGTGCCGAAAGCCTTATGGCTATCGGCGCCCTTGGCCCGCGCGTAGATCAGCGAGCGGGTGTCGCGGTTGAAAGGACGGCCATCGGTATTGCGCTCAATGAAATACTGCTGGATCTCGGGGCGGATGAATTCGAAGAGGTAGCGGGCGTGCCCGACAATCGGGAAATTGCGCAGGATCGCATGCTTCTTTTGCAGCAGGTCCCTGATGCCCAGAAGCACCAGCAAACCGGTGAGCACGACGAGGATCCACCACACCCATTCCCCGGAGGTGCCGGCAAGGATTGCGGTCACCACGAAGCCAGTGAATAGGACAGCCAGGAACAGGAGAACCACTATTCGCATCATGATGCGAGCCTAGTACCTCCCCGCTGCCTTGTCAGTTCCATCCATTGGGCGGGGCGTGGATCAGCTTGGCAAAATCCGGTCCGCTTCGCGCACGGCCATGCGGGAGAACAAGGATTGCCCATCGGCCAATAGCGCTGGCGCCGCACCGCGTTCCAGCACCACTCCTTCATGGAGCACCAGCACGTTCTGCGCCCGGGCCAGGATCGATAGCCGGTGGCTGATCATCAGCACCGCCATCCCTTCACCGCGGCGGCGTTCCACTGCTTCCAGGACCAGCTGTTCGCTGCGTGCATCCAGGGCGCTAGTGGATTCATCGAGGATCAATACCGCGGGGTTGCGAAGCAGCGCCCGGGCCAGGGCCACGCGTTGGCGCTGGCCACCGGAAAGCCGGGCAAAGCGATCCCCCAACCGGGTCTGCAATCCGGCCTTCTGCTGGCGCAGCCAGGAACCCATGCCCAGTTCATCGAGGACCTGCTCCATCTCGGCGTCGCTGATCCCTTCCGCACCCAGCAAGAGGTTCTCGCGCAGCGTTCCACGGATCATCACCGCCTCTTGTGAGACCAGGATGATCCGGGTGCGCAGCTGCGCCAAGCTTGCGGCCTCCAGCGGCACATCGCCGAAGCTGGCGGTGCCGGCAGCTTCCACCGAGCGCACCAGGGCTGCCGCGACCGACGATTTGCCGGAGCCGCTTTCGCCCACCAGTGCGAGCAGGGAGCCTGGTTCCAGTTCGAAATCCACGCCGCGAACTACCCGATGGCCCTCGAAGTCAACCGACAGATCCGCCACGCGCAAGGTGCCGGAAGCAGGAAGGGGAACCGGGTTGGCGGGTTCGGAAACCGGATGGCTGGTTATCGCGGTGGCGTACAGCCGGCGAGCGCTGGCCAGCGAATCCTGCAGGCCCAGGATGAACCCGTCTACCGCGCGCACCGCTTCATAGGAAGGGACCAGGGCACAGCACAGCACGATCAGCGTGCCGAACTGCCCGGCGGTTCCCAGCAGGACAAAGAGCGCGAGCAGGCTGCCCCAGACCACCAGCTGTGTCAGCGTGGCCCGTACCGCGCCCAGGGTTCCGGCCGATCGCGCCGCTTGCCGGCTTTCGTGCAGGCTTTCGCGCATCCGCGCCATGACGGGTTTGCCGGCATTGAATCCGTGAATCACGTCGATGCCGGCAAGCGTGTCGGCCAGCAGCTGGTTCTGGGTGCCGCGAGCACTGGCGGTGGCCCGCGCGGTACGGCGCAGGGCGCCGACGCCAATGGCCGGGATGGCCAGCCCGATCAGCACATAGCCGGCGAGCAGCACGAGGGCCGGTTGCATGCCGAATACCGCCCAGGTTCCCCAGGTTGCCAGGCCGCTGACTGCCACTGCCGCCACGGCCGGGGGCAGGGTGTGGGCGAAGAACACTTCGACCTTGTCGATGTCGCTGGTGGCCTTGGCGAGCATGCCGCCGGAATTCTTGCTGTCCGCGGCGAAGGGCGCTTGGCGTTCAAATGCCTGGTACATGCGGTTGCGCAGCCGCGCCAGGGACAGGAAGGCCACCCGGTGCCCTACATACTGCTCCAGGTAGCGCACCGCGCCCTTGATAAGTCCTAGCAGGATGACCACAGCGATCAGCGGTCCCCAGCCAAGGACCATAGGCAGCTGCTCACCGCCCAGGTGCAGGGCCTTGGCCAGGCCGAACCCGGCCACGGCGTAGATACCCAGCGAAGCCAGGCGAGTGGCGCAGGCCAGCACGCAGGCCAGCAGCAGCGGCGGGAGCAGGTCCTTGGTGCTGCCAATCAGCCAGGCGACGGTTTTGATAGTGGAGATTTTCTGCGTGCGCATTAGTTCCCCTCCCCCAGCTGGCTCCGGCCACTGGCATGCAGCGCATCAGCGCGTTGGCGGAATCCGTCCATGGCTTCCTTGAGATAGCCGTCGGCGGCCAGCAGCTCGTCACGGCGTCCGGCCTGGATGAGCTGTCCGTGGTCCATGACCAGAACATAGTCGTAGTCGGCCAGCAACCCCAGCCGGTGGGTGACGGTGATGACCGTGGTGCTGCGGTCCAAGGAGCGCAGGGTTCCCAGCACGTCCGCCTCGGTCTGGACGTCCAAGGCGCTGGTGGGCTCATCGAGCAGCAGCACGGGACGCTGCGCCAGCAGGGCGCGGGCCAGCGACAGGCGCTGGGCCTGGCCGCCAGAAAGCCGTGCCCCGCCCTCGCCCAGGCGTTGCGCCAATCCCCCGGGTTGCGCCTCGAACCACGCTCCCATGCCGACCTGGCGCAGCGCCAGGAGCAGTTCGCCGTCGGCAGCCCGGGGCGCACCGAGCAGGAGGTTTTCGCGCAGGCTCATGCCGAAGAGCGTGGCGTGCTGTTCCACTACGGCGGTATTGGCCTTCAAGGTTGCCGGGCCCATGGCTTGCCGGGCATCGCGGATGGTGCCGGAGGAAGCTTCGAGCTGGCCCTGGAGCACGCGCAGCAGCGTCGTCTTGCCGCTGCCCGAGGGGCCGATGATGGCAGTACGCGAACCGGCCGGGAAATGCCAGGAAATTTTGTCCAGCGCGTGGTGCCCGCTGTCGTAGCTGGCGCTGACTTCTTCCAGGATCAGATCACGGTGGCGCAGGTCCACGGGCAGCGGATTGGCCATGGAACGGTGCATGGGGATGTCGGCGACTTCGGCCAGTTTCTTCTCGGCGGCCTTGCCGGTCATCCCGATGTAGAAGAAGCTGCCGACGTAGTTGACCGGGGCGAGCATCAGGAAGCTCAGGATCACCAGTGACAGGGCAGAACCCGGGGTGATGGCCCCGGAGCTGGCGCGCCACCAGGCCAGCAGGGCGGCACTGGCGAGCAGCAGCACGGCGAAGCTGGAATCGATGACCAGCAAGATCAACTGGTTGCGGGCCAGCAGTTTCATCACTTGCTGGCGTACGCGTTCGGTGGCCTGCTCGATGCGCGATCCCATCCACCGGCTGCCGCCGTTGAGCTTGAGCATGCCCAGCGAGCGCAGTGCGTCCAGGAAGGTCGCCGAGAGGATGCCCTGGGCTCGGCGGTACTCTCCGTTCGAGGAGCCGAAGCGCCGCTGGAAGCCCAGGACGATGACCGGGACCAGCGCGGTGGGAACCAGCAGTACCAGTGCGCTGAGCGGGTCGATGGCAAAGGCGATGAAGCACAGGATCAATACCGGGGTGGCTACCGCGGAGATTGCCGGCCCGATGAAGCTGGAACGGTATTTCACGGACCGCTCCACCGAGTCCATCGCCGCATGCAGCAGCTCCCCATCGCCGGAGGCGCGCACCGCCAGCGGGCCGATGGACAGATAGTGCTTGAGCAGCTTCATGCGGTGGTACTCGGTCAGGTCAAGGGTGTTGCGCGAGATCACGACCGGGATCAAGAAGGTGGCAACCGCCATGATCAGCAGTTCGCCGAAGGCGCTGGCATACCATTGGGTGCCCAGCGGGCGATGGGCCATGAGTTCATCCAGGCCTTGGCCCACGACGATCACCAAGCCGGCGGTTCCGGCCGCGGCACTGAGGCTCAGTGCCACCACGATGGCTGTTGCAGCCGAAAATATTCCAAAGACCCTACGCACCCTCCTATCCTAGGGCAGAGCACACCGGCAGTTCCGCGCCGTGGGGCTTGCCGGCCAGGCTGGGCCGTGAAGCGTCATACATTGCCCGTGATGCGCGTTGTGCGCGAAACTGGAGTGCATGAGCACCCCGGAGCTGAAACAACGTCCGCATTCTGTCACCTTGCGATTCCTCGCGGCACCAACCGACGTCGATGTCACCGGGATTGTTCCTGCGGGCACCGTTCTGGAGTGGGTCGACAAGGCCGCCTACGCCGCGGCGGTGGGATGGTCCTCCAGCTATTGCGTCACCGCCTATGTAGGAAATATCCACTTCGAAGACCCGATCCACTCCGGGGATCTGGTGGAAGTGACCGCTTCGGTGGTGTACACCGGAACCAGCTCCATGCACATCCATACCGAGGTGTCCTTCAGCGATCCGCGCGAGTTGCGGCCGGTGAAGTCCAGCAGCTGCCTGGTGATCTTCGTAGCCGTCGGCGAGAATGGGAAGCCAACCCCGGTTCCGGCGTTCACCCCGGGTACGGCCCGGGAAATCGCAATGCGCGAGAATGCGCTGGCGCGCATTGAGATCCGCGAGCAGATCGTCGCGTCCATGAACGATCAGGTATACACCGATGAGGGAACCGCCGAACGCGTGACGCTGCGCTTCCTGGCGGCGCCCACCGATGTGAACTGGGGCGGCAAGGTCCACGGCGGCATCGTGATGAAGTGGATTGACGATGCCGCTGAGCTGTGCGCGGCCCGCTACTGCCAGCAGGAAACCGTTGCGGTGTTCTCCGGCGGCGTGCGTTTCTACCGCCCGCTGCTGATCGGCCACCTGGTGGAGGTGGAGGCGCGCCTGGTCTACACCGGGAACAAGGGAATGCACGTTGCGGTGCATGTGCGCTCTGGCGATCCGAAGACCCGGGAAATGCAGCTGACGACCTACTGCCTGACCGTGATGGTGACCCGCGATGAAACCGGCACCGCTGTTCCGGTCAAGCCCTGGGTGCCCGTCACCGGGGAGGACAAGCGGCTGTGGAATCACGCCCGCGACTTGTTGGCCATCCGCGCCAACGCGCCTGGCGGTTACACCCCAATCCATATGGCCAAGGAGAACGCGAAGTGAGTGCAGCAAAGCCCTTCGTCAAAGTGTGCGGCTTGTCCACGGCCCAGGACGTGCAAACCGCTGCGGCCCATGGCGCTGACGCCATCGGGTTCGTGCTCACGCCCAGTGCCCGGGAAATTTCCGCGCAGCGCGCCGCCGCATTGGTGAAGGCGGTTCCCGCAGGCATTGCCACCGTGGCGGTATTCCGCGGCGAAGAGATCCAGACGGTGCTTCAGCTTGCGGCGCAAGCCGGCGTGAGTTGGGTGCAGCTGCACGGGCAGCGCACGGCAAAGGATGTGAGCACCGCCCATGAGGCCGGGTTCAAGGTCATCCGCGCGGTGCGGCGCGATGACCCGGAGGAGCAGTTTGCCGATTGGGGCGAAGATCTGCTGCTCATTGACGCCTCGGTCCCCGGCAGCGGCGAAAGCTGGGATTATGCGGCAGTGAAGGATCTGGCCGCTGGTCGGCGCTGGCTGGTGGCCGGCGGACTGTCCCCGCAGAATGTCGCTGATGCCTTGGCTGCGTCCAGCGCTTTCGGCGCCGATGTCTCCTCCGGCGTCGAATCATCGCGCGGAGTCAAGGATCCCGAACTGATCGCCATGTTCATTGATGCGGCCAAGGCTTCGCCGATTCCCGCACGTTGAGTCCCCCCGGCACGGTCCAGCAGGAATTGCGCGAGTGAATTGATTCAGCGGATCCAATTGTGCGGGGCCGGCTTGCGGGTGCTGGGCAGCGCTCCGTCCTGGCGCCACTGGTGCAGCCACTCGGGCAGCACCATGTCTGCTGGCAGTTCCAAGCCGACTGCTGCCAGGATTTCCTTGTTGGAAACCGCACCCTTTTTCGAGGTCATCCGGGTGGCGACATAGGCGCGAGCGTAGATTTCGCCCTTCACGACGATGCGCTGCTCGAAGAAGATGCACTTGTCGTCCATGCCGATCAGCCGGGTTTCCTGGGAGAACTTGGTTCCCAGGCGCACCGACTTGCGGAAGGTGATGGTCTCGGTCTGCACGACCGGAACCCATTTATTCCTGGACATGATGTCCCAGACACCGGAACGGAACATCAAGTCGAAGCGTCCGAGATCGAAGATCGAGAAGTACATGCCGTTGTTGATGTGGCCGGCAAAGTCGATATCGGTCAGCGTGGCACGCATGCCCACTGAGCTGGTGTCGAACATCGACAGCTTGGAAGCCTTCTTGCTGTTCAGGTAAACCATGAGGATTCGGAAAATCATGTGCATACCATCACATTACTGCCTAGTAACCTTTCTGCCTAGCGCATTTCCTCCCGGGTCAACGCCAGGGGTAAGCCTCCAGGCTCATGCCCGGAAAACCGCAGACCGGTAAAGTCGTTTCCAATGCCTGGCCAACGAGATGATCAAGGAACACCATGTACCGACTCCCCGAGCTAGTACACCGGAGGCTCCCAACGCTGCCTCCGGTGGATTGGGAACGTCCGTCTCCGGATAAGAAGAGCTTGCGCCGCGACATTATCGTCGCTTCGGGCTTCCTCCTGCTGGCGCTGGCCATGCACGAACTGCTACTCTCCCTGACCGAGCAAGAGAATGCGCCCGATCCACTTCTCGCCTATCTCGTGCTTGTGTCCCTGATCGTGCCGCTGATGTTCCGCCGGCGCTGGCCCATCACCATGATGCTCATCGGTTCGGCTGCCTTCGTGGGCGCCGGAAGCGAAAATACCTACCAAGTCGGCATGGAGCTCTGCGCGCAGCTGGCCTATTTCATCGGCATCTACACCGCGGTCACGTGGTCGAAGAACCGCCGGGGACTGTGGATAGCGATGAGCGTGGTGCTGCTGTTCATGGCCACCTGGGTGATCGTCACCTTCTTCACCTCCGACTTGCTCACGGCCACCGGAACTTCCATGGTCGAGGATCCAGCAGGCGTGCTGCCGACGTCAACGGCCTTCATCTTCTACAACCTGCTGATGAACCTGCTGTACTTCGGCGGCGCGATCTTCCTGGGCATGGTCAGCTGGACCAATGCCTACGCCAGCCAAATAGTGGAAACCCAGGCCCAGCGCATTGCCGACCAGTCCCAGCAGCTGGCAGACCGTGCGGTCAACGAGGAACGGCTGCGCATCGCCCGCGAGCTGCACGATGTCATTGCCCACCACATCGCCTCGGTGGGAATCCAGGCTTCGGCCGCCCGCATGGTGCATGAGCGCGATCCCCAGCAGTCCATCGAACTGATGCGCGGCATCGAGTCCTCGGCACGCAGTGCAGTCAGCGAAACGCGGGCACTGCTGGGCGTATTGCGCGAACACGGCGGACCGGAGGATTCGCCGAACAGCGCTGAGGGGGCACGGAACCCCGAACCCTCCATGGCGCAGCTCGATGAGCTGATCGCAGCCAATGAACGCCAGGGACTGAGCATCCAGATCTCCCGCGATGAACACCAGCCCGGCTTCATTTCCACCCTGCCGGCAGGCCTGTCGCTCGCGCTCTACCGCATCAGCGGCGAAGCCTTGGCCAATGTCCGTGCGCATTCCACGGCCCGCACAGCTACCTTGTCGCTGCGTTCGGGAACCGATGCCGATGGCGCATGGATAGAAGTCGAGGTCACCGACAGCGGCCGTCCCCGGCCGGATTCCGCCGGTGGCGGCTACGGCCTGCGTGGCATTCGCGAACGCGCCAAGCTGCATCACGGGCTGGTGGAAATCGGCCCGCGCATTCCGCACGGCTGGCGTACCCGGGCCCGGTTGCGCGTGGTTTCCGACGCGGCAACTAGACTGGCAACATGAGCAAAATTACCGTGGTGATCTGCGATGACCAGTCGCTGATCCTCTCGTCGCTGAAACTGATCTTGCAAACCGATCCGCAGATCCAGGTCATCGGCACGGCAGGCAACGGCCAAGCGGGCCTGGAAATGGTTCGCGAGCTGAACCCCACGGTGGCGCTGATGGATATCCAAATGCCGCAGATGGACGGCATCGAAGCCACGAAGCTCATCGCCAGCACCACCCAGACCAAGGTCATTGTGCTGACCACCTTCAACCGCGACGACTACCTCTTCGAGGCCATGGATGCCGGGGCCAGCGGGTTCCTGCTCAAGAATGCAGAGCCTGAAATGCTGGTGGCCGCCGTGCACCAGGTGGCCGCCGGCCACGGGCTGCTCTCCCCCGAAGTCACGCTCAAGCTCATCCAGCGTGGCACCGGCGCGGTCCCTGCCGCGGATTCGGCAGCGGCAACTACCGAGGCCCAGCAGCTGGAAAAACTCACCGAACGCGAACGCCAGGTACTCTGCGAACTGGCCCAGGGCAAGAACAACCAGGAAATCGCCGCAGTGCTCTCCCTCTCGGAAGCCACGGTGAAAACCCACCTGTCGAACCTGTTGGCGAAGCTGCACCTGCGCGACCGGGTGCAGGGCGTGCTATTCGCCCACCGCGCCGGACTCATCCAATAGTTTCATTCTCCAGACGGAGCGCAAATGCTGCTTAGTTTCCTAAGCTGATGAGTAGAAACAATACTTGGCAGAGGAAAACATGCTTGAGCTAAACCATGTGTCACGGTCATTTGCACAGAATTTGGTGCTCGATGACATCAGCTTCACCGTACCTGGCGGCGCGCTCACCGGATTCGTCGGTGCCAACGGTGCCGGCAAGACCACCACCATGCGCATCATCATGGGATTGCTCAGCGCCGATTCCGGTTCTGTTTCGCTCAACGGCCAACCGCTCGATGGAGCCACCCGCCCCAACTTCGGCTACATGCCCGAGGAACGCGGCCTGTATCCCAAGCAGCCGGTCATTGACCAGCTGGTCTACCTCGGACAGCTCCATGGCCTGTCCCGCTCCGGAGCACGCAAACGGGCCATGGAACTGCTGGCCCGTTTTGGTTTGGCTGACCGCGCCAAGTCGAAACTCGAATCCCTGTCCCTGGGCAACCAGCAACGCGTGCAAGTCACCGCAGCACTGCTGCACGAACCCGACGTGCTCATCCTCGACGAACCTTTCAGCGGACTTGACCCGATCGCGGTGGACGCAATGAGCTCCATCCTGCGCGACTATGCAGCGCGTGGCGTACCGGTGCTCTTCTCTTCGCATCAGCTGGATCTGCTCGATGTGCTGGTGGACCATCTGGTGATCATCCAGGACGGCAGGATCCTGGCCAATTCATCGGCAGCCGGGCTCCGTGCGACGCAGGCATCCCGGCACCGGTTGTCCCTGGGCTCCGACACGGGCTGGCTGCGCAATGAACCGGGGGTCACCGTTATCGATATTTCAGGCCATGACGCATTGGTGAATTTCGATTCCGAAGCCGATGCCCAACGCGTGCTCGCCACCGCCATGAGCCGCGGGCCCGTCGCAGAGTTCGCAATCCATCGCCCTTCGCTGGCCGACATCTACCGGGAGATCATCAAGTGAACACCACCACGGCTCCATGGCTCATTGTCGCCTTGCGCGAAGTCGAAACCAAGCTGCGCGACAAAGCTTTCATCATCAGCACCATCGTGACCTTGCTGTTCATCATCGGATCGGTCGCCGTTACCGGATTCCTCGCCAATCGCACGTCGAATTTCGCCGTGGCTGCCACCGACGATGCCAGTTTCCGGGTGCTGGAGCAGGTGATCCAGGATCGCCCCGAAGACGTGGAATTGAGCATTTCCAGGCTCGCTCCTGAACAGGCGGAGCAACAGCTATCCGCTGAGCGGCTGAACGCGACCTTGTCCGGTTCGGCCGATGCGCAGGAATTCACGCTGACCGGTTTCAACGCGGTCGACCAAGAGCTCAGTTCTCTGGTCCGCGAAGCAATGAAAACCGTGAAGACCGATCAGCTGCTGGCCGAGGCCGGACTGGAATCAGCTAGCCTGCCCGATAACGAGGACCTCATTCTCGATCAGCTCCATGGCGATTCCGAACGGGCCGCGATGGCCAGTGCCATGGCGCTGGTCTTCTCATTCCTCTTCTACATGGCCGCATTCCTCTTCGGCATGCCCATCGCCAACTCGGTCATCGAGGAGAAGCAGAACCGCGTGGTCGAGATCCTGGCCAGCACCATCCGGCTGCGCCAGCTGCTGGCAGGAAAAATCATCGGGAATGTCGTTCTCGCAATGATCCAGCTCCTGGCCTTCCTCAGCATTGGCTTGCTGGCTGCCTACATTTCCCCGATCCAGATCCCGTTCCTCGGAGTTGTCACCCAGGTGGCCGGGTGGTTCGTGGTGTTCTTCTTCGGCGGTTTCCTGCTTCTGGCCGGGATCTGGGCAGCGTTGGGCTCCTTGGCTACCCGTACCGAGGATCTGCAGCAATCCAGCGGGCCCGTGGTGGGCCTCCTGATGGCGGTGCTGTTTATCGGGTTGTATGCCAAGGGCAGCTTCCTGGTGGTCGCTTCGTACATTCCTATCGTCTCCTCGGCGGCAATGCCTAGCCGCCTGCTCTCCGGCGAGGTAGCTTTCTGGGAGCCGATTCTTTCGCTGGCAATTCTCCTGGCTGCCTGCTGGCTCGTGCTGCTGTTTGCCGAGAAGATCTACGGCAGGGCAGTGATGCACACCGGTGGCGCGCTGACCTTGCGCAAGGCACTGAAACTCGAGGTCTGAGCCCGCCTGCCAAGAACAGGAAAAGGGATTGCACAGCCAGCTTCATTAGACTTGGCTAAGTGAGCGAAGAAAAACCACTGTTGCATCTGCCGGCCCGCCTGATCATTGTTTGGCTGGTGCTGATCGCCGGCGTCACCGGATCCACGCTGCTGTCCACCGCCGACTATGTCACCGGCGGCAGCCTGCTCTCCCTGATCGCCTTGTGGGTGATCAGGCTCGTGGCCATCGGCAGCTTCTGGTTGCTCGAAGCGCGCAAGGACACCAAGGTCTTCGCGATGCTGCTGGTCCTGCTGTCGCTGGTCCTGGACATCTTGCTGAAGCTGCCGGTACTGGACACCGTGGAGTATGGCGATTGGTTCTTGGTCTCCGCGCTGGATCTGCAGGGGATGTACACCGGCTACTTCACCGTCTGGGGCCTGCTCCTGCCGGTGCTTTCGCTAGTTGGCTGGTTCGTCCTGCGTCCCCGCAAGCTCGCTGGCTGGATCGTCGGCCTGCTCTCCGCGGTGGGCCTGGGATTTGCGGCCCTGTCCGTGGCTGGTTCGGCCAGCGGATCCGTACTCGCCTTTACCCTGGTGACCTTGGCGCGCTACATTCTTCCGGCGATCCTCTCCGCCACCGCGGATATTCTGGTCGCCAAGTACAAGGTACGCAAGAAGTAAAGAGCATCCGGCATAAAGCAGTGGCCAGCATCCAAATAAATGGATGCTGGCCACTGCTTTATGCGCTTGCCTGCTAGATCAGCGAATCACTGAGGTGATTCGGGGTGCCGAAGCGGTGAGCGGTGATGGATACCGCCTGCTCATGCAGGAACGGAAGCATCTCCACCCGTCCGGCAGCGGTCACCGGCGATGCGTAGATGGCCACATCCGGCTTGCCGTTGGCTGCCTCGGCGACAGCCTTCATCGAGCCGCCGATCAGGCGGATGCGGGCAGCGGACTCCGGACCGGTCTTCGCAGCCAGCTTCGCAGCACGGGCGGCGAAAGCAGCAGCGTCTTCGCGCACCACGGTGACCGAGTTCTCGGCCAACAGGTTGCGCACGCCCAACGGCAGCTGCACGTCAGCGGAGAAGATCACGCGGGAACCTGCGGTGACACCGGCGGCAATGACGCGCAGCGCCTCGGCCAGTCCGTGGCCGCTGGTGGCTTCTTCGAAGCGCACCGTCACGTCAACCGCGCGGTAGCGGAAGATGTTGCGCTCGGCGACCAGCCCCGAGCGGTCCTTGGCCTGGTTGAACTCGTTGTTCCACCACAGCTTGTCGCTGGCCAGTGCCGAGCCCAGCCACTGCGCCTGCTCCGAATCCAGTTCTGCGGTGTTCAGCAGGCGCTGGTCGAATGCCGAGAGCGCCGCGCCCTGCGTGGCGGGGGCGTCCACCCAGGAGCCCATGCCGACCAGGTAGTTCGGGCCGCCGGCCTTGGTGCCTGCGCCGATGGCCGACTTCTTCCAGCCGCCAAATGGCTGGCGCTGCACGATGGCACCGGTGATGCCGCGGTTGGCGTAGATGTTGCCCGCCTGGATGTTCTCCAGCCAGTAGCCCATCTCTGCCGAATCCAGCGAATGCAGGCCCGAGGTCAGGCCGTAGTCCACCTCGTTGACGATCTCCACCGCTTCTTCCAGGGTCTTGGCGGTCATCACGCCGAGAATCGGGCCGAAGTATTCGGTCTTGTGGTACTCGCTGCCGCGGGCCACATCGTAGCGCACGCCCGGCGAGTAGAGCTTGCCCGAGTCATCGAGCTGTTTCGGCTCAATGGCCCAACGCTCTCCGGCGCCCAGGGTGGTCAGGCCGCGCTTGAGCTTTTCGCCCGGCTCGCCGATCAATGGGCCCATCTGGGATTCGGGGTTCCACGGGTAGCCGACCTTCAGCGACTTCACCGCATCGATCAGCTGGTTGTTGAAGCGGCGGGATTCAGCCACCGAGCCCACCAGCACCACCAGCGAGGCTGCCGAGCATTTCTGGCCGGCGTGGCCGAAGGCCGACTGCACGACGTCGCGCGCAGCCAGATCCAGGTCGGCGTTCGGGGTGACGATGATGGCATTCTTGCCGGAGGTCTCGGCCAGCAGCGGCAGGTCCTTGCGGAATGAGCGGAACAGTTCCGCGGTCTCGTAGCCGCCGGTGAGGATCAGGCGGTCCACGCGCTCATCGGAGACCAGCTGCTGGCCCAGGGAGCGATCGCCCACGAAGACCAGCTGCAGCACGTCCTTGGGCACGCCGGCATCCCACAGGCATTGCACCATGACAGCGCCCACGCGGGCGGCCTGGCTGGCAGGCTTGATGATCACCGAGGAACCGGCGGCCAGCGCCGAGAGGGTGGAACCGGCCGGAATCGCCATCGGGAAGTTCCATGGCGGGGTGACCACGGTCAGCTTCGACGGGACGAACTTCGCTCCATCCACGGTATCCAGTTCACGGCCCAGTTCCGCGTAGTAGTGCGCGAAGTCGATGGCCTCGGAAATTTCCACATCGCCCTGGTCAATGGTCTTGCCGCATTCGGAGCCCAGGACCTCGAGCAAGGTGGCGCGGCGCTCCTCGAAGAGCAGGCCGGCACGGTGCAGGATCTGCGCGCGCTGGGCCGAGCCCAGCTGCTGCCAGCCGGCGGCGGCATCCACGCCCATGGCGATGGACTCGTCGAGTTCGCCGGCGCTGTTCAGGGTGTTGTTCTTGACCAGTTCCTTGCCCAGCGGCGATTCCTGCATCTTGGCCAGGATCTCGCGTCCCCAGGCACGGTTCTGGTTCAGGTCCGGGTCGGTATCCGGGGTGTTGAAGAATTCGGTGGAGCCGTCGGCGAAACCGGCCACGCGGGTGCTCAGCGACGGATCCTGGATCTGGCGGTTCTGCACGCGATGCGGGGCAGGGACCACGTTGGACATGGCTTCCAGGGATGCGAGGAAGCGGTTCTTCTCGCGTTCGAACAAGGCCTCGTTCTTGGCCAGCTCGAAGACTGCGGACATGAAGTTTTCCTGGCTGGCGCCCTCTTCGAGGCGGCGGATCAGGTAGGCGATGGCCACGTCGAATTCCTGCGGGTGCACCACCGGGGTGTAGAGCAGCAGCGAGCCGACGTCCTTGCGCACCGCTTCGGCCTGGCCTGTGGCCATGCCCAGCAGCATTTCGAATTCGATGCCGTCGGTGGCGTTGCGCGACTTGGCCAGCAGCCAAGCCAGCGCGACATCAAAGAGGTTATGCCCGGCGATGCCGATGCGGATGTTCTTCACGTGTTCCGGACGCAGCGCGTACTCCAGCACGGACTTGTAGCTGGTGTCGGAGTCCTGCTTGGTGTGCCAGGTGGCCAGCGGCCAGCCGTGGATGTCAGCTTCCATGGTTTCCATTGGCAAGTTGGCGCCCTTGACCACGCGGACCTTGATCGGTGCGCCGCCTTCGGCCACGCGGGCCGCGGAGAATTCCTGGAGCTGGATCATCGCGCCCAGGGCATCTGGCAGGTAGGCCTGCAGCACGATGCCGGCGGGCAGGTCCTTGAATTCGGGCTTGGACAGGATCTTGGTGAAGACCGCGATGGTCAGCTCCAGGTCCTTGTACTCTTCCATGTCCAGGTTGATGAATTTCTTCTTCGGGCTGTTGGCAGCCAGCTTATACAGCGGCTGCAGCTTTTCCACGATGTGCTCCACGGCTTCATCGAACGCCCAGTGGTTATGCGGGGCGACGGTGGAGGAGACCTTGATCGACACGTAGTCCACGTCATCGCGTTCCAGCAGCTTGGTGGTGCCGTCAAGACGGCGGGCCGCTTCGCCTTCGCCGAGGATGGCTTCGCCGAGCAGGTTGACGTTCAGATCCACACCCTCGCGCTTGATCTTGGAGATCGCGCCGCCCAGCTTGGCATCCGAGGCGTCAATGATCAGGTGGCCCACCATCTCGCGCAAGACCTTGCGGGCGATGGGGACAACTACCTGCGGCACGATTGGGGCCATGGCGCCGCCAACGGCGACGGCCTTGCGCATGTACCAGGGCAGGAAGCCTGGAACCATTGGAGCCAGCGCCTTGAGGTTGGCTGCCGCGACGTTCAGGTCTTCGGGGCGGATCACGCCATCGACGAAGCCTACGGTGAAGTCCAGGCCCTTGGGGTCCTTGAGCACTCCGGCCAGGCGGGCGGCGGCGGCGTCTACGGGGTAGTCGGAAGCTTCGGTGAGCCAGCGGCGCACCAGCTTGATGACGTCGTCAGCGAGTTCGGCCGGCGAGGTGAGCGGGTTGCCGTCGGCATCTAGTGCGGCTGGCACTACGTGCTGGGTGGAGGTGAAAGACACTGGTGGTCCCTTCGATGCAATTCGTACTTGTGGTTCGGCACCGAACGCTGATGTCGTTGTGGCTAATCCGGCGGCCTGCTGCTGCCAGAGGGCCGCTAGGAAAAGCTGTGTGCAAGATCGAGTATGAACCTATATTGTCTTAAGCAAAAGTGAACAAAGCCGAAGATGTTCGTTCGGTTTTGCCGAAGTATTTGGACTCCGTGAGTCCCCATTAACTGAATGGCGGGAAAACCGTGCTTGAACTGAGAAGATTGCGCTTGCTTCGCGAATTGCATATCCGCGGAACCATTGCCGAGGTGGCCGACGCGCTGAGCTACTCCCCCTCATCCGTGTCGCAGCAGCTGAGCCAGCTGGAAACCGAAACCGGGGTGGAGCTGCTGCGGCGCACCGGACGCACCCTCAAGCTCACCCCGCAGGCCCAGATCCTGGTGGCCCACACCGAAGAGCTGCTCGATTCCATGGAACGCGCCGAAGCGGACCTGTCCGCGGCCATGTCCACGGTGTCCGGAACCGTCCGGCTAGCGGTTTTCCAGACGGCCATGCTCCGGCTCATGCCGCCGGTACTGCGCGAACTGCGCACCAGGCACCCCAATCTGCGGGTGGAAATGAGCCAGCAGGAACCAGCCGACGCGCTGAATGAAACCAGCAGCCGAAGTTTCGATTTGGTGGTCGCGGAGCAGTACTCGGGACATTCCGCGCCGCACTACGACAACCTCGATCGGCGTGTTCTGACTCACGATCCGATCCGCCTGGCCTTGCCGGCACGAGGCGCGGCCGGAAATGCAGAATTCGACCGGGTGCACACCTTGGAGCATGCCAACTCACTGCCCTGGGTGGTGGAACCCGCGGGTGCCGCCAGCCGGCACTGGGCCCTGCAGGCTTGCCGGCTTGCAGGGTTCGAGCCGGACCTGCGCTACGAAACCGCTGATTTGCAGGCTCACGTGCAGTTAGTCGCTTCGGGCAACGCCGTGGCGATGCTCCCAGAGCTGGTCCTGCGCGACCAGCGCAGCAGCCTGCGCACGGTGGATCTTCCCGGCTCTCCGGAGCGCACCATCTTCACCGCCATGCGGCATTCCTCCACCCAGTCCCCGGCCATCCGCGCGGTGCGCAAATCGCTGCACGCGCAGCCCGGAATGAGTGATGCAAGCAACTCCGCGATTTTGGCTACCCCTGCAGACTTCGATACGGTCGACTAGATAACAGAATGATCACAGACCAAATGGCACCCGGCGACAAACCGGAGAATTAGTGCCATAGTGGTGACTCGCACCACAGAAATCCGCGCCTATGGCGGCTGAGAAAAGCCCCAGGCACAAACGGTAATGAGGAAAAATGTCCGACCAGACTTTCCAGATGATTGCGATCGCAATTTACATGGCCGCCATGCTTGGCATCGGCTATATTGCATATCGCCGCACCAACAACATTGACGATTACATGCTGGCCGACCGCGGCCTGAAGCCGTGGGTCGCAGCCCTGTCCGCAGGCGCATCCGACATGTCCGGCTGGCTGCTCATGGGCCTGCCCGGCGCCATCTACCTCGGCGGCCTGCACGAAGCATGGATCGGCATCGGCCTGCTCATCGGCGCGTGGCTGAACTGGAAGTTCGTCGCTCCGCGGCTGCGTTCCTACACCGCGATCTCGCAGAACGCCATCACCATCCCGAGCTTCTTCGAAAAGCGCCTGAAGGACAACAGCCACCTGCTGCGCATCGGCGCATCGGTGATCATCCTGGTGTTCTTCACCTTCTACGTATCCTCCGGAATGGTGGCTGCAGGCAAGTTCTTCGAGGCTTCCTTCGGCTGGCAGTACCTTGCGGGCATGTTCTTCGTGGCAGGAATCACCCTGCTCTACACCCTGTTCGGCGGCTTCCTCGGGGCGTCCCTGACCGACATGGTCCAGGGCTTGCTGATGTTCGCCGCGCTGATTGCCGTGCCGATTGTGGCAGTCATCCAGATCGGCAGCATCGGGGACATTACCTCGAAGGTCACCGAAGTCAATCCCGAAGCGTTCAACCTGTACTCCTCCTTCAGCGACAACAGCGCGATCCTGGCCGCCGTGGCCATCTTCTCCACCGCAGCGTGGGGCCTGGGCTACTTCGGCCAGCCGCACATCATCGTGCGCTTCATGGCGCTGCGCACCCCGGGCGAAGCGAAGACCGCACGGCGCATCGGCATTGGCTGGATGTTCCTGACCACCCTGGGCGCCATCGCCACCGCGTTCATCGGCGTCGCGTACTTCGCCGATCAGCCGCTGGACAAGGCCAGCAGCGAAACTGTCTTCCTGCTGCTGAGCCAGATCTTCTTCCACCCGCTGATCGCCGGCCTGGTGCTCGCCGCGGTGCTGGCGGCCATCATGTCCACCATGTCATCGCAGCTGATCGTCTGCTCCTCGGCATTGGTGGAGGACCTGTACAACATCACCGGCCGCAAGGCTTCGCCCAAGGCCCTGGTCATGCTGGGCCGCTCGGGCGTGCTGCTGGTGGCCGTCATCGCCGCCCTGCTGGCGCTGAACCCGAACTCCTCCATCCTTGAGCTGGTTTCCTTCGCGTGGGCGGGCTTCGGCGCCGCCTTCGGCCCGGTTGTCCTGCTGGCCCTGTACTGGCGCAAGCTGACCGCCGTGGGCGGTTTCGCCGGCATGGTCACCGGCGCCGTCGTGGTGTTCATCTGGGGCAACGTGGACGTGCTGGCCTCGGCCATGTACGAGATCGTCCCGGGCTTCCTCGCCGCACTGGTTGTCGCATGGCTGGTTTCCCGGGCAACCTACCGCCCGAACCCGACCATCGATGCCGAGTTCACCGAAATGGAACAGGAAGTCGGCGCGAAGGTTACCGCCTAGCCAACGCCCCGATGCAAAGCTCCTTTGGTCCGCATGGACCAAGGGAGCTTTTCCCGTTCCCGGACCCTGGTGTAACAGTTCAGGCAGGCTTCGATGTCTATCCTGCCGAAGTGCACCGGGCACAGTAGCCTAGAGCTATGCCCGAGAAACCGAGCTGGAAGGAACTATTCCAAGATGAGCACCACGAGTAAATTCACGCACTGGCAGCGCACCGAGTCACAGTTCCTGGCCGCTGACCCGCAGGCCGTCTACTCGATCGTGGGCAACCTGTCGCAGACCGGCCAGTGGATGAAGAGCTTCGACGGCTTCGTCGTGCATGACGACCAGCGCGGCGTGGGCACCAAGGTGGACCTGCTGCCGCCGGGCAAGTTCTTCGGCCCGCTGCACCGCAGCACCGCGCCTTCGGGCTCCATCACCCGGCGCAACCAGGACACCCTCATGGTGGAATTCACCCAACCGCAGCCGGCCGGTGAAATGGTCTTGCGCTGGCAGGTAGAGCCCCATGAGCACGGATCCGTGCTGCACTTCACCGCTGAGCTCAACGGCCCGGGCACCACCGCTTTCAAATTCACCGTGGCCAACGCCCTGTGCAAGGACTTCGCCATCGCGGCGGCCCGCCTGTACCGGATCATCGCCCCGGGTGCGCACCGCAAGCGCGATGCCCATGTGGTGATCTCCGGTGGTCGCGGATTCCTTGGCCGCAACCTCGTCGCCGATCTGGTCTGCCGCGGAATTTCAGTATCGGTGCTGACCCGCAACCCAGAAAACGATTTCCCTGCCGAGCAGTACAGCTGGGATGGCGTGCACCAGGGGCCCTGGGCCCGCGCGCTGTCCAGCAAGAATCCGGTGCACCTGGTCAATCTGGCCGGCGAGCGCGTCGACAAGCGCAACACCCCGGAGAACATCGCAGCGCTCACCGACTCGCGTGTGGCCTCCACCAAGACCTTGGCCGAAGCCGCAGCCTCGGCGCCCCAGCTGGCCACCTGGATCCAGGCCAGCACCACCGCCATCTTCGGTGACGCCGGCGAGGAAGAGCTGACCGAGTCCAGCCCCGTTCCCAGCGACCAGCGCGCCCTGCCGGAAATGACCGGGGTCGCTTCGGCTTGGGAGCAGGCCTTCTCCGAAGCCGCGGTCAACGCCGAACAGCGCTATCTCTTGCGCACTTCGCTGGTGATGCACCCCGACGCTCCCCTGCTTGGCCCGCTGAACCTGCTGGTGAATACCGGCATGGGTGGTCCCCTGGGGGACGGCAAGCAGTGGTTCAGCTGGATCGGGCTAGAAGACTGGCTGCGCTTGATCCGGTGCCTGCTCGGCTTCGAAGAGCCCTCCATCCCTGCCGGCCTGGTGCATGCCGCCAGCCCGAAGCCGCTGCGCAATGCCGAGGTCATGGCCGCCTTGCGATCCATCGCTGGGCTGCCTGGCCTGCCCACTGGGTCGGTGCTGCCCAAGATCGGCGCCGCGGTCATGGGAACCAATGCCCGGGTCGCGTTGACCGGCCGCAAGGTCACCAGCGAAGTCCTGCAGCAGGCCGGATTCGAATTCCAGCAGCTGGATTTCGCCTCGACAGTGGCTGGCTAGCGGCCGCCAGCTGCCGCAATAAGGAGTAACCTTTACCTCGCTTTGGGCTCGAACCTGCCGTTGCATGCCACGTCACAAGCCGCAGCGGCGGGGGCGGGCTCAATGTTCACCACGCGTTAAGCAGAACGTGTGCCGGTGCTTACGATGAGCGCTGAGCATGAAACTGTCACGCATTGTGCCGTGCAACCGCCCTTCTTCGGACAGTTTCAAAGGACATCTCCACATCATGGCCAACATTCTTGAAGCCCACGCCCCGGCTTCTCGCCACCGCATGCCCAAACCCAGCGATCTGGACAAGCTGCGCCACAAGGCGCGCGTTGTTACCGATCAGCTCAGCGCCAACGTCGCCGTCGACGCGGCCTACAACGAGTCCGAACCCGCGAATCTCCCGGCCAAGGTCCTGCGCATGGACCGCAAGCTGAAGAACATGAGCGAAGTTCGCCATTTCTTCCGCACCAATACCACTCCGATCTTCTTCCTCGGCGCCACCCCGGTCAATCTGCTGGGCCTTGACCGATGGGTCCGCAAATTCAGCTACATCACCTACTACGACGGCTGGGACGGCCACCACCCGCGGGTCTTCACCCCCGCCGAGAAGCCCTATGTCGATTTCCAGAGCGCCGAAGAGATCAACAACTGGCTGCTGGAGAACTCCGAGGTCCGCGAATACATCGATTCCCAGTGCACCCCGGGCGGTCCCCGGCCGAAGATCGCGATGGTCTTCTTCGACGAGGAAACCGAATCAATCTGCGAGGAACTGGGCTACGACCTGATCCTGCCCTCGGCCGCCTTGCGCACCGAACTGGACTCGAAGATCGTTACCACCAAGCTGGGCAATGCCGCCGGCGCACCATCGGTGCCCAACGTGCTGGGCACCGCCGATAACTACGACGAGCTCATGGAACTGGCCGGGGAAGCCGGCCTGGGCAAGGACCTGGTGGTCCAGACCCCCTACGGGGATTCGGGCAAGACGACCTTCTTCATCGACTCGAAGGCGCAGTTCAAGGCGCATGCCAAGAACATCATCGGCGAACAGCTCAAGATCATGAAGCGCATCAACAACCAGCCGGTAGCCGTTGAGGCAGTGCTGACCGAATGCGGCACGGTGGTGGGGCCGATCCTGACCGAACTGGCCGGCTACAAGGAACTGACTCCGTACAAGGGCGGCTGGTGCGGCAATGAGATGCACCCGGATGTGGTCACCGACTCGCAGCGTTCGCGCGCCATCGATCTGGTCCGCAAGGTGGGCAACGGTCTGAAGGACACCGGCTACCGCGGCTTCTTCGAGGTGGACGTGCTGGTGGACACCGACACCGACGAGGTGTACCTGGGCGAACTGAACCCGCGCATCTCCGGGGCCAGCGCCATCACCAACGTCACCGCCGGAGCCTATGCCGACGTGCCGCTGTTCCTCTTCCACCTGCTTGAATTCCTTGATGTGGAATTCGAGCTGGACGTTGACGAGATCAATGCTCGCTGGGAAGAGATGAGCGGGGCTGATGTCTGGAGCCACATGATCATCAAGGAAACCGATGACATCCTGCAGTACATCACCCATGCCCCACGCACCGGAAACTATTACCTCGACTCGCGCGGCAAGCTGCAATTTTCCCGTTCCGCATTGGACTGGCACCAGCTACAGACCCACAAGGAAGCATTCTTCCTGCGCATCTACGGCGTAGAGGATTACCGATGGAAGGGAGCCGATCTTGGGGTCCTGGTCACCAAGGCCAAGCTGCAGTACGAAGGCAAGAAGAAAACCAAGCTCAGCATCGATGCCAAGCACTTCATCTCCTGTATCCGATCCCAATACAAGGGAATTGACGTTCCGCCATCAGAGCATGGCAACTGAAGCGACTGATGCCGCCGGGCACATGGCGGCCAACTTGGCAGGTCCTCCCAGCAAGGCGCTGAACATCGCCACCTGGCAGTACCCGCAGAATATCAAGCGCTCATTCCAGAACATCGCCAGGATCCATCCCACCGTGAAGGTTTCGCGCGGCGATGGCCCGATCGTCAGACTGCACCTGGCCGAGGAGAAGCTGGGCAAACTGGAAGTGGCCAAGGCGAGCATTACCGACCCGGCGCTGACCGTGCGCGGGGTAATGCACGCGACCAATACCGACGCCGTGCTGGTCATGCACAATGGACGGATCCTTTGGGAGAAGTACTACAACACCATGACGTCGCTGACCGATCATCTGCTGATGTCGGTCAGCAAGACCCTGGTGGGTTCCCTGGCCGGGGCGCTGGTGGACGCCGGAATGCTTGATGCCGAGCAGGCGGTAGCCACCTACGTGCCGGCGTTGGAACGCAGCGGCTATGCCGGCGCCCGGGTGCGCGACCTGCTGGATATGCGCTCCGGGATCAAATTCTCCGAAGAGTATCTGGATCCCAATGCCGAGGTGCGCCAGCTGGAGGAGGCCATCGGCTGGGCCCCGTCGCGTGGCGGCATCGGGCCTATCGGGATGTACGAGTTCTTGCTGACCCTGCAGGCCAAGGGACCGCACGGCGGGGTCTTCGAATACCGTTCCTGCGAGACCGACGCCCTGGGCTGGGTGCTGGAAGCCGCCGGCGGCGCCCCGCTGCAGGAGCTGCTTTCGGATTATGTCTGGTCCAAGCTCGGTGCCCAGCAGGATCTGGTGATGGGCGTTGACCAATTCGGCACCGGAATGTTCGACGGCGGATTCAACGCCTGCCTGCGCGATTTGGCGCGTTTCGGCCATCTCTATGTCAATGGCGGGCGTGCGCTGACCGGCAAGCAGGTTCTCTCCGAGGCATGGATCGCCGACACCTTCGCCACCGATCCCGCACTGGTCCAGGCGTTCGCCCAGTCCCCGGGCGACAACATGATGCCCGGCGGGCACTACCGGAACCAGATCTGGTTCCCGAACCCTGCCACCGGGGCCGCGGTGGCCCTGGGCATCCATGGCCAGATGATCTATATGGATCCGGCGACCAAGCTGGTCGCGGTCAAGCTTTCCAGCTGGCCGCTGCCGCAGGATGCTTCCAAGCTGTTCCCGACCATTCGTGCGTTCGAGGCGATCTCGGCGCATCTGGCCGGACGGAAAATACAGCCTTAGGGCTGCTCGGGACTCAGGCCCTGATTTGCGCATTCGGTGCGCGGATCAGGGCCTTTCGGTTCATGACGGCACCTGTTCTTGCGTGCAGCGTTCTTCGCCGCGGAAGCCGGAACTCACCCGGGGATGCCGGGTGGGTCCGCAAGCTGCGTTCAAGGCAATCCGCTCAACCCGCTCAGGGCTGCTGCTCCGCGACCTGTTCCAGGGCTTCGCAGGTGAACACCTGGTAGCCCAGGTCCTGGTGGTAGCCGTGGATCTCTCTGGTATCGAGCCGGTCCATGTAATCCAGAATGCACAGGGTAATGACCTGGCCGGGGACCAGCACCGGGAATCCCGGCGGGTACGGGGTGACGAATACCGCCGACACGACGCGTTCTCCGTTCACCAGCTGGGTGCGGATCTGCGCGGAGGACAGGAAATGCGTCGCCGGGTCCTGGTAGGTCAGGTAGTAGGCCGAGCGCATGTCCCCGCTTCCACCGCCTCCTGCGAATTCAGGAGCGAAGGCGCTGAAGTCCGGCAAGGGAATCTGTTCGGCCGCAGGCTTCTTGCCCAGTGCCAGCACTCTCCCATCCAGCCGGCGTTTGCGGTCCAGTTCCTCGGCGATCTTCACCAGCACCTCGATCAGGTGCGCCACGGCCGAACGGGTGGTGCCGATATTGGTCATCAGCAGCACCGAGGTGCGGCTGGTCTTGTTGACCTGGATCGAATGCCCATCCATCAGGTATTCGTGCTTGAAGGTGTCCCCGTCCACGCCGGTGCGGCTGATGTCCAGGGTCAGGCGCGAGGGGTCGACCACGAACTCGTCTTCCGCCCAGGCTTCGTCCCAGGCTGCCAGCCCGTCGCGCACCGGGTTCTGCGTGGTGGACTGGCGGTACTTCTGCGGGATCAGGTCCGTCGAATGCAGGATCTTGAAATACTTGCCCAGCAGCTCGTTGCGCGCCATGGCCCGCGAAATCGACTGCGCCAAATCGACCTGGCGCTGCACCAGCGCGTAGCCTTCCAGCTCCGCCTGACGGCGGCCGATATCCAGCGAAGCGAGGATCTGGTAGTTCGGCGAGGTGGAGGTGTGGGTCATGTAGGCCTCGCGGAAGGCGTTGAGGTTGCGCACCGCGAAATCCTGGTCGTAGATGTGGATCATCGAGCCCTGGCGCAAGGAGGTCAGGGTCTTATGCGTGGACTGCGTGGAGTACACCCGCAAGCGGACCTGCTCCGGATCCGGAATCAACCGGGTCTCCAGCCAGGCCTGGTCATTCTCCGGGTGCTCCACGGTGCCCGGTGATGGAAGGGCCGCACGCTGCGCGGCGTAGCGCTGGTGGTAATCCGCGGTCTCCAGCTGCTTTTCGAGCACGGCCGCCACGGTCATGGCGGTGCGCTGGCGGTACACCGGGTGGAATCCTGCGAAGGCGAACCAGGCCTCGTCCCAGAGGAACACCAAATCCGGCTTGATGGCCAGGCATTCTTCCATCACCCGGCGCGGGTCGTAGATGATCCCGTCGAAGGTGCAGTTGGTCAAGGTCAGCATCTTGACCTTGTGCAGCAGGCCCTCGCGGCGCAGCTGCAGCAGCCGTCCCTTGATCTCCTCCAGCGGCACCGCCCCGTACATCGAATGCTCGTTGAGCGGGTAGGCCTCCAGGTAGCTGACGTTCGCCCCGGCGAGCACCAGCGAGTAGTGGTGGGACTTGTGGCAGTTACGGTCCACCAGCACGATGTCCCCCGGAGCGAGAATCGACTGGTGCACGATCTTGTTGGCGGTCGACGTGCCATTGGTGACGAAGTAGGTGCGGTGGCTGCCAAAAGCCCGGGCCGCCAGCTCGTGGGCCTTCTTGATGGAACTTTGCGGGTCCAGGAGGGAATCAAGCCCGCCGGAGGTGGCCGAGGTTTCGGCCAGCAGCAGGTTCTTGCCATAGAAGTCCACCAGGTCCCTGGCCCATGGGGAGTTCTGCACCGAACCTGCACGGGAAATCGGCATGGCGTGGAAAACCCCGCCAGGCCGCTTGGCGTACTTCTGCAGCGCGTTGAAGAACGGGGTCTGGTAGCGTTCGAGCACTTCCGAGACAATCGACAGGTGCAGATCCATCCGGTCATTGCGCGAGAAGATCCGGCGGAAACGCCCGGTGATCTCGTGGGCAATCGATTCCAGGGCGACCCCGGCGATCAGGTACACCGGGACTTCGGGGCGCAGTTCATCGAGGATGTTTTCCAGATCCAGCAGGCCCTGGATCTGCCTGGTGGATTGGAAGTAGCCTTCCATCCGCCGGGCTATGAAATTCTTGAGCGTCGAGGAGAGCCGGCGACGCGTGCGCACATCAAAGCGGGCGGTCAGCACGACGGACTGGATGCCGGGGTTGATCAGGATCGCGGCCAGGGCGTCTTCCACGCTGGGCACCACCACGAAGTTGTAGTGGAACGGATCGGTGCGCTGGCGCTGTTCGGCGATTTCTTCCTTGAAAAGCTCGATCTCCTCCGCCGGGCCATTATCCACCAGCAGGATTTCCACCATCGGGGCCTGCACCCTGGCGTTGCCAGGTGCACCGTTGCCCAGCTGGGATGGATCCTGTTCCGCCTCGTCATGGCCTTCAAGGTCAATGTACTGGGTCAGCGTCCTGAAGGTCTGGTTCGCTTGGTAGACCAGCTTCATGGCATCTTCGTACTGCCCGCCGGACATGAGCCGGGAAACCTCGTTGAAGTATTCGATGCCGGGATTCGCCCAGTACGGTTCTATGGCTGCCAGCAGCCCCAGCAACCGGCCGGCCTCCAGTTCGTGCTCCGTGCGGCGGTCTTCCTCCTGGTATTCAGAAGAGATCTCGCTGAGCACATAGCCCAAGTGCTCCCACGCGTCCTTGCGTTTGCGCCACGCGCTTTCAGGCGTAGCCGTTCCCTGGTTCGTCCCGTAGGTCAACCTCTTGCTCACGGTTGCCGGTATTCCTTTCACCCCTGCAGCGTTAACTGGTTGTTAACAGCGCGAGCGAAGCCATGCCGCCCGGTATCGTGAGACTATGCCACTTCCGAAGCGGTTCCGAACCGTTGAGGCGATATTACGCATTATTATCGCCTTTCGGGGAAGTGTTCACTTGCCGTTCACCTTCCTGGGCCCAGCGGCGAACAGCGGCCAAAGACGAGTTGGACTCCAGTTGAATTCTGGTGCTGCACGACGCGGTTTCCTGGTCTGGTTCAGCTACTGATCAGCCGCCCACCGCGTTTGCGGGCGCTAACCACCAGAGAGGCCTTAACTTGCAGCATCGAGTTCCCCCAGGCGCTGTGGGAAATGAAGTCATAGAGCTCGGCCTGGTTGGCCACCGTCACGTCGACCACCAACTGGCAATCCCCGGCCACGGCCGCTGCATAGCGAACTTCCGGTCGGGTGGCGAGTCGCTGGCCCAATTTTTCGACTTGGGATGGCGTCGTCGAAACCCAGAGCAATGCCTCGACCGGCAACCCCACGGCCAGGGGCTCAACCAGGGCGCGAATGGCGATCTGCCCGGTGGATAGGAGCCAATCGATCCGCCGCGCAACAGAGGTCTCGCTCATCGCCACCCGGCGGGCAATCGACTCGAAGCTGGCTCTGCCGTCATCGTGCAAAGCATCGATGATCTGCTCGTCCTTGGAGTTGAGGTTCGGCTGGATGCGCCAGCTCGTGACATCCGGGTCCTTTTGCAAGGCAAGCTCTTCTGCGGGCTTCAAGGATCCCAGGCGCCACCCGCGGATCGTCTTGAAGTACTTCAACACCGGATACACGACAATCGACGAGACCCCCGGCGTAGCAGGCAGTTCCAGGGAGAGCACTTCGGTCACATCTCCGTTGTAGTGCATTTCCACGACGAGATCCTCCCGGCCAGTGACCTGGTAGGAAAAGCTGGTATCCGGCCGGGAAGACAAGGATTCACTGGCAATCCGCCCGGTGCCCGGGGCGCAAGTGCACGCGATCAGCAGCGAATGCTCGCGGTGGCGGATCGCCGCAACCGTAACCAGCCCATTCTCCAGCAACCACGCGCCATGGCGGGCGACCGAGCGTTCAGGCAGGTCAAGCACGGCAGCTATCTTCCGCCAGGTGGCTCGCCCGTCCACTTGGAGGGCGGCAATGATGCGGCGTTGCACCGTGCTCAGCTCGATCATCCGTTCCTCTGTTCTAGTCATCCAGCGGCGTCCCGCACCTCCTGGTTGGCCGTTTTCGGCCGGCCAATCGATGCATACTTCAGCGCGCGCCGGCCAGGCAGCTGCGCGGCATCTGTCGCCGCAAGCTGCGCAAGCGCCGTGGACACTGCCGCTCCGACTTCCAGCGAGAAGCGCTTCGGAGCGGTGGTCACATCATACTCCTCGGGGACGATCACCTGTACTATCCCCGCACGTCGCAGCGAGTATGCATCGGTTTTCTGGGCATAAGCCAACGGTGCGGCGTGCTCCGTGTCCCGGTACATGATCGCGCTGGCTCCCTCCGGCGGCAACGGGGAGAGCCAGGAGTTTGCTGCGGCTATGGAGATATCAGCCGGCAGCAAGGCAAGTGCGCCGCCTCCGGTGCCCTGGCCCAGCAGCAGCGAAACGCTCGGAACGCCAATGCCCACCAAGGTGCTCAGCGAGCGGGCAATCTGCCCGGCCATGCCGCCTTCCTCGGCCTCACGGCTCAGCGCCGCTCCTTCGGTGTCGATCACGGTGAGCATCGCTATGCCCAGATTCTGTGCCAGCAGCGCCCCCCTCCGGGCTTCGCGCAGGAAGGCAGGCCCCAGCGGATCGAGGTTTTCGGAGTGGTCTATCCGCGACCGGTCCTGGCCGATGACCACCGCCGGCTGGCCCCCGATGCGCGCGAGCGCCAGGTACATCCGCGGATCGCTTTCCCCTTCGGTGCTCCCGGAAAGCTGCAACGCATCGCTGGCGGCGTACTTGATGACGTGGCGCACCGAGGGGCGTCGGGATTTGCGCGTGGCGAGTATGGCATCCCACACCTGGGATTCGGTGAGTCTCCGGTCATCTGCCAAGGGGTAGCCGGCAATCGAGTCGATCGGATCTCCCGGGGCGATGATTGCAAGCACCCGGTTGACCAGCCCGCCCAGCTCATGGACCGGGACCACGGCGTCGATCAGCCCGTGCTTGTGGAGATTCTCGGAGACTTGCACTCCCTGCGGGAAGGGTTTGCCGTAGATGGTCTCGTACACGCGCGGACCAAGGAATCCCAGCAGGGCACCGGGCTGTGCGATGGTGATGTGCCCGGTGGATCCCCACGACGCCATAACCCCTCCGGTGGTGGGATGCCGCAGGTACACCAGGTATGGCAACCCGGCAGCAGAATGCGCCCTAACCGCGGCCGTGATGTGCACCATCGACACGAACGCAGGGGTTCCCTCCTGCATCCGGGTTCCGCCCGAGGCCGGGGAAGCCAGTACCGGCAGTCCCAATGCGGCGGCTTTTTCGAATGCCGAAGCAATCCTGCGGGAGGTGCCCTGGCCAATTGATCCGGCCAGGAATCCGAATTCGGAGAGGACGACGGCCACTTTGCGGCCATTGATTGTGCCGGATCCGGTCAGTACCGCTTCGTCGGCCCCGGAACGGCGCGCGACTTCTTTCAGCTGGGCCCGGTAGGCGTCATCGGCAAAAGAATAATCCGCCGGCTCATCCCAGCTCTCGAAGCTGCCCACATCGAGCACCTGGTCGATCATGTGCTGTGCACTGATGTGCTCGATTTTCTCCTGCACCATACTCAACGCACCGCCTGCTGCGCGCGGGTCTTGAGCCATTCCCGGATCCGCTGCTCGTCATGGTTCAGCAGTGGCGGAGCGGAGTGCCCGGTCCGGGTGACTTCCTTGCCGCCCTCGAAGAACCGCAGCGGCGCGCCTGGGAGAGTCAGCTCCCCTAGCAACGGGTGCTGGACATTCAATGCCAGGCCTTGCGAGCGCACCTGGTCCCATTCGTACACCTCATCCAGGGTTCTGACGATGCCGGCAGGGACGCCGGCTTCACCGAGCATTTCCAGCAGCTGGCTGGTACCGTGGCGCTTGAACTTTTCTTCGATGGCTTCGATGAGCTCGTCACGCCGTTCGACGCGATGCTCATTGGTTTCGAACCCCTCGGTTGGCAGCTGGAATGCCGCCACCAGTGAATCCCAGAGCTTCGGGCTGCCCACGCTAATTTGCACAAAGCCATCGGCGCTGCGGAACAGTCCATAGGGCGCGATGGATGGATGGTGGTTGCCCTGGGCGCGCGGAACCTGTCCTGCAACCGTGCTGCGGGTGCCCTGAAAGGCATGCACTCCGATGATCGATGCGAGCAGCGAGGTGCGCACATGCTGGCCTCTGCCCGTGCGCTCGCGTTCCAGCAGGGCCGCCAGCACGCCGTAGGATCCATACATCCCGGCCAGCAGGTCTCCGATGGGAACGCCGACTTTCTGCGGGTCCTCCGGTCCGGAACCGGTCAGCGACATCAGCCCGGCCTCGCCCTGCAGAATCTGGTCGTATCCGCTGCGCCAGGCTTCAGGGCCGTCATGGCCGAAGCCGGAAATCGAGAGGGTCACGAGCTTTCCGTTAATCATCTGCAGGGCTGCATCGTCGAAGCCGAGCCGGTCCAGCACTCCGGGGCGGAAATTCTCTACCAGGACATCGGCCTGCGTCAGCAGGCTGCGCAGGGTCTGGATTCCGTCGGGGCTCTTCAGATCCAGGGCAATGGATTCCTTGTTGCGGTTGCACGAGAGGAAATAGGTCGATTGGCGGTCCTCCTCCGGCCCGACGAAGGGCGGACCCCAGCCTCGGGTGTCATCGCCGCCCTGGATATTTTCCACCTTGATTACTCGGGCTCCCAGATCGCCAAGCATCATCGTGGCATGCGGTCCAGCCAAGGCCCGCGACAAGTCGATGACGGTGTACCCGGACAGCGGTCCGGTGCTGTGCTGTTCCTTGTTCATATTTGCCTCTCTAGAATTCCGGTATCAGGCGCTGGCGGTCTTGACTGCATTGACGGCCACCGACTGCGGATCAGTGGCCAGAACCGGCATCACGTCCGCGAAGCGGTTCTGCTCCTCGTAGCCGGCAGCCCAATTGAGCAGCTGGGCGTCCTTGTAGTGATTCGCCGCCAGCTGCCATCCCACCGGAAGCCCGGACTCGGTGAAGCCTCCTGGCATGGCGATGACCGGCAGGCTCGTGGCCGAGAGCAGGCAGGCAGATCGCATCCAGTCCAGATAGGTCTCGGCGCGGGTTCCAGCGATTTGCTCAGGCCAGCGCTGCGCTGCGTCGAAGGGCAAGACCTGGGTTGCCGGGGAGAGGAACAGATCGTAGCGCGAGAAGTAGCGCTGAACTGCTCGTTCCAGCCGGGTTCGGGCCGCCATCGTCGAAATCATGGCTTCTCCGTCGAGGTCCGTCCCCTTCTTGACATTCCAGAGGACCTCGGGCTTGATCAGCGAGCCGTGGCTCCGCACTAGTCCGCCAAGATTAGTGGCGAAATCGAAGGCCCTGGTGTTGCCGAAGACTTCGTCGGCATCGGTAAAGTCAATGCACGCCTCTTCGACAATTGCGCCAGCGGCCTCGAAAACCGAGAGTTGGCGATGCAATACCTCTACGACCTCGCGCTCGATCGGAACACCGATCCCGAAATCGAAGCTATAGCCGATGCGGACTCCGCGCAATTCTGGTTCGGGAGTGCCGAAATCGCTGGCTGAGAGCTTGTTCGGGGTCGGAAGCCTGTCGTCACCTGCGCTGGCTCGCATGAACAGCGCGATATCCTCCACTGTGCGTGCGATCGGTCCCGAACGGGCCAGCCAGGAGTAGGCATTGGATTCCGCCTCCAGCGGGATGACCCCGTAGGAGGGCCGGAAACCAATGACATTGCAGAAACTGGCCGGAATGCGCAGCGAACCGCCCATGTCTGAGCCGTCACCGAGCGGCTGGATCCTAGCGGCGACCGCGGCGGCTACGCCGCCTGAGGAGCCTCCTGCCGATCGATCCACCGCATAGGGATTCGTCGTGGTGCCGAACAATTCATTGAAGGTATGCGATCCGGCTCCGAATTCCGGGACATTGGTCTTCCCCGTCCTGATCGCGCCTGCTGCTGCCAGTCGGGCGATCTGCAAGTCGTCCTGCTCTGGGACGTTGTCCTTTAATGCCAGCGACCCCTGGGTGGACAGCAAGCCGGCGGTGTTGAACGTGTCCTTGTGCGTCATCGGCAGACCGTGGAGCACTCCAGTCGGCTCGTTTCCCGCCGTGGCTTCATCGGCCTTAGCAGCGAGAATTCGCGCGCGTTCGAAATCCGTGATGACCACGGCGTTGATTTGGGCGTTAACTTCATCGATTGCCTGGATATGGCTCTCCAAGGCCTCACGCGCCGACAACTCGCGGTTGCGGATCTTTGCCGTGAGCTCCGTGGCGCTCAATTGCTGGATCTCGTTCATGGCCGTGCCTTTCTAAAGGATGACTGCATTGCGATATGTGTCACAATCTTCCGTCTACGTTGGCCGCAAATGGAATACTCCTCAAGAAAACTCGCCATTTTGGGGGATCTCGCCATAAATATGGCTAATTCCGACATTCCTTGCCGAAGGCCTCCAATAGGAGGAACCTTGAATTCAATGAGACCGGCATCACATCATGCTGGTGAATATCGAAGGAGTTCCGATGCATTTCCCCCTTGCAGCCGGCGATCCAGTTTCAACTGACATCTGGGCCGTCGCCAACAGCCCTTTCCTGTGGTTCTGCGCTCTGGGCGTCTTCGCCGTGATCTTCGTCCAGACCATTCTCTATGTCCGTGCTGCCAAGGCCGCAGCACCCCATGTCGATATGCCCGTCCGCGAAGTCAAGGAAGCCTTCCGTGCCGGTGCCGTCGCCTCGATCGGGCCATCCCTCTCGGTGGTGCTGGTCGCCATCGCATTACTGGCTCTGTTCGGAACGCCAGCCGTTCTTGTCCGCATCGGGCTGATCGGCTCGGCCTCCACGGAAACGGCCAGCGCCAACTTGGCAGCCCAATCCATGGGCTCGATGCTCGGCGGGGATACCTACACCCAACAAGTTTTCGCCGTGGCCTTCATGGCCATGAGCCTATCGGGAGGCATGTGGATGCTCTGCACCTTGCTGCTGACCCCGGTCTTGAAACGCGGCGGCAAGTCCTTGGCCAAGCGCAACCCAGCGGCCATGGCCCTGATCCCCACCGCAGCCCTGCTCGGAGCGTTCAGCATGCTGACCATCGCCGAAATTCCCAAGTCCAGCATCCACATGACGCTGGTGCTGATCTCGGCAGCCTCCATGGCTTTGTTCCTCTTCTTGGCCAAAGTGCTCCAAGCCAAATGGCTCAAGGAATGGGCCTTGGGATTCGCGATCCTGATCTCGATCACCGCCGGCTACCTGATGCACACCGCATAGCGAATTAGAAAGGACAGAACCCATGAGCTCACCAGCAATGACCACTGCGGACGCCTCGATGGCCCGCTTCGAGCAGCAGACCACACGCTACGGTTCACTGACCATGACAGCCGGCTTGATCCTCTCGCTGCTCGGCCCGATCTACCTCGTATTCTTCACGGACCTCGACATCAGCCCTTCGATGATCTGGGTCGCCTTCGCCGCCGTTGCGGCCACCTTCGGAATTTTCTGGTTTGTCGAACCACTGACTTATTTCCCGATCCTGGGTTCGGCAGCTATGTACCAGGCCTTCATGATCGGCAATATCTCCAACAAGCTGCTGCCTGCCGCCATCGTGGCCCAGTCCGCGATCAATGCCAAGCCCGGCACCAGGCGCGGCGATCTGGCCTCGGTGATGGCCATCGGCGGCGCGGCCACCGTCCACCTGACCAGCCTGCTGGTCTTCGTGGGGATCTTCGGGTCCTGGCTGGTCTCGATCATTCCAAACGACATGATCGAGGTAGCCCGAATCTACATCTTGCCCTCCCTGATGGGAGCGGTACTTGTCCAGGCCATCGTCGCCATGAAGCAGGTTCGCCCGACCATAGTTGCCATCGTGCTGTCGCTGACCATGTATTTCGTGGTCATCCCGCTGGTTCCATCCTTGGCCCTGTTCGGCACAGCCCTGGTTGTGCTCTTCTCCATCATCGTTTCGTGGATCGTGCGCGATCGCAAAGCAGTCCACACGCCCGTTGCTGACTAAAGGAGTCACTTTGAATACCCAACCCGCTGGCGCATTGCAAACCGTCCTGACTGGCGAGCAAGCCGAGCTTATGCACGAAATGTATCGCCACCTGCATGCCAATCCCGAACTGTCAATGCAGGAACGCGCGACCGCCGCTTATATCGGCAAGCAACTCGACACCATGGGAATCGAGAACTTCGTCTGCGGCGGTACCGGCGTCGTCGGCATCCAACGCAATGGCGAGGGGCCTGTGGTAGGGTTCCGCGCCGATACCGATGGCCTGCCCATCGCGGAAGATACCGGAGCCAGTTATGCTTCGGAAGCTCGCGGCCAGCTGGCCGATGGCACTGACGTCCCGGTCATGCACGGATGCGGTCACGACACCCATGTCACCGCGGCGCTGACCGCCGCTGCCCGGCTCGCCGAGCAGACGGGGGCGTGGAACGGAACCATCGTGTGGATTTTCCAGCCCGGCGAGGAAACCAGCGCTGGTGCCAGGGCCATGCTCGAAGACGGACTGTGGGACAAGGCCCCGGTACCCTCGGTCATCCTCGGCCAGCATGTCTTTCCTTTCGCCGCGGGCTCGGTGGGCCTGACCAGCGGCCCCGCCATGGCAATGGCTGATTCGCTGAAGGTGACGCTGCACGGCAAGCAGTCCCACGGCTCACAGCCGCAAGACTCCATCGACCCGATCGTCCAGGGCGCGCACACGATCACGCGCCTGCAGAGCCTGGTTTCGCGGGAATTGCACCCTCAGACTCCTGCGGTGCTCACCTGCGGCTCGTTCCACGCCGGGTTGAAGGAGAACATCATCCCGGATCGCGCCGAATTCACCTTGAACATCAGGACCTTCGATGAGCAGACCCGCACCCAAATCCTGGATGGGGTCTCACGCATAGTGAGCGCCGAAGCCGCCGCGTCGAATGCTCCGGCACCTGAGATCGAAACGCTGAATTCCTTCCCCAAGCTGCACAATGATCCGGGCCACACCGAGCAGGTCAAGGAGGCTTTGAGCCGGGAACTCGGGGAAGGCAAAGTTGTCGACCTGCCCGCTGCCATGGGATCCGAGGATTTCGGGGCTCTGGGAGATGAGATTTCGGTGCCGTACGTCTACTGGTTCTTCGGCGGGTTCCTGCCCCGTGACGAGGCGCCACCGGTGAACCACTCGCCGTATTTCCTGCCTGATTACGAGCTTTCCCTGGCAACAGGGGTTCGCGCCGCGCTGGCGGGCCTGGGGCATTACCTGGCCAGGTAGCGGACTCCGGTTCCCAAGTCGATCGCGCCGCCGGCGGCATGCCAAGGCCCGGGTGGAGGAACACTCCTTCCGCCCGGGCCTTCGGAATGTTCTTGCCGGTTTGGCTAGAGCCGGGTACGCCCATCGAGGTAGGCGCCGAGCACCTGCAGCACACCGTGCTCGAGGTTGGAAGGCGCGGTGAAGTTCGCGGCTTCTGCCACCACCGGATGCGCATTGGCCATGGCGAAGGAGTAGGTGGCGGCCTTGATCATTTCCAGATCATTGGGGTAGTCGCCGAAAACTGCCGTTTCATCCGCGCTGATTCCCAGCTTGTCCTGCAAGGCTGCCAGGGCCAGTCCCTTGTGCACGCCATGGTTCATGGCATCCACCCAGTGGCTGCCGGAGATCACCACCTGCAGCGGCACCTGCAGCGCTGCCGCCATTTCCTGCACGGCGCCGGTGCCGACGTTGACGGCCATCTTGATGATCTCGTCCTCGACCTGGGCCAGGTCTTCAACCACCTGCACGGCGCGGTAGTACGGGGCCACGGCGTTGGCGAACTGCTCATCGGCGCGCTCCACATAGGCGGTGCGGCGTCCGCACAGCACCAATCCGGCATCCAGCGCCGCTTGCCCGCGCACGGCCTGGATGACGGCGGCTACCGATGGCGGGTCGATGATGTTGGAGTAGATCTCGTTCTCGCCGTGCATCACGACGGTCCCGTTCTCGGCAATGATCGCGATCTCCCCCAAGGGGGCGAACTGCTCGCGCAGGGTCGCGAACTGGCGCCCGGAAGCTGGCACGAACTTGATGCCGCGGGCCTGGAGCTTGTCGATCACAGCCCACGATGCCTCGGGGATCTTGCCTTCGCCGTCCAGGAAAGTGCCGTCCATGTCAACGGCGACGAGCTTGATCTGGGCCTTCGGGTCAATCGTATGCATAGGTTCCTAGTTGCCGGGTTTCAGCGCGCGGTGCGCAGCGCCCAGTACCCCGGCGGCGTTGTTGAATTGGGCAGGCACGATCTTGGCTCGCAGTTCCAGCTGCGGCAGGAACTTTTCGTGGTCTTCGGAGATCGCTCCGCCGATGATGATCAAATCCGGGCTGCACAGGAATTCCACGTGGGACAGGTAGCGTTGCAGGCGGGCGATGTACTGCTCCCAGCTGAGGTTTTCCTCGTGCATGACTCGCGCGGCAGCCTTGCTCTCGGCATTGAATCCGTCGATTTCGAGGTGGCCGAATTCGACATTCGGGAAGAGCACGCCGTCGCGGAAGAAGGCCGAGCCGATGCCCGTGCCCAGGGTCAGCAGCAAGGTGCTGCCCTTGACCGGCTTGCCATGTTCGGCTCCGGCACCCGCGTAGACCTCGGCCACGCCGGCGGCATCCGCGTCGTTGAGCACAAAGACGTCGCGGCCCAGGATCGCGCTGAAGGTGGCGGTGACGTCCAAGCCGATCCAGGCCTTGTCGATATTGGCCGCCGAGTGCACGACGCCGTCGATGACGATGCCAGGCACGGTGACGCCAGCGGGGATTCCTGCCAGCTCGTCGCCGGTGAGCTCCTGCAGGTCGGCAACGATGCCCGCCATCACCTGGGCGACAGCATCCGGATGCGCGCCCTCAGGGGTAGCTGCCTTGCTGAAGGTGCTCTCAACAAGCTTGCCGTCGGTTCCAACCAATCCGTACTTGATCGACGAGCCGCCCAGATCAAGGCCGATGGCAGCGAACTGCGACATGGATGCCGATGCGTCAGATGGTGCCATCAGTGGTCTCCCCGGTGAAGCAAATAAAATTTTAAGGACTCTTTACAATATATAGCTTGGATCACTTTGGTCAACGTACCCGGTAGTTTTCCCATAAGTTGGCCAAGGCCAGCTCCCTGGCGCCGGCCAAAGCGCCGCGTGCCGCGGCCTCGGTTCCCAAGGTGGAAAGCTGAACATGAACCGGTTTGGGCAGCAGGCTGTTCAGTTCGCTTTCCAGCGCCGAGCACAATTGCGGGGTGAGCCCCGGGCCGATCGCCACCACTCGCTGCGGATCAACGAAGCCGATCAGGTTGGCCAGGACGCGGCCGAACGGAGACAGGAAGGCTGGCCAGTTCCGTTCATCGGCCAGTTTTTCCCAGAGCACGCGGGTCTGGAACATCCCGGCCTCGCCGAGCGCATCGCGCAGGTTCGCGGTGCCTACCAGCTGGGTCTCCAGCTCGCCGGCGGTGCCGTGCTTGCCGCGGTGCAGCGCACCGTCGATGACCAGGCCTGCGCCCAGGCCGGAACCGATGTAGATCATCATCAAGGAACCGGCCAGCTCCCCGGCTTCTGCCAGGGCCATCCAATTCACGTCGTTATCCAGCAGCACCGGAACCCCGCCGGCGAACTGGCCGGCAAGGTTGGCCCCGGAGGAAGGGAAAATCGGGGTGGCCAGGACTCGCAGCCCGCCATCGCGCTGCACCGGGGCTGACTGGCTCACGGCCCCGGCCAGCAATGGGGAGCCGAGCTCAGCGGCCACGCGGGAGATCTCGCGGGCTCCCATTTGCTCTACCTGCGCGGCGGTGGTTTGCGCCGTCAGCGGGTAGAAGCGGTCCACCAGCGTCTTTCCGGCCAGGTCGGTGGCGCGGACCTGCAGGAATTCTGCCTGCAGGCACAGTGCCAGCAGGTGGCCGAAGCCGCTGTCCAGCGCATAGTGCTCGGGAACGCGGCCGCGCTTGGGCTCGTTGTCCCGCTCGATGGCCGAGGCCAGCCCGTTCTCCTGCAGGCGCGAGATCGCCTGCGATGCGGTAGGCTTGGAGATCCCCAGATCCGCAGCGATCTGGGTACGGGTCGCCGGGGCTTGGCAAAGGTAATCGAATACCCGGATGTCAGTCAGCGTTGCCAGGGCACGGGGCCCCGCAGTGGAATCAGTCACCCACCAATCCTACTGGCCTTCTGCCCTGATTTCAGGGCAGCAGAACTTGGCGCACCGACCGTCCCTCGGCTAGTGCATCCAGGGCGTCGTTGACCTCGGCCAGCGGCCTGGTTTCCACGAGTTTCTCCACAGGGAGCTTGCCGGAGCGCCAGAGCTGCTCGTAGTAGGGAATATCCTTCTTCGGCAGAGCAGAACCCATGTAGCTGCCGATGATCGTGCGTGCTCCTGCGGTCAGGCCCAGGGGCTCGATGCTACTCATCGCGCCCGGAGCCGGAAGCCCCACGGTCACCAGGGTTCCGCCCACGCCGGTGGCCTGCAAGGCGGTTTCGAAGGCACGCGGATGCCCCGCGGCCTCGATCACGATTTCGGCGGTGCGCTGCCCCAGGGCCTGCGGCGTGCAGGCTTCATCGGCGCCCAATGCCAGCGCGGTGGCCAGCTTGTCCTCATTGGCGTCAACGGCCAGGATCCTGCCGGTGCTCCTTTGCCCCGCGGCCACCAGCAAGGCGGCCATGCCTACCCCGCCCAGGCCGACGATGGCGACATCCTGGTCGCCGGTTGCCCCGGCGGCATTGCGCAGTGCACCGCCGCCGGTGAGCACCGCGCAGCCCAGCACCGCGGCCACTTCAGCAGGAACGTCCGCGCCCACCGGGATGAGGCTGCGCGCATCCATCACCGCATAGTCGGCAAAGGCCGAGACGCCGAGGTGGTGATGGACCGGCTGGCCATCGAGGGCCAACCGGCGAGCGCCGGTCAGCAGGGTCCCTGCTCAGTTGGACGCGGTGCCGGCGCTGCACGGCAGCTTGCCGCCCTTGGCGCACGCTTCGCAATGCTCGCAGCGGGGCAGGAAGACCGAGATCACCTGCTGGCCGATGTCCAGATCCACCCCATCACCCACCTGCTCGACGATGCCTGCTGACTCGTGGCCCAGCACCATCGGCAGCGGACGAGGCCGGTTCCCGTCGATCACCGACAAGTCCGAATGGCACAGTCCGGCCGCGGTGATGCGCACCAGCACTTCGCCGGGCCCGGGTTCTTCCAGTTGCAGCTGGCGCATCGCCAGCGGCCGGTGCTCGGCATAGGGCCGCTGGTTCTCCCGGCGCTCAAGCACCGCGGCATGGATCTGGCGCATACTCAGCCCGCGGTTGGCTGGTTGGCCTGGGCCGACTCCGGGTTCCACCCGCGCACGCCACCTTCTGGCAGCAGGTTCTTCACGATCAGCGAGCAGTCCTTGTCCCCCAGTCCCTGCTCGATCAGTTCGTCGAAGTGCTCGCGGGCCAAGCTGGCTGCCGGCAGCTGCACCCCGGTGCTTGCGCCCGCGTCCAGGGCCAGCCCGATGTCCTTGCGGGCCAAGTCGGTGCGGAAGGTGGCCTCGAAATTGTTGTTCGCCGCGGCGGTATCGATGATGCCCGGCACCGGGTACCAGGTCTGCTGCGCCCAGGAGCGTCCCGAGGAGACCGAGGCGATCTGCCAGAAGACTTCCGGGTCCAGGCCCAGGGCTTCGGCTAGCTGGGAGCCTTCGGCGCTGGCCATCAGGTCGATGAACAGCATCATGTTGTTGCAGATCTTGGCGGCAATGCCCATGGAGGGGCCCCCGGCGACGATGGTCTTCCCGCTCATCGGGGCGATGAATCCGGTGGCCCGCTCCATCAGTTCTGGTGCCCCGCCGAGCATGAAGGCCAGGGTCCCGGCCGCGGCTCCGGAGATGCCGCCGGAGACTGGGGCATCGACGAAGTGCAGTCCGCGCTGCGCGGAGCCCGCGTGGATGTAGCGGGAAGTTTCGATGTCCACCGTGGAGGAATCCAGCAGCAGCATGTCCTTGCTGGCGTTGGCCCAGATGCCGGCGTCGCCCTCATAGACCGCGCGCACGTGCGCTCCCTTGGGCAGCATGGTGAACACGGCGTCGGCCTGGTCCATGGCTTCGGCGATCGATCCGGCTATCTGGACTCCGCCGCCGGCCGCGGCGGCGCAGGCCTGCTCGTCCAGGTCGTAGCCGCGCACGGTGTGCCCTGCGGCCACCAGATTCGCGGTCATCGGTCCGCCCATGTTGCCCAGGCCAATCCATGCGTACGTGCTCATCTGCACACCCCTCGTCCTTGAGTATTGTCCTTGTCAGGCCAGCGTAGGGGGCGCGGCGTGCCAGACTCAATGCACTTGGGCACGCCAATTGCGCAGGCCTAGTGTGCGCTAGCGCACACGAGGCGTGGCAGACTGTGGACCATGGACCGTCAGATCGATTACCGCCATCTCGAATCCCTCATTGCCCTGCTGACCGTTGCACGCCTGGGCCGCTACACCGCCGCCGCGAATGTTCTCGGGGTGAACCACTCGACGATTTCCCGTCGCATCGACGCACTGCAAAAAGCCATGGGCGGCCACCTGCTCACGCGCTCTCCCAACGGCTGGGAACTGACGGATCTGGGGCGCCGGGCCATGTCAAGCGCGGAAGCCATCGAGCAGGCTGTGGAAGCCATCGGCTCCCAGAAGGAGACCGGTGCATTGGCCGGCCATGTGCGCGTCGCCGCTCCCGACGCCTTCAGCGCCCACCTGGCGGCTCCGGCCCTGGCAAAGCTCCAGCTAAAGCATCCGCAACTGGTCTTCGAGATCGTTTCGGAAACCACCCGTGCACGGCAGACGCGGACCGGCATGGATTTGGAGATTGTCATTGGCGAACCCAGCGTCCGCAAGGCGGCCTCCACGAAACTCCTGGATTACGAGCTGCGGCTCTACGCCACGGCCGAGTACCTGGAAGCCCACGGCACCCCGGCACAGGTTGCCGATCTGGCCGGGCATAGCCTGAACTACTACATCGACACCGCGCTGACGGTGGACAAGCTCGACGAGGCCACCGCCGCCTTGCCGCCGATGCACCGCGCGATTTCCTCCACCAGCATCGCGGTGCAATATGCGGCCACCATGAACCATGCAGGCATCGGCTTGCTCCCCACTTTCCTCTCGGAGCACTACCCGAATATGGTTCCGGTGCTCCATGACCAGTTCACCTACCAGTCCGAGTACTGGCTGGTGGGACGCGAAGAAGCCTTGCGCAGCCGCGCGGTCCAGGAAACGGTGCGTGCGCTCAATGATGCAGCCACCGCCGGAGACTGGTTCATCCCGCCATTCCCGGCGTACAACTTGTCCTCCGGCTAGGCGCCGTTCACCGTGGCCCGGCCGGTTCCCAGTCCACGATGGCCTGCAGCAGCTGCGCCACTGATCGGGCGCTGTCCAGCCGGAGCACCGGACGGGCTTCGTTCTCCAGCCACGCCTCATGGCGGGCGCGGCTGCGTCCGCTGAAGTCCGGGTCATCGTAGCCAGCTGCCCACGCCATGAATTGTTCCAGGGCTCCGAGTTCCAGGGATTGCCCGCTCAGGCGCTGCTTCTCGCGTTCTGCAAGACGGCGCAGGCGCACTTGGGGATCCAGCGCCAGGAAAACGAAGGCATCGCATTGCGACAGGACTTCTTCTCCCCATCCCTGCACTGATCCGGACAGTACCCAAGCCTTGCGCGGAACGAAGACCTGGTTCATGAGCATGGTTCGGGCAGCCGGCGCACGCTGCTCGCGGTATGGCGGATCGGTGGGAACCCAGAAGTAGTCGTCGCTATCGGCATGCGGCACGGACCAGGCATCGGCCACGGCGCGCGCGAGGGTCGTGGTGCCACTGCCGCTGGCACCGAAGATATGCAGCCTGCACCGCTTCATCCAGAGCCCCGGCGGCAACCTTGGCTACTTTTCATCATTCTTCCGGCTGCTCCGGCGCCGCCCGTATGAAGCGCAAGCGGCAATGAAGCCAACACCGAACAGGAACGCCAACAGGTACTCGATTCCCATCTGCCCATGCACCTCGCAATCGCATCATGCTGGGGGCAGTGATGTCCACTCAAACCCCATCCTTCTTGGCTGCCAGACTCGCAGATCGGCAACGGCGGCGCAAGCCGATGGCCCGCCCGCAGGTCGCTGAACACGCCCAAGACCAGCCCCGTCCGTGGAGCTGGTCTTCGGCGTCGTGCTGGATCTTGCGGCTTACTTCTGAATCTTCAGTTCGTCGCGGGCGGCCTTTTCGCCGTTCACTGCCAGCCGGTCCGCCTCGTCGATCTCACCGAGGTCCAGCCCCTTGGTTTCCTTCATGAAAAACACCGCCACCAGGGTGACCAGGGCGGCGAACACGATGTACCCGGCCACCGGAACCCAGGATCCGTAGACCTTGAGCAGGAAGGTTGCGATGATCGGGGCCATGGACCCGGCCACGATCGAGGTGACCTGGTAGCCCAGCGAGACGCCCGAGTAGCGCATGCGGGTCGGGAACATCTCGGCCATGATGGCCGGCTGCCCGGCGTACATCAACGCGTGCACACCCAAGCCCAGCACGATGGTGGCCAGGATGACCGCATCGTTGGCGGTATTGAACAGCGGGAAGGCCACCACGCCCCAGACGGCCATGAGCACCACGCCGGTGGCGTAGACCGGGCGGCGGCCGAGGGTGTCGGTGAAACGGCCGACGATCGGCACCAGGATCGCGTGGATCACGTGGGCAATGAGCATCAGGCCAAGGATCGTGGAGGTGTCCATGTCCAGCTGGGTGGCCATGTAGGTGATGGAGAAGGTCACCACCATGTAGTACATGATGTTCTCCCCGAAGCGCAGGCCCATGGCGGTGAACACCCCGCGCGGGTAGCGCTTGAAGACTTCGCCCACGCCGTAGCCGGCTGCCGCGTTCTGCTCCAGCTCAGCCTTGGCTTCCTTGAAGATCGGGGCATCGGAAACGCGGGTGCGGATGTAGTAGCCGACGACCACAATCACCACCGAGAGCCAGAAGCCGATGCGCCAGCCCCACGCCAGGAAGGCCGCTTCGCTCAGCGTTGCCGAGAGCACCAGCAGCACCACGGTGGCCAGCAGGTTGCCCACCGGCACTGCGGCCTGCGGCCAGGAGGACCAGAAGCCACGTTCCTTGTTCGGCGCGTGCTCGGCCACCAGCAGCACCGCGCCTCCCCATTCCCCGCCCACGGCGAAGCCCTGGGCGAAGCGCAGCACGATCAGCAGGATCGGTGCGGCATAGCCGATGGAGTCGAAGGTGGGCAGGCAGCCCATCAGGAAGGTGGTTGCGCCGACCAGCACGATCGCCACCTGCAGCAGGTGCTTGCGCCCGTACTTGTCGCCGAAGTGGCCGAAGACGATGCCTCCGATGGGGCGGGCAATGAAACCGACCGCGTAGGTCAGGAAGGCCTTGATGATGTTATCCAGATCGTTGCCGGTATCCGGGAAGAAGATCTTGTTGAAGACCAGGGTTGCCGCGGTCGCGTAGAGGAAGAATTCATACCATTCGACGACGGTGCCAGCCATGGAGGCTGCTACGACCCGGCGCAATCCCTTGCGCTCGGCCTTCGATGACGTTTCGCTTGCCACTGTGCGTTCCTTCCGCCCACGCCAGTCCCCCCTTTGGAACCGGCCTCATCAGCGAGTATGACCTAGATCACATCGCGAAAGATAGGCGAAACGAGGCATACTGGGAGGCGGATTCTGCACATTCAGCGTGCATTTTTGCACACGCAGCGGCGGCTGCATGAAAGGTCGAGGATGACGGCTTGGGAAAACCCCGTGCACCAGGTGGCGTTGCGAGGCGTGCGCATGGATGCGCAAACCCGTTGCGCCCACTACCACTCCTTGTTCGATGTGATCGCACTGAAGCACGACTGCTGCGCCACCTTCTACCCCTGCCACCTATGCCATGGCGAACTGGCCCATCACGAGGCAACGCCGTGGCCGGCGGACCGGTTCGATGAACCCGCCGTGCTTTGCGGGGTCTGCAGCACGCAGCTGAGCCCGGCGAAGTACCTCGATGCCACTTCCTGCCCGAACTGCCAGGCCCTGTTCAATCCTGGCTGCAAATTGCATCTGGACTTGTACTTCGAGATGAAGCCAGCCAGCTAGTCCCAGGGCAACTCGTTGTCTTGGGCAGGCTGCTGCGGGATCACCAGCACCGGACGATGCTGCTTGTGGGCCAGCGCCACGGCGATCGACCCGTCCATCAGCTGGGCCATCTTGCTGCGGATCCCCGGACGGCGGGTGCCGACGACGATCATCTGCGCATCGAGCTGCTCGGCTACCGCGGCCAGCACCTTGGCAGGGTCGCCGGCCACGGTATAGCTCTCGAGCTCGACACCGGTAATCACCGAGGTGATTTCCCAGGCGAGTTCCTCGGAGACCGGGCTGGCCGAAGCCAGCAGGTCGCCCTCGGACAGCTTGTCGGTAATCAGGCGCCCGGAATCAGCGTGGATGCACACCAATCGTGCATCCAGCCCGCGTGCCAGCGAACCGGCCGCAGCAAATACCGCCGGGGACATGCCCGATTCCACACCCATGACCATAGTGCTCATCAGCTCTACCCGCTTCCCTTATTGGCAGTTCCGGTCGAAGAAACTGCGGTTCACAAATCCTTGAGCTCCATGGCCTGGTCCGTCAGCCGATCAGCGGCAATTTCCCGACCAACCAGCCCGCGCAGGGTGTCATTGACATCCCAGATATTCACGTTGGCTGCCGCCGTGATCCTCTGGCCGTCCTGCCAGAACAGCAAGAACTCTCCACTCTCGATGCTTCCGCGGACCACCGAGGCGTCATCGGGAGAATTATGCCCGACGTATTCCATCCCCAGATCGAATTGGTCGGTGAAGAAATACGGGAGCCAGTCGTAGGATTCTTCCACGCCCATCAGCGTGGCCGCGGCGAGCTTGGCTTGGCGGATGGCATTGTCCCAGTGCTCAACGCGCAGCTGCCGCTGCAGCCTGGTATTGAAGGCCTGGGCGATATCCCCGACGGCCAGGATCTTGGAATTGCTGCTGCGCAGCGAAGCATCCACGACCACTCCCGAACCCACTTCCAGCCCGGCGGTCTGCGCCAGCTGCAAGTTGGGGCGGGCGCCAATGGCCAGCAGCACCACGTCGGCACGCGACGAGCCGGCGTCGGAGAGCACCTGCAGATGCCCGTCCACTTGCTCGATGCCCTGGGCTCGTGCGGTGCGCACATCCACGCCATGGCGTTGGTGCAGTTCCAGCAGGTAGTGCCCGAAGCGTTCGCCGAAAACCTTGGCCAACGGCACCTCGGACGGGGAATAAACGGTGACGCGCGCACCGCGTTGGCGGGCGGTGGCCGCCACTTCCATGCCAATCCAGCCCGAGCCGATGACCGCCACCTGCGCCCCCTCGGTCAGTTCTGCACGCAGCGACTTCGCATCGGCCACGGTGCGCAGCACGTGCACTCCGGGCAGGTCGTAGCCGGGCATCGGATTCTGCCCGCCCACGCTGGCCCGCGACCCGGTAGCCATGACCAGCTGGTCGTAGTCCACCGCGCTGCCATCGGCCAGCAGCACCTGCTGGCTGGCAGTTTCGATGCTGATCGCTGCGACCCCCAGGCGCAGGGCGACATCGTGGCGTTCATACCAGGGGCCGTCGTGGACCGTGAAGGAGGCAGGATCGTCCTTGCCTTGCAAGAACCCCTTGGACAGCGGCGGACGCTCATAGGGAAGCTCGGCTTCCTCGCTGATCAGCGTCAGCGCTCCCGCATAGCCGCGCTCTCGCAATTCGCTGGCAACAGTAGCGGCGGCCAGGCCGCCACCGGCAATGACGATCGATTCCATGCTGTCTCCAACTCCTCGAAGGCGGTATACCTCGATCGTGGCACGCGAGCATCGCGCTGGCAAGAGCCGGCGGAAGAACCGGGCATTACTAGGGGGATCCTGATAATTCCGGGCCATTGGGGCGCAACTGCCGCTGGCTGCCGGTAAGGTGCCAAGTACCTCGGAAAACCAGCTTAGGAGCCAGCCATGCACACGTCCCGCCATCAAAGCACCGAAGCCGCTGAAGTCCCGGGCCGCTACGTGCTCGTCTTCGACCAGCCAGCTGCCGGCGCCCCTGGCCTGGCCCAAGTCCAACGCGACACCGAACTGCCCCAGCTGCTGGCCGAGCAGGGCTACTCCACCAGCGAATACTTCCCGATGCTGGGCATCGCGGTGGTCTCCAGCGGCACCGAGCAGCTGGAGGACTTCCGCCAGCGCTGCGCCGGGCATCGGCTGCCGGCCTCCGTGGTGCCGGAACTGGTGTACCGGATCCTGCCCGATGCCGCCAAGGTCCCGGGCCAGTCCTCGTTCGCGGACACCGTGGAATTCACCTGGGGCCTGCAGGCGGTGGGCGCATCGCTGTCCAGCTACACGGGCAAGGGAATCAACGTGGCTGTGCTGGATACCGGCTTCGACAGCGCGCACCCGGATTTCGCCGGCCGCACCGTGGATGCCAAGTCCTTTGTCGATGGCGAGGACGCCAGCGACGGCCATGGGCATGGCACCCACTGCATCGGCACGGCCTGCGGTCCGCGCGACCCGCAGCAGGGACCGGGCTACGGGGTCGCCTCCGAGGCCAATATCTTTGCCGGAAAGGTGCTGGGCAGCAACGGATCGGGTTCCGACTCCACGATCCTGGCCGGAATCAACTGGGCATTGGAAAACAAGTGCGAGGTCATCTCGATGTCACTGGGCGCCGACGTGAAAACCGTGCACCCGCCCTATGTCACCGCGGGACGGCGCGCCCTGGAGCTGGGCTCGCTGATCGTGGCCGCCGCCGGCAACAACGCGCAGCGCTCCGCCGGGAATCCGGGATTCGTCGGCGCGCCAGCCAACAGCCCCTACATCATGGCGGTGGCTGCAGTGGATTCGGCCCTGGCCATTGCCGATTTCTCGGCGCAGGCGCTGGATGCCCAGGGCGGCGCAGTGGATATCGCCGGCCCCGGCGTGGACATCTATTCTGCCTGGCCGGGAGAAAAACGCTACAACACGATCAGCGGCACCTCCATGGCCACCCCGCATGTGGCTGGCGTGGCAGCGCTGCTGGCCGAATCCACCGGGCTGCGTGCCCAGGAGCTGTGGGACAAGCTTCTGTCCACCTCCCGCGATATCCCGTTGCCGGCCGAGGATGCCGGTGCCGGGCTGGCCCAAGCCCCCGCCAGCACGGAAGGCCAATAGGATGTGCGGCGACACAGTGCATATCTATGTGATCACCGTGGTGGCCACGGTGGCCCCCGAGTCCATCGTTGATGAGCTGCAAGCCCGCGGACTGCAGGTTAAGCAAGTGCTCGCTGCCCTGGGCCAGATTATTGGCGAGGGCAGCGAGCAGGTGGCCGCAGCGCTGCGGGAGCTCGACGCGGTCGAATCGGTGGATGCCGAGCAGCACTACCGGGCAATCGGCGAGGAGCGCTAGCTAGCTAGCGCAGGATCACCGTGCGGTTCCCGTAGAGGAAGACCCGGCCCTCGCAGTGCCAGCGCACCGCATTGGACAGCGCCTTGCACTCGGTGTCGCGGCCGGCGGCCACCAGGTCCTGCGGGCCAAAGGTATGATCCACCTCGACGACCTGCTGGGCGATGATCGGGCCCTCATCCAGCTCGGAGTTCACGTAGTGGGCGGTGGCGCCCACGGTCTTCACGCCGCGCTCCCAGGCCTGGTGGTATGGCTTGGCGCCCTTGAAAGAGGGCAGGAACGAGTGGTGGATGTTGATCGTCTTGCCGGTCAGCTCGCGCGAGAGCTCGTCGGAGAGCACCTGCATGTAGCGGGCCAGGACCACCAGCTCCGCTTCGTGCTTGGCGATCAGCGAGAGCAGCTCCGCCTCGGCCTGCGGCTTGGTCTCCTTGGAGATCGGCACATGGTAGTACGGGATGCCGTGCCACTCGACCAGCGACCGGCTGTCCGGGTGGTTGGAGACCACCGCGACGATCTCGATCGGCAATTCGCCGGTGCGGGCACGGAAGAGCAAGTCGTTGAGGCAGTGGTCGAACTTCGAGACCATGATCAGCACCTTGGTCTTCTGGCCGCGTTCGCGCAGCTGCCAGTCCATTTCGAACTGCTGGGCGAGCTCGGCGAATTCTGCACGCATCTGCTCCAGCAGGTCGGCCTGCCCCTCGCCGGCGAAGTCCACGCGCAGGTAGAGCCGGCCGGCGGCCATGTCGTCGAATTGCTTGAGCTCGACGATGGTGCGTTCGTGCTTCAGCAGGAATCCGGTGACCGCGTTGACGATCCCCATTCCCTCGGGGCATTGCAGGGTCAGCACGTGGCGGATTTGCTCGCTCATGATTGCTTCAGGTCCTTTCGGCTAGCGGGTTAAACAGCACTGTGCCAGAGCCGGTGTCCGAACGCCACGAACTGGCCGGATTGTTGCTGTGCATGCTTGTGCTTGCGTGTTTGCTGATACAGGCCAGTCCGGCCCCGCCCCGGCGTCGGGACGGGGCCGGATCAGCCGGTGCGGCTAGGCCACCGGTGGTACGGCGAACTCCGCCATGGCGTCGATCAGCCAGTGCACGGTGTGCTCGGTGAAGGAGGCGCGCGGGAAGATCCGCCAGCTGGTTTCGCCGGTGCGCCACAGCAGTACCGGGATGTTCGCCAGCGAGGTGGTGATCGCCTGGTTCACGCCGAAAGCGCGCGGGTGCAGGTCCGTCGGGCAGCTCTTGCGCAGCACCAGCGGCGCATCCGGGCCTTCCAGTTCCAGCACCGAGCGGTTGGCCGAGAGGTCGACCACCTGCCCGGGCTCATCGCCCAGGGCCGCGGCGAGCGCACCTGCCAGCTCGGTGTTCTCCGGGCTGGTGGCCAGGAACTCGTCCGGGCCCAGCCAGAGCACCGCGGTGCCCGACACGTCGCCGGCCACCTCGCCCACCGTGGCGGGCAGGCCCACGCCGGTGGCCGCAGACAGCGCCGTGTGGGCTGCCCCGCCCGGTGCGCTGCGCAGCGAGATCTGGGTGGTGAAGGCGATTTCGCGCAGGGACACGCGGCCGGCGACGCTGGCCGCCTGCATCTGGGCTGCCAGGTGCTGCGCCGGCGAGCGGCGCACGTCGGTGTCAATCAGGGTGTCGTTAGCCATCACGGCGGCTTCCTTCCGGGTCGAAGAGAACGAGTTCGGAGACCTGGACGTCGACCAGCTGGCCGCCGACCGGGGTCTTGAGCACTTCGCCGATGCGGTTGCGCCCATTCTTGATCAGCGCCAGGCCGAAGGTGCGCCCCAGGGCCGGCGAGTTGTACGAGCTGGTGACCCAGCCTTCCATCGGGGTGATGCCATCGGTGGCCAGCGCGTCGGCGGCAACCAGCGCGGCGCCTTCGGGCAGGCGCAGCGAGCTGTCCACCGGCAGCACCGAAACCAGGTGCTTGCGGTCCTCGCGCACGTTGTCGGCGCGGCTGTAGGAGCGCTTGCCGACGAAGTCCTTGAGCTTGGAGACCACCCATTCCATGCCGGCATCCTGCGGGGTCACCGTGCCGTCGGTGTCCTGCCCGACGATGATGAAGCCCTTCTCGGCGCGCAGCACGTGCATGGTTTCGGTGCCGTACGGGGTGATATTGAATTCCTCGCCGGCGGCGTACACGTCTTTCCAGACGCGCAGCCCGTGCCAAGCAGGGATGGCGATCTCGAAGGCCAGTTCGCCGGAGAAGGAGATGCGGCTGATCCGCGCCTCGATCCCGGAGTCCAGCACCACGTCCTTGAAGGCCATGAACTTGAAGCCCTCGTTGGACACGTCCACCGAGCTGGCCAGCTTCGCGATGACCTCGCGGGACTTCGGCCCGACCACCGCGACGGTGGCCAGCTGCTCGGTCACCGAGGTGCAGGTGACGTCCAGTTCAGGCCATTCGGTCTGCAGCCACTCCTCCAGCCAGTCCAGCACGTCGGCGGCGCCGCCGGTGGTGGTGTGCATCAGGAAGCGGTCCTCGGCCAGGCGCAGGGTCACGCCGTCGTCGAAGACCATGCCGTCGGCCTTGCACATCACGCCGTAGCGTCCCATGCCGACCTTCAGCTTGGTGTAGCCGTTGGTGTACATGCGGTTGAGGAACTCGGCCGCGTCCTTGCCGCGGATCTCGATCTTGCCAAGCGTGGTGGCATCGAGCATGCCCACCGAAGCGCGGACCGCGGCGGATTCGCGGTAGACGGCCTCGTCCATGGTTTCGCCCGGCTGCGGGTAGTACCAGGCGCGCTTCCACTGGCCGACGTCCTCGAATTCGGCACCGTGCTCCACATGCCAGGAGTGCATCGGGGTGATGCGTGCCGGATCCAGCAGCTGCCCGCGGGTGCGTCCGGCCAGGGCGGCGAAGGCCACCGGGGTGTACGGTGCGCGGAAGGTGGTGGTGCCGATCTGTGCCGGGTTCTCGATGCCCAGCACCGCGGCGATCACGCCGATCGCCGCGACGCCCGAGGTCTTGCCCTGGTCGTTGGCGGTGGAGATCGAGGTGTACCGCTTGATGTGCTCCACGGACTGCATGCCGGCGCCGGTGGCGCGCAGCACGTCGGCCACGGACTGGTCGCGCTGCAGGTCCACGAAGTGGGTCTTGTAGTTCGCCGCGTCATCGCCGTTCAGCGAGGGCACCAGCCAGACCGGGCGGGTTTCCCCGGCCGGAACGGCTACCGCCTGCGGTACTTCTGCGATGCGCTGGAAGCCGGCTGCGCTGGCTGCCGCGGCGCCGGTGGCGGCCCCGGTGCTCAGCGCGCTGGCGGTGTCGAAGCGGCCGGTGACCGCGCCGGCCAGGTGCTGGTTGGCCACCGCGGCGGCCGGGACGAACGCATGGATTGCGGTGTCCCAGTCCAGCTTGCCCTGGCGCTGGGAGTGCAGGTGCACCACCGGGTTGAAGCCGCCGCCCACGGCCAGCACGTCGGCCTCGAAGCGCTGCGGGGCACCCAGGTTGCGCTGCTCGTCCAGCTCGGCGACGGTCACTGCCGACAGCTCGCCGGAGGCGTCGGCCTCGGTGTCCACCACGACGGAGCCGGTCAGCACGGTGACCCCGGCGGCCACTGCTTCCGCGGCGGCCGCGGAGACGGTGGTGCGTGCGTCGATGACTGCAACCACCCCGCCGGTGGCTGCCAGCTCGGAGACCAGCGGGTAGACCGAGTCGTTGGTGGTCGCCACCACGATCTGCTGCCCGGCGCGCACGCCGTAGCGATTCAGGTAGCTGCGCACCGCGCCGGCAAGCATGATGCCCGGGCGGTCGTTGTTCTCGAAGACGATCGGGCGCTCGTGGGCGCCGGTGGCCAGCACGACCTGCTGGGCGCGGATGTGCCAGATGCGTTCGCGGGAAACGCCCGGCCCGGCCGGTCCGTCCAGGTGCACGGTGCGGCGCTGCGCGGCGATCAGGTAGTTCGCGTCGTAGGACCCGAAGACGGTGGTGCGCTGCAGGTGGGTGGTTTCCTCGGCCGCGGCCAGTTCGCCGGTGACCTGCTCGATCCACTGGCTGCTGTCCAGGCCGTCGATCTGCTCCCCGGCGGTGTCCAGCAAGGTGCCCCCGGCCTCGGCGCGCTCGTCGAGCAGCATCACCCGGGCCCCGGAGCGCGAGGCTTCGCGGGCCGCGGCCAGGCCGGCCGGACCGGCGCCGACCACCAGCACGTCGGTGTGCACGTGGATGTGGTCGTAGTAGGCGGGGTCCTCGTTCGGATCCAGCACGCCCAGGCCCGAAAGCAAGGTGGCGTCCAGCCCGTCGGTGACCGGGACGGTGGTGGCAGGCAGCATCGATTCGGTGATGTCCTGGCTGTGCCGGGCGCCGACGGTCACCAGCGCGTTGGGCTCTTCGACCCCGGCGGCGAAGATGCCGCGCGGGCGGGCCAGGTACAGCGAGTTGCCGCATGAACGCAGCCCGTCGGCCAGCATTGCGCTGGCCACGGTGTCGCCGCGGTAGGCGGAAAGCTGCTGCCCGTTCACTCTCAGGGCCAGTGCTTCCTCGCGGTTAATGCGGGCGCCGGCGCTCTGCGCGGCGGAAAGGCGCTGGGACTGGCTCATCGGGTGCCTCCTTCGGTGGCCTGGATTTCTGGACGTGCTTCGCCGGCACGGTAGACGGCTTTGAATTCATAGGTGACGGTGTCGCGCAGGGCGTTGAACCACTTGCGGCAGCCGCCGGAGTGGACCCAGCGTTCGGCGAAGATGCCCTTCTTGTTCTGCCGGTAGAACAGGTAGCGCGACCATTCCTTGTCGCTCAGGGCGCTCGGGTCCGCCGGGTAGGCCACGTGGGCTTCTCCCCCGTACTTGAATTCGTTCTCGTTGCGTGGCCCGCAGTTCGGGCAATCAATCAGCATCATGGCGGTTGCTCCTAGTGTGCGACGGCTGCTGCGCCGTGCTCGTCGATGAGGTGGCCGGTTTCGAAGCGCTCCAGGCTGAACGGCTTGTTCAGCTCATGCGGCTCGTCGTGGGCGATAGTGTGCGCCATGGTGAAGCCGGCGCCCGGGGTGCCCTTGAACCCGCCGGTGCCCCAGCCGCAGTTCACGTACAGGTTCTGGATCGGGGTCTTGGAGACGATCGGCGAGGCGTCCATGGTGGTGTCCACGATGCCGCCCCAGGTGCGCAGCACGTGCGCCCGGGCGAAGATCGGGAACAGCTCCACCGCCGCGGCCATCTGCTCCTCGATCACGTGGAACGCGCCGCGCTGGCCGTAGCCGTTGTAGCTGTCGATGCCCGCGCCCATGACCAGTTCGCCCTTGTGCGCCTGGGAGACGTAGACGTGGATGTGGTTGGACATGACCACGGTCGGGTGCACCGGCTCGAACAGCTCGGAGACCAGGGCCTGCAGCGGGTGGGACTGGATGGGCAGTTCGAAGCCGGCCATTTCGGCGAGCACCGAGGAGTGCCCGGCACCGGCCAGGGCCACCTTGCCGGCGTTGATGGTGCCGCGCGTGGTCTTCACGCCGGTGACTTTCTCGCCATCCTTGATGAAGCCGGTGACTTCGCAGTTCTGGATGATGTCGACGCCCATTTCGTTGGCCTTGCGGGCGAAGGCCCAGGCCACATGGTCGTGCTTGGCGATGCCGGCGCGCGGCTGCCAGGTGGCTCCCATGACCGGGTAGCGGATGTTGTCGCTCACGTTGATGATCGGGCAGGCTTCCTTGACCTGCGATGGGTCCAGCCATTCGGCGTCCACGCCGTTGAGCTTGTTGGCTTCCACGCGGCGCACCGATTCGCGCACATCCCCGAGGGTGTGGGCCAGGTTCATCACGCCGCGCTGGGAGAACAGGAAGTCGTATTCCAGGTCCTCGGGCAGCTGTTCCCACAGCTTCAGCGACTTCTCGTAGATGCCTGCCGACTCGTCCCAGAGGTAGTTGGAACGGATGATGGTGGTGTTGCGGGCCATGTTCCCGCCGGCCAGCCAGCCCTTTTCCAGCACGGCCACATTGGTGATGCCGTGGTTCTTGGCCAGGAAGTAGGCGGTGGCCAGGCCGTGCCCGCCGCCGCCGACGATGACTACGTCGTAGGACTTCTTCGGTTCCGGATTGTTCCAGAGGAATTCCGGGTGTTCTGGGAGCAAATCAGCCATGATTATTCCGCTACTTTCTTGAGATTTGGGTAGAGTGGGTGGGCTTCAGCCAACGCCAGCACACGATCCTTCAAGCCAGGCAACGCCGAAACATCGCCAGAGGCTCCGGCAATCAACGCCTGAGCAATAATCTCCGCAACCTCGGCGAATGCCTCTTCAGAGAAGCCGCGGGTCGCCAGTGCCGGGGTGCCGATGCGCAACCCTGAGGTCACCATTGGCGGGCGCGGATCAAACGGAACCGAATTGCGGTTCACCGTGATCTCCACCTGAGCCAAAAGATCCTCACCCTGCTGCCCATCCAACTCGCTATTACGCAAGTCAACGAGCACCATGTGAACATCCGTGCCACCAGTCAAAACGCTGATGCCCTTGGCCACAACATCTTCCTGGGTCAAGCGCTCAGCCAAGATGCGGGCACCAGCCAAGGTCCGCTCCTGGCGCTCCTTGAACTCCGGCGAAGCGGCAATCTTGAAAGCCACCGCCTTGCCAGCAATCACGTGCTCCAACGGACCACCCTGCTGGCCAGGGAACACCGCCGAGTTCAACTTCTTCGCAATCTCCGCATCATTCGAGAGAATAATGCCGCCACGAGGACCAGCAAGCGTCTTATGCGTCGTGGAAGTCACCACGTGAGCGTGCGGGACCGGCGAAGGATGCAACCCGGTTGCCACCAGGCCAGCGAAGTGCGCCATATCCACGAACAAGTACGCGCCGACCTTGTCCGCGATTTCGCGGAAACGCTGGAAATCCAGCTGGCGCGGGTACGCCGACCAGCCAGCAACAATCATCTTCGGCTGGTTCTCAATGGCAAGGCGCTCCACCTCGTCCATGTCCACCTCATAGGTTTCCTCGTCCACACCGTAAGGAACGATGTTGAACAAGCGGCCCGAGAAGTTCAGCTTCATGCCGTGGGTCAGGTGGCCACCGTGGTTCAGGTTCAGCCCCAGCACGGTATCGCCCGGGCGAACCAGCGCGTGGTACACCGACGCGTTGGCCTGCGCACCCGAGTGCGGCTGCACATTAGCGAACGTCGCCCCGAACAGGTCCTTGAGCCGCTCAATAGCCAGCGTCTCGATGACATCAACTTCCTCGCAACCGCCGTAATAGCGGCGGCCCGGGTAGCCCTCGGCATACTTGTTGGTCAGTACCGAACCCTGCGCCTGCATGATTGCCTGCGCAGTGTGGTTCTCCGAAGCGATCATTTCCAGGCCGCGCTGCTGGCGAGCCAGCTCAGCGTCAATACGCTGCGCGACTTCTGGGTCGAGATGTGCGAGGTCCGCGGTCAGGGATTCTGCCGCGAGAGTTGAAGCTTGTGCCATTGCCCATTCCTAAATGTATGAATTGCCGACAACTGATATATCAATCTGCGTTTCACTGTATGATGGAAGTCACAGCCCGGTCAATGGGTAATCCGAAATTACTTCACCGAGGAACAATCATGCAGAATAGACCACAGAAATCGGAGGCGAGATGACAACCACCACGCAGCTTCCCATGGGTGCCGAATCCATGGCTGAACGCGCCTACCAGGTTCTGCGGGACCGGCTCATCATGATGGACATTGCCCCTGGTGACCCGATCAACGAAGCCCAGCTGGTCACCGAACTTGGCGTAGGCCGCACACCGTTGCGCGAAGCGCTCAAGCGCCTGGAGGTCGACCACCTGGTGCATTCCTACCCGCGCCGCGGCACCTTCGCCACCCGGGTCGACATCACGGAGCTGGCCGATATCACCGAGGTCCGCCAAGTCCTTGAGCCCCTGGCCGCGGCGAAAGCGGCGGCCCTGCGCGGCGGCAGCGCGCGCGCCGGCATCGAGGCGACCCTTGAAGCGGTTAGCCGGCTCTCGGGCGAGAACCTTCGCCGCACGCTCATGGAGAATGACTTGGAGGTCCACCGGCTGATCTACCAGGCAGCCAGCAATCATCACCTGGAACAGACGCTGATCCGTCTGGACAATCTGGCCACCCGCATCTGGTGCATGGCCCTGGACCGCCTGCCGAGCATCGACGAGCACATCGCGGAGCACGTTTCACTGCTCCAGGCCATCCTCGACGGGCACGCGCAGCTGGCGCACAAATTGGCGCTGGAGCATATTGTCCATTTCGAGAAATCGGTGCGATCGGTCCTCTAGCCGGCCCCGAGCCGCTAGCCCCGTTGTGGCCGAGTGGATGGATCCACCACTTCCTCTGGTGCAAAGATAGTTATCCTCATCTCAAAAAGTCGAAGACATGTTCGAATAAGAGAAGTATAATTAGAACATGTCCGAAGCAAAGGCGCACGGCAACGGCCTCACCCCACCAGCACCCCCAGATGCCTTCGACCTGCATCTGGACCAGCTGAACGACGACCTCGTCCAGCTCGAAGAACACGGCACCAAAGCCGATTGCGCCCACGCCATCGAAGGCCTCGAAGCACTAGCCTCCTACATCCGCTACCGGCAGGCCTGCCTCTCCCACCAGATCGAGAAGAGCTTCGCGCGCGACCACGAGGAACGCGGCGTCCACCTCGATGACCAAACCCGCGGCGCCGCCGCCTGCGTCGCCTTGGCCCGCAAGCAATCTCCGCACGGCATGCGCAACTACCTGGTCAACTGCCGCATCCTCTTCGAAGACACACCTCACCTGGCCGCCGCCTGCTCCCGCGGAGAATTCACCGAAGCGCAAACCCAGGCCATCCTGACCCCGCTCCAGGACCTCAGAGCCCAGCGCCGCACCGAATTCGACCAGTACTTTGCCCAGAACCCCGACATGTTCGACTCCATGGGCACCCGCCAAATCACTCAAACCGTGCGCAAGTTCGTCCTTTCCTACACCTCGGATCAGGAATCCATCAAGCAGAAAACCGTCGAGGAAGACCGCCACCTCACCCTGGAAATCGACCAGAAGCGCGGCTGTATCAAGATCCGCGGCGAATACCCCTTGCTGCCCGGAATGTGCCTCAAGCGCTATCTGGACGAAGAATCCAAGACCCTGCGCAAGAAAGGCGACCCGCGCACCCGCACCCAGATCCGCGCCGATTTGCTGTTCAGCTACATGATGATCGGCGAGCCCTCCAAGATGCCCGTCGCCTTGAACGTCGGCGTGATCATGACCGACCGGGCCCTGTTCGCCGGGGAACGCGAACCAGCGCTATTGGAAGGCTACGGCTATATCCCTGCCCAGAGCGTGCGTGAATGGATCGGCGGGCACCAGATCCCCAACGACCTGAGCTTCGAGCAGATGGAAGCGAAAGTCACCCGCGAAAACATCGAGCAAATCGAAGTGCGCACCGAACTCGCCCGCTTCTACACCGCCCCCGGCGACCAGGAACTGGTCTCCATGGACTCCAAGGCACGGCTCTTCCCGGAGAAGCTCAAGAAGTTCATCGCCGTACGCGACCGGCACTGCCGCACCCCGTTCTGCGACGGCATCGTGGAGGAAATAGACCACGTCAAGCAATACGCCCGCGGCGGCAAGACCACGGTCCTCAACGGCGATGGCCGCTGCGCGGCCTGCAACAAGGCCAAGCAAGCCGCCGGCTGGTACGAATACACGGCCTACGGCAACGGGCACAGCATCACCATTTGCCCCGGCTCGGCCATGTCCTACGAATCCACCGCGCCACCGGCCACGGGATACGCGCACAAGCCGTTCCCGCAACTGATGCGCGACGGAACATGGCTGCAGAAACTCAAAGAACGGCTGAAGCATCCACCCGACCAGCCGGATCCATGAGCGGCGAGCTAAACCGATCATCCGCACCGCTCGCCGCTACTACGCAACCACGCATCACGCCGGCTCAACCCTGCTTGACGCGCTAATCCAAACCGCCTGGCATGCATCCGCCGCGCAACACTTCGAATTTCGTGCACCTCGCAAGCCGGCACCTCGTTACCGCATTGGCTTGGCACCTCCTCTTTTCCTCCCATTGAGCGGATGCCGAGCCAGCGAGAGCCGCCGGAGGAAATTTTCACCACGAAGCTTGACTGTGATGCAAGCCACTGCAATGATTCAGTGCAACAGTGTTGCGCATCTTGCAACCAGCCTCCGATACAGAATCTTTCCCGCCTGCGGCATCGCTTGCCCCAGGGGTTCAGGAGAATTCCATGCACTCAGTATTCATTGACGAACTCGATGCCCAGACCTACGCCGAGAACGTAGCGCGTACCGGATCCACCATCATCATCCCGGCCGGAGCGACCGAACAGCACGGACCGCACATGCCACTGGGCGTAGATGCCATGCTCTCGCGTTCCATCGCAGAAGCCGTCGCGCAGCGCACAGGTGCTTTGGTTGCGCCGGCGTTGAGCTACGGGTACAAATCCCAGCCCCGCTCCGGCGGCGGTAACCACCGCAAAGGCACAACCAGCCTCGGCGGCTCGTCGCTTAGCCTGATGGTTGAGGACGTAGTCGCCTCCTTCATCTCCCAGGGCTTCGATAATGTTGTCGTCCTCAACGGGCACTTCGAGAACTACCAGTTCATCTACGAGGGATTGGACAACGCAGTAGCCAAGTGCCGAGCCGCCGGCGCGGCGTCGCGCGCCATCCTGCTGTCCTACTGGGACTTTGTCGATGAGGAAACCTTAGCCAAGGTCTTCCCCGACGGCTTCCTCGGCTGGGACATTGAGCACGGAGGCATCCTCGAAACTTCCTTGATGCTCCTGCTCCACCCGCACCTGGTAAACATGGATCGGGTTGTCGACCACCCGCCAGCAAAGCTCACGCCCTATGACATCTTCCCGGAGGATCCTTCACGCACTCCGGACAGCGGTTGCCTCTCTTCTGCGAAGGGCGCCACGGCAGATCGCGGACAGCTGCTATTCGAGACCGTCACAAACCAAGTTGCCGACGCGCTCAAAGGCGAGCTGCTGCTGGGCAACATCAGCATCGAGGTGAAATAGCATGTCGGTGGATAGCTCGACATCCCAAGACAGGAAAAAGTCCGCGAAAGAACCCCGGACGCCCGAGGAGAATAAGAAGCAAGTTGAGGTACCACGTTTCATGGGGCGGCACATACCTCCCATGGATCGACTGCTCATTCGCGTAATCCCGCCAGTACTGATTATCGCCGTGATGATTTGGGTCCTGTCCAATCCGGAAGCCGCCTCAGCCGCGATTTCCGAAATGCGCACTTTCGTCACCGGAAAATTCACCTGGCTCTTCATCTTGTATTCAGTTTTCACCGTGGTGGTGTGCATTTGGCTCTCCATGAGCCGAGTAGGCAAGATCCGTCTCGGCGGCCCGAACGCCAAACCGCAGCACAGCAAATTCGCTTGGTATTCCATGCTGTTCGCTTGCGGCCAAGGCATCGGCTTGATCTTCTGGTCAGTTGCCGAACCAATTATGCTGCGCGATGAAAATCCCGTGATCCCGGCAGGGCCAAACGGTGGCGGCGAAGAAGGGGCCATTGTTTGGACCTACTTCCACTGGGGCTTGACCGCCTGGGCCATGTATTGCGCCGTTGCAGTGTGCTTGGCCTACTCGCATCACAACCTCGGCAAGACGTTGACTTTTCGCGAGGCTACCGTGGATATCCTGCCCCGCTGGTCGCGACGCGGAGCCGGCGTCATCGTTGAGCTCCTGGCAATTATCGCGACCGTACTCGGCCTGGCTACTTCCTTCGGATTCGCAGCCATGCAGTTCACCTCCGGACTGACTTCCTTCACTGGATTAACCGCCAGCCCAATGATGTGGTTCATGGTCATTCTGATCTTCGCTGGCATCACCTCTATTTCGGCTATCGTCGGCATCAGCAAGGGCATGGCACGGATCAGCGGATTGAACTCGATCCTCAGTATCGTGCTGATCGCAGCGGTGCTGGTTTTCGGCCCATCGCTGTACATCATCTCGAATCTGTCCCAGACCTTTGGCAGCTTCTTCACGAACTTCGCGAATATGAGCCTGTGGACCGATTCAGGATTGGCCGCCAACACCCTGGATTCATGGCAAGACAGCTGGAATGGCTGGTGGACGGTCTTCATCTGGTGCTGGGTTATTGCCTTCTCCCCATTCGTGGCCGGATTCATTGCCCGCATTTCGCGTGGCCGTACCATCCGCGAATTCGTTCTCGGCGTGACCATCATTCCTTCATTGATCGTGATGGTTTGGGTTGCAGTGATCGGCTCCGCAGCACTCTACTACGATGACCAGACTGATCGCGGCATCAGCAGTGCAGTCGCCGGGGACACTTCCTCCGGCTTGTTCGTCATGCTTGATTCCTTGCCTGTCGTCGGCACGGTCCTGCTAGTTGTTTCCACCATCCTGGTGGCCACCTACTACGTGACATCCTTGGACTCTGGCATTTACGCACTCAGTGAATTCGTCTCCGCCCCGGGCAAATCCGGTCCAGTCTTCCGTGTAGTCCTCGTGCTGTCTGTCGCGACGGTGACCACTGTGCTGCTGACCATGGGCGGAACCGCGGTGGTGGATACAGTCCAAACGGGCACCATCATCGGCGCCTTCCCGTTCTCCTTCGTGATCATTTTGATGATCATCAATTTGATCCGCAGGCTGCTCAAACGAGACAAGGCGATCAAGCAACTGGAAAAGGACATCAACAACCCCGACCCGAATCTGGTCTTCGTAGCCGACCCCGATGGCGGCGGAGCGATCCTCAAGGAAGAACCAGGACAGCACCAACAGAACTAAGCGGTAGAACCCGCATCGGCATGAAGGCCGCGATGCTCGTCATTATGAGCTTCGCGGCCTTCTCCATTACCTGGTGGTTTTCATATTCATGCAGGTCAATTCCGATCTTGTGCACTGCAGAAAAAGATTTCACAACCGCTCTTGACAGTGACGCAGGGCACACATAATCTAGTTGCAACGGCGTTGCAGTGAGCGCAACACGTAATTCTTCTCCGGCGATTCCCATGAATCCTCGCAATCCATCTGATTGGGCCGGCCTCCCTTGACAGTTGATTTCCCACAAGGAGCCAAAACCATGACTACCGCCAACATCGCCACCAACGTTTCCGAACTGGCGCGATTGAAGACGCTGCACAACGGCACCAAGCAGCCACTGACTTTCTCGGATGCGGAGTTCGAGCGCCGCCTGACCGGCCTGCGCCAGATCATGGCCGCCAAGTCCCTGGACGCAGTCATCCTGACCAGCTACCACGGCATCAAGTACTACTCGGACTTCCTGTACACCACCTTCGGCCGCAACTACGCCCTGGTGGTCACCGCCAGCAACTCGACCACCGTCACCGCGAACATCGATGCCGGGATGCCATGGCGCACCAGCTACGGCGACAATATCGTGTACACCGACTGGAAGCGCGACAACTTCTTCTACGGCCTGCAGGAAGCGCTCAAGCGCGATGGAGTGAAGGCGAGCCGGATCGGCGTGGAAGACGACTTCCTGCCGGGCCGCACCCGCCAGCAGATCGCCGACACCTTCGACGGTGCGGCCTTGGTAGATGTTTCGCAGGACGCCATGCGCCAGCGCATGATCAAGTCCGCCGAGGAAATCGAAGTCATCAAGCACGGTGCGCGCATCGGCGACCTGGGCGGCGAAGCCATCAAGGCCGCCATCCGCGAAGGTATTAGCGAATACGAAGTTGCTTTGATCGGCACCGAAGCGATGGTGCACGAGATTGCCAAGACCTTCCCGCACCGCGAAGTGCGCGATACCTGGGTCTGGTTCCAGTCGGGCATCAACACCGATGGCGCCCACAACTGGGCCACCACCCGCAAGCTGGAGCGCGGGGACATCCTCTCGCTGAACTGTTTCCCGATGACCTCCGGCTACTACACCGCTCTGGAGCGCACCTTGTTCCTCGGCGAGCCGGATGCCCGCAGCCTGGAACTGTGGAACGTCAACGTCGAGGTCCACAAGCGTGGCCTGGAGCTCATCAAGCCCGGAGCGGTCTGCAAGGACATCGCAGCGGAGCTGAACGAAATCTACATCTCCCACGGACTGCTCCCGAACCGCACCTTCGGCTATGGCCACTCCTTCGGCGTGCTCTCGCACTACTATGGCCGCGAAGCTGGTCTGGAACTGCGCGAGGACATCGAGACTGTTCTGGAGCCGGGCATGGTCGTTTCGATGGAGCCAATGATCACCGTCGCTGATGGCGAGCCAGGTGCCGGAGGCTACCGCGAGCATGACATCCTGGTCATCGGCGAGGACGGTGGCGTCGAGAACATCACCAAGTTCGGTTTCGGCCCGCAGAACAACATCATCGATGCCTAAGGGCAAGCGATAACCGTGGGGCGGGGCCCGAACCCCGCCCCACGGCTGCTTTAACCATCTGATGCGCAGCAAGCACGGGGGCTGCGCCTAGAACCGACGACCACCCACCGGTCTGCCGGAACACTTCATCATTCCAGCGGCAAAGAAGCCAGCACTGGCCAAAGCCGTTGCCCTCCAGAGGCGGTTTCACCCCATGAACCATTCCAGCAACTCCCCATCGCAAGCCCCCACCGGAACCACGGCCGCAGCGGCCACCGGCGTGGCCCCGTCCCGCACCATTGACGCGAAGACCCGCCGCAAGGTGATCGCTGCCAGCTTTATCGGCAACTTCGTGGAATGGTTCGACTACGCGGCCTACGGCTACCTGGCCGTCACCATCGCCGCAGTGTTCTTCCCCAGCGATGATCCGCAGGCTGGTTTGCTGATGACCTTCGGGGTATTCGCCATCTCGTTCCTGGTCCGCCCTGTCGGCGGGTTCATATGGGGGCATCTGGGCGACAAGATCGGCCGGCGTGAAGCCCTGTCGTGGTCGATCCTGCTGATGACCGGTGCCACCTTCTGCATAGCGCTGCTCCCCGGCTACGCATCCATCGGTTTTGGCGCGCCCCTGCTGCTCCTGGCCCTGCGTCTGGTCCAGGGCTTCTCTGCCGCCGGCGAGTATGCCGGCGCCTCCGCCTTCCTGGTCGAGTACGCGCCGGCCAACCGGCGCGGCCTGTACGCGGCAGTGGTTCCGGCGAGCACTGCCACCGGCCTGCTCTTCGGCTCACTGATGGCCGCCGGGCTGACAGGGTTGCTGTCAACCGGGGATCTGGAGTCCTGGGGATGGCGCATACCGTTCTTGCTGGCCGCGCCCATGGGGCTCATTGGCCGCTATATCCGCACCAAGCTGGAGGATTCGCCGGCTTTCCTTGAAGCATCCGAGTCCTCCACTCCTGAGGGATCCCCAGTCGGGTCGTTGCTGAAAAACCACTGGCGCCAGCTGGTCCAGGCTGCGGGCGCAGTGCTGCTGAACGCCGTCGGGTTCTACGTCCTCCTTTCCTACATGCCGACCTATCTATCCGAAGAGCTCGGACTCGACGCCACCCGTTCCTACCTGGCAACGACCGTTGCGCTGTTGGCCTACGTCGGATTCATCTTTGTCACGGGCATGCTATCGGATCGCTTCGGACGCAAGCGTGTCTTGATCAGCGCATCGATTCTGTTCATCCTGTTCACCGTTCCTGCCTTCATGGCTTTGGAATCGGGAAACTTCCTGATCATCGTCCTGGTTCAGATTCTGCTCGGCGCAATGCTCACGCTCAACGACGGGACCCTTCCGAGCTACCTCGCGGAAATGTTCCCCACCAAGGTCCGCTATTCCGGATTCGCAGTGTCGTTCAACCTCTCGAATGCATTGTTTGGCGGAACCGCGCCATTCGTGGCCACATTGCTCATTGCCACGAGCGGCAACGTCCTTGCCCCCGGCTGGTACTTGATGGGCGCAGCCGTGATTTCGCTGGTGGCGGTGGCTTGCTCGGTCGAAACCAGCCGCAAGCCACTGGTTTGAGCCGTAGGATAGTAGCAACTCAGGAGGGGAAATGACTGAAATTCGCAATGAAACCCGGGGTACCTCGGTGATCGTCAACGTGCTCGATGTGCTCCGTTGCTTCACCGTTGAGCGCCCGGTAGTCGGCGTCACCGAAATCGCGGAGCAGGTCGGCCTCCACAAATCCAGCGTCTCACGTATTCTGGCCACCCTTGAGCAGGAACGCGTTGTGGATCGTGACGAGGAAACCCGCAAGTACCGCTTGGGTGTCGGACTGATTGCCATTGCCGGACCATTGCTTGCCAACCTGGACGTGCGGCAGGTGGCTTACCCCATTCTGGAAGATCTGCGTGAAGCTACCGGCGAGACCGCTGTACTGAACATCTGGGACGGCAGCGAGTCGATTTCGGTAGAACAGCTGCCTTCAACCCATCTGGTCAAGCACACCTCGGTCATGGGGTCGCGGTACCGTTCGGGGCTGAGCGCTACCGTCCAGGTATTCCTCGCCAATGAGGATCCAGCACGCCGCGCGGAGCTGATCTCCAACGGAGAGATCGATCTTGCCGGCACGGCCCCCGCCGAATACCAGGCACGCCTGGATCTTGTACGCGAGCGGGGCTACGCGGTCAACTACGGCGAGACCTCCGCCGAGGAGGTCGGAGTGGCCGCAGGAATTCTCGATCACCGCGGTGAACTCGTCGCCTGCGCCATGACCGCCGCTCCGTTCTACCGCATCGGCGCCGATGAGCTGGAGCAGCTTTGCTCCAGCACCCGTGCCGCAGCAAGGCGAATCAGCACCAGGCTGGGATACCAGGCGGAGGGATAGCCATGGATCCGTTTGAAGCGCGCGATGCCCATGCCTTCGACTACCGGATGCACGAAGGCTCAGCCATGAAGGTCAGCCACCACTTCGCCGGGCACACCGGGATGCCGGTAGCCATCCAGACCTGGGTGATAGAACCAGGCGGCTTCGAGGGCTTCCATCGCCACGAGGGCCAGGGAGCTTTGCAGGAGTTCTACCAGGTGATCGAGGGCCGGGCGCGGATGCGGGTCGGCGAGCGCGTATACGAGCTCGGTCCCGGCGACAGCGTATTGGCCGATGCCGGAGTGGACCACGACCTGTGCAATCCCGGCGGCACGGACCTGCGCGTGCTCACTGTTTGGGGCCCGCCGGGCGCCGCCGACTTCTCGGACTTCGGTTCGCACCAGATTGCGCAGCGCGGTCATCCAGGCGGCCTGGCTTAGCTGGGAGTTTGCCCGAGGGCCTTTTGCCACCCCTCACCCCGGTGCTGAAGTGGTTCCATGGATTACAACATCGGCTATTTCGTCGGTTCGCTCGCCACGAACTCCATCAACCGCGTCCTGTCCAAGGCCCTGATAGCCCTGGCACCTGAAAACCTCAGTTTCACGGAAATCCCGATCAGCGATCTGCCCTTGTATAGCGCTGACTACGATGATAATTATCCCGAAGCCGGGACCGCGCTAAAGACCGCCATCGAGGCCTCGGACGGCCTGCTATTCATCAGCCCGGAGTACAACCGTTCAATTCCCGGTGCGCTGAAAAATGCCATCGACTGGGGTTCGCGGCCCTGGGGCACCAACTCCTTCGCCCGCAAGCCCACCGGCCTGCTCGGCGCTTCGGTCGGAGCCATCGGTACCGCGGTCATGCAGTCCAGCATGCGCAGCGTCCTCAGCTTCCTGGATGCCCCGCAGCTGAACTCCCCCGAGGTCTACCTGCAGTACCGTCCCGAAGACTTCGGCGAGGACGGGAGCATCAGCAACCCGGACACCGAGAAGTTCCTGGCCCACTACATGGGCGAATACGCGGCGTTCGTTGAGCGTGTGCTCGATGCGACAGCTGCGGGTCATATCGGAGACGAAGGAATGTAGCCGCCTCCAACGTCCACTAGCCGCGCGAGTACTCGGCAAGACAGACTCCGGAGGCAAAAGACTGCATGTTCTCCAGCCTCCAGCGATCCGGGGCATACCCTGTGTCCCCGAAGAGCTTGATACCCGACCCGAACATCACCGGCTGCACCTTCAGGGCCAACCTGTCGATGTCCGGCCGGAGCCTGGCGGCCAATTGCCCTCCGCCGCACAGCCAGATGCCGTCACCCGGTTGGGATTTGAGTTCCCCGATGACCTCTCGCGGATCCGCACTGGTGAACTGCACCTCTTGGCTTCCTGGAGGTGAAGAGTGCTCGCGCGTGAAAACAATCTGTCTCAGATGCGAGTACGGGCTGGGCAGTGCTGGCAAGCCGACCGCGTAGGTATTCCATCCCATCAGCACCGTATCGAAAGGGCACCCCTCGATAGGCAGTCCAGCCGACTCTGCCAGCTGGGTCGGCGCGGTGCCGCGGTAGCGGTCCCAGATGGGCGCCGCGTGGTCGCCAGCCACCGCGAATGCATCGAATTCGCCGTGAGGACCGGCAATGTACCCGTCCAAGCTCACTGCAACGAAGTAGGTTAGTTCTCTCATTGATTCTCCCTTGGCTCGAAGACGGAATCGTCTGGGAAATTGAGCCAACCCTACAGCATGGCCTGTTGGGAACTTGGGAGAATGCGAAAAAACCGGGAAACATCATTTCTGATGTTTCCCGGTTTTTTTCCATTTGGTGGAGGTAAGGGGATTCGAACCCCTGACCTTCTGCATGCCATGCAGACGCGCTACCAACTGCGCCATACCCCCAAACGAGGTGATTCCAGTGGCTTGCACAACCCCTGAACCGAGATAAAACTTTACCGGAGCACTGCCGAAAACTCCAAATCGGCTGTTCGAGACGCTGGTCACAATCCTCTATTCACACGGTGCTCCCCAAGTGGAAGAATATGGGTCGGGACCTGCCGGCCCCACCCATTCCTTCGAAAGGCGCAATCCCATGACCATCGGACTGACCCCATACCTGCGTTTCGCCGGAGATGCCAAAGAAGCTATGGAGTTCTACCACCAGGTACTCGGTGGCGAGCTTTCCATGATGACCTTCCAAGAAGGCATGAATGACAATAATCCGGCCGTTGCCGACCAGATTATGCACTCCTCGCTATTCGTTGAACGCGGCCTGCACTTCATGGCCTCGGACACCCCGCCCGAAATGGACGTCCGGGGCAATGGCGTGATCGCGCTAAGCAGCGACGGGACGGCCGGAGCCGACGCGGAGACCCTGACCCGGTGGTGGGAAGGATTGGGCGAAGGCGGCCAGATCAACATGCCATTGGAGCGGGCCCCGTGGGGCGACTCCTTCGGCGAGCTGCGCGACAAGTTCGGCGTGGTCTGGATGTTCAACATCACCGCGTTGGCCAGCTAGCCGAAGCGCTAGTGGGTGCGCGCCTGCTCGCGGGCTTCCAAAGCCTCGCGGCCTACGAGCAGGCCCACCTTCTTCGCGCGGATCTGGGTTATCCACGCGATCAGCAGGCCCAAGGCGGCCAGCCCAGCGCCAACCACAGATGGGGCGCGGAAGCCGTAACCGGCGGCAATCACCGCGGCACCCAGGGCAGCGCCCAGCGCGTTGGCAACATTCAGCGCCGAGTGGTTCAGCGAAGCAGCCAGCGACTGCGCATGCGGGGCCGAATCCATCAGCAGCGTCTGCAACGCAGGGATCAGCAGGGAACCCACTGCGCCCATCACGAAGACCATGATCATCGTCGGAACCACCCAGCTGGTCACGGCAGCGAAAATCAGCATGGTGGCGATCATGAAAACGGAAGAAAGCTTGATCGCGCCGAAGATCGACCAGTCGGCAAGCCTGCCACCGGCCAGCGAACCAACGACCATGCCTACGCCATAGAGCGCCAAAGCCAGCGGCACCAGCTCAATTGGCAGTCCTGCTTCTTCGGTCAGCGTGGGCGAAATGTACGAGTACACCGCGAAGAATCCGCCGAAGCCGACAATGCCGGTGAGCATCGCCAGCCACACCTGGGCACTCTTCAAGGCGGTCAGCTCGCGGCGGATGCTCGCCCCGGCATCGGTCTTGCGCCATGGGACGAACAAGCTAATCAGCACAGCGGTCAACACGCCGATCGCAGTGACGACCAGGAACATCGAACGCCAGCCGTATTCCTGGCCGAGCCGGGTCACCAACGGGACACCGGCAACGTTGGCCACCGAGAGCCCGAGCATCACCCAGGCAATGGCGCGTCCGCGCATCGTGGCCGGAACCAAGCTGCCGGCAAGCACACCGGCCAGTCCGAAGTAGGCCCCATGCGGCAGGCCTGCAAGGAAGCGGGTCACCAGCATGGTGTTGTAGTCCGGAGCGAAGAATGAGGAGAGGTTGGCGAGCGTGAAGAAGAGAATCAGCAGCTGCACCGCACGCTTGCGCGGGATCTTGGCAGCCAGCGCAGTGAGCACCGGGGCGCCCACCACCACGCCGATTGCGTAGGCGCTGATCATCAGGCCCATCTGCGCATAGCCCACTTCCAGATCGGCGGCACCTTCCTGGAGCAAGCCCATCATGGCAAACTCAGTGACACCGATGCCGACGCCGCCCATGGCCAAGGCAACAATTGCCAGCAGTAGTTTTCCGCCAGATACATAGGCAGTCATTCAATTTCTCAATTCATGGCAGGGTCTTGGGAAGCGGCTCCCTCGGCGCTCTTATCCATCGTAGTGACTGCATCGGGCGACAGTGGCAATCCCCGAGCGGAAAATTACGAATCCCACAGTATTTTGTGCCACTGTATTAAGTCCTATGCCTCATTCATCGCACCATCGCCTGTCGGCCTCGCGAATAATCGCGAGGTTCTTCTTTGTCATGCTCTGTCTCGCGCTGGCCGGGCTAATGGTGTTCCACCAGCAGATCCCCGATGTCCTGGGTCTCGGATTGATCGTCGATAACCTGGCCCCGTGGATGGGCCTCGGAATTCCAGTGCTCTTGCTGATGGCCTTGGTGGTGCGCGGACGCATCAGCTTCATCGGCCTGCTCGTACCGGTCGTTGTTTGGGCTGTGCTCTTCGGGCCGGCGTTCCTGCCTTCGGACCGGCGCGCACCAGAAGCTTCCCTGCTGGTTGCCACGCAAAACGTCCACGAGTCTGCGGGCGTGCAGGCTGCCCGCGAATTGGCAGCCAACGGCGCGCAGGTCATCACCCTGCAGGAAATCGGTGAAGGCCAGGAGCCGGGAATCACCGCCGAGCTCGCCCAATCCCATCCTTACAGCTACATGGTCAGCACCGTAGGCGTGTGGAGCGCCTCTCCGCTGAAGAATCCAGAGCCCCTGGATCTGGGGCTGGGTTGGGACCGCGCGTTGCGGGTGGACGTGGCCAGCGAAAAAGGGGATGTCCGCCTGTACGCTGTGCATGCGGCGTCGGCCAGGCCTACCGGCCATCACGAGCGGGACATGATGCTTGCTTCCTTGGCCGGCTACCTCGCCGATGACGAATCTCCGAAGATCGTTGCCGCCGGAGACTTCAACGCCACCAGCTCCGACCGCCACTTCGCGCCGGTCGCTAACCAGTTGGAGGAAGCCCACTACAGCGACTGGGGCTTGGCCCTGACCTGGCCGCGGTCCCTGTTCCCGATGCTCGGCATCGATCATGTGATGCTACGCGGCGTCGAATCAGCAGGCCTGGAGCGGCTGGAAATCGCCGATTCCGATCATTACGCGCTCGCTGCCACGATCGATCTGGGGAACTAGTTCCTTTCCAGCCCGGTCTGGCGCAGCGTGATGTTAATGCGTCCGCCGCCAAGGCCCAGGCCTGCAGGTGCGGTCCCGGCATGGATCTTGCTCACCCCGTGATAGGCGAAGCGTGAGGGGCCGTCGAAGACGAACAGGTCCCCCGAAGCCAGCCGGATCTCTTGCCATGGCCGGTTGCGGTTCTCGGTATTGCCCAGGCGGAATGTTGCCGAATCGCCGATGGACAGCGAAACCACCGGGGCGTTGATGCGCTCTTGCGCATCCTGGTGCATGCCCATGGCGGCCTGCACGTCGTAGTAGTTCACGATAGCCGCATCGGGCTGGTAGTCCTGCGCGCGCTGCAGGTCCCCCGTAGCTTCTGCGACCGCCTGCTTGCCCAAGCGGACCAGCCAGTCTTCCATGGGCGCCACTGATTGCCCGTCCAGGTCGTCAGCGGTCTTGGAGTAGCGGTTCGGGCTCCAATGCCACCCCAGGCACAAGCTCTGCACGCTCATCGGATGGCCGTTGACGGCTGTGCGGTGCGGCGGAACAGGCCCGCTGCCCCATTCGAAGAAGCGCCGGACGATCCACTGCTGCGCGGGCGCGTCCAGCCACCCCGGCAAGTGCCAGGCTCCTGGGCGCAAGGCTCCCCCGCTACGGGGCAGTGCACTGTCGTCGAACAGGGATTCCATGTTCCCAGCGTGCCCGTTGCAGGCAGAACTCGGCAAGTCTCCCGCGTATTCGCTCACTGAACTTTGCAGGATCAGCCAGGCCGGTGCCTCGCAACAATATTTACATTAGAGACTTTGTGTTTCGTCTTACCCTCGCGAACATTTCGAAAAGGTTAACCTTTACTCGAATTATTGCGCTTGAAACATTTGCGATACCTCCGGGAAAACCTGGGCGCCTAAGCTGGGTGCATCCACTAGTTCAAGGAGAATCCCATGTCACCCCTAGAAACTCGAGCAGAATCAAGGAAACCATGATTGGCATCGACCTCGAACTGCGCGGATGCACTGTGCTGATCGCTGGAAGTAAATCCGGGAGCAAAAATACTGCGCTGCGCTTCCGGGCGGAGGGCGCCACGGTGCTCACCGCCGACGGGCCCTTCCAGGCAGTACAGTTGCTGGAACAAGCCGGCCTGCTGGTGATCTGCGATGCCGAACCGCTGCGCTTCGCCTCGGTGGTGCAGGCCGCGCGCATTCCCGTCATGCACCTTGGACCAGCGACCCGGGCCGGATCCATCACCCTGCTCGGTGGCGGCCCCGGCGCATTGGACCTGCTGACCCTGCGCGGCGTGCGGGCCCTGGCCGAAGCAGAAGTCGTCTTCGCCGACAGGCTCGGTCCCGCAGCGCACCTGCCCGCTCTCGCACCGCAAGCTCAAATCGTGGACGTCGGCAAGCTTCCTGGACACCACAAGCTCACCCAACGGGATATCGAAGCCCTGATGATCGAAGCGGCCCGCGGTGGCGCTGCCGTAGTCCGGCTCAAGGGCGGAGATCCCTTCGTCTTCGGCCGCGGCTTCGAAGAAATCGCGGCCGCTACCGCTGCGGGCATCCCGATCAGCGTCATCCCGGGACTGAGCTCGTGCATCACCGTGCCGGCAGCAGCCGGCATCCCGGTCACCGCCCGCGGGGTGAACACCATGTTCACCGTGGTCTCGGCCCACGATCCACTCAGCGATGCGCAGCTTGACCATCTGGCCAAGCTGGGCGGAAGCATCGTGATCCTGATGGGCATGGGCACCATCGAGCAGACCGTCGCCGGGTTGCACCGGGTCGGCATGGACCCGCAAATGCCATGCGCCATCGTCGAATCCGGCACCACCGACATCCAGCGCACCAGCTGCACCCGGCTAGCCCATCTCGCCGAAACAGCCCGCGGCCATTCCAACCCTGCAGTCATTGTCATCGGTGAAGTCGCTGGACTGCCGGCCACCCTGGTGAACGCGGCAGCGCAAGAAGAGCCAGCCACGCTGGCAGCGCAATTGGAAGTGGCCTGATGAGCAGCCCCAAACCCTTGGCCGGCTTCCGGCTGGCCGTCACCAGCGACCGCCGTTCCGCAGAACTCATCGAAGCCTTCGAACGCCGCGGCGCCGAGGTGACCCATACTCCGCTGCTCCAGCTCGCCCCGCTGGACGATGAGCAGCAACTGATCGCGCAAACGCAAAAGCTGATTGAGGTCCGTCCGCAGGTAGCCGTCATTACGACCGCCTACGGACTGCGCCGCTGGGTTGATACCTCCGAGGCTGCCGGCATTGGCGACGAGCTGCTGGCAGCGCTCGGGCAGGCACAGCTCTACGTCCGCGGGGCCAAAGCCCATGGCGCCGTCAAGGCGCTGGGCCTGGAGCCGGCCGCCGTGGCCAAGGACGGGCGCAGCGCCTCCATGCTGGAACTGTTGGAGGGCAAGCTCCAGGGCGCCACCGTCGCCTTGCAGCTTCATGCCGATTCCGACCATGGAATGCCCCAGAGCCTGCGCGAGCTGGGCGCTCGCCGGGTGCTGAAGGTGGAGCCCTACCGCTGGCAGGACACCAGCAGCGATAGCGGGATTTCTGCTTTGGTGGAGGGCCTGTGCGCCGCCCACTTCGACGCGGTGACCTTCACCAGCGCGCCGAGCGTGCACGCGCTGTTCGCCGCTGCCAAGGCGCGCAATCGCTTGCCCGCTCTGCTGCGCTCACTGGCCGAGCGCGTCGCGGTGGCCACCGTTGGACCGGTGACTGCTGCCCCGCTGATCGAGGCGGGCATCTGCCCGCTGGTTCCCGAGCGCCATCGCATGGGTGCCATGATCGGCCAGCTCGTGGTGCATCTGGCCTCGCTGGGCACGTTGCAGGCGCAAACAGTCCACGGCCAGGTGCAGCTGCGCGGTCGCACCCTCTCAGTCCAGGACGAAAACTGCGAATTGACGCCCGGGCAGGCCGAATTGGTGCGCGCGCTGATCGAGGCGGGCGGCAGCGTCCTCTCCCGCGACGAACTAGGGGCCGCACTTCCGGAAGCCAGTTCCAAGCATGCCTTGGATATGACTCTGAGCCGGCTGCGCAAGGCGTTGCCGCAACCGGAAATCATCGCCACGGTCATCAAACGTGGGTACAGGCTGAACGTATGATCGCCCCGATGGGCTTTTTCCCTCCGGGTTACGTAGGATCGATGTCATGGTTAATATTCAGGTTGCCGGTGAAGCCCTCGTCGATATCGTCGATGGTGTGGCGCATCCCGGCGGTTCCCCGATGAATGTTGCTGTTGGACTGGGCCGATTGGGCCACGAAGTCCTGCTCCAGACGGACATCGGCGATGACGAGCATGGCCGGCTGATCGCCGAACATGTGGCGGCCTCAGGCGTTCAGCTCGCAGCCGGATCACACACCGATGCGCAGACTTCCAGCGCCACCGTCGTGCTGGACGAGTCCGGAGATGCCAACTACGAGTTCCAGCTGAACTGCAAATTGCAGAGCATGGCTTCGACCCAAGCCACCTTGTTCCATTCAGGATCCGTTGCAGCATTCCAGGGTCCGAGTGCCGCTCGAATCCATGAGGCTTTCGAGGCTTCCCCACCGGGCCAGATCCTGAGCTTCGATCCGAACCTGCGCCCGGAGCTGGTCGAGGACCGGGCAGAATCGGTCAAGCAGATCGAGAAGCTGGCCGGGTTGGCGGATATCGTCAAGCTCAGTGACGAAGACGCCCTGTGGCTCTATCCGGGATGGGACACCAATCGCATCCTGGAGCACTTCTTGGAGCGCGGGGCATCGCTAGCGATCATTACCTTCGGCGCACGCGGAGCCGAGGCCCGGACCAGGCAAAGCGAGGTCATGGTTCCCTCGATTTCGGTGCGTACCGTAGATACGGTCGGCGCCGGTGATGCGTTCATGGCCGGGCTGCTCCACGCCATCTTGGACAGCTCGCTGGCCAAGTCCCTTCGCGATGGCACGCAGCTGGACAGCGTCGAGCTGGAGAAGGTCATGCAGATCGCTTCGGTGTGCGCGGGAATCACCGTGTCCCGCGCCGGGGCGAATCCTCCAACCCTTGACGAGCTGAATCATTTCCTCAGTTCCACGACGCGCTAGACCTTTCATTTCTGGCCGATAGTCGCTGGGATCTCCGCCTGGAATGGCGTTGGTCCCAGCGACTATTTATTTCATTCGTTGTGGGTGACTAGCATTATCCGCCGGCAGCCAGCCCAGCAGCCTGGACTATCGAAGGAAACCGCTGACCAGGTTGCTAGAGTTCCTTGCAGAGCACTATGCACGATTCATTGAGGAGGCCCCATGGGCAGCAAGGTTCCAGCGGCCGATAACACCTTGCGGATCCTCAGGTTGCTGGCCAGCAGGAAGACCCCGACTCCGGCGGCAATGATCGCCACGTTGCTGGAGCTTCCTCGATCCAGTGTCTACCAGCTGCTGAACGTGATGCTGGAGCACGGATTCATCACCCACTATCCAGAGGACAAATCCTATGGTCTGGGTGTCTCCGCTTTTGAGCTTTCCAGCGCCTATACCCGCCAGGAACCGCTGGCACGGCTGGGTGCCCCGCTGATTGCCCAGCTGGTCGACAAGGTCGAGGAAAGCGCCCACCTGGCCGTGCTGCATGGTTCCGATGTTCTCTACATTGTCGAAGAACGCGCCAAGGGCCGGCCATCCTTGGTCACCGACGTGGGTGTTCGCCTGCCTTCGCACCTGACCGCATCCGGCAGGGCAATTCTCGCCGCGCTGCCCAAATCCCAGGTGCGTGCGCTCTACCCCGGTGCTGCCAGCTTCACGGAGCGAGTGGCCGAGTCATCGATCTCCAGCTACTCGCAGTTGCGCCGCGAGCTGGACCAGAGCACGCAGCGCGGCTATGCCGTAGAGCGCGGGGATGTCACCCCGGATTTCCACTCGCTCGCGGTAGAAATCCGGGATTCCAGCGATTGGCCGGTGGCCGCCGTTGCTGTCACCTTCCTGGCCGATCGTGTCCCCGAAGAGCAGTGGGAGACTCTCCTGCTGCAGATCCGCGCCACCGCTTCGGTGATTACCTCGCGGGTGCAGGGCAAGCGTCCTTCCTAGCCAGGTGCTACTGGTTCGAGAATGCCGCGTCGAAGGACGCTTCGGGGCGCTTGAACAGGAGGCTGCGGATGTAGCCCACAGCTTCCTTCGCACCGTGCAAGCGGTCCATTCCCGCGTCTTCCCATTCAATGGAGATGGGGCCCTTGTACCCGTGGAAGTCCAGTGCGCGGAAGGCATCTTCCCAGTTGATGTCTCCGTGGCCGGTGGAGACGAAGTCCCAGCGCCGGCGGGGATCGCCCCACGGGAGATGGGAACCCAGGATGCCATTGCGCCCGTTGGGATGATGCATCCGGGTGTCCTTGCAATCCACGTGGTAGATGCGGTCGGCGAAGTCGGTGATGAATGCGACCGGGTCGATGCCCTGCCAGAACATATGGCTTGGATCCCAGTTCAGCCCGAACGCTTCGCGGTGGCCGATTGCTTCCATGGTGCGCACGGTGGTCCAGTGATCGTAGGCGATCTCGGATGGGTGCACCTCCAGCGCGAACTTCACCCCCTGCTCATCGAATTCGTCCATGATCGGATTCCAGCGATCCGCGAAGTCCTCGTAGCCTGCATCGATGACCTCGCCCGGAACCGGCGGGAACATCGCGACGTACTGCCAAATCCTCGAGCCGGTAAAGCCAACCACTACATCGGCACCGAGCTTGCGGGCGACGCGGGCCGAGCGCTTCATGTCCTCGGCGGCCCGCCGGCGGACGCCTTCCCCATCCCCATCGCCCCAGACATAGTCGCGCAGGATGGCCTGGTGGCGGAAGTCGATTGGATCATCGCAGACAGCCTGGCCGCCCAGGTGGTTGGAGATCGCCCAGGCTTTCAGCCCGTACTTGTCCAGGATTTCCAGCCGCGACTGGAGGTAGGCCGGATCCTCGTCGGCACGCTTGAGGTCCAGGTGGTCACCGCTGGCTGCGATTTCCAATCCGTCATAACCCCATTCGGAAGCCAGCCGGGCGACTTCTTCGAAGGGCATATCAGCCCACTGGCCGGTGAAAAGCGTCACTGGATGCGTCGCGTTCATGGTGGTTTCTCCTCTAGTCATCGGTGTCGATCCAGTCCCCGGAATCAGCCGATTCCAGAACGGCATCGGTCAAACGGCAGGCGCGGGCGCCATCGGCAAAAGTTGGAAGCCCATCGGGTGCTTCGCCACGGATCGCCGCGTAGGTGTCGGCCACGAAAGCGGCGAAAGCATCAAGGTAGCCCATCGGGTGTCCTGCGGGTACCACCGACAAGCGTGCGGCGTCGGGACTGAGATCAGCGGCCTGGCGGGACAGGATCGAGGACATGTCGGGTTTGCCGATCCACAGTTCTTCCGGCTTTTCCTGCTTGAATTCCAGCGCCGACCGGTCTCCGGACAACTCGATGGTCAAGGCGTTCTTCCGGCCTGCGTTGACCTGTGACACCATCAGCGTGCCGATGGCTCCCGAAGCCATCTGCACAATCAAGGCAGCAGCATCCTCGGTATCGACGTCCACGGCGCCCCGCTGCTTATGGGCAATGGAGGTGGTCGCGTTCAGCCGAACGATCCGCTCCCCCGCAATGAATTCCAGCAGGTCCACCAGATGCGAACCGATGTCCGCGAAGGCCCGCGAAGGCCCGCCTTTGGCTGGTTCTACCCGCCAGTTGCTGTCGCTGACCGTATGCATCCAATCTTGCAGGTACTGGCCACGCACGGTCAGCAGCCGGCCAAGTTTCCCTTCCTGCACGTGGGCCCGGGCCTGCCGCACCATGGGGTGGTAGCGGTAGACGAACGGCACCGAAGCCACGGCCCGGGAACGCGATGCCAGCAAGGCCAGCTCGCCGGCTTCCCGGGCGCTGGTCGCCAGCGGCTTCTCGCAAACAACGGACAGGCCAGCTGCCAGTGCGGAGGCTGCCTGCTCGGCATGCAACGCATTGGGCGAGGTGACATGCACGGCGTCGCATTGGGCGAGCAGCGCTTCGACGCTGCCGAAACCGGGCACGCCCAGGGCGGCCGACGCTTGGCGGGTGGATTGCTCGCCGTTGGACCGCACCCCGATGAGCTGGGCGCCTGCCCGGCGGATCGCATCGGCGTGGGTCCGGGCCATGAAGCCGCCGCCGATGACGCCGACCTTCAGTTCCTGCATGGCCGGTGCAGCCTGCTGGCTGTTCAACTGGGACATGTAATTCCTTGTCTTTTCTTACTTGACCGCGCCGGAGGACAAGCCTGCGACCAGGTGCCGTTGCGCGAAGAGGAAACCGACCAGCACCGGAATCGATACCACCACCGAGGCGGCCATCATCTGGTTCCAGTACACATCGGTCTGCGAAGCGTAGGCCTGCAAGCCGATGGACAGCGTCCTGGTGTCCGAATTGGTGAGCACACTGGCGAAGAGCACTTCGCTCCAGGAAGTGATGAAGCAGTAGACCGACACCGCGATGATCCCCGGGCGTGCTACCGGCAAGACCACCTTGAGCAGTGCGCCGAGCCGGCCAAGTCCATCGACCATGGCCGCCTCTTCCAGTTCCTTGGGCATGGCGGCAAAGAAGCCGGTGAGCATCCAGATGGAGAATGGCAGGGAGAACGTCATGTAGGTGACGATCAGCCCCAGGTAGGTTCCGTTCAGCTGCAGTCCCACGGCACGCTCCAGCTGGGTGAAGATCAAGAAGAGCGGCAGCAGGAACAGGATGCCGGGGAACATCTGGGTGGAGAGCACGATCAGCCGGAAGGACCGTGCCCCGCGGAAGTCGAAGCGCGAGAGCGCATAGGCGGCCAGGATCGCGATGGAAACCGAGAGGATGGTGGCGCTGATGGTCACGATCAACGAGTTGGCGAAGTACTTGCCCAGCGGCACCGTGGTCCAGATATCCAGGTACGGGGCCAGCGTGATTTCCGAGGGAATCCACTCGAAGGCGCCGCGCACATCCTTGAGGGGCTTGATGGAGGTCGTGAGCACCACGTAGAGCGGCAGCACGATGATCAGGGTGATGAAGGCCAGTCCGAAAACTCGCAGGATGCGGAAGCCGCGGGTCTCAATCATCGATGCTCTTTCCCTTCGGCATGACAAGTCGGATGTAGAACGCTGAGACGATCAGCAGGGCAATCAGCAGGACGACGCTCAAGGCGCCACCCACGCCGAAGTTCCAGTTGTTGAAGGACTGCTGGTAGATCAACGGGGAAATCAGGGTTGCTTCTTCCGGGGACACCGGGCCGAAGAGCAGGTAGGGGATGTCGAACTGGTTGAACACCCACAGTCCCAGCATCAAAAGCAGCACCACGTTGGCGTGCTTGATCATTGGCAGGGTGATCCTGGTGAACTGCTTCCACAGGCTGGCTCCATCCAGGGAAGCGGCTTCATAGACTTCGTTCGGGATGGATTGCAGGGCGGCCAGCAGCATCAGGAAAGCGAAAGGCCAGAATTGCCAGACGGCGACAACCACCATGACAAAGAAGGAATTCCCGCCCAATAGCCAGAACGGCCCTTCCTCCAGGATCCCGAGGTCTTCGACCAGGAAGCGGTTGACCATGCCATCGCGCTGGTTGAACATGAACGCCCAGGCGATGGTGGTGACGTAGCTTGGCAGTGCGTAGGGCACCAGGAACAGGGTGCGGAAGAATCCGTTGCTGCGGAATTTGGATGCCAGCAAGACCGCGGCGAAGATGCCAAGGCTCCAGGCGATTGCCACTACCAGGAAGGTGAACAGGAAGGTGCGCCCGAGGGCGTCGAAGAATTGGGAACCGATCGGACCGTTGGGGTCCAGCGCGGTGGTGAAGTTCTGCAGTCCCACGAACGGGGCCTTGACCCAGTTGGCAATGGAGAACTGGGTCAACGAGAGGAAGGCGATCCATACGCCGAGCAGCATCGGGATGATGTGGATCAGCAGTTCCAGGAATGCCGCGGGAGCTGAGAGCGCATAGGGGAAGAACCGGTCGCGCTTGATTGAACTGCGCTTGATCGCCCTTGAAGCGTCGCGGGGCTTGAGCGGTTCGCTGATTCGAGGCGGTGTCTGGGCTGGCGCCGACATTCGGTCTCCTTTCATGAAAACGAATTTGGGTGCTGCAACTGGCCGCGGGGGCGCAAGGAGGTCCGCTCCCGCGGCCAGTGCAACGTGTCGGGCCGCTAGCTAGCCGGCATCTGCTTCTGCGCGTCTTCCAATGCCTTGCGGACATCGGCCTCGGTGATTTTTTCGCCCTGGGCAATCCTGGCGAATTGCTTGGCGATGGCCTCGCCTACGAGGGATTCCATCTGCCCTTCGGTGGGGAACAGCGGCATCGGGGCAGCGTTATTGGCCAGGATCTCCTTCTTGGCCTGCTGCTCGGGGGTGTCGAAGGCCGGGTCGTCGAAAGCTTCGGTGACCGATGGCAGCGAGGTGTACTTGGCGTTCAGCTTCTTCTGCTCATCGACGCTGAGCAGGTGGTTCACGAATTCAAGGGCGGCATCCTTGTTATCCGAGTTCTCGAAGACGCTCACGTTGATGCCGGCAACCAGCGACTGGGTGGCTTCCAGCCCGGTGGCATCGGCGTTCTTCAGCGGGATGGGCGCCATGGCGTAGTCCTTGAAGTCCGCGGCATTGAAGGACTTGCCCGGGGCCTGGTCGAAGAACATGGCGGCGTTGCCGTCCATGATTTCCCCTGGCAGCACCGAACCGTCATTGATCTCGGCGTTGGACTTGGAGACCACGCCGTCCTCGCCCATCAGCTGGATCCAGTCGTTGACGCCGCTGACGACGCCATCATTGGTGAAGTCCGGCTTGCCGTCCGTGGTGTACAGCTCGCCGCCGTTCTGCATGCCCAGGATGAATGCGGAGTGGGCATTATTGGCGGTACGCTGTCCGGCCAAGGTGAAGCCGTACTGGTCGACCTTGCCGTCGTCGTCGGTATCCTTGGTCAGCTTCTTGGCGGTGGCCAAGAATTCATCCCAGGTCTTCGGAGCCTGCTTGATGCCGGCTTCCTCGAACATCTTGGTGTTGTAGTACAGGCCGTAGGCCATGGAATACAACGGCAGCGAGGTTGGGGCCTGGCCCTCGGCGCCGCCGGTGGCCAGGGCTACCGGCACGAACTTCTCGGCTCCGCCTATGGCTTCCAGCGCCTCGCCTTCAAAGGGGACGAAGGCGCCGCTGGCCTGCAAGGTGGTGGCCCAGGTGTTGCCGATGTTCAGCACGTCCGGCCCTTCGCCGCTGGAAACGGCGGTGAGGATGCGGTTGTACAGGTCGGCCCAGGGAACGACTTCCAGCTCGACCTCGATGCCGGTTTCCTCGGTGAACCGCTTGATGGATTCGCCCAGGATCTCCTCGTCCTGGGTGACTGAGCTGCCCTGGTTCGAAGCCCAGTAGGTGATGGTCCCGCCGGCTTCTTCCGAGCCGGAGCCGGAAGCCGAGCCGGAACAGGCGGCCAGGCCGCTGAGCGACAACGCTGCGATGGAGGTAATCGCCGTGAAGCGCCCCAGCTTGCTCTTGAAATGTGGTGCAGACATGTTTATTCCTTTTCAGGTGCGGGTGATGCTGTCAAGGGGTGGTGCTTCAGGCAAGGATGCCGGGAGCCGAAGGATCCCAGGCTGGGTCCAGCAGCGCGATGGGCTCGATCGTCGAGGCCACGTCGATGAATGCTCCCGATTCCATTGCTTCCGCGGCGCAGACCATGATGTCCAGGACGTGGAACGCCAGTTCGCCGGGCACGCGTTCCTTGCGTCCCTCGCGGATGGCTTGGGCGAGTTCGGCAACGCCGGTGCCGCGCCCGTAGGTGGATCCTTGGGCGGTGACAACGCTCGGCTCCTGGTCCTCCAGGTGCAGGATGGTGTCTCCGGTGAATTCGTTCGGATCCGGCAGCTGCGCGGTGCCTTCCGTTCCGGAGATCTCCACGAACCCTGCACGCTTGAGCTTGGAGTCGAAGCTGAAGATGCACTGCGCACTGGCCCCGGATTCGAAGGAGAGCAGCGCTCCGACGTGGGTTGGGACCTCGACCGGGAAGCTGGTTCCGGCCTTGGGGCCTGCACCGATGACCCGCTGCGCGCGGGCCTGCGAACCCAGGGCGGCAACCTTGGCTACCGGGCCGAAGACCCGCACCAGGGTGGTCAGGTAGTAGGGCCCGAGGTCGAAGAGCGGTCCCGCGCCGTGGGCGAAGAGGAATTCCGGGCTGTGGTGCCAGGATTCCGGGCCGGGGCCCTGGAAGATGGCCAGGCCCGAAAGCGGGGTGCCGATGGCGCCTGCTTCAATCTGCCGCAGGCCGGTCTGCAGGCCCGCACCCAGGATGGTATCCGGGGCCACGGCGACGCGGACTCCTGCTGCCTTGGCGGCTTCGACCAGCTGCCGTCCGGATTCGCGGTCCAGCGCGTAGGGCTTCTCGCCCCAGACGTGCTTGCCGGCGGCCACCGCCTGCAGGGCTACCTCGACATGCACTGCCGGGATCGTCAGGTTCACGACGATCTGGATGTCTTCGCGGGCCAGCAATTCGGCGTAGGTTCCCGAGGCTTCCACGGACCATTTGCGCGCTTGGCTTGCTGCGCGTTCGGTATCCAGGTCGGCGATGAACCGCACGGCGAGGTCCGGGAATGCGGTGAGGTTCTCCAGGTACTGGTCGCTGATGGTGCCGGCTCCGACAATGCCCACGCCCATGGGCTGATTCTGAAATTCCATAGTCCCTAGTTCTTTTCTGCTACGAGGTAGGCGCGGCTTTCGGACACGGCCTGGAAGATGTCGCCTGCGAAGTCATCGAGTTCCACTACATGCAGCATGCCGTTGGTGGCGTCGATGATCTGGTCGATCGGCATGGATCCGCTGCCCACTGGAACCTGTTCCTTGTGGTTCTTGGACTTCGGCCCGTCCTTGATGTGCAGGGCTACGACGCGGGGTGCCAGCGCTTCAAGCAGCTGGAGCACATCGGCGCCGCCCACGGCAACCCAGTAGGTGTCCACTTCCAGGACGACTTCCGGGTCCAGCAGGCTAGCCAGGTATTCCAGGGCCGTCTTGGAATTGATCTTGCTGGAGATCTCCCAGTCGTGGTTGTGGTAGCCGACCCTGATGCCGTATTCGGCCCCGCGCCGGGAGGCGGCGTTGAGCTTCTGCGCGATGGCACCGATGGACTCGGCATCCTGCCACTGCTCCGCCGGGATGAACGGATCGATGACGGTGCTGATGCCGAGTTTGCCGGCCGCGGCGAAGACCTCGTCGTAGTCCGAGGAGAGCAGCGGTGCGTGCGCCGTTGGCGCGCTGAGTTCGTTCTCGGCCAGCGCCAGTGCATACTCGTCAGCGCGGGCCACGAAGTTGTACGGCTCGACTTGCGTGTAGCCGATGCCAGCTACGCGTTCGAGCGTCGCGGCCAGGTTCTCTGCGATGTGCTCGCGCAGCGTGTACAGCTGGATTGATAGGTCGTGGGCAGGCAAAGGCGTCTCCTGAAAGAAGTGGTGGGTGCGATCCAGATGCTCATGACTTGCATCACACCTTGAGACTAGTTTTACTTTTGTCGATAGTCAATAGAAGTATGTCGACATTCTCATAAAGTGTTTCGGCTTCGCGTCCATTGCTGTGTTTTACTGGGTTCATGGCCAATCCTTCGAGCCCCCAAAGCATGCAATTCGCCCGCGGCGCCAGTGGGGCAGGCGACGTCTTGCAACTGTTCATGGACGGTGCCGCGCACAGCCGCACGGACCTTGCCGCCCTGACCGGCATGGCTCGCTCCACCCTGCAAGAGCGCCTCGACGTGCTCATCCAGCTGGGCCTGGTTGGCACCATCGCGGATGGCGCGTCCACCGGAGGCCGCCCTCCCCAGCGGCTTGCCCTGCTCCCCGATGCCCGCCTGGTGCTGGCCGTCGATCTGGGAGCCAGCCACCTGCGCGTTGCCCTGACCGATCTGGCCCCCACTCCCCTAGTGCAATCCCAGGCTCCCATTTCCTTCGCCGACGGCCCGGTGGCGATCTTGCAGACCGCGATGGATCTGGCCGATGGCTTGCTCGATTCGCTGGGCCGCACCCGTGACGATGTCATTGCCATAGGCATGGGAGTGCCAGGGCCGGTGAATTTCGAGACCGGCCGTCCCGCCAATCCGCCCATCATGCCCGGATGGGACGACTTCGACATCCCCGCTTGGTTCCAGCAGCAGCTGGACGCCTTGGTAGTCGTGGACAATGACGTCAACCTCATGGCCATTGGCGAGAAGGACCAGCTGGAGACCGGCAGCGAGGACTTCATTTTCGTCAAGCTGGCCACCGGCATCGGCTCGGGCATCATTTCCGGAGGACTGCTGCAACGCGGAGCGCAGGGTACAGCCGGCGATATCGGGCACGTGCGCATCCGCCGCGGCGATGGCATCTACTGCCATTGCGGCAATGAAGGCTGCCTGGAAGCCGTAGCTGCCGGACCCAAAATTGCCACCGCGTTGCGGGCGCAGGGCATCGAAGCGCACAGCAACACCGATGTGGTCGCCCTGGTGAACTCGGGGAACATCCAAGCGATCCATGCAGTGCGCCAAGCCGGCCGCGACTTGGGCGAGGTATTGGCTGCCAGCGTGAGCTTGCTGAACCCGTCGCTGATCGTGGTCGGCGGACGGATCTCCGCCGCCGGAGAGCACCTGCTGGCAGGCATCCGCGAGGTGGTCTACCAGCGCGGAGCGCCACTGTCCACCCAGCACCTGCAGATCCGCACCTCGCGCAGCTGGGAAGTTGGAGCCCTGCGCGGAGCCAGCATGATCGCCATCAGCCAGGCCCTGAGCCCGGAGGCCATCGAACGCAGCGCGCTGGCGCTGATCCCCGCCACCTAGGAGCTGGAGGCAACCGGAAATTCCTCCGATTCTGAAATACCGGACAGCTCTGCCTATTCCCCGGTACCCAAGCCATGGCCGATAGCCAATGATGGAATCAGTTAGCTACGTTACATCGTAAGGAATTGCCATGAGCCACGAACCACGTGTTGTCCGCGCCCCGCGCGGTACCGAACTGACCGCCAAGTCCTGGGCCACCGAAGCCCCATTGCGCATGCTGATGAACAACTTGGATCCGGAAGTTGCCGAACGCCCCGAGGATCTCGTGGTCTACGGCGGCACCGGCAAGGCAGCCCGCTCATGGGAGGCATTCGATGCGATCGTCCAGACGCTCAAGGACCTGGAAGAGAACGAGACGCTGCTGGTGCAGTCCGGCAAGCCGGTCGGCGTCTTCAAGACCAACAAGTGGGCACCACGGGTGCTGATTGCCAACTCCAACCTCGTTGGCGACTGGGCCAACTGGGAGCACTTCCGCAAGCTCGAAGCCGAAGGCCTGATGATGTACGGCCAGATGACCGCCGGTTCGTGGATCTACATCGGCACCCAGGGCATCTTGCAGGGCACCTACGAAACCTTCGCCGCGATCGCCGAGAAGCGCTTCAAGGGCTCGCTGGCCGGAACCTTGACCTTGACCGGCGGCTGCGGCGGCATGGGCGGCGCCCAGCCGCTGGCCGTGACCCTCAACGGCGGTGCCGTGCTGATCGTTGACGTGGATGAAACCCGACTGCGCCGCCGTGCCTCCAAGCGCTACCTCGATGAGGTCGAGCTGGATCTGGACAAGGCGCTGGGCAAAGTCCTGGCAGCCAAGTCCGAAGGCCGCCCGCTGTCGGTGGGCTACGTCGGCAACGCCGCCGAGGTCTTCCCGGCGCTGCTCAAGCGCCACGAAGCTGGAGAATTCTCCTTCGACATCGTCACCGACCAGACCAGTGCCCACGATCCGCTCAGCTACCTGCCGGTGGAATACACCATGGACCAATGGCACGCCGAAGCCGAAGCCGATCCGGCCGGCTTCACCAAGAAAGCCCAGGCCGCCATGGCCGCGCAGGTCGAGGCGATGGTGGGATTCCAGGACGCCGGCGCGGAGGTCTTCGACTACGGCAACTCGATCCGCGACGAGGCACGCAAGGGCGGTTTCACCCGCGCCTTCGAATTCCCGGGCTTCGTCCCGGCCTACATCCGTCCGCTGTTCTGCGAAGGCCTGGGCCCGTTCCGCTGGGTAGCGCTGTCCGGGGATCCCGAGGACATCAAGGTCACCGACCAGGCGCTGAAGGACCTGTTCCCGGAAAACCAGCACCTGCATCGCTGGCTGGATGCCGCACAGAAGCACGTGGAGTTCGAGGGCCTGCCGGCGCGCATCTGCTGGCTGGGCTACGGCGAGCGCCACAAGGCCGGCTTGCTGTTCAACCAGCTGGTCGCCGAAGGCAAGGTCTCTGCACCTATCGTGATCGGCCGCGACCATCTGGATTCGGGTTCGGTAGCTTCGCCGTACCGCGAGACCGAGGCCATGAAGGATGGCACCGATGCCGTGGCCGACTGGCCGCTGCTGAACGCCTTGACCGCAACCAGTTCGGGTGCCACCTGGGTTTCGATCCACCATGGCGGTGGCGTGGGCATGGGCCGTTCCATCCACGCCGGCCAGGTCTCCTTGGCTGACGGCAGCGAAATGGCCGCCGCGAAGCTGGAGGCACTGCTGACCAATGACCCGGGCATGGGCGTCATCCGCCACGTCGATGCCGGATACGAACGCGCCGCCGAAGTTGCCGCTGAGCGCGGCGTGCGCATCCCGATGGCCGCACAGGAGAAGTAGGACGCGCACATAGCCTGAGGCACCACTGATTGTGGTGCCTCAGGCTATTTATTCAATTCCAGGACCACGCGGCCCGGTTTACGGCTTGCGGGTTTCCGCGCTGATAAACCAGGCTTGCTGCTCCAGATCCGCAATGTACTGGTGCAGGATATCGGCGGTGGTCGGATCCGCTTCATCCACCGGGTCATGGACCTCTCGCATGACTCCCACAGTGGTCTGCAGTGCCTTGACTACCATGTCCACTGCATTGGTGGTCAGGATTTCGGTATTCACGGGTTGTTCCAGCTTCGTGTACTTCGTGACCGTTGCTGCCAGCCCGTCCGGAGTGGCATGCAAAGCTCGCATCCGCTCGGCGATTTCATCCGAGCCGCGGCGCGCGATGTCAACGATTTCGTCGAGGTTCTGGTGCAGGTCGCGGAAGTTGGGACCAACGACGTTCCAGTGGATTTGCTTGCCCACCAATTGCAGGTCCAGCAGCTGGATCAGCACGGTCTGCAAGGACTCGCGCAGCACTTCCGGAGCCACGAACCCGTTTTCTGCGTTTTCGCGATCAGTTTTCTTTGCTGGAGTCTTCTTCGAATTAGCCAATGCTTCTCCTTACGTTGTCATGGACGCTTGGGGCAAGACCTTTCTCGGTGTCCCAGTCTGGACACTATCGATTTACCGGGCAGATTCCGACCGGATGGACAATTCTTTCGGAGAACGTTCAGCTTTCTCTTCGCGCCTGTTGAGCAATTCCAGAAGCCGCCATGGCAGCTGCGGAAAATCCTCCTTGTCCCTCGGGTTCCCGGGAATGGCGATTCCTTTAGCACGCAGTAGTGAATATTGGCCGAAGTCTCTGAACACCATGGGTATTGGCTTAACTGCGGGTTTCCAGCGGCCCTGAGCTTCCCCGAAATCCTTGAACCGGGCTTTTTCTACGCATAGCGTAGGGCAAGTCAGGAACCACCGACCCACGGAGGACAGCATGTCTGAGCAGGATGCAAACGAGCAGTTCGGGAACTTCGACAACAACGAATCTGAAGGCTTCGAAAGCCAGTCCAATTCAGATTTCGGATCAAATGACAATGGCGGATTCGAAAGCCAGCAGTCAGAACAGCAGTCCTATGGCGGTGGCGAAAGCCAGCAGTCCTACGGCAATGACAGCCAGTCGGAACAGCAGTCCTACGGTGGCGGCGAAAGCCAGCAGTCAGAACAGCAGTCCTACGGCAGCGACAGCCAGTCCGGACAGCAGTCGGAGCAGCAGTCCTACGGCGATAGCAACGAATCCGGTGAGGAATCGTTTGGCGGCGAAAGCCAGTCCGGACAGCAGTCCGATGGCCAATCGTATGGAAACGATGAAAGCCAGTTTGGTTCCGAAGAGCGGAATGAAGGATTCTAGGAACCAAATAGCCCGGTAGGTTCGCCTGCCGGCTCAAATCGTGCCCCTTCTCCCCCTGGGCACTAGTAATCGCTTCACTGCTTGCACTGGGCAAGCGGTGAAGCGATTACTTTTGTCCCCGCACGGAATCGTCAGCAAATTGCATGGTTGCGTGCTCCCGGGGCACGAGAACTCATTCGTTCCTGAGCCGTTCGCGTTGGTCATTTATCGTCATTCAACGCAGAATGTATCTATACCGCGTGTCCAAATGCGCTGGCCGGTTCGATTGACAGGATGGTTATGTTCTCGAAAATTACCAAACGCCTCGCTGGGCCGCTGGCGGTTGGAATCCTTGCAGTCGCACTGGCAGGTTGCGTGAGCATCCAACCCTCCAGCGAAGAGACAAGCGCACCAGCAGAAGAAAGCATGGCACCGGAGAACGCCGGGCCTATCGAAGGCAGCGTCACCCCAAGCTCCAAAGCCCCAGAAGGCGCTTCTACTGGTACTCCCAATGTTCCGAAGGCACCTGCGGACAGCACCTTCCAGTCCGTCTATGATTTCCTCGATGCGCAAGCGACCGAAATCAGGTGCACGGGCGGCATGGATATCTCTGAAATGGGTCAAATGCTGAAGCTCATCGGCGATTGCCAGAACGTCACCGTCTCTGGTTCCGGAAACATGATCGTCGCTCCGCACATCAAGAATCTTGAGCTGGACGGCAGCGGTAATATCGCAGCGGTCAAGAACATCAAGCACGTAACCTTTAGCGGCATCGGCAATTCTGCCGCATCCCTTAACGAGAACGCCAAGGTCACGGACAACGGCTCGTCCAACAAATTTGGCGAGGAAGCCTTCGAAGGCATCATCTTCTGAAACCGGAACCCCTGAACGGGCCTCCAATTGGAGGTCCGTTCTTTTCTCCCTCCAGGGCACTGTCTGGCATTTCGGACAGATGACCCGAATATCAGTGCCGTGCAAACTCGTTCTGCCGAACAATGGAGATTAGAGACCTCATTGCAGCGTAGAGAACGGATTGAAAATCATGGCTACTTCCCCGCACGTAACCCTGGACCTAGCTGGCGCCACCGCCGATGACGTGATTGCGGTAGCCCGGCACAACGCGCAGATTAGCCTCGCGCCTCAGGTTCTTGAAGAACTGGCAGCAGTCCGCGCCCACATTGATGCCCTGGCTTCAGCCGACACCCCGGTCTATGGCATTTCCACCGGGTTCGGCGCCCTGGCAACGCGCCACATCGCTCCCGAGGACCGCGCTAAACTGCAGCGTTCGCTGATCCGCTCGCATGCAGCCGGCATGGGCGACCCAGTTGAGCGCGAAGTGGTGCGCGCGCTGATGTTCCTGCGCGCCAAGACCCTGGCCTCGGGCCGCACCGGCGTGCGCCCGGTAGTGCTGGAAACCATGGTTGGACTGCTTAATGCCGGCATCACCCCGGTGGTGCGTGAGTACGGTTCGCTGGGTTGCTCAGGAGACCTTGCTCCGCTCTCCCACTGCGCACTGGTCCTGATGGGCGAAGGCGAAGCCACTGACCGCGAAGGCGTGAAGCGCCCCGTGCCGGAGCTCTTTGCTGAAGCAGGACTGGAACCTGTCGAACTGGCGGAGAAGGAAGGCCTGGCGCTGGTCAACGGCACCGACGGCATGCTCGGCCAGCTGCTGATGGCACTGGCAGACCTGGAAGAGCTCGCAGACATTGCCGATGCCACCGCGGCCATGAGCGTCGAAGCCCAGCTGGGCACCGACCAGGTCTTCCGTGCTGAACTGCACGAACCGCTGCGCCCGCATCCGGGCCAGGGCCGCAGTGCTGCAAACATGTTCAGTTTCCTTTCGGGCTCCCCCATTGTCGCTTCGCACCGCGAAGGCGACGGCCGCGTGCAGGATGCCTACTCGCTGCGCTGCTCCCCGCAGGTTACCGGCGCAGTACGCGACACCATCGCCCATGCCCGCCTGGTCGCCACCCGCGAATTGGCAGCAGCCATCGATAACCCTGTCGTGCTGCCATCGGGTGAAGTCACTTCCAACGGCAACTTCCACGGTGCGCCCGTGGCGTACGTCTTGGACTTCTTGGCCATTGCCGTAGCTGACCTGGGATCCATTGCAGAACGCCGGACCGATCGCATGCTCGACCCGGCTCGTTCCCGCGACCTGCCAGCGTTCCTTGCCGATGACCCGGGCGTGGACTCGGGCATGATGATCGCCCAGTACACGCAGGCCGGACTGGTCGCGGAGAACAAGCGTCTGGCCGTACCGGCCAGCGTGGATTCCATCCCGTCATCAGCGATGCAGGAAGACCATGTTTCCCTGGGTTGGCACGCGGCGCGCAAATTGCGCACCTCGGTCGCCAACCTGCGCCGCATCCTGGCAATTGAAATGCTGATTGCCGGTCGAGCCCTGGATCTGCGCCAGCCATTGCAGCCTGGCCCGGCTACCGGCGCCGTATTGGAGCTGCTGCGCACCAAGGTCGCAGGTCCGGGCGAGGACCGTTTCCTCTCTGCCGAGCTGGAAGCTGCTTGCCAGTTGCTGGCCTCCGGGGAAGTGCATCGCGTGCTGGAAACCCATCTGCCAAAGTAGCCGTTCGCGGCCAACTGTGTGGGGTGCCGGACAATGCCCGGGCATCTGCGCGCAAGAGGCGTAAGCTTGGATACCGGGAAACCACTTACCTCGCGTGAAAGAATCGTCTAATGCAACGCACCATGTTCAAGTCCAAGATCCACCGGGCAACTGTCACCCAGGCAGACCTGCACTACGTAGGCTCGGTCACCGTTGACTCCGAGCTGCTCGAAGCCTCGGATATCCTGCCCGGCGAACTGGTCAGCATCGTAGACATCACCAACGGCGCCCGCCTGGAAACCTACACCATCGCCGGCGAGCCGGGCAGCGGGGTCATCGGCATCAATGGTGCGGCAGCGCATCTGGTGCACCCCGGGGACCTGGTCATCCTGATCAGCTATGCGCAGATGGAAGACGCCGAGGCTCGTGGCTATGTGCCGAGCGTGGTGCATGTGGATGCCGATAACAAGATCATCCACCTCGGCGATGATCCTGCCGAAGCGGTGGCCGACGGGGTGCAGACCCCGCCGTACGCACTGCTGAACAGCAACTAGTCCAGCTTCACAAGGCCAGCCGGCGCGCAAGGTATTGCGCGGTTCTGCTGGCCTTGTCTTGCGCCACCGCCGTTGGGGTCCCCTCGGCAACGATGCGCCCGCCGCCATCCCCGCCGGCCGGCCCCAAATCGATCACCCAGTCGCTTGCGGCAACCACATCCATCTGGTGTTCCACCACGATGACGGTGTTGTCCTGGTCGACCAGCTGCTGCAGCTGCGATACCAGCAGCTGCACGTCGGCAGGGTGCAGTCCGGTGGTGGGCTCATCGAGAAGATAGAGCGTGTGCCCGCGGCGCTGGCGCTGGAGTTCGGTGGCCAGCTTGATGCGCTGGGCTTCGCCGCCGGACATTTCGGTAGCTGGCTGGCCCAGCTGCAGATACCCCAGTCCGACTTCGCGCAGGGTCGCCAGGGCCCGTGCCGCGGAAGGGATTCCGGAGAGGAATTCTTCGGCTTGGCTGACGTCCAGTTCCAGGATCTGGGCAATGTTCTTGCCCTGGTATTCGACGTCCAGGGTCTGCTGGTTGTACCGGGTTCCGCGGCATTCGGGACATGGCCCGTAGGTCCCTGGCAAGAAGAGCAGCTCGATTTCCAGGTAGCCTTCGCCCTGGCAGTTCTCGCACCGCCCGCCGGCAACGTTGAAGGAGAAGCGTCCGGCACTGTAGCCGCGTTGCCTGGACAGCGGCAGCTCGGAGAAAGCCTTGCGGACCGCATCGAACAGGCCCGTGTAGGTTGCGACATTGGATCTGGGCGTGCGCCCGATGGGCTTCTGGTCCATGAGCACTACGCGGCTTAGCTGGTCTGCGCCGGTGACCTCGGCGATCACCGCGCGGTCCGCCGCCGCCTCCGGATCCTCCGGCCCGGCAAGCACCGGGCCGCCCGCAGCCTGGGCCAGGGCACCGCAGACCAGGCTGGACTTGCCCGATCCCGACACGCCGGTGACCGAACAGAAGACCCCCAGCGGGAACGCGGCGTCCACGTCGTCCAGGTTGTGCAGGTTCACCCCGCGCAGCTGCACCCATCCTTGGGCTTCGCGCGGCTCGCGGCGCGGCGCAGGCCCGGGATCGAGGAAGCGCCGGGTCACGGATCCCTCAATTCCGGACAGCCCGGAAACTTCTCCGCTGTAGAGCACCTGCCCGCCGTTGCTGCCCGCGCCCGGGCCGACATCGACAATCCATTGCGCACGGCTGACCACATCCATATTGTGCTCCACCACGAACACCGAGTTGCCTTCGGCCTTGAGCGCATCGAGCACCTCGATCAGCGGCTGCACATCGGCCGGGTGCAGTCCGGCCGATGGCTCATCGAGCACGTAGATGACGCCGAACAGTCCCGCGCGCAGCTGGGTGGCGATGCGCAGGCGCTGCATTTCCCCCGGCGACAGCGTCGGGGTGGCGCGGTCCAGGCTCAGGTATCCCAGCCCGAGCTCGACCAGCACCTGGATTCGGCCCAGCAGGTCGGCGCTGATGATGCTCGCGACTTCGGCCTGCGCCTCTGCCTGGGCATCAGCCGCGAAGGGGCGCAAGAGCTCGGCCAGGGAGCTGAGCGGCTTGCCGTTGAATTCCGCGATATCCAGGCCGTCGAAGGTGACCTGGAGCGCATCGGGGCGCAATCCCGTCCCCGAGCACGCCGGGCAATCCTGCGAATGCATGAAAGCCAGCGCCTTGGACCGCAGGTTCTCGCTCTTCGAGGTCGCAACCGTGTGCCGTACGTAGCGTTCGGCACTCCAGAACCGGCCCTTGTACGGTTTGGCGACGCGATCCCGTTCCGGGGTGACTTCCACGACTGGCTGGTCTTCGGTGAACAGCAGCCACTTCCGTGTTTCCGCGGGCAGCTGCTGGAACGGAACGTCGATGTCGTAGCCCAGGTGCGTGGTGATGTCCCGCAGGTTCTTGCCCTGCCAGGCGCCGGGCCAAGCCGCAATCGCGCCGTCCCTGATGCTCAGGGAGGAATCCGGGACCAGCGATTCCTCGCTGACCGAATGCACCGTTCCCGCACCGTGGCATTGCGCGCAGGCGCCGGCCGCGGTGTTGGTGGAAAAGGCATCCGAATCCAGCCTCGCCGCACCCTGGGGGTAGGTTCCTGCGCGGGAGAACAGCATGCGCACGGAGTTGGACAGCGTAGTCAGGGTCCCGACGGTGGAACGGGAACTGGCAGCACCACGCCGTTGCTGCAGGGCCACGGCCGGTGGCAGCCCGGAGATGAATTCCACCTTGGGAGTGTGCCCCTGGGCGATCAGGCGCCGCGCGTAGGGAGCCACCGATTCCAGGAATCGGCGCTGGGATTCAGCGAAGATGGTTCCGAAGGCCAGGGAAGATTTCCCGGAACCGGAGACCCCGGTGAAGGCGACAATGGAATCGCGCGGAATGCGCACTTCGACATTGTCCAGGTTGTTCTCGTTGGCACCCCGCACATGGATGAATCCGTCATGGTCGGCAGGTGCCCGGAAGGATGCAAAGCTCTTCATCTTTCCCACACTATGCGCCTGCACGGGGCGAACTCAATTCGCACCTCGCGCGCTCACCCTTCTGATTGGCAGGCCGCGTCGGGGCATCCTTGCCAGGTCTTCGAGAAGTATCCAACGATATCGGTACCGTGTTCCCACGGGTAGATTTCATCGACCTTCCCGTGGATACGCATCGCCGCCTGCTCCACGGCCAGGTGGAAGAACCGGCAGACCTGTGAGTAGTGCCAGAGATCCGCAATCAGCTCGGCCAGCTGTCCATGGGCCAGCGGCCGGCCGGGTCCGAATCCGGCTGCCGCCATAGCCTGGAGCACGATCTCCTCCGTGAGTTCATGGCCTTTGCCGCAATCGCACCAGGCCAGGCCCTGGCTGGGCATCGACCACACATCAATGCTGCTCCCGGCGGCGCCATCGGGTTCCATCTGCTCCTCCATCATCGAATTCTGCTTGGCTCCCGAATGTACCGGCCGCGACCTACAGTTTGGCCCGGCGGGCCAGCAAGCTCTTGCCTGCACCGGCATTGCTTGGCATAGTCGTTTGAGCCGGCGGGGTTCAACCAGCTGGCGGATTGAGGCCGAGGAGAACAGTGATGATCAAGCGTTCCCACCCCGATACCAGCGATGGCGCACCGCACCGGCAGTGGAACGAGCTGCTGCAGGAAATGCGGGTGATGCAAACTGGTGTGCAGATCCTGGCTGCTTTCCTGGTCGTCCTGCCCTTCCAGGCGAGGTTCGAGATGCTCAGCCGAACCGACGAGGTGGTCTACATCATCTTGCTGGTGGCGGCCACTGTGCTGATTCTGCTGCTGATCACCCCCGTGGCCGTGCACCGGTATCTCTTCGGACAGCGGCTCAAGGAGCAGACGGTCAGCTTGGGCCACGCCATCGTGAAGATCGTGGGCATCGGCGTGGGGTTGCTGGTCTCGGGATGCGTCTGGTTTGTGCTGCAGGTGCTCTTCGGCTGGCAAATCGGGGCCTGGATCGGAGGGCCACTGATCCTGGTGGCCTTGTTCCTGCTGGTGGCGCTGCCACGGATCCTGATCCGGGTTGGACCCGAGAACGGCTCGGGGCACTAGGCTTCGGGCCGGCTAGGCCATCTTGTCGACGCGGCGCAATATCAGCCGCATTGGCGCATGCCTGAGGGCTCGCGGCAGCAGCCGCGTGGCGGCCCTGGCGACGGCGATGACGCGGGCGTTGCGCTGCGCGGCTTTCCCGGTGAGGCGATAGCCGAAGCCTTCGCGCACCGGGGCCGGCAGCTGGGCGATGGTCACGTCGCGCATCAACGGCATGCCGATCCGGACCCACCATGGGGCATTGCGTGCTTCGAAAAGTTCGCGGGCCAGCGCCCGGGTCTGGTTGGTGACTTCCAGCTTCGCTTGATTCTGCGCAAAGTACTGCTCGAAGCCGCCGAGGTCCTGCGGCCAGTAGTCGACCGGCATCTGCAAGGCCTCACCGAGCCGTGCGTACTGCAGGTAGAGCTCTTCCTGGTCGGCCTTGATTTCATCCAGGATCTGGCCGGCAATCACGCGGGCCGAATCATAGAGCGTGGCCGCCACCCACAACTGCAGCCTGGGATCCAGCGCAGAATACGCGGGCCTGCCCTCGTCACGCGTTGCGCGAATGGGCCGGTGCGCCGCGTCCACATGGGCGATGATCTTGCGCTGCTGTTCTGCTGTGCCATTGCTCAATGCATAGATATAGCCGAGGGTATGAATCAGCCGGCTGAGCGGGTTGGCGGCGAAATCAGAGTGCTCGGCAATGGCCCGGCCAATCTGCGGGTGGGCCAGCTGAAGCAAGATGGCTCGGCCCGCTCCGAGCAGCAGCCCGGCTTCCGGCGCGATGCGGGAGAAGGGCTCGCCGTTCTCTGCGGCCAGGTTCCTTTGCGTCATGACCCCCATTCTAGGCAGTCGGCTAGCCCAAGGTCATTGGCGCCGATGGCTGCAGGAAGTTTCTCAGGATTCTTGCGTCGCAGCCTTCTTCAGCAGGACAACGACGGAAGCTGCGGCCATGAACACGGTTCCCGCGATCACCGCAATGCTCTGGGGCGCTTGGCCCGGGTCGCTGGACAACGCCGGCACGGTGAGAATCAGGACGGCCGCCCCCAGCACCATGAGGGCAAAAGCTGCATAGAACATCTTCTTCATTGCCGGTCTCCTTGCGTCTCTCCTCGGGTAGCGCGCTGCCGCGAAACAGCTGCGGCATCCGTTCCCTAGAATGCTACCCCGCAGTGCAGGATCGCGTTGGCGTAGGGGGTAGCTTCCCCCGTGCGCACGATGACCTTGGCCTGGGGCAGTTGGGCTTTCAGCTCTTCGTGGGAGATGAAGTCCGGGTCCAGGCCCTTGGCCAGGCACAGTTCCTGGACCGGGCCGTTCTCGGCTTCGGCCGCCAGGGTGCTGTTCTCGATCACCAGGTTCCGGGCCAGGACCTCGAGCACCTGATCGAAGCTGGGCAGCCCCTGCACCAAGGCCAGATCGATGACCAGTGGGCCTTCGGGCAGCGGCAGGCCGCAGTCCGCTATCACCACGGTGTCGGTATGCCCGCACTTGGCCAGGGCGGCCAGCAGCGGGGCGTTGAGAATTTCGGATTTCAGCACAGCGGCTTCCTCAGGTCTTGCTCGAAAAGGGGTCTCAGAGGTTCTGCAGGGAACGCGGGTAGGAAGCCTGGGCGCCGTGCGCCTGCACCGTCAGCGCGGCGAACTTGCCGGCGAATTCTGCGGCCTGCGCCAGGTCATCGCCCTTGGCCAGGCGGGCAGCCACCGCACCGGTGAATGCGTCGCCGGCACCGGTGGTGTCCACGGCCTTGACCTTCACGGCGGGCAGCGCGCGAACCTGGACCCCGCCGTTCTCCCCTGGGAAACGGTCGGCAACCAGGCAGCCATTGGCGCCGAGGGTGATGACCACGCTGGCGATGCCCTGGTCGGCCAGCATCCCGGCCAGGCGCTCGTACTTGCCGTCGAACTGGCGAGCCGGGTGCGGGTTCAGCTGCTGGAGCACGGCTTCGGCCTCATGCTCGTTGACCACCAGCGGGTTGGCCTTGAGCAGGTACTCGCGGTCCAGTTCGATCACCGGCGCCAGGTTGAGCACGATGCGCTGTGTGGCAGCATCCATGGCGGCCTTGATGCCCGAGGCAGGAATCTCGCCCTGCAGCACCAGGATGCCCTCGATGCCCCCGGCGGCCTGCACAGCCTCGCCGGAGACGGTCGAGTTGGCCCCGGAGACCACGGCAATGGAGTTCTCCGCGCCACGGTCCACCTGGATGATGGCTACGCCGGTCGGCTCGCTGGCGCGGGCCACGCGATCGAGTTTCACGCCGGCTTCCTCGAGCTGGCCCAGCGCGATTTCGGCGTGCGAGTCGTTGCCGACGGCGCCGATGAATTCCGTGGCGGCACCGGCCAGCGCGGCGGCCAGCGCCTGGTTGGCGCCCTTGCCGCCGGGCGAGAGCTGGTAGGAATCTGCCAGCACGGTTTCGCCCGGGCCGGGAAGGCGGGCCATCAGCGCGGTGATGTCCACGTTGCTAGAGCCCACAATGGTGACCTGGATGTCCTGCTGCATGCTATTTCCTCTGGTTCTCTCCACCCGGCGGCCGATGGGCGCCGGTGCACTGCTTGATTGCCGCTAAGGGCAGATTACTCGCCTGCGTAGTCGGCGACGTTCTTCTCGTCTACCGTGTCAACGGCGACCTGCACGTTGGCTTCGACTTCTTCGCCCTTGATGGCCTTGGCCAGGATCTGCACCGACTGCTTGCCCAGCTCGGCCGGGTTCTGGGCGATGGTGGCAACCAGGGTGCCATCCTGGACTGCCTTGAAGCCGTCGTCGGTGCCGTCGAAGCCGACTACCAACACGTCCTTGCCGGCCTTGTCGCCCAGCGCCTGGATGGCGCCCAGGGCCATTTCGTCGTTCATCGCCAGCACGCCAGCGGCATCCGGGTTGGCCTGCATCAGGTTGGTGACCACGTCCAGTGCTTCGGCTCGGTCGAAGTTGGCGGTCTGCGAGGAGACGACCTCGATGTCCTTGAACTCGGCCAGGCCCTTGTCGAAGCCTTCGCCGCGCTCGTTGGTTGCCGAGGCGCCTGGAACACCTTCCAGCACGATGATCTTGCCCTTGCCGCCCAGCGCCTCGCCCAGCGCCTTGGCAGCCTGCTCGCCGCCGGCAACGTTATCCGAAGCCACGAAGGAAGCGATCTTGGTCTCGCCCACCGCGCGGTCAACCGCAACGATCGGCAGGCCGGCCTCGGCCACCGGGTTCAGGCCGGCTTCAGCGGTTTCGGTATCCACGGCGTTGATGATCAGGCCGGCCGAGCCGTTGGTTGCCGCGGTTGCCAGCTGGTTGGCCTGGGTTGCGGAGTCGTTCTGCGCGTCGACGACGGACAGGTCGATGCCCTGCGCTTCGGCCTCGGCCTGGGCGCCGTCACGCAGGTCGACGAAGAACGGGTTGTTCAGGGTGGACACTGCCAAGGTGGCCGAGCCGGCCTCTGCTTCGGTGCCGCGGTTGCAGGCGGCCAGGCCGGCCACCAGGGCCAGTCCGACGCTGACGGCTGCGGTCTTGCGGATGATGTTCTTCATGGGGTTCTCCTTTGAACTTTTCTTGAATTGCTGGGTACGGAGGGAAAATCTAGTGCTTGACGTTCTTGCGGCGCAGCACGTCGAAGCCCACGGCGATCGCAATCACGGCGCCGATGACTACCTGCTGCCAGAAGGCGGAAACCGAAAGCAGGTTCAGCCCGTTGCGGATCACGGCCAGCACCAGGGCGCCGATCAGGGTGCCGGAGATGCGTCCCACGCCGCCGGAGAGCGATGCGCCGCCGATGACCACGGCCGCGATGGCATCCAGCTCGTAGCCCGAAGCCAGGGTCGGCTGGGCAGAATCCAGGCGCCCGGCCAGGATCATGCCGGACAAGGCCGCGAAGACGCCGGAGATGACGAAGACGGTGACCAGCACGCGCTTGACCGGGATGCCCGACAGGCGCGCGGCTTCGGTGTTGCCGCCCACGGCGAAGGCGTTCTTGCCGATGACGGTGCGGTTGAGCACGAAGGCGGCAAGCAGGCCGGAGACGACCAGGATCAGAATCGGCACCGGGATCGGGCCCAGGTCATCGCCCAGCCAGGACACCGAGGAGCTGGTGGAGATCGGCCGGCCATCGGAGATCACCAGGGTCAGCCCGCGCACCACGGTGAGCATCGCCAGCGAGGCGATGAAGGTGGGCAGCTTGCCGTAGGCGCTCATCGCACCAGTCACCCAGCCGCACAGTGCACCGACGGCCAGGCCGATCGGGATGGACAGGCCATCGGGCAGGCCGGCGGTGGTGATGGCATAGGAGGAGCCCATGGCCGAGAGCGCCGCGACCGAGCCGACCGAGAGGTCGATGCCGGCGGCGACGATCACGAAGGTCATGCCGAAGGCCATCACCGCGATGGTGGAGACCTGGATGCCGATGTTCATCAGGTTCGGTCCGGTCAGGAAGCGCGGGGTGGCGATGAACAGGGCCAGGCAAAGAATGACCAGGCCAACCAGGGCTCCGTTGTTGGCAAGGAATGCCTTGAAATCAAAGCCCTTCTTCGGGGCAGTAGCTACGCTGCTCATTACTTGGTTCCCATTTCTTCTTCGCGGTGCACATTGCTGACGGCCAGGGACATGATGGCGTCCTGGGTGGCTTCTTCGGTGGCCAGTTCCCCGGCGATGCGTCCCTGGCTCATGACCAGGACGCGGTCGGACATGCCCAGCACTTCGGGCAGTTCGCTGGAGGCCATCAACACGCAGCCTCCGGAGGCGGTGATCTCATTGATCAGTTCGTAGATTTCGACCTTCGCTCCCACGTCCACGCCGCGGGTCGGCTCGTCGAGCAGCAGCACCTTGGCCCCGGCGGTGAACCAGCGGCCGAACACGGCCTTCTGCTGGTTTCCGCCCGAGAGCGAGCGGATGGGCGCATCGATGCTGCCCATGCGGATGCGCAGGCGTTCGGCGACCTGCTGCGCGCGGGCCTTCTGGCCCTTGCGGTCCACCAGTCCGTTCTTGGCGGTGGCGGCCATGGTGGCGTAGCCGATGTTCTCGGCCACCGAGGCATCCAGCACCAGGCCCTGGGTCTTGCGGTCCTCGGGAACGTGCCCGATCCCAGCGCGGGTAGCTGCAGCGACGTCGAAGCTGGCCAGCTTCTTGCCGTTGACCGCCACGACGCCGCTGGCGTACTTGTCGGCTCCGGCGATGGCGCGGATCAGCTCGGTGCGCCCGGCACCCATCAGGCCGGCCAGGGCAACCACTTCGCCGGGGCGGACTTCCAGCGAGATGTCCTTGAGCATGCCCTCGCACAGGTTCTGCACGCTCAGCAGCGGCTTCTGGCCTGGCTCGGTGGCTACGCGCGGGAACTGGGCGTCGATGTCGCGGCCGACCATGAGCCGGACCAGCTCGTTCTCCTCGGTGTCCGCCGGCACGGTGGCAATGAATTTGCCATCGCGCAGCACGTTCACGAAGTCGCCGATTTCGGCAATCTCATCGAGGTGGTGGCTGATGAACACCATGCCCACCCCTTGTTGCTTCAAGGTGGCGACCACCGAGAACAGGTGCGCGATTTCGGCCTTGGTCAATGCCGCGGTGGGCTCATCGAGGATCAGCACGCGGGCGTCCAGACTCAGCGCCTTGGCGATCTCCACGAGTTGCTGCTGGGCCAGGCCCAGCTGGCCCACCGGCGTATCGACATCCAGCGCCAGCCCGAGCTTGTCCATCGCTTCGCGGGCGATCTGGCGCATGGCGCGGCGGTTGATGATGCCGAATTTGCGCGGCACGCGGCCCAGGGTGATGTTCTCGGCGATGGTCATCGACGGGACCAGGTTCAGTTCCTGGTGGATGGTGGCGATGCCCAATGCCTCGGAGGCCTTGGTGTTGGGAATCTTCACGGCCTTGCCGTCCACCAGGATCCGGCCGGCGTCCGGCTCGTGCACGCCGGCGATCATCTTGATCAGCGTCGACTTGCCTGCGCCGTTCTCGCCGAGCAGCACCGAGACCTTGCCGGCATGCACCTCGACGGTGACCTCGTCGATCACCTGTACCGGGCCGAAGGACTTGCAGACCTTGTCCAGGACCAGCAGAGCGTCATTACTCATTTTCGTTCCTTCCATCCTCGCCTATGCGCCGGTGGCGGGTTGCGTTGGGGCCAGCGACTCACGCGCGGTGAATCGGCTGATGAATTCTTGGGGCTCGGGGCTCTTGCCCGCCATGACGTCCTGGAGCGCGGTGACCGCGGCGCGGCCCATGCTGGTCAGGTCGTGGCTGATCGTGGCGATCGGCGGATCGTGCATGAGCATTGCATCCACCTCGTCGAAGGTGATCACCGAGAGCTGCTTCCCGATCCGGATGCCGGCTTCGCGCCACACGGTCAGTGCGCCGATGGCCATCGGCGCATCGGCGATGACCACCGCGGTCGGCTGCAGTTCATGGCCCAGCAGCCAGCGGGCGCCTTCGGCACCCGAGGCAGCGCGGAAGTCGCCGGCAAAGTGCAGGGCAGGATCGGTATCCAGGCCGTTGGCGGCCATCGCCGAGTCGAAGGCACTGTGGCGTTCGCGGGCGGTGGATGCGTGGTCCGGGCCGCCCAAGAAAGCGATTTTGGCGTGGCCCAGGGCTTTCAGCCGCGCGATGGCTTCTTCCAGGGCGCCGGTGCTGGAGGCGGTGATGGATGGGATGCGAAGCTCGGGCAGGGTGCGGTCGACGAAAACCAGCGGAGTGCCCGAGGCAATGATGCGCTGCATCATCTGGCTTGGCCGGTCGGCGTCTTCATCAAGGCCCTGGGGAACGAGAATCAATCCGTCAACGCGACGCGAAAGCATCGCGGCGAGGAACTGGTCCTGCTGTTCGGTGTCCTCGTTGGCATTGCCAATGAAGGTCATCATTCCCGCGGCGTGGGCCTGCTGCTCGACGGCATGCGCGAGATCGGAGAAGTAGGGGTTGCGCACATCGGATATCAGCAGCGCGATGGTGTCGGTTTTGGTGGAGCGCAGGGAGCGGGCCTGGGCATTGGGCACGAAACCCAAATCCTTGGCGACAGCTTCCACTTTTTCGCGGGAAGCGGCCGAAGTGGCGGGGTGGCCGGATAGAACGCGCGAGGCAGTCGCGGAAGATACTCCGGCTGCAAGTGCCACATCCTTGATGGTGACAGCGTTCATGTCGATAAGCCCCTTTGCTTACGTGTAATCGATTCCATGGAATCGATTACACAGTTTTCCGCACAAAGAAATTTAAGTCAATACGCTGCCCCTGGGCCTCGGATAATCCTTATCCATGGAGCAGAATTTTTAGGCTCGTGACTAGCCGCTTTCAGTTGTCAGCGGTCTCCAGCCCGAATTGCCCAATAATCAAAGTCACCTCGCGGCCAGCTGGCCCGATGGTCGCTAAGATGGTGCTTGTGTCGGTCAACCAGCTTTCAGATAGCGCCCAGAACTATCTCAAGATCATCTTCGGTCTCAACGAGTGGTCGAGCGATCCGGTAACCGCCAGCATCATCGCCAGCAAATCAGGCATGAAGCTCTCCACGGTTTCCGGCGCCCTGGGCAAATTGCGCCAGCAGGGCCTGCTCGACCATGCGCCCTATGGCGCCGTAACGCTGACCGAACTGGGACGCGAGTATGCGGTGACCATGGTGCGCCGCCATCGCCTGATCGAAACTTTCCTGGTGCAGATGCTGGGCTACCGCTGGGACCAAGTGCATGACGAGGCCGAGAGCCTGGAGCATGCGGTATCCGATTTCATGATCGAGCGCATCGACAGCTTGCTGGAGCACCCCACCCGCGACCCGCATGGCGACCCCATCCCGACGGCCGAAGGCCGCATTTCCATCCCGCAGGCGTTCAACCTGAGCGAAGCCAGCGATGACGCCCAGGTGGTTGTCGAACGCATCGCCGATGACGATTCGCAGCTGCTGCAGTATTTCTCCGATCATCGGATCGTTGTCGGCGCGCAACTGCGCATTACCGCTGGCGAGCAATTCTCCGAGACAGTGAATGTCCAGGTCTGCTCAACTGGCGAAACCCTGCGCTTGGGTTCGCGTGCAGCCGCGGCCGCATGGGTCTCCCTTCTCCCCTGAATAGCCTTTCCAGGTCCTGGTCAACGGCAAGCGGAAGGCCCGTGGCATCGACGCGTCCCTGCACCCAGGGTGCTGATTGTCCGGCCAATAGTCTAAAGTGATGATCAACCAGGGATACTGCAATGTACAAGTTTTACATGGGGGTACATTGCAGCATTCTTGGCGAACTCCTGCGCTCACACTCTCTTGAAAGACATCACCTTGCCAAGAAAACTCATTGCTGCGCTCTGCGCTGCAGTTTTGGTGCTCGCTGGATGCAGCGCACCGGCAGAACCTTCGGCACTTACCGGGATGGATCCCGCACCGGTTGAAGACCTGCTGGCAACAGATCGACCATTGCTGGTTGAACGGGCTGCCACCAGCAGCAAGAAGGTCCTTCCCGGGGCGAAGCTCAAGGGCCCCAAGGCCACCGCAATGCTCAAGACCCTGCCGGTAAAGGGCAAGGCGGCCGCCACTGGGTACAACCGGAACAAGAAGTTCGGCAATGGGTGGAAGGACTTCGACAAGGACAAATGCGATGAACGCCAGGACACCTTGTCCCGGGACATGTCCAAGGTGAAGTTCAAGGACCGCAAGAAGTGCACCCTAGCTTCGGGCACGTTGCATGACAGCTACACCGGCAAGAGGATCAACTGGAAGGTCAAGTCAGGCAGCGTCGACATTGACCACGTGGTTTCCCTGAAGAACGCGTGGATCTCCGGCGGCCAGAAGCTTTCCCAGGCCCAGCGCCAGGCTCTGGCTAACGACCCGCTGAATTTGATGGCCGCTGATGCCTCTGCCAATCGCCAAAAGGGCGATAAGAACACAGCTGAATGGCTCCCCAAGAACAAGTCCTTCCGATGCCAGTACGTAGCCACCCAGATCAGCGTCAAGAAGAAGTACGCGCTGTCGGTCACCAAAGCCGAAAAGCAGGCGATGGCCAAAGTGCTCAAGAGCTGCCGCAACCAGAAGGCCGCGAAAGTCACCACGATCAAGCCTGCCGGTTCCAAGCCCAAGGCATCCCCGAAGAAGGACGTGCACAAGGCTCCTTCCGCGGTCAAGGGCACCGTGCATCCGGGCGCTTACTGCAAGCAGGCAGACAAGGGAAAGCGCGGCAAGTCCAAGGCCGGCAAACTCTACACCTGCAAGACCGACGCCAAGGGCAAACTGCGCTGGCGCGCCTAATGCCGCTTGCAGGTCCCGATCGAGCCAACTGGTTCAGCTGCCCATCCGGGCGCAGCGCAGGGCAGCGCCCTTCCAGTTAGCAGGGTGGTCGGGTGGAGGTTCAAGCCATGCGCCGGATCGCCCGGATCCGGATCCAGCCATGAATCGAGAGGACCTGCCGCAGCGTTGCCGGCCATGGGAAGTACGCTGATTCGCTGATGCGTGCATCCATTGCCCATCAGCTGTCGCCGGCGAACGCACGTCTCACACGCCATTTTCCTTTCAGCTGCGGGAAACTTGCCACCGCCTTCTACGCGTTCGCCGCAAGCGCCTTGCGCCGCCCCTTGCTGGCCAGCCGGGTGGCAATGAGTCCTTGCTTCGGACTGAACAGATAGGCAATTCCAAAAATCGCCGCCTGGGCCAGAACCACCATTCCGCCGGTTGATGCATCGAGGTAATAGCTCATGTAGACCCCCAGGATTCCTGCACAGGCTGCGAGGATCGGTGCGATCAGAAGCATCTTCCCGAATCGATCGGTCAACAGGTAGGCCGTGGCGCCGGGGATGATCAGCATGGCAACTACCAGGATGACGCCCACCGCCTGCAAAGCCACAACAGAGGTCATGGCCAATAGCCCCAGGAGCACCGCACCGATGATCCGCGGGCTCATCCCCAAGGCATGTGCGTGCGTTTGGTCAAAGGCATAGAGGGTGAAGTCCTTGCGCTTGAGAATCAGGATGGCGAAGGTGATCGCGCCAAGCACCAGGACCTGCCACAGGTCATTGGCCGAGACGCCCAGCAAATTGCCGAAGATGATGTGGTTTAGATCCACATGGCTCGGCGTGACCGAGACCAGCACCAGCCCGATGGAGAAGAGCGTGGTGAAGACGATGCCAATGGCAGCATCTTCCTTGAGCTTGGTGGTGTCGCGGACTCCCCCGATCAGGGCCACCGCGAGGAATCCGAAGACCAGGGCACCCAGGGCAAAGGGAGCACCCACGATGTAGGCCAGCACGACTCCGGGCAAGACCGCATGCGAGACTGCATCGCCCATCAGCGACCAGCCAATGAGGACCAGCCAGCAGGACAGGACCGCGCACAGTACGGCGGCGATGATCGTAACCAGCAGGGCGCGCACCATGAAGGTGTAGCCCAGCGGCTCAGCTAGCAATTCAATGAGGTTCATTCCCCGCCTCGCTTCATGGGATCCAGCCCGAAGGCCAGGGCCAGGTTTTCTGCCTGCAGCACGAGATCCGGATGGCCATGCATCAGCACCTTGCGCATCAGGAGCACCGCTTCATCGGCAAGTTCCGGAAGCGCGTGCAGGTCGTGGGTGGAAATCAGCACGCTGCCGCCTTCATCAGCAACTTCGCGCAACAGCTTGGTGATCGTTGCTTCGCTGCGTTTATCCACGCCTGCGAAAGGCTCATCGAGCAGCATGATATTGGCGCCCTGGGCAATGCATCGGGCGACGAAGGCACGCTTTTTCTGGCCTCCGGAGAGCTGGCCGATTTGCCGGTTGGCAAAACTGGCCAGCTCCACCCGTTCGAGGGCTTCATCCACGGCGGCGTGGTCCCTCTTCCTGGCTCTCCTGGTCCATCCCATTTGCCCGTAGCGCCCGGTCATCACCACTTCACGCACCGAGATCGGGAAGTTCCAATCCACGGCTTCGCTTTGCGGCACGTAGGCAAGCTGCCCGCTTTTCCGAGCTTGCAGCGGGTCGGTGCCGTTGATGCGCACGCTGCCGGTGTCGGGCTTGATCTGCCCCATGATGGTTTTGAACAGCGTGGATTTGCCCGAGCCGTTCATCCCGACCAGGCCGCAGACCCGACCGCGGCCCAACTGCAAGGAGGCATGGTCCAGGGCCAGCACGGGGCCGTAGTGGACGGTCGCGGCCGACACATCAATTGCGAGGGCATCGCTGGGCTTCGCGTTCATGGTGTTCCGCCTTTCAAGGCACGGGCGATGGTTCTGGTGTCATGCGAGATCAGGTCCAGGTAGCTGGGTACTGGACCACCAGGCTCGGATAGCGAGTCCACATAGAGCGTTCCGCCATAGGAGGCATCGGTGGATTCGACGACTCGTTGCATGGCCGCATCGGAGACCGTGGATTCGCAGAAGACCGCAGGAACATCGTTTTCCCTGACAAAGTCAATCGCCGCGGCGACCTTGCGCGGCGTAGCCTGCGATTCCGCGTTGACGGCCCAGAGATACTTTTCGGCCATGGCGGTATCCCGGGCCAGATAGCTGAAGGCCCCTTCGCAGGTCACCAGTACCCGCTGGCGTTCGGGGATTTCTGCCAGTGCCGCTTCGAGCTCGTCGTGGACCTTTTGCAGTTCGGCTTGGTAGGCCTTGGCGTTGTCCCGGTAGTCGCGCGCATTGGCCGGGTCCAGTTCGGTAAATGCATCTGCCATGCGGTCCACGTAGATTTTCACGTTCAATGGGCTCATCCACGCATGCGGATTGGGCTTTCCCGCACCTTCTTCCTGGACGATATCGATGGCCTTGATCCCTTGGCTGACGGTGGCATGCGGAGCGTCATTGCCTTCGACGAATTGCTGGAACCAGGCTTCGAGGTTCAGCCCGTTATCGAGAATCAGGTCCGCATGCGATGCCCGGCGCAGATCATCAGGGGTAGGTTCGTAACCGTGGATCTCCGCACCAAGACGGGTAATTGATTCAACGCGCAGGTGATCGCCTGCGACATTCTGGGCGATGTCCTGCAGGACCGTGAAGGTTGTCAGCACCACCGGCCGGTGGTCTTGGCTGTCGGCGGGCACGGCACTTTGGCTACCGCCGCATCCAGCGAGCGCGAACAGGCATGCCAAGCCAGCAGCCAGCCAGCCTGCGCGTTGCCCCGCACGTGATCGGGGCTTGAGGGTTCGCACCATTGCACACCATTCCAAATCTCGCCATGACGATTAGTTCGTCCCCCTCAATCATAATGTTTGAGGGGTCGAACATTGCAAGTTCGCGTCGGCAGATTTCGGTGCGCCCTACTGCATCAGACCCCCAGCAGGGTATTAACCAGCCTGGCTGCGGTGCGGGCCGTTCTTCCGTCAATATCCAATGATGGATTCAATTCGACAACATCGACCAGCGCCAGCTTGTCACTGCGCGCCAGCATCGCGCAGACCCCGTGGATTACTTCCAGCGGCACCCCGAATCCGGCAGGGGCGCTAACCCCGGGGGCGACCGAGGCAGGAAGCACATCCAGGTCAATGGTCAGGTACAGCTTGTCTACGCTCTCCATGAAGTCGGCAATGAAGGCCAGGACGGAAGGCAGCTGCCCGGCAGTGCACTGCTCGTCAAGCAGGTAGCGCACTTCCAGGGCGCGGGCCTGCTCGAAGAGGACCCGGGTATTGTTCGGTTTGCTGATGCCCACCACGGCATAGTTGAAATCTTGTCCCGCCGCCTGCAGGTCCTTGGCAATATCCAGGAAAGGAGTGCCGCTGCTCCGCCGCGGAGCACTGCGCAGATCGAAATGCGCATCCAGATTCAAGATGCCCAGCCGAGTTCCAGGCTCTTGGCTGCAATGCCGGAAAAGGCCGTTGAACGAACCGTAAGCCGTTTCATGGCCGCCGCCGAGCACGACTGGAAGCATCCCTCCTCCGAGCAAAGCGCTCACCGACTGCGCCAGCCGCTCCTGCCCTGATTCAAGCTCATCGCCAGATACTGCGACATCACCAGCATCAATCAGGAGCCGTGGCTCGTGGATAGCAAGGGAACCCAGGGCGGCACGCAGCGCCTGTGGTCCTTGCGCCGCCCCGGCCCGGCCCTCGTTGCGCAGCACGCCGGCATCCGAAGCGAAACCGAGCAGCGCTGCCGGTCCCCGCCCGCTGGACTGGTCGTCAGCCTTGCGGTTGATTTGCTGATGCCATCTCAGGTGCTGCTCGCCGGCACCGTCATTGCGCCCGCTCCACGTAGCCGCTGCCCGGTCAACAGCCAATTCCGGCTTAAAATTCTCCATGGTTCCAGCTGACCAGAGACACCGCGAGTACGCTATGCCCCCTGCGCATCTTCGTCTGAAACACCAGACAGCAGCAGATTAGCGGGTTCGCAGCGCCCCGTAGTCCAGCGGACCTCCCGTGGCCGAGTTGCCGTAGACCTCCACATGGATGTGATCCATATGCATCGTGGTGTCATTCCAATTGCCGGTGAACTGGTTTCCGTACTTTCCTGATCCGGAATACGGCGTCCAGCCTGTCGTGGGAAGCCAAATCCGGTCTTGCCAGATCAGGTAATAGATACCCAGCTGACTGCGGTTATCCAGCAGGAACTGGGCCAGCTTCTTGCCCTGGGCAACCCGCTGCCTGTTCTTGTAGTCGCGAATCATCAGGTCCACGGCCTTCCCGGAGCTGTGCCCGGCAGAGCCGCTTCGAATGGTATGAATGGCGCTGATAGTATCGCCGGTCTTCCCCTGCAACGCAGCGATGACGCGCTGCGCATCGGGTTGCAACGTTCCCGGCTCATTTTTGGAAAGGTAGTTTTCCTTGACCCAGCCGGTGGCCTGGGGAGCGGCGACTTGCGCCCATCCGGAATCGCTGCGCAGGTAGGCGACTTTCTGCCCCGCTGGCAGCACGGCTTTGCTCTGGTGGCTGATTCCCGCGCCGGCGCGGAGGTTCACGTTGGTTGTGGTCCAGCGGTATTCGGCTTTCGGTGCCGGTGCCGGTCGCGGCGCCTGCGGTTTGCTAGTAGCAAGATAGCCATTGCTGATCCATCCGGTGCCCTGCGTTGAGGCAACTCGCGTCCAGCCATTGGCCGTTCCCAGGACGCTGACCTGCTGGCCCTTGGAGATGACCGCCAGTGATTTATGGCCGGTGGAGTACCCGGAGCGCAGGTGCACATTAGCCGTCGTCCAGCGCTTGGCCTGCTTCAGCGGCGTGTAGGCCTTGGCCACCAGTACGCTTGATGGAACCCATCCCATCGTCTTGGAAGTCTTCACTCGCGCCCAGCCATTCGACGTGCCGTGCAGGGTGAGCTTGGACCCCGCTGGCACGGTCCCCAGGGACTTGGCAGAGCCCGAAGCGCCGACGCGCAGGGCGGTATTAGCCAGGATCCAGCGAGCCGATGGGTTGGCGGGCTTGTAGGCGGTGCTGGACAGGCTAGTGCTAGGCACCCAGCCGGTGCCGCGCTGGGACTTGATCTGGGACCAGGAACCTCGGGTTGCGTACAAGCCGACTTTTTCACCCGGCGCAAGGCTTCCAAGGGATGGAGATGAGCTGCGATTGGACTGGCGCAGGACGCTGCTGCTGATCAGCCAACGGTTCCCGATCGTTTTCCGGGTTGCTGCCGGTTGCGACGACAGCTGCTTGGCCGGCAGCCAGCCGCGTTTTCCGGCAGAAATGGCATAGGTCCACGAGCCTGACGTGCGCAGCCACTCGACTTTGGCTCCAGCTGGAACACCCGCAACGCGTGCCGCTTTGGCAGAGGCGGACTTGCGCAGCACTTGCGCGGTTTTCGCATACCGGTACACCGGCGCGGGCATTGCGGTAGACAGCTGGCTGGTGGGCACGAAACCGGTGATCTTGCCGATTCTGATCCGGCTCCAGGAACCGGTTGCGCCCAGGCGCTGGACCTCGGCTTTGCGCATGGCCCCGGTCAAGGCCGCGGATGCCGCCGATGCCTTCTTGCGCACCGGCTGGAAGGAAATCAGATAGCGCACGGCTGAGGTCTTGGGCTTTGCCGGCGCCAGCGCTTTCGGCGTTGCCAGGTACTTGGCCGAGACCCAGCCGGTCTTCTTCATGTAGCTCGCTTGCACCCAGCCCGATGAACCCTTGGACGCGAGGAGCTTGGCACCTTTGGGAATGACTAGCAGCGACGCGGATCGGGCCGATGGCGACTTGCGCAAATTCAGGTTGGTGGTGGTCTGCTTGGCAATTGCCGGAGGAGCGGCAGCGAGTTGCGCCAGGCCGGCTGGAGCCTGCGTTGAGGCGCTGGCGCCAGCTGCGGTCCCGAAGGACAGCATCAGGACCAGCAGCAGGCCCAGTACACGTTTAGAGAATTTCAATGTCAGTGCTTTCGAGCAAGGGCATATTGCCGTTTCCTGCGGCCCACGGAAGTGCACAGCGATCCGCTGTGGTGACAATTGCTGTTACCGCCAAGGAAATCATGACACAGGTATGGCGGTTTCACCGCGCTTGGATTCTAAGGTTCTAGCGTGCCTCGGAAATGACGAAAGCGGTGACGGATCCGGGTTCGATTTCAGTTCGCCCGGCATCCTGGATGACAGGTCCAGCGGCCTGCCGCGACAAGCGGTCGAATTCCCTGCGCGGCAGGTGCTTGATGCCCACCGGAGCATGGGCGTGGAGCCACGCTTCGACCTCTTCCGCTGGGGATTCTGTCAGCCAGGCGAACAGCGCGTGTGCTGCCTGCGCCGCGGCCTTGCCTGTGGACATGTCCAAGGATTTGTTCAGTACGATGCTGATCTGCGCATCCAGGACTTCCTCCGCTTTTGGAAGCTGCGTGCCGGAGACCTGCAACTTGGCAATCAGCTTCGGCAAGTCAGCGGCCGGCAATGGAGGCAAGCCAACGGCTCGGGCCTTGCCCACTTCACTGACCATTTGCTCAGGGAACATCTCCAGCACCTTGGCGAACATCTTGGGATTAGCCCGGCGTACCGATTTGGCGTAGGCCTGTGAAGCCCACTGCTGCCAATCCGGGTTCTGCGGATCTTGCAGATAGGCAATCACGGCTGCTCGTGCCACCGCTGACAGGCCCTCGTCCTCGCTCGACGGATCCTCCTTGTCGATTCGCAGGATGATGGGCTGGACCAGTTCCCCGGGGTCGCGATCGCGCAGTTCAGTCATAGTCTTATTCTATGGCGAGTGGTGGCCCTGAAATACTCGGAGCGGACTAGCAGTGCCCCGACTGGCGAAGCCGATTGCTCCCCGGCTTCCACCGCGTGCACAGCGCGGCATTGCGCCATGTTCCAATGCTTGGCTTACTGCTGGCCTATGGGCCCGAGCACTGGTGCTTCGGGGAACGGCAAGCTGACCAGCAAGCTGATTCCAATCACCTCCGCGAACACCACCGTTTCGCCAGTGGGCGTGCAGTTCATCGAGCCCACGGTACGTACCGATGGGCTGGGCACCGTGCTGCTCGATGAGGCTGTCGGCAAATCGTGGTGGACCCTGCTGTTCCGGGCAACGATCCAGCGGAGATCCTGCCGGCGCGCACTCTTGCCAACTACGAGGAGCTGGGCGCGCCTGGTGCCGTTGTCCTAGAAATCCATTACGGATGGCCCGCAAGCCTTTGATGCTGTCTTGGCAGCAATGAACTTCCAGGGTGCAGTTCGCGTCGTTGCGGATATTTGGCCAGCACCGGCTAACTAGCGGCTTGGACTCTTGCCTAGCGCCGCCGCACCTTGCGAACAATCAGCAAGATGACACTGGTAAGCATGGCCGTCGCCAAGCTGACCAGCAGCGGAGTCTGCCACGGAATTTCCAGGACACTTCCGGTGAATTGTTCCCAGAAGGAGCCGACGGTCTTCCAGCCAGTGGTCTTCGATCCAATAACTCTGGCCGCGCTTTCCACGACTGCCGGCATCATCCATTGGATAGCCAATGCGAAAACCCACATCAGCAGGTTCATGACCCTCGAGAACCCGACGAATCCCAAGATGAGGCCGAGGATCAGCGGCCCGGAATACCAAAGGTAAACGTAGTACGACTGGGCGCCCGCAACGAGCGATGCGATGATCTGCAGCCAATAGCTCACGCCTACAGTGAGCGTTGCATAGAAGAGCACCGCTATGGGCAGCCGCAATTTAGTGGCCAGGAAATACCAGGCTTGGCTGACCAGCAGCAGGCCACCGAAAACCCAAAGATGGCGAATCGAAGCTGGGGAGAGTTCCCCGTCCAAGAGCCCCGGTTCGAATGCTTGGAGTCCTTGGAACCCCAGGCCCAAGAGTCCCAGGACCATGCCCACGGCAGTCACGATGGCAAAGCCGGTGCGACTATATCCAATGCGTCGGGCAAACCAGCAGCCCCAGAGGGTGATCACGGAGAAAACCACCAGCAGCCCTTGGGCGTCGTCGCTGGCATGCGGGAGAATTGAGCGGTCTTCCTGACCGATCCATAACCACGGCAACACCGCGATCGCAGTGATCAGCAATCCGGCGACCAATTGCATCCACCAGTTTTGCCAGACGCGCCTCATTGAACCCACTCTTACTCCTCGGTGTCCCTACGCGCTCATTGTTCCAGAGCCAGAGCGAAGCATCGCGAATGCCGGCAGGCGTTTCCTCCAACTCGCTCGGAGCTTGTGATTCGAATGTGAGTGATTTTGGCAGAAATGCCAGATGGCCCACGGGCATTCCACCCAACTGGAATGCCCGCGAGCCATCTGGACTATGTCTTCTACCTTGCCTCGGCGTGGGTGGCCAGGGCTCCTTGATCCCGTAAATGCAGATGGTTTACGTCATCAGGCGGTCCTCGTTGATTTCGGCGGTAACCTGTTCAACTTCATCTACCAACAGTGAACTACACATAGATCACACTGTGCAACAGGCGTGCTAACAACTAGTCAATATGATCAATCGGACAAGGAATATCTCGTTATTATTCACCATTTTGTCGTGAGATCTGAATCACAAATTTTTGATCAGGAAATGCGGCTGGGACTATTGACCTTGACGTTGCGTCAACCATTAGCGTGGTAGCCATGAAGGATTCAACTAGCCACGAGCCGGCAGTTCACCACTCGATTGCGCATGTCTCAAAATCCGCTGGCATCAGCAGCCGTACCTTGCGGCACTACGACCAGATCGGCTTGCTGAAACCTGACTACCTGTCCGCCAACGGCTACCGGTTCTACACCGACGGGCAGCTGGTCCGGCTCCAGCAGATTCTCCTGCTCAAGCAGCTGGGCATCAAGCTGGAGACCATCGCTGAAATCCTGGACGAGCAACGCGATGAACTGGTCGCGCTGAGCACCCACAAGGAACAGCTCCATAGGCAGCGTGCGGCGCTGGACCGGCAGATCGCTGCCTTGGAGCACAGCATTTCAACACTAACGACAGGAGGAAACATGGAACCGGAAAAGAGCTTTGACGGCTTCAACGAGCAGTACAAGCAAGAGGTTGCCGAACGCTGGGGCGCCGACGCGTATGAAGCATCGAATCGCTGGTGGCGTTCCAAAACCGGGGACCAGCAAAACGCATTCATGGAAGAGGTAAAGATGCTCAATCAGGATTGGATCGTGGCGGGGAAGAATTCCGTCCCAGCGGACAGCTTCGAAGCCCAGGAATTAGCGGCTCGACATGTGCGCTGGCTCCAGAGCGCCAAGGGCACCCCGCTGGATTCCGGCGATCCGGCACAGCACAAGGCATATATCTGCAATCTCGGCGAGATGTATGTCGCTGATCCGCGGTTTGCAAAGAACTACGGCGGATACGCGGAGCTGGTTCGCGACGCATTGCGGATCTTTGCAGAACGGGCTATCGAGCTGGACTAGGCTGTGGCTGTTCCCTATGGACTCGGGAACAGCCAAGGGCACCGCATTCAGCTCTGGGATTCGTTCGCGATATCGTCGCGGGCCTGCGCATAGCGTTCTTGGATATAGTTCTCCAGTGCAACGCGTTCCACGCGCCACATGCCCCGCCCGCCAATTTGGATGGCCGGCAGCTCGCCGCTTTTCACCAAAGCGCGGACCTGGGGCAGCTTCACATTCAGTTCCTCTGCCACGTCTTCCAACCGCAAAAACCTCATATCAACAGGTTACTGTGATTAGCGCCCATTTGATCTCAGCCTGGTTATTTTGTGGATAAAAGATGGCTTTTCGCCCGAGCATTCGCCCTGTTGACCCCAGTAGCCGACTTGCACGCAATAATATCGGCCAATCCGCGCAACACATTTGGGATTCACTGGTCATATTGACTAAAATCTAGGTTGGTACTTATGCACGCGCAACACAACCTGTCTCAGGAGACCACCACATGAATTCGGATACGTATCAGCTCGATGAAACCGACCGGCGTATCCTTCTGGCACTCGATGCGGATCCGCGTGTGCCGATCATGATGCTGGCGCAGCAGCTGGGCCTGGCCCGCGGCACCGTGCAGACTCGTTTGGAACGCTTGGCCCATTCAGGTGCGTTGCGCCCGAACACCGCGCGAATCCTCCCTGCGTCCATGGGCCGTGGCGTCAGCGCTTTCGTTAGCGCTGAATTGAACCAGGCCAGCTTGAATGAGGCCATCGCCGCACTGCGCCAGATTCCCGAGATTCTGGAATGCGTCGCGCCGGCGGGAGACACGGACCTGTTGATTCGTGTGGCCGCGACTGACCCGGATGACCTGTACCGGGTCAGTGAAGAGATCCGCCTCTGCCCGGGCATAACCCGCACTTCCACCTCGATGATCCTGCGCGATGTCATCCCATTCCGCACTACCGAGCTGCTCAAGAAGCTGAGCCAGGACTAGCTCCCAGTATGTTGGAGTCCAATGCGTAAACGCCGTTGCCGGCACCGCAAGGTGGCCGGCAGCGGCGTTTGGCATTATGGCCTGTTTGGAACTTCTTCGAGAATGGCAGCGGGCAGATACTTGGCCGAGCGGTACACCTGCATCATGGATAGCAGGCAGAGCACGGCAAGCAGGCCAATGAATAGAGCAGGATGAGCGACCGTGCGCCACAGTGCAAAGAATGTCGGGAAGCTGAACCCGATGAAACAGCACATGTAGAACCGGCCGGTCAATTTGCCGACGTCGGCGCCGCCGGCAAGATCCAATACCTGGCTTAGCCCGGCAACCAGCAAAATGCCATTGGCCGAACCGGCTATGGCGAATGCGATAATTCCCAAGAATTCTGAGCCGCTCAGCGACACTGCGATCATCATGAGCAGTGCAGCCAGCGAGGTAGCCAGTCCAGCCATGAGCAGCTTGATCTTGCCCAAGTCATTGAATCTCTTGACGAATGGCTGGATCAAGGTACCCATGCCCATGGTGACCGCGACTGCCAAGGTGGTGTAGAACAGGCTGGATTCACCGGCGCCGTTGCTCAGCGCCGGAACCACGGCAAACCCTGTTGCCGCCATGCCAAAGACCCATGGGGCTGCGGGCAAGACGATGCGGTAGAACCGCTGGAGGTTTGCCGGAGTCGTCACGTCGGCCTCCAGATGATGCCCTGCCCGGTCAGTGACTCGGTCTTCTCGGGTGAAGAACATCAACAGCAACCAGGAAAGCGCCGCGGCGGCATGGACGATGTATGCCAGTTCCGGGCTGCCGCTGGTCCCGACAATTGCCCCTGAAATGACCGGTCCCAGCGCGAAACCCAAGGACGTGCACAGCGCGGCACGAGTCGCGCCGGCAGCTCCCGGGCTAAGCAGCTTCACCCAGCTGGTGATGGCAACCATGGCCAGGCCCATGCCCAAGCCGGTCAGGATGCGTCCCGCATAGAGACCGGACTCGTGAACCGATCCGAAGATGAGCCCGAGGGATCCCAGAATGGAGCAGGCAAGGGCAAGCAGCGAAAATGGCTTGCGCCCGAACTTGTCCGCCAGCGGTCCGCCGAAAGCCAACGCCGGGATCATGCCCGCCAGGTAGCTGCCCATGACCAGCATGGCCTCGAACTCACTGAGCTCGCGGAATTGCTGGTACCAATTGATCAGCGATACGTATTGGTTGGCACACCAACCAGTGAGCACAAGGCATACGCCCGGAAGCCACCACGGAGTTGCCTTTCGGGTGGTCATGCGAACAGTGATTTCTACCGCTCCAACTCGTGGAACAGTTCACGGACGCGATCAGCAATTTCATCGCGGATCATGTTCATTCGTTCGGCACCGGTGATGCCGTCTTCACTGGGTTCGTAGGTGACCCAGCGTTCGGTCTTGATGGACGGATCGAATTGCGGATTCGCATCGGAGCCAAGGATTACCACGCGGTCAACTTGCTCGACGACGCGAGGGTCGATGGCCTTGGGCGTGCCCTGCGACATGTCCGCGCCGGCCTGCGAGAGCGATTCAACCGCTTCGTGGTTGATGCCTGAACCTGGGTTGGTTCCAGCCGAGTAGCTGGTAACTTTCCCTTCAGAAATGTAGTCCATCAATGCGGCCGCCATTTGCGATTTGCCTGCATTGCGGGAGCAGATGAAAAGTACCGAGTTAGCCATGAACCTATTGAACCATTTGCGCGCCGGTTAGGGGCCTTTGGACGAGAAGGTTGCGAAGCAGGAAAAGACCTGCCCTTGGCGAAAGCAAACAGCACTCCCGCTATAGCTAAAAGTGGCGGATTTGGCTACGGTTGGAAATACTCAGCCCAAGGCAATAGGAGAAAACGTTGCTTGCTCTACATAAGAAGATGATTGTATCCGGCGTCGTCATCGTGTTGGCAGGCGTTCTCATCAGCAGCATCTTGCCAGTCCTGGCGATGTGGAGCTTCGAATCCGGTTTTGGAAGCAGCCCTTTGGGCAGCGCGCCGCTGGCTTTCCTTAATTCATTGATCCAGAGCGCGCTCATCCCCTTCGGCGCCGTGCTGGCCGCCATCGGCGTGGCCAAGCACATGACCCGGGCCGACGCCGCCGATTAGCGGCAAGATAGCTCCTGCGGCGGCGGCACCGAACACGAAGGACCACCCGCGATTCGTTCGCGAGTGGTCCTTCTGGTTCGTTGCGCCGGTCCTACTTCAGCAGCTTGTAGGTCTTGATGGTTTCTCCCTTGAAGAACGCCGGGTGGCGCACCCGCATCCACAGCATGATGCCAACGCCCAGCAGCAGCACGCCGACCCCGAGGATGAACACCATGCCCACTCCCCCGATATTGGAGCCCGAACCGTAGTCCGGATTCATGGATTCGATGGCGGTGGCAAAGAACATCACCAGCAAGACGACGCCACCTGCCAACGGCGCCAAGAACTTGCAGAAGAAGTTCCTGGCATTGGCGAACAGTTCCCCGCGGAAGTACCAGACGCAGGCCAAGGCGGTCAGCCCGTAGTAGAAGCAGATCATCAGGCCCAGCGCCGTGATCGTGTCCCACAATGCGTTCTCCGAGAGCAGCCTGGTGACCACGTAGAACACGGCAGCGGCAGCAGCGGAGGCGAAAGTCGCCACCGACGGGGACATGAAGCGCGCGGAGATCTTCGCGAAGCTGGAGGGCAGCGCCTTGTAGTAGCCCATGGCCAGCAAGGTGCGTGCCGGCGAAACCATGGTGGATTGCAGCGAGGCCGCGGAGGAGGACAAGATGGCCAAGGACATCAGCATCGCCAGCGGGCCCATGACCGGACCGGAAAGCACCGCGAAAATTGATTCCTGGTTCTCCGGGTTGCCTGCGCCCAGGCCCGTGGTGCCCACCCCGGCCCAGTAGATCACCCCGAGGGATACGGCCAGGTACAACGCGATGATCACCAGCACCGTCCAGGTGGCGCCGCGTCCGGGGACCTTCTTCGGATCGGTGGTTTCCTCGTTCATGGTCAGGGTGACATCCCAGCCCCAGAAAACGAAGATGGACAGCGAGATGCCCGCGGCGAAGGCCGAGAAGTTATCGATGCCGGCCGGATTGAACATCTGCCAGGTGATGGGTGTCGGATCATTGGGCTGGCTGGAGGTCAGGGCCATGACCGCGAAGAGCAGCAGCACCGCCACCTGGAACCCGACCAGCACGTACTGGAAGACCTTCGTGGCGTTCATGCCCCGGTAGGAGATCCAGGCGGCCACCGCAATGAACACCAGCGTGGTGGGGATGTTGACCCACAGGTTGCCGGTCAGCTCCGCAATCCACGGCTGGCCGGTGAGCTGGGCAATCAGGATATAGAAGAAGTCCACGGCCACTGCCGCCAGGTTGGAGAGCACAATCACCGTCGCAGCGATCAGGCCCCAGCCTCCCATCCAGCCGATCATCGGGCCGAAGGCACGCGTCGCCCAGGTGAAGGAGGTGCCCGAATCGGGCATGGCGCTGTTCAGCTCGCGGTAGCCCAAGGCCACCAGCAGCATCGGCAGGAATCCGGCCAGCAGGATCGCAGGCAGGCTGGTGCCGACTTCGGCCACCGTGGCGCCGAGGCCTGCGGTGAGGGTGTAGGCCGGGGCGATGCAGGAGATGCCGATAACGACAAGCCCCAGAACGCCAACGGTGCCCTTGGACAGTCCTTTTTCGTGCAGTCCGCTCTCGGAGCGTGCAGGCGGCGATGCCTGCCTCAAGTCGTGCGACATGGTGGTTACCTTAAACAATTAGCGAGGTGTGAGTGCGTCGGCCAGAAGTACCGAGCCACCTTCCGTCAGGGGTCAGATGGGCACCGTCCGCGTGCTTCGCGACGGCAAGTGCCCGGGGAACAAGGATCGTGCAGGAATGATGCGCTGCCTTCTAGCTGGCAGCCTCGAGGGTCGGGACGACGCCCATCGGGACGTTGAGCTGGCCCAGGATCCGCTGGGCCTTGGGGCCGATGAACAATCGGCGCGGGGCGGCCAGCCGGGCCGATCCCAGCAGTGCCAGGTCCCCGTCCTGCCAGGACAGCTGGGCGGCCGCTTCGTCCAGGCCGCGCCCGGAGACCACCTCGACTACCGCCTCCAGGCCCAGGGAACCGGTCAGTTCCTGCAGGTAGCTGCGGGTTTGGGCCAGATGGTCATCCAGCTCCAGCCGGGGGTCGGCCAGATCCATATGGGAGACCAGCGTGGCCACGCGCAGCGGCAGTCCGCAGGCGGCGGCGATCCGCGCCGAGAGGCCGATGACTTCCCGTGCCCCCGGGCGGTCCCCCACGAATGCGGTCAGCCTGGTGATCTTCCCGCCGGCTGCGCGCAACGTGGCCAGGGAGGCCGGCGAGGACATGAACACGGCCATCGGCGAGGAATGCAGCAGCGCATTGGCGATCGCCCCGGGGCTGAAGAATCCGGCTCGGTGGCGCTTGCGGCCGCCCAGCACGATCCCGTGGGCCCCGAATTCCTCGCCCAGGCCGATGAGCCCCTCGGCCACCGAGGGCACGGAACGGGCTACCACCGAGGTGGCGATTCCTTCCGGCACCAGGGCCAGGGCCTGCGCCGCCCAGCGGTCCACCTGGTCGGAGAGGATGGAGGAGAACCCATGGTCCCCGCCGGGGTAGACCGCGTTGAACGGGGTGGCGGCAGGCAGCACGATGGCGATCCGCAAGGACGCGTCGCGGGTACCGGCCACCAGGGCGCTGGCCAGTTCGATGGCTTCGGCACCGCGCTGGTCCGCGGTGTAACCTACGAGCAATTTCATGGTCTAGGCACTGGCCTTTTCCTTGGACGGGGTCAGCGTGGCAACGCCATCGTAGCTCTGGTCGTAGGCGGTGCCATCCAGTGCGGCGATGATGCGCGCGGCCGAGCGGCGGCCCATGCGCACCGCGCCGTCCACGTGCTGGAAGCCTTCGCCGGCCAGATCCGAGGAGGAGAAGTAGATCGGTCCGACATTCTCGTTCTGCGCCGGGCCGAAGCGGTGCAGCCCGCCCAGGTCGTAGCTGGTGGCGTAGGCGCCGCGGGTCCATTCCTCGGCGGCGAAGTCCGAGAGGTAGAAGACCTTGGGATCCAGTGCCTTCTCGCCCAGGTAGCCGGCCATGGCCTTGAGGATCACCGCGCGGCGCTGTTCCTCGTCCAGTTCCCACATGGCGTCGGCCTTCAGATCCGAGATGAAGCCGACCAGTGTGCCGGTTTCCTCCCCGGCATAGGTGTTGTCGTAGAGCTCCTGGACCAGGCTGCTCGGGCCGAAGCAGGTGCCCGACAGGCCCTCTTCGCGCCAGAACGGGGTGTCGTAGACGGCGTGGACCTTGATGACCAGGCCCATGGACTGGTGCTGGTGGGTGATCTGCTGCTTGCGCGGCAGCGCCGGGACGTAGGAAATGCGCGAGTACAGGTTCGGCGGTACCGCCAGCACGGCCTTCTTCGCCGAGACGGTCACGGTGCTCCCGTGGGCCACCACCCCGCCATCGAACCATTCGAGCTTGAGCACGGGGTTGTCCAGGAAGACGGTCTGCTGGCCCAGCTTCTCGGCCAGGGTCTTGGATACGCCCTGCATGGTGCCCACGATGCGCCGGTCCAGGATGAAGTCCTCGTCCACCAGGTTGTCGAAGGAGCCGGCCGAGGACGCCATGAGCACCGCCTGCAGCGCGGAGAAGGTGTGCGCCGGCTTGGTCAGCATGCCCCCGGCGATGAACAGGCCCACGTTGTTGCAGGCCAGCTCGTCGGCACAGTGCTGGCGCAGGAAGTGGTGGAAGGAGATCTGGTCCAGCTCCTGGGCCTGAGGGTGCTCCCACGGCTTGTCCGGGTCCATTCCGGCGGCCAGCTGGTTCATGAGCTCTACCAGCTTGTCCATTTCGGCCACGGTGCTGGCGGCCACCGGGAAGTCCTCGCCCTCATAGGCGATCCGCTCGCCTTCCCCGGTGAGGTAGACGCTCTTGCCCGCCTTGTAGCGTTCGAAGGTCTCGATGCCAAGTTCATTGATCAGCGAGTAGAGGCCGGTCTGGTCGGGGCTGATCCACTGGCCGCCGATCTCGATGGTCGCGCCGTCCATGACGTCGGTCCAGGTGCGCCCGCCGACGCGGTCGCGGGCTTCGAGCACCGCGACGGACTTGCCGGCCTTGCTCAGCTCATAGGCTGCTGTCAGTCCCGATGGCCCTGCACCGATGACGACGACGTCGCGTTCCAGATGTTGCATGATCGACTCCCTTGCACATTTAAATGAATAAGGTTCATTTACCTGTCATATAGCATAGGGTACGAAGATCCAGTTGTGAAGCACCCCACGTCAGGAAGAGGTCCGCATGAGTGAAACGGAAGCCAGGCGAGCCGGGCGCCCGCGCAAGGCGGTGCTGAATCGGGAGCGCATTACCGAGCACGCGCTGGAACTTGTTTCCGGGGACGGCTACGAGTCCCTGACCATGCAGCGGCTGGCAAAATCCCTGGGCGTCTCTCCATCGGCCCTCTACAATCACGTCGATTCCAAGCACGACCTCCTGCAGTGGATCCAGGAACTGGTCATGGCCGATATAGACACCTCGGTATTCGACCAAGCCGATACCAAGCAGGCTTTGCTTCAATGGGCTACGAGCTACCGGAACGTCTTCGCGCGGCACATTCCCCTGATTCCGGTCATCGCGGTACTGCCCGTCTCCGATTCGCCGCGCACCTTGGGAATGTACGAGCGCGTTGCCGAAGCGCTGGCAGACTTCGGCATGGCAGAGAACGAGATTGTGCCGACGATTGTTGCACTGGAGTCATTCATCTTCGGTTCGGCCATGGATACGGCCGCCCCGCATGACATTTTCGACACCAGCAATCACCAGGATCTCACTCCGCATTTCACCCAGGCTGTGGCGGCGCAACGCCGATCAGAGCTTGATACCAGCGACGATTCGTTCCAGCGCGGGTTGTCGGCCCTCGTTGCCGGCTTGCTGGCAAACGGAAGCTGAGCATGGGCTATCCGGAACAGCGGCCGCCGAAGAAGGGGCTTAGCGCCAAGCAATGGGCAGCTATTGCACTGGTGATCCTCGCGGTGGTCTTCATGCTGCAGAACCTGGCCTTCGTCCGCGTTGAATTCTTCTTGATCCATTCCACGGCTCCGCTGTGGCTTGTCCTGCTCATTACCCTGGCCGCAGGGTATGCCATCGGGTGGTTCTCCAGACGGCGAGGCTAGTCGTCGAGGATTGCCCACTCCCCCACCTGCTCGTTATCCGAGTCGTAGACATCTTCCTGGGCGCCGGCAACGATCGGATACATCGTGATGTTCGTCGACCAGTCGCGCAGAATCTTCTGCAGCTCCTCCAATGGCTTGAGCTGCATGTTCTCGGTATCGAAGTTAACTTCCAAAACAAAACGCATGGCCTGCTCCCGTCCTTCCCGTTGCCGCCATCCTATGCCTGCCGGGCAAGAAATACGAGACTTGCCGCAAGCCCGGCCTCGGAGTAAGCACCTGGTCCGGAAACAGGAAAACGGGATCCCGAGTTGCCTCGGAATCCCGTTTTCCTGGAAATGCTTGCGAGAGCTACTGGCTTGCGCCCATGTAGCTCAGCGACTGGAGAGCTTCATTGCCGCCGACCTTGTACAAAGCCAAGACCAGGCCGCCGAAGACGATGCCCATGATGGCAGAAAAGCCGAGCGAGATCTTGACCAGCGAACGAACTTCGCCGCGGCTAACCTCGGCTTCATCGTTGAGGTAGCGAGCCGCGCCCTGGGTGAAGCTGGCTGCCGGGGTCAATGCGGGAACTGGTGCGGTGAGCAGGTTCGAGGCCGTATCGGTGGCTCCACCGCGCAGATGGGCAACAGTGGTGCGGTTCTTCCGATCCTGGCGGAGCTTGACGATGTTGGCGCCGTGGCGTGCCAAGAGGATGTCTTCACCGAGTGGGATCGAGGCCATTGTTGTTGCTCCTAAAGAATTAACGCTGCTGCATTTCCAGTCATATCCATCATTTCCGACCATTTATCTATTGAGAAGTGGTTTGTTCAGAACCCCACATGCCCCTGTGATGCAATCCGCATGATTCAGGGGTTAAATCGGCCTTTCTGGTGACCGGGGACATAGTTTCCCGGAATTGCGCGAGGTTAATTACCTGCCTGCATTCCGCTGGCACCTGCCGTTTATTCCCGACACCATTTCCCGGTTCATTGGCATTGGGTAAAGACGGGGCCAGCGGCTGCCCAAGGCCCTTGACGCGGCTGAGCCCCAGTCCGGAAATGGACTGGGGCCCAGCATCGTCAGCGCATGGGTGCAAACCCTATGCGGTCTTCAGGTCCTGCCCATCCTGCTTGCGCTGGCGCTTTGCCGCGCGGATCTGCAGTACCAGATCGTGGTTCGACAGGTCTTCCGGCGAGGCAACGCCGCGCTTCCGGGCCTTGGCAACCAGGGCCTGGCGGATTTCTGCCTGGTGGGTGCGCTTGTACCGGATCACCAGCACAACGGTTGCGATGGCCAGAACAATCAAGGTCACCAGTGCGGTGACAACAGTTGCGTCAAAATGCATTATCTTCTCGACCTCCCCATTCTTTCAGTCGCAGCTGCGGTGGGGTCCGTTGCTTGTCTGGAGAACCGATCCCCAGCTGCCAACGGGCCGCAGCCATGCTAAGAGAAGAACATCAAGTTTAGCATGTTTCTTCGACCAACGCAGGGCTGCGGGTTGTTCCTGCGAACATCGGCGAGATGGAAATCGGTCAAGAATGGGGCCTAGTACTCTCCGCTGCCGTGGCCGTGTTCGAATACCAGGGAGGTTTGGGTGGTGGCCACGGCCGGATTGGCCGAGAGGTTATCGAGCACGAACTGGCGCACATCCGAAGAATTGCGCACCGCTACGTGCAGGACGAAGTCGTCAGCGCCGCCCAGGAAGAACAGCTGTCGCACCCCCGGTTTGCTGCGCATGTCAGTAGCGAAGTTCGACATCAGGTGACGGGCTCCGGGACGGATTTTCACGAAGATCAGCGCTTCGAGCTCCCGGCCCAGAACCTGCGGATCCACTTCGATGGTGAAGCGCGAAATCACTCCCGAATCGCGCAAGGCATTCAACCGCGCCAGGCAGGTGGACGGTGCTATGCCCAGCTCCTCGGCGAGGGAGTTGTTGGTCCGCCGGGAGTTCTTCGTCAGCAACGCCAGCAGTTTGCGGTCTATGCCATCAAGCTGCGTTGCACGGCTCTCCCGCCCGGATTCGTTCATCGACATTCAGCCGCACCTGCTCCTCATTATCGCGGTTCGCTGGATTCATCATACGGCCCGGTTGGCGTCCCCTTGGCGTTTTTCCGCCACCAGTTCCCGGTGCCGCACCGTTTCCGTTCCGCTCGGTGCGCGACGCTGGGGAATGCTTCGTCCAGGACCTACGGAACGCTCTTGATCTGGCGTACCAGCACGGCGCCGAGGAGGCTGATCACCACAGAGCACAGGAACAGGGTTGGGTAGCCGCCGAACCAGCTCACCGCCAGCCAGGCGATCAGCGGGGCGACCACCTGCGGCAGCGAGTTGGCAATGTTGATCATACCCAGGTCCTTGCCGCGCGAATCGGCGTTCGGCAATACCTGGGTCAGCAGCGCAAAGTCCACCGCCAGGTAGGCGCCGAAGCCGATGCCCAGGAGCACTGCGGCGACAATGGCGGTGGCGAAGGAGGTTGCCGTCGCCAGCACGCCGGCCGCGGCGGCCACGATGACCGAAGAGATGATGACGTACTTCTTGCGCTTGCCGTCCTTGTCCGAGAGCTTGCCGGAGATCACCGAAGAGAAGATCACGCAGAAGGCGTAGATCGCGGTCAGCACCAGCACGCCCTGGGCCGGTTCTGGATGCTTGATGGCATCCTGCAGGAAGAACAGCAAGTAGACCAGGCACAGCTGGCAACCGAGATACAGCAAGAAGCGGGTCAGCCAGGCCCATCCGAAGTCGGCATGCTTGACCGGGTTGATCCAGAAGCTGCGCAAGAATTCCAGCGGCTTGACAGGCTCCAGTGCTCCCTTGGGCAGCGGAACATCCTGGCGCATCAGCACGAACGGAATGGAGCAAATGGCCACGGCGGTAGCGACGATGGCGTAGCCGAAGACCAGGTTGCTCGCAGCGACCATGCCGATCACGGCACCGATCAGCGAACCGCAGGTTTGGCCCAAGGCCACCAGCCCGCCAACCATGCCGCGCTGCTCTACCGGCACCTTGTCCGGGATGGCCGCGAAGATCGCAGCCAGCGCGGCGTTGCCGGCAGCTTGCATCAGCGCCCAGCCGATGACCAGCGTGCTCACGGTTTGCGAGGTCGACATCAGCAGCAGGGCCAGCGCAGCGCAGATAGTTCCAAAGAACACCCACGGGATGCGGCGCCCGAATTTCGATGTGCTGCGGTCGCTGAGCGCGCCGAACAGCGGGTTGGCTACCAGCGAGACGGCCGCGCCGACGCCGGTGACCAGCGAGAGAATCGCGTTCTTCTGGCTGGCATCCAGTTGTTCGGCGTGCAATCCGAGCAGCACCTGGATCGGTGCGAAGAAGCCGACATTGATACCGATATGGACAATGACAACCGCAGCGATCCAGCCAGGGCCAACCCGTTTGGTGGGCGTCTGCAGGGCCGCGGGAACCTTCAGTGGTTCGGCTGCATTCATAAGTTTCTTACCGGCCTAACTCGCGCGGACCCGTCAGGGGGTCCTTCAATTGTTCAATGCTTGGGGTGGCTGATTTCGCAATGAGCCGTCTCACGGCCTTGGCCATCAGGCCGCCATCGATCATCGAAGCGGACACCAATGAGCCCTTGGCGTCGAGCCCGAAGACCGTCTGGATCTTGCCTCGCCGGTTCAGGCGCGTCACGGTGCTGGCGGCCTGGCTGAAGTCGCCCACGGTTTCCACGTGCATTTCGTGGCGGTCGCTCCAGAACCATGGCACCGAACGCTTCGGTGCGGCTGTGCCCATGATTGTTGCCGCCGCTTGGGCGCCATCTTCCATGGCAGCTTCCCAGTGCACCGCACGGGGCTGGTTTTCCTCCCGGGCGACGTCGCCGATAGCCAGCACCTGCGGGTTGCTGAGGGAACGCTGCTGGGAATCGACAACGATCCCGTCGTCTACTTCCAGGCCCAGATGCCCGGCGAGCGCGGTTTCAGGTTCGACGCCGATGGCTGCCACGATCAGCTCCGCATCATGGCGCTGGCCATTGGCCAGTGCATAGTTGGGGCCGAGCTCGGTCACCGCACCAGTCAAGGTGGCAATGCCGTGGTTGGCATGATCTGCGTGCAGCTGTTCGGCAAGTTCTTGGCCCAGCACGTGGGCAAGAGGTGCGTCGGAGCTGGAAATCAAGGTGACTTGTGCCCCGGACATCTTGGCGGTGGACGCGAATTCGGCCCCGACCAGTCCCGCTCCGATGACAAGCACCCGCTGGCCGAACATCCCCGATTCCAGGACGTCGGATATCCGGGCGGCGTCAGCAGCGCTGTGCAGGCTGAGCGCATGGTGCCCACCGGGAACATCCAATGCCTTGGGCGTGGTGCCGGTAGCCAGCACAACCCAGTCGTCAGCGGATTGCGGCAGTTGCAGGCTTTGGACATCTTCCTGGATCAGGCCGACGCCATGGTGCTGGTACCAGGACACCGGTGCGAACGGTTCAACCTGCAGGGACTTGCTCAGCGGCGGACGATCATAGGGCAGGCCCTGGGCATCGCTGATCTTGATGGATCCGGCGTATTGCTGTTGCACCAGGTGCCGGGCCAGCGCGTACCCCGCGACCCCGCCTCCGATGATGTGCACGGAAGGCATTTAGATTTCAAGCTCCAAGAAGCCGTCCACGACGTCCACCTTGTAGGTCCGGGCGTCCACGGTGGCGGGCATGCACTGCACCTTGCCGGTTTTCAGGTCGAAGGTCGAGGAGTGGATGGGGCATTCGATGCTGCAGTCTTCGAGCCAGCCGTCGGAAAGCGAAGCGACCTCGTGGGTGCATTCATCCTGCAGCGCATAGAAGTTGCCGTCTTCGGCGTGGAAGATCGCGATGTCTTCGCTTGCGCCGCTGTCTTTGGCTTCAACCAGCAGCGATTCGCCTTCGGGGACAAGATCTACGGGACCGACTCGGAAACTCACGATGACTCCTTAATAATCACGACGTTCTCCACTAATCTTGTCACCTATTGATTGCCTGCGCCTATTTGATGGCCAGTTATCACCGCTGCCCACGTCTTATGGCTGGGCGTGCAAGCGCGATACGAGGCCTTGCAAGGCGTGGTCCGCTGGCAGGAGGGCCAATGCACGGGCTCCGTCCAGCCCATTTCCCGGCGAATCCTGGACTTGCGCGGCAGGGACCAGCAGGTGCAGCTCCCGCACGAAGCTGCTTCTGGCGAATTCGCCGGCGAGCACTCCCCCGATGGCTGCGACCGGAATCGCTCCGGCCTGCTGTTCCAGCCTCGCGCGGCGCAATGCCGTTGCTGCGGAGCTGGCCAGTTCTGCACCGGCGAGCGCGCAGATCCGCGCCGCCATTTCATCGGTCGCGGCCAACTGGGCAACCGTCTGCGCAAAGGAGGCGACGATGGCCACCCTGTCCGGTATCGCTTGCAGGTCAATATACGCTTCGGAGAGATCGGGCCAGCGCTTCGCGAGTTCCCCGGTCAGCGCGGTGGCTGGCCCGCGGCCGTCAAAGCCGCGCATGGCCGCGTTCATTGCCTTCTGGCCAATCCAATAGCCGCTGCCGGCATCACCCATGATGTGGCCCCATCCATCAACTCGGGCCACCGAGCGGGGGCCTACCGCCAAGGTGACGACACCGGTACCGGCTGCAACGACAGCGCCGTGGCGTTCTCCCAGCGCTCCGAGATAGCTGGTCACCGAGTCGTGGGCCAGCGCAATATGGGAAATAGCGCTGGATCCGATGAGGTCGTAGAGCTGCCGTGCATCATGTTCGGCTTTCACCAGGCCTGTGGTGCCTACGCTCACGGTGCTGCACTCCCATCCGGCGGCAGCGGCAGCTTGGTTAATGGCGCGTGCCAGTTGGGGCAGGACTGGTTCATGGGTTTGCACACCGGGAAGCGCTAATTCTGCAGTTTTGCCATCCTGCTCGAATCTCAGCTTGATTCCGGTCTGCCCACCGTCTACTGCCAAAAGTCCAGATGCCATTTTTCCATTCCTCTTGCACTTTGTTTCCAGGATACTTTGCGCTCCCCGCATTGGCCGCAGAGCTGGCGGGGTTCGCCCTGCAATCCGCAGGTGCCGCGAACTGATCACCGGCACGGTCGAGTCAGCAGCTTCGCGGCCCAGAACTGCGGGCCCCGCGGTGTGGTTGCCTCTGGCAATGAATGGAAGAACGCAGGAACCCAATGGCAATCCACCTCTGCGGGATTCCAGCTGATTGGCAGCACCCTTCCGATAGGCCATGTCCTGGAAAGTTCAACGGCCGTTGGAGACTCGCATCCCGGTTGCTGGTGCACTCGCGACTCGTCGCACGCAATTGGCTGGAGAGGCTTGCTTGGGCGCAGATCGCGACCGAACAAGGTTATGAGGCATCTGGAAGCTTGGCCCAAACCGCAGCCCTGTACGGCACGAGCCGTGACGAATTCAAGGATTGCATCGCGCAGAGAGTTGAAGGAGGAGCAGAATGAACTTTCCCTCGAACGCGCAAAGGCCGTTGCAATCCCCGGGATCCAGGGATTGCAACGACCGCAAGAACGATGGTTGATTCTCGTTCAGCTATTGGGCTACCGCAGTTTCGATTTCCTTGAAGGCATTCTGCGCCGCGTCGCTTACGCTCTGGCGCTCGAAGAACACTTCCATTTCATAACGGTAGAGGACATCCTGAACCGCACTGAACCCCATTGGCGGGATTGGTTCCGTGCTCTGAAGTTCGGGTTTCAAGCTCGTCACGAATTCTGCAGAAGAAGCTTCAATTGAATCCAATTTGGAGACGACTTGTTCCCGCACTTCGGTGTTCGAAGGTAACCCGCGGTCCATCTGGTTCAGCGCGCCAGCTTCTTGCGAATTCACCATGAAGTCAACAAATCTCTTGACCTCTTCCGGGTGTTCGGTGCGAGCATACCCCGACATCATCATTGACGACTTGTGCCAAAGACCATTGTCCTCAGCCTTGCCGGTGTGGCTTGGCAGTCGCAGCGGAACCAAGTCCGAACCAACCGCTGTGGAAAGGCCTCCCAACTGGTTGCTCCACCACATGCCGAAGGCTGCCACTCCCGTGCCTGTCATAGAACGGTCTGGACCTGCATTCTGGTTTTCCGCCAGGACCGAGGCCTTTGGATAAGAACCGTTATCCATCAAGTCCTTGTGGTGCTGGAAGTACTTGGCCAGATCGTCAGGCGAGAATCCGAGTGATCCATCCGAGCTCGTCAGATTCTTCTTGTCTTGACGCAACCAGGTCTGCAACCCGGCCGGTTCGTTCGGGGCTTCGGCTCCATATTTGCCGTCGAGCTTCTGGCTCACCGTCTCGGTGATCGTCCGGTAGTCATCCCACGTCCAGGTCTTGTCATCTGGAACTTCCAGGCCAGCTTCGGCTAAGACTTTTGGATTTGCGGTCAATGTGAAGGAATTGATTCCGGTGGTAATGCCGACAAGGCCGGCATCGGTCGTACCGTTTTGAACGGCAACGTCTTCGAACTTGGAAACATCTACGCCTTCGAGGTCCAGCAATGCGCCGCGGTCCGCGTATTCGCGAAGGTACTTGTCGTCCATCTGGATAATGTCCGGAGCATCGTTGGAGGCAACCTGTGTTGCGAGCTTGTCCCAGTAGCCGCTCCAGTCGGAGTACTCGCCTTGGACATCGATGTCCGGGTTGGCCGCTTCGAAAGCCTCAATAATTTCATTGGTTGCCTGGGCCCGCGAATCCGAGCCCCACCATGAGAAACGAAGCTGGATCTTCCCGTCCTCACCGTCGGCAGCGCTGCTACCGCCACAGCCAGTGAGGGCCAGAGCGGCTACCGCCACAACTGCAACTGATTTGCTTAGCCGCAGACCGAATTTCCGTCCAGTTTTTCTCGTGCATACCTGCTGAGTCATGAAAATCTTCCTTGGGTGGGGTGGTGATGCGAGGCCATCCTGCAAGCAACACCTGGTTTTTCATTGTGGAAAGCGCTTGCCAAACAATCTAGGTGTGATTGCGGTCACTGGTCAAGGGGTTTCGGGAATCAAGTCAGTTAGTTTTCGCATGGCACGATTCCCAATGAACATCACTACTGGCCGTCAGCCAGCTGCGTGGACTCGCGCAGGACCGGCACACCGGAAACCACAATCTTCCGCAGTTCGCCGTGGTTCAGCGCCATCTCACCAGCCCATTTTCCGATTTCTTCCAGAGGAAGTCGAGCAGTGCTGACCGTGGGCGTAATGTCGATAAGGGTCGGGATGTCGTCGAATCCCACCACAGCGATATCTTCGGGAATACGCAAGCGGTTCTCGCGAATCGCCCGAATGGCACCCAGGGCCATGACATCCGAAACGCAGAACACGCACACCCGATGGACACCGCCTGCCGACTTCTGCCGCTTGAGGTAATCGCTCATTGCAACATAGGCCCCCTCGCGCGAGAAGGGGCCGCTGATAACTTCCTCTGCATCCAGGCCACTGCGCTTCAGCTTCTCCAGGAACCCGTTGGAACGGTCCCTTGATGTCAGCAGATTCGCTTCCCCGGCCAATACGACAAACCTGCGGTGGCCGGCACTGATCAACTCGGCCGCCAGGTGCTCGGCAGTTGCCTCGTTGTCGATTTGTATGCCGCCCATATCGGTCATGGGCTGGCCGATAATCATGACTTGGCCACCATTTTCCTGATAATTCTCGATCAGTTTCAGCAACTGCCCGTTCTCGCCCAAACTGCGCGATCCCGACAGGATGATAGCGTCCGTCCGTTGCGACATGAATGCCTGAACGGCTTCGATTTCCCGCTCGGGATCGTACTCCGTGCTGGCCAAAAGCAGCTGGACACCGCTATCACCAAGAGAGCGCTGCACTCCCCGGGCGATGGTAGAGAAGTAGGGGTCGGCTATGTCCCTGACCACCAAGCCGATCAGCTTCGTGGTGGATCTGGCAAGCGCTTGCGCTTGGGCATTGGGGAAGTAACCGAGCTTTTCAGCCGCAGCACGCACTTTATCCGAGATTTCCACAGCCGGCTTGCGTGCTGACCCATTGAGCACTCGCGAAGCGGTCGCCAGGGAAACCCCGGCTTCATTAGCCACATCAGTTAGTCGAACAGCCATCTGAAATCCTTATCATTCTCTGCAACCTGGCACAAGCTTATCTTTCGCGAACGTGATGGTTGACACTCCAATTACACCTCACTATCGTGGAAAGCGCATTCCCATTCTATTCCCTTACGCATTCCCCGTTTCGAGGAGACCCCAGTGACAGAAACAAAAGTTCTACGCATCGCCATGAACGGCATCACCGGCCGCATGGGATACCGCCAGCACTTGCTGCGTTCAATCCTTCCTATCCGAGACCAGGGAGGAATCACTCTCGGGGACGGTTCGAAGCTGACCGTTGAACCGATCCTCGTTGGACGTAACGAAGCGAAGCTGCGCGAACTTGCGCAGAAGCACCAGGTTGAGCACTACAGCACCGATCTTGACTCCCTGATTGATGACCCGAGTGTCGACATCATTTTCGACGCGTCCATGACTTCCTTGCGTTACGAAACGCTGTCGAAAGCCATCGGGGCAGGCAAGCATATCTTCACCGAGAAACCGACCGCTGAAACCCTCGAAGAGGCCGTGGATCTCGCCCGCCAGGCACAGGCCAAGGGAATTACCGCCGGCGTCGTGCACGACAAGCTCTACTTGCCGGGCCTGGTGAAGTTACGCCGTTTGGTCGACGAAGGCTTCTTCGGACGCATTCTCTCAATGCGCGGCGAGTTCGGCTACTGGGTATTCGAGGGAGACATCCAGGAAGCGCAGCGGCCTTCCTGGAACTACCGTCTTGCGGATGGCGGATCGATGACCACCGACATGTACTGCCACTGGAACTACGTCCTTGAAGGAATCATCGGCAAGGTCAAGTCCGTCACCTCGACCACGGCAACCCACATCCCTACCCGCTGGGACGAACGAGGCGAAGCCTACGAAGCCACCGCAGATGATGCGGCCTACGGCATCTTCGAACTCGAAACTCCTTCCGGCGATGCAGTAATTGCGCAGATCAACTCCTCGTGGGCAGTGCGCGTCTACCGCGATGAACTGGTGGAATTCCAGATCGACGGCACCCACGGTTCCGCCGTCGCGGGATTGAACAAGTGCGTTGCCCAGCAACGCGCCCACACTCCGAAGCCTGTTTGGAACCCCGATTTGCCAGTCACTGAGTCGTTCCGCGACCAGTGGATGGAAGTTCCCGCCAATGCCGACCTGGATAACGGCTTCAAGCTGCAGTGGGAAGATTTCTTGGCCGACATCGCAGCGGGACGCAAACACCAGTATGGCCTGCTTTCGGCCGCTCGCGGTGTCCAGCTGGCGGCTTTGGGATTGCAGTCAGCCGCCGAACGACGCACCCTCGATATCCCGGAGATCACGCTATGAGCTACGCATCCTTGCCCGAATTGACACTCATTGACGAAAACGGGCAGAACTTTTCCTATCGGTTGAAAGGCCCCGGCGAATTCCAGCGGCCGTCTGCCCCGCTTTCCTCGCGCAAGGCCTATGCCGCAGCCCATGTCATCCCCCTCATGGGAGCAGACAATACGCCTGGCGCACCGGCAAGCATCGATTGGGATGCGACGCTGGCCTACCGGCACGAGCTATGGTCCTACGGGCTGGGTGTCGCCGATGCGATGGATACGGCGCAGCGAGGCATGGGGCTGGACTACGCGGCTACCTGCGAGTTGATCAGGCGATCGGCGATCGAAGCGGCCGTGGTTCTCCAGAAGAACAGCTACCCGGCCTTGGCCGGGCTCACCGTCAGGGATATCCTCGCCTGCGGTGTCGGCACGGACCAGCTGTCGGCAGACACTGTCCAGCCGGGCCAGCTGGCTGAAGTCACCAACGCTTATTTGGAGATGCTGCGCCTTGTTGAAGATTCAGGTTCGAAGGCGATCTTGATGTGCTCCCGGGCCCTGGTCAAGGCAGCGCGCACCTCGCAGGATTATCTGGACGTGTATGCGACTTTGCTCGACGCTGCCAAGCAGCCAGTGATCCTGCATTGGCTTGGAGACATGTTCGATCCACAGTTGAGCGGCTACTGGGGAACACAGGATTTGGCAGAAGCCACCGGGGTTTTCCAGTCCATTCTGGAGCAGCACGCGTCGAAAATCGACGGCGTCAAAGTCTCTTTGCTCAATGCCGAGCATGAGAAGCAGCTTCGTGCCGCATTGCCAGCTGGAGTGCGCCTCTACACTGGAGACGATTTCAACTATCCCGAGCTGATTCACGGTGACGGGCAACTGCATTCCGATGCGTTGCTGGGAATTTTCGCCGCCATCTATCCCGCTGCGTCAACGGCCCTGCAGGCTTTCGATGCAGGCGACGCAGAACGCGGCCGGAAGATCCTGGACTCCACCAGAGAGCTGGGATTGCATATTTTCAGCGCCCCAACTTTCTACTACAAGACCGGGATTGCCTTTCTTTCGTGGCTCAATGGGCACCAAAGCGGTTTCCAGATGATCGGCGGGCTGCACGCCGGACGTTCACTGCCGCACTTGGTGCGCACATTCGTTCTCGCTGATGGCGCTGGCCTGTTGCAAAACCCTGATCTGGCTGCTGGGCGAATGGAACAGCTCCTGGCAATTTCTGGAATCAAAACTACAACTTCGTCCCTGACAGGTGTGTCATGACATTCGAACTATCGCTTAATACCGGCACTACCCCGAATCTCAGCCTCCACGAAGCCGCTGAAGCTGCAGCGCAGGCGGGCCTGAGCCATATTGGTCCGTGGCGGCATTTGCTTGCCGAGGCCGGTGGCGCTGGGCCAGCAGCCCAGATCATCGCTGGGGCAGGGCTCAAAGCCAGCACCTTGTGCCGTGGCGGCTTTCTCACTGCACCTTCTGCCGAAGCCCAAGCTGCCGCGCTGGCATCGAACCGGCAGGCCATCGAGGAAGCTGCCTTCATCGGCGCCAATGAATTGATCATGGTCGTGGGCGGCTTGCCGTCGGCCGCGCATATTCTGGGCGGCACCGGGGATCCAGCAGACAAGAACATTGTCGCGGCGCGTGATCGCGTCGCGCGCGGCTTGGAAGAGCTGGTTCCCATCGCCCTGGAACACGGCGTTCGGCTGGTGCTAGAACCGTTGCATCCAATGTATGCCGCCGACCGAGCGGTGCTTTCCACACTCGGACAGGCCCTGGACTTGGCCAGTCCTTATCCAACCAAGGCCGTGGGCGTTGTTGTTGACACCTTCCATGTGTTCTGGGATCCGCAGTTGCAGCAGCAGATCCAGCGGGCAGGCCTTGAGCATCGCCTGGCCAGCTACCAGATCTGTGATTTCAATCTGCCGATTGCCAGCAATGCACTGCAATCCAGAGGCATGATGGGCGACGGCCATATCGATTTCTCGGCGATTTCCCGATGGGTGTCACAGGCCGGATACCGAGGTCCAGTTGAAGTCGAGATCTTCAATGAGGAGATCAACCAGCAGGATTCCGCGCTGACCTTGGCAACCATGTCCCAGCGCTACGAAACTCTAGTACTGCCCCACCTTGAGCAAGCTGCGGGCGTTCAGCCGGCCAGCGCATTAAACTGATCTGAATTCGAATATCTCTGAAGGAACACGATGAATCAGCAAGCCACCGCAGCGGGATCTGCAACGACTAGTGCCCTGGCAGCGCCAACTGCTCCTGCGGTGGTGCTGATTGGTCTGAACGGATTCGGACGCCAGCATTTGGCAAATATCCATCGACTCGCAGCCGAGGAGAAAATCACGTTCCTTGCCGGCATCGATCCGGTCGATCCCGGGAAAGAGATTCGCGGCAAGGACACGCACGTGTTCGCCGACTTTGATGCTTTCCTCAGCTCCGGATTAACCCCGGACATCATCATTATTTCAACGCCGATCAGTACGCATGCCGACCTGGCGATGAGGGCCTTGCGTACAGGTGCAGATCTCTACCTCGAAAAACCGCCGACAGCGACCCTGGATCAGTATTCACGCCTGCTGCAAGCCGCGGCCGATGCTGGCGCCCACGTGCAGGTAGGGTTCCAGGCCCTTGGCTCGACAGCCTTGAAAACCATAGATGGGTTCTTCGCCGATAACGCGAAGAACTCTCCCATCGGGGCCCTTCGTGCGGTGGGTGCCAGTGGAAATTGGCTCCGCACCACGGGCTACTATGAACGTTCGCCTTGGGCAGGACATCGGAAACTCGACGGCGTCGAGATTGCCGACGGTGTAGTGACCAATCCCCTGGCCCACGCGGTCGCCAGCGCCTTGCACATCGCCGGAGCGCGCAAAGCCCAGGATGTCGCCCATCTGGCCACCGAGCTGTATCACGCCCACAGCATCGAAGCAGACGATACCTCCGTGGTGCGCGTGCAAACGAGCACCGGAATCCCCGTCATTGCCGCGCTGACCGTTTGCGCCAGTGAACAGCAGGATCCATGGATCACCATCTATGGCACCGAAGGCACCGCAACCTTGTACTACACCCGTGATGAGCTGCTGGTTCGACCCAACCCGGACTTGGGGCTTCCAGAATCTTCTGAAGTTTTCGGACGAGTCAACCTTCTCGAGAACCTCGTCGAGGTGCGCAACGGCAGCGAAACCGAACTCTTGAGCTCTTTGGCGTCGGCCGGTGCTTTCATGCGCGTTCTCGAGCAGATACGGACCTCGGATACTCCAACTCAGATCGCAGAAGTGCAGGTTATCCCTGCCGGGGATGGAGCAGATTTCCACCCAGTGATACCGAACATCGAACGATTCATCGACCGAGCGGTGGCGGCGCAGTCCAGTTTCTCTTCACTCGGAGCGCCTTGGGCCTTGCCAGCGAAAACCAGTGGCTCGTTGTCGCTGATCCATCCCGCAACGGGGAAGCAGCGCACCCTTGCGGAGTTGCGGACGGGAGAAGATATTTCCCGCACCAATTCACCGCGTCCCTTCTTGGATAACCTGAAGACCTTCAACGGAGTTGTGGTCAGTGAGCAGCAACCGCTTGACCACACCTGGCATCTAGGTGTCGGGGTTGCATTGCAAGATGTGAACGGGACCAATTTCTGGGGAGGGCGCACCTACACCCGCGACGCCTCACGCTACATATGGCGTGCGGACCATGGACATATCCGCACAGCGTCCAATGCGTTCGCCCGCAATGGCAGCGCTTTGGATTCGCAGCTTGAATGGGTCAGCCACGAACAGGAAATCCTGCTGGATGAGCACCGTTCGATTGAGCTCAATGCATTTGAGGACCACGAAAGCGCCATCACCGGCTGGAGCCTGGATTTCAGTTTCAGGCTCTCGGCGCGCGAACGCCAGGTGTCGCTTGGCTCTCCGGGTACCAACGGCCGTCACAACGGCGGCTACGGAGGTTTCTTCTGGCGTCTGCCTCCAATCGCTGATCCACAGATTTTTACCCCATCGGCTTCCGGGGAATCGCAAGTCCACGGTGTGCACAGTCCATGGCTCGCCTTCAGTGCTACATTCTCTTCGGACTCGGTGGGTTTGGCTGATCTTGCTGAAGGCCACGGGGATGCCACCATTATTTTCTGCAGTGAGCAAGATGACCCATGGTTTGTTCGCAGTTCTGGATATCCGGGTGTCGGCAGTTCGCTGGCCTGGTCTACACCGGTTGTGCTGGACCCTCAGGAAGCGATAACCCGCCAAGTTCGAGTACTCGTGGTTGATGGGAGGGTCCCGGTGCAGACCGTGGCCCTGCTAGCCCGAAAATACGGTTCAGGTTCCAAGGAAGGCTGATTGTGCCCACCACCGCCACTCATGAATACGCAAAGAAGCATGCCCAACTGGTCGAGCTCATCAGAAGCCGCGATGGGCAGTATCTGCTTCTCTCAACCCCCGCTTCGCTTGCCTGGCTCTTGGGCGGTGCCCGCACGCACGTATCTCTTGCGGCACCACCCATTGCCAGGGTTCTGGTTCATGCCCAGGGGTGCGAGCTTGCCACGTCCGTGAGCGAAGCTGCACGGATCCAGCGAGAAGAGCTCGGCAACGTGGAACAAGTTTCGGTGCATGTCACCGCCTGGTACCAGGATCTCGACAATGTCCGAGAATGGTTTCCAGCGGCGAGCGGACAAAAGATCCTCAGCGAGCGGGAAATCGAGTCCGATTTGCGAGCCCTTCGCTCAGCACTCAATGAAACTGAGATTAATAGGTATCGCGCTCTTTGCCGCGACACGGCTGCGCTCATGACCCAAGTGCTGTCGGCCGCCCGTAGCGATGATTCCGAGTTCGACGTGGCAGCCAAGCTGACAGCTGGAGCCGTCGTCCAAGGAGGCGAAGTGCTCGTTGCCTTGGTCAGCGGCGATTCACGTGCCGCAGCCCGGCACCCCCTGCCCACCGCGGCCCCGCTCGGAGGCAAAGCCATGGCAGTGCTGTGCGTAAGACGTCATGGGCTCATTGCCAACATCACCAGGTGGGTGCGATTCGGTGCGCCGACGCCTCAGGAACTCTCTGGAGAAGACGACATCCTGGCTGTCGAGGCAGATATCCTTGCGGCAATTCGCCCTGGCGGCGTTCTCGGTGAATTATTGCCCGTCATCCAGGAATCCTACCCGGAGCATGGTTTCGATGCCGGGGAATGGTCGTTGCATCATCAAGGCGGCATTGCCGGCTACAACGGACGAGATCCCCGGCTCACCCCAGGAGCAACTGATCTCTTCCAGTTGAACCAGGCTTTTGCGTTCAATCCCAGTGCAGCACGCGATGGTCTGGCGTTCAAAGTTGAGGACACCATGCTGCTGACCGAGTCCGGGGATTTTGAGGTTCTCACCTTCGATCCGCTCTGGCCCTCAAACCTGGTTAACGGTTTGCCACGGCCGGCAGTACTTCAACGCTAAGCGCACCCCTAAACAATTATTGGCTGGGAAATCCTTTTGAGGTTTCCCAGCCAATAATTTTATGTACCGATGCCTTTTATACGGTGGCCTTCAATTCCGAGCGCCAGCTGCGTTTCGGTTCCCAGCCAAGGACATCTCGCGCTTTCTGGATACTGAAGGCAGGGCTATCCGTGGTGAGTCCCGCTGCGACGTCCTCGAGCTCCGGATAAATCTCTGGGATCAGCTCTGCGAGCGGACGCGTTGCCATGGCATCCTTTGCACCAACGAAGAACACCGAGCCATTCTCTACGCGGTCAAACCGTTCAAGCAGTACCAGCAGGAAATCTGCCACGTCCCGCGCATCAACGTAATTGAATAGCGCAGGCGCTGACAAGCGAGGATCTTGTAGGCGCTCAGCAACAGTGTGTCCCTGCTGCGTTGGAGCGCCGGCCCACTCTTCCTCTGCGATCACATAGCAGGGCCTGAAGGAAGCGAACTTCACCGAACTTGCCGGTCCCATTTTCGCTGCGAACATGGCGGCAATCTGCTCGGCTACGAATTTGGAAAGCCCATAAGCATGCCATGGCTTGGGAACTTCGTTTTCATCAAGAGGCAGCTTCTCCGGCACCCATCCGCCCGGAGAACCATAGCCCATTATTGATGGGCTGGAGGCCAGCACGACCCTGGTAGCACCGGCCTCCACTGCCGCCGAGGTGACGTTATGGGCAATGGTCGCGTTCGTGTGCAGAAGCACCTCTTCCGGGGCCATGAAAGGAACAGCCATTGCCGCGAGGGACACCACCGCTTGCGGAGCAAGCTGCTCGAATAGCGCATGCGTAGCCTTCGCATCCATCAGATCGATGCAGTGATATTCCACGCCATCGAGAGGTTCTTCCGGAATCTGCCTGTCAAGAGAGATCACTTCATGCCCTGCGTGGGAAAACCCCGCGAGCACGGCACGGCCTAAACGCCCTGCTCCCCCGGTGATGACGACTTTTTCACCCATGGCTCCGTTTACACCTTGACCTTCGGTTGAAACGAAATGTCCACGCCCAGGCCAGCACTCCCGACGTCCACGAGCTGCCTGGTTTCCAGCGATTGATTTCCGCAAATCCCGACAGCAATGGCGCGCACACCGTCGATGAATCCGGCTTGCCGCGCATATCCATCCTCGTTGGCTCCGCGGAAGAGCTCTTCGAGCAGGAGCTTGTCGCCGCCACCATGCGATCCATTCGAGTTTTCGATCTGAATCTCCACTGCTTCTTCCCAATGCCGCTGCAAAAGCAATCTCTCGCCTTTCGACCTGGCATTGCCGCTCTGGCCATCATTGCTATATGAAGGATCCACCGGATGCCCGCCGGCCGCGGGCAGTACTGCTGCCCGTTCGACAACGTCCAGTTCCAGGCGTCCTTCCGTCCCGTTCACCGCAACCCGGTATCCTTCCCATGGGCTGTGCGCGTTCAGGGAATATGAAAGCACCGGTCCGTTTTGATACTCAGCAGTCAGGCTCAAATTGTCTTCGATGGTGATCTCGCCATTGAAGACTCCCTGGTCTCGGCGGTACCCATCAAAGTGTTCGTTCTCTAGATAGAGCTTTTCCAACCGCTCATCGCTGCGAAGATCCAAATCAAACGGATCCTTATCGCTTAGCCCGTGGGTACCGCGTTCGTTGGCTTGGCGGCCCCTGAACTCTGCGTTGTCGGGCCCGTAGAACTTCAGCCCTCCTGTTGCAAAGACCTTCTGCGGTGAATCGTCGAGCCACCAATTGACCAGATCGAAATGATGGCTGGACTTATGGATTAGCAAGCCGCCAGAGTTTTCCTTGAGTCGATGCCATCGGCGAAAGTAGTCTGCTCCGTGAACGGTATCCAGCATCCAGTTGAAGTCCACGGATGTGACTTGGCCGATTTTCCCATCGTCGATGGCCTTCTTCAGGGCTGTATTCCGAGGAGAATAACGGTAGTTAAACGTGACCACGATTTCATGGCCGCTTTCTTCCACCGCCCGAGCTATACGAGCGGTGCTCGGCGCATCAATTGTTAGTGGTTTCTCAACTATCACATCGGCGCCGGCATACAGAGCGGTGCAGATCAGCTCAGCATGCGTGTAGTCCGGGCTCGTGATGATTACCCGGTCAATGTGGCGTTCTCGAATGACTTTGGCCAAGTCTTGCGGGTCAAAGGACCCAACCTTCTCGCCGAAGGTCTGTTCAACTACGTCTTGGTAGTACTCGATTCGCCCCTGGTTGGTATCTGCCAATGCGACAAGTTCAGCGACGTCGCTATGTTCACCGAAGATAGCAGTCAGGTACATTTCGCATCGGTTCCCTGTGCCGATCAGTACGTAGCTGGTGCGTGATGAGCTTCCCATGCGGTTTCTCCTACGATAAGTTTCTGGCGCTTGTGTCTGGTATCGGTCGAGGCCACTGGCCTAGCGCTGTTGTCCTAGGCCAGTGGCATATTCCTGCTATTTGATACCAGTAGTTGCGATGCCCTTGACCAGGTATTTCTGCCCGAAGAGGAAGGCAAGGAATACAGGGACCAACGTGACGATCGACATTGCGAACAGTGCGCCCCAGTTGGATTCTCCGGTGGAGTCTATGAATGCGTTGAGCGCAACTTGCACGGTGTAATTACTCGGGTTGGTGAGGTAGATCAGTGAGGTAAAGAAGTCGCTCCAGGTCCAGATGAACGTGAAGATTGCCGTAGTTGCCAAGGCTGGAACCATAAGCGGCAGGATGATCTGCAGGAAGATCCGTGGATGGCCGGCGCCATCGATTCGGGCTGCTTCATCCATATCCTTAGGGATTCCTCGGATGAATTGGATCATCAGGAAGATGAAGAACCCGTCCGTGGCAAGCAGTTTCGGAACGATGATTGGCCAGAAGGTATTGACCCAGCCGATCTGAGAAAACATGATGTACTGCGGAACGATAATCACGTGGATCGGCAGCATGATGGTCATCAGCATCAGCGCGAACATAATCTTCTTGAACTTGAAGTCAAGCCTGGCAAATGCGTATGCCGCCATGGAGCAGGACACCAAGTTGCCAAGGATGCATCCCAAAACCAAAATCGCAGAGTTCATCAAGTACTTGCTGAAAGGTTCAGACAGCGCGTTCCAACCGCTGGGGTAGTTATTCCAGTCCACCTGGGAAATAACCAAACCGGCCTCGCGGAAGATCAGGTCGTTCGGGCGGAAGGAGCTAGCTACCATCCACAGCAATGGATAGATCATGACTCCGGCACCCAGGATCAGCAGCGCATGCTTTAGCAATGAGCGCATTGAAACCTTGAACTTCGGGCTCTTACCCTTTACGGTCTTGCCTCGTTCATCAGTACCGCCAACCGGCGGCTTTTTTCCGAGAAGTTCTTCCTCATCAAGCACGAGTTCTTGCGGTGACCCACCGCGTACTTGCGAATCTGGAAGTGAAGTTTGATTAGTCATCGTAAAACACCCAATACTTAGAAACGAAGAAGTTCACAGCGGTAAATGCACCAACTATGAGCACCAGGAGCCATGCCATGGCTGAGGCATAACCCATATCGAACTGTTTGAATCCTTGCTGGTACAGGTAGAGCGTGAAGAACATGGTGGAATCGGCAGGACCGCCCGATCCATTGGACACGATGAAAGCTTGAGTGAAGTTCTGGAAGGCCCCAATGATCTGCAGGACCAGGTTGAAGAAAATAATGGGGCTAATCATCGGCAACGTGATACTCAGGAACTGCCGCCATTTGCTCGCCCCATCAATGGAGGCTGCTTCGTAATACATCATGGGAACTTGACGCAGACCTGCAAGGAAGATCACCATCGGTGAGCCGAAGGTCCACACGTTGAGCAAGATCAGGCTTCCAAGTGACGTGTTTGGATCGGAGATCCATCCAATGCCTTGGATACCGACCAATTCCAAGAGCTGATTCACCAGGCCGGTGGTACCGAAAATCTGCTTCCACAGCACTGCGATTGCAACTGAGGAACCCAGCATGGAAGGCAGGTAGAAAATTGAGCGGTAAAAAGAGAGCCCGCGCATTCCCCGGTCAAGCAAGATTGCTACGGCGAGGGCCACTGCCAGCTGCAACGGAACACCGATCAAAACGTAGGTGAACGTGACCCGCAATGAATTATGCAGCCGCTGGTCGTCGAGCATCCGTTCAATGTTCTCAAACCCTGAAAAGGACGGAGCCTGCAAAAGGTTGTAGTCCGTAAACGCAAGATACAGCGACATGGCCATGGGCCCCAGGGTGATAAGGAATAACCCGATCGTCCACGGAATGAGGAAGATATGCGCTGCCTTGTTGTCCTTGGGAGGGACTTTGCGGCCATTGTTCTTGCTGAGGTTCTGCAGTTCGGCAATGGCGCTCATTGACCACTACCTCCTTTCGACGAAACGCGAAGGCAGCCCTTACGAATCGGGACCGACATGAGTGACTCCTTGCTAGAAGCGCTTGGTGAAGATGATTCGAAATCGACTTCAGGAATGCGCTTTCCAATCTCTATTCCTCAACGCTAAACTAAACACCAACGTGAGGTCAACCACACTGGCGAGATAGGTTTGAGGAATCGCCTCGGAGCCACCGCTGGACGCCATCACACGGTGCGAACAGTCGCTGGATGCGTCCATATGAAAATAGGAGATCAGTAAAATGTCGCAGGCCAAAGACGGTTTAAGTGACACTATCGTGTCAATAGAGCTCTATTGGATATCACTGCCTTTTGATGCCGCGCGGCGAAGCCAGGAAGATTCCAATGCGGAATCAATCGATGCTTTCAATGCATCATCACGCACGTTGACCCAGATGGAATCATTAATGGTGAAGGTGCAAACCGCGGATGGGTTCACCGGCTGGGGCGAAGCCTTCGGCCACAAATCCAATCCCGCGACATGGGCTGCCCTTGAACAGATCGTGGCCCCCTTTTTCTTGGGGCGTTCATCGGCCCTCGACGGGAGCATTGCCTCGGCCGAATATGCATTCCACGCCTTCGGGCGCACCGGACCCATTCACTTCGCACTATCCGCAGTGGACATCGCTCTTTGGGATATAGCGGCACGTCGTGCAGGACAGACGCTGCGGGAATTCATCAATATCGATGCCCGCCATGAAATCAATGCCTACGCGTCTTTGGTCCACTATGCCGAGGATCCGCAGGAGGTTGCTTTTCATCTTTCCAGGGCTTTGGAACACGGATTCAAGGCATTCAAAATCCATGAGTCCTCGATTCCAGCCATCAAGGCCGCACGGCAGGCCGTGGGCTCCCACCCGCTGATGGTCGATGTCAATTGCAAGTGGCATCATCCAGCCGAAGCCGGGTCGTCGATTGCTGCCATGGCGGACCTGGAGCTGCTGTGGATCGAAGAACCGATCTTCCCGCCAGATGATTCGCAATCACTAGCCGCCCTCAATGCTCGTTTCGGCAACGTCTCCGGTGGAGAAAACCATTCAGGGGTCCAGGGGCTGACCTCGGATATGGAACTCGGCGCCCTGCAGTTTGCCCAGCCTAGCGTCGGAAAGATTGGCGGACTCAGCGCCATGCTCAAAATTCGCGAGGCGGGTCAACGGCTTAATGTCCATGTGGTGCCACACTGCTTCTACTACGGTCCGGCCCTCCTGGCCACCGCGCAGCTGATCGCCGCAGACCAGGAAGTCCAGCTTGCCAACGGGTCACTCCGTCCGGAATTGGAAATCCCCTTCCTCGGTTGGGAAACCCAGCTCCACCCTTGGCATGCGCCGCATCAGGGGAAGCTCACTAACGAGGGTACGATCCGTCTGCCAACGGAAGCCGGGCTCGGTTTCACTCCGGATCCAGTCGTTCTTGAAAACCATGCCCTCAAGCATCTGGTCTTGACCACTGCGCCTTGCGAAGGGTAAATGATCCGGCAAGGCAATAGCCGCTTCAAGCATTGCGGACAGCCCGCGATTGCCTGGAGCCCCGCCGTCCAGACGGGAACCTGCCGTGGTTTCAAGCACCCGAGAGGCAGCTCCGGGCGCATTCGACCACAGAGAAGAAAGGGGCAGCAGGCCACCGAAGAAAACACTCGAAAAATCACTTGTGTAATAAGTTTCTTACTTATAGGATAAGTAATTAAATGAGCTTACCCCCACAGTGATCCCAACAGGAGATTCCCGCCATGACCTATACCCCCGACGCCATCCGCCACGTCAAGCTTTCAACGGCCCGGTTGCCGCTGGCCACACCGATCTCCGATGCGAAAGTTTTCACCGGTCGTCAGAAGCCAATGACCGAGGTGGTCTTCCTCTTCGCGGAGATCACCACGGAACAGGGCCATGAGGGTTTCGGGTTCTCCTACTCCAAGCGGGCTGGCGGTCCTGCACAGTACGCCCATGCCAAGGAAGTCGCACAAGCGATGATTGGCGAAGATCCAAGTGACATCGCCAAGTTGTACACCAAGCTCCTCTGGGCCGGCGCTTCGGTGGGCCGCTCTGGTGTGGCGACCCAGGCGTTGGCCGCACTTGATATCGCGCTCTACGACATGAAAGCCAAGCGCGCGGGGCTTCCGCTAGCCAAGTTCCTCGGCTCCCACCGCGATTCGGTGCGCACCTACAATACTTCCGGCGGCTTCTTGAACGCCAGCATCGAGGAGGTCAAGGATCGGGCTACCCAGTCCATCGAGGAAGGGATCGGCGGCATCAAGATCAAGGTCGGCCTGCCGGACAGCGCCGAAGACCTGCGCCGCGTTGCCGCAGTGCGCGAGCATATTGGCCCGGATTTCCCGCTCATGGTCGACGCCAACCAGCAATGGGACCGCGCTACCGCATTGCGCATGGGGCGCAGGCTCGAGGAGTTCAACCTCGTCTGGATCGAAGAACCGCTGGATGCCTACGATGCTGAAGGCCATGCGGCCCTGACCGCTGCCCTGGATACGCCAATAGCCACAGGAGAGATGCTTGCTTCGGTATCCGAGCACGAACGCCTGATTGCCGCACGCGCCTGCGACATCATCCAGCCTGACGCTCCCCGGGTCGGTGGCATCACCCAGTTCCAGAGACTGGCAACTTTCGCTGACCAGGCTGGGCTGGATCTGGCACCGCACTTCGCAATGGAAATCCACTTGCATCTGGCAGCAGCGTACCCACGCGAGCCTTGGGTGGAGCACTTCGACTGGCTCGACCCGCTGTTCAATGAGCACTTGGAAACCAAGGACGGCCGGATGATCGTTCCGAACAGGCCAGGGCTCGGCTTCACCCTGAGCGACCAGGCCCGCGCGTGGACCACCGAAACCGCGCAATTCGGCACCGCCTGAGTCCCCATGACTGGACCTTCGCGCCGGAACCGCCTGCCAGGCGGTTCCGGCGCTTATCCTTTAAGCATGCACAACGCCAAACCCAATCTGGCATCGGCCTTGGTCGGGCACCTGCGCGCGCAGATCAGCGGCGGGGCCATTCCTCCGGGACAGAAGCTGCCCAGCGAGAACGAGCTGATCGCCGAGCACGGGGTATCGCGCACCGTGGTCCGCGAGGCCATCACCCGGCTGCAGGCCGAAGGGCTGGTCTACACGCGGCGCGGCGCGGGCAGCTTCGCTTTGACTCCTCCACCGCCCGCCGAGCCTGCCGCTCAAGCACTGGTTCCGCGGACCGTCGAGGAACGCCGCCAGTTGATCGAGTACCGGGTGGGTTTCGAGACCGAGGCCGCCGCCGTCGCGGCCCGCTCCCGCACCGCGCAGGATTTGTCCGCAATGGACCAGGCCCTGCGGGGCTTCGAGGCCGCAGCGGGCAATGCGGCGGTGAGCATGAGCTGCGATTTCGAGTTCCACCTGGCCGTGGCCAGGGCTACCGGCAATCCCTACTTCGGCCAGGCTGTGGAGAATTTCGGTCCCTCCATGATCGCGATGCCGCGCGGCCGGCTGGATTCGGCCGACACGATCACCGCCGACCGGCTGGGTTCGGTGGCCGCAGAGCACCGCACCGTGCGTGATGCCATTGCCTCCGGCGACCCGCACATGGCGGCCGCGGCCATGCGCATGCATTTGGGCAACTCCATGCTGCGGCTGCAATCCGAAGCGGGGCTCGGCCCCGCGCTTTAGGGCCGGGACGCGGAAAAGACCTCCGGCTGGCCGTGGCAGCTGCCATCAGCTCCATGTCGCCGAGAGGTCTTTCCTTCAAAGTTCCGTACCGGGCCTAGGTGATCACCAGGTCCAGTGCGAAGACCCCGAGCAACCCGAGTACCGCCAACGTCGTGGTGTAGGTGGTGCGCACCGCGAGCGCCTGCCCGACATTGAGGTTGAAATACTCCTTGAACATCCAGAAGCCCGGGTCGTTCACGTGGCTGAAGGCGATCGAGCCGCAGGCGGTGGCCAGCACCATCAGCTCAGGCGACGCTCCGGTGGCCGCGACCAGCGGTGCAGCGATGCCGGCGGCGGTCGATACCGCCACCGTAGCTGATCCCAGCGCGATGCGCAGGATCACCGCAATGATCCAGGCGAGGAACAGCGGGCTGAGATTCCACCCCGCAGTGGTGTCCGCAATGTAGTCGGCAATGCCGGCGGAAACCAGCACCTGCTTGAAGGCGCCGCCGGCGCCGATGACCAGCAGGATCATGGCCATGGCCCGTGCGGCCTCGCTCATCGACTTGGCGACCTGCGCCATGGAACGGTTGTTCAGCGGGCCGAAGGCGGCAATCGCCACCAGCAGGGCGATCAGCAACGCAATTTCCGCAGAGCCCAGCAGCGCGAGCACATCGTCGGCCTCTTTGCTCAGCGTCACGGTCATGCGCAGGATTTCCGAACCGGCAATCAGCACGATGGGCAGCAGCGCCACCAGGAAGGACAAGGCGCCCGAGGGCAGCTCGTCGTCGGCGAAGTCCTTTTCCGCGAGCAGCCCCGAGGGCATCTGCGGGTTCATCTGCCGCACGAAGGACAGCCGCGGCCAGGCCATCGCAATGGCCACACCGGCCGGAATGGCAATGAGCAGGCCGTAGGCCAGCGTCAATCCGACCGATGCGTTGTACAGCCCGGCCACTGCGGTCGGACCCGGGTGCGGGGGCAGGAAGGAATGCATGGTGGACAGCGAGATGGACATGGGCAGGCCCACCCACAGCAGGTTGACCTTGGTGGCGCGCACCAGGGTGAAGGCGACCGGCACCAGGATCACGAACGCGACCTCGTAGAACATGGTCACGCCGATCAGCATCGCGGAAATGATCATGGCCCACTGCACGCCACGCTCGCCGAAGACCGAGAGGATCTTGCGGGCAATGCGCTGCGCCGCCCCGGCGTCGCCCATGACGCGGCCAATCATGGCGCCTAGGCCGATGACGACGGCGGTGCTTCCCAGCTGCCCGCCCAGGCCCTCGGTGATGATCTCCGGGATGTCAGCGACGCCCGCGGGCTCGCCGTCCACGCTCAGCGATCCGGTGGCGACGGCCCAGAAGGCCACGAGGGTGGCGACGAGGATCAGGGCGATGAATCCGTTGAGCTTGAACCTCATCATGAGGATCAGCAGCACGACTACCGCCAGCGCTACGACAAGCAGGGGCATAAAGGGGCTCCGATCTGGGGAATACTTTGGAAAGGGTGGAATCTCGGCATCGCGGGTGGCGGCGGGGGCTTGGGTTTACGTGAGCTGCCGCATATCGCCATGTGCCTGTAGTCACGTTAGTAAGCCGGGATCGCTCCCGTCCAAGACTCGATCCGCATGTTTTGATACCCAGCCGGCATCGCGTTGCGTGCCCGGGTGGCGGCCATCCCCGCGATCCCGCGACATTCCGGCACTCCGCGCCCGGTAGCGCATTCGGCTCGGCGTTTCGGCACTCCCCGGGAACCGTGCATTGAGTGACGAGCCTCACAGTAGTTGACGCGCTGCAACCATTGAGGAGCCACCGGACCGTGGACGCGCAAAGGCCGCGGAAGGCTTCCGTTGAAGCCTTCCGCGGCCCTTGGCAGCGGTGCGGTAGCGGGTCAGCCGGCCTTGACGGCCAGCACCGGATGCTGCGCCTGCAGCAGGATTCGCTGGGCGTGCGAGCCCATGATGAACTTGCCCACCTGGCTGCGCTGGCGCAGCCCGATGACAATCAAGGACACCTCGTGCTTCTCGGCCAGCCCGAGGAACTCCTCGGTCAGGTCATCACGGTAGCTGGACTCCACGATGCGAGCCTCGACTCCCGCCGCGGCGGCAGCTAGCAGTACGCGTTCCAGGTCCTCGGGCGAAGCGGTGTGCTTGTCCACCAGCGACCCCTCGCGCGAGGAGTTCACGATCAGCAACGGTTCGGCGCGCAGCTTCGCCTCGATGATGGCCGCGTCGACGGCGGCCTGCCCTACTGGGGTGGGGACGTATCCCACGATGATGCTCATGCGTTTTCCTTTTCCTTTACGGCCTGCACGGCCACCAAGCGGTTCTTGCGCTGATCGATGGCGGACTTGATCATCGGCCACACGGCCACGAACACGAACACCACCAGCAGCGTTGCGGAGATGGGTCGGGACAGGAAGCCCGAGGGGTCGCCTTCCAGCACCAGCAGGGATCGGCGCAGGTTGGATTCCAGCAGGCTGCCCAGCACGAACGCCAGCACCAGCGGGCCGGGCTCGAAACTGAATTTCTTCATCAGGTAGCCCACGGCGCCGAACATGACCACCAGCATCACGTCGAACATGGAGTTGCGGATGGTGTACGCACCCAGCAGGGTAATCAACGCGGTGATCGGCGCCAGGATCGCGGCGCGGATGCGCAGGATCCGCACGAATACCCCGATCAGCGGGATCGACATGATCAGCAGCAGGATGTTGCCGATATACATCGAGTTCACCACGCCCCAGAACAATTCCGGGTCATTGGAGATCAGCTGCGGGCCGGGGGTGACCCCCTGGATCAGCAGCGCCCCGAAGATGATCGCCATTGTCGCATTCGCAGGAATGCCCAGAGTCAGCAATGGGATGAACGAGCTGGTCGCCGCCGCATTGTTCGCGGTTTCCGGTCCGGCGACACCCTCGATCGCCCCCTTGCCGAAGCGCGTAGGGTCCTTGGCGGTCTTCTTCTCCAGCGCGTAGGAGGCCAGCGAGGAGATCGTCGCGCCGCCGCCAGGCAAGATGCCCAGGAAGAAGCCGAGCACCGACCCGCGGCCGATCGCCCCGGAGGCCTGCTTCAGGTCCTGGCGCCGCGGCCACACGTTGGCCACCTTCAGCGGGGCGGACACGGCCCGGTGCCGCTCCTCCAGGTTGTAGAGGATCTCGCCCACGCCGAACAGGCCCATGGCGATCGGCACGAAGTCGATCCCGTCGGCCAGCGACAGGTTGCCGAAGGTGAAGCGCTCGGCCCCGGTGAAGCCATCGCGACCCACCGTGGCCAGGAACAGGCCCAACGCCGCGGCGATGATCGCCTTGATCTTGGAGCCTCCGGAGATGGTGGCCACCAGCAAGATGCCCAGCAGCGCCAGCGCCGTGTACTCCGGCGGGCCGAAGTCCAGCGCGAAACTGGCCACCAGCGGAGCCAGGAAGGTCAGGCCCACAATGGCGATCGTGCCGCCAATAAACGAGCCGATGGCGGCAATGCCCAGTGCGGTGCCGGCCCGGCCCTGCTTGGCCATGACATAGCCGTCGAAGACCGTCACCACCGAGCTGGCCTCGCCGGGAAGGCGCAGCAGCACCGAGGTGATCGTGCCGCCGTACTGGGCACCGTAGAAGATGCCGGCCAGCATGATGATGGCGGTCACCGGCTCGACACCGTAGGTCAACGGCAGCAGGATCGCGATCGTGGCCGCCGGGCCCAGGCCCGGCAGCACGCCGATCAGCATGCCAATGACAACGCCGAGCAGGCAATACAAGAGGTTTGTGGGGTCCAGGACGGTGCCGAAGCCGTCCAGGACTGGTCCGAAGAAGTCCATGGGAGTCAACCTTTAATTGCGACTTAGAACAGTCGGGGAATCGTGGTGCCGAGCGCGGCAATGAAGATGGCGTAGAAGGCCACGACCACCAGCACCGAATACAAGGCGGCAGAGCGCCAGCGCTCACCGCCCAGCCAGCGCATCCACACGAAGCACAGCAGCAGCGCGGGAATCTCGAAGCCGATCAGTGGCATGAGCACCACCATCAGGATCAGGGTGGCGAAACCAATGACGGTGTACCAGCTCATGGCACTGAACTTCTCCCCGTCCTGCCCGCCGCGCCTGCCCACGATGAGCTGCACCACGGCCATGACGGCGGCAATCAGCGTGACGATGAAGGGCCACATCCCGGCGCTGGGAGCCGCGGGGGTGCCCAGCCCCAGGCCAACGGACAGCGCCATGCCGGCGCAGCCCAGCGCGAGCACCACCAGGCTGGAGGCAAGGTTCGCCACCGGTCCGGCCGGTTCCGGGGCCTCGGCTTCCCACTGGGCGGCGAGTTCCTCCGGGGTCAGCGCCTCGGGCGACGAATCGTCCTCGGGCTGCACCGGGCCGGATTCCGCGCGGGGCGCGGCGGGCACCGGCGGGCGTTCAACGTGTTTGGCTTGCATGATGTCCTCCTGTGCTTGAAGTGTTCCGGATCAGCTGGCTGCCGGGAGGCTACTTGCCGGCCAGCGAGATGTCGTACTCATCGGTCAGTTCCTTGTACTTCGCGGCCAGCTCATTCCATTCGGCGGTGACTTCCTCGCCGGAAATCTCGTTCGGAGTCAGCATGTTCTTCTCGTTGAACGAGGTGTAGGTGTCCGTGGCTACCGCGTCCTTGATGGAGGCCACCAGCTTCTGCTTGGCGTCATCGCTCAGGCCCTTCGGGGCTGCGATGGCGCGGTACTGGGAGACCGGGACTTCATAGCCTGCCTCGATGGCGGTGGGCACATCGGGAAGGAACTCATTGCGCTCGGAGGAGAAGACCACGATCGGGGTGACGGTGCCGGCGTCGATCTGCGGCTTGGCTTCGCCCAGCTGCACTGTGGAGACCTGTACCTGGTCGCCCATGACGGCGGTCAGTGCCGGGGAACCCGAGTCGAATGGTACTGTGGTGCCTTCGATGCCCGCCTGGGCCAGGATCAGTTCCTGGGCCAGCTGCGAGCCGGTGCCCACGCCGGTAGTGCCGAAGGACAGCTTCTTGCCGCTGTTCTTGATGTCATCGAAGTTCTCCATACCCGACTTGGTGCTGGCTACCATGACGTAGTCATCCTGGCTCAGTCCCATGAGGACATCGAGGTCATCGAGCGAAACCGCCTCGTCCGCGGATACCGCCAGCGGGGTAATGGTGATCAACGAGGCGTTGAGCAGCACGAGGTTCTGCCCGTCCGGGGCCATGGCCGCCACTTCTTCGGTGGCCAGCGCGCCGTTGGCGCCCGGCTTGTTCACCACGGGCAGGGCCACGCCCAGGGAATCCGCCATGCCGTCCGCCGCGGCGCGCGCGATCAGGTCGGTGGAGCCGCCAGGCGCCTGGCCGACGGTCAGGGTGATGGGGCCGCTGGGGAATTCGGCGGAGGCCGAGCCCCCGCCGACGTTGCCGCCGCAGGCGGAAAGCGCTAGTACCGCGCCAGTGGCCGAGAGGGCGAGCAGCGAGCGGCGAGTCAAGCGATTTTTCATGGGAAGTTCTCCTGTGGTGTCGAGTGTGGGACCCCGGCCGAGGCCTCGAGTGAGACAGCTCACCTTGCTGGTCTTGGAGTCAAGCGTAGAAACTTGAAGTGATGCATGTCCAAGGTTGAATGTGCATAGAATGATTCCAGAAAGGTATCAAATGTTTACTCTGGACCAAGCACGCAGTTTCGTTGCCGTTGCCGAGGAATTGCACTTCGGCCGTGCCGCCGAGCGGCTGAACATGACTCAGCCGCCGCTGAGCCGGCAGATCCAGAAACTCGAGCGCACGGTCGGCGTGGAACTGCTCGAGCGCGACAACCGCCGCGTGGCCCTCACCGCGGCGGGCCATGCTTTCCTCCAGGATGCCCGCCGGCTGGTCGTGGCCGCCGAGCGTGCCCCGGACAATGCCCGCCGCATCGCCGCCGGCCAGCTGGGCGAGCTGCGCATCGGCTTCACCGCGGCCTCGGGCTTCAGCCTGCTCGGCCCGCTGCTGGGAGAAATCTCGGCGCAGATGCCGCAGGTGCATCTGGAGCTGTCGGAAATGGTGACCGGCGAGCAGGTCGACGCCCTGCTGGACGGCGACATCGACCTGGGCTTAGCCCGCCCGCCCTTCGACGAGAAGCTCTTCGAATCCGCACTGCTATTAACCGAGGGGCTCTACGTGGCAGTGCCCTCCGGCCACCGGCTGGCCCGGCTGCAGCGGGAGGTATTGTTCGATGACCTGCGCAACGAACCGCTGATCATGCACTCCCCCACCAAGGCCCGCTACTTCTACGACCTGGTGGTGCGCCGCGTCGACATCGAGCACAAGAACGTGCGCCATACCGTCAGCCAGGTGCTGACCATGCTCGCGCTGGTCTCCGCCGGGCGCGGTATTGCTTTCGTCCCAGAGAGTGCCAAGCTGCTGGGCGTGGGCGGGGTCAGCTACCTGCGGCTGGGCGAGGTTACCGACGATCCGGTGCAGCTGCACGCCATCTGGAGCAAGTCCTCGCGCAATCCGGCGCTGGAACGGGTGGTCTCGATCGTGCGCCACGCACTGCACGCTGAATGATGCACAGTAGGTATCAAACAATACAAATATGGGCTTGGACAGGCATCATAGAGGGTTCCTAGGCTGAGGGTAATACCAATGCACCGCCCCCCAGCTTTCCCGCCTCGCCTGAGGTGGGAACCAGTCAAAGGAACAAACCATGGCCCAGTACACCCCCGCCGAACTTGCCTCCAAGCTCAAGGACGGGTTGCTCTCCTTCCCGGTCACCGCATTCGACGCGAACCTGGAAATCGACGAGGCCGCTTACCGCAACCACCTGGCCTGGCAGTCCAGCTTCGACGTCGCGGGACTGTTCGCCGCCGGAGGCACCGGCGAAGGCTTCACGCTGACCCCGGCAGAGGCCTCGCGTGTGGTCCGCATGGCAGTGGAAGAAGCCGGCTCCAAGGTTCCGGTGCTGGCCTCGGCCGGCGGTTCGACCAAGCAGGCCATCCAGAACGCGCAAGACGCCGAGGCCGCAGGGGCCGAAGGCCTGCTGCTGCTGCCGCCGTACCTGACCGAATGCGACCAGGAAGGGCTCTACCAGCACGCGTCGGCCATCTGCGCATCGACGACGACCGGCGTAATCGTCTACAACCGCGCCAACGCGATCTATTCGGCGGACACCGTGGCCCGGCTGGCCGATAACCACGAGAACTTCATCGGCTTCAAGGACGCGCTGGGCGACATCGAGCACCTGACCAAGGTGTACGCCAAGAACGGCGACCGCCTGTTCTACCTGGGCGGGCTGCCTACCGCGGAGACCTTCGCGCTGCCGCTGCTGCAGCTGGGCATGAGCACCTACTCCTCGGCCATGTACAACTTCGTTCCGGAATTCGCGCTGGACTTCTACAAGGATGTGCGCGCCCAGGACCTGAAGGCGGTCAACGAGAAGCTGAACCGCTTCGTGCTGCCGTACCTGGAAATCCGCGACCGCGTCAAGGGTTACGGCGTATCCATCGTCAAGGGCGGGCTGAAGGCCATCGGCCGCGACTCCGGCTCGGTGCGCCCGCCGCTGCAGGATCTGACCGAGCAGGACCTGGCGGACCTGTCCGCGCTGATCCAGCAGGCAGGGATCGTTCCCGCCGGCGCGAGCCTCTGACCAGCACTGGCACTTTACGACACACCAATCAGTCGACTCAGGAGCAATTCATGAGCACAACCACGCAGAACCTCACCGGCCAGTCCATCCTCGCCGGCGCCAGCACCGAAGGCAACGGGCGCAAGGTCAACGGCTATAACCCGGCGACCAACGAGCGCCTGGAACCTGCCTACAGCCTCATCGATGAGCAGCAGCTGAAGCTGGCCACCGCTGCGGCGGCCGAGGCCTTCGAGTCCTTCCGGTCCTTGGAACCGTCGAAGCACGCAGAGTTCCTGGAAGCCATCGCGGAGAACATCGAGGCAGTGGGCGCCGAACTGGTCGCTCGCGCCATGGCCGAAACCGGCTTGCCCGAGGCGCGCCTGACCGGCGAGCGCGGGCGCACCACCGGACAGCTGCGGCTGTTCGCGCAGGTGGTACGCCAGGGCGACCAGCACGGCGTGCGCGTGGACCCGGCCCTGCCAGAGCGCACCCCGGCCCCGCGCGTGGACATCCGGCAGCGCAAGATCCCGGTGGGCCCGGTCGCGGTGTTCGGCGCGTCGAACTTCCCGCTGGCGTTCTCCACCGCCGGCGGCGACACCGCCAGCGCGCTGGCTGCCGGCTGCCCGGTGGTCTTCAAGGCCCACAATGCGCACCCCGGAACCAGCGAGATTGTTGGCCATGCCATCAGCAAGGCCGTCGCCGACTTCGGGCTGCACCCGGGAGTCTTCTCCCTGGTTTATGGCCCCGGCGCGTCGATCGGCCAGGCGCTGGTGAAGGATCCGGCCATCAAGGCCGTGGGCTTCACCGGTTCGCGGGCCGGCGGCACCGCCCTGATGGCCGCCGCGGCCGCGCGACCGGAACCTGTCCCGGTGTATGCCGAGATGAGCTCCATCAACCCGGTGATTTTCTTCGAAGGAGCTTTGGCGCAGGATCCCGTTGCGCAGGCCAAGGCCTACTTGGCTTCTGTTGTCGGTTCTTCCGGGCAGCTGTGCACCGCACCGGGTCTCGTCTTTGTTCCCACTGGAGCTGCCGGCGACGCATTCGCCCGCGCCGTCAGCGGCCAGGCACCGGAAACTTCCGGGCAGACGATGCTCACCGAGGGAATCTACAATTCCTGGACCGCTGGTGTCCAAGCGCTCGGCAGCCAGGACGGTGTCGAACTGCTGGGCCGTGGCACCGAAGGGGCAACCGAGAACGCTCCGGCACCGGCCATCTACACCGCTGGAGTGGAGCAGCTGCTGGCCAACCCGGTGCTGCAAGACGAAATCTTCGGAGCCGCCTCGCTGGTGATTCGCTACGCCGATGCCGCACAGCTGCAAACCGCGCTGGGCCGGCTGGAAGGCCAGCTCACCGCCACCTTGCAGCTGGACGATTCGGATCACGAAGCCGCAGGGCAGATCATCGGGACGCTGGAAACCAAGGTCGGGCGCATCCTGGTCAACGGATGGCCAACCGGTGTGGAAGTGGGCCACGCGATGGTGCACGGAGGTCCGTTCCCGGCAACGTCCGACCCGCGGACCACCTCGGTGGGCACCCTGGCCATCGAGCGCTTCCTGCGCCCGGTCGCCTACCAGAACTTCCCGGACGCGCTTTTGCCCAAGCCCATCGCGGAAGACAATCCGTGGAAGTTGACCCGCCGGATTGACGGCGTCCTGCAGGCGAAAGGCGAATAATCCATGACTTCCCAGCCCACCATTGCCTCGGTGAAGGTCATCCCGGTCGCCGGGCATGACTCCATGCTGCTGAACCTCTCCGGGGCGCACGGGCCGTTCTTCACGCGCAATATCGCTATCATCACTGACTCCGAAGGCCGCACTGGCCTCGGCGAGGTACCTGGCGGCGAAGCGATCCGTTCGACCATAGAGGAGGCCGGCACACTGATTACCGGCGCCCCTGTGGCGACTTACCGTTCGCTGCTGCGCCAGGTGGCAGCCCGCTTCGCAGACCTCGATTCCGGCGGACGCGGTGCACAGACCTTCGATTTGCGCACCACCGTGCACGCAGTCACCGCACTTGAGTCTGCACTGCTGGATTTGCACGGCCAGTTCCTCGGAGTGCCGGCGGCCGAACTGCTCGGCGATGGGCAGCAGCGCGACGCGGTTCCGATGCTCGGTTACCTGTTCTACGTGGGCAACCCGGATACGACGGATCTGCCGTATCTGCGCGAACCGCAGGGCAACGACGATTGGGAGCGCTTGCGCCGCGAGGAAGCCATGACGCCAGAAGCCGTGGTGCGCCTGGCCGAGGCGGCGCAGGCACGTTACGGGTTCAAGGATTTCAAGCTGAAGGGCGGCGTCCAGGACGGGGACTCCGAGGTCGATGCTGTCATCGCTTTGAAGGAACGCTTCCCCGAAGCCCGGATCACGCTTGACCCCAATGGCGGCTGGCTGCTCGAAGATGCTATCCGGCTTGGCAAGCGCATGCGTGGAGTGGTGGCCTATGCCGAGGATCCGTGCGGCCCTGAGGGCCGCTTCTCGGGCCGCGAGGTCATAAGCGAATTCCGCAGGGCGACCGGTCTGCAGACCGCCACGAACATGATTGCGACTGACTGGCGAGAAATGGCGCACGCGGTGCGCACCAATGCGGTAGACATCCCCCTGGCAGATCCGCATTTCTGGACCATGTCCGGTTCAGTGCGCGTTGCCCAGCTGTGCAACGAGTTCGGACTGACTTGGGGGTCGCACTCGAACAACCACTTCGACATTTCGCTGGCGATGTTCACCCAGGTCGGCGCCGCTGCTCCGGGCGAGATCACGGCACTCGATACCCACTGGATCTGGCAGGATGGACAGGGCCTGACCGAGGAACCATTGGTGATTCGGGACGGAGAGATCAAGGTTCCGCAGCGGTCCGGCTTGGGTGTCAGCCTGGACATGGATCGGGTCGCCCAAGCCCACGAACTGTACCTGGAACATGGGTTGGGCTCGCGTGACGACTCGGTGTCCATGCAATACCTGATTCCCGGCTGGACCTTCGATTCGAAGAGTCCCGCGCTGGTTCGCTGATGGGCTGCCAGGGAATCTGAATAATGCACCGTGGACGGTAGAGGGAGCATTCGCACCCTCGCCGTCCACGGCTTCGAGAAGCCCCGGAGCTGGGAACACCAGTACCGGGCGGGAAAGGCAATATGCAAGGAGTTCTACAGGGATTCTCCGTTGTCTTGATCCTCATCGGCATCGGCCTGCTGACGTCGGTCGCGCTGCCGCGACAACGCGCGGCCATTGCCCAGGGGCTGACCCCGCTCATCTTCTACATCACCAACCCCGCCCTGATGTTCACTCTGCTTGCCAGCACCGATCTGCATGCGGTGGTTGGTGTATTCACCCCGATAGCCTTGATGGTTGCCGTGCTGACCGGCTCCGCTTATGCCTTGGTCGCGCGGCTGACCTTCAAGACTCCAGCTCATCGGCTGCCCGTTGCGGCCATGTCCACGAGTTATGTGAATGCTGGAAATATCGGTGTGCCGCTGGCCCTTTATGCGGTGGGCAGCACCAGTCCCGTAGTGTCGGTGCTCATCGCGCAGTTGCTGATCATCGCTCCCGTCTACCTGTGCATGTTCGCGGTGCTCTCCCGCGCCAAGTCCGGTGGCGCGGATAGCCTGCCCGGTGCGAAAATGATCCTCAAGCCCATCGCCAACCCTGTCACTATTGCGACCTTCCTCGGTGCGGTGTTCTCCTTCTTTGGCCTGGCACTGCCCGAAGTCATTCATGCGCCAGTGCAAATGATTGGCGACGCATCCATCCCCCTGTTGCTGATGTCCTTTGGAATGGCGCTATACGGCCAGCGTCCATTGTCAGATAAGAACCTGCGCGGCGAAATCTATCTGGCGACCGCGTTCAAGGTGTTCTTCATGCCTTTGCTCGCCTGGCTCGTTGCCCGCTTCGTTTTCGGCCTATCCGGAATCGAACTTCTCGGAGTAGTGATCATGGCGGCGCTTCCAACCGCGCAAAACGTCTTGCTGTTTGCCCAGCAATTCAAGTTGCCCGTCGCCGTGCCGCGCGAAGTGGTGCTGGCAAGCACCCTGCTGACCTTTCCCAGTGTGCTGGTCATTGCCTTCTTGCTGGGCTAGATACGTGCAGCACCGGTATTCGCGCCGGTGGGCATCTTGGGCCTGCCGAAGCAATCCGTTGCCAGCTGTCTCCCGAACGGTAACTCGGCGGAACTGATGGGCTGGCCAAGCGTCCAGCCGATGAGCTGGCAACCAAGGCGCTATCAGCCATCGCACGGTGCCGAATCCGGAGGGACGCCATTTATTCAATGAATTAGCCAAGATACCTAGCACGCTTGGACCAAGGCTTCGACGCCAGGAGAGCTGGATCCCGGAATGTACTTCTAGCGTGAAACAACTTTGGAAAGATAGCGTTCGCTATGCAAATAATTATGTGTTTTCCATGGTCAGTGCGGATCTGAAAATTTCGAACTCCCCAAACATGCAGATAACCATCATTCATTTTTCGAATCTGCGAGTCCGCCGGGATAGTTCCACAGAAATATGTGAAACACCTTTTTAGTACATGAGCGAATATAAAAGATTTATTTGAGAAGTACTTCCTTTAGGAGTTGCCGAGCAGTTACGCTCCTACCGGCACACACCACATCGATTGATCACCGACCTTTGTGCGCCCAAAAACCCTACAAGGAGAACATCAATGGCACGTTTTTCTACCCCTCTTCGGAGAACCCTGGCCGTCTCCGCGGCCGTAGTGATCGGCATGAGCGGCTTCGGCGCTGGCGCCTTGCCAGCTACCGCCTCCCCCGTATCGGCTCCCGCTGAAAAGTCCCTCCCCAAGGCAAATGGCGAAGACAAGGTCAAGATCGGTTCGGTTCAATCAGGCGAGGCCTACGACCAGTTCATCGTCACCTACAAGGCTTCAGCCACGCAGACGGGCAAGTCCTCCCGCGCCAAGGCCTGGGGCAAAGCAGCCAAGGCAGCAGGCGTTACCGTCAAGGAAATGCGAGCCATGGCCACCGGCAGCTTCGTGGTGAAGGCCGACAAGAAACTCAAGGGCAAAGGCGCCAAGGAGTTCATGGCCGATATTGCGCAGTCTGGTCTCGTGGAATCGGTGGAACCCGATGCCATTATGAAGATTTCCATGACGCCTAACGACACCCGGTACGGCGAGCAGTGGCACTACAGCGGCACCAACGGGATGCGCTTGCCTTCGGCCTGGGACATCGCCACCGGCGAGGGCAGCATCGTCGCTGTCCTGGATACCGGCATCACCTCGCACTCGGACCTGAACGCCAACATCGTTTCCGGCTACGACTTCGTCTCCAGCTCTACCTCGGCCCGCGACGGCAACGGCCGCGACGCGAACCCCCAGGATGAGGGCGACTGGTACGCCGCCGGCGAATGCGGCGGCAGCTACTCGGGCAATTCCTCTTGGCACGGCACCCACGTGGCCGGCACCGTAGCCGCAGTCACCAACAACTCCAGCGGCGTGGCCGGAGTTGCCCCGGATGCCAAGATCCAGCCGGTCCGCGTCCTGGCCAAGTGCGGCGGCAGCCTGTCCGATATCGCCGATGCCATCATTTGGGCTTCGGGCGGTTCGGTCCCGGGAATTGCCAATAACCCAACCCCGGCAGACACCATCAACATGTCCCTGGGCGGTGGCGGCGCTTGCGGAACTACCTACCAGGCGGCCATCAACGCCGCGGTTCTGCGCGGCACCTCGGTGGTAGTTGCCGCCGGCAACGAAAGCCAGAACGCTTCGAATTCCCGCCCGGCCAACTGCGAAAACGTCATTACCGTAGCGGCAAGCAACCCTTCGGGCGCTCCGTCGTACTACACGAACTACGGCTCGGCCGTTGACGTCACCGCACCTGGTGGCGACACCCGCTACGCCGGCCAAGGCGTGCTGTCCACCATCAATACCGGCACCACTACTCCATCCAGCCAGGGCTATGCCTTCTACCAGGGCACTTCCATGGCCACCCCGCACGTAGCGGGCATGGTCGCACTGATGAAGTCGGCAGACCCTGGGATGTCCCCCGCCTCCGTGGAAACTGCGTTGAAGCAGGGCACCCGCGCGATGCCAGGCGGTTGCAGCATCGGTTGCGGCGCCGGACTGGTGGATGCCGCCAAGATCATGAATGCCCTGGACGGCAGCAACCCAACACCAACCCCGGAGCCAACTCCGGATCCGGAGCCAAGCGGCAACCTGCTGAAGAATGCTGGCTTCGAGAACGGGGCGGATTACTGGACCGCCAACCGCGCCGACACCTTCGAGTCCGGCTCGGCAGCCCGCTCCGGCAGCGGATTAGCTGGGCTGAATGGTTGGGGCAATTCCAACACCTACACCCTGGACCAGAAGGTCGCCATCCCGGCAGATGCCACCAATGCGCAGCTGGAGTTCTACCTGCATGTGCTGACCAATGAAACTACTGCCTATAGCCAGTACGACAAGCTGACCGTACAGGTTCTGGACGGCTACGGAACCTACAACATGGGCACCTGGTCGAACTTGGATGCCGGCTCGTCGTACGAACTGCAGGCTGTTGACCTGAACAACTTCCGCGGTAAGACCGTTACTTTGCGTTTCAAGGGCGTGGAAGACAGCTCGCAGGCTACCTTGTTCCGCATTGATGATGCATCGGTAGCCGCCAGCTAGAGGATCGACCAGAAAAGTCCACTATTACCTGCGCAAGCGCGGCACCAATCGGTGCCGCGCTTGCTGCGGGAAAGATAGGGATATCGCCTAGCTCAAGGTCCAGGAGCGCTTGGACAGGCCGTACCAGAAACCGTCAATTGCCGTCTTGGCATCAATTCCACCCGAGGCGTATGCCGCACCCAGCGCAACGTACAGCGGAGCCCAATGCTCCGAGCGCGGGTGCGCTTCGCGGGCCGCCGGGGCCTTGTGCAGGAAGTCGAGGATGGAGTCCACATCCCCGCGGGCCATTGCCTCCTCGGCCCAATGGTCGAACTCGCTGGAGGCCGATGGCGGCGCCGAATCCGGCCCGCCGGCTGGGTTGAACCAGCGCAAGTTGTGGGTGGTGAATCCGGAACCAACGATCAAGGTTCCCCGCTCGCGCAAGGGCGCCAAGCTCTTGCCCAGATCAAAGAGTCCTGCAGGATCCAGTGTTGGCATGGACATCTGCACCACAGGTACATCCGCATCCGGGAACATTTCCTTCAGCGGCACGTAGGCGCCATGGTCCAGCCCACGCGTCTCGTCGCGCTCCACGTGATGGCCATAAGCCGAGGTCAGCCGTTCGACTTCATTGGCCAGCTCGGGCGCCATTGGCGCATCGTAGCGAACGTCGTAGTACTTCTGGTCGAAGCCCCAGAAGTCGTAGACCAATTCGTTCTTCTGCTGGGTAGCACTCAGCGTCACCGGCGCATTTTCCCAGTGCGCGGAGATCATCAGAATATCTTTCGGCTTCTCGAAAGTGCCGGACCAGCTAGCCAGCTCCTGGGTCCAGCGCTGGTCGTCGGCCAGTGGCGGTGCACCATGGCTAAGGAACAAGACGGGAGGGGTATCGGATAGCTGATTCATGATTAAAAACTACCAACCATTAGTTGAAGCGTCAAGCTTTATTTTCATGAATCCCGATATCCAATTCATGCAAGACCCTCAATGCTCTCCAAGAGGGCCGTGGACAGTGCGGACAGCTTCGCCGCACCACGTTGGGTCCAACGCCAGCGGCAACGGAGGCCATGGCTTTCTTGCTCTGCTTCTGAGCGGCGGCGGGAATCTATTGCTTCTCTAATCACGAATGCAATTGGCAAGTCGGTCCTAAGCTGCGCCGGAGCAGTGGAACTGTACGGCTTTGCAGGCATCAGGCGTTGCCTGGCCAGTCTTTTCCAAGCCATTAATTACGCTCAGCTGGGGATTCGCAGTACGTTCAACACTTCGGCTTCGAACGGCTGCGGTCTCCAATATCAGACTTATTGACCATTAATCTTTAGAATGGTTTGTATGCAAGAAGAAGAACTGATGCAGACGGTCGAAGAAGAATTCACCGCCATCTTATTGCGCGCCCGCCAGATGCTGATCCGTCGCGCCAAGATCATCCACCCGGACCTGCAGGATCCGGGGTACCGCTTGCTTGCAGTGGTCATCCGTGATGAAGCCCAGCAACAGGGAGCACTCGCAGAAAAACTGCGTCTGGACAAGGCGACTATTTCCCGCCTCGTGCAGCACCTCGAGTCTCTGGAACTTGTCACCCGCACCCAGGATCCTTCCGATGGCCGAGCCCAGCTGGTCTCGGCAACAGAAAACGCCAAGGAAAAATGGCGCTCCAGCGGTAACACGCTGCGTGAGGAACTGCGCCGCCAGCTCAAGGAATGGGAAGCCTCCGAACTGAAGAATTTTGGAGATCTCCTGCACCGCCTCAACGACAGTTTTGAACAGATTCTCTAGTCCCCGATCATCAGCTGAAGCCTTGGAGACCTTCTGGTTTCCAAGGCTTCAGCTTTTTAGGCTCACTCCATCAGCGCCAGGAAATCATCGGCGCTTAACGCAGCACTCTGCGCGGCTTGGGCAGTCTCTCCCAGGACATCATTGAACAGCTGCGTCTTCTTGGCCTGCAGCGCGAGCACCTTGGATTCGATGGTGTCCTTTGCCACCAAGCGATACACATAGACCGGACGAGTTTGCCCAATGCGGTGGGCCCGGTCAATAGCCTGGGCTTCGGCCTGCGGGTTCCACCATGGGTCCAGCAAGATGCAGTAGTCGGCGGAAGTGAGATTAATGCCGAAGCCGCCGGACTTCAGCGAGATGAAGAAGACCGGGAAATCTCCCTCGCTGAAACCGTCAATCAGTTCCTTGCGCTTTGGGCCAGTGGTGGACCCATCAAGGTATCCGTGCTCAATGCCCAGCTCTTCAGCGACGTCGCGTGCCTTGGCCAAGAAACTGGTGAATTGGCTGAAGACCAGAATCTTATGCCCTTCAGAAACCGCGTCCCCCATGAGTTCGCGCAGCATTTCCAGCTTCGCGCTCGGAGCATCGCCCTCGCCTACCAAGGACGGATCCAAGGCCAGCTGGCGCAGCAAGGTCAGCGATTGGAGAATCTGGAAGCGATTCGAATCAACGTCGTCAACCAGCCCCAGAACTTCTTGCCGCACACGCTGGAAGCGGCGGTCATAAGCTTTGCGGTGCCCCGGCTCCAGTTCGACTTCCAGCACCTGCTCGGTCTTCGCCGGCAACTCTGGAACGACCTGTTCCTTGGTACGGCGCAGCACGAACGGACGCAGTCGGCTCTTCAGGCGCTCCAGGCGCTCCTGGTCTCCGTCGGCAATGGGCTTCTGGTAGTTGTCCTTAAAGGACTTCGCACCGCCCAGCAGGCCTGGTGCAGCCAGTGAGACCAACGCCCACAGTTCCAGCAGGTTGTTTTCCATGGGAGTGCCAGTGACCACGAATTTGCACGGCACTGGCAGCTGCCGGGCCTGCTTGTAGCCTTTGGAGGCATGGTTCTTCAGTTGCTGGGCCTCGTCCATGATCATGACGTTGAATCCGGCGGCTTCAAAATCCTCATAGGCCAGGCGGAAGATCGTGTAGCTGGTAACTACCAATTGGGCGTCACCGATCTGCGACGCCATGCTTTGGCCGCTCTTTCTAGCTGTTGAAGTGATGCCGGTGACTCTCATCTGCGGCGCAAATCGCTGCGCCTCATTGATCCAGTTGCCCACCACCGAGGTAGGAGCCAGCACCAGGAATTTCTGGGCAGGATCCTCGACGCGCGCTTGTTCAAGGCAAGCCAGCAACTGGACGGTCTTGCCCAGACCCATATCGTCGGCAAGGACGCCACCGAGATCATGGGTACGCAAGAAGTTGAGCCAGGATAGGCCGTGGCCCTGATACGGGCGCAGTTCAGCGTTGAACGTTTCCGCTAGCTGGACCGGCTGCATTTCTTCACCGCTTTGCAGCGCCTTCATGGTCTGCAGCCACTGGTTGTGCTGGGCTTCGATAATGCCCAGATCCACCAGTTCTTGCCACCAGTCGATGCTCAACTTATGGATGCGGATCGTATCGCCCTGCACCGTGCCCAGCTCCCCGGCCTCTGATATCAGCTGGCGCAGCTGCGTGAAATCTGCACCATCAATCGGGATCACCGTAAGGTCATCGAGGACGAGATACTCATCTTGCTTGGTCAAGGCCTCCAGCAGCAGTGGGAACGGGACCTTGGTCTCGTCCAGGAGCACTTCCACAGACAAGTCGAACCAGTCCCCCGTGCTTTCGCCGGCTTCGACACTGACAGCGGCCGGGGCGTGGCTGATCCGGTACTTCGGCAGCCTGTTCTGCTCTTCAACGACCACATCGGGATGCTCTGCCAATAGCGGCAATGCGTAGACCAAGAAATCGATGGATTCGGAGGTGCTGAATTCCTTCGGCGGGAAGATTCCTGAAGAGGTCAGTTGCCCCAAGGAAGCCTGCGCGCCGAGCTTGTCCTGCACCGAAGCAGCAATTTCCTTTTCCACGGCATACTGGCGGGGGCCCGCGGAGGCGTACTCCCAGGAATAGCTCACGGTCAGCGGAGTTCGGATGCTCTCCAGGGACAGCTTGAGGCTGGGGCGTGCTGGAACAGGGATGCTGTAGCTGTCATCCTCGCTCTTCAACGGTGCCATCAGGCGCAATCGGTCCAGGTGCTGGCGCTCGAAAAGCTCAACGCCTTCCTGCGGGATGGATTGCGCACCGGATTCAATAAATGTGGCCAGTTCCTTCGTGACCGGTTCAGCGAACCGGGCCAAACCGATTTCCCTGGCCTTCGGCAAGGGGCTGGACGCGTAAGCCAACAAGGTCGGCGGCGTGCCTATGGGCAAGAGGTAGACGTGCTCTTCGCTCGGCCCGCGCAGCTTCCCTTCCATGCTCAGGCCATGTTCACCGCGACGCACATCCACGTGTGCCATGGCTGGTTGCTCGCTGAACTCCACCGGGGCCTTGGCCGTAGAACCGCCGTTGACGATCTGCACTCCAGCTTCACGCAGGGCTTCGAACGCATCCAGCAGGTCCTGGCCTGGAAGATCCATCAAGGAGATCCACTCCTTGGGATCCCACGAATGGCGATAAGTATCTTGTTCAACGTGTTCACGCAACCGGTCCAGTTCAACGACCGCACGACGCTGCTTCTTGGAGAACCGCGTATCAAAAGCAACATTGCGCCAGCTGATCCCGGTTTGGATCCAGGGGCTCTTGGTGCCCTGGCGGGCCGGGCGTGCCTGCAAGGTCAGCGCGTCCTCGCCGCCATAACGCGGTTCGCTTACCACTTTCAGGATCAATCCCAGCGGTTCTTCGGCAACCAGCGGCTCATCGGAAATGACTGGAAGCAGACGGTCAAGGGTACGTTCCCACTGCGGCTTGCTATTGCGTTTCCAAGCGTGGGGATCCACCCCGGAGTCGGAGACGAAAAAGCCCTGGTCTTCTTCGGTGGTGACCTCAATGAGCAAGGCGGCGACATCTTCACAGGACTGAACCCCCGGATGCTTGCCGCAGAAGCTGGTGAAGCTGATATTGCCCTCGGTGATTTCCAATTGGGCCATCACCGATTCACGCAGCACCACACCGGAGATGCGGGTAGATCCCGGTTGCATTACCCGGTTGGCGATCTGCACTTTTCCGGAATCACACAGGAATTGGCCCAGGTTGTATTCGGATTCGGTCACCAAGGTCTGGGCCGCAGAAAGTGTCAGCTGGAATTCCATACTCGCCGTTCATTGTTCGTGCAGTGGGCGCCCGAGAGCTAGATTCCATCTTAGCGAGCCGGAAAGCAAGATGCCCGGTGACGAAAAGTTACTTCTGCCCTTTACCCGCGGGCCCTGCAACCGATAGAAATTAATCACTGAATCACGAGTTCCACTCTTTGAGCCCTGGCTGAGTGGACGGCAACCCTCCTGCGTCATTGTGCGGGGTGCCCCAGGTGAAGATTCGACGCATCTTGAACGCCAAGATGCGTAAGCGATGGCGCCCCTTGCGCCAGAAAGGGGATCAATTCCCCATGACTAATGCAGCATCTGCCCCAACCGTATCCGAAGACCGCGCACAGCGCCTGCAGGAAGCAGGCAAGGGCTGGGGCGAACGAATTTCGGCTGCCCCGCAAAGTGCCCAATTGACTTTCACCGTCGAGGGCGAAGGCTTCGATTCGGTAGCCAGCAACATTGTCTCCGGCAAGCACACCTTCCAGGTCGACGAGCCAGCTGCCCTGGGCGGCAGCGACCTGGCCGCAAGCCCCGTGGAATACGCGCTCGGAGCGCTCATCTCCTGCCAGGTTGTGGTCTACCGCTTGTACGCGCAGAACCTCGGCATCCAGGTGGACGACGTGAAGATCCAGGCCAATGGCCACCTCGATGTCCGCGGACTCTTCGGCATCGACCAGACCATCCGCCCCGGCTTCTCGTCGGTGGATCTGGACATCCGGATTGCCGGACCGGAATCAGCTGAACGCTATGAAGAACTGCGCCGCGCAGTGGATGCACACTGCCCGGTGCTGGACCTCTTCGCCAATCCGGTGCCCGTGACAACCGCGGTAAGCATCGCAGAGACCAACTAGAGTTCGCTGAACTAAAAAGCACCGCGGCGGCCCCCGACTTCAGGGGCCGCCGCGGTGCACTTCTAGCTGAAGCCAACTATTGCCCCAGGAAGTTCAGCAGGACTTTGCCGGAGCGAGCCGAATCCTTGGCCGTTTCGAAGGCTTCAAGCGCATCGGCGACCGGGAACTCGTGGGTTACCGCCTCGGAAACCTGCAGTGAACCGTCGGCCAGGGCAGCAAGCACATGGTCGATTTCGTCGTTGAAGCGGAAGGAACCAACCAGTTCCAGCTCGCGGGTAATAGCCAGCGAAATGAGTGCGGGTTGTTCTCCTGAGGGCAGCAACCCGACCATGACCACTCGACCGCCGCGCACGGCACCGCGCACGGCGGAGGCCAACCCGCGGAAGTTGCCGCTGGCCTCGATCACCACGTCCGCGCCCACCTGGGCAAGAGCTTCCTGGTCATCGGCGCGCAAAGTTGAAGTGGCACCGAGTTTCCCGGCGATTTCCAACGGCTTCTCGTGCATGTCCACTGCGATGATTTCTTTGGCTCCGGCACGCTTGAGCACTGCTACAGCGAGAGCTCCGATCGGCCCAGCACCAATAACCAGCGCCTTCTTGCCGGCGACTTCACCGGCGCGCGACACCGCATGCCAAGCAACCGCAGCCGGTTCTGCCAGTGCCGCATCACGCAGTGCTAAGCCAGCAGGCAGCTCACGCAGCATGCGTGATGGCAGGTTCACTTCGCGGGCGAATGCGCCCTCGGTGTGCGGGTAGCGGGCGGCCGAGCCCAGATAGGTGCACCCCGGGGAAAGATTCGGGCGGTCGGCCGGGTAGGGTTCCCCGGTCTCGCCTGGTGTTGCCGGGTGCACGGCGACTTTGGTTCCGGCTGCCGGCCCGCTGCCGTCAGCGGCGGCCTGCATGACGGTCCCGACGATTTCATGCCCGAGAACCATTGGAGCCTTGAGGATCGATTCCCCGGCGGCGCCGTGGCTCCAGTAATGCAAGTCTGATCCGCAGATACCGCCGTAAGCGATGGCAACGCGTGCTTCATCTGCTCGCGGCGCTGCCAGCTCGATTTGTTCAATACGCAAATCATCGGCTGCATGGGCCACGACGGCCAACGTGCTGGTGGCGAGGGAATTAGACGACAACGCTCATGCCTCCGTCGATGAAAATGGTCTGCCCGTTCACGTAGTTCGATCCATCCGAGGCCAACCAGACTGCTGGTCCGGCCAGATCCTCGACAGTTCCCCAACGGGCAGCCGGGGTGCGGCCCAGAATCCAGGAATTGAATTTCTCGTCATCCACCAGATTCTGCGTCATCTCGGTGTGGATGTAGCCCGGTGCGATGCCGTTGATTTGCAGTCCCGAACCAGCCCATTCGGCGGTCATGGCGCGGGTGAGATTGCGCAGGCCTCCCTTGGCCGCACTATAGGCGGAGATGGTGGGGCGGGCCAAGTCGGTTTGCACCGAGCAGATGTTGATGATCTTGCCTTCGCCACGCTGCACCATGGAGCGTGCGACCTCTCGGCCTACCAGGAATGCGCTGGTGAGGTTCGTGTCAATCACACGCTGCCAGTCGGATACTTCCAATTCCAGCATCGGAACGCGGTGTTGGATACCGGCGTTGTTCACCAATATGCGGATGGGGCCGATGGTCTTTTCAATGGCGGCAATGTTCTCGCGCACGGCGGCATCATCGGTGACATCGAAGCAGACGCTATGGATTCTTTCGGCGCCATAGCGGGTGCCGAATTCGGCGACAGTTTCGGCCAAGCGTTGCGCATCGCGGCCGTGCAGGATGATGGTGGCTCCGGCATCGGCCAGGGCACGGGCAAGTTCGCGGCCAATACCGCGGGAGGACCCGGTCACCAGGGCCAGTCGTCCGGTCAGGTCAAAAAGTTGGCTCATGAGTTCCCTCGCATGAAGTGTCGATGGTTCATCGACGGGAACTCACCAGCGGTATGTACCGGCTGCTGTATCCGAAAAAGTAGCCCCGTCGCTTCCCCAAAAAACATATCAGATATAAGAGGTGCGAGGGGCCATAAAGTCCGACTTATTTATTTGAAAACTATCCTGCCGGATCTAGCGGGTCTGCGAGTAGAACCAGTTGATGTGCTCTTCGAGCAGCTGGGCCGCCCGTTCGCGCTGGTTCGTCGCGAACGCGTGGTGGATGGCCTTGTGCTGGCGGCGCAGGATGCGCACCACCGGCTGCCAGGCCTCATCGCTGGGCACCGATTCGGAAACATAGTCGCTGATCGAGTTGCGCAGCGATTCCATCATCGATTCCACTACCGCGTTGCCGGCCATGGAGGCCAGGAGCACATGGAACTCGGCATCAATACGGTGGAAGGCCTCGCGCGAGAGCTGCGCGTCGTCCATGCGCATGATCAGCACCGCGGTGCGGTCAATGACCTGCTGGGCATGGATTGGATCGCGCGGCGTCATTTGCGCTGCCCAGGTTTCCAGCAAGATGCGAGATTCGACGATCTCGCGGACGTTGATCCCCTTGGCCGCCAGATGCAGGCGCAATGCCTGCGAAATGCCAGCCGAGGGGTTGGAGATGATCACCGCTCCGGAGTTGGGCCCGGAGCCGGTTGAAGTCTTGATAATGCCCATCACATCAAGGATGCGGATGGCATCGCGGACCGAGGCCCGCGAGATCCCATGCTGCTCCGCGAGCGCACGCTCGCCGGGAAGCTGGTCTCCAACGGAGAGCTTCTCCTTGCGCAGATCCTCTTCAATTGCTTGGAGAACAACCTGGTACGCACGCGGAGCTGGGTTTACTGGCATCGGATCTATTTTAGCCGTTCACGGCTAAGGCAGCATCCAGGACAGAACCGGGGTGGACTGCAGGTAAACCAAGCAGCACAGCACCAGCAGCATGCCTACGGACCAACCGGCAACCTTCTTGAGGATCACCGACTCCTGGCCTTCCATCTTCACCGAGGTAGCGGCGATGGCCAGGTTCTGCGGGGAGATCAGCTTGCCGACCACGCCGCCGGAGGTGTTGGCGGCAACCAGCAGGTTCGGATCGATGCCGGCATTGATGCCAGCGGTCTGCTGCAGCTTGGCGAACAGCGCGTTGGCCGAGGTGTCCGAGCCGGTCACCGCGGTGCCGATCCAGCCCAGGATTGGCGACAGGAAGGCGAAGAATGCGCCGGTGCCTGCCAGCCAGGTGCCAATGGTGATGGTCTGGCCCGAAAGGTTCATTACGTAAGCCAGGCCGAGGACCGACAGGATGGTCAGCGCGGCGTAGCGCATGTTGTAGACGGTCTTGCCGATTTCGGCAGCACCCTCGGCGAAGGTCATCTTGTACTTGCCGTTGCCGTCGTTCTTCGCGTAGACCAGGGCCACGATCAGGCCGGTGATCAGCAGCAAGGTGCCCGGGGAGGATAGCCACTGGAAGTTGTAGATGGTCGAAGATACCGCTTCGCCATCAGCATTCAGGATCTTGCCGTCCAGTCCTGGCCAGCCGAACTTGATGTCCGTGGTTGCCAGCCATGCAGGAATGTCCACGCCCAGCTTCCACAGCTTGGCCACGCCGAAGATGACGATAACCAGCAGGTACGGGAACAAAGCCATCCAGGTGTTGACCGGGTGCAGCTTGGCATTGGCCTCGTATGGAATTGCGGCGGCTTCAGCAGTCAGCACGCGCTGGCGTGCCTCGTCGGCACCCTTTGGAGTCCAGAAGCGCAGCAGGATCACTGCGGCGGCCAGACCAACCAGCGCAGCAACGATATCGGTCAGCTCATAGGAGAAGTAGGTCGAGCACAGCCACTGGGCGACACCGAAGGAAATGCCGATGGTCAGCGTTGCCGGCAGGGTCTGGCGCATGCCGCGCCAGCCGTCGAGGATCAGGACCAGGATCGATGGGACGAACAGCGCCAGCAGCGGGGACTGATGGCCAACGATGGCGCCGATGTCGGCAGCCGGGATGCCGGTCAGGGCACCGGCGGTGGTGATCGGGATCGCCACGGCGCCGAAGGCCACCGGGGCGGTGTTGGCGATCAGCACGGCGCAGGCTGCGCGCAGCGGCGACAGGCCCAATGCCAGCAGCATGGTGGCGGTAATCGCTACCGGTGCGCCGAAGCCTGCCAGCGCTTCAAGCAGGCCGCCGAAGCAGAAAGCAATCAGCACGGCCTGAATGCGCACGTCGCCGCCGCCGATGACGTCGAAGACGCGGCGCAGGTCTTCGAAGCGGCCCGACTTGACGGTGACCTGGTAGAGGAAGATCGCCATGACAACGATCCAGACAATAGGGAAGGCACCGAAGACCATGCCCATCAGTCCGGAGTTCAATGCCAATCCAACCGGCATGTTCCAGCCGAAGATCGCCACGAGGATGGCAACAGCGAGCGAGCCGAGGCCGGCCCAGTGGGCCTTGACCTTGACTACCGCCAGAAGTACGAAGAAGGCTACAAGCGGGATCAGTGCGATGAGCGCTGAAACAGCTATGCTCCCCGCGATCGGATCCGTGGAGGGTGTAAACACGGTGTGGGCGTCCTTACTCGAGATGGTCTGACCATATGTGGTCCGACCACCTAGAGTACAAGGTGAGAGCTATCACAACAAGTCTTGACTATTACGAAGTACGTGGCATAGTATGGTCTGACCACACCCTGAAAGAGTCATTTATTATGCGAATTGCTCTCTTTGCCACGTGCATTGTGGATGCTATGTATCCGGAAACCGCCAAGTCGACAGTGAAAATCCTGGAACGCTTGGGCCATGAAGTCATTTTCCCCAAGGCGCAAGCCTGCTGTGGGCAAATGCACATGAATTCCGGTTATATGCCTGAAGCCCTGCCCGTGGTCGAAAACCACATCAATGCCTTCGACACCGAAGACTATGACGTCGCGGTGGCCCCCTCGGGCTCCTGCGTTGCTTCGGTCAAGCACCAGCACCCTTTCCTGGCAGAGCGCCTGGGCAAGCCGGAGCTCAAGGAACGCGCAGTTGCCGTGGGCAAGCGCACCTATGAACTGAGCCAACTGCTGGTGGATGTCCTGGGGATCACCAACGCCGCCGAGCAGCTGGGCAGCTACTTCCCGCAGACCATCACCTACCACCCTTCCTGCCACGGCATGCGTTCGCTGAAACTCGGCGATCGGCAACTTGATCTGCTCAAGACCGTCGGCGGCATCACCGTCAACGAGCTTCCGGAAGCTGACCAGTGCTGCGGCTTCGGCGGTACCTTCTCGATCAAGAACTCCGATGTCTCCACGGCAATGCTCGAAGACAAGATGAAGAACATCTGCTCCACCGGCGCCTCGGCCTGCGCGGGCGGCGACGCCTCCTGCCTGATGCACATCGGCGGCGGACTTTCGCGCACCGGAGCCAAGCCAAAGACCCTGCACCTGGCAGATATCCTGGCCAGCACCATGGAAGAGACGGTGTCACTGTGACTCAGGTATTCCTCGGCATGCCTGCCGGCGGGCAGGGCAACCTGTTCGAGACCGAGCCATTCCCCAAGGCCGCGCACCGCGAACTGGGCAACACCCAGATGCGCAAGAACCTGCGCCACGCCACCCACACCATTCGCGACAAGCGGCTGAACGTCGTCGGCGAGCTTCCGGACTGGGAAGAGCTGCGCGACGCCGGCAGCGCCATCAAGAACCTGACGATGGCCAACCTCGAAGAGCGTTTGGAAGAGTTCGAGAAGAACTTCACCGCCCGGGGCGGCATTGTCCACTGGGCCCGTGACGCGGACGAAGCCAACAAGATCGTTACCGAGCTGGTCAAGGCGACCGGCTCGAAAGAGGTCGTCAAGGTCAAGTCCATGGCCACCCAGGAAATCGGCCTGAACGAGCACCTGGAGACCGAGGGCATCGAAGCCTTCGAAACCGACCTTGCCGAGCTGATCGTCCAGCTGGGCAACGACAAGCCAAGCCACATCCTGGTTCCGGCGATCCACAAGAACCGCACCGAGGTGCGCGACATCTTCCTCAAGGAAATGCCGGTAGTGGATCCGAACCTGACCGATGAGCCAGCCAAGCTGGCCGAAGCTGCCCGCAAGCACCTGCGCAAGAAGTTCCTTTCCGCCAAGGTCGCGATCTCGGGCGCGAACTTCGCGCTGGCCGATACCGGCACCCTGGGTGTAGTGGAATCCGAGGGCAACGGCCGCATGTGCCTGACCCTGCCCGAAACCCTGATCACCGTCATGGGCATCGAGAAGGTCCTCCCCCACTGGGAGGACCTCGAAGTCTTCATGCAGCTGCTGCCGCGGTCTTCCACCGGCGAGCGCATGAATCCCTACACCTCGCTGTGGACCGGCGTGAGCGAAGACGATGGCCCGCAGAACGTGCACATCGTGCTGCTGGATAACGGCCGCACCCGCGCCCTGGCCGACCGCTTCGGCCGCACCGCGCTGAACTGCATCCGCTGCTCGGCCTGCATGAACGTGTGCCCAGTGTACGAGCGCACCGGCGGCCACGCCTACGGTTCGACCTACCCGGGCCCGATCGGCGCAATCCTCTCCCCGCTGCTGACCGGCATCGAGGTCGAGGAAAACGGCTCCCTGCCATATGCTTCCTCGCTGTGCGGCGCCTGCTACGACGCTTGCCCGGTGAAGATCAACATCCCGGAAATCCTCGTGCACCTGCGCGGCGAGGATGTGGATGCCAACCGCGACAAGCACAAGCTCCCGACCCAGATGGATCTGCTGATGAAGGGCGGCTCCTGGGCGTTGGGCAAGGGCAAGAACCTCGGCCTGCTCGAAAAGGCCTTGCCGCTGGGCCGGCTGATGTCCGGCAAGGAAAAGAAGATCAAGAAGCTTCCGGGCATCGCCGCAGGGTGGACCGCCAGCCGTGACATTCCCGCCCCGCCAAACAAGTCCTTCCGCGACTGGTGGAGCGACGAGAAGGAGTCCAAGTGAGCGCAAAAGACGAAATCCTGGGACGGATCCGCTCGGCACTAGCCGATGCTCCCGTCGCCCAAGAGGTACCCCGCGAATACCGCAAGACCTCGGATATGGGTGAAGCTGAGCTCATCGACCTGCTGGTGGACCGCTTGGTGGATTACAAGGCCGGGGTGGACGTCATTGACGCCGCGCAGATCCCGGAATACGTAGCGGCCAAGCTGGCGGGAGCCTCCAGCGTTGTCTACCCGCATGGCTTGGACACCGACTGGCTCTCAGGGCTGGGCGAGAAGGTCGAGCAGCGCATCGATGCCCCGGGCGCACGGCTGAGCATCGCCGAACTGGATGAAACCAGCGCCGTGGTCACCTCGTCGGCCGTTTCGGTCGCCGAGTCCGGCACCATCATCCTTGATGGCGAGCCAAACCAGGGCCGCCGCGCGATTTCGCTGGTACCCGACCACCATGTGTGCATCGTGCCGATCTCCTCGATCGTGCGCCTGCTGCCAGAAGCCATGCCGCGACTGGCCATCACCCGTCCGCAGACCTGGATCTCCGGCCCGTCGGCCACCAGTGATATCGAGCTGGAGCGCGTTGAAGGCGTGCACGGCCCGCGTACCTTGGACGTCCTGATGGTTCGCGGCCTGTAAGGCTGGCGCAATAAGCTTTCGCGGCCGGTTCCCCCCTCCTAAACCTCCAGGGGAACCGGCCGCGAGTGCATTTAAGTGTGCTGTCGGCTTCTTGCCCTAGCCGCCGGCAATAAAACCCTTCAGGTCCGCCTCTATTCGATCGCGCGCGGCAAAAAAGCGAAGCCGGCAGTCCAGCTTCGAACATTTCGCGGAAGCGCACCGGTGGCATGGAAACGCTCAAGCCCGCGATGACTTCCCTGGCTCCATCGTGACGGCAATCCGTTATACTTCCCTTGCCTCGGATTTTCATCACCGGAGATATCTGGCGCACCCAGCCCGCCAATCCTGTCCAGGCTTGGACGTGTCCATGGCGCTGCCGCTGGACGCGACCGGTGAGTTGGGCGAATTCTTCGCTCAATTCATGACTGAATCACCAGTAACTGCCTAGCTGCCGATGCGTCATCTGCCCGTGGCAGCTGTCATCCAAAACAGCATCAGCGGGCAGATTCTGATTACATGGATAGGCAGGCGGAAGATTCTCACTTGAAGGGCCGGGATGGAGAAACAACAGGACCTTCGGATTTCGGTACGCACCATTCCCGATTCGGCTTTGCGCTTCGTCGGCTTCCTCTCCTTCTTCGACCGCTATGGCACCCCTCCCATGCTGGTCGCACTTTCGCTGGGTACATCGCTCAGTTTCGCCCAAGCCGTCCAACTGGTAGCTTCCTATGCCTTGTTCTATGCCATAGGCCAGCCGATCTGGGGCGTGCTTAGCGATCGTTTCGGGCGTCTTGCGGTATTGCGCGCGGCGCTCATCGGCGCTTGCCTCGGCGCGGTCGCCAGCATCATGTTCACCGACTATTTGCCGCTACTCATTGCCCGCTCCGTCACCGGGTTCATGTTCGGCGCACTGTATCCAACCCTGATGACGCTCCTGGGCGATACCCGTACCGGGGTGGAACGCGCTCGCGGCTTATCTGATTTGCAGATCTATTCCTCGCTGGGCACCACCCTGGCGACATTAGCTTCAGGAGCATTGGCAACATACGCGAACTGGCGGCTGGTGTTCCTGTTGCCTGCACTGGGTTGCGTAGCGGCCCTGTATAGCTTGCGGAAGGCGGCAGAGCCCGAGCATTCGCGTTCCGGATTCAAATTCCGTGCAGCTTTGCGTCCCATGAATTTGGCCCTTTATGCCATCGTCTTCCTCGAAGGCGGGCTGCTCATGGGATTGCTGACCTATATCGTTCCCGCCTTGCAAGAATCCGGTGTCGCTATTGGCTTGGCAGGAGCGCTAGGTTGCGCTTTTGCCCTGGGAGTCATTCTGGGTGCACGCTTGATGCGCCGATTGGTGGCACGCATTGGCCGAACGTGGCTTATTGGGGGTGGCGGCCTGGTGCTTTGCGCAGCTTTCCTCCCCTCGGCGTTCGCTCCCTCCCCTGCCTCCTACACCTTCACCGCGTTCTTCCTGGGTGCCACGAACGCGATCATGCACTCATCAATGCAGGGGTGGGCGACCGATATCTCGCCTGACGCGCGGGCCACCACCGTTTCACTGTTCGTTTTTGCCCTGTTCGCGGGGGCATCTGCGGCGACCTACCTAACTGCAGATCTAGCGCAGAATGGCCACTACGGCCAGATCTTCGGAATCGGCTTGGCACTGAGCCTATTACTTGTGGCGGTGGCGACTGGCACTCATGCGCTGTGGCGCAGAATGCATCCAGCCAGCTGACTTCACTGGCAGGTAGGGGGCATTCTGGCATTGCAGAGAGTTCTTCTAGAGATTAGATGTTATTGCCGGTTGCATGTGAGAATCTTGAATTAAGCGAACGAGCCTCACAAGCGGAAAGCAGGTTGCCATGACCAGTCCAGGCGAAGAACCACGAAACCCCTATTCTTCAGGGCACCAGGGTCAGAACCGGCAGTACCAGCAGCCTGGTTCCTACGATCTCAACGGCGTCCCGCAACAGCCTTACTACAATCAACAGGCACATGGCCAACCGGGCCAGTACCCCCAGGGCAACTTCGGCTATCCGACAGCATCCCAATTTCAAGGCACCCAGCTGGCACAGACCTCGATGATTCTTGGCATTGTGTCCATCTTCGTTGCAGGCGTGATCCTTGGCCCGATTGCTATTTTCAAGGCCAATAAAGCCGAAAGGGAATTCAATACGGTATCCACGGTCGGCAAAGTGACCGGTTGGATCGGCACCATTTTGGGCGTGCTCTGGATCGTGTATGTCGCATTCCTTGTCATCGGTGCTATCGCATTTTCCGTGGACCCGTCATTCAGCGGGTCCTAGGCACTTCTTCCCTCCACTTTAACGACAAAGCCTCCGGCTCACTTTCGTGAGCCGGAGGCTTTGCCGGTATCGGCCCTTGTCCCGTCATCCCCATGACGGCCTTCGGGAAACTTTTACTCTGCGGTTGGCAGTACGAACGAAGCGTCGATTTCGATCTTGACCTTGTCGCTGACCAGAACGCCACCGGCTTCCAGTGCTGCGTTCCAGGTGATGCCGAATTCCTTGCGGGAGATGGTCGTGGATGCGAAGAAGCCAACGCGGGTTGCACCGAAAGCGTCTACAGCTTCGCCGCCGAGCTCTGCTTCGAATTCAACTTCCTTGCTCACGCCGCGGATGGTCAGATCGCCAACGAGAATGAACTCGCCAGCCTCGCCCTTGACCGCAGTGGACTTGAAGGTCATGGTTGGGAACTGCTCGGCGTTGAAGAAGTCCTCGCCCTTCAGGTGGCCGTCGCGGTTAGCGTCCTTGGTGTTGACCGATGCGATCTGGACGGTTGCCTCGACCGAGGAGTCCGCCAAGGTTGCGCCGGTGGTCAGGGTTGCGTCGAATTCAGTGAAGCTGCCGCGAACCTTGGAGATGCCTGCGTGGCGAACCGAGAAGCCGATCTCGGAGTGCGATGCGTCGAGGTTCCAGGTTCCGGTGGTCAGTGCAGATGCAGTCATGTCTAAGTCCTTTCGTCGGGCCATCAAGTAGTTGACGCCTCAATTTGTTTTGCTGATACCAGTATGACACTAATGAAGTTGAAGCGTCAACCACTTTCCCTAAAAAAGTTTCATCTGGCTATTCAAGAGATCCGTATTTTGATACTGACTAGGAAAGTTTCTACTGAAGTCATTTTTCATGCACCCCTTTACTCAGACGCGTACATGGCTAGACTGAGGCCATGAACGCAAATGACCCAGTTCCCGATCATGCCCAAGAAGAAGCCGAGTTATCCGCAGAGCTAGAGGAAATTTGGCAGGAAGAATCCATCACTACCGCTGCCACGACCGAAATCGCCGATGAAGTCGACGGCGAGCTAGGCACCCGGAACCAGCAATAGGTAGATGGCCTCCACCTATTTCTATCCTGCAAGCAAATCCATCCGAGAGAAACCAATCCCCAGTGAATCCTCGGCGACATTGAAATGGATCCCCGGCATCGCGATGCCGGGGATCCATTGCTTAATCCATGCAGTTTTCGTTGCCTCGGTTAGGGATTGGAGACCAAGCCTTGGCCAACCATCCATTCGAAGGCAACATCCGCCGGTTCACGGCCAACCACGTCCACCTGGTAATTCAGGTCCATCAAGACCTGATCAGTCAGCAACGGAGCGATCTTGTCCATGATCTGCTGGATTTCCGGGTGCTTTTCAAGGAATTCTCCGTTGAAAGCCGGGGCGGCGTTGTAGCTTGGGAAATACTTCCGGTCATCTTCCAGCACGGTCAAGTTAAGCGCCTTGATGCGCCCGTCAGTGGTGAAGACTTCACCGAAGTTGCACGCGCCATTAGCGGTTGCCTGGTAAATGGCACCCACGTCGTACAGACCGATATTGTCCTCAGCCACTTCTGAACCACGGTCGATATCGTAGTGTTCCAGCATTGGAGTCAGACCGTCTCGACGGGAATTGAATTCCGGGTCGACGCAGAACGTCAGATCTTCGGGGTCCAGCGTCTGCAGTTCGGAAAGCTTGGCGATACCCAGCCGCTTGGTCGTTTCTTCGTTCATCGCCAATGCGTAGGTGTTGTTCAACGGTGCCGGATTTCCCCAGATAATTCCATTGGCAACATCCTCATCGTGCACCGACTGCCACTGCTCTTCTTCACCCACAACAGGTGATTCGTGGCCCAAGTAGGTCAGCCACGCGGTACCGGTGTACTCCCAGAGCACGCTCGCGTCGCCGGAAAGCAGCAACTGACGTGCCGGCTGGGAGCCAGGAACATTGGTCAGGTCGGTGACGTCGTAGCCGGCGGCCTTGAGCGCGATCACGGTGATCTTCCCCAGCAGCAGCTGCTCGGTAAAGGACTTGGACGTGACGGTCACGGTGGTGTCTTCAGCGTTTTCGACCAGCGGCTTGATCTCGGCGGGGCCGGCATTGGGCACCGTCCCGGTCGATGGGCTTAGTCCGCACCCGGTCATTCCGATCAGGGCGGCCATGGACAAGACAGCTAAATTCAGTTTGCGGTTCACGAAAGTCCTCTCGGTCGTGCCACCTGTTCGACGACACGGCCAAGCCAGTCAATCGTCAAAGCCAGCAAGGCCACTAGCAACGAGCCGGCAATCAGCACCACATTCAGGTTCAAGTTCACACCCGTAGTGATCAAGATGCCCAGCCCGCCGCCGTTGATAAAGGTCGCCAACGTGGCGGTGCCTACCAGCAGCACCAGGGCTGTGCGGATGCCCGATAGCATCACCGGGACGGCCAACGGCAGCTCGACCTTCAACAGCACGGACATCTGGCTCATGCCGATTCCCCGCCCGGCCTCCACCAGGCGTTCATCAACCTGCTGCAGGCCAACAATGGTGTTGGAGAGCACCGGAAGAATCGCATAGATCACCAGTGAGACAATGGCAGTTTTCGGGCCGAACCCCAACCAGAAGGCCAAGAGCACGATGACGCCAATGGCGGGTGCGGCTTGGCCGAAGTTGGCAATGGCGCGCACCGCCGGGGCTGCCTTGCGCAGTCCGGGGCGAGTGAGCAGCACGCCGAGCGGAATCGCGATCAGCAGCACGATGAGCGCCGAGATGACCGTGATGTTCAGGTGGTCGAGGGTGTAGCCCCAAATCGTTGCCGGATCCAGCGTTTGCTGTTCGGTCTCGGTCAGGTCGGCTGTTACCAGCCAACCCACCAAGATGGCGAAAGCAGCTGCGATTCCGGCGATCTGCCAAATCAAGCTGCGGGTTTCGGATCTCATGCCGATTCACCATCCTGCCCGGTGGCCGCACTATCGATATTCACGACGTTGATGGCACCCGAGTTCAGGCCAACCGGCGCCTCGTGATTAGCATCCGTGGTGTTGTTCGCGGCCGCGATCGCCTCCATGACGGTCTGCACCGTGATGACACCCGTGAGCACATCACGGCGTCCCGTTACCAGGGCCGACTCGGAACTGGCCACCAGCATGGTGTCCAATGCGTCGTTCAAGGTGGCCTGCTCACCGACGACCGGCATGGATTCATCGTAGGTACCCTCGATGATCTGGGCACGCGACAGTTGCCGGCGGTCCATGCGGCGCAGCGGACGTCCCCGCGAATCAAGCACTACCGCGTATTTGCGTCCGGCGCCCTGCAGCTGCGAGAGCACCTCCGAAGCATTCTTGCCCGGTGTGGTGGTGATGGCTTCTCCCAGTTCCACTTCGTTCACCCGCGTCAGGGTCAGCTGCTTCAAGCCGGCACCCGAACCGATGAAGTTCTCCACGAACTCGCTGGCCGGATTGGCCAGGATCCTTTCTGGGGAGTCGTACTGCTCCAGCTGCGCGCCTTCGTTGAAGATCGCAATCCAGTCGCCGAGCTTCACCGCTTCGTCGAAGTCGTGGGTCACGCACACGATCGTCTTCTGGACTTCAGACTGGATGTTCAGCAGCTCATCCTGCAGACGCTGGCGGGTAATTGGGTCAACTGCACCGAATGGCTCATCCATCAGCAAGACCGGTGGATCCGCTGCCAATGCACGGGCGACGCCCACACGCTGCTGCTGGCCGCCGGAGAGCTCCTTGGGGAAACGGTCCCGGTAAAGTTCCGGATCCAGCGAGACGAGTTCCAGCAGCTCGTCGACGCGGGCAGCGATCTTCTCCTTGGGCCAACCCAGCATCTTTGGAACCATGGCGATATTGGTCGCCACGGTCATATGCGGGAACAGGCCGCCAGCCTGGATCACATAGCCAATGCGGCGGCGCAGTTCATCACCGTTCATGCCGGTGACATCTTCGCCGTCAATGACGATCTTGCCGCTGGTCGGCTCGATCAGGCGATTAATCATCTTCAGGGTGGTCGTCTTGCCGCAGCCGGATGGCCCCACGAACATCACGATGGACCCGGCAGGGATCTCCAGGGTCAGGCCGCCTACGGCCGATTTCTTTTGTCCCGGGTAGGTCTTGGTTACTTCTTCAAGCATGATCGAAGCGCCAGTGACATTCTGGGCCACGGCATTTTCAGGGATCTTATGTTCAGACACGGATACCTCGCGGGGTAGTCAGTCGGCCAATGCCGAGCAAAATCAAATCAAGGATGAGCGCCAGGATCACGACGCCAACTACGCCGGTGATCACGGATTCCAGGGAGTTCGCGCCGCCCAGACGCGAGAGTCCTTGGAAGATGAACCCGCCGAGGCCAGGACCCAGGGCGTAGGAGACCACTGCGGCGACGCCCATCACCATCTGGGCTGAAATTCGTACGCCAGTCAGGATCACCGGCCAAGCTATGGGAATTTCTACTGATATCAGAGTCTTCAGCCGGCTCATGCCGATGCCGCGCGCTGACTCGATAATGGTTGGTTCGATGTTGTTCAGCCCAACGATCGCGTTGCGCAGAATTGGCAGGGCGGCGAAGAACGTCACCACGATGACTGCCGGAGTAACCCCGAAGCCCACGGGGACAATAAGCAAACCGATCAGGGCAAAGGACGGAATAGTCAGGCCGATGGCGCTAATGCCGTTAGCCAAGCCTGATAGGGGCTTGTTGCGGTATACCAATACGGCAATCAGCACAGCAATAATTGTCGCCAGGATCAAGCACTGCGCGACTAGCGAGAAGTGCTGCCACGAGGCGAAGAGGATATGGCGAGATCGCTCGCCAAAAAAGTCACCCACATTAAAACCTGCTTCACTTTAGTTTCGTATCTAGATCGTTATTTCAAGACTGGTCTCTGGGACCGTAGCTTGCCATGAGTTTAGCCGGGTCAGCGGAGCATGGCCAAGCCACGTTTTCCAGATCAAAGCTCTGGCTCGGCCGTATTTAAGGCCAATTGCTATCAATTGCCGATCACGAAATATGGTGCACTTTCAGCGAAAAGTGTAGTGAGATAGATTCATGAAACTTGCAACGCTCCGCCTCGCCAGCGAACCAGGCCATACCACCGCTGCTGTCATTGAAGATGGCCGCGCCTACTACTTGGACAACCTCGATTCAGTGCAGCGTTTCCTGCGTCTTGATGACGCAACTCAGCAAGAAGTAGTTGCTCGCGCTTTGGTGGGTGATTCCATCGCCGAGGGCGAAGCCGACTACGCTCCGCTGATCCCCAAGCCGGAGAAAATCTACTGCATCGGTTTGAACTACAAGACGCATGCGGCCGAGGTCGGCGAAGACCTGCCGAAGTATCCGACGGTGTTCGCGAAGTTCGCTTCCACCCTATGCGGCGCCAAGGACACCATCGAAATTCCAGTGGAAGACCACCGGGTGGACTACGAAGCAGAGCTGGCTATCATTATCGGCAAGCCGGGTCGCCGCATCAGCCAGGAGGATGCTGCCGCGCATATTGCCGGCTACGCCGTGGCCAGCGATGTGTCGATGCGCGGCTACCAGGGCCGCACCCAAGAGTGGCTGCAGGGCAAGATCTGGGATCGTTCCACTCCCCTGGGCCCGTGGCTCGTGACCCCGGATGAGCTGGATCCCGCCGCCCGCATTACCAGCACGGTCAATGGCACCGTGGTGCAGGACGAACAGATCGATGATCTGATTTTCTCGGCTGACGCCTTGGTTTCCTACCTCTCGACATTCAATGAATTGCAGCCAGGCGACGTCATCCTGACGGGTACGCCCTCTGGTGTTGCGTTAGGCCGCCGCGACGAGAATGGGCGTCACCCGTGGCTCAAGCACGGCGATTCACTTGAAACTTCGATCGAAGGCCTGGGTACCTCTGCGGTAGTTTTCAACGCGCCGCAGAACTGATATTCCTTGTCGCTTCCGGGGGCCTGTCCGCATTGGCGGGCGGGCCCCCGAGGCGTTAAGCCCCGTTCCCAATTTTGCTATTGAGACTCATTCTCATATAAGCTTGAACGCGTGAATCTCATCGTTCTCTCCGCACTTGATACTTCCAGCCGCGACTCCGGCCTCAGCCACCTGGGACACCACCATCCTGACGCCGTCATCTTGCGCTATGACTTCGTCGACGGCAATCGGCTGGTGCGCCACGTCTCCGGATCTGCAGCCGCAGAACATGCCGAAACCGTTCTTGGGCACCCCTGCATCGGCTGTGCCACGAAGTTCGAGATCCTGCCGACGATCCAACGCCTGGCCCCCGAAGATTCCGAGGCCACAATGATCCTGGCGTTGCCCGCCACATGGCATAGCGGAACAGTGCTGGACATGCTCGGGACAAAGCTCGAACCACTGGAAATCCGGATCAGCAGCATCGTCTTGTCCCTGGATCCCGCCGAATTGGAAAACCAGATGTGGGACCGGCACACCCTCTGGGAATCGGGATTCAACGCCATGGAACGCGATGCGAGGACGTCGGGAGAGTTCTTCTTCACCGAATTGATGCAGGCAGATACCCTCATTCCGGTCGAAGGCCTGGAAACCCAGCTGCTCGAAAGCGCCACCGGTCCACGACGCGCTGGCGGCGCCGACTATGAAGCCGGCCTAGAATTAGCTCGGCAGATGGCACCGCATGCGCATATCTGCGTGCACGAAGAAGGACTCGGCTCCTTCCACCCCGGAGCAGCGCGCCAACGCACCAGCGCCGGGCACCTGCCGCGAACAGCAACCAATGCCCGCACTGCGCCGATCCACCTGCATGCCGAACGTCCGCTTCATCCCGAGCGCTTCCGCAAAGCCCTGCCGTCCCTGGCTGAATCCTGCACCTGCATCCGCGGAATCCTCTGGGTGGCTAGTGCCCTCAGCGAGCGCGTCGCCATCGGCGGAGCCGGTCCGCGCATCTGGATGGAAAACACCGGAGCGTGGAATTCGAATATCGCCGTCTCGGAATTGCTGCTCTACGGATCCGAACACGAAGCTTCGCAGATCGAGACGGTCTTCGAGCAATGCCAGGTCACCGAAGAAGAACTCAAGGACCTGTTCAGCTCCGCACATCATGAAGGAGGTGAATGGCATGAAAGTTAGGAATTCCATCCGCGCATTGAAGAAGGCGCCCGGCTCCCAGGTGGTCAGACGACGAGGTCGCGTCTTCGTGATCAACAAGCAAAATCCGCGCATGAAAGCGCGGCAAGGCTGAAGCCCGGAAATTGCCGGCGTCCACTTCGGTGGATGCCGGCAATGCGGCAGCCAGCCCGAGCCCCGGGCCTGATCGTGAAATAAAGTTAACAAACCGGACATGGCATCCGCCAGCGCGCTTTGTGACACAGTTCTCCCCTTGCCATATGATGGCACTCACATAAGGGGATCGGCTTCTCGCCTGAAACTCTTCATCATCAGTCACTCGCACATAAGGATATTGAGTCCATGGACGCTTTGGGCGATCTCTTCGGGGACATCTCCTCCGTCATTTGGGGACCGTTTGTCCTCATCCCGCTACTTTTGGGTACTGGCCTGTACCTGACCATCCGCTTGGGTGGCCTGCAATTCTTCAAGCTCGCTGCCGCATTGCGCCTGGGCCTGCTCAAGCGCAAGGATGCCGAGGCAGAAGGCGACATCTCGCAATTCCAGGCACTGACCACAGCGCTGGCGGCCACTGTCGGAACCGGTAACATCGTCGGTGTCGCAACCGCCATCGGCATCGGCGGCCCAGGTGCCCTGTTCTGGATGTGGGTCACCGGCCTGCTGGGCATGGCATCGAAGTACACCGAGGCCTATCTCGGCGTGCGTTACCGCGGCACCGACGCCGCAGGCGAAAAGTCCGGCGGTCCGCAGTACTACCTGGAACGCGGCATTAAGGGTCCGCTGGGCAAGTTCCTGGCCCTGTTCTTCGCCATCGCCGCCACCCTGGCCTGCTTCGGCATCGGCAACATGACCCAGGGCAACTCCATCGCCCTGAACTTGGAGAATTCGTTCCACGTCACCCCATGGGTTACCGGTGTCGTGCTGACCGTGCTGTCGATCGCTGTCCTGGTCGGCGGCATCAAGTCCATCGGCCGTGTCACCGCTGGATTCGTTCCGGTCATGATCGTCTTCTACGTGGCCGCATCGATCTACATCCTGATCGCTAACGTCGGCGGCATTCCTGCAGCTTTCGGCGAGATCTTCACCGACGCCTTCACCGGCACTTCCGCTGTTGGCGGCTTCGTCGGCTCGGCCATCATCATCGCTGTCCAGTACGGTGTTGCCCGCGGCATCTTCTCCAACGAATCCGGCATGGGTTCGGCTGCTATCGCTGCCGCGTCGGCACAGACCACCCACCCGGTTCGCCAGGGCCTGGTCTCCATGACCCAGACCTTCATCGACACCATCATCGTTGTTACCTGCACCGGCCTGGTCATCATCACCACCGGCACCTGGAAGGTGATCGATGAATCCACCGGCGAGCAGATCTCCGCTGCGCTGATGACCGGCCAGGCATTCACCCACGGCCTGCCTGGTGAATGGGGCCACTGGATCGTGACCATCGGACTGGTCATGTTCGCCTTCTCCACTATCTTGGGCTGGAGCTACTACGGCGAGCGCAACATCGAGCGCCTCTTCGGCCGCAAGCTCGTGATGCCATTCCGCATCGTCTTCTCGCTGGTCGTCTACGTAGGCTGCACCACCGAGCTGACCGCCGTTTGGAACTTCTCGGACATGATGAACGGCCTGATGGCGCTGCCGAACCTGATCGGCCTACTGATCCTCTCGGGCATGGTGGCTCGCGAAACCCACTGGTACCTCAAGCATGACCCGAAGCTGGAAGCCAACAAGGCGCAGATCGAGGACTTCATGAATGATCGTCCGGGTTGGGCTGAATGGAAGGCTGGCGACGTCGTCGGTTCCTCTCGCAACCGCGGTGCCCACGAGGCATAGGCACCGCAAGCTAAAAGAACCCGTTCAGCATCTGATTGATTCCAGATGCTGAACGGGTTCTTTGCTGTTGGAAGACAGCTAAAGGCTTAGGCGTTCCACAGGCCGTAGGAGTCGGCCAGGTCGGCGATCTTCTGGGCACGGGCCAGACGCGGCAGGTATGAGCCATCGCCCACCGAAGCGCCGGCGGCGTGCGCTTCGAGCAGTTCCATGGCCCAAGACAGCTCGTCTTCGCTGGGTGCCAACGCGGCGTTAATGCCATCTACATGATCGGTGGACAACGACAGCTTGCCGGTCATGCCCATGGAGGCGGTGATGCGGGTTTCTTCGGTCACCTTGGCGGCATCGGCGCCTGCTGGTGGAGGTCCGTCGATAGCGCCAGGCAGCTTGCCTACACGCGAAGCGATCACGAGCCGGCCGCGTGCGTAGGCCAGTGCCATCGGGTCGTCGGAGACGCCCGTGTCCTTGCGGAAGTCGTTGATGCCGAACGCCAGGCGGAAGGTACCCGGGGCCGAAGCGATCTGCGTGGCGTTCTCGATACCCAAAGCGGTTTCGATCAAGGCCAGGACCGGAGTGCCCGCGCGCAGCCTCATCGCGCTGTAGGTAACCTGTTCAGGCTGCTCGGTCATGGCCAGCATGATTCCACGCAGGCCGGGAGTTCCCGACAGCGCGGCAAGGTCATCGGCCCAGAAATCAGTGTCAATGCCGTTGACGCGCACCCACGCAGTCATGCCATTGGAGAGTGCTCGCACTACGTTGTCGCGAGCCTGGATCTTCTGGTCGTCAGGAACGGCAGCTTCCATGTCAAAAATCACCGAGTCCGCTTCACAAGCCAGTGAAGGAGCGAAAGTTTCCTCCTTGGCCGCATTGACCAAGAGCCAGGAACGGGACAATTTTGCAGGAAGAGCCGCAGCTCGACGATTTCGGAATGCCATACGTCCTACACTACTCACTCGGCCCTCCAAGCTTCCACTGGCCATGTACAGTATTTGCTTCAAGTGAACCGAAAGGCGCGGAATGCAGCACTGGAGCAGTCCGGATGCACGGCACCAACCTGAACCGGGTAGCCTTCTGCGCAGTGGAGCTGAGCATGGATGCAGTGTTGCCTGCGGCGCTCCACGGGCTCCCGCGTTCTGCCATTTCCGAAGTCCTACCGCAGGCTGGAAACGCGGGAATTGATCATCGGTGGTTCTGATTCTGCAGATCAACTGCCTCCCGCTAACTCCATTCGCCGGAACCGGAGGATTTCCTTCGCATAGTTTCCCGCGGCTTCATTCTCGGACACAGGCTGCCACCCGGAGGTCCAGCAGCAACCAAATGTCCCATTCAAGTGCAGGTTCTGCCCATCTGGCCACTGCGCGAAGCAGCGGACTACCTACCCGAATCCAGTGGCGTATAACCAACTTCACAACTGTTAAGCTTGCTCGCAGTCCAGGGTGACGAACAAATATAGCTGGTCAATATATCTGCGATAACCTCTTTCAGCGGTCTCGTTCTCCTTCGAAGCAGGCCGTCTCCTTCGAAAAACCGAAGGGATCTGCTCATGAAAGGTGCAGCCGTGGCGAACGATTCCGCGCAACTGAAAACCGTTTCCGATGGAACGAATCTTGAGCGCGGACTGTCCAGCAGGCACATCCAGCTCATGGCGATCTCCGGAGCGGTCGGCACCGGATTGTTCATGGGCTCCGGCAAGACCATTTCCGCTGCTGGCCCGTCGGTCATCTTCGTATACATGATCATCGGCTTCATGCTCTTTTTCGTCATGCGTGCCATGGGCGAGATCCTGCTCAGCAACTTGAACTACAAGACCTTCGCAGATTTTGCCGGCGATCTCTTGGGACCTTGGGCTGCCTTCTTCACCGGCTGGACCTATTGGTTCTGCTGGGTCGTCACCGGCATTGCGGACGTAGTCGCGATCGCCCAGTATGTCGCCTACTGGTGGTCCGAGATCCCGCTATGGCTCCCGGCGCTATGCTGCATCCTGCTATTGGTCGGGCTGAACCTGCCCACCGTCAAGGCTTTTGGTGAAACCGAGTTCTGGTTCTCATTGGTGAAAATCGTTGCAATCCTGGCATTGATCGTTTGCGGCTTGGCAATGATTGCCACCGGATTCAGTTCTCCCGAGGGAGACACCGCCTCTTTCGCCCACTTGTGGGCGCACGGTGGCATGTTCCCCACTGGTTTCATGGGCTTCGTCGCAGGCTTCCAGATCGCCGTTTTCGCCTTCGTCGGCATTGAATTGGTAGGTACGACTGCGGCTGAAACCAAGGATCCTGAAAAGAATCTCCCGAAGGCCATCAATTCCATTCCGCTGCGCGTGATCCTGTTCTACGTCGGTGCCTTGACCGTCCTGATGGCCGTCACCCCCTGGTACAAGTTCTCCGCTGATGCATCGCCATTCGTTGGCATGTTCTCGATGGCTGGCTTGGCCGCAGCTGCAGGTCTGGTCAACTTCGTCGTGCTGACGGCCGCCGCTTCAAGTGCAAATTCCGGAATCTATTCGACATCGCGCATGCTGTACGCCCTGTCGCAGGATGGAGATGCTCCGCAGAAGTTCAGCAAGCTTTCTGCCACGCAGGTGCCACGCAATGCGTTGCTATTCTCCTGCATCTTCCTTCTTGCTGCCGTCGTGCTGTTGTACGCGGGTGACTCCGTAGCCCAGGCCTTCACGTTGGTGACCACGGTGTCTGCCCTGTGCTTCATGTTCGTCTGGTCAATGATCCTTATCAGCTATTTGGCCTTCCGCAAGCGCCGCCCGCAGCTGCATGATGCCTCCAAGTTCAAGGTCCCCGGCGGCATGGGAGCCCCCTACATGGTCCTAGCCTTCTTCGTATTCGTCCTGTGGGCATTGACCACGCAGGCCGATACGCGTGCTGCGTTGCTGGCTACGCCCCTGTGGTTCCTTGTAGTTGGAATGTTCTACCTGAAGGTGCGCAAATCCGATGGCCATCAGGCCCTGCGCGCAGCACATCGGGCAAAAGTCCGCGCGGAGAACGAGGCCGCTGCAATCCATCGGCGAAGCTAGGCCCTTTGCAAAGGATGCCAAGGCCTAATTGTGCCGGGCAACTACATATTCGTAAGGGATATCCCGGCCGACGAGTAAGACTTCTAGCAACCCCAGGCTTTCTCCGTACCTCTGATAAGCCAATGGCACCTGCTTGCGGATTCCGGTACTGATCTTGGAGAAGTACAACAGTGTTCCGTCCTTCCAGCGGCCGGTGTGCCCGTGGGCGAAAACCTCATTCCATTCCAGCACGGACGCAGAAAATCCGTTGAGCATCTGAATGCTGTCATCCATGTCCAGCCCTCGAACAAGGAATTCTGGGTGCCCGATGCGACTCAGGCCAACGGTGTAGGCAAGCGATGGGCTGATCCGGTCCGACTCAACAAAAATCACTTCATGTCCGTAGTCGCGGATCCGCTGGTCGATCAGGGCTTCCAGTTGCTTGCGTGTCATGCCATTGCACATATCGCACATGGTCAAGTTCCTTTCCTCTGCCTGCTCATCTTTTGACGATGCGGCGCAGTTCCTAGTGAGCCGACTGTTGCTGGATCACGGCGAAGTCCCTGGGTTCCGTGCAATGCAGAGTTCTTATCGGGATGTCGCCAAGGATCAGACTGGTGAGGGGAAGAGTGTTCAGTTCCGCCTCTGGCTCCGAGAAAATGAGCTCGCTAAATAGCGATGTGTTGTGGGTACCTTCGGAAAAGACTTGTCCATGCTCGACGACTTGTGATGCCAGATGCGTGAGAAGCCCAAAAACATCATCTTCGTCTCCACCGATACTGACGATTTCAGGATGCCCTCGTTTCGCCAATCCCAGTGTGTACCCCAGGACCTGTTGCTGCCTTGCCATAGTGCTGAGCACTACGGCATACCCCTTCTCTGATATTTCGCGCAGCGCAACAACGCCAAGTAGCTGCATTTCGGGCAACGAGCTGCGGACACTGAGATGGACGCCTTCAGGATTACTCATCGCATTCCTCCTTGGTTGATCTGATGCCAGCAAGTGTGGCGCGAATTCATCGCCCCGGCAGGAACTTTCTACGATTGTGGATATCCCGAGACAACGGCCTCAGAATAGGCCGGCGCATGAAAAAAGCACTGCCCGCAACGAGTCGTTGCAGGCAGTGCTTTTTCGCCAGCTTCTTCTACTTGGCTTTTTCTGCTTCCGCAGCCACAGCCGCGGCAACAGCAGGCATCACGCGGTCATCAGTTGCCGAAGGAATGATGTAATCTGCTGCCAGATCATCGCCAACCAGGTTGGCAATGGCATGGGCCGCGGCGACTTTCATGCCCTCGGTGATCTTCTTGGCGCCCGAGTCCAGGGCGCCGCGGAAGATGCCCGGGAAGGCCAGCACGTTATTGATCTGGTTCGGGAAGTCGCTGCGGCCAGTGGCCACCACGGCCGCATACTTCGCGGCAGCATCCGGCATGATTTCCGGGGTCGGGTTGGACAGCGCGAAGATGATGGCGTCCTTGTTCATCTTCGCCACGGCAGCTTCTTCGAAGGTCGACGAGGAAAGTCCTACTACGACATCCGCGCCGTCCAGTGCCTCGGCCAGGCCACCCATGACATCTTCACGGTTGGTGCGGCTGGCCAGGTCGGCCTTGACCGGATTAAGGTCGTCTCGATCGCGGTGGATGGTGCCACGCGAGTCGAGCACGATGACGTCATCCACGCCGGCCGAAAGCAGCAGGTTGGTGACGGCGACGCCAGCCGAACCGGCACCGGAGATGACGACCTTCAACGAGCTGATGTCGCGCTTGGTCTGGCGGGCCGCGCCGATCAGAGCTGCCAGCACCACCACCGCGGTGCCGTGCTGGTCATCGTGCATAACAGGGATATCCAGCGCCTCGATCAGGCGCTTTTCGATTTCGAAGCAGCGCGGGGCGGAGATGTCTTCCAGGTTCACGGCGCCGAAGCTCGGACGCAGGCGAATGACGGTTTCGACGATTTCATCGACGTCGGTGGTGTCCAATACCAACGGGATCGAATCCAGACCGCCGAATTCCTTGAACAGGGCGCTTTTGCCTTCCATGACCGGAAGCGAGGCAGCCGCACCGATGTTGCCCAGGCCCAGCACAGCGGTGCCGTCCGAAACGACAGCGACCAGACGGGAGGCCCAGGTGTGGGTGGCGTGCTTGGCTGGATCATCTGCGATGGCCTGGGATACCTTGGCGACACCCGGAGTGTAGGCGATGGACAGGTCGCGCTTGGTGTTCAGCGGCATTTGCGATGAGACGGAAAGCTTGCCGCCAAGATGGGCGTCGAAAATCTCTTCGTCGGTGATGGCGGACAGGTCTTTAGTGGATTCAACAGACATTGAATAGCTCTTCTTTCAAGAAAGTTCTGATTGACGAAAACGCAGTACCCACGAAATTGGTGGCAGAGCGTAGGAACGCGCATGACCATTCATCCGACCGCAATGGAGCGTGACCCACAGGCAATTAAGGAGGGCGTCAGGCTTCCATGTACACAATTCCCAGAGGGGCTCCGCCGGGTGAGGCTGAAGGATCCGTCATGGTGTGCCGGAAGATGGCTGGTCAGTACTTTCTTTAGACCTACGTTTTCCACCATACGGGAACCGCTTGGCGCTGTACAACCCCCATTCGTCGCATCTGTGTCATAAAGGAGTTGCGACAGGCAGTCCATTTGCAGCGTCATGAGGTGCACCCGAAGGACATCTCAGGCAAAATAAGGGCCATGGCATCACCGACTTCAGCACTGGGCAGGGTCCGCACCTTCGAGGCGTTAGATGAGAAGACCACCGCGCGGCTACGCCGCGCGCTGGACGAGTCGGATGACACGACCGTGTTCGTCAACGGCACCGCGTTGAAGTTGCCCAAAGAAGCGCACCAGGCGCTGATCGAGGTGCTTTCACGGTTTGCAGATGGCGAGTCCGTCAGCATCGGCACACCCGAGCTGCTCCTTAATACTTCCCAAGCAGCCCAAATGGCCGGAATCTCCAACAGCTACCTGCGCAAGCTGGCCGACGCCGGGATCATTCCAGTGGAATACCGCGGCACCCATCGCCGCATTCGCCCAAGCGCCATCCAGCAGTGGCTGGATTCCCGCACCGAAACCGAGAAATGAGCCAACCAGTCAGCGAATCCGCCAGCGCCCCGCAGGAGGTCGTTTGGTGGGATCGCCTGCTCATCCGGGTCCCGGGCTATTCCCTGTTCGCATGGCTGGGCGCTTACGGCATGTACCAAGCCGGGGACATTACCTTGGGTACCGCAGCGCTGCTCTTTTTCGCCCTCGCCCTTCCCTTGCTGGCCGGTTGGCAGATCTTCCAGGTCCTGCGCAGCCGCCGGCGCATCCAGTTATGGCGAAACGCCCAGCGGATCTCCCAAGGCAGTTTGGGTGTTCCCAACGTGGCCGAAATCCGCGCGAAGCTCGACCGGATTATCAGCATCCGGGCTCATGGCCCGGAACCGAAGAAGCCACGTTTCGGCGGCCTTGCACTTTTCGCAATGATCCTCGGGATCGCCGGGATAGCCATCACTGCGGGAATCTTGCTGGCGAAGCTTGGCCTTGCCGGCCTGTCGACGTTCGTCGTTATCGGCTTGCTTGTGGTTGCCCTGCGTCCGTTGCAACTCATGGGCGTCCAGAACCGGGCGTACCGAGCAGTGGTTTCTATTCCCAGGAAGATCGCCGAGGTTCGCAACCTGGTGGTGCGGGAGCGCCAGGTTTCCAGCGGGCAACGCAGCACGCAAGCTGCCGACAGTGCGCTGGATTCGTCCCTGATGATCATCGATGCTGCCATTGCCCAGTTCCGGTCCGGAAAATTCCGGGCCTCGGCGGACTGCGTCGATTTGCTGGTCCTCCTGGCCGGGCAGTGCTGGCTGCCCGGCAGCAAGCCCCGAATTCTAGCCGAGACACTTCATAGCCGCGTCAATGCGGCACTGGGCCAGCTGAGTATCGAGGAACGCAACGCCTCGCGCTGGAGCAGAGAATCACGTTGCTGAAAGCGCAGGTCTTGCCAAGCCTTGAATTTCCTGCTGGAATACCAAAGTATTCTATTTGAAAACAATTCTTGTGCCGCACCCAGCGCAGGAACCCCGCTCCCCCGCCCCGGGAGCCTTGCCGAGGAGAACCATGACCACCGCATCAGAATCGCTGACCACTTCGCACGAATCCTTGCTATCCGAGCGCGCGGCCGGAATCAAGCAGTCCGCGGTGCGCGACGTATTCGAGCTCTCCTTGGACCCTTCCCTGGTATCCCTGGCCGGAGGCAACCCCTACCTGCAGCTGCTCCCGCTGGAAAAGGTCGGTGAAATGGCCCGGCGCATCATCGTCGAGCAGGGTCCCGAAGCATTGCAATACGGCTCCGGACTTGGCACTCCTGAACTGCGTGCACAAATTATCGATGTCATGGCAGCTGAAGGCATCACGAACGTGGGGGTCGAAGATGTCGTGGTCACCAACGGCTCCCAGTCAGCACAGGACATGGCCTGCAAGGTCTTCTGCAATCCCGGAGACACTGTGCTCTGCGAAGATCCGACCTATGTCGGGGCCCTGAATACCTTCGAGGCCTACCAGGTGTCCGCCCGCCCCGTGGGCACCGATGCAAATGGCTTGATTCCTGACGCCTTGCGTGCGCGCATCGCCGAATTGCGCGCCGCCGGCGAGCGCATCAAATTCCTCTACACCATCCCGAACTTCAACAACCCATCAGGGATCACTCTGGCGGCCGAACGCCGCCAGGAAATCGTGGACATCTGCCGCGAAGCCGGCATCCTGATCCTGGAAGACAACCCGTACGGAATGCTGCGCTACGAGGGAACCCCTGCGCCTACCCTGCGGAGCCTGGACCCGGAAAACGTCATCTACATGGGTTCCTTCTCCAAGATCTTCGCGCCCGGCCTGCGCATCGGCTGGGCAGCGGTCCCGACCCACCTTTTCCGCCGCTTCTACCTGGCCGGCGAGGCGGTAGCCCTGTGCCCACCGACCTTGAACCAGATGATCATCAGCGCCTACCTCAACGAGCATGATTGGAAGGGGCAGATCACCAAGTACAACGACCTGTACCGTTCCCGCCGCGACGCGATGCTCGAAGCATTGGCCAAGTACCTGCCGGCAGGCGTCACCCATACTCGTCCCGAAGGCGGCTTCTTCGTTTGGTTGACCTTGCCTGAAGGCATTGACACCTACGCGTTGCTGCAGCAGGGCGTGAAGGCCGGGGTCATCTTCATCCCAGGCGCGGCATTCAGCCCGAGCGGCCAAGCCGACAACAAGCTGCGATTGGCTTTCTGCTCCGTTGACGAGAAGACCATCGACGAAGGCGTCCAGCGACTGTCGGGCCTGCTCAGCAACGAGATCTTCAAACTCTAAGTCCGGAGGCTTGTACCGGGAGCTCACGGCCCGGTACAAATGGCCGCCCTTGCATCCTTGATGGGAAGCTTGCTGTCCGCCTCCTGGCCAAGTCCGCACAGTTCCAAGCCGGGGCCTGGATCTCCGGCTAGCCCTGCGCAATCCGTGATTCCACGGAAATCTCAAGCAGCTTCTGCTCGGTCGCTTTCAAGACACGGTGCGCAGGCCATATCGCCCGCAGCTCGCGCAACAGCGCCGGCCCATCAAACGGGATCTCGACGAGCAGCCCCTGCTCCAACTGGCTCTCTACCGCCAAATGGCTGAGCACAGCGGGCCCCATTCCGCGCGCCACGCACTGGCAAATCGTTGCGTTCGAGTTGAAGACAGCGACCGGATTCGGGCGTTCGGCATGGGCAATGTAATCCAAGAATGCCCGGGTGCCGGAGCCTTCCTCGCGTTCTATCAGCGCCGTGCTTTGCAATTCGTGCAGGCTCAGCGGTTCCTTCCGTTGTGCCCAAGCATGTGAAGGCGACGTGACCACGAGCATTTCATCGTGAAGTACCTGCCGGCTTTTCAGGCCCAGAGGAATGTGCGGGGTTTCCACGAATCCTAGTCCCAATTCCTCCTGCTGCACTGCACGAATAACATCTTGGGAATTCATGATCTTCATTCGAGGGATGACTCGTGGCAGGGCACGATGCAGTAGTCCGATCCAATTTGGCGCCAAGAATTCAGCCACCGTCATGCTGGCTCCGAATTCCAGCTCTCCCTCTCCGGTTTCAGCCAGCGAGCGCGCGCCAGCGGCGAAGGTTTCCAGGCTGTCCAGGACTTCACGAGCCCATTGGACGGTCAGCACTCCCTCTGCGGTCAAGCGCGATCCGGTGGTCTTGCGTGCCACAAGCTGGTATCCCAGCCGGCGCTCCAACGTTTTCAATGCGCGGGTGGCATTTGGCTGCGCCATCCCGGCCGCACGGGCACCGGCGCTCAGGCTCCCGTGATCGGCGATGCCGACCAGCAACTCCAATGAGGAGGGTTGAATCCAGCGGGCAATGTCTTCGAGAGATGACGAGCTGCTTTCCATATCATGATCATATGTCCGCGATAGCAAGAAGTGGCATACCGCAATTCTCCAAACCGGAGAACAATTATTTCCATGCACGACTCCACAAGTCCCGTCAAAGAATCTGCCACCTCCAAACGTGACCAGTCCGGACATCGAAAACCTGCTTCGCGTTTCGCTCCGGCTCTTCCGGGACTGCTCCTCTGCCTTGCCGCCGGCATCTTGTGCATGTTCGCCAGCCGCTACATCCATGGCCTGAGCGCCCTGCTGCTAGCTATCCTGCTCGGTGCGCTGTGGCGCAATCTTGCCCCGGTCCCGCAGGCTTTTGCCCCCGGCACGGCAATTGCCGGCAAGAAGCTGCTGCGCCTGGGCATTGTGCTGCTGGGCTTGCAGCTCTCGCTGGGCACCATCCTCGGCCTGGGCCCCGGGGTACTGCTGGTGGTGGCTCTCTCGGTTGGCATCACGTTCTTGGCCACCTTGTGGATCGGCAAGAAGCTCGGCATGGATCTGCCGCAGCGCCTGCTCATCGCCACCGGCTTCTCCATCTGCGGTGCCGCCGCGGTCGCAGGTGCCGAGAATGTCGTCAAGGCCAAGCAGGATCAGGTCGCCACCGCGATCGGGCTGGTAGTGCTCTTCGGGACATTGATGATTCCGCTCATGCCCGCGGTGGGCTTGCTGCTCGGGCTGGATGAACGCAGCATCGGCATGCTCATCGGCGCGTCCACCCATGAGGTCGCACAAGTCGTCGCCGCCGGCGGTTCGGTAGGTGCCGGCGCCTTGGCCGTGGCGGTGACCGTCAAGCTGGCCCGGGTGGTCCTGCTGGCTCCAATCATTGCCGGCGTCGGCGTCTTCATGCGGCGGCGCCAATCGGTGCAAGGCGGCAAGAACCCGCCACTGGTGCCGCTGTTCGTGCTCGGGTTCCTGGTGGCAATGCTGCTGCGCACCACCGGGCTGGTTCCCGAGGCGTGGCTTGCAGCTGCGGCCAGCGCGCAGACGCTCCTGCTTGCCGCGGCCATGTTCGCCTTGGGGCTCGGGGTCCACCTGCGCAGCATCGTAAAAACCGGCGGACGTTCATTGCTGCTGGGGTTGCTGTCCACCTTGGTGATCATCGCCGTGTCGATCGGCGGAACCCTGCTGTTCCCGCCGGCCTAGGCATGGCAGCCATGCGGGCCCGCCGCACCTATTTCGCGCTCCAGCCGCCATCCATGGTGTAGGACGCTCCGGTCACCATGCCCGCGGCATCCGCACTGAGCCAGGCCGCCAGCGAAGCGACTTCCTCTGGTTCAACCAGGCGCTTGATGGCCGATTCGGCAAGCATGATCTTCTGGATGACATCCGACTCGTCAATGCCATGCGAATTCGCTTGATCGGCAATCTGCCGCTCCACCAATGGGGTACGCACATAGCCCGGGTTGATGCAGTTGCTGGTGATCCCATAGTCGGCACCTTCCAATGCAGTGACCTTCGACAGTCCCTCCAACCCGTGCTTGGCCGCAACGTAGGCGCTCTTGAATGCGCTGGCCCGGAGTCCGTGGATCGAAGAAATATTGATGATGCGGCCGAAGCCGCGCTCGCGCATGCCGGGCAGTGCTGCCCGGATCAGCAGGAACGGCGACTCCAGCATGAGCCGATGGATCAGCCTCCAGGCTTCGGGGTCGTACTCATGGATTGGAGCCACCCTTTGCACGCCGGCGTTGTTAATCAGGATGTCGGTATCCACGCTGAGATCTTCCAGCGACGCGGTATCCGAAAGATCCACAGCCCATGCTTTTCCGCCGAGCTCGCGGGCCGCTTCTTCAGCGGCCTGTTCATTGAGGTCGGCAATCGTCACGGTGGCACCGGCGTCGGCCAATGCCCGGGCACTGGCCAGGCCTATGCCGGAGGCGCCACCGGTAACCAAGGCGCGGCGCCCCTTTAACCCCTGGGGCCATGGGCCAATTTGTTCCGCCATTGCGCTCATCCTCTGCTCGGCTCCCCTGCGGCTTCCAGTTGCGATGCCCGCAGCTTCGCGCAGGTCTCTGTGATTCAAACTAGGCTCCGTCAGGAATCCGGTCAACGGCATTTGCTGTGCAGATTCCGCAGGTCAATGTGCAAGCATGCACAGCGGCTTCTGCCGGTTGCCCGTTTGCTGTGCGCTGGAAGCTAAGCTGGCTCTCGAAGGCTATTTTCACTTCCAAGAGCCAAGGACATGGTAGGCAATGACGACTTCCCCGATACCTGCGACTCCCGCCGAGGTCCCGATCCGCAAAGCGGCCAGTGTTTTGCTGCTGCGCGAGGCAGCTGGCGGGTTTGAGGTTTTCGTCCAGCATCGCGTGAACACCATGGACTTCGCAGCCGGCATGGTGGTTTATCCCGGCGGCCGCGTTGATGCCCAAGACGGCCAAGCGGTGGCGGCAGGAGAGCTGGATCCCGCCTTGCTCAGCGAGCACGCCCGGCAATGGGCGCGCACCTCGATCCTTGGGGAAGGACCAGATCGCGCGGAGCATCTGGCCGGGGAGATCCTGGCCGCAGCACGTCGTGAAGTCTTCGAGGAGACAGGGCTGCTGCTGGATCCTGGCCAACTGCGCCCCTGGGCCAATTGGGTCACCCCAGCCGGTTTCCCGCGGCGGTTCGATACGTACTTCTTTGTCGCGGCCTTGCGCCCCGGCCAGGAACCAGTCCACCAGACCACCGAAGCGGTGATCTCCACATGGATCAGCCCCCAGGAGCTCTTCGCTTCCCTGGAACGCGGCGAGATTAAAATGATGCGCCCCACCCAGCGCACCTTGCGGGATGCGATGGAGCAGGGCGGCATCGAGCAGATCATTTCCAGCGAGCCGGCCATCTCATCGGTTCATCCGGATCCCCGCGATTCCCTCTCGGGAAACGCTGTGCGGAATTCGGAAAAGCAGTTCAACGCCTGATTGCCGCCGGTCAGGATTCCAGCAGCGTGCGTCCAACGATGAGCGACATGATCTCGTTGGTGCCTTCCAGGATCTGGTGCACGCGCAGATCCCGCGTGATCTTCTCCATCCCGTAGTCCGCGAGGTAGCCGTAGCCGCCGTGCAGCTGGATAGCGCTGTTGGCGGCGTTGAACCCGGCGTCCGTGGCCATCTTCTTGGCCATCGCGCAGAGGCGGACGCGGTCCGGGCTCTTCGCGTCCAGTGCGGCGGCGGCACGGCGCAGCAAGGAGCGGGCGGCTTCCAGCTCCATGTCCATTTCGGCCAGCTTGAAGACCAGCGCTTCCTGTCTGGTCAGCGGTCCGCCGAAGGCCTGGCGCTCCTTCAAATACAGCGCCGACTTCTCCAGCGCGCTCTGCCCGCCACCCAGCGAGCAGGCCCCGATGTTCAGGCGGCCGCCATTGAGTGCCTGCATGGCCATGGAGAATCCCTGGCCTTCCTCGCCCAGCAGGTTGGCGGCGGGAATGCGCACGCCTTCCATGATCACCTGGCGAGTGGGCTGCGCCTTCCAGCCCATCTTCTTTTCGTTCGGCCCGAAGCTCAGGCCCTCGGCATCCCCGGGAACAAGGAAGGCGCTGATGCCGCGCGAACCGGTATCAGCGGTACGGGCCATGACGATGTAGAGCGCCGAGCTTCCAGCTCCCGAGATGAATTGCTTGACGCCGCTGAGCACATACTCGTCACCGTCCTTGCGGGCACGGGTTGACAGGGCCGCCGCATCGGAGCCGACTCCGGGCTCGGTCAGGCAGTAGGAGCCCAGGTCGTCCATGGCGGTCATCGATGGCAGCCATTTGGCGCGCTGCGCGTCGTTGCCGAAGGTGTCGACCATCCACACGACCATGTTGTGGATGGAAATGTAGGCGGCCAAGGTCGGGTCGGCCTTGGCGAGTTCCTCGAAGACCAGCACCGCATCGCTGCGGCTCAGACCGGATCCGCCATGATCTTCAGAAACATAGATTCCGCCCATGCCCAGCTGTCCGGCTTCGGCCAGCACATCCACCGGGAAGTGCTGTTCCTGGTCCCACTTCAGGGCATTGGGAGCAATCCTGGTCTCGGCGAAATCATGGACCATCTCGATCAACGACTTCTGGTCTTCGCTTACTTCAAACAACACCGGCTCCTTTGCCTGCACCTTGCGTCTTTGACCTCAGTCTATGTGACGCAAGATACAATGAGAGCCAATAGGATGAGTTCCGAAGCATTCATTTCGAAAGAGTTGGGCTAACCGCATGCAAATCCGGACAAGCACCGCCGGGGATTGGCCTGGGATCTTCGGCTTCTACCGCAAAATCATGGATGAGGGACAGACCTACGCCTTCCCCCAAGGCCAAACCCTTGAAGAAGCCCGCCCCTGGTGGATGGAGACGCTACCAGGGCAAACGGTCGTTGCCGTGGCAGATGGCAGGATCATCGGCTCGGCCAAGATGGGGCCAAACAAGCCCGGACGGGGAGCCCACATCGCCACCGCGTCCTTCCTGGTCGATCCGGAATGCCGCAATCGCGGCGTGGGACGAGCACTGGGCGAATACGTGATCGACTGGGCCCGGCAGGAAAATTATCACGGCATCCAGTTCAATGCGGTCGTCGAGACCAATGAGGCTGCAGTGCGTCTATGGCAATCGCTGGGCTTCAAGATCCTGGGCACCATTCCGGGCGCCTTCAACCATCCGACCAAGGGGCTGGTGGGCCAGCACTTCATGTTCCTGCCGCTGCGTCCTGCTGCTCCACCTGGCCATTAGCCGCGCGCGTCGAACCGCTCACGGGCAGCGAGCACTTTGGGCACATGCTCCTCGGACCACAGGCGCAGGATTTCCATGGGTTCCAGGATCCCGCGTCCCAAATCAGTCAGCTCGTAGTCGACCCGCACCGGCACCTGGGCATATACGGTGCGCTGCACCAGCCCGTCGCGCTCCAGGTTGCGCAGGGTATTGGTGAGCACTTTCGGGGTGACCGCGCCGATGCGCTGGCGTAATGCGGAGAAACGTTGCGGGCCGCCAGCCAGGGACAAGAGGACCAGCGGAGTCCATTTATCGCCTAGGCGCTGCATGATTTCACGTGAAGGGCATTGCTGCACGAACACGTCAAAAGAGCCATGGCTATCCATGAGGAAACCTAGTTTCGTTGTAGTGAGCGGTATCTAAAAGATACCATTGTGCCGGACCCAATTTCCCAAGGAAAGAGAACACCATGAAGATTGCAGTTTACGGAGCTACCGGCATGGTCGGCTCGGAAGTCGTTGCCGAAGCCATTTCACGCGGCCATGAGGTCACCTCGGTCTCCCGTTCGGGCAAGGGAATCGACGGAACCACCACCGTGGCCGCCGAGCTGGGCGACGGGGCAACCTACCGCGACCTGGGAAAGAACAACGACGTGCTCGTCATTGCCGTACCGCCATCGCGCACCGGTGGCGACCACCAGGAATACCTGGATGCCTTCGAGCAGATCACCGAAACCCTGGTCCCAGCCCGCCTGCTGGTTGTCGGCGGCGCCGGCGCTACCGAGGTAGACGGCGTCCGCCTGGTCGACACCCCGGGCTTCCCGGAGGAATACAAGGCCGAAGCCACCACCTGCGCCGAGGTCTACGACATGTTCACCTCGGTTTCCGGCATCACCTGGACCGTCGCGGCTCCAGCCCCGGTGATCATGCCTGCACGCCGCACCGGCAGCTACATCCTGGGCACCGATTCGCCAGCAGGCGACTTCGTTTCCTCCCAGGACTTCGCCGTGGCCATCCTCGATGAAATCGAAAGCCCGGTCCACCAGAACCGCCGCATGACCGTGGCCAGCGAAAAGTAGATCCCCTCGAGGATCTCCGCTAGCCAGGTTTCGTCGGATCGGAGCGATTCGCTCCGATCTGACGAATGCGTTCCAGATGGCTAGAGTTGGTTTGGTCATCACCACTAGTTCATCGAGGTAAGCCCTTCCCCATGCAACGAAACTCGCGCGCGTCCAAGATCCTTGGCTGCGCTATCGCGCTCCCGCTCCTTGGATCCCTTCTAGCCAGCTGCTCGGCAGGTGCAGGACCCGATGCCCCCGCAGAGGAGGCGAAGCCGGTTGCCGGCGGCACCCTGGTCTATGCTTCGGGCGACGCCGAGCCGGCCTGCCTGGATCCGCATGTGGGCGGCAACTACCCGCAAGCCCTGGTCGCAAGCCAGTACCTCGAATCCCTGTTCACCAAGGATGCGGACGGGAAGATCATCCCGTGGCTGGCCGAAAGCACCGAAGTTTCCGAGGACGGCCTGACTCGCACCATCACCCTGCGCGATGGGATTTCCTTCACCGACGGCACGAAGCTCACCGCCAAAGCCATCGAAGCCAACATCGAGCACCTGAAGGATCCGAATACCGCGTCCTCCACCGGCTACCTGGCCGTGGGCAAGGTCGTGGATATCGAGATCGCCGATGAGCTCACCGCCAAGCTGACGCTCTCCGCCCCGGATAACGCGCTGCTGGAATCGCTGTCCATGCCATGGACCGCCATCGAATCCCCCAAGGCGCTGGAACGCGACCAGGCTACCAACTGCGCCTCACCGGTAGGCACCGGCCCGTTCAAGGTCGAATCCTGGGAGCACCAGAAGGCCGTGAACCTGGTCCGCAACGAAGACTACGTGCCGCCGGTCAAGAACGCGGAGCGCTCCGATTCCAAGGCCTATCTGGAGGCCATCACCTGGCGCTTCATCCCTGAGGCCGCCACCCGCTATGCAGCCCTGGTCTCGGGCGAAGTCGATGTCATCGACAACACGCAGCCGGACACCATCGCCACGGCAAAGCAGGACGGCTCGCTGGGCCATCTGGACGCCCCGCGCCCGGGTGCTTCCAACCGCCTGGAGCTGAACAGCTCCAAGGCGCCATTCGATGACCAGCGCGTTCGCGAGGCGTTCATCCGCTCCGTGGATGCCAACGCCGGCGTCAAGGCCCTCTATTTCGGCACCACCGAGCGCAGCTACTCGCTGCTGTCTTCAGCCGAACCGCTGGGCTACTCCGATGAATCGCTGTTCACCACCGACGTTGCCAAGGCCAACGCGCTGCTCGATGAAGCAGGCTGGAGCGAACGCGACGCCGAGGGCTACCGCGTGAAGGACGGCAAGCGCCTATCGCTGGACTTCCCGGTCTCCACCAACCAGTCGGTTCCTGCCGAGCAGTCCCTGTTCGAGCAGTTCCAGGCCCAGGCCAAGGCCGTGGGCTTCGAGGTGAAGATCCAGCTGCTGGACCTGTCCAGCTGGTACGGCGCCCTGGCCAAGCACGATTACAACTTGGTCTCGGCTCCCTACACCAAGGTCGGCCCGTCGGTGCTGCGCATCTTGTACCACTCCGACTCGACCGTCCCTGCGCCATCGGGCTACTTCGCCAACAATGCGCAGGTGAAGAACGAGAAGCTCGATGGGATCCTGGCCCAGGCCGAAGAGGCCAATGATGAAGCCCAGCGCGCTGCGCTGTACGAGCAGGCCCAGAAGCTGGTCCTGGAGGGCTACTACGTGCTGCCGCTCTACGACCAGCAGAACCACTTCCTCTACGGCAAGAACGTGCACGGCATCGGCGCCACCACCGCGGTGTCTTCGCCGGTCTACTACGACACCTTCATCACCAAGTAGCACCCCATGGGCACGATTGCTTGGGCCGGGCGCAAGATCGGCGGCGCGCTGGTGGTGCTGTGGCTGGTGGCCACCGCCATCTTCATCGCCATCCGGCTGATCCCCGGCGACCCGGCCGAAGCAATCATGGGCGGCCCCGGTTCCCAGGCCTCGGCCGAAGCGCTGGCCGCGGCCCGCGCCGAGTACGGACTGGACCTGCCGCTCATCTCCCAGTACCTGATGTACCTGGGCAAGCTGGCCACCTTGGACTTCGGCACCTCCTATTCGCTCAAGCAGCCGGTCGCCGGCATCATGGGCGATCTCCTGCCCAATACCCTCTGGCTTGCGCTGCTGGCCCTGGCGGCCGCCTGGGTGCTGGCCCTGGGCTTCGCGGCATCGGCCATGCGGGCCAACCGCTTTGGCGCATGGCTGGGAAATATCGTGGAGATCATTGCCGCCGCCGTGCCGCACTTCTGGCTCGGCGCGGTGCTGATCATGCTCTTCTCCTCGATGCTCGGCTGGCTGCCGGCCGTGGATAACGGCACCGCCCAGGGTTTGGTACTTCCCGTGCTGACCTTGGCATTGCCGCTGGCCGGGTTCCTCACCCAGCTGATGCGCGATTCGCTGAGCGCAGCCCTGGGCAGCCAGTTCGCGCTGGCCGCGCGTGCCCGTGGCGAAAGCCGGCTGGCGGTCTTCTGGCGCCATGGCTTGCGCCACGCCGCCTTGCCTGCCCTGGGCCTGACCGGCTGGGCTTTCTCCTCGCTGCTTTCCGGCGCGGTGGTGGTCGAGGCGATCTTCGCCCGTCCGGGCCTGGGGCGCTCGCTGCTTTCTGCGGTGCTGGCCCGCGACATCCCGATGGTCACCGGCATCGCGCTCTTCTCCGCGCTGGTCTACATCGTGGTCATGGCGATCACCGAAGGCATCGAGCGAGCCATCAATCCGGCAGGGGCGAGCTCATGAGCCGCACCGCAAGAATCTTCGCCGCCGCATTCATCGCCTTGTGGGTGCTCATCGCGCTGGTTCCTTCGGTGCTGGCCCCGGGCGATCCATTGGCTATCAACCCGGCCGAGGCATTCAGCAAACCCGGCGCCGCGCATTTCTTCGGCACCGACGAATCGGGCCGCGACATCTATACCCGTGTCATCCATGGTGCCCGCGACTCGTTGGCTATCGGCCTGGCGGCCACGGGATTGGGCATGGGATTGGCCATCGTCTTGGGCACAGCTGCGGCATTGTCCCCGCGCTGGCTCGACGAGATCATCCTGCGCGTGCTCGAAGCGCTCTACGCGATTCCGTCCTTGCTGATGGCACTGCTGATCATTGCCTTCACCGGCCCCGGTGTCGGTCCGGCCATCGTCGCGGTGGGCCTGTCCACCGCACCGGGATATGCCCGGCTGGTGCGCAGCCAGATCCGCACGCTGAAGAGTTCGGAAATGCTGGAGGCAGCCACCGTGCTGGGCCGCGGCTCGTGGCTGCTGGTCCGCAACCATTTGGTTCCCAACGCCCTCAAGCCCCTGCTGGCTCTGGTGACCTTGGGGATCGGCCAAGCCGTGATCTGGGCTGCTGCCCTGTCCTTCCTGGGCTTGGGCACTCCCCCGCCAGCTCCCGAATGGGGTGCCATGCTTTCGGCCGGGCGCACCTACCTGCACTTCGCGTGGTGGATGAGCTTGTTCCCCGGCTTGGCGATAGTTGTCGTGGCCGCAGGCGCCACGCTGATTGGCCGCGCGCTGGGCGGAAGGGCAAGGACAGCATGAACGAGCAAGCACTGATTACGGTCAAGGACCTTTCGGTCCGTTTCGGTTCCGCCGTGGCGGTGAAGAACATTTCCTTCACCGTCCAGGCCGGACGTTGCCTCGCATTGGTCGGCGAATCCGGGTCGGGCAAATCCGTCACCGCCCGCAGCCTGCTGGGACTGTCCGGAGGCATCGCGAAAGCCGACGAGCTGACTGTCTGCGGGCAGGACGCCTTGGAGCTTTCCGACCGCGGCTGGCAGCAGATCCGCGGGAATTCGGTGTCCATGATCTTGCAGGATGCGCTGATGGCGCTCGATCCGCTGCGCCCGGTGGGCCGGGAAATCGGTGATGCGCTCAAGGCGCACGGCAAGATGTCCAAATCCGAGCGCCAGCAGCGAGTGCTCCAGGTGCTGGAATCCGTGCGCATGCCCGAGCCCGGGCGCCGTGCCAAGCAGCGTTCCACCGAGCTCTCTGGCGGCATGCGCCAGCGTGCCCTGATTGCCCAGGCCCTGGCCGGCAACCCGCAGGTGGTCATCGCCGATGAGGCAACCACCGCCTTGGACTCTGCGCTGACAGCACTGGTCCTTTCGCAGCTGCGCGAGCTCAAGGAGCAGGGCCGCGGCGTGCTGATGATCAGCCACGATCTGGCCCAGGTAGCGCATTTGGCCGACGACATCGCGGTGATGCGCAACGGTGCAATCGTTGAGGCCGGCAGCACCGGGCAGATCCTGGGCGACCCGCAGCACGAGTACACCCGCCAATTGCTGCGGGCCGTGCCTTCGGGGATACCGCGCTTCGCCCCGTTGTCGGCAGCCAGCAAGCCGTTGACGGCACCACCGCCAGAAGCACCCGCCACTACTGTCCCCGCGTTATCAGTCACGCAGCTGTCCAAAACGTTCGGCAAGCACCAGGCCGTGGATGCGATCAGTTTCGAACTGCCCCGGGGCAAGACCCTGGGCGTTGTCGGCGAATCCGGGTCCGGGAAGACCACCACCGCGCGCATGGTGCTGGGCTTGCAGAAGCCTGATGCAGGCAACATCAAGCTGCTCGGCGAGCACTTTGCCCCGGCCCTCGAATCCCAGCGCCGAAAGCTGCGCGAACAAATGGGCGCGATCTACCAGAACCCGTTGGGGTCTTTCGATCCGCGCTATTCGGTGGGGCAGCTGCTGGCCGATGCGCTGAGCCGCGGCAAGTCCAAGCGCGCAGCCGAGTACCGCAAGCCGGTGGCTGAACTGCTCGAACAAGTGGAGCTGTCCACCGAATTGCTGGGCCGCAACCCGCGCGAGCTTTCCGGCGGGCAGCGCCAGCGCTTGGCGATTGCCCGTGCGCTAGCGCCCAAGCCGCAGGTGCTGGTCCTTGACGAGCCGGTCTCGGCCTTGGATGTATCAATCCAAGCCACGGTGCTGGACCTGCTGGATCGGATCCAGCTGGACACCGGAACCAGCTACCTGTTCATCAGCCATGACCTGTCGGTGATCGAGCACATGAGCGACTCCGTTGCGGTGATGCATGAAGGCAAAATCATCGAGCAGGGCTCTACTGACCAAGTCTTCGGCGCCCCGCAGCACGATTACACGAAACTGCTGCTCTCGGCGATGCCGCGGTTGCGCTAGACCAGATCGACCATCTGGTCCTTGACCTGCTTGCGCAGGATCTTGCCCAGCAGCGAGCGCGGCATCTCATCGATCTGCACGATGCGCTTAGGCACCTTGTAGGCGGCCAGCAGCTCGCGGCAGTGGGCGCGCAGCGCGTCCTCGTTCAGCCCGCAGCCCTCTTCGAGCTGCACCGCGGCAACTACCATTTCGCCGCCGCGGGCCAACGGCTTTCCGAAGACCGCGGCATCGGCCACGTCAGCGTGCTGGCGCAGGGCGATCTCGACCTCGGTCGGTGAAACGTTGAAGCCGCCGGTGATGATCAGCTCCTTGGCGCGGTCCACCACCTGGGCGAAGCCGTCCTCGTCAACGGTGACCACATCGCCCGAACGCAGCCAGCCGTCCTCGGTCTTGGCCTTGGCCGTTTCCTCCGGGTTGTTCCAGTAGCCCTGGAACACCTGCGGGCCCTTGATCAGCAATTCGCCCGGTTCTCCCTGGGCCACTTCCCGGCTCGGGTCCTCCACGTCCACGACCGTCATCAGTGTCGAGGGGAAGGGCACGCCGATGGTGCCGGTGCGGCGGCTGGGGTGGAACGGGTTGCCCAAGGCCACCGGCGAGGACTCGGTCATGCCGTAGCCTTCTACCAGCAGGCCGCCGGACATCGATTCCCACAGCTCCACCACATGGTCGGGCAGGTTCATCGCCCCGGAGATGCAGTACTTGGCGCTCTTCAGCGAGACACCGCGCTCCTTGGCCGCCAGGGCGGTGCGCTCGTAGATCGGCGGCACCGCGCAGTACACGGTGGCCGGGGACTTCTTCCAGGCATCCAGGATCATCTGCGGATCGAACTTCGGGAAGAGCACCAGCAGGCTCTGCTTCTTCACGCCGAAGGTCAGGTACAGGGTCATGCCGAAGGCATGGAACATCGGCAGGATCGCGTAGAGGATTTCCTCGCGCTCCTGCGCCCCGAGCATCCAGGCCTCGCCCTGCAAGGCGTTGGAATAGAGGTTGAAGTGGGTGAGCATGGCGCCCTTGGGGTGGCCGGTGGTCCCCGAGGTGTACTGGATGACCGCCAGGTCATCGACATCCGGATGCGGGTGGTTGGCATCCAATTGCGCACCGGAGAGCAGGTCCTTCCATGCCACGGTGCCCGAGGTGCGGGCCGTGAGCGACGCCTTGGTCTCGCGCAGCTTCTTGACCGGCAGGTTCAGCGCCAGGCGCTTGACCGCGGGGAAGGCTTCGAGCAGGTTGACCGAGACGATCGAGTCCAGCTGCACGTCCTTGGGGAATTCCTGGACGTTGGCCACGACCTTGTCCCAGGCAATCGCGATGCGCGCCTGGTGGTCCTCGAACTGGTGGCGCAGTTCCCGCGAGGTGTACAGCGGGTTGTGCTCCACCACGACGGCGCCAAGGCGCAGGATCGCGTAGAAGGCGATCACGTGCTGCGGGCAGTTGGGCAGGATCAGCGCAACGCGGTCGCCGGCGCGCACGCCGAGCTTGCGCAGGCCCTCGGCGGCCTTGGCTACCTGCGCGCCCAGATCGGCGTAGCTGGTGCGGCGGCCGAAGAATTCGGTCGCCGGGCTATCGCCGGCTTCACGCACGGAGCGCTCGAACATGCGGCTGAGCGGTTCGGTGGGCAGCTCGATTTCGGCCGGGACTCCCGGCTGGTAATTTGCCACCCATGCGGGCGCAGCACTATTTTCCATACCTCCAATCATGCCCTGTTACGGGACATGGCGCGATTCCAGGTCTTCCCGGGTGCAAACGACGCGCTGCAGGTGGCGGATCCGCCCGCTGGCGTCAATGCCCCGGCACCGCACAGCTGGGATTTTCCTGCGAACACCCGGAGCAGGGCAGCGATCGGCGATAGCGTGTGCGTGATTGCACGGCTACGCAACTACCGGGAGGCATCCATGCCAGCACGCCGAAGCAAACGGCTTCCCATCACGCGCCGGCGCGCGGGAACCGGCTTCTTCTACCTGGAAGGGGCACGCACGGTGAAGGACCAGCACCTGCTGGATCGGATCAGGCAATTGTCGATCCCGCCGGCATGGAAACAGGTCCAGATCGCTGCCAGTGCGCGGGCCAAGGTCCAAGCTCGCGGAATCGATGCGGCAGGACGCACCCAGATGATCTACCACCCCGATTTCCGCGAGCGGCAGGATGCCGCCAAATTCGACCGGTTGCCGGCGTTCGGCCGCGCACTGCCCAATCTCCGCCGCCAGCTGCTGCGGGATCTGCGCCGGGGAAGAAACGACAAGGACAGGGTCACTGCGGCCGTGGTCCTGCTGCTGGATCTGCATCTGCTGCGCATCGGCACGCACGCCTACTCGCGTTCCAACCAATCGTTCGGGGCCGCTTCGCTGCGAGCCAAGCATCTGGAGGTCCAAGGGCATTGCGCCACCCTCGAGTTTCCCGGCAAGAGCGGCCAGCAGCAGCATGTGAAAATCAGGAGCCGGCGACTGGCACGAGTACTGGTCCAATTGCGCGATCAGCCGGGCTACGAGCTTTTCCGCTACCTGGATGACGATGGGCACTCGCACCTGCTCCAGCCTGCGCAAATCAACCGGTACCTCGAGGAGCATCTGGGTAGCGGATTCACCGCCAAGGACTTCAGGACCTGGGGCGGCAGCTTAGCGGCTTTCAGGGCACTGATCGAGGCTCCCGCCTCGGCTATGGCTGCCGATGATGCCAGGAATCTGCGCAAGCTGGCCATCGAGCAGGCCGCCGGAAAACTGGGCAATACTCCCGAAATCGCGGCCGGCTCCTATATCGATCCCCGTGTGCTGGAGCTGGCGGACGATCCGGAAAAATTGGCGGCGCTGCGCCGTTCCAAACGGCAGCTGGGGACCAAGAACCATTTGGATCCGGCTTCGCGCTGCCTGCTGCGGTTCCTTGAAAGGGCCAGCTAGGTTCAGAATCTAGAAGTTCAGTCCGCGGGCCGCTACATCCCATACCTCGCTGGTGCCGTCCTCATGCACTGCCAGCACGTTGTCGACCAGGTTCACCGCGACGCAGACATGGTTCGGGATGACGTGGAGCTGCTCGCCGTGGGCCGGCAGGTCCAAGTGCTCGGGCCACAGCACGGTGGCGTGATGCTCCGATAGTGCGCTGATGCGGGCTTCAGGGCACTGGGCGATGCGCCCGTATCCGGTGGCCCAGGCCGGGCGGTCGCTTCCGAGCACCTTGCTGCCGGCGTCCAGCACGATGCGCCGGGGAATCTGCCCATCGCCTTCATGGCGGCTGATCACGGTGGAGGCGACGGTCAGGGAAATATCCTCCCAGCGCACGCGCCCCAGCTCGAACTGCTGCGCATCGCCGAAGACGTATACCCCTGGACGCACCTCGGTCAGCACCGAGTTGTCGCTCAGTTCGGCGGTCGGGGTGGAGCCCCCGCTGATGCGCTTGATGGCATGCCCGGCCTCGCGCAGCAGGCACGCCGCTTCGGCCAGGGCCTTGTGCTCATCGTTGAGTGCCGCGTCGATGCCGTCCGGCGAGTAGCTGTGGCCGGGGAAGGTGAAGATCCCATGCACGCGCATGCCTGCCGCACGGGCGGCATCGGCTATTTCCACCGCGCCTTGCGGGCTGGTGCCGCTCCGATGATGGCCGCTGTCGATCTCGATGACGAGCTTGATCTTGGAGGCCTTCTCCCCCAGCATCCTGGCCATCTGCTGCACGGCCTGGACAGAGTCCGTGCCGATGCTCAGCTTGGCACGGCGCATCAGCTCCAGGATGCGTGCCGCCTGGGATTCATTGACCCACAAAGGGTAGGCGATGAAGATCTTCGCGACCCCGTGCAGCGCAAACGCGAGGGCTTCGCCGACAGTTGCCACGGTGAGTCCGGCGGCACCGGCGTCCATCTGGCGTTCGGCGATTTCATGCATCTTGTGCGTCTTGGCATGCGGGCGCAGTTTCAGGCCCTGGCTCGCCACCCGGTGGGCCACCCGGTCAATGTTCTGCTGGAGCTTCGCTACGTCAACGATGACCTGCGGGGTGTTGATTCCGGCCGGGATAGTGCCCAAATTTTCCGTCCTTCTGCACTTGGCTGCGTCACGGGGAATCCTGGAAATAGGCATTCCCGCCGATCTGAAAGATTACCGCAGGAAGCTTTGTACAGGGGAAGGAAAAAACTAGCGTGGCAGCGTGCTTGACCGGGCCGACAGCTTGGTGGACAACTCATGCGCGTGGTGCAGCAGCAGATTGCCCAGCTCTTCGCGGCGGTCCGCTTCAAAACGCGTGTGGATCCCGGTCAGGCTCAGTGCCCAGGCAGGCTGTCCCGAGTTGTCGAAAACCGCAGCACCCATGCCCCAGCTGCCCTCGACGATCAAGCCGGGGTTGACCGAATAGCCCAGCTGGCGGGTTTCGGCGACCTTTTTGCGCAGCTCTTCGCGCGAATGCGCCGGCCCATATCCTGGCTCTAGATCGGCATCGCGCAGGTAGCGCTCAATGCCCTGTTCAGGCAGGAAAGCAAGGATCGCGATTCCGGCCGAAGCGACTCCCAGCGGGAAGCGCCGTCCTTCATACAGCACGAACGAGCGGATGGGAAAGGCTCCATCCTGGCGCAGCAAACACACGGTTTCGTCCCCTCGCCGCGCCGAGAGGAACGCACTTTCCCCGGTCGCCTCGGCCAGCGCGGCAACATGCTCGCGGGCCAATTCGCTGATGTCGTAGCGCTCGGCTGCCACCGCGCCCATGAGGTAGAGCTCGGGGCCAAGCAGCCAGCGGCCGGTGCGATGATCGTGGTCGCAGAATCCTTCGGTGGCCAACGCGCTGAGCAGGCGATGCACGGTGGGCCGGGCCAAACCGGTGCTCCGGGCCGTTTGCGTCGTGGTGATGCCCTCGGGCATTGCGGTGCTCACGGTGCGAAGCACGGCGGCCAGCCGCCCTACGACTTGGGTTCCAGCCGGGGAATTGCTCATGACCACATTATGGACGATCGGTTCCGGGCCGGATAATTCCCGCTTCATACTTTGTCGCCGTACCCCTGTTGCTATCGAGCTGGTCGGCGGATAATTCAGCACATGGAAAATACATGGCAAATCGTCATCGACTGCGCCCGCCCGCAAGCAATGGTCCGGTTCTGGGCCGAAGCCTTGCGCTACGTTCCCGAGCCTGCCCCGGACGGGCATCCCACGTGGCGCGCCTACTGGCAGTCCATGGGCGTGCCGGATGATGAATTGCCGCCCGGAACCGGTGATGAACCGGAGTCGCTGGTCGATCCGCAAGGTGGTGGGCCAAGGATTTGGTTCCAGCAGGTACCGGAGGCCAAGAGCATCAAGAATCGCCTGCATCTGGACTTGCTGGTCAGCGGCGGCCGCGGCGTTCGCTTCGAGGAACGCAGGCAAATCATCACCGACGAGGCAGAGCGCCTGGTGGCCCTGGGGGCCAAAGTCCGCACCGTTCACGACATGCCGGAGATGGGCCATTTCGCTATCTGCATGCTCGATATCGAAGGCAATGAGTTCGACATCGTCTAGCCCTCTCAGATGTGTCCATAATATGGACCGCTTGGCCATTCCTCCTCACCATCCGACCAGTTACCCGGCAATGCACCGGGTCTATTGCATGCTCACCTGCGACTACGTACGTTAGAGGATAAGCAGATCCGCGCTCCACATAGTGGACACATGGAGGAATCGATGACAACGAAGTTTCGGGATGACGCAGCCGCCGCCTTGGCTGCCGTCGTCAAGGATGGCATGACCATCGCAGTGGGCGGTTTCGGCCTCTCCGGCATCCCCAACCGCCTGATCACCGCACTGCGGGATTCGAAGGCAACCAACCTGACCATCGTGTCTAACAACATGGGCGTAGACGGCAAAGGGCTGGGCATCCTGCTGGAAAATAAGCAGGTCTCCAAGGTCCTGGCCTCCTACGTCGGGGAGAACAAGCTGTTCGCACAGCAGTTCCTCGATGGGGATCTGGAAGTTGAATTCTGCCCGCAGGGGACCTTGGCCGAGCGCTTGCGCGCCGGCGGGGTGGGCATTCCCGCCTTCTTCACCCCCACCGGCGTGGGAACTCCGATCGCCGAAGGCAAGGAAGTCATGGAATTCAACGGCAAGCCAGCGATCCTCGAGCGTGGAATCTTTGCCGATATCGCACTGGTCAAGGCGCACCAGGCCGACGCCGAAGGCAACCTGCGCTACCGGATGACCTCGAAGAACTTCAACCCGCTGGCTGCCATGTCCGGCCGCCATACCTTCGCCGAAGCCGAGGAAATTGTCGAGGGCTACCTGGATCCGTCGCTGGTGGAGACCCCCGGCATCTTTGTGCAGACCCTGGTGCAGGCCGATGCGGTCAAGGACATTGAACAGCGCACCGTGCGCAGCCGACAGGAGGCCTGAGCATGTGGACTCGCGATGAAATGGCGGCCATTGCCGCTAGCGAATTAACCGATGGCCAGTATGTGAATCTCGGTATTGGAATCCCCACGATGGTGGCCAACAACTTGCCGGAAGGCGTTTCGGTCAAGCTGCAAAGCGAAAACGGCCTGCTGGGCATGGGTCCCTTCCCCTATGAAGGTGAAGAAGATGCGGATCTGATCAATGCAGGCAAGCAGACCGTGACCATCCTGCCCGGCGGCAGCTTCTTCGATTCGGCGACCTCCTTCGGCATGATCCGCGGCGGCCACGTCCAGACCGCGATCCTCGGCGCCCTGCAAGTGGCTGCCAATGGCGATCTGGCCAATTGGACCATCCCGGGCAAGCTGGTCAAGGGGATGGGCGGCGCCATGGACCTGGTCGCCGGCACCCCGCGCGTGATCGTTCTGACCGATCACGTGGCCAAGGACGGGACATCCAAGATTGTGGAGAAATGCGACCTGCCGCTCACCGGAGTCGGCGTGGTCAACCGCATCATCACCGACCGAGCAGTGTTTGATATAGAAAACTCGACCTTGACCCTGCGCGCAGTAGCCCCGGGTGAAAGCGTGGAAACCATCAAGGAAATCACGGCAGCAGAATTTGCCGTGGATATTGTGGAGGATCTGAAAGCATGACCGCAAAGATTGTGGGCTACGCCCGTACCCCATTCGTGAAATTCAACGGCGCCTTCGCCGCTGTTCCAGCCACCGAGCTCGGCGCCCATGCCGGCAAGGCCGCGCTGGAACGTGCCGGAGTTGATCCCAGCGAGGTCCAGCAGGTCATCGCCGGCCAGGTGCTGCAAGGTGGCGCCGGCCAGAACCCGGCCCGTCAATCCGCCGTGGGTGCCGGCATTGCGCTGGACGTTCCGGCCATCGCCGTGAATGCCGTATGCCTCTCAGGTGCCGAGGCCGTTGTGGCAGGAGCCCGCCTGATCAATAGCGGCGAGGCAGACGTTGTCCTGGCTATCGGCCAGGAATCCATGTCGCTGGCTCCGCATGTGCAGCGCGCCCGTGCCGGAACCAAGTACGGTGCCATTGAACTGATTGACACCCTGGAATACGACGGCCTGACCGATGCTGCCGAGAAGCGTTCGATGGGCGCTTCCACCGAGGAGCACAATGCCAAGTTGTCGATGACCCGCGAGGCCCAGGATACGGTCTCGGCCGCATCCCACCAGCGCGCTGCCGCGGCCCGAGATTTCGCAGCCGGCGAGATTGCGCCATTTACCATTTCCAGCCGTCGCGGCGACACCACGATCAGCGAAGATGATGGCATCCGCGAAGCAACCACCGTGGAATCCTTGGGCAAGCTGCGTCCGGCCTTTGCCAAGGAAGGCACCATTACCGCGGGCAACTCCTCGCAGATCACCGACGGCGCAGCAGCCGTGGTGCTGGCCAGCGATGCGGCCATTGAGCGCCTGGGCCTGAAGCCGCTGGCCGAAATTCTCTCGCACGCTTTCGTTGCCGGCCCGGACCGCACCCTGCACGAGCAGCCATCCAATGCCATCAGCGCAGCCCTGGAGAAGGCCGGCGCCAAAGCCCAGGATCTGAAGGCCGTCGAAATCAATGAGGCGTTCGCCGCTGTTTCGGTGCAGTCCACCAAGGCACTGGGTCTCGATGCCTCCATCGTGAATCCGCATGGTGGCGCGATTGCCCTGGGCCACCCGATTGGCGCTTCCGGTGCACGCATCATTGGCACGTTGGCCCGCCAGCTCCACGAGATGCCGGCCGGCTCGCTGGGCGCCATCGGCATCTGCGGTGGCGGCGGCCAGGGCACCGCAATGGTGCTGCGTTCGCTGTAGCCGCTGTCCGATTAGCCGGTGCGGTTGGGTCTGTCGGGATCCAACCGCACCGGCTTTTCCTTTTACCGGTGAAGTGAAAGGCGGAACTCGCTCCTTAACCCGCCGCATATTTCTTAACTGGACTTTGTTCTTCCACTTACTTGTTATGTAATTGGAAGGTCATATTCCAATTGTTCGACTTTAAGTTTCCAAGAACGCCCGGATGTGACGCCATCATCGCACCATGTGAGGACTCACCTTGGAAAATACGCAATTGCCTGATGATCCAAAGGTGCCACCGGCACCTTTGGATCCATTGCCAGCGCCGGCGGCACCGGCGAACCCGTTCGAGAATGCCGGGCAGAACCGGCAGGTCAGGAAATTCACCAACGCGGTCCTGGAACTGAAGTCCCGTGCCAGCCTGCAGCTTCTTGGATTCCAAGCCGGCGCCATTGCGGCCATTGGCATCGTCCTGGCTCTTTGCTACCTGATCCCCCTGGCCTCAATGGCCAAGGAGATCGGTGGCGGCGGCTCCGCTGAATTCAACGTGGCGTCCCAGCTCAATTCCTTCAAGGCCTTCATCATGGTCTTCGGTGCCGTCCTGGGCGGCGGGCTGAAGATCACCGGATCCGGGGGCGGATTCGGCATGTTCGGCGAGCTCAGCCTCGCATTCGCCCTCGTTTCGGTCACCTCCATCGTGGCAATCTGCGCCGCGAACTACCTGATCGTGCGCAAGCTGCGTCGTGGCGCACGCAACGGCGGATGGAAGAGCGCTGCATTGGCCTCCGGACTGCACGCGCTGGTCCTGTCATTGGTCTTCCTGGTCATTGCGCTCTTCGGGAAGCTCAGCATCCAGGGTGGCGAATTCTTCTCCGCCGCGGTGTCCCCGCGATATGCAGGTGTCTTCTTCACGATTGCCTTGGCCGTTTTCTTCTCGCAGTTCCTTGCCACCGCGCCCCAGCGCGCCAACGCCGGATCCCCATTGCTTACCGGGGTCCGCGAGGTCGTGGCCCTGGCTGTTTCGACCTTGGCCGCTTTCGCCTTGGTCGGCATCATTGCCGCATTCACCCAGCGTCCGGATGACATGCCCTGGAGCTTGGGCCTGATCCTGCTCCCGCTGCTGGGAACCATCGGTTCATATGTGGCAGCGCTGGGCTTCCTCGGGGCGCTGGCTCCGAATGTCTCCGGCATGGCCAGCTTCCTGGGCGAATACACCGCCGATGCCCTGCCCGAATCCGTCCTGCGCATCTGGGATATCGCCGACGGCAAGGGTGCTTGGCTCCTGGTCCTGAGCGTCATCCTGGTACTCCTGGCGGCTATCCGTATTGGCGTGCACCGTGGTCGACTGGCCGCTGGCTTCGACCTGCAGCGCGCTTGGCAGCTGCCGGTAGCGGCTTTGGTCCTGTGGATGATTCTTGCCGGGCTGACCAACATCTCCCTGGGTGGCGCTATCACCGCCAACGAGATGGGCAACATGAGCGGCAGCATGTCCTACGGCATCACCTGGTACTCGGTGATCTTCTTGGCACTCGGGGCCGCAGCTGTCTCGCTGCTGGCAGAAATCCTGCCCTTGCAGGTCTACCGCTTCGCCCCATCCCTGCTGGCAGTGATTGCCGGCAAGGACGCCTCAGCGCGATGGATTTCCGGCCAGGCACCTGCCGTTGCTCCAGCTTCGCCGGTTGCAGCCGCACCCAGCCAGGCTGCTCCAGTTGCCGCCGCAGCCCAATCCACCCCTGCCGTGTCCGCCGACGGCCAGCCGATGGCTGGTGAACCGGCTCCGGCGCTGGCCCCGGCCTCGGAAGAGTCCAAGAAGAAGGCCAAGGCCGTTGGCTTCTCGGTTCTCGCGCTGGCAGTCATTGCCGGTCTGGGCTTCGGTGCCATCGCCTACCTGAACGGGCAGCGCAAGCCGGAAGCTGAAGTTGAGAAATACCTCGCGCTGCTTGCCGAGGGCCAGGCCGGCAAGGCGACCGAGATGGTCGACCCGGGGATCGACAACGCCTCGCGCGTCCTGCTCAGCGACGACGTTCTGGGCAACGCCAAGCAGCGCTTGGAACTCGTTGATGTCATCGAGGAATCCAAGGGCAAGGACTCGGCCCGTGTGCGAGCGATCTACTCCATCAACGGCGAGCGCCACGAACGCTCCTTCAATGTCGACGCGGGCGACAAGGACTTCGGCCTGCTCGATACCTGGGTGCTCCATGAAGCATTGATTGTTCCGGTGGAGATCACCTCCGATAAGAGCTCGGAAGTCACTGTCGGCAAGGCCAAGGTCAAGCTGCTTGAAAGCGAGGACTACTACGGCGAGGGACGTTCCTTCACCGGCAGCTTCTACGCCTACCCGGGCATCTATGATGTCTCAGCGCCTGGCAACGAATACCTGACGAGCGAAGCCCAGGAATTGCGTGTCAACCATCCTGATTCGCAGCCGGCACAGGCGGCGCTGGTTACGACCACCACCGAGAAGCTCGACGAGCTGGTGCTGGATGAGGTCAAGAAGTTCGCTACTGCCTGCGTGACCGTTCCAACCAACCTCGATGACGGTTGCCCGAGCACCTTGCAGTCCAAGGACATCGCATCGTTCTCTGTGAAGTCGCATGCTGAAAGCGTGGCCATCGAGGAATCGGGCAGTTTCTCAAGCTCCGAGATCGTCTTCAAGTACAAGCTCAATGACACGGAGTTCATTGATTACGACGAAGAAGAGCTCACCCGCAGCTTCACGGGCAGCGTGGATTGGTACGGCGAGAAGCCCCAGGTCACCGTCGAAGGCGCATCCTGGTGGTAAGCCGCTGCTTCAGCTGTGGCAGCCCGCCGCTGACTAGAACGCAAAGCCGCGTGCCGGCCATGATCCATGGCCGGCACGCGGCTTTGCTCTTTGCTTCCTAATGCCACAGCGGTTCGCGCGAGACGTGGTTGACCAGTAGCTGCGCATCCAGCTCGACATAGGTTCCATTGGCCATGCGCGGATTGCTTTCGCCGGTGAGCGCGGCGATTACCGAGCAGATCAAGGCGCTGTGGCTCACGACCATCACATTCTGCCCGGGATGCTGATGGCAGATCTTGAACAATGCGTTCACTGCACGCCCCACCAGATGCTCTTCGGTTTCTCCAGTGCCAACCAGCAGTTGGCGCTGTTCGTCGGCGCCATCGGCCACCAGGGTGCCTTCGAGATCGCCGAAGTCCTGCTCCATCAGTTCCTGGTTTTCGTGCAGGGCACGGATGCCCAAGCTATTGGCGAGGATCTGCGCTGTTTGGCGGGCACGGAACAACGGGGAGGAATACACCGCGTCCCAAGTGCCTTCGGGCGCCAACTGCGCGGCTAGCTGCTGGGCTTGGCGGATGCCGGTATCGTTCAGTGGCAGGTCGCTGCGTCCATGCAGGCGTCCTGCCTTGTTCCATTCGGTCTGTCCGTGGCGGATCAGGATCAGTTTCTTTGCGCTCATCGTCTTCTTCTTTCTGGCATGCACCGAAGCAACTGGTGCCCGGTGCGAAGTAGTGTTCTTGGAGTCAGTTGCCGGTCTGCGAACTCTTGACCGGCGCTGGCAGCGGGGTGCTCGCGTGCAGCGCGGCGTACTGGCCGCTGGATGCAGCGAACGCGTCGACCGATTTCGCCCCGACCTTGATGACGTTGAATCCCGCTGCGGGCTCGTCAACGATCTGCGTCGGGGCAAATGGATTCATGTTGTAGGACACTGCAGGAGCCATGAACACCGGGGTGCTCAACAGCTGGCTGGTGGACGCCTGATGGTAGTGGCCGCAAAGGATTGCACGGATATCGCTTCCGGCGGCGATGGCCGCCAGCTCCATCGGGTTCTCCAGCCCGCGGCCGGCGCGGGCTTCATTGGCGGCTTCCACCGGAGGATGGTGCAGCAGAAGCAGGGATCCGCGCGGCGCCGGAACCGCCAGCAGCGAGGCAAGCCAATCGAGCTGCCGCTGTTCCAAGCGTCCCCGGGCCAACTGGAATCCCCCGCTGTCCAAACCAATAATCCGAAGCCCCAGGACCTCGTGCACCGTGTCGGCTGGATGCGGACCGGTGGACAGGCGCCTGGTGTTGAAGGATTCTCCAATCGCGCCCAACGGATCATGGTTGCCCGGAACGGTGATGACCGGGCAATCCAGTTCGCGCTGGGCCTGGTTGAAGATCCCTGCGGCCCGCTCATGGATGTCCGAACCGCGGTCTGCGATATCGCCGGTCACCACAATGGCATCCGGACCCAGACACGCGGCTGCTTCCAGCGCCTGTTCTGTTCGTTGCCACGAATCAATGGATCCGTGAAGCAGCTGCCCTTCGGGACGCAGGTGGGTGTCGCTCAATTGGATTATCGTCAGAGGTTCCATTTTTCCTCCTTCACGGCTGCTGCATTTCATCCCATTGAACGCCGGGGTTCTGGCCAGCAGGTGAACAGGGTGTCGACGCCATATGAAGTCCTGAAGAATCGGGGTTTTGCCGATAATCGGACAAATCGGCCATGGAAGGCAGGTAAAACTGGCTGACACATGCTTTCTGGCGCATATGAACGGCGAGTAGCATCCAAAACGACTAATCTTAGAAGAGAAGATTTGAATCCACCGAGGAGCTATATCCATGACCGGCAGCAAAGTCGTCGCCTTTGGCCACTTCCAGCCAGAGCGCATCGTCCCTAACACCGAGCTGGAAAAGTTGGTGGAAACCAGCGATGAATGGATCACCCGACGTGTCGGCATCGAAGAACGCCGCTGGGGAACCGGTGTTGAAACCGTAGACTCCATGGCCATCAAGGCCGCAGAGATGGCGCTGGGCAACGCAGCTGGCATCAAGGCAGCCGATATCGACATGATCATCGTCGCCACCTGCACCGCTACGGACCGTTCGCCGAACATGGCCGCACGCGTAGCTAACGCCCTGGGCATGGACCAAGGGCCGGCAGCGGTGGACGTGAACGTGGCTTGCGCAGGCTTTGCCCACGCCGTTGGCCTGGCCCAGGGCGCCATTGCCGCTGGCTCGGCGACGAATGCCTTGGTTATCGGCTCGGAGATGCTCACCGACTACACCGACTTCACCGATCGCACCACCTGCGTGCTGACCGCGGACGGCGCTGGCGCCTTCGTGATCACCGCATCGGAAGACAACGGCATCTCGCCGGTGGTCTGGGGTTCGGTTCCGTCCCTGTCCGATGCAGTGCGCATCGAAGAAGAAAACAACATGAAGTTCGCGCAGAACGGCCAGAGCGTTTACCGCTGGACCGTCACGCAGCTGCCGAAGATCGCTTCGAAAATCATCGACCGTGCCGGCATGAAGCCTGAGGAGCTGGACGCCATTGTCCTGCACCAGGCCAACCTGCGCATCATCGAGCCATTGGCAGAGAAGATCGGCGCACCGAACGCGCGCGTGGCCACCGATGTGGTGTACTCGGGCAACACTTCGGCCGCTTCGGTTCCGCTGGCCCTTTCCAAGTTGATGGCTTCGGATGAGCCATTGCCTTCGGGTTCCAAGGCGTTGCTCTTCGCCTTCGGTGGCGGCCTGGCTTACGCCGGCCAGATCATCACGATCCCTTAAGTATTTTCGCCATGAGTGGGCGCTACGGCATTTTGCCGTGGCGCCCACTAGTGCTTTAACGGCGCCTTCCGCATCAGCCTAAAAAGCTGCTCCGCACCCCTTGCAATAACGCGTTAGTGACTGCTAACGTATTTTTCATGCTTGATCTACTGGAAGTCGCTTCCGAGCCAACGCGCAGGCGCTTGATTCAGTTGCTGGGTTCCGGGGAACGCACGGTGACGGAACTGGCCGCGAACTTCGCCGTCAGCCGCTCCGCCATCTCGCAACACCTGCTGCTGTTGATTGACGTAGGACTGCTGCAAGCCCGCAAGGATGGCCGCAGCCGCTACTACTCGCTGGACCCTGCAGGCATCACGAAGCTCAAGGCCCTCCTTGACTCGTTCTGGAATACCGAACTCGACCTGCTCGTTGCCGAGGCCGCCGAATTGGCGTCGTTCAATGGGCCACCGCACCAGCCACCAGGAGAAAAGCCATGAGCTTTGAACGAACAGTCATCCTCCCCGTTGACGCCGACACCGCCTTTGCACTGGTCACCAACCCGGAACGCCTTCGCCGCTGGCAAACCGTTGCCAACCGCGTTGACCTGCAGACCGGCGGCAGCTACCGCTTCACCATGGGTCCGGGCCACCAGGCCTCGGGCACTTTCACCGAAATCGAGCCCGGCAAGCGCCTGGTCTTCACCATGGGATGGGAAGGTTCGGATGCCGTTCCGCCCGGCGATTCGACGGTTTTCATCACCCTGGAACCGCTGGATCAGGGCACGGCCCTGACCTTGCGCCATGAGGGGCTGGACGCCGAGCAGTCCTCGGGCCACGCCGAGGGATGGAACCACTTCCTGGATCGGCTGAAGGAGTTTGCCGAGACCGGCGAAGCAGCCATCGACGAGTGGAACGCCGTGCCCGAGCCGCAGAATCCGATCGTTTCCGCCGAGGGCTCCGTGGCAGCCCTGCAGTTCATCCTGAACAACATCTGCGCAGCGGACCTGGCCAAAGCCACTCCCTGCTCCGAGTTCTCCGTGAGCGAGCTGCTGGATCACCTTGCGGGTTCGGTCTCGATGATCGGCGGTGCCCTGGGCGCTGCGGTATCCGATGACCCGGCCCTGGCGCCGGAAGCACGCATCGCCAACCTGGTGCAGCCGACCCTGGAGGCTTTTGCCGCTCGCGGCGTTGCCGGCGAGATTGATCTCGGATTCGCTGTCATGCCGGCTTCAGTGGTTGCCGGGATCCTGAATCTGGAACTGATGGTTCACGGGTGGGACTTCGCCCAGGCGACCGGCCAGGAGTTCGCGATCCATCCTGGCCACGCGGAATACGTACTGGGCTTGGCACGCAAGACTGTGGGACCGGCTCAGCGCACCTCCGGCTCCTTCGCGGAAGAAACCATGGTCGCCGAATCCGCCAGCAGCCTGGATCGACTGATTGCCTTCACCGGCCGCGTTCCCGCAGGAGCCTGAGGACCTCCCATGGTTGATGTCTCCACGAGCATCGCTATCGACCGGCCACGTTCGGTGGTGGCCGGCTACGCGATGAACCCGCTGAACGCTCCGGCGTGGTACCGGAATATCCATTCGGTGCGCCGGCTGGATCCCCATGGCTTCGGCCTCGGATCACGCACCGCCTTCGAAGCCAGGTTCCTTGGACGGAAGCTTTCCTACACCTACGAAGTCACCAGGTTCGCGCAGAACGAGGAACTGGTCATGGCCACCGCGCAGGGCCCGTTTCCCATGCGCACCACCTATCGCTTCGAAGCGATAGGGCCAACGGCGACTCGGGTCCACCTGCGCAATGACGGCGAGCCAACTGGCTTCGGCAAACTGGCCGGCCCGCTGATGGAAATGATGATGCGGCGAGCCAATATGGCTGATCTCCGGGCGCTGAAAAGCATCCTGGAGAAAGACTGAGGACCAGCGGCGAACACCGCGGATACCTTGCCTGTGGCATCGTGTCCGCGGTGTTCGCGCGTCACTGACCTGAGCATTCCCGATTGCTCCAGTTCCCGACTTGACGTTAAGTGGATCACACCCCAGACTGGTACACGTGAACCTGTCTGACAGCTGGACACCCGGACAGCAACCGATCGAACGACGATCCGCTGCCGAAGGCGTCTTCCATGCACTCCGCCTAGCCATTGAAGCCCAGGAAATCGCCATCGGCGCGAAACTGGGGTCCGAAGCTGCCCTCGCGGCCGACTACGGCGTGAGCCGCTCGGTCATCCGCGAAGCGCTGCGCTCCTGCGCGGCCCTGGGCCTGACCCGCACCGAAACCGGGCGCGGCACCTTCGTGGTCTCCCACCGGCCCACCCGCGAGCTGATACTGGGCACGTTCTCCTCCGACGACCTGCACGAAGCCCGTCCGCATATCGAGATCCCGGCTGCCACCCTCGCCGCCACCCGGCGCACCGCCGAGGACCTGGAGCGGATCAGCGGGCTGATCGAGGCGATGGAGCAGGAAGACGACCCGGCAGCCTGGGTCGAGCTGGACGCCGCCTTCCATGCCGCGATCGCCCAGGCCAGCGGCAACTCGGTGTTCTCCAAGGTCGTCGCGGACATCCGCGAGGCCATGGCCCGCCAGTCCGAGACCGTGAACCTGGTTGCCGGCCGCCGGTCGCCGTCGAACTCGGAGCACCAGGAAATCTACCAGGCCATCGCCGCCCAAGACCCGCAAGCGGCCAACAATGCGATGGCCAAGCACCTCAATGCGGTGCAGCAAGCAGTATCCACCATAGTCAGGAGCAAGAAGTGACCCCCGCCGATCCCCAGACCCTGCGCGCTTCGCTGGTCGTTGAGGCACTGCCGCAGCACGAACCGCTGGTCATCGCCACCCGCGGCGAGGCCGTGGAGTCCATCCACTACGGCTCGGCCGTGCTGCTGGATCCCGCCGGCTCCATCGCCGCCAGCCGCGGCGATGCCCAGGCCGCGTTCTACCCGCGCTCGGCGCTCAAGCCGCTGTTCGCCGTGGGCATGCTGCGCGCCGGACTGCAGCTCGACGACCAGCAGCTGGCCTTGGCCTCGGCCAGCCACTCCGGGAGCCCGCGCCACCTGCAGGTCGCCGAATCCACGCTGGCCGCCGCCGGCCTGGACCACACAGCGCTGCGCAATTCCACCGACCTGCCCTACGGCGTTGCCGAGCGCCAGGACTACCTGGCCGCTGGCGGCAAGGCCACCGCGCTCGCGCAGAACTGCTCGGGCAAGCACGCCGCACTGGCGGCCCTGTGCGAGCTCAAGGGCTGGGACACCGCCAACTACCTGCACGACGAGCGCCTCCTGCAGCTGCTGCAGGACACCGTGGAGGATCTTTCGGGCGAACAGATCTCCGGGGTGAGCACCGACGGCTGCGGCACCCCGGTCTACCGGATGACCCTGGCCGGATTGGCCCGCGCCTTCGGCAAGCTGGCCAGCGCCGCGCAAGGCACCGCCGAGGCACGCGTGGCCGCGGCAATGGCCGGCTACCCGGAACTGGTAGCCGGCGTTGGCCGCGATGTCACCGCCCTGATGCGCGCGGTGCCCGGCTCCGTGGCCAAGGACGGTTTCGAGGGCATCCAGGCCGTGGGCCTGCCCGATGGCAGCGCGCTGGCCGTGAAGATCGCCGACGGCTCGGACCGCGCCCGGATGCCGATCACCGCCAAGCTGCTCGCCGAGCACCTGGGCTCCGAGGCCGCATTGGCCCTTGAACCGCTGGCTACCAGCCCGGCCTTTGGCGGCGGTGCGCCCGTGGGCCTGCTGGCCGCACTGTAATTTTTTCCGTTCCAACCATTTCAACGAATCCTGGAGAAGAATCCACCATGCCTGAAACCTTGCTCAGCGGCCAGACCCGCAGCGAGCATGACCTGATCGGCGACCGCGATATCCCGGCGGATGCCTACTGGGGCGTGCACACGCTGCGCGCCAAGGAGAACTTCGACATCACCGGCACCGAGCTGTCCGGCAACCCGCACCTGATCCGCGCATTGGCGCGCGTGAAGCAGGCCGCGGCGCGTGCCAACCACGAGCTGGGGCTGCTGGACACCCAGCGCGCGAACGCCATCGACCAGGCCTGCGAGGCCATCGCCGGCGGGGCGCTGCATGAGCAGTTCATCATCGACCCGATCCAGGGCGGGGCCGGCACCAGCACGAACATGAACGCCAACGAGGTCATCGCCAACCTGGCGCTGGAAATCATGGGCCATGCCAAGGGCGAGTACTCCTTCTTGCACCCCAACGACCATGTGAACCTCTCGCAGTCCACCAACGACGCCTACCCGACCGCGGTGAACATCGCCACGCACTTCGCCACCCAGCCGCTGCTGGCAGCCATCGAGGTGCTGCAGGATTCGTGCATCGCCAAGGCCGCCGAGTTCCGCACCGTGGTGAAGATGGGCCGCACCCAGCTGCAGGACGCCGTGCCGATGACCGTGGGCCAGGAGTTCCGCGGCTGGGCCGTGACCCTGGGCGAGGACCGGGCGCGGCTGGAGGAATCGCTGTGCCTGGTCACCGAGATCAACCTCGGCGCCACCGCCATCGGCACCGGGCTGAACGCCCCGGCCGGCTATGCCGAGGCCGCCTGCCGCCACCTGCGCGAGCTGACCGGCCTGCCGCTGACCACCAGCCCGGACCTGATCGAAGCCACTTCGGATGTGGGCGCGTTCGTGCACCTCTCGGGCGTGCTCAAGCGCGTGGCGCTGAAGATCTCCAAGATCTGCAACGACCTGCGCCTGCTCTCCTCCGGTCCGCGCGCTGGCCTGAACGACCTGCAGCTGCCGGCCGTGCAGTCCGGCTCCTCGATCATGCCCGGCAAGGTCAACCCGGTGATCCCGGAAGTGGTCAGCCAGATCGCCTACCAGGTGGTGGGCCACGACTTGACCGTGACCATGGCCGCCGAGGGCGGGCAGCTGCAGCTGAACGCCTTCGAGCCGGTGATTGTGCACTCGATCGGGCTCTCCCTGAAGCACCTGGCCAACGGCTGCCTGACCCTGGCGCACAAGTGCATCGACGGGATCACCGTGGACGAGCAGGCGCTGCGCCGCGAGGTGGAGAACTCCATCGGCCTGGTCACCGCGCTGAACCCGCGGCTGGGCTACGCGGCATCCACCTCGGTGGCCCTCGAAGCGCTGCACACCGGGCGCGGCGTGGCCGAGCTGGTGCTCGAACGCGGCCTGCTCTCGGCCGAAGACCTCAATGAGTTGCTCTCCCCCGAGCGCCTCGCCAACCTCACCGACTAGATCCGAGGAATCATATGGATAATTCCACTCCGCACGCCACCGCGGCGCACGTCCCCGATGCCGCGCTGACGGCCGGCGACAACGATTACCACAAGGGCCTGTCCTCCCGGCAGATGCAGATGATCGCCATTGGCGGCGCCATCGGCACCGGGCTGTTCATGGGTGCCGGCGGCCGGTTGGCCGAAGCCGGACCGGGCATTGTCATCAGCTACGCAGTCTGCGGCTTCTTCGCCTTCCTGATCCTGCGGGCGCTGGGCGAACTGGTCATGCACCGCCCGTCCACCGGTTCCTTCGTGTCCTACGCCCGCGAGTTCTACGGCGAGAAGGCGGCCTTCGCCACCGGCTGGCTGTACTGGCTGAACTGGGTAATGACCGCCATTGTCGATATCACCGCGGTGGCCCTGTACATGGGCTTCTTCGGCAAGTACGTGGGGTGGATCAGCTCGGTGCCCCAGTGGCTCTGGGCGCTGCTGGCGCTGGCCGTGGTGCTGGCCATGAACCTGATCTCGGTCAAGGCCTTCGGCGAGATGGAATTCTGGTTCGCACTGGTCAAGGTTGTGGCCCTGGTGGCCTTCCTGATCATTGGCTGCTACTTCGTCATCTTCGGCACGCCGCTGGCAGGACATGAGGTCGGCTTCTCGCTGCTCAGCTCCAATGGCGGGCTGCTGCCCAATGGCCTGCTGCCGGTGCTGGTGCTGATGCAGGGCGTGGTCTTCTCCTATGCTTCCATCGAGCTGATCGGCACCGCCGCGGGCGAAACGGAGAATCCGGAAAAGGTCATGCCCAAGGCGATCAACACCGTGATCATCCGCATCGCCGTATTCTACGTCGGCTCGCTGGTGCTGCTCTCGCTGCTGCTGCCCTACACCGCGTACAGCGCCGGGGAATCGCCGTTCGTGACCTTCTTCGGATCCATCGGCGTGCAGGGCATGGACGTGGTGATGAACCTGGTGGTGCTCACCGCGGCGCTGTCCTCGCTGAACGCCGGGCTCTACTCCACCGGGCGCATCATGCGCTCCATGTCATTGAACGGCTCGGCGCCGAAATTCGCCGGGCGGATGAACAAGGCCGGGGTTCCCTACGGCGGCATCGTGATCACCGCTGTGGTGGCCGTGTTCGGCGTGGTGCTCAACGCCGTGGTCCCGGCCAAGGCCTTCGAGATCGTGCTGAACTTCGCGGCCATCGGCATCATTGCCTCCTGGGGGATGATCGTGCTGTGCCAGATGGCGCTGGTGAAGTCCGCCAAGCGCGGCGAGCAGCAGCGCCCCGGCTTCCGGATGCCGCTGGCTCCGGTCTCCGGCTGGGTCACCCTGGGCTTCCTGGCCCTGGTGCTGGTGATGATGGCCTTCGATAATCCCATCGGCACCTGGACCATTGCCTCGCTGGTGGTCATCATCCCGTTGATCATCGGCGGCTGGTACTTGTGCCGCGGACGGATCAACGAGATCGCCAAGGCGCGGCTGCACAACGAGCAGCCGGCCAACCAGCGGTAGCAGGATCCCGGGACCGGCCCGGAAGCAGCCTCGAGCTGCTTCCGGGCCGGTCCTTTCTTGCGTGCCGGGCTTGGCCTAGCCCTTGGCCGGCTGGACGCTGAGCAGGATTTCGCGCACCAACGCATATTCCTGGGTATCCAGGAATTGCTGCGCCTGTTGCTTCACCGGGTCATCCGGGACGCCACGGTCTTCCAGATAGTCCTCTTCGACCCACATCATCGGCGACTGCTCGCCGACCTTGAAGAAGTTCAGATCCGGGTTCTCATTGCGCTGGGCGAGCACTTGGTCATCGACCAGGGCAATATCGAACCCGGACTCCTTCTCGCCATCCTCCTGGCTGGTCGATTCCCAGAACTCGGCAATGAAGCTGGCGGGATGGAAGCCGGTGCCAGCTCCGGGGTCCGGCAGCTCTTCGCGCTCCAGTAGCTCCCGCTCGTACAGAGACACGTCCCCATCCGGCGAGGTTGCCGTGGTGGGGATCAGCGTGAGCACATGCTTGCCCTGCGCGTCCTTGATCTCCCATTCATCCCATTCGGTGCATTCACCCTCGCAGTCATCCCCGGTGGCGGTCCACTGCTCCGGGGTCATGAACTGGATGCTATGCACTTCATGCTCTTGGCTCAGCTCGGGCGCCGCCGTGCTTGGCGCATCCGGGCTTTCGGCGCTTGACGATGGGCTGGATTCGGGGCTCGAAGCCTCCGGCGAGCTGGCACTTGCCGATGGCGATGTGCCGCTTGGCGCAGGTTCCTGACTGGGTGTCGAGTCCGGCTGGGCTCCCTGGCAGGCAGCCAGCATCAGGGCTGCTGCGCACATCATCGGGAGCGCGCCGAGACGGGTTCTGGCACGGTTCATCTTTTCCAACTCCTTGATCCATGATCCGGTCATGCAGCTGACATCGCGAGCTCCCCCATTGAATTCATCCTCCACTCAATTGCAGGTTTTTCCAATAGCGGCGGCATCACGCCTTGGTTGCAAGTTGTCCCGGTCTTGTTGCCGATGCCAGGTAATTTTCGATTTCCGGTAGTGCCCAGCCGCGAACAGTGGCAAGATATGTGAAGTGGAACACTCTAAGCATTCATTTCATAATTTAGATTCATTTATTGGCCTGGGCCGCCTCGGCGGCCTGGCGCTCTCCCCCGACGGCACCAAGCTCGTCACCACCCTCAGCGAGCTTTCCGAGGACGGGACGAAATACGAAAGCGCCCTTTGGTCGCTGGATCCCAAAGGCGAAGCACCAGCACGCAGGCTGACATTCGGCGAGCACGGCGAATCGCAACCGCAGTTCGCCGCCAACGGCGACCTGTTCTTCGTGGCCAAGCGCTCGTCGAAGGAAGACGCCAAGGCCGAAGGCTGGATCCTGCCGGTAGCAGGAGGCGAAGCCCGCTCGGTGATTTCCCACCCTGCCGGGGTGCAGTCCTTGCGGATCTGCCAGCAGTCCCCGCAGACCATCGTGCTGCGCGCCTCGGCCTTCTCCCGCGCCAAGGACCTGGACGCCGAAGCGGCACTGCGCACCGGCCGCAAGGACAAGAAGGTCTCGGCGATCCTGCACACCGGCTACCCGGTCCGCTACTGGGACGAAGATCTGGGCCCGTCCACCCCGCACTACTACACCGGGTCCCTGCCGGGCCTGCAGGACGCCACCAGTACCCAGCTCACCGACCTCACCCCGGGCATGGGCGCGAATCTGGAGGATACCTCCTACGACGTTGCTTCCAATGGCAGTTTCCTGGTCACCGAATGGCAGGTTCCCGAAGGCCGGGCTTCCTCAGCCCCGGGAGTGATGCGCATCGACCTGCACACCGGCGCCCACGAGATGCTGCTGGCCCCCGATGCCCAGTACGAATATACGCTGGGCAAGATCAGCCCGGATTCAACCCAGCTGGCCTACGCCCGCTGGGAGCGTTCCACCGCCGATACCGCCCCGGTCTTCGAGTTGTGGCTGATGGATCTGGCCGACGGCGCCACCCACCGGATCGCCGCCGGCTGGGACCGCTGGGTCAATGACCTGCAGTGGGTTCCCAACGGGCGCTCGCTGCTGCTGACCGCCGATGACAACGGCCACGCACCGGTCTTCCATCTGAGCCTGTACAACGACAAGATCACCCGGCTCACCGATGACGGCGCGTACACCGATCTGGCCATCAGCAGCGACTCGCGTACCGCCTACGCGCTTCGTTCCAGCTACCTGTACCCGGCCGAACCGGTGGCCATCGACCTGGCGCACACCGGGGACCTGGAGCCGGGCGAATACGCGGCCTTGACCGAGCTGCGTTCCCCGGTCTCCCGCCCGGCCCTGCCCGGAACGCTCACCGAGGTGTCAGCCACCGCCGATGACGGGTCGAGCATCCGCGCCTGGCTGGCCCTGCCCGCCACCGCTTCTGCCGCCGACAAGGCGCCGCTGCTGCTGTGGATCCATGGCGGGCCGCTGGGCTCGTGGAATGCCTGGAGCTGGCGCTGGAGCCCATGGCTGCTGGTGGCCCAGGGCTATGCCGTGCTGCTGCCGGATCCGGCCCTGTCCACCGGCTACGGCCAGGAGTTCATCCAGCGCGGCTGGGGCCGCTGGGGCCAGGAACCGTACACTGACCTGCTGGCCATCACCGATGCCGCCGAGGCGCGGCCGGACATCGATGAAACCCGCACCGCCGCCATGGGCGGCTCCTTCGGCGGCTACATGGCCAACTGGGTGGCTGGGCACACCGACCGCTTCAAGGCCATCGTCACCCATGCCAGCCTGTGGGCGCTGGAAGGCTTCGGCAAGACCACCGACGCCGCGTTCTACTGGACCCGCGAGATGAGCCCCGAAATGCGCGAGCAGAACTCGCCGCATCATTCGGTGGGCAGCATCGTCACCCCGATGCTGGTCATCCACGGCGACAAGGACTACCGGGTGCCCATCGGCGAGGGCCTGCGCCTGTGGTACGAGCTGCTAGCCGATTCGGGGCTGCCCCAGAAGGAAGACGGCAGCACCGAGCACCAGTTCCTGTACTTTCCGGATGAGAACCACTGGGTGCTGTCCCCGCAGCACGCCAAGATCTGGTACCAGGTAGTCACCGAGTTCCTTTCCCAGAAGGTGCTGGGCAACGCGCCGCAGGAACTGCCCGAGCTGCTGGGCTAGAACCGCGCAGTGCCGGACTGCCGGGGCGGAGTCATTTCTGTCCCGGCAGTTCCACTGGCGCTGGAGCATCTCCCCCGGCACCGCGGCTGGCCAGCACCAGCGCCTTGGCCCGCCGCGCCACGTCGGCATCGCGTTCGCCCAGCAGCGCTACCAGCCGGGCCAGATGCGCCGTGCGCTGGGCATAGCCGGCGGCAAGGCGCTGGCCCAGGGTCATCGAGGATAACTCCTGGGCTTCGCGCCACGCCATCATCAAGGCCCGCTCGAACAATCGCTGCCCTGCCTCGTCCGCATTCGGGGCCGCGGTCGCGCCGAGCACGGCCACCGCATTGATCTGCGAATCCTCCAAGCCCATGGCCAGCTCCTCCAGCTGCCGGCGCGAATGCTGGACGGACCGCGAGCCGCGGGAGAACCGGGTCAGCTGCGAGGTCGCCCCGAGCAGGTACTGGAGGACCTGGACCACGTTGACCACCGTGAAGAACAGCATGAACACGAGCATCCAGTACAGCAGCGAGGTGCTGTAGTCCGGCTGCTCGTACCCGGCCTGCTTGAGCACCACGGCGAAGTCCTCGGCCGCGCTGGCGGCTTCCATGGCCGGATAGTTCGACTCGTAGATGCTTCCATGCTCCCACCCGCCGGTCGTGCCCCAGGAGGCGGTGCCGCTGATGACTGCCCCCGAGATCAGCCCGGGGACGATTCCCTTGCCCTCGTCGGTGATCAGCAGCGGGATGATCGTCAGGTCCTCGGGCAGCTCGCCGTTGGCCGGATCCGCGCGATCGGAGTATTCGTCCTTGATCCGCAAGATCGCTGTGCGCACGCTCTCGGGCGTCGAATCGCGGTATTCCGAGCCGTCGAAGTGCTTGAGTTCCAGGTAGGCTTCGGCATCGCGGACCACGACCAGGATCTGCTGCGGAGTGTCGAAGTCCTCTTCCATGTACCGGCGGATCTCGGCTTCGTCAACCAGCTTTCCCTGGTCATCGATTTCAAGTTCCATCCCCCGCCCGGACCCCTCATAGGTGCGTCCAGGCTCGCTGGCTACCGAGGACACGATGACCCCCGCGGCGATCAGGCTGCCCAGCAGCAAGGCAGAGAGCAGGCCGGCCGTCCACGCCCGGCGCAGCTTGGGCGGTTCATCGCCCTCGGTGCCGACGGTGCCGGCGAACTTGGCCAGCGCGCGCCGCCAAGCACCGGGCTCGCGCGGCATGCCGTCTGCCTCCTGATCGGCCTGAAGCGTATCGCCGAGAATCCCGCGGGCCAGCGAGTTCGCCGTGGCGATCTGCGCCAGCGCACCCTGCTTGGATACCGGCGGCAAGCCCAGGCTGGAGCGCAGCTCATTGTGCTGGGCGCCGATCTGGGGCACCGGCTGCTGCAGCCCCCGCGGATACCGGCGCAGCCGGGCAGCGATCTTCCCGGCGAGCTTCGCCAGCCGCCGTTCGGCCTCGGCCCAGCGCTCGATGGCGGTGCGCTGGCTGGTATCGCCATGGGCGGCATTGAGCAGTTCGCCGAGGGCACTGCGGAAATCCGCCAGGTCCTTGCCGGCCACCATGGTGCCCGGGGCGGTGTCCAGCCGGATCAGCAGCGCCGTGGCCGCATCGTTGATCGGGCTGCTGAGCTTGTCGAAGGTGGATCCGGTGCCAGCCAGGTGCGCATGCACCGAGCCGGCGCCCATCAGCGAGTCGGCCAGTTCCGTCAGCTTGCGCGTGTCGGCCTCGAAGGCCGCCAGCTGCTGCCCGGTGCTCTGTTCCAGGCATTCGGCCCGGGTGAACAGCGAGCGCACCAAGGGCGCTTCGCGGCGGGCGGCATCCAGGGACAGGGATTCGAGCTGCCGCCACGCCTTGGTGAAGCCGGCAGGACGGCGCGATTGCTCGGTGGCCTGGTAGGTGGCTTCCAGTGCTTCGAGGTCCAGGAGCACGCGGGCCAGCTTGCGCTGCGCCGCGGCCAGCCGCCGGTGGCGCGATGCCCACCGCGAGCGGTAGCGCAGGGCGCTGGCCAAGAACGCGGCGGTGAGCATGGCGCTCGCACCCACGGCCGCGAACCAGAAGATCGCCGAGCTGCTGGGCGAATTGTCCAGCAGCACGGCGGCAGTATGCGCGGCGGCCACCGCCGCCTTGGGCCCATGGCCTACCGAAACGTTCTTGGTGAAGGCGTGCTCGATGTCGAAGCGCAGGTCGGTATGCGCGTCGTCGGATGCTGCAAGGCTGCGGTCCAGGCCCACCCCGGCGAAGCGCTGTTCAGCGTCGCTTAGCCCGGGATCCCTGTTCTCCATCCTGGTCGAGACGATGATCTGGTTTTCCGGCACCTGCCCGCGCAGCAGTTCATCACCCGTGAGCCAGCGGTCGGTGATGACCAGTTCCAGCGGGGCCGTGGCACGCACCGGGTGCCGGGCCAGCTCGGCGTCCACCGTCTGCTGGGTGATGTTGAAGCCGTTATCGCCGCGGACCACCACCTGGACCTCGTAGGGGTCCGGGACGTTGGCTGCCTGCACGGCCAGCACCGCGCGCACGCCCAGCGCGGTGGTCACCAGCGCCATGATGATGGCGGCGATGGCGGTCCAATGGAAGGGGCGGTGCAACCGCCGCCCGGTGGAATCGTGCATCAAGCGGGCCGGCATCAGCGGGTCCCGCTTCCTGGCGCGAAATTCCGGAGCACCGCGATGGGATCGTCCTCCATCGGATCGGTTTTCCGCTGCGCGCTTTCCATCGACTCGCCCAGGCCGTGGGGAATCTTCAGCCTCGCCTGGCCGGCTTGGGCCAGTGCATCGTGCAAGACGCCATCGAGTTCGTCGCGCAGTTCCCACAGCCTGTCCAGGATCCCCGGGGCCGTATCCGCGCCGCTACTCCTGCGGCTCAGGCGGGTGTGCAGCAGCTGCAGCTCATCGGTATGCGTGATGATCACGGTGCGCGCGGCCTGCGCGCAAGCCAGTTGCCCGGCACCGGGAAGATCGAGGAACAGCGCCAGGTCCTCCAGCCGTGCACGGTGGTATTCGAAAATCCGGTTCCAGGACTCGCGCGAATCCCGTGGCCGTGCCGTGAAGGCGTGGGCCAGCTGCACCGCTCCGCGCAGCAGCGAGAGCTCGTGCTCGCGGTCGCGCAGCTGGGCCAGCTGCGCTTCGGAGACCTGCTGCGGCTGCAGGGAATCCGGGGCCATACCCAATGCGCGCCAGGCCCCTGGCTGGGAGCCGGCCCGTTGCCTTTCAAGTTCTGCCATGACCTGCGCCAAGCGGCTCTCCCGCGTCAGGCCGGGATCGGGCACCGGATGGCGGTCCAGGTAAATGCTTGCCCGCTGGATCCGTGATTCGAGCAGCTCGGCCTGCTTGTTGCGATCGGCGGCGGCTGCCTGCCGGGCCTTGCGGCGCTTGGCACGCCAGGCCCATGCGAGCAGGAACGCAACGGCGGCGGCGAGCGCGCCCACGGCGATCACCTTGGCCAGTGCCCGGTCCGGCGGTGCCTGCAGCTGCTGGGTGGTGGCCAGCGCGACGGCGGTGATCCCCGCGGTGTAATCCCCGGCGGCGAACTCGCCCTGCCCTGCCTCCAGGATCCGCTGCTGGCTTCCCGGTGCGGTTTCGCGCACGTCGCGCCCGGGATCCACGGCGATTTCCACCGGATCCCCGGCTTTCTCGGGAAGCATCACGCCGATGGCGATCCAGCCTTCCCCGACATAGCCCAGGGTCTTTCCGTTCTCCAGCCAGTCATCGCTCAGCGCGTCGCTGTCGCCGAACATCAGCATCCCGCGCACCAGCTGCCCGGCGCCCTTGAGGTTGTTGGGTTCCTGGTCCACCCCGAGCAGGATCTTCGCATCCTGTTCGCCCACGGCCTGCCTGACCTGGTCCATGATCCGTTCCGAATCCACCTCATCGAGTGCCGCATCGGTGACCGCCAGGTAGAAGTTGCCTTCCTGCGAGGTCACCGACGGGATGAGGACGGTGCCTTCATCTGCGGAGTCATCGTCGGGCGTCGCCGAGGGGTAGACCGGTGCCGTGGCCTCTGGCTGAGTTGGATCCGCGGCTGCCTGCGCCGGCACAACGCCCAGTCCCAGGCCCAGTCCCAGGGCTGCGAACAGGCCCGCGAGCAGCAGCTTGCCGGGGTACTTCAGGTCGGTGCAACACGTGCGGTTCATGGGAACAACTGTATCAACAGGGGTTTGAATAACCCTGCTCAAGGAACAATTCGAACCGCGGGGACAGCACCTCCCCGCGCAGATCCCCGAAAGGTTCTGCGCGGGGCGGTGGGCTGCCTCGCTGGTCCGGGAGCCCTTAGTCCAGCAGCATCGCCGGTTCCTGAAGGATCGACGCCACGTCGGCCATGAAGCGGGCCGAGAGGTCGCCATCCACCACGCGGTGGTCGAAGGAGCCGCCCAGGGTGGTGATCCAGCGCGGGACCACTTCGCCGTCGATGACCCATGGCTTCTGGCGGATCGTGCCGAATGCAACGATGGCTACTTCGCCCGGGTTGATGATCGGGGTACCCGTGTCGATTCCCAGCGCACCGATGTTGGTGATGCTCAGCGAGCCGTCGCGCATGTCCTCTGGACGGGTCTTGCCGGCACGAGCGGTGGTGGCCAGATCATTCAGGGCGATGGCCAGTTCCTTCATGTTCAGGTTCTGGGCGTCCTTGATATTCGGCACCAGCAGGCCACGCGGGGTGGCTGCGGCGATGCCCAGGTTCATGAAGCGCTTCTGGTGGATCTCGGCGCCGTTTGCGGTTTCCACCCAGCTGGCGTTCACCGAAGGGTTGCGGGCCGCCGCCCAGATCACGGCACGGGCCAGCACCAGCAGCGGCGAGACCTTGATGCCCTCGAAGTCGCGGGACTTCTTCAGGCGCTGCACGTATTCCATGGTTCGGCTGGCATCCACATCCACGAAGATCGAGACATGCGGTGCGGTGAAGGCCGAGTCGACCATGGCCTTGGCGGTGGCTTTGCGCACGCCGCGCACCGGGGTGCGTTCCACGCGGGCATCGGCCAGCTGGCCGTGGGCCCAATAGGTTGGCGCCGCTGCATGCTCGGCTTCGCGCTGGGCCTGGTAGCTATTGACGTCTTCGCGGGTGATCTCGCCCTGGTTGCCGGTGCCCACCACGTCGTTGATGTCGATGCCCAGCTCCTTGGCCAGCCGGCGTACCGGCGGCTTGGCCAGCACGCGGTCCACGAAGCTCGCCACCGCAGGCTTGCGGCGGTCGACTTCGCGGGTCACCGCGGTACCCAGGGACTGCGCGCGGCGCGAGATGGTCTCGGCCAAGGCGGAGCCGGAGGCGCGCACCGCTGCGGTTCGCGCACCGGCCGTCGAAGGAGCGGGGCGGGTGGTGCGTGCCCGGCGCACCGAGGCATCAGCGGTGGGGCCCGATCCGACCAGCGGGCCGGGTTCCTCCGAGGCCTGCGGTGCGGCGGTGCTCAGGGCTTCGGCTGCTTCGGGCACGCCGGTTGGAGGTGCCGCGTTGCCTTCTTCATCGATGGTGATCAGCGGGTTGTCCACGAGTACGGTATCGCCCTCGGCCGCGTGCAATGCGGTGACCACCCCGGCGAAGGGGCAGGGCAGCTCGACCAGCGACTTCGCGGTTTCGATTTCCACGAAAATCTGGTTGACCTCAACGGTGTCGCCCACCTTGACCTTCCAGGAGGCGATATCCGCTTCGGTCAGGCCTTCGCCCACATCGGGGAGATTAAAGACTGTCATTACTACTCCTTGGATTCCGCTTAGTAAGCGAAAGACCGGTCGAGGGCTTCAAGCAACTTGTCGATGTCCGGCAGGTACTGGGACTCCACCTTGGAAATCGGGTAAGGCATGTGGAATCCGCCCACGCGCAGCACTGGGGCTTCCAGAGAGAGGAAGGCGCGCTCGGTGATGCGGGCCGCGATTTCGCCGCCCAGGCCGCCGAAGGTCGGCGCTTCGTGGGTGACAATCAGCCGGCCGGTCTTCTGCACCGATTCGGTAATGGTGTCGAAATCGATCGGCGACAGCGAGCGCAGGTCGATGACCTCGATGGACCGGCCATCTTCCAGCGCGGCATCAGCGGCAGCCAGGGCGATCGGCACCAGCGGGCCGTAGGCGACGATGGTCGCGTCGGTGCCCGGGCGGACCACCTGCGCCTTGAAGGCATCCAGCGCCGGGGTTTCGGTATCGACCTCGCCCTTGAGCCAGTAGCGGCGCTTGGGCTCGAAGAAGATCACCGGGTCCTGGCAGCTGGCTGCCTGCTGGATCATCCAGTAGGCGTCATGCGCGTTGGACGGGGTGATGATGCGCAGGCCCGCGGTGTGGGCGAACAGCGCCTCCGGGGATTCGGAGTGGTGCTCGATGGAGCCGATGCCGCCGCCGTAAGGGATGCGGATGACTACAGGCGTGGTCAGACGCCCCTCGGAGCGGGCGTGCATCTTGGCCAGCTGGGTGGTGATCTGGCTGAAAGCCGGGAAGACGAAGCCGTCGAACTGGATTTCCACCAGCGGGCTGAAACCGCGCAGGGCCATGCCCACGGCGGTGCCGACGATGCCGGCCTCGCCCAGCGGCGAGTCGATGACGCGGTGCTCGCCATACTTGTCGATCAGCCCGTCGGTGATGCGGTAGACGCCACCGAGGCGCCCGATGTCCTCGCCCATCAGCAGGGACTTGCCATTGGACTCCAGCACCTTGTCCAGGCCGCTGGTAATGGCCTTGGCCAGGGTCATTGTGGTGGTCATTTAGTGCTCTCCCTCAGCCGCATCGGCGAATCCTGCTTCGTATTCCAGATGCCAGGCCAGTTCTTCCTGGATCAGTGGATGCGCTTCGGCGTAGACCTGCTCGAAGGACTTGGCCAGCGGCGGGACAGGGAAGGCCATGGCGTCTTCGCGGACCTTGGCAGCCATCGCATCAGCGTCGGCGGCCAGCTGCTCGAAGTAGGCGTCGTCAACCAGGTTGTTCTCGCGCAGGTAGGTTTCCAGGCGGATCAGCGGGTCCTTCGGGGCCCACTGGGCCTCTTCTTCGCTCATGCGGTATTTGGTTGGATCATCGGCGGTGGTATGCGCGCCGAGGCGGTAGGTGACGGCCTCGATGAGGACCGGGCCCTTGCCGCTGCGTGCGTGTTCCAGCGCCCAGCGGGTGACCGCCAGAACGGCCAGCACGTCGTTGCCATCCACGCGCACTCCCGGCATGCCGTAACCTGCGGCGCGGTTGACCAGCGGCACCTTGGACTGGACCTCGAAAGGAACGGAGATCGCCCACTGGTTGTTCTGGCAGAAGTAGACCACCGGTGCGTTGAAGGAGCTGGCGAAGACCATGGACTCATGGGTTTCGCCCTCGGTGGAGGAGCCATCGCCGAAGTAGGCGACTACGGCGTTGCCTTCCTTGGCGCGACGGGCTTCATCCCAGCCGCGCTGTTCCATGTTCAAAGCCATTGCATAACCGGCGGCATGCGGCATCTGCGCGGCAAGCACCATGGTGTACATGTGGAAGTTGTTTTCCCGGGGATCCCAGCCGCCTCCGGAGATGCCGCGGAACAGGCGCAGCATTTCGGAGAAGGAGACATCGCGGGTCAGTGCCACACCGTGCTCGCGGTAGGTGGGGAAGATGTAGTCGCTTCGGCGGGTGGCACGGCCGGAACCGATCTGCGCCGCTTCCTGCCCGCGCAGCGGAACCCAGAGGCACAACTGGCCCTGGCGCTGCAATGCTGTGGCCTCTTGGTCGAATCGACGGGTCAATGCCATGTCGCGGTAGAAGCCGCGAAGCATGTCATCATCAACGTCACCCAGATACGCATCGTACGTTCCATGGGACTGACGCTGGCCGTCCGGAGTCAGGATCTGAATCAGATCCGGCTCCGTCGCCTCGGTCGCAGCACGCGTCATTTATCATCCTTCGGTCATAAATATGCCCCACACGGAATACATTCCGCATGGGACATATACGGCTTGTCTAATTTCTAAGCCTATAGGCACTGACCGCTAAAACGCGAGAAATCAGCACCAGTTGCCCCTATGCCAGGTCTAGTGATTCCTTGCACAGTTCAATAAAACGATCGTTTGCTTCAACTTCGCCGATGGAGACGCGCACTCCTTCGTTCGAGAAGCCGCGCACCGACAGCGCCACGGCGTTTGCCCGCTCGACGAACTCATCGGTATTTTCGCCCAGCGGAAGCCAGACGAAGTTCGCCTGGGTGGAAGGAATCTTCCAGCCCTGCCCGGACAGGGCCGAGGCAACTCGTTCGCGTTCCATGACCAAGCCCTCAACGCGCTCAAGCACCTGGTCGATGTGGGCCAGCGAAGCGACCGCGGCATCCTCGGCCACGCTGGAGACGGCAAACGGGGTGGCCACTACGCGGATGTTATCGGTGATCTCCGGGTGAGCCACCGAGTAGCCCACCCTGAGATTCGCCAGGCCGTGAGCCTTCGAGAAAGTGCGCAGGAGAACCACATTTTCGTTCTCGTTGTAGGTATGGATGCCATCCACCGATTTCTCGTCGCGGACGAACTCGGTGTAGGCCTCATCCAGGACAACCAGCACGTTCTTCGGAACCCGTGCCAGGAAGTCATCGACTTCGGCCTGGCTGAGTACCGGACCGGTGGGGTTATTCGGTGTGCACAGCAAGATGACTGAAGTATTCTCGTTCACCGCTGCGATCATGGATTCCAGATCGTGGCGCCCGTCTTCCAGCAACGGGATTTCAACGGGCAGCGCACCGGCAGTCTGCACGAGGATTGGGTAGGCCTCGAAGGAACGCCACGCATAGATGACTTCATCCTGGATGCCGTCTTCGTTCTGGCCCGCGAAAGCGTTCAGGATCTGCACCAACGCGCCAAGGGAACCGGCCCCGGTCACGATGTCTTCCGCAGGAACGTCCAAGTACTCGGAAAGTGCTTCGCGCAGCTTGGTCGATAGCGGATCAGGGTAGCGATTCAGGCTGGACTGCTCCACGACCGCCCGATGCACAGCGTCCAAGGGACCGAAGGGAATTTCATTCGATGACAGCTTGTAAGCTCTCGCGCCTTCAATAGGGGCAGGCGGCTTGCCCGCAGCGTATTTGGGCAAACGTGCAACTACAGAGCGTGGCTGCACCTGATCTTGGGTCACCGGGTTCTCAGTCATACCTCAAAGCCTAGCCCTCACTAAGGGTTTAGCGATATCTCCGGTTCATCCTAATCCCAGATTTCTATGCCAAAGTTAAGGCATGAGCTTTCTGATTCGAGTCATCGTCAATGCGCTTGCCCTCGCCGCCGCCGTCTGGATTGTGCCCGGCCTCAAGATCGTCGCGGCCGGCGAAGGTGCAGTAAGCACGGTCATCGCCTATTTGGCGGTTGGCGCAATCTTCGGATTGGTCAACGCCTTGGTCCGTCCGATCGTCAAGCTGTTCTCCTTGCCAATCACCTGCCTCACCTTGGGCTTGTTCACTATCGTGATTAACGCCCTGATGCTCCTGCTGACTTCATGGCTGACGACCTTCACCCCGATTGAACTGGTCATCGAGCAGTTCTGGTGGGATGCCATCGCCGGTACGATTATCATCTCCATCGTCTCTGCGGTCCTCGGATTGTTCGTCAAGAGCGAGAACGAGTAAGCGGTATTCGACGCAGTACAAGAAGAGGACGGCATCCGACAGGTGCCGTCCTCTTTCGTTAATATCCGATTCGCCGCCCCCGATCAGCGTCCCATCTTCTGCCCTGATCCACAGCACCATTCATCAGCACGGTGATACCCGGTGATGCTGATCCGGCCGGCTGGTTGCAGTTCTTGAGCGCTTTAGTGGCGTGGTGCCATGTGCTTGAGCCGCTCCTTGTCTTCTTCCTTCAAGGGCGGACGTTCTTTTTGCTTGCGCTCCAGCTTGAACATGCGGATTTTCAGCGGGGATTCGGGAAGGTAGAACTGCTTCAGATGCTCTCTGATTTCCAGTTTCGGGTCCTCATCGAGTTCCAGGAGGTGGTCACCGTAATTCTTGAGATGATGCGACGGGCCAAAGAGCCCATCTTCGGGCAAGATGTCCTGCATGTGCTCGCGCGGACCTGGGAAAGTGGTGGTGTAATGCTCGCCCTTGCGGGGATTGGGTCCGCCATCGGTGCCGGGCACCATATCTTTTCGGTCTTCTACGGATAGGCTGCGGATATCCTCTGGCAGATCAATAGTGCCGATGGGAGAACCAAGGGTCAGCACCTTGTTCAGCTTGTACTTGCGCTTCAAGAACTTGTTCTTCGTCAGCTGGGCTACGTGAATGCCTCCTTGCGAGTAGCCGGAGAGGATCACTTCATCGCCCTCTTTCGCTCCGCTGAGCCTTAATGCTTCATCGAGCGGTTCCACAAAATTCTCGGATTCCACCCCGAAGCCGTCAGCGATGCCTTCCGGGCCAAAAGGCGAAGGAACTTCGGCGTCATCCTGCGTCCCCGGAAAGAGCGCGATATAAGTATCATCGTCAGCTTCGACGATCATGATCTTTCCGTTGTTCTCCGTGCCTTCGCCCTCCAGCTTTTCGTGCAGCTGGAAATAGCTTCTCATCTTGCCATCCAGTTCAACCGTCTGAGCTGGATCTTGCCCTGCGAGCTCTATTTCGGTATTCCGGTTTGACCCCAGCAGCCGCATAATCCGCGACAGCGACTTGGCGGTACCTTCGATTTGCTCGGTCAAGGTCATATTCGGCGCCAAGGGCCAGTGCGGGATGTAGGACATCAGCAAGCGCAAAAAGGTCTCCATGCTTTCCCTCGGCGGACGCCAGCCGTTATCGCGGGTCTTGGATATGAAGTCCCCGACCAGTACTGCGCTGGTGCTTACGAGCATCATCCGTTCAACTGCGGCTTCGGCAACCTCATAATTCCGCATGGCCGCAGAGACCTTTCCGGTAAGTTCGAACGCTGTGATTTCGCCTTCCCTGGCCTGCTGATAGCTGTCTCTGATCAAATCGCCTAGATGCCCGATGCCATAGCCCCTGGCTTCAATGCCTGCCGCCATGCACTGCAGATTCAGGTCCCCCTGGCAACTGTACGCAGCCTGCGCGGCCCTGAGTAAAGCGTCGGATATGCCATTGATGTCGCGAGCAACCCGCTGGCAGATTTCCCCTGCCTGGGCGTAATCCGGCTCGTTGTAATTGACTTCATATCCCATGGCTACGAGGCCATTCTCTGGTTCATGATTTGCGCTTCGAGGTTTTGGATCTCACGCATGGCAACCCCCAAGTACTCTTCAGCGTTGTCCAGCTCGCCATTGAGCATTTCCAGTCGCTGGCTCAGCTCCTCAACATTGTCTAGAAACGCCTTGCCAGCCTTTGAATTCCAAGTCAATGCCCGGATTGAACCCAACTGTGCGATGGCAAACTTAGTGGTTTTCTGGGCGTCATCGAGCTGACTTGCCACCGTCAGCAGCGTCGCTTGAAACATCATTTCCTTGCTCCGCATCCTTGAGAATTTGTCCACCATCATGGACAGCAACAATGGGGCACCAGCACGTTTGGCGACCGGTTGTGGAAACAGCAGTGAAGTAAAAGATGTGATGTAGCGCCGAGGATGGAAGAATATGAGTATGGCTGAGATTGCGCGCACTTCCCTTGCTAATGAACCACTGGCTTTGACTGCCCTCGACGGACGCTACCGCAGCGCCGTGGCACCGCTGGTCGACTACCTTTCCGAAGCGGCTTTGAACCGCGATCGCGTTCACGTTGAAGTTGAATGGCTGATCCACTTGACCGATAACTCCGTTCTTCCAGGCACCTCCCCGCTTTCTGCGGAACAGAAGGCAGCACTGCGCAAGATCGTCACCGATTTCAACGCTGATTCCGTGAAGGAACTGGCAGAGATCGAAGCTGTCACCGTTCACGATGTGAAGGCTGTCGAGTACTACATCGCTAACCGCCTGGAAGCGATCGGCATTGGCAACCTCAAGCCGCTGGTGCATTTCGGTTGCACCTCTGAAGACATCAACAATCTGTCCTACGCTCTGGGCGTCCAGGGTGGCGTGCAGCAGGTATGGCTGCCGGCAGCCCGCGACCTGGTGGCACAGCTGGCCAAGATGGCCGAGGACTCCCGCGACGTGCCGATGCTCTCGCGCACCCACGGCCAGCCAGCCACCCCAACTACCTTGGGCAAGGAACTGGCAGTTCTGGCGTGGCGCCTGACCCGCCAGCTGGACCGCGTCGAGAAGACCGAGTACCTGGGCAAGATCAACGGCGCTACCGGCACCTATGCTGCCCACTACGCTTCGGTCCCTACCGCTGACTGGCAGCAGATCTCCAAGGGTTTCGTTGAGCACCTGGGCCTGACCTGGAACCCGCTGACCACCCAGATCGAATCCCACGACTGGCAGGCAGAGGTCTACGCAGACATTGCACGCTTCAACAGCATTCTGCACAACCTGTGCACCGATGTCTGGAGCTACATCTCCATCGGCTACTTCGCGCAGATCCCAGTGGCCGGCGCCACCGGATCCTCGACCATGCCGCACAAGGTCAACCCGATCCGCTTCGAGAACGCTGAAGCTAACCTGGAGATCTCCAACGGCCTGCTGAACACCCTGGGTTCCACCCTGGTCACCAGCCGCTGGCAGCGCGACCTGACCGACTCCTCTTCGCAGCGCAACATCGGTACCGCTATCGGCCACTCGGTTTTGGCGATCTCGAACGTTGCCAAGGGCTTGGATCGACTGTCTGTCGCCGAAGCCGTGCTGGCTGACGACTTGGACCACAACTGGGAGGTCCTTGCAGAGGCCATCCAGATGGTCATGCGCGCCGAGGCTATCGCCGGTGTCGAAGGCATGGATAACCCGTACGAGCGCCTGAAGGACCTGACCCGCGGCCACCGCGTGGATGCGGCCCGCCTGAAGGAATTCGTTGGCGAACTGGGCCTGTCGGCTGAAGCCGAAACCCGCCTGCAGTCGCTGACCCCGGGCAGCTACAATGGCATCGCTTCGCAGCTGGTTGACCACTTGAAGAAGTAATCCGGTGGCGCAAGCTTCCCGAACGACGGCTTAAACGAGTTCCGCCCCGGAGCGATCCGGGGCGGAACTTTTTAATACTGGGCATCCGTAGCAGCTTCAATTCGAATTTGCTTCTCAGCGCTGCAATTCCATGCCCCTGTATTAGCGAACGGGGGCACCCGGGCCCAACGGGATGCCCAGCGCCCACCATGCCAAGAAAAGTGCCAGCCAAACCACGAACATGATCACGGCGCAAGGCAAGGTAAAGGAGATCAATGTTCCTATGCCGGCCTTCTTGTTCAAGGTCTGCAGATACCCAACGCAGAGCACGAAACTGGTACTCATCGGAGTAATGGAATTGGTGCAGGAATCCGCAATCCGATAAAGCGCCATGGTCGTCGCCGGATTGGTGCCCAATAGCATCATCATGGGGACGATTACCGGTGCCACCAGTGCCCACAACGCTTGCCCTGAAGTAATCAGCAGGTTCAAGGTCGCAACGCCCAACACGACGATCAGGAACAGCCCGACCGTGTTGATCCCCAGCCCCTTGATCGTATCGGAGCCCATTACTGCGACCACGGTGCTGATTTTCGTGTACTTGAACAGGGCCAGGAATTGCGACACCGCGAAGAACAGGACAATCAATGGCGCGATGGCACGTATTCCGTCGGCCATGAACTGGGGAATGTCCGCATTGGACGCCAGCTGACCAGAGCTCTTGGCAAAAGCTGTCCCGATGGCCAGGAAGAACAAGGACAGGAAGAATGCTATTCCGTTCAAGAATGGCGACTCAAGGAACTCGCCGTTCTCGCCTCGCAGCGGTGACGCTGGAATCGCTACTGCCACAGCCAGCACGGCCACGAAAACCAATGCCACCACACCAGTGGTGCGAAGGCCACGACGCTCGGCCACATCTGTGAGGCGGAGTCCTACTGCCCGGCTGTCGCCTGGCGGCACCTCGGTAGCTTCGACGATAAGCGTCCCTTCCCGCCGTTTCAGAATCAGCTCCGTAACCACGGTGACCGTGACCGCCAAGACCAAGGCCGAAACCGTGGTGAAGTACATATTATCCGTCGCACGAACAGTAGTTGCCGGGTCGATGATTTGTGCGGCTTCCGTTGCCACTTTGGCGAATACCACGTCGCCGGGTGCAATCAACGGATTGGCATCGCCGGCTGCATTAATCGATACGAACGCGACGATCATGCCAAGCATCGGCGAGCGGCCCACCGCTTTAAAAGCCACCGCACCCAAGGGAATCAGTACTACATAAGCGGAGTCCGAGAGGAACTTGGATAAGGCACCGCCTAATGCCACGGCGAAGACGACGTACCGCGGCGACACGTTACTCAATGCACGTCGTGCCATCACTTCGAAGAGTCCGGACCTGTCGGCAACAGCGACACCTAGCATCACGATCAGCACTGTGCCCAGCGGACCGAAGGTGACGAACGATTCTTCCGCGCCAGTTAGCAGATCCCGTATGGCACCTACCGACAACGCACTATTGACCCCCACCGTGTCGCCCGTCGCTGGGTCAACAACTTCGACCCCTGTACGGGAAAGTATCCAGCTGGCTACAGCCAGAACCGCGAACAGGATCCAAAACAGCCAAAACGGATGCGGCAGGGCGTTGCCCGCGCGTTCGAGTCGCGCCAGGAATCTGATTCCCAGCGGCTCTTTTCGGGTTATGGACTCAGTGATAGTCATGGTTCCTCCAGTAGCGGGTCCGTGCCAAGCTCCCATTGCGCTCGGTAACGATGGGGCGGATCGCCCACTAGTGATTTCTATTACAGATGTTGAGCTATATGAGGATGATTAACCAATTTCAGACAATCGTTAGCCGCCCTTTGGCCATGGCATTTTGCCCGGCCGCCGGTCACCGAGTCAGTGTGGACAAGAGATCCGGTCCAAGGCTGAGGACCGTCTTGGTGTCAATCCGGTGATACACAAGTTTCCCCTTGCGCTCCGAAACAACGAGGTCAGCCTCCCGCAGAACCCGCAAGGACCGGGAGATCTGCGCCGCGGGTTGTCCCATGCGCGAGGCAAGTTCCGACGTCGTCATTGGTTCAGCCGAAATATGGCGGAACAATTCCATCCGGGAATCGGCGCTCAACGCTCGGAGCCGCTCGCGGACCTGCGTGATCTTGAGAATAGGATCCCTGTCCCGTTGCATAGGGAAGTGGACAACTACCGGGTAGCCGGGGTGATCCTTGACCGTAAGATGATTCCCAATCCATTTCGACGGGATCATCAGAAGTTCCCTGTGCGCCAGGGGCACGCTGCGTTGCTGGAGTTTATCGAAACGCACCTCAGCAACGCCAGGGAAAGCTTTCGCTGTGGCGCCTACTTCTGCAATCACAGAGGTCGGCTCAGAGCGCTTAAACTTCATTGTCAGTTGAGCGGCGGAACCACTTGCCTCCTGGTATAAGTTCTCCCACTCCGCCGCGAAGAAAGAGTTCCAGCATTCGATGCAGAACCGAATAATCCGGCTCCTGAATTTTTGCGGATCATTAACCAATTGTTCCGCCAGTTCAAAGCGGCTCGCAGAGCGTGACCGACAGGAATCCAGAAATTCCTGCTGGGCCTGGCTATCACTGAGCACATCGATGGCTATAGTTTGCACTTGGCTGAACCCCCTCAGCGCCTCAGCTGCCATTCCAGCGAAGGCACTCACCGGCATTGCTGCCAAAGCGGCTAGCTCGCGATCGAACAGGGAACCGGGCTGCAAACTCAGCGGGAAAAAGAATCGAGCCCTGAATCGTGCCCACAACGGTGAAAGCGCTTGGAATTCGCTGATCAGGGGTTCATCCGCGCCGCTGGCGAGGGCCTGGACAGCATCGGAGAATTCAAGGTGGTGATCGGGCTCGGCCCATACATGCAGCAGGGCCATCAACTCAGCCAGCGGTGAACTCGCCACTTTGAGGTCACTGGGGTTGAAGCCCGAAAACTGCAAGGCAATAGCCATTTTTCCCTCCCCAGACCCTGTACACAACAAACATTTGGCTAACTTGCGCCAATTGTCTCATGGACTACCTCGACGACGGATATCTTCGATTGTAGATAATTAGCCGCCGGTCAAGCCCGCAATTTTGATCGGCATTGAACGCGAAAAGAGTGAGCCTTGTCGATCCGAACTGGTGATATGACACCAATTCCAGAAGTTGCCGTGGAAATCCAGGAGTACATGGTGGCTCTAAGCGATGGCGTCCATCTGGCCACGGATGTTTACCGGAACAGCCAACATGAAGGGCCGCTCCCCGTGATTCTGGAACGCACACCCTACGGTAAGCGAGCCAGAAGGGATTCCGACCAGTCTGTTCGCCATAACCCCGTTCCCATGCCGGAAGAGATTGCCGAATTCTTCATTAGCCGGGGCTACGTTGTAGTCCGACAGGATTGCCGTGGCAGAGGTCGTTCAGGCGGCGAATTCGTAAAGTACTTCAATGAGGGACGCGATGGTTTCGATACCATCGCTTGGATACGCAACCAGCCATGGTGCGATGGGCGTGTGCTCATGAATGGCGTTTCCTATTCTGCCCACGCGCAGACGGCAGTAGCGGCGTTGTCTCCCGAATCGCTTGCAGGCATGTTCATGGACTCTGGCGGCTTCTCTTCAGCCTACGAAGTGGGCATGAGGATGGGCGGTGCCTTCGAACTGAAACAGGCTACCTGGGCGTTCCGCCACGCGGCCAGAAGTCCAGAGGCCGCCAGCAGCCCCGAGATCGCCGCGGGCCTGGCCAAGGTGGATTTGGCTGAATGGTTTGAACAGACCCCTTGGAGCCCTGGCAAGTCCCCCCTGAGCCTGGCTCCCAGTTACGAAAGCTACCTGCTTGACCAGTGGTCCCGCGAGTCATTCGGGGAGTACTGGAGCCACCCGGCAATCTATGCTCGCGGGTATTATGATCGCTTTCCCGACGTGCCGTCCTTCCATATCTCCAGCTGGTACGATCCATATATTTCCTCAGCCATTGAGAACTTCCAGCAGCTATCTTCCCTGAAAAGCAGTCCAGCGTATCTGCTCCTGGGCCCTTGGACGCATGGCAAGCGGTGCCAGAATTATGCCGGAGACGTGGATTTCGGAACCGGGGGCTACTTCGACGGTAACCTCGCACCGTCTTACCTGCACTTCCGGGCCGACTGGATGGATGAGGTGCTCGGCCGGGCTAGGAATGCAACTCCGCGCCACAAGGTCACGTACTTCATGATGGGAGGCGGTCCTGGGACGGCAACTGACGAAGGCCGCCTGTTGCACGGTGGACAGTGGAAGCACGCAGCGACCTGGCCGCCAGAGACTTCGGCGAGGACAACCATGTACTTGCACCCGGGCGGTGACATGCGAGCGGACCCGTTCTCGGGCCAGGCCCATTCAACGCTGATTTTCGATCCCCGTGATCCTGCACCGACCGTGGGCGGCCAAGTAACCAGCGGCGAACCGCTCATGCGAGGCGGAGCATACGACCAGGTGGCACCGGCAGGAGCGCGCGACTCTGTCCGCGTCAGCCTGGCCGATCGTGCCGATGTCTTAGTATTCCGATCGGCTGTGCTCGACACTGCCGTGAGTATCGCGGGCGCCGTCACTGCCGAAATATACCTGTCGTCATCTGCACCTGATACCGACTTGACCATCAAGCTGATCGATGAGTACCCGCCTAGCGCAGATTTTCCGAACGGATTCGCCATGAATCTTACCGAGGGAATCATGCGGGTGCGTTACCGGGATTCGTACAAAGATCCGGAGTTGATGCAGCAAGGACAGGTCTACCGGGTAACGGTCGCTGCGCCGTCGACAGCAAACCTGTTCGCCGCTGGCCACCGTATTCGGTTGGACGTCTCGTCAAGCAATTTCCCCCGGTTCGACATCAATCCGAATACTGGAGGTTCCGCAGCCCGCGATAATCAAAAGCTCATCGCTGAAAATACTGTTCATTTCTCGACTGAGCACCCGACTTCGCTGTCGCTTCATATCCTGCCAAACGCCTGAAAACATACAACTCAGCTGCGTCGCAAGTGGGGTCTGGATCGTGCTGGCGGGTGAAGTTCAATGCATCGCGCCCAGATGCACCAGGAAAGTTCCATGGCCTGCCACATCCTGTGCACGTTGTCCGTGCCTGCGCTTGGAGAGCAATGGGCCGCAAGCCGTCGAGCGGGCGGGGTACCTGGCCCCGCCTCTCGCACCACCGGGCATGCGGGCCAGCATCCGGCGCTTCGCCACGTCACTGAATACGATCCCGAGCACGACTAAAGAACACCATGCCCAAACCCTCCCAATACCCAGTTGGCAATTCACGAGGAACAACGGAAAATCGAATTACGCCAGTACTCGAGCGAACGTTTCCGACTGTTTATTTTCGTCCTTCGCAACACCAAACGGCGAAGGTCCGCCATCTGGGTCCGGGGACGCTTTCACACCATCCAAGGAATCTGACGCGACTGTCGCCTCACCCAGTCGTCAAGACCAGGGAACTTCCGGCTAATGCACATCCCCGCCGGTTGATAATGGAACAAATCTGGAGGAACTGGCTCCACAACCGCTTGCTGGATTACCCCCCCGGTACGCATGCCGCTCATGAGATTCATATTCCTCAGCGCACAGTTCTGCCTCTGGCTTCCTCCCCACCCCCTAGCTGAGACGCAGTTGCCTTCAGATAGGAGTTGAACGCCCTCTTCCCTTGGGCATTTTCCCTGTAGCAAATGCCCACACTGGGCGTACACGAATAGAGGCGCCGCCACCCCGCATGAATTCTCGGGGAGGCGGCGCCTCTTGCACGTCATTTGGCGTAGCCGCTTGAATCAGAACTGAGTAGGTTTAGCCTCGAATGCGAGAGGGATGCCACGATTCTCGAATTGGTCTATTATCTTTTCGTAAAGGGCGCGATACTCTACGGCAGGATAATGGCGGAGGGACACCTGAATATAGGGCTTTCCTTCCCTGAATTTTCCTGGTTGACCCTCCACGGGTTCGTGCAAATAAATCTCTAATGTCCGGTTCAGGTCCGCTCGATCCCATAGGACTTGGACCTTCGCATTGTTGACGTGCTCGACGCCCATGACCGAAGCAATCGAAGCCCAAGCGATCTTGTGCCCACCGCGAACTGTTAGGCCACTGGCCTTGACCTTCAGATCGATGGCATCGGCCGCTTTTCTACCGGCACCCTTCACTGCGCTGGCAAGTGCGACGGCGCCGAAGATCAGCAGTATGGAGCCCACTACGGTGGGGATACCCTGAAGGACAATTTGAGCAAGATAGCTTGAGGTTTCCGGCAAGTCGTTGGCAATCAGGTAGATGCCCATCAATAAGAGGATCATTCCAATAGCCAACAGGCTGAAGCCCTTGTCAATCCGCGGATAGAAATACAGCGAGGACGCCACGAATTCATTGTGCTCGGGCAATCTGGATCTAGAGGTCTTCATATGCTGCCTAATTCGCTTTCATGGTCAACGTTGTCGAAGAACACCGCATCGAAAAGATCGATCATCGGGTCCATCATGAAATTCAAAGTCGAGAGGTCGGAATCGAACGCCTCGAGCAGGAAGAACAGTCCATGTCCCCGCGCTACGGTCCTGACATGCCCGATGGCCGGCAGCACTGCTGATCCGTTTCCTTCACGCTGCCCATCCAGCGCGATCACGGAAGACAATTGGATGATCTGGCCAAGTGACTCCGAGTGGTATTCGCTCATCTGGACCGGTGCCGCCGATTCGTAGTCCGGCTGGGCCAGTTCCTCCAAACTCAAGGCAGGGTCGTCATCCAGAACTATCAAATGGGCAGTGCCCAGTGCGTGTCCATCTTCAGGCGAATACCAAAGTGTATGCTCGGCTTCGGCTATTTGGTTGTTCGCCACGTCCAAAGCAAGCTGCTCATAGACCTTCCGCAGCTCAAGATCTTCCGGGATGGCCAATTCCGCAAGGTCCTGTGCCCATTGCTCTGCCGTATCCCAACTATCTTCAGGAAATGAGCGAGGTACCGGAATCCAAAATTCCAGATCCGGTTCAATCTCGTATGTTGTCACTGAATTGGCACCCACTTGAAAGTTCCCAGTATCGACAAGCCCAACGACTTTAATCCTTCGGCGAATGCCTCACCATTCTCCGACTCAACGTGCGCGTAGGAATAAAGCAACCACAATCCGGCTCTTGGATCCGGATCGATGCTTCCATCCGGCAACGGACGAGGAACAACCATGTTCAGGCCATTGTTCTTGAGCTCGGGAGCTTCGGCAGCTTGCTCCACGGAAGACCAGAGGTACCAGTCTGCTCCGTCGGCGTCTTCGATTTCGATCTGGTTGCCGCCTGCGGCCTTTCGCGCAGCTTCCAGCAAAGTGCCGGAGGATCCCACCTTGAGTGGGGTCATGATCACGGAAACCGGCATTGCCCCCACGGCAAGTTTCTCTACCGGCATTGCGAAGCCAAGTGATCCGCGGCGCCTCAAGTACTCGAACGTCTGGTGCATTTGCCGTCGAAGCATCAATACCAGGTCTGCGCGTCCAAGTGCCTTGGGCTCTGCCGTCACCAGTTTCGTCAAAGCCTGCTCGTGCTCAACACTGGTGTTGAATTCGCGCCAACCTGCCGGATACAGCAAGCTGTATCCGATGCCTCGGGGACGCGCCTTCGACGCTGGTGGTGTTGCGCTCATCGTTTCTCCCGCAAATTCAATGTGTGGCTCGGATGTTCACTTTACGGATTGCTCCGCGCCGAAGCTACTTCTCGCGAGTCAGGTCCCAGAGGCTAGGAGGCGCGGTTACTATGACGTTGCCCCGGTCTTCCCAGTTCCCGTGCTTCGCAATCTTTTCCGCCCAGGCTCTGGCCTGAGGACCCATGTCGTCAGGGTTCTTCAGTATGTAGGCAGCCATTTCGCGATGCTTTGTTGCGCTTCCCTCCGAGATGTACTTAACGTATGTCTTCCAGTCGCCTTTGAATTCCTTGTTGAAGCCATCCAAATACTTGTTGGTCTTGCCGGAAACGGTCTGCTGGTACTTTTGCTCGATCTTGCGGTTATTTCGCCGGATCTTGGCTTTGGTCGAACGGTTTCCACGGATCGTAGTTTTCGGTGGGCGCTTGGTGCCCGACTTGATGGAAGACCTGACAATGCCGCGCCCCGTGCTGGAACGCGTTTTGCTAAAGGCCTTGATGATGTTCCGAGGTCCCGCTTTGGATCCTGCCTTGATCCCCGAGGGAAATGCCTTGCTTAAGCCGGAGAAGGCTTTTCCAGCAAAACGGCCGAAGGGGATAATTCCGACTACCGCTATCAGCAAACTGGTCCAGTCGCCATCGCCTTGGACCATCTTGATGACCTCGATTGCCACCACGGCAACGGCAGCGATCACCGCAATTGCTGATGCGATCGGTCCCCACACCGGCGAAGTGATGAACAAGGCCGCAATACCCACGCCCAAGGCAATCCAGCCTAGAACCGAACCCAGGGTGGAGAGGAACTTGTCATCGTTGTCCGCGGCTTTGAAGGCATCCTCGATTTCGCCGACTGCCTCATCGTAGGCATCTTCCCAATAGGATACGCGACCGTCGAATTTGCCCCACAGCTCACGCAGTTCTTCTTCGGCTTCTTCGCGCGCAGCGGTTGCTTCTGTCAGGTCGCTTTTGGCTTCCGCTTTTTCCTTGTCGGTCCCTTCGCTGAAGCCGAGGAATCCGTCGGCATCATCTACCGCGCCTTCGGCGGTGTCTTCTTGGCTTCTCTTGGTTTGCACGCTCTGGTGCGCATCCTCGATGTCCGTGATCAGCGCGTTCAAGCTCGTGTACGAATCCACTCCGCCCTCAGCGGTGCACATTTGGAGCGCGCCTTGGACCCGGTCCAAAGCATAGGAATATTTCTTCAGGGCCTGGCCTGTGCCGTCGTATCGGATGGCCGCCTTGCGCAACTCGGGAAATACGTCTCCAGCGTTCTCACGCAGCTTGGCGATAGCTTCAGACTTCAGATCCGACGTCCCGTTACTGATGTCTTCCAGCCTGGCCGCAGAGCGTTCCATCTCCTCGCCCGAGGTGATCAAGTCCTTGGCGCTCCGGAGCAGGTCATCAGGATTTCCGTCGATGAGCTGCAGGGTTGTACCCTTTGGCGATTCCAAGGTCATGTCGTCAACTCTCTCAGTTTACTTAGCTTCTTTGGGGGCATCGGAAGCACGTGAATTCAAGAAGGCCTTCTTCGTTTCCAGATCCCACTCTTCGAATCCATCCTTGATGTCCTTCAAGCCGGTATGCACTCCTTCAAGATTCTTGAGGAGGTCATCTCGGGTATCGTTCCAGTTGTCTTCGAAGTCCTTGACTCGGTCTTTCAGATCGCCTTTGCCCATCGGGTCTCCCACTGAGCCGGCCATGCCCTTGGCAAAGTCAGACGCATTCTCGAAATCCTTAATACTATTGCCTAACTCCGTGACAATTTCTTCCAGGCGCGCCAAATAGATTTCATCGGCCATAGTGCAAACGACTCCTCAGGTATCCAGCGACGACGCTGCAGAACAATTCGGCATTCAAGGATCAGGCGGTGCAAGAAAAATGTGGCCGCCCGTAATTTCCCAAGGCGGCCACATTACCCCGTAAAAAACGGTCCTACTTGCCAGCCATGGAACGGTCGGTGTCCTGGATCTGCTCCATCATGTCGCGCAGGGCGATGGCCATGTCATTAATGCCGTCGAAAGCCTTCTTCAAGCCATCGTTCAGGTCCTTGTAGCCTTCGCCGAACTGGCCCGAAGCGTGCTCGGTGGTGAAGTCTTCGCCCAGCAGCTTGTCCACGCCGGACTGCAGCTGCTCAAGAACGCCATCCAGGTCTTCGCGCCCGGTATCAAGCTTCGATGCCATGGCTTCCATTTCGCCGTAATTGGCCTTGAAATCAGTCACAACAATGCTCCTCAACTCGTCGACTGGCCCGCTTGCCGGGCCACTCTAGTTCGTTCACAGTCTAGAATAATGTGGCAGATGGCCTCCGTTCAATGGGGAGAACTCCCCGTGGCAGGCCGGCATTGAACTGAAGTAGAAAGGTCCCATGGACGTCGTTTCAGCAGCAGCCCTCGCCAAATCCTCCACCCTCGGAATGCGGCCGGCCGAAGCACGCCTGCGCATTTGGTCCTACCTTATCGACTACGCTATTTCGCTGGCTGCATTGCTGCCCGCCGGCATCGGCTACGTGATTTTCCGGGTGACTGGGCAGTACTCCACCGTTCCGCTGGTCCTGTCCGCGGTCAGCGTCCTGCTATTGCTGGTCTACCTGATTGTCTTGCTCACGATGAACAGCCGCAAGGGCTCTTCGCCCGGCAAGTCCGCGATGCGACTGCGCGCCACCGGACTGGGCCGCTTCGCCGCACCGGGTATCCCCCGCGTTATGGCCGCGTCTTTCGCCTTCCTGCTCAGCCATCTCATCCCGCTCATCGGCCCCGTCCTGCTACTGGTCTCCTGCCTGTTCGACAAGGAGCACCGCCGCGGCTGGCTGGACAAGATTGCCCAGACCTATGTGGTCGATATCCGCAATGGACTGGACCCCACCAACCCGCGGGCGCTGGCCCGTGCCGAATACCTGCTCTCGCGCCCGGACCGGGACATTTCCGAGCATCTGCCGCCGCTGGGCACGATCGAAGATGACGCCGGGCGCGAAGAGGCCGCCGTGCCTTCGCGTGCCCGGTCCACCGCTGGCATTGTCGGAGCGCAAAACAGCGACTGGCATTCGCCTTCGGAGCAAGGGCTGGGAATCGTCCGCCGCGCGGCCTTCGCCTTCGACGACGGGTCCTACATCCCGGTTCCCGAATCCGGGCTGATCGGGCGTGCGCCCCAGGCCACCGCGGGCACCGGCAATGAACTGCTGGTCGCGCTGAAGGACCCGGAACGTCTGATGTCCAAAACGCACCTGGCCTTCGGCTGCGACGGGGCGAATGCCTGGATCATGGACCTGGGATCCAGCAATGGCACCCAGGTCATCGTCGCCTCCCGCGCCCCGCACAATGCACCGCCCCATGTCCGCCTGCATCTGAATGACGGTGACGTCGTCCAAGTCGGCAGCCGCACCTTCCGCATTACCTTCCAGGAGACCGCCAAGTGAAAATCAAGGCCACGCTCAGGCGACCGGACACCAGCACCGTGGACGTCATCCTGACCTGCGATGCGACCGCCACCGTGGGAGATGCCGCCCGCGCCCTGGCCGGGGAGCAGGTTCCCGAGCATCCCACGCTGCTGGCCACGGCCACCGGCACCGCCCCGGTGCAGCTCGATCCGCACACCCCGCTGGCCGAAGCGGAACTGGGTTCGGGCTTCGCCATCGAAGTCGTGCCGACTACCGACGCCTTCGTCTCGGGCGGCTCGGCGGCCGCGGTGCTGCGCGTGGCCAACGGCCCGGATGCCGGCATGGCCTTCGCGCTGCCCGCCGGCACCTCCTATGTGGGGCGCTCGGAGAAGGCCACCGTGGTGCTCAACGACCGCATGGTCTCCACCCGGCATGCGCGCATCGAGGTGGGCAGCAAGATCGAGCTGGTGGACCTGAACTCCGCCAATGGCATCCTGGTGGATGGCGGGCTGGCCCAGCGCGTCTCGGTGATCCCCGGCCAGCTGATCACCCTGGGCGCCACGGATGTCTACTTCGAGCTGCTGCAGGCGAACACCACCGGGCAGTCCCCGGTTTACGAGAAGGGCGGCTCGATCCTCTTCAACCGCTCGCCGCGGGTGGAGATCCGCTACCCCGGCGAGGAACTGCCTCGCCCGGCGATCCCGCAGGAAGCCAGCCCCAAGCTCTTCCCCTGGCCGATGATCTTCGCACCGCTGATCATGGGCCTGACCATTTTCTCGCTGACCCAGCGAGCGCTGTCGCTGATCGTGGTGCTGGTCTCGCCGCTGATGATGCTGGGCAACCTGATCGGCCAGCGCACCCAGAACAACAACAAGCTGCGCCTGGAAATCGAGACCTTCGAACGGCAATTCGAAGTGCTGGAAGATGGCCTGCTGGCCGGGGAGGAAGCCGAACGCTCCCACCGGCGCAGCGAAGCCCCAGCCACCGCAACGGTCTTCGAGCAGGCCGAGTCCCTGGGCCAGCTGCTCTGGACCCGGCGCCCGGAGCACTGGAACTTCCTCTCCCTGCGGCTGGGCTCGGGAACCGCCCGCAGCCGCACCACCGTGGCCCCGCTGGCGGACCGGGCAGGACTGCAGGAATACGTCGAACGGGTCGAAGAGCTCACCGAGCAATACCGGATGATCGACGATGTGCCGATCATCGAGCTGCTGCCCTCTGCCGGCGCCATCGGCATTGCCGGGCCCCGGTTGCAGTCCGCCGATGTCCTGCGCTCGCTGGCCGTGCAGCTTTTCGGCCTGCACGCCCCCAACGACCTGTGCACCGCCGCGATCATCGACCCGGCCTGGACTGGGGACCTGGAATGGTTCAAGTGGCTGCCGCACACCACCGGGCCGCGCTCCCCGCTGGCCCAGCTGGCGCTGGCCGATACCCAGACCTCGGGCACCGCGCTGCTCAACGCCCTGGAAGAGCTCATCGCCCGGCGCAACGACCCGGCCTCCTACCGGCTGGGCCCGCTGTCCACCCGCAACTCCTCCATGGAGCTGGGCAAGGAAGCCGGCGAGCAGAACACCAGCCTGCCGGTAGCCAAGGACCTCTCGCTGGTGCTGTTCGTCAGCAATGACGCCCCGGTGGACCGCGCCCGGCTCTCGCAGATCATCGAGCGCGGACCGGCCGTGGGCATCTACACGATCTTCGTGGCCCCCACCGTCCAGTCCCTGCCCGCGGCCTGCCGCACCTTCGTGGATGTCACCCGGGGCCTGGAGGATGCCCGCGTGGGCTGGGTGCGCGCCGGCGAAGAAGCCCGCCAGGTGACCGTGGAAGGAGTCTCGCGCGAGCATGCAGAGCACTTCGCCCGTCGGCTGGCTCCGATCGTTGACTCCAGCTCGCTGGTCCCGGACTCTTCGGATATCCCGGACTCGGTGTCGCTGCTGCGCATCCTGGGCACTGATCTGGCCGAAGCACCGGACGCGGTGCTCGAGCGCTGGAAGCAGAACAACTCGGTGATCGACCGCGCCGCCACCGGGCCCCGGCCGCGGCTCAAGCGCGCCGGAACCCTGCGCGCCTACATCGGCCAGAGCACCCCGGATGCGATGAGCCTGGATCTGCGCACCCAGGGCCCGCACGCCCTGGTAGGCGGCACCACCGGCTCGGGCAAGTCCGAATTCCTGCAGGCCTGGGTGCTGGCGATGGCCGCCGAGTACAGCCCCGACCGGGTCACCTTCCTCTTCGTGGACTACAAGGGCGGCTCGGCCTTCGCCGACTGCGTGGAGCTGCCGCACTGCGTCGGGCTGGTCACCGACCTCTCCCCGCACCTGGTCCGCCGCGCGCTGACCAGCCTGCGTGCCGAGCTGCACCACCGCGAGAAGCTCTTCCACCGCAAGAAGGCCAAGGACCTGCTGGAGCTGGAAAAGCGCCAGGACCCGGAGACCCCTCCGGCCCTGGTCCTGGTGGTCGACGAGTTCGCCGCCCTGGCCGGGGAGGTCCCGGAATTCGTGGACGGCGTAGTGGACATCGCCCAGCGCGGCCGTTCATTGGGAATCCACCTGATCCTGGCCACCCAGCGCCCGGCCGGGGTGATCAAGGACAACCTGCGCGCCAATACCAACCTGCGCGTGGCCCTGCGCATGGCCGACGCCGCCGACTCCAATGACGTGGTGGAGGACCCCATCGCCGCCGGCTTCGATCCGTCGCTGCCCGGCCGCGGCATCGCCAAGACCGGCCCGGGCCGGCTGGTGCCCTTCCAGTCCGGCTACGCCGGAGGCTGGACCACCGATGAGCCCGAAGCGGCCGAAGTGCGGGTTGAGGACCTGCGCTTCGGCGGCGCGCGCGTCTGGGAGCAGCCTGATGCGGGGTCCGAGGAGATCGAGGAGAACAGCGGCCCGAACGACCAGAAGCGCCTGGTCTCCAGCTTCATCGCCGCATCCAACGGGGCCGGGATCCCGGCACCCCGCCGGCCCTGGCTCGATGACCTCTCGGCCACTGTGGACTTGCGCGAGCTCGCCCCGGATTCGGACTGCCGGATCCCGCTGGCCCTGGCCGACATCCCCGAGCACCAGGCCCAGGAAACTGCTTGGTTCGAACCCGATACCGACGGCCACCTGCTGGTCTACGGCACCTCCGGCGCGGGCAAATCGGCGGCCCTGCGCAGCATCGCGATCGCCGCGGGAGCCAACCCTTCGGCCGGCACCGCAGCGGTGTACGCACTGGAATTCGGCACCAGCTCGCTGCGGTCGCTCGATCCGCTGCCGCATGTCGGCGCGGTGATCGGCGGCGATGACGTGGAGCGCATCCAGCGCGTCTTCCGCATCCTGGCCGAGCACCTCGATGAGCGCTCGGCCCGGTACGCGGCCGCAAACGCCGCCTCTCTGAGCGAATACCGCCAGGTCACCGGGGACTTGTCCGAGCCGCGCATCTTCTTGCTGATCGACGGCTTCGGCCAGTTCCGCAGCGACTGGGAGCTGGGCCACGGCCGCGGCGAGTACTACCAGGTGTTCATGCGCATCGTGGGCGAAGGCCGCCCGCTGGGCGTGCACGTGGTCACCACCGCCGACCGCTTCGGCGCGGTGCCCACCGCGATCAGCGCGAACATCACCCAGCGCGTGGTGCTGCGCATGGCCGACGAGCAGGCCTACAACGTGCTGGGCGTGGCCAAGGATGTGCTGGGCGAACGCAGTGCCCCGGGTCGCGCCATCATCAAGGGCCACGAGGCGCAGATCGCCGTGCTGGGCGGCACCGCGAACGTGGCCGAGCAGACCGCGCTGACTACCAGCTGGGCCCAAGAGCTGGCAGCTTCCGGTGCCCCGCAGGCGGCCGGAGTCGAGTCGCTGCCGCAGGAATTCTCCGCGGCGGCGCTGCCCGACACGGTCAACGGGCAGCCGGCCATCGGCCTGTCGGATGCCACCCTCGCACCCTGCGGCTTCGAGCCCATCGGCACCTTCGTCATCGCCGGGCCGCCGCAAAGCGGGAAGACCAACACCATGCGCGCCATGGTCACCGCGCTGGAACGCGCCAACCCGGCCACCCAGTTCTTCCACATTGGCGGCCGGCGCGCCGAGCTGCGCGGCTGGCGGACTTGGAACGGCGCGGCCTCGGGCCCGGCTCAGACCCGGCAGTTCGCCAAGGACATGCTGGATCTGGTCGCCGACGATTCCATGCCGGGCAAGATCGTGTTCGTTGTGGAGAACTTCACCGAGTTCGCCGATTCGGATGCCGAGCGCCCGCTCAAGGAACTGCTCAAGGCCATCAACCGCTCCGACCACTTCCTGATCGCCGACGGAGACATCAACGCGTTCTCCTCCAGCTTCGGACTGCTCGGCGAACTGAAGTCCAACCGCCACGGCATCGCGCTCAAGCCCGACGCCTACGACGGGGACTCGCTGTTCAAGGTGCCCTTCCCGCGCGTCAAGCGCCACGAATTCCCGCCGGGCCGCGGATTCATGGTGCAAAACGGGCAACGCACCCTGGTCCACCTTCCACTCGTGGAACAGTAGGGCCGCAGGACTCTGCGCCGGTTCAGTTTCCCGCGAACGATCCCGCACTTTCGGCTTCACGCTGCGGGCTGAACACCCCAGCGCCATGGCGCCAGCGGTAATAGGCCAAGCAGGCAAGGGTGAACGGAACACCGAAGTACAGTGCTGGACGCTGCACTGGATCAAAAGCCACGCCCACCAGCGAAGCGCCAAGCAGCACCAAGGCGATGATCGGCAGAATCGGGAACAATGGTGCCCGATAGGGCAGGGAATCGGTGGATCCATGCAGGGCTACGTAGTGCCGGCGGAACGACAGATGCGATGCACAGATCACGATCCACACCGCTACTACCGCAAACCCGGCAATGGATACCAAAGCCATGAAGAGCGACTGCGCCGCGATGAAGCTGGAGAACAGCGATACCAGTCCGCCGAGGATCGACAGGCTCAGGGCCAGCATCGGAATGCCCCTGCTGTTGGTCTTGGACAGGGCTTTGGGCGCCTGGCCTGCGGCTCCCATGGAATGCAGCATGCGAGCGCATGAGTACAGTCCGGAGTTGCCTGCCGAGAGCAGGGCGGTGATGATCACGAAGTTCATGATGTCCGCACCGGCTGGCAGGCCGGCGACATCCAGGACCGTGACGAACGGACTCTCATTCGCGCCCGCCTCGGCAAACGGGATAATTGCGGCTACGACCACGATGGCACCGATGAAGAACACCGCCAAGCGAACCACGGCGGTGCGGATGGCCCGCGGAATGCTCAGCTGCGGGTTCTTCGCCTCGCCGGCCGCTACGCCGATCAGCTCGGTACCGCTGAATGCGTAGAACACCGAGAGGACGGTGACCAGTACTCCGGTAATCCCCGCAGGGAACAGTCCCCCTTCGGTGCTGAAGTTGGACAGGCCAATCACGCCGGCGTCACTGGCCGGGTTGATGCCGATGATCGTGGCGGCGCCAACGACAATCACCAGCAGCACCGCCGCCACCTTGATCAGCGCAAACCAGAATTCGGTTTCGCCGAAGACCCGCGATGAAGTCGCATTCAGCGCAAACAGCAAAGCAGCGAAAACCAGTGAGAAGACCCAGACGGAAATCGAGGGGAACCAACGTTGCATCAGCAGCCCGGCTGCGGTGAATTCGCTGGCCAGGGCTACCGCCCAGCACAGCCAGTAGAGCCACGCCGTAGCAAAACCCCACGCTGGTCCAAGATCACGGGTGGCGTGTGCATGGAATCCTCCTGCCACCGGATGCCGCGCCGATAGCTCTCCCAGCCCGCTCATCACCATGTAGGCCACCAAGGCTCCGACTGCATAGGCCAGCACCGCGCCCAGCGGCCCGGCTTGGGCAATGGTGTATCCGGAGGAAACGAACAGGCCCGAGCCGATCACCCCGCCCAAAGCGATCATCACCAGATGACGCGAGGTCATGGTTCTTAGCAGTCCGGAATCGGCTGGTGCAGTCTCGTTGGTGCTGACGATGCTCTCGGTCATGGGGCTCCTTGTGGAATGAATGCGCTTGCAGGATATCGAGCTTGGACGGCAGTCCCGGACGGGCATGTCATCTGTGGTCACACGGCGTCAAGGTCGGTCATCCAAGCACTCGCCGTGTACCCTCGATGACGTGCATACCCCAAACCACCCCAGCAATTTCCGTGACGCATTGCGCGCCGAAGGCAGCCCGCCAATCATCCTCGACGGCGGTCTCGGCACCCATCTGGCCGATCGCGGCAATGACGTGACCGGGCACCTGTGGTCAGCGCAGATCCTCATGGACCGCCCCGAAGAGGTCCGCGCGGCGCACCAGGACTTTTTCGCTGCCGGTGCCCAAGTTGCCACGACTTGCTCCTACCAGGTCAGCTATGACGGCCTGGCTCAGGTGGGCTCCGAGCAGCAGATGGAACAAATGCTGCGCACCAGCGTGCGCCTGGCGCGAGAAGCCTCCAGCGCTGGGCGCACGGACACAGCACGCTGGGTGGCCGCCTCGGTGGGGCCCTACGGTGCCGGACCGGGCGCCGGGACCGAATACGACGGCGCCTATCGCAAGACGGCCTCCGAGCTGGCTAACTGGCACCGCAAGCGCTTGGAAATCCTGGCTGATGCCGGTGCCGATCTGGTCATCTTTGAAACCGTGCCAAGCCTGGCAGAAGCAGAAGCATTGACCGTATTGGCTCGGGAGCTGCAACTGCCGGCGTTGCTCAGCCTTGCGGTGCGCGCCGATGATCAAGGCCGAGTGGTTCTGGGCGATGGCACCGATCTTCGAGTCGTGGCCGGAATCGTTCAGGAATCCGGTGTGTGGGACGCAGTCGGCGTGAACTGCTGCCCGGTACCCCAAGCGGTGGCCGCGTTGCAGATCCTGGGAGAAGAAACCGGCTTGCCGCTGTTGGCCTACCCGAATAGCGGTGAAATTTGGGACCACGAAGCTCGTGTGTGGGTCCCAGGAACTGAGGGCAATGATTTGCCCGGAGCGGTTCCTGAACTCGTGGCCGCGGGCGCTCGCCTGATTGGCGGTTGCTGCCAGGTCACCCCGGGACAGATCACCCGGGTCCGCGAAGCCATCCAGCTCGGCTAAGGCCCGTCCCGGCACTTCGGCTTCCGCTGAGCCAGCGGCTTGTCCGCAGGCCTGGACAGTGCGCGAAAAAGCCGGCAGCAACACGCAGTTGCTGCCGGCCTGGGACCAGTTACCTTAGAACTCGAAGTCGCCGAAGTCCCCACCGGCGCCGCCGAGGAAGTCCCCGAACATGCCTTCGGCCTGGCCGCCCAAGCCTTCACCGGCCGCAGAGAGCTGTTCCCCGGCACCGGATACGGTATCGCCCAGGCCCTCGGCCATGGAACCGAACTCTTCGCCGATACCGGCGAAACCATCAAGCAGCGGTCCGGCAATGGCGGTACCGATGAACGCACCTGCCACGCCGCCGAGCAGGCCGACACCCAAGCCGCCGGCCGCGCCGGCAGCCATGCCCATACCCCGTCCCTTGCCGCCGGAACCCAAGATCTTGTCCATGAACCCGGGACGCGACATCTCCGCGCGGGTTGCCGAACGGGCCAGGTCCCTTGGGTCCTGGCTCATCGGGCGTTCTGCTGGCGGCAACTGCTCGGAGAGTTCATGATGCAGCAGTTCGCGTTGCTGCGGGGTCAGCCGGGCGAAAGCCTCGGCGTGGGCGCGTTCCATATCCTGCGGCGGAGCGGTACGGAGCATGTAGCGGTACTTCTCGATCGCGGCCTGGTCCTCGCGCGACGGTGCCGAGGCCGGCTGGTTGCCGTAGCCGCGCTCGCCGTAGTTCTGGTGCTGCGGCTGCTGCTGGTAGCCGCCGGGATTCTGCTGGTAGCCGCGTTGCTGGTTATTGGAGCCACGCTGGTTGCTATTGGAGCCGCGCTGGTTGAGCTGTTCCCGGACGTACTCGCCGGCCATTTGCTTGCCCTTGCGCAGCAGCTTGTCGAACATGGACATGGAATTGGCCTCCTAGACGTTGCGGGCGCGGTGCACGAAGCACCGCTCTCCCCTGTTTAAACTCCCCAGCATTGCTACTTGTTCCCCACGTTAGACAATTCTCATAATCGCCCGCCGGCCCCGCACCTAGGCGCTGCGCACCGGCTGCTTTGCCCCGGACGTGATCCTCGCCAGCAAATCGGCGGCCACGGACACGGCAATCACCGCCGGCTGCTTTCCCCGCACCTGCTCGATTCCAATGGGGCACTGGATCACCGCGATCTGCTCGTCGCTGAAGCCGCTGGCACGCAGATTCTTCTGGAAGCGGGCCCACTTGGCACTCGACCCGATCAATCCGATCGATCCCAAGCCCGGGTGGCGCAACGCGGCATCGCACAGATGGAAATCCTCGGCATGATCGTGCGTCATGATCAGCACGTGCGTTCCCCCAGGCAGGCAGCTGAGCACCTGCTCCCCGAGCACCGCCACCGCCGAATGGATCCGCGCCACGCTCGGTTCAAGGGCCGGCAGGTCCGCCAGGAATTCCGGGCGCGAATCAATCAGATGCAGCTCCAGGTCATGGCGGGAGAGAATGCGGGCCAATTCCATGCCCACATTTCCCACCCCGAAAATCGCCACCGTGGCAGGAACCGGCAAGGGCTCGAGCAGCACCGTGATCTCGCCACCGCAGCATTGCCTGCCGTACTTGGCCGGGGCCTTGTCGCTGAGCTTCATGGTGATGCTCTGCGGCTGGTTCCCGCTCGCGCTGATCATCTGCCGGGCCCGTTCCATGGCAGCCATCTCCAGGTTGCCCCCGCCGATGGTTCCGAAGATCTCCTGGCTGGCAATCACCATTTTCGCGCCGGCCTCGCGCGGGGCATGCCCGCGCACCGCGGTGATGGTGGCCAGCACCGCGGGACGCCGCTCATTGCGCAGCGCGGTGACAGCTTCAATCCACGACAGCATGGCTACCGCTCCTCCCGTGCCGCTTCGATCGCCCAGAACACCGCTTCCGGAGTCGCCGGGGACGCCAGCGGCACCGAACGCCCGGAGCGGCCGAAGGAGGCAATGGCCTGACGCAGTGCCTCGCGCACCGAGAAGGCGAGCATCAGCGGCGGTTCTCCCACGGCCTTGGAACCGTAGACCGCGCCTTCCTCATGCGCCTTGTCCAGCAAGCTGACGTTGAAGACGTCGGGCATCTCGGAGAAGCTCGGGATCTTGTAGGTGCTCGCGGCTTGGGTGGCCACCCGTCCGCGGCTCGGGCCATCGGAGGTGTCCCAGCGCAAATCCTCCAGGGTCAGCCAGCCAGCCCCCTGCACGAACCCTCCCTCGATCTGCCCCAGATCCACCAGCGGCGAGAGAGAATCGCCCACATCATGGACGATATCCACGCGGCGCAGCACATAGGAGCCGTCAAAGCCGCTGACTTCCACCTCGCTGGCCGCCACCCCGTAGGAGAAGTACTTGAACGGGCTGCCCGTCATCTGCGAGAGGTCCCAATGCAGCCCTTCGGTCCGGTAGAAGCCGGCGGCCGAAAGCTGGACCCGCTGGAAGTACGCGGCGTTGACCACTTCTTCCCAACCCAGCGATTCGCTCTTGCCCAGCGCGGTGACCCTGCCGCGGCTGAAGCGCAGATCTTGCGCCGGAACCCCCAATTGTCCGGCGGCCACCTGCGCGAGCCGGCCGCGGATCTGCTCGCACGCATCCTTGACCGCGCCGCCGTTCAGGTCGCTGCCCGAACTGGCTGCGGTGGCCGAGGTATTGGGCACCTTGTCGGTGCGCGTGGGAGCAATGCGCACCTTGGATAGCGGCACGCCCAAGGCGGTGGCGGCCACCTGCAGCATCTTGGTATGCAGGCCCTGTCCCATTTCGGTGCCGCCGTGGTTGACCAGCACCGAACCGTCCTTGTAGACCAGCACCAACGCGCCGCCCTGGTTGAAGGCGGTGAGGTTGAAGGAGATGCCGAATTTCACCGGCGTCATCGCCAGCGCCCTTTTGGCGTGCTCGTGCCCGGCATTGAATTCTGCGATCTGCTCCTCGCGTGCGGCGATACCTGCCGAGCCGAGCAGCTGGGTCCAAGCAGCCTCCAAGCGCTCGGGATGCCGGACCGGCTGGTAGTACGGGGTGTCCTGTCCCTGGGTGTAGAAATTGCGGCGGCGCAGTTCCCGGGCGTCCAATCCCAGTTGCGGGGCCACCCGGCCCAGGATGTCTTCCATGACCAGCATGCCCTGCGGACCGCCGAAGCCGCGGAACGCGGTCTGCGAGGTCTTATGGCATTTGGCGATGCGCCCGTTGACCCTGATATTCGGGATCCAATAGGAATTGTCGATATGGCACATCGCGCGGGTCAGCACCGGTTCGGACAGATCCAGGCTCCACCCTCCGTCAGCGGTCAGCTCGGCCTGCAGGGCCAGGATCTTGCCCTGATCGTCGAAGCCGATTTTCCAGGTGGCATGGAATCCGTGGCGCTTACCGGTCATGGTCATGTCCAGGGTGCGGTCCAGCCGCACCCGCACCGGCCGTCCGGTGAGCACCGCGCCGAGGGCCGCCACCGCGGCATAGCCATGGGGCTGCATTTCCTTGCCGCCGAAGCCGCCTCCCATGCGCAATACCTGCACGGTGACCTCGTGGGCGCCGATGCCCAGCACATGCGAGACGATGTCCTGGGTTTCGGTGGGATGCTGGGTGGAGCAGTGGATCATGATCTGCCCGCTCTCATCCACCATCGCCAGCGAGTTCTGGGTTTCCAGATAGAAGTGCTCCTGGCCGGCGAACTCGAAATCGCCCTCGAAAACGTGGGCCGCCTGCGCGAAGGCGGCCTCCGGATCGCCCTTGGAGATCTCGGGCTGGATGCCGTGGAAGCTGTTGGCCGCGATCGCGTCCTTGATGGTGATCAGCGAATCCAGCGGTTCGTACTCCACGCGCACCGCCCTGGCCCCGGCTTTGGCAGCTTCCAGGTCTTCGCCCAGGACCCACGCCACCGGCTGGCCGAAGAACATGACTTCTTCCACCGGGAGCAGCGGCTCGTCGTGCTTGGCGCCCTGGTCATTGACCCCGGGAATGTCTTTCGCGGTGATGACCCGGACCACCCCGGGTACCTGCTGCGCCGCACTGGCATCCAGGCCCAGGATTTTTCCATGGGCGCAGGTGGACTGCACCGGGTAGGCGTGCAGGACCCCGGCCAGACGCGCAGCCAGGTCGTCGGTATACAGCGCGGTGCCGGTGACGTGCGCGGCCGCCGATTCGTGGCGGTGGCGCTGGCCGACTACCGGTGCGTCGGGGCGTTGGGATAGCTGGCTCATGAGTTCTGCTCCTGTCCTGCTTCCAAGCGGCGTTCAAGCTGCTGGGCATAGAACCGTTCAAGCGAGGAGGCCAGCATGGCCTTGCGGTAGTTGGCGCTGGCCCGGTGGTCATCCATCGGGGTTCCTTCGGTGCCCATGGTGCGTGCCGCGGCCCGGATAGTTTCCAGGTTCCACGGCTGGCCTTCCAGCTCGGCTTCGGTGGCCACGGCGCGCAGCGGGGTCGCGGCCACGCCGCCCAGCCCGATCCGCGCCGTGGTGATCATGCCGTCCGACACCGTGAGCGCATAGCCGATGGCTACCGAGGAGATGTCATCGAAGCGCCGCTTGGAAATCTTCTGGAAGCTGGTCAGCGGCGCCAGCGGCAACGGGATGCGGATCGCGGTGATCATCTCCCCCGGCTCGCGCACGGTCTGCCGGTAGCCGGTGAAGTAGTCCGAAAGCGCCACCACCCGGTTGCCGTGGATGCTGGAAAGCACCAGCTCGGCCTCCAGCGCCAGCAGCGCCGGCGGGGTGTCGCCAATGGGCGAGCCGGTCCCCAGGTTCCCGCCGATGGTTGCGCTATTGCGGATCAGCCTTGACGCGAACTGCCCGAAGAGCTGGGAGAGCAGCGGAACCTGCCCGGCGAGCTTGCGTTCCAGCTCGCTCAGGGTGCAGCCCGAGCCCAGTTCAAGGTACCGCTCGTTCCAGTGGATCTGGCGCAGTTCGGGCAGCCGGTCGATGGCCAGCACCGAGCGGGCGCGGGCGCCTTTGATGTTGACCTCCACGCCCCAGTCGGTGGCACCGGACACCAGTACGGTCTGCGGTTCGGCGGCCAGGATCTGCAGTGCCTGATCCAGGTCGCTGGCCCGGCGGAAACGGCCCAGGTCCCCGGTAGGGGTATCGGCGCGCTGGATATCCGTGGCTGCCGGGGCCGGTGCGGCGCGCTGTGCCCGGGCAGTCAGCGGGTCATCCGGCTCGGGCTCGCCCAGGGCGTAGGCGGCGTCGCGGATCGGGCGGTATCCGGTGCAGCGGCAGAGATTGCCCGACAGCGCGTGCAGGTCGAATTCATTGGGTCCGCACTCGTGCGCGCCGCTATCCTCCGCGCTGACTGCGGGATTGGCGGTCCGCTCGGGGCGGTAGTATTCGGCGGCCATGGAGCAGACGAATCCGGGGGTGCAATAGCCGCACTGGGATCCGCCGCGGTTGGCCATCTCTTCCTGCACCGGATGCAGCGCCGCGACGCTGCCCAGCCCTTCGGAGGTGATGATCTCCTGGCCGTCGAGCGCCGCGGCCGGCAGCAGGCAGGCGTTGACCGCCGTCCACCTGCTGCCTTCCCCATCGCTGCGGGCCACCAGGATCGAGCAGGCGCCGCACTCGCCCTCGGCACAGCCTTCCTTGCATCCGATCAATTGCTGCCCGCGCAGGAAATCCAGCGCGTTGGTATGCGGCGGCCCGTCGAATTCCCGGACCTTTCCGTTGACCGTAACCAGGCATTTTGTCTCTTGCGTTGCCTCGGCGCTCATGCCGTTGACACCTCCTGCGCCCGGGTATCGCCGGACGCACCATGAATGAATTGGATGATGGGTGGGATCTGGCGCCCTGCCGGAGGTTCCAGGCTCGTCCAGGGCGCCGCCGCGTGCTGCGGCGGGATCAGTTTCCGTGCGCTATCTGGCCCTTGGACCAGGCGAGGCATCCGCCCATGATTACCCTCCAGAATTCGGATCATTCACATCCATGCAAACCATCAAGGTGAGCCACCTCACCTCAGTGGATCCTTACTATAGCCCGTATCAACTCAGGCCAGTAGGGCCGTAATCGGGCCCCGTGCGAAGTACACCAGGAAGCCCAGCGCCACCACCCACAGCAGCGGGTGGATCTTGGCATACCGCCCGGCCGCGGTGTTCACCACCACCCAGGCGATGAACCCTGCGCCAATGCCATTGGCAATGGAGTAGGTCAACGGCATGGTGATCAGGGTGAGGAACGCCGGCATGGCGCTGGAGAACCGCTTGAAGTTGATCTCGCGGATCTGCGCGCACATCAAGGTGCCCACCAGAACCAGTGCCGCGGCAGCCACCTCGATGGGAACCACGGAGGTCAGCGGCGTGAAGAACATCGAACCCAGGAACAGCACGCCGGTGATGACCGAAGCCAGCCCGGTGCGCGCTCCTTCCCCGATGCCGGCCGCCGAATCCACGTAGACGGTATTGGAGGAGGACGAGCCCATGCCTCCGGCCACCGCGCCCAGGCCCTCGACCACGAACGCGGCCTTCAGCCGCGGGAAGGTGCCGTCCTTGCGCGCCAGACCGGCATTCTTGGCCAGTCCGGTCATGGTGCCCATGGCGTCGAAGAAGTTCGTGAACACCAAGGTGAACACCAGCATCGTCGCCGCCAGCGCGCCGATCCGCCCGAAGGATCCGAACAGGTCGAACTCCCCGGCCAGCGACAAATCCGGCAACGAGACGATATTTCCCTGCAGCACCGGCATGTTCAGGTGCCAGCCATGCGGGTTATCCGCGCCGGCTGGCCCGATCCTGAACACCAGCTCGGCGATCATCGCCAGCACCGTGGAGATCACGATGCCGATCAGGATCGCGCCCTGCACCCCGCGGGCCACCAGCGCGCCCATGATCAGCAGGCCCACCACGAAGACCATGGTCGGGATCGAGACGATCGACCCGCCATCGCCCAGCTGCACCGGAGGCCCGGCGGCGGTACGGGTGACGAAGCCGGAGTCCACGAACCCGATGAAGGTGATGAACAGCCCGATGCCCACCGTAATGGCGGCCTTCAGATCCTTGGGGATGGCCCGGAAGATCGCGGTGCGCACCCCGGTCATCCCGAACAGGACGATCAGCACGCCGTTGACCACCACCAGTCCCATGGCCTCGGGCCAGGTGACGTCCTGGATCACCGAGACGGCTAGGAAGGAGTTGATGCCCAGCCCGGCGGCCAGGCCGAAGGGCAGGTTGGCGATCAGCCCGAACAGGATGGTCATGGCCCCGGCAGTCAGCGAGGTCATGGCCCCGACCTGCGCGGCCGGAAGCCAGTTGCCGGCCACATCCACGGGTGCGGCCTCGGCGCTGAATCCGCCGAGGATCAGCGGGTTGAGGATCACGATGTAGGCCATCGTGAAGAAGGTGACGATCCCGCCGCGCAATTCCCGCGCCAGCGTGGACCCGCGTTCGGTGATGCTGAAGAACGCATCCAGGATGCCGCCCGGCCCACCCGGCCGGCGCGGCTTGCTGCCGCGCTGCGTGCCCTGGGGGCCAGCTGGCAAGCGACTTGTCGTGGTCATGGTCCTGGACCTTTAGTAGTCGGTCCGGGATTCTTGCGAATCCCATGCCTTGAACGGCAACAGGTGCTCGCCGCCTTCGGACTGGAAGCAGTTCACCGGCATCAGCGAGCGGTTGGATTTTGCTTCGAAGTAGTCGTAGAACACCGCGTCGTCGAATCCGGCGGCAGCCGCATCATGCCTGTTGGCCGCGAAGAAGACCTTGCCGATGCGTGCCCACAGCGAGGTGGCCAGGCACATTGGGCAGGGTTCGCAGCTGCTGTAGAGCACGCAGCCGCTCAAGTCGAAGGTCCCCAAGGCGGCGGCCGCGGTACGGATGGCCACCACTTCGGCGTGCGCCGATGGATCATTGTTGGCCGTGACGCGGTTGACCCCTTCGAAGACCTGGCCGTCGGGGGCGACCACGACGGCGCCGAAAGGCCCGCCGGCGTTGTGGACATTTGTGGTGGCAATATCGATGGCCATCGAAAGATAGTCTTGGCCAGTGGTAGTAACGCTCATCGCGTGGCTCCTCATGCTTTGGACAAGAGAACCGCAGCGCGCTGCTTGGCGCTAGCTACCGGTTGCGCTTGTCACCTGAAATCGATCAGTTGCATGCCCGGTAGATAGCGACCCATCAGGTGGGTGCCCGCCATAGACAGCTACGAGATTATCAGCGGATTGTGACGCACGCAACAATTCTTTTGAAATCTCTTTTTCGCATCATGAACAAAAACTTGCCGTCTTGCCGCTCATCCCCTCTCCCACTAGCAGCGATCCGACGGGACTGGCCCCTCCCTCCAGCGCCGCGACTCCCGAAGCTGGATCCTTGCCCCGGCGCTCGGGTTTCCAACACATTACAGCCGCCTATCGGCGCACCGATCCGGCGGGTGAATTTAAGTTCCCTTCGGCGCAACAACCTGAGCACCTAGGCGAAATACCTCTTTGAGAAGCTCAGATGCATCAAGTGCTAGAGAAGGGATCGGATAACGTGAGCGCACAGCTAGAAGCATCTGACACATCGCAGGCACTGCAAGTGCAACCGGGACGCTGGGTCAGCAACTGGACCCCGGAGGATCCAGAATTCTGGAAGCGCACCGGATCTGCGGTAGCCAGCCAAAACCTCAAGTGGTCCATCTTCGCCGAGTTCCTCGGATTCAGCGTTTGGCAGCTTTTCGCCATTGTCGTGGTCTATCTTCCAGTAGCGGGATTCAGCTACAGCACCACGCAGCTGTTCTGGCTGATCTCCATCCCGAGCCTCGTCGGTGCCACCTTGCGCATCCCCTACACGTTCATGGTGGCCCGTTTCGGCGGGCGCAACTGGACGGTCATTTCCGCGCTGCTCCTGCTGATTCCGGCCGGCGGCATTTCGCTGGCCCTGGCTGATCCGTCCACGCCATTCTGGGTCATGCTCAGCCTTGCGGCGCTGACCGGCTTCGGCGGCGGAAATTTCGCTTCCTCGATGGCTAATATCACCTATTTCTACCCCGCTTCCCGCAAGGGATGGGCGTTGGGCCTCAACGCCGCCGGCGGCAACCTCGGCGCGGCGGTCGCCCAGCTGCTTGTACCGGTCATTGTCACGGTCTTCGCCGCCGGGGCGTTGCAGCTTCCGCTGGCAGGGATGCTCTGGATCCCGTTGATTCTGCTCTCCGCATGGGGTGCCTGGAAATACATGCACAACCTGTCGTCGGCCCGCTCAGATATCCGCGGCGCCATTGCCTGCCTGAAGGTAAAGCACCTGTGGATCATCTCCGCACTGTATGTGGGAACCTTCGGCTCCTTCATCGGATTCTCGGCAGTATTCCCCAAGCTGATCGTTGACACTTTCCCCGAATACGCGGCCTTGCCGTTGGGCACCGCAACCATCACCTTGGCCTTCCTTGGCCCGCTGGTCGCGTCCCTGGCCCGTCCATACGGAGGCAAGATCGCTGACAAGCTCGGCGGCGCACGCATCACCGTGGCGACTTTCGGAGCCATGGCCTTGATTACCGCTGCGCTAGTGCTCAGCCTGCCACGGGCCAACTTCTGGATGTTTCTATTCCTGTTCTTGCTGCTCTTCACCGCAAGCGGCATCGGCAATGGCTCGACCTACCGCATGATCCCGGCAGTCTTTGCCCTGAGCGACGAGGGAAAACAGGCAAGCCAGGTGGATTCTTCGCGCAAGGCGGCCGCCGCTCTCGGTTTGATCTCGGCCATTGGCGCCTACGGCGGCTTCCTGATTCCCCAGGCCTTGGGACTGTCCTTATCCAGCACCGGCGCCTACACCACGGCGTTCATCATCTTCATCGCGGTCTACCTGCTGCTCATGGCCACCGCATGGTTCGCCTATGCACGCTCAGGCACCCGTTTCGCCCAGCACGGAGTCTAGGATGACCGACACTCATTGCCCCTATTGCGCCCTGCAGTGCGGCATCACCTTGGAATCCAACCAGCAGGATCACGGCACCGAACCGGTGAGCCTGAGGGGACGGGACTTCGAGACCAATGGCGGGGCGCTGTGCCGCAAAGGCTATAGCGCCGCCACGCTGCTCGATCACCCAGAACGCCTGCAATCACCCCTGCTCCGCCAGCCCGATGGAAGCTTTGCCCCGGTTAGCTGGGAGCATGCGCTGGATCTGGTTGCCGAAAAGGCGCTGGGCATCCGGGCCGAATCCGGAGCCGACGCACTCGCGGTCTTCGGTTCCGGTTCGCTGACCAATGAAAAGGCCTACCAGCTGGGCAAGTTCGCGCGGCTGGCCCTAGGTACCTCGCGGATCGACTACAACGGACGGTTCTGCATGTCCTCGGCAGCCGCCGGCACCAACCGCGCCTTCGGCTTGGACCGGGGATTGCCTTTCCCGCTGGCTGATCTGGATTCGGCCGGGATGATCCTGATGCTCGGTTCCAATGTCGCCGATACGATGCCGCCCTTTGTCCGGCATCTGGCCGGAGCCCGTGAGAACGGCGGGCTGATAGTGGTTGATCCGCGGCGTTCTGCAACAGCCAAGCTCTGCGCCGATAATGCTGGCTGGCACCTGCAGCCAACCCCGGCCACCGACCTACCGCTGCTGCTGGGCTTGGCCCACGTGCTGATGGCCGAGTCCCTGGCCGATACCAGCTACTTGGCCGCCCGCACCAACGGTTTCGATTCTTTGAAAGCCTCCTTAGCCAGCTGGTGGCCAGAACGCACCGCCCAGGTCACCGGTGTTCCTGCCGAGCAGATCCGGCACACCGCCCGGGCCTTGGCGCAGGCAGCCAGCGAAGCGAAGGCCGGCGGCAAGCCGGTCTACATCCTCACCGGCCGCGGCATCGAGCAGCATTCCAACGGCACCGATACGGTCACCGCCGCGATCAACCTCGCGCTGCTGCTCGGCTTGCCCGGAACCCTGGCCGGCGGCTACGGCACCATCACCGGCCAGGGCAACGGGCAGGGCGGTCGGGAACACGGGCAAAAGTGCGACCAGCTTCCCGGCTACCGCAAGATCACCGACCCGGAACACCGTGCGCATGTAGCCCGCGTCTGGGGTGTTGACCCCGAAACCATTCCCGGTCCCGGGCTTCCCGCCGTTGAACTCCTCGACGCGCTAGGTACCCCCACCGGTCCGCGCATGCTGATGGTCCACGGGGCCAACCCGGTGATCTCCGCACCCGATGCGTCGCGCGTGATCCACGCACTGTCCAGGCTGGATTTCCTGGTGGTCTGCGACTTTTTCCTCTCGGAGACCGCAGCCCAAGCGGACCTGGTCTTGCCGGTGCTGCAATGGGCTGAAGAAGAAGGCAGCATGACCAACTTGGAGGGGCGGATCCTGCGCCGCCGCGCTGCCTTGGCGGCACCGGAACATGCGCGCGGCGAACTGTGGATCCTCGCCCAGCTCGCCCAACGCCTGGATGCTCCCGGCCACTTCTCCCCCGATGCCCGAGAAGTCTTCGAAGAACTCAAATTGGCTTCAGCCGGTGGACTAGCGGACTACTCGGGAGTGCGTTGGGATGACCTCGATGCCGGGGCGGCCATCTACTGGCCGTGCCCTGCAGGCACCGAGGTGAAGGCCGAGCGCGGCATCCGCAATGGAACCCCTCGGCTATTCCTTAACGGTTTTGCCCATGCGGATCGGCGTGCAGTGCTGGTGCCAGTTGCTTTCCAATCGGAGCCCCGGATGAGTAAGTCGGCCGTGTCCCTGGTGACCGGCCGGCTGCTGGAGCACTACCAGTCTGGCGCCCAGACGCGCCGGGTCCCCGAGCTGGTCCAGGCCGCACCGGAACCGCTGCTGGAAATCCATCCAGCAACCGCGCTGGCCCACCGGATTGTCCAAGGACAAAAGGTCGTGATCAGCAATGAACGCGGTGAAGTCACCGCCCGCGCACGGCTGACCGTTGATGCCCGGCTGGACACGGTCTTCTTGCCCTTCCACTACCCGGATTCCGGTACCGCAAACCTGCTGACCGAGGCGAAGGTCGACCCGCGCAGCAAGATGCCGGAATTCAAGCACGCCCATGTTTCGCTGAGCGCTGTGAAAGAGGAACAATGAACGAGCAACGCCCGCAACGCATTATCATCATTGGCTTCGGCCCCGTCGCCGCGTCCCTTGTCGAAGGGCTGCTCCCGGCAGCGGCGGCCGGCCACTGCGCCATCACCATCATCAGCGCCGAAGACCACCTGGCCTACAACCGTGTGCTGCTCGCTGAACTGGCAGTGGGAGCCGCCGAGTTCGGGCATTTGGGCATGGTGGATCCGCAGCGCTTGGCCGATGCCGGAGTCGACGTGCGCTTGGGCGTGCAGGCTACCGGCATCGATCGCTCACGGCGCCGGATCCATCTGGGCGGCAACGACTATGTGTCCTACGACCGGCTTGTTTTCGCCACCGGCGCCCGAGCGGTAATCCCCACGCTCAACGGCCTGAATTTCGATCCGCACGCTGATGCTTCACTGCCAGCCGGAGTTTTCGCGCTGCGCACGGTGGATGACGCCCACCAGCTGCGGGAATCGATCGGTCTGGGCCAACGCATTTTAATTCTCGGCGGCGGAGTTCTGGGTATCGAGGCGGCCTTGGCCATTGCGCGCACCGGCGCCCAACCGGTGCTGGTGCATCATGGTCCGGCTCCCTTGGGACGCGTCGTGGATGCAGATGGAGGGGCGCTGCTGACGCGTAATCTGCGTGAAGCAGGTGTCGAGGTGATCCCTGGTGCGAAGGCCAGTGGCATTCAGAAGGATGCACAGGGTTTCACCGGCCTGATGACTTCCACCCACGGACTGATCCAGGCTGATGCCCTGCTCATTTCCACGGGTGTGAGAGCCAGAACAGAGCTGGCCTCGGGCTGCGGATTACCGGTGGGCCGCGGTATTAAGACTGATGAATTCCTTTGCGCCGATACCGAGCAGCGAATTTTCGCCCTCGGCGACTGTGCCGAAGTTGCCGGACAGCCACCGGTCGGACTGCTGGCCCCGGGCTGGGCACAAGCCGCATGGTTGTCCCAGCAGTTGTTGCGGCTGGCTGGTTCCTCTGGCTCCGAGCCGCTTGCTGCCCCGGACTTCTCTGCTTCTGATGTATTGATGCTCAAGGGACAAGGCATCGAGCTGACTGCAGCCGGCGATATCAGCGCCGGTTATTGGGACGATACCGATCTGCAGGCAACCGTCTATGCAGATCCTGCGCGCGGACGGTACCTGAAGATCGTCACCCGGCAGGATACGGTCACCGGATTCCTGGCCATGGGATTGCCGCAAACCAGTGCCGAACTCGTGCTGGCCTATGAACGGGCCACCGCGTTGCCTGAAGACCGTTCGGCCCTCTTGCGGCTGGATGATCCGGCAACGGATCAAATCGCTGCTATCCCCAGCGATGATGATCAGCTGTGCCGCTGTTCGGGCGCTACCTACGGCCAGGTAACCCATGCTGTAGGCGCTGGTTGCACCACCGTCGCCGAGGTCGGCGAGAACTGCCGTGCGGGCACCGGATGCGGCGGGTGCAAAGCGAAGATCGAAGAGTTGCTGGCCAAGGCGCCTGCCCTGGCGTAATGGCTCCAATGGGCGGTCGGCTCCCAGCTAGCTGGCCGCCCTTGCCTATGCCCGGCCGGAACGCAAAATCGCAGGGACGAAAGCCGTGAGCTTTCGTCCCTGCGTTTGGATGATGATGCGAGTTGCCTTATTCTTGCACGCCACCGCTGGAAAATGCGATAGCCGGAGCTAGTTGGTTGCAAGCGAATCCGTCTCGTCGTTCAGTTCGTACCAGCCTTGCCAGGCCGAATGCTCGACGTTCAGGCTGCGATCTGATTTGATACTCATTTGCTCTGCTCCATCCATAGCTGTCCCTCGATTTCCATGAGCCGCTGCACTGGCAGCGGCAGCGAATCGGCGTTCAGGCATTCGCCGGTATCCAGTCGGTACACTTCCTTGTGCAGCGGGCAGGCAACGGTGGCCACGCTGGTTCCTTCGACCATGGTGTCGCCCAGAATGCCGCGGGCCATGACCTTCGCGCCGCTGTTCGGGCAGTGATGCGAGGTTGCGTAGAAGGCATCTTCTTCGGTACGGAACAGGGCTAGCTGTGTGGCCTCGAGCCACAGCGCTTCTCCCCATCCACGCTCCAGCTCTGCACTGCGGCAAAGCGGAGCCAAGCTCAAAGTAGCTTCACGGGTGTCTTCTGCAATTTGCGTGCTCATGAACGTAAGCCCTTCGTGGTTGGCATCTGCTGACATACCGAGCTTAGAAGCCGCATGTTTCGCCCGATGCTTCCAGCCGTTGCCAGTCCGTAAAGCATGCCTAACAGCAAAAATGGGCACCGTGAATCCTGGATTCTCCCGGAAATCCGCTGGTTTATCCTGTCCAATTGCCTTTGCGCAACGATTGCCCATTGCGAATGATTCGAATATGTTTCAGCCGCTTCACCTGGCTTTCGTCTGATGGTGGAGAGAATTGCTCCGGCCGAAACACAAGGGTAATTGCGGCGCAAAGCATGCTTTCTACAGTGGACTCATCAGCCTGAAACTCACCGTTTCCCAGCGAAAGTCGAAATTGATCATGGGTACTCCACACAATGCACGCAACATCCTGGTTATCGGCGGCGGTCCCGCAGCCCACCGCTTCACCGAAGCCCTGGCCAGCCGCGCACCGCAGGATCTGAGCATCACGGTATTGACCGAAGAAACCCACCTTCCCTATGATCGCGTGGCGCTCTCCCAGGCGTTAACCAACCCCGGAGTCGATCTCACCCTCGGCGATCCGAAGCTCTGGGAAGCCGAGCATGTCGCCTTGGAAACCAACGCCAAGGCCATCGCTATCGACAGCACCAAGCGGACGGTCACCACGGAAGACGGACGCATCTTCAGCTACGACGAATTGGTGCTGGCCACCGGTTCCAACGCGGCCACGTTGCCAATCGCCGGCAACGAGCACACCTTTGTGTACCGCACGCTGGAAGATGTCTGGTCCATCGCGCAGAAGGTCAAGGAACTTTCAGCTTCCCTGGGCCGCACCCCGGTGGTAGCTACCATCGGTGGCGGGCTGCTCGGTTTGGAAGCTGCCGCGGGTGCCCAAGCACTGGGTGCGGAGGCAGTAGTCATTGATGGCGGCAAATGGCTGATGGGCACCCAGCTGGATGAAGGCGCTGGCCAGGCCATGGGCCGGCTCATCGAGCAAACCGGATTCACCGTCCACAACGGCGTTTTCCCGCAAGAAATCCTGACCAGCCAGGAGTCTGGCAGCACGGCTGTCACCGGCGTGCTGATGGCTGATGAACGCACCATCGATGCGGATATAGTGGTCGTTTCGATCGGTGTTCGTCCCCGCGATGAGCTGATCCGCAATTACAACGCGGCCCTTGACGAAGCAGGCAGCCCGGCACCCCGTTTCGGCATGGGCCCCCGCGGCGGCGTGGTCATCGACGCGCATTGCGCCACCGATATCGAGCACATCTGGGCTATCGGCGAGGTCGCGAACTACGAGGGTTTCTGCATCGGCCTGGTCGCTCCGGCCAACGCCATGGCGGAAATAGTGGCCGAACAGCTGGCCGGGGGCGAAGCCGAATTCGCTGGCTTCGACACCGCCACCAAGCTCAAGCTCTCCGGTGTGGACGTGGCCAGCTTCGGCGATGGCTTCGCCCGCGCCGAGGGGGCGCTGGAAGTGGTCTATGCCGATGCCCCGCGTGGCCTGTACCAGAAGCTCGTGGTTTCCTCCGATGCCAAGACACTGCTCGGCGGCATTTTCGTTGGCGATGCCACCCCGTACCAGTCGCTGCGTCCTTTACTCGGACGGGAGCTGCCCGGCGAACCAGGCGCGTACCTCAGCGCCTTGGGCGGCGAAGCGCCGGAGGGCGAACTGCCCGATGATGCGGTGCTGTGCTCCTGCAATTCGGTCACCGCCGGCACCATCCGCGATGCCGTTTCCGGTTGTGGTTGTTTCGAGGGCGAAGCTCCGGTGACCACCGTTTCCGGGTTGAAGGGGTGCACCCGTGCCGGCACCCAGTGCGGGTCCTGCGTGCCGATGCTCAAGAAGCTCATGGAAGCGCAGATGCTCAAGGACGGCGCGGAAGTTTCCACCGCCCTGTGCGAGCATATTTCCTTCTCCCGTCCGGAGCTCTACGAAGCCATCCGCGTGGCCGGGTTGCAGGCCTTCGGCGAGGTGATGGAACGCTTCGGCACCGGCCAGGGCTGCGATATCTGCAAGCCGGTGATCGCCAATATCCTCTCCTCGCAGACCAGCGCCCACCCGATGGATGCAGGTCTTGCCGGCGCCCAGGACACCAACGACCGCGTGCTGGCCAATATGCAGAAGGACGGCACCTACTCGGTGGTGCCGCGCATCCCGGGCGGGGAGATCACCCCCGAGAAGCTCGGCGTGATTGCAGCGGTGGCGCAGAAATACGGCCTGTACACCAAGCTCACCGGCGGCCTGCGCATCGACATGTTCGGCGCCCGCTTGGAGCAGCTGCCCGAGATCTGGCGCGAGCTGGTGGACGCCGGCTTCGAATCGGGCCAGGCCTACGGCAAGTCGCTGCGCAATGTGAAGACCTGCGTCGGTTCATCCTGGTGCCGATACGGCATGCTCGATTCCACCGCGCTGGGCATCGAAATGGAGCTGCGCTACCGGGGCCTGCGGGCACCGCACAAGCTGAAGATGGGCGTTTCGGGCTGTGCCCGCGAGTGCGCCGAGGCCCGCGCCAAGGACATCGGCGTGATCGCCACCACCGATGGCTGGAACCTGTATGTGGGCGGCAACGGCGGCGCCAACCCGGCCCATGCCCAACTGCTGGCCGGCGGGCTGGATGATCAAACGCTGTTCAAGTACATCGACCGCTACCTGATGTACTACATCCGCACCGCGGACAAGCTGCAGCGCACCGCGCATTGGCTGCAGGACCTGGATGGCGGATTGGAACGGGCCAAGCAGGTGGTGATCGAGGATTCGCTGGGCCTGGCCGACGAGTTGGAAGCGGCCATGGAAACCCACGTGGCCAACTACGAGGACGAGTGGGCCGCCACCTTGGCCGACCCGGTGAAGCTCAAGCGCTTCCGTTCCTTCGTGAACACCGCCGCACCGGATACCGAGCTGGAATATGTTTCCGAGCGCGGACAGCAGCGCCCCGCCGAGCCGGTGGCACTAGGTGCCAGCATCCCGGTCGGGGCGCCGCAAGGCTAGGAACGGCATCCCACCCGTGCTGCCTACCAGCGCGGGTGGATCTGTTCGCGCAGCTTGGCGTCGTAGAGGTCGCGGACCGAGGCGTTGAATCCCTCGGAGATCCGCAGCGAGCCGGCAGCCGCGTTCGCGCGGGCCTGCTGTGCGTTGCGGGCTCCGGGGATGATGGTGCTCACCCCGTCCTGGGCGGCCAGCCAAGCCAAAGCCACCTGGGCACTGGTGGCTTCGGGCGCCTCGGCGGCAGCCAGCTTGGCGAACTCGCCAGCGGCTTGAAGACCGGTGGCGTAGTCCACGCCGGAGAAGGTCTCCCCGACGTCGAAGGAGGAGCCGTCGCGGTTGAAGTTGCGGTGGTCGTCCTTGGCGAACTCGGTCTGCAGGGTGTAGCGGTTAGTCAGCAATCCGCTGGCCAGCGGCACCCGGGCGATGATCCCCACCCCTGCCTCGCGGGCTGCTGGAAGCACGGTTTCCAGCGGCTTGTGGCGGAAGGCGTTGATGATGATCTGCACGGTGGCAATGTTCGGGCGGGCAATTGCCGCCAGCGCCTCATCCACGGTTTCCACCGAAACGCCGTAGTTGGCCATCCGGCCTTCATCCACCATGGTGTCCAGCGCATCGTAGATCGCATCGGTGGAGTACACCGGGGTTGGCGGGCAGTGCAGCTGGACCAGGTCCAGGGTGTCCACGCCCAGGTTCTTGCGGGAGCGGTCATTCCACGCGCGGAAGGCATCCAGGTTGTAGTTCTCCGGCAGCTGCTCGACACGGCGGCCCATTTTGGTGGCCACGGTGACCCCGGCATCCGGGTTGGCCTTCAGCCAAGTGCCGATCAGCTGCTCGCTGCGGCCATCGCCGTAGACATCGGCGGTGTCGAAGAAGTTCACCCCGGCTTCGTAGGCGGCATCGAGTACGGCTAGCGCGTCGGTCTCGTCTACCGAGCCCCAGTCAGCGCCTAGTTGCCAGGTGCCCAGGCCAATGGCCGACACGTTGCGGTGGGTACGTCCAAGTTCTCGTTTTTGCATGCCTCCGAGTCTAGTGCCCGCAGTGCATATTTCCGGTCGATGGCAGATCATTCTGCTGTGTTGCGGTGTCTGAATTTGTTCTCAATTATCTAAACGATAGAATATAAATTACCGTCACACCATCGAGGAGATCATGTTCCCCACTATTCTTGCGGTCATTTGCGCCGTCGTAGGATTGCTCGTCATGCTTGCCAGCAAATCCATGAAGCCAGAAAACAAGAACCGCTCTTCCACGCGCTTCACCGGAATCAGCATCTTCATCGTCTCGCTGATCGTGCTGGCCATCATGTCAACCACCATCGTGCAGCCACGCACTGTAGGCGTGAAGGTCGCGCTGGGCAAGCCGACCTCCGTGGTGAGCAACGGCTTCCACCTGAAGTGGCCATGGGAAAAGGTCGAGAAGCTGGATGGCTCGGTGCAGAACGACGTCTACTCCGCCAGCAGCGCCATCCCGGTTCGCCTGGGCAACAACGGCCGAGCCGACGTTGACGCCTCGATCCAGTGGCAGCTGAAGACCGACGATGCGATGGACGTGTTCCTGGATTACCGCACCTTCGAGGGCATCCAGTCCAACCTCGTCGACCGCAACTTCCGCGCCGCATTGAACGAGGTCATGGCCACCTATGATCCGCTGGAATACGGCGAACCGGCCAGCGGCGGCCAGGACTTGGAGGGCCTGGCGAAGTCCGTCCAGGAAAAGATGCAGGCCAAGGTCAAGACCCAGATCGAGATCCGCTCGGTTACCTTGCCGATCATCAATTTCGACGAGCCGACGCAGAACCGCATCAATGAACTGCAGGCGGAAACCGCCAAGACCCGCGTGGCCCAGCAGCGCAAGCAGACCAGCACCGCTGAAGCCGAAGCCAACAAGATCCTGGAACGCTCGCTGACTCCGGAAACCCTGACGTCCAAGTGCCTGGATATCGTCGCCGAATCCGGCCAGAGCCCTATCGGCTGCTTCCCGAATTCAGGGGTCCAGCCCATCACCATGACCGGTGATAAGCAGAAGGACTCCAACCAGTAGCAGCCTTCACGCCAAACGCCCCAGTTCACGCTTGTGAACTGGGGCGTTTTGCTCTTCGGATTCGGAGTTGCCGCTAGCCCTGCGGCATCGGACGGTCACCGGCGTGGCCTGGCTGCTCCGAGATGACCTGGATTTCCAGGCCCTTCGAGTCGTACAGCTTGCCATCGATCAGGCGGTCGCCGTCTTCAAGGCCGGCCAGCTGGTACTTGTAAACGGTGCGCAGCGACGTTTCCTTCTTGCCCCAGTTCAGCTCGTTGAAGATGATGTTCAGCAGCACCGCCATGATGGTGGCCGAGGAGATGCTCGACTGGAAGATGGTGCCAACCCAGGCAGGGAATTCGGCGTAGAAGTCGGGCTTCACCATGGGAATGCAGCCGAAGGCCAGCGAGGTCGCGATGATCAGCATGTTCATGTTGTCATCCTTGGCCTTGGCCAAGGTGCGGATGCCTGCGGCCGCTACCGAGCCGAACAGCACCACGCCGGCGCCGCCCAGCACCGGGGAGGGGATGGAGGCGACCACGCGGCCAAGCACTGGCAGCAGGCCGAGGACCACCAGGATGCCGCCGCCGGCGGCCACCACGAAGCGGCTCTTCACACCGGTAATGGCCACCAGCCCGACGTTCTGCGCGAAGGCGGACTGGGTGAAGGTGTTGAAGATCGGGGCGACGGTGGAGGAGAGCATGTCGGCGCGCAGGCCGTTGGCGATGCGCCGCGAATCCACCTTGGATCCGGTCACTTCGGCCACGGCGAGCATGTCTGCGGTGGTTTCGGTATAGGTCACCAGGATGACGATCATCATCGAGATGATGGCACCGATCTCGAAGACCGGGGCGCCGAAGGCGAACGGCGTGGGAACCGCGAAAATGTCGCCGGTGAGCACCTGCGAGAAATCAGCCATGCCCATGAACACGGCCACCAGGGTGCCCAGGGCAATGGACAGCAGGATCGACAGGCGCGAGAGCGCAGGGATGCCGGACTTGGACAGCGCCAGCAGGATCAGCAGGGTAATGGCGGCCAGCGCGATGTTCTTGATCGAGCCATAGGAATCCCCTGCGCCCGCCCCGCCCATGGCCCAGTCGGCGGTGACCGGGAAGAGCGAGACGCCGATAATCGTGATCACCACGCCGGTGACCACCGGCGGGAAGAAGCGCAGCAGCTTGGCGAAGAACGGGGCGATGACAATGCCTATGGCCCCCGAGGCGAGCACCGCGCCGAAGACTGCCGGCATGCCTCCCCCGCCGTTGAGGATGGCGATCATGGTGGCCACGCCGGAGAAGGAAGTGCCCTGGACCAGCGGCAGCTGGGCGCCGAAGAATGGCACGCCCAGGGTTTGCAGGATGGTGGCCAGGCCGCCGATGAACAGGCAGCTGGCGACGAGCACGCCCATTTCGGCCGTGTCCATTCCCGCAGCCCCGCCCATCACCAGCGGCGGGGCAATGATGCCGCCGTACATGGTCAGCACATGCTGGAAACCGTAGGCCACGGTTTTCGGCGCGGGCAGGCGTTCGTCTTCGGGTCTGATGCTCTCAGCGGATTGGCTGCGGGCAGCACTCATGGGGAGTTTCCTCTTCGGTGGACTGCGGATTGGCGCACCCCATGCGTTCGGGATGCGCCCCGCCGTCAATTCTCCCGCACAAGCCCGCCAGGTTGACAGCTGGTGAACCCCAAATGGCTGCGAGGTGCATTACGTCAAGCGCTTAGCACTGCTCCAGTTCAGCTATCCAGCGTGCGTCCGGGCTGCTGGGTGTGCTCGACGAAACGCACCATCATCGCCTTGAAACCCGGGGTATTGGACTCGCGGGCCACCAGATCGCGGTGCACCAGCGCGTTGGCCTCCGGGTAGTAGGCCGCCACGCAGCCCTTGGCCGTCGGGTAGGACACCAGGCGGAAACGGTTGGCGCGGCGCTCGGAGCCGGCGAAGGTGGAGATCACGTCCACCAGGTCGCGGTCGCTGTACCCGGTCTCGGCCAGGTCCTCCGGGTTAATCAGGATGACCCGGCGGCCATCCTTGATCCCGCGGTAGCGGTCATCGAGCCCGTAGAAGGTGGTGTTGTACTGGTCGTGGCTGCGCATGGTCTGCAGGATCAGGTGGCCTTCGGGGGCTTCCAAGGCCTCGAACTCGGAGACGGTGAAGCGGCCCTTGCCGATGTCCGTGGCAAAGGAGCGGGTATCGCGCGGCGGATTGGGCAGCACGAAGCCGTTCTTTTCCCGCACCCGGGTGTTGAAGTCCTCGAAGCCGGGCAGCACCTTCTCGATGTGGTCGCGGATCACGTCGTAGTCCTCGGCCATGGCACGCCAGTTGACCGGGTGCCCATCGCCCAGGATGGCCTGGGCCATGCGGGCAACGATGACCGGTTCGGCCAGCAGGTGCTCGGAGACCGGGGTGAGCCGGCCGCGGGTGGACTTGATCACCGACATGGAGTCCTCCACAGAAAGGAACTGCGCACCGGTGGGGTGCTTGTCGTCCTTGTCGGTGCGGCCCAGGGTCGGCAGGATCAGCGAGGTCTTGCCGTGCACCACATGCGAGCGGTTGGGCTTGGTGGAGATGTGCACGGTCAGCTTGGCACGCTGCATGCCCGCCTCCAGCGCTTCGGTGTCCGAGTTGGCCAGGGCGAAGTTGCCGCCCATGGAGACGAATACGTCCACTTCGTCCTTCTCGAAGGCATGCAGGGCCTCGGTGGAATCGTAGCCGTGGGCGCGCGGGGATTCGATGCCGAATTCGGCGTCCAGCGCTTCGAGCAGCTGCTCGCCGGGCTTCTCCCAGATGCCCATGGTGCGATCGCCCTGCACATTGGAGTGCCCGCGCACCGGGCAGGCGCCAGCACCTGGCTTGCCGAAGTTGCCCTGCAAAAGCAGCAGGTTGATGATTTCCTTCAGCGTCGGCACCGAGTGCGGCTGCTGGGTCAGGCCCAGCGCCCAGCAGATGATGGTGGCCTTGGACTTGGCCAGCAGCATCGCGATCTCGGTGATCTGGGTGCGGGTCAGTCCGGTGGCCTCCTCGGTAGCTTCCCAGTCCAAGGTGGCGCGCGCGGCCTGGTAGGCCTCGAACCCGTCGGTGACCGCGGCGATGAACTCGTGGTCCACCACGGTGCCCGGATGCTTCTTCTCTTCTTCGAGCAGCAGGTGGCCGAAGGCCTGGAACAGGGCCAGGTCGCCACCGACCTTGATCTGCAGGAAGTCGCTGGAAATCGGGTCGGCCTTGCCCAGCATGCCGCCCACGGTCTGCGGGTCCTTGAACCCGAAGAAGCCTGCCTCCGGCAGCGGGTTCACGGCAACGATGCGGGCGCCGCGCTTGCGCGCATCGGCCAGCGCGGAGAGCATGCGTGGATGGTTGGTGCCGGGGTTCTGGCCCACCACGAAGATCAGGTCCGCATGATCGAAGTCTTCCAATGACACGGTGCCCTTGCCGATGCCGATGGTCGGGTTCAGTGCGCTGCCCGAGGATTCGTGGCACATGTTCGAGCAGTCGGGCAGGTTGTTGGTGCCCAGCGAGCGGGCGAGCAGCTGGTACATGAACGCGGTCTCGTTCGCGGTGCGCCCGGAGGTGTAGAACACGCACTTGTCCGGGGTGGTCGCGTTCACGTGCTCGGCGATGGTCGAGAAGGCCTGCGCCCAACTGATCGGGGAGTAGTGGGTCTCCCCCTCGCGAATGATCATCGGAGCGGTGATCCGGCCCTGCGAGCCCAGCCAGTATTCGGTCTTGTCGCGCAGGTCCTCGATGGAGTGCTGCGCAAACCACTCCGGGGTGACGGTGCGGGCGCTGGCTTCCTCGGCGATGGCCTTGGCGCCGTTCTCGCAGAACTCGGCGGGCTTGCGCTTGCCGGTGATGGATTCAGGCCACGCGCAGCCCGGGCAGTCGAAGCCGTCGTGCTGGTTGACGCGCAGCATCGAACGCAGGGTACGCGACGGGCCGGCTTCGGCGAAGCCGCGCTCCATGGATACCATCACGGCCTTCAAGCCGGCGGCGGCGTGCTTGGGTTCGCTGACCTTCAGTTCATCTTCGTTGATGTCCTTTTTGGGTGCCGAACGATGCATGAGACCCTCCTATTGGTAGCGCGGCCGGTACTGATATCCAGCTCACATATTACAAGGCTACGCCCTGATCACCCGATCCGCATGTGTATAAATGTTCACGCTGTGCCTGCGGGAAAAAGCGGCCAGCGTCAGACCCGATTCCTCGGCCAGGTCAGCGGCCAGCGACGAGGGCGCGCTGACCGCTGCGAGCACCGGAATTCCGGCCATCGCGGCCTTCTGCACCAGTTCGAAGGAGGCGCGTCCGGAGACCTGCAGGACGGTGTCGCCCAGTGGCAGCAACCCGTCGCGCAGGGCCGCTCCGATGACCTTGTCCACCGCATTATGACGCCCGACGTCTTCGCGCAGGATCAGCAATTCCCCGGCGGTGGAGAACAATCCGGCCGCGTGCACTCCCCCGGTGGCGGAGAACAGCTGCTGCGATTCGCGCAAGGTGTCAGGCAGGCCCAGCAGCGTTTCCAGCCCAACCCGCCCCGATTCAGGGGAGGGTGCGAAGGCGGCTTTCTTGCGCACTTCGTCAATGGAGTTGGTGCCGCAGATCCCGCAGGCTGAACTGGTGACCACATTGCGGGCAGCCAGGAGATCAGGATGCTTCGCCCCCGCGCCCAGCTGCACCTCGATGACGTTATAGGTCTGGTTGCCTGCTTCATCGGTGCCGGCGCAGTAGCGCAGGGAGGCCAGATGCTCGGGCGCGGAAATGATTCCCTCGCCCACCAGGAATCCGGTGACCATGTCGAAGTCGTCGCCCGGGGTGCGCATGGAGGTGGTGTAGGAGGTATGGCCGAAGCGGATCTCCAGCGGCTCCTCGCCAGCCAGCTTCTCCTCGCGGACGCGGGAGCCCTCCAGCGTTGCCCTGACCACGCGGCGGCGCACGATCTTGCGACCCATTTAAACGCTCCTTGTGCTACATCTTGCGGCTTCCGCCGCTTGCCGCATACTGCTAGAGGACACTCTACGTTTACAGACCCCGGCTCGGCCAACCCCCATGCTGGATTGAGGCAAATCCAAGGCTCCACCGGGGCCGCAATTCGCTGGGCCCAACTATTTCGCGGTGCTGCCTAGCCTGCTTCGTTGCCGTCTCCACTCGGCGCTGCAGCTTCCAGCAAAGGTGCCTGCAGGCGCGTGTCGCAGCGCAGCTCCCTCATAAGCGACATCCCCAGCAGCGTCACAATCACCGTGAACGGCACCGCCGAGAGGATGGCTGCCTGTTGCAGGGCCTCGAGCCCGCCCACCAGCAGCAACACGATCGCGCAGACGCCGGTGAGAAGTCCCCAGACCACTAGGACCGGCCTCTTGGGGTACATATTTCCGCCGGAGGTCAGCGTGCCCAGAACATAGGTATTGGAATCCGCGCCGGTAATGAAGAACAGCACCACGAGAATTACTGTGAATGCCGAGGTCACTTCCGGTATCGGCAGTTCGGCCAGCATCGCGAAGAAGGTGCTGTTGGTGTCTTCCAACGTTGCCTGGCCGATCCCAGAGCTGCCGGTCATCTCCTGGTGGATCGAGGTGCCACCGAAAATGCTGAACCAGATGCTGAAGACCAGAGACGGGACACCCATCACCGCAATAACGAATTCGCGAATGGTCCGGCCCTTGGAAATCCGCGCCAGGAAGATGCCGACGAAGGCGCCCCAGCTCAACCACCAGGCCATCATGAAGTACGTCCACCATTGCATCCACTGCAAGTCTTCGGCTCCAGAGGGAGTCAGCAGCGCCACGGCCGGGAACTCGCCCAGGAACTGCCCCATGGAACGGAAATAGATGTTGGAAATAAATCCGGTGGGACCGGAAACCAGGACGAAAACCCCGATGGCGGCGGCACCGATCATGGTGCCCTGGCTGAGCCATTTGATGCCCTTGCCAACGCCGGAAAGCGCCGAGAGAGTGAATACGATGGTAACGCCTGCAATGATCACGATCTTGACGAACAGATCCGTGGGAATCCCGAACAGGCTGTTCAGCCCCTCGGCGATTTGCGAAGCGCCCAAGCCCAGGGAAGTGGTCGTGCCGAAGAGGGTGGCCAGCACGGTGAACACGTCAATGGTCTTCCCGAGCCATCCGTCCATGGATTTTCCAAGAACTGGCCTGAGCATCACCGAGACGAGTCCCGAGTTGCCCCGGCGGTGCGTCGAGTAGGCAATGGCCAGGCCGAACACGCCGAACAAGGCCCAGGCGTTCGGACCCCAGTCGAAGTACGAGAACTGCAAGGCCAGCACTGCCGCATCCATGCTTTCCGGCTCCGCCCGTCCGTGCGGAGGGACCATGAAGTGGCTCATGGGTTCGGCCGCGCCATAGCTGATCAACCCGATGCCCATCACGGCACCGAGAATCATCGCGATCCAGGCCCATGTGGAGAACTCGGGCCGGTCCGCGTCCTTGCCCAGCCTGATGCCTCCGTAGCGCGAAAAGGCCAGGAACAGCATCAGCACGATGCAGCCGAGAGTCACCAACAGGTAGCTCCAGCCAATGTACTGCGCTGACCAGGTGGATGCCCCGGACATCAGTTCATTGAGCCGGCCCGGTGCAATAGCCGCCCAGAGCACGAACACCACGACCAGCGCCAGCGAAACGAAAAGGACACTGCCCGGACGCTGGAGTTGCTTGTAGACCTGTTTCGATTCGTTCTTGTCCGCGGCCCGGCGCAATTTGCCGCCGGTGAGCGTGGGCCCTCCGCGTGGCCCCTTGCCCTGCTTTTCGTTGGTTTCGGTTTTCATGGCTCTCACACTTCGTTGTATTGGAGGAATCTGCCGACGCCGGGCTATAGCGCGGTCAGTTCGGCGCCGTCGTAGAACCGGCCGGCCTTGTAGACCATCGGCTCAAGCTGGGCGACTTCGGAATGCTTTACCTTGGCGATGAACACGGTATGGGTCTTGGCTTGGAAGCGCTCCTTGATTTCTGCTTCGATGGAAGCGGCCGAGCCATCGATCAGCGGGCTGCCGTTCGGCCCCTGATGCCATTCGAGCTCGGCGAACTTGTCATCACCCTTGGAAGCGAAGGTGCCCACGGTGTCGCGCTGCCCGTTGCTCATGATGTTGATGCCCAGATGGGTGGACTTGAACAGCGATGCATAGGTGCTGGTGGTCTTCTGCACGCACACCAGCACCAGAGGCGGCTCGAGCGAAACTGACACATATGAATTTGCGGCTAGCCCGCGAGGCTTGCCATGTTCATCCATGGTGGTCACGACAGTCACGCCGGTAATGAATTGGCGGTTGAACCCCTTGAGCGCATCGAGATTCGGCACGCCGCTCAAATCGTCCACTACCACGCCATCATCCGTGGACTCGAAGGCGGACTTGAGCGATGGGACCCCCACGTCTTCGAGCAGCTCGCTCTGGTCCCAAGTCACCTGCTCCGAGATGATTTTCCCGTCCTGGACTTCCATCAGGTTGGAACCGCGGGTTTCCACGGTGTTGCCCGTGGCCGGCACACCCTGCAGATCGTTGGTGAACGTTCCGGTGGTGTGCCAGAAAATCGCGATGGACTGCTCCTGCTCATCCACGAGCAGATGGTCGATTTTTGTCACCAGATCAGGGAAGGCCTCCCGCACGGACAAAATCTCTTGCTTCAGCTCTCGGATGGTGGTGACGTTTTTGGATTTCTTGCTGATTCGCCGGAAGTCCGCGTGGAAGATCTCGTCCAGTGCATCGACCTGGCCCCGATCCCATGCCGCTTCCCAGGCGTTGACGAGTGATTCTTTGACAGGCTGGAGTGAATTTACAATTTGTTGCATGCAAGAAATGCTAGCAAAGGTTGTGACGGAGTCAACATGTTTCAGGAAATTCTCTTAAATTTAGCGGATTCAAGGCGATTCCTTGAATTTCTGTTGCATACAAGAGAATCTATGGATAGAGTTCTTGTATGCAAGAGAGTTCAAGCGTGGAATCAAAAACCAGGAGCACCCCGGAGACGCCGTTGCTGGGCCGGCTCCGTCAAATGATCGTCACTGGAGTTGTTCAACCCGGAGACCTATTGGCAGAGACAGCCCTGGCGCAAGACTTCGAGGTCAGCCGTACTCCAATTCGAGAAGCATTGAAGCAGCTGGAGCGCGAGGGCCTAGTTGAGGTGCGTTCGCGGGTTGGAACATTCGTCAGGAAGCCCACCCAGCGCGAAATTCACGAGATGTTTTCCCTGAAGGAGGCCTTCGAGGGACTAGCCGCTGGCCTGCTGGCCAGACGTGGAGCCGTACCTGAATTGGAGCAGCTCAAGGAAAACGTTGCACGCAGCCAACGGGCCGTCGAGCGCGGCGACGCGGAACTCTATTCGCAACTGGTCCATGAATTCCACAGCACGTTGGTTGCCGGGGCTGACAACAGGAAGCTCACCGAGCACTATGACCTGTTGATGAACCAGCTGGCCTACCATCGCATCGTTTCGCAGACCCTGAGCTTGCCCGGGCGCTTGCAGAATTCGAAGGACGAGCACCAGGCAATCATCGACGCCATCAGCTCCAAAGATCCGTTGGCCGCAGAACTTGTGATGCGCAGGCATGTTGCCGCATCAAGCCAGTCGGCGGCCCTGGCCGCAATGAAAGAAGAAGACGAAGAACAACCGGGTTAGCCCCAAAAAAGCCATGCAAAGGAATACCAGATGAATTCTCCACTGGCCCAGCCGCCTCAGCTCATTGATTTGAGCACCCGATCAACGCTCGAAGACTACCAGGATTTGGCCCAGGCCATTGGTTTGCGCAAAATCTCGTGCACGGTGGAAGAAGTTCCCCACCACGAATTAGGCAGCATCACCCGCGCGACCGCCACCGCAGTCATCCCCAATCCTTGGCTCGGCACTGGAACGTCGCAAGATTTATCCGAGCGGACCGAGGCCATCGCCCCATTGCTCGCCAAGCTGCTGTCGGATCGCCTGCTCAATGCCCTGGGCGGAGCCGAACAAGTTGAAGCTTTCGGCAAGGCCGCATTGGTTGGCAGCGATGGGGAATTGGAGCATGCCGGAGCGCTGATCCACACCCCGTTCTTCGGCAACCTGCTGCGCGAAGCCCTCGGCGGCACCTCGATCATCTGCTTTGTCGACGGCCGCGGCGTTCCTGGTGAATCCCTGCGAGTACCGATGTGGCATAAGACCGCAGCTGCCACCCGAACCCACTACCAGACCCTGGAGCTGTCCTTGCCCGATGCCCCGCATGCTGGCGAGATCGCGGTCATTGCCGCGGCATCAAGCGGCCCCCGGCCACATGCACGCATCGGCGATCGAACCACCGACCGAACGGTCACTTCCGAAATACTGAAGGGAATACAACTATGAACTACCGCAAACTGGTAACCATCGTCGAGGAAATTGCCACAGAGGGCGGACGCCCGGTGGATCCGGTAGCCCGCGTGGTCATTGTCGCCGCCGTATTCGACAACCCGTGGGCAGGGCAAGGATTCGTCGAGGACTTGAACCCGGGAATCGACTCGGTCGCCTCGGACCTCGGAGCGCTGCTGGCACCGCGGGTCATCGAAGCGCTGGGCGCCCCGCTCCAGGCCTATGGCAAGGCTGCAATCGTCGGCCTTGACGGTGAAGTCGAGCACGGCTCGGCCCTGATCCACACCCTGAAATTCGGCAACCACTTCCGCGACGCAGCCAAGGCCACCACCTTGCTGCCGGCCGTGGAAAAGCGCGGACAGGCCGGAGTGCAGTTCGACATCCCGCTCAAGCATTTCACCGATGCCACGATCCGCTCGCACCACCAGAGCGTCGAGGCCAGGATCGCCGATGCTCCGCATCCTGGCGAAATCCTGATCGCCCTGGCCGGCGCAACCCGTGGCCGGCCGCAGGAACGCCTGGCCCCGCTGTCCACCGAACAGTAGCAGAGCGCATCAGCCGGAACGGAGCGAAGCACGCATGACAAGCACGAAGCAGCCATTGGTTGTCCTCCTGCATGGAGTCGGATTGGACCGGACCATGTGGAAGCCGCTGCGCGAGCAGCTGGCGCACCAATCAGTGGCCCTGGACCTGCCTGGGCACGGGTTACGCCCGCCCCTGCGCAGCGAGCAGAATCTGGCGAGCTTGGCCGCCGATGTGCTCGAACGCCTTGAAACTCGCGAGCCTGTGCATCTTGTGGGATTCTCGCTCGGTGCCTTGGTTGCCCAGTACCTTGCGCGCTTCGCTCCCGGGCGCGTGCTGACCTTGTCTGCGGTGAACTCCGTATGCCGGCGCACCGCCGAAGAGTCGACCGCGGTGGAAGAGCGCCTGGCTACCGCCGGCACGAACTTCTCCCAGGGAGTGGACCGCGCCATCGAACGCTGGTTCCCGGCCGCGGCCACCACGGTGGACGCGCAGCTCATCGAGGCTACGCGCCAAACTATGGCGGGCAACGATCTCGAATCCTATCTGCACGCCTACGCGGTTTTCGCCCGCGGTGACCAGGAGATTGCCGGCGAACTCGATGCGATCAAGCAGCCGACACTGGCCATCACCGGCGAGCTGGATCCCGGATCGACCCCGGAAATGTCCCGCCGGCTGGTTGCCGCTGTGCCGCAGGGGCGGCTGCGCATCATCCCCGGAGCACGGCATATGCTTCCGGTCGAGAATCCGCTGGCCTTGGCCGCGGAATTGAACAGTTTTTTCAGCGATAACGAAGGGAAACAGGCATGAGCGAGCGTTACATGCATTTCATCAACGGAGAGCACATCGCTCCCAGCGAAGACCGTTTCTTCACCAGCTCCAACCCGGCAACCCTCGAAGATCTTTACGAGGCCGCGCGCGGCAATGCTGAAGATGTGGACCGTGCTGTCAAAGCCGCCCATAAGGCATTCTCCGCGCCCTCGTGGAGCGCCCTGAGCGCCACCGCCCGTGGACATCTGCTGCGCCGCCTAGGCGATCTAATCGGTGAGAATGCCGAGAAGTTGGCCCGCTACGAATCCTTGGACAACGGCAAGCTGCTGCGCGAAATGCGGGGCCAGCTGGCCACCCTGCCGGAGTACCTCTACTACTATGCCGGGCTGGCCGACAAAGTGCAGGGTTCCCAGATCCCAAGCATGAATCCGGTGATTCTAAACTACACCCAGCGCGAAGCGCTCGGCGTGGTCGGGGCTATCACCCCGTGGAACTCGCCTCTGACTTTGACCACTTCGAAGATCGCCCCTGCGCTGGCTGCCGGGAACACTGTGGTGATCAAGCCCAGCGAATACACCTCGCGCACGGTGCTGCTGCTGGCTGAGCTGGCTGAGCAGGCCGGATTCCCTCCGGGCGTCATCAACGTGGTCACCGGGTTCGGGGCCGAGGCCGGCGCGGCGCTAGTCAGCCACCCACTGCTGGCCAAGATCTCCTTCACTGGTTCTACGGCCACCGGCTCGAAGATCGCCGCCGAGGCGGCCGGCCGCTTCATCGGCTGCACCTTGGAGCTGGGTGGCAAGAGCCCGAACATCGTCTTCGACGACGCCAACGTCGCCAACGCGGCTATGGGCGTGGTGGCCGGCATCTACGCCGCGGCCGGCCAGACCTGCATTGCCGGCAGCCGGGTCTTCGCCCACAAGTCTGTCTACGACGAGCTGCTGGAACGGGTTACCGAACGTGCCAAGTCCATTGTCATCGGAGACCCGCTCTTGGATGCCACCGAGCTAGGCCCGCTGGCGTTCGCCGACCAATTGGAAAAGGTCGCTTCCTATGTGAAGATCGGCGCAGACGAGGGCGCCAAAGTACTGGCCGGCGGCACCCGCCCCGAAGGCCTGGACCTGCCGGGCTACTATTTCTCCCCCACTGTGCTCACCGACGTCAATAACGACATGCGCGTGGTCCGCGAGGAGATCTTCGGCCCGGTGGCTGCGATCATGCCCTTCGAGCACGAAGACGAGCTGCTGTCCATGGCCAATGACACCGAGTACGGGCTGGCCGCCGGCGTGTGGACGCAGAACCTTGCCCGCGCCCATCGCATGGCCCGGAGGCTGGAGGCCGGCACGATCTGGGTGAACACCTACCGCGCGATGTCCCCGATGTCCCCTCGCCAAGGCTTCAAGAACTCGGGCGTCGGCATCGAGCACGGCCTCGAATCCATGAACGAATACACCCGCCTCAAGAGCGTATGGATCAACACGGACGAGTCCCCCGTCGCAGATCCGTTTGTGATGCGCGGCTAAGGAAAGGGAGCCCCATGCCACTGATCGATGTATCCATTGCCAAGGGCCGCAGTTCCCAGCAGCTGCGCGCCCTGATCGACGCCTTGCACCGGGCCGCCGAAGAAACCGTTGATGCGGCCCCCGAAAACATCACGGTCATCGTGCGCGAAGTCGATCATGAGCATTGGTCCCGGACCAATCAAACCATCGCCGAACGCAACAGCACCCAGGCAACTGCCTAAGGGCAGCAGAGCAACGAAAGAAGGACAGATATGCGCTTTTCACTGTTCATCCACATGGAACGCTATGACGACTCGATCAGCCACGCACAGCATTTCGAGAACCTCGTCGAACTGACTCAAATGGCCGAAGCCGGTGGCTTCTCCACAGTCTGGATCGGCGAACACCACTCGATGGAATACACCGTCTCCCCGAACCCGATCCCGCAGCTTGCTTACCTCGCGGCTCGGACCTCCACGATCCGGCTCGGAGCCGGCACCATCATCGCACCATTCTGGAACCCGATCCGAGCAGCCGGCGAACTCGCGCTGCTCGATGTCATCAGCAATGGCCGTGCCGAATTAGGCGTGGCACGCGGTGCCTACCAATTCGAATTCGATCGCATGACCGATGGCATGAAGGCCACCGACGGCGGTGCCTCCATGCAGGAGCTCATCCCCGCAGTCAAGAAGCTGTGGGAGGGAGATTACGCCCACGACGGTGAAGTCTGGCAGTTCCCGACGTCCACCTCGGTGCCCAAGCCAACACAAAAGCAGATCCCTGTCTGGGTTGCCGCCCGCAGCCCCGAGTCGCACGAGTATGCTGTGGCCAACGGGTGCCATGTCATGGTGACTCCGCTGATGAAGGGCGACGAAGAAGTCGAATCATTAGTCCAGAAGTACGAAGCCGCCATCGCTGCCCACCCGGAGGTGAAACAGCGCCCTGACATCATGGTGCTTCGCCACACTTATCTGCACTCCGCCAACGAGCCAGAGGCCTGGCGCCCTGCTGCCGAAGGCATCAACAAGTTCTACCGCACCTTCGATGCGGTCTTCGGCAACAAGGTGGAGCCGGTCAACGGATTCATCGATCCCAGCCCGGAGGAGAAGTTCTCTGAACGCGAGGAGTTCACGCCTGAGTCCCTGCACCGCACCGCAATGATCGGCACGCCGGACGTGGTTGTTGAGCGCCTGCGCCGCTACGAAGACCTGGGCGTCAGCGAATACAGCTTCTGGAGCGACAACGCCCTGAGCCACGAGGAAAAGAAACGCTCGCTGAAGTTGTTCATTGACGAAGTTGTGCCGAATTTCGTGAAGTAGGCTGCGAAGGACCAGCCCGAACCGAGGCCGCCGTGCATCCGATTTTTCGGTGCCGGCGGCCTTTGCCGTCAGGCTTCAGATTCCTGTTTGCGCGACGGAGCGATGATCGCGAACTCTGCGCCGGTGACGTCGCTGAGCACGGCCATGCGGCCAAAGTAGGAATCATGGGGCTCATGGATGATCGTGCCGCCGAGCTTCTCGGCGAGCGCCACGGTCTGTTCGGCATCCGCCACCGCGAAGTAGGCGCGCCAACCGGCCTTGGAATCCGGATAGCTGGAGATGTCGAAGATTCCGGCCACCGCCTCGGAACCTTGGCCGTAGGTGTGGTAGCGGAATTCGTCCGTGTCCGAGACCGGGGACAGGCACCAGCCCAGTGCTACACGGTAGAAGCGGGCCACCGCCTCGAAGTGCCTGGTGTGCAGCTCGTTCCAGATGCGGGTGCCCGGTGCGCGGCTGGCGGTTGTGTCTGCTGATTGGAATGCCTGGAAGAGTCCAACGCCGGTTCCCGCTGGGTCCCCGATGATGGCCATGGTTCCCTGGCCGGGAATGTCGATGGGCTTGAGATAGACCTTGCCGCCGTGCATTTTGGTGGCATAGGCGGCGGCGTGCACATCGGTCACATTCAGGTAGGTGGTCCAGGCATCTTGCACCTCGGAATCCGGGTCATTGGCAATGAAGCCGGTGGCCATTTCGCCGTTGAGGTAGACCTCGGCATATCCCTCGTCGCGGGTTTCCTCGTCATGGCGGACTTCCCAACCGAAAAGCTGCCCGTAGAACTGCGTGGAGCCCTCCATGTCGCTGGTGAGCAAATCGACCCAGCACGGCTCGGCTCGAGGATCCTTTGGTGCCGGCATCGCTTCCCCATTCCACAATTCATCCAGCTCGTTTGGGCTGAGTCTATGTCCTTTTTACCCAGATCAGCAACGGAAATTTTCCATTGTTCAAGATATTTCGAAACTCAATACCTCGTACTGAACCGCAGTTCCAATATGGTTTAATGTGACACAACACACAACACACAACACACAATGCACTGCTGGGCGACCCGAGGAGTTCACCATGAGCGTTTCCACATCCAATCTCACTGTTTCAGTGGCGGCCATCCTCGCAGAAGGGGCTGCCCGCTACGGCGAGCTGAACGCCATCACCGTCGATGGCCGCAGCACCACCTATGAGCAGCTGTGGGAGCAGGCCCGGCAATACGCCGGAGCCCTGCAAGCCCAAGGCATCGAGGCGGGCGACCGGGTGGCCTTGCTCATTCCCAACGTCACGGACTTCGCCCGCGCCTACTACGCGGTTCTGGCCCTGGGCGCCGTAGCGGTACCGGTCCACGCGCTGCTCAAGGCGCGCGAGATCTCCTACATCCTGGAGGATTCCGAAGCCAAGCTGATGATCTGCGCCGCACCGCTGCTCGCAGAAGGAGCAGCGGGGGCCGCCGCTTCCGGGGTGCCGGTGCTCAGCGTGCTGGCTCCGGCGGAATCGGGCGCAATCCGGTTGGAAGACCTGGCCCGGAACGCCGCGCCGATTGGCACCTACCTGCCGCGCCGCACCGAAGACCTGGCCACGATCCTGTACACCTCGGGCACCACCGGCAAGCCCAAGGGTGCGCTGGGCACGCACCTGGCGTTAATCGAGCAGACCCACACCACATTGCTGAACACCATGGAATTGCGCCGCGGCGACAAGCTCTTCGGCGGGTTGCCGCTGTTCCACACCTTCGGCCAGACCTGCGTGCTCAATACCGGGCTGCGGGTGGGGGCCGAGGTCATGCTGCTGCCCAAATTCACCGCCGAAGGGGCCCTGGAACTGTTGCTGGAGGCTGGCATCGACGTCTTCTTCGGGGTGCCCACGATGTATGTGGCCCTGCTCGAAGCAGGCAAGCAGCGCGAAGGGATGCCGGAAAAACTGCGCTACGCCATTTCCGGAGGGGCCTCGCTTCCGGTATCCATCCTCACCGCCTTCGAGCAGCGCTTCGGCGCGCGCATCCACGAGGGCTACGGGCTGACCGAGACCTCGCCGGTGGCTTGCTTCAACCATGTGGGCGTCGACCCGCGGCCCGGGACCGTGGGCACCCCGGTCTGGGGCGTGGATGTGGAAATTGCCGATCCTGCCTATGCGGATGAGATCCGGCTGCTGCCGCGCGGTGAGCTGGGCGAGCTGGTGGTGCGAGGGCACAACTTGTTCTCCGGCTACCTGAACCGGCCCGAGGCCACGGCCGAAGCGGTGGTCGATGGCTGGTTCCGCACCGGGGACCTGGGCACCAAGGACGAGGACGGCTACCTGCGCATCCTGGACCGGACCAAGGACATGATCCTGCGCAACGGCTACAACGTGTACCCGCGCGAAATCGAAGAGGTGCTGGTTTCCCATCCGGAGATTTCCAATGCCGCCGTATACGGGGTGCCGCACGAAACCCACGGACAGGAGATCGTCGCCTCGGTGACCTTGGAGGCCGGTTCCACGCTGGGCGCGCAGGATTTGGTGGCGTGGGCCAGCGGGCAGATGGCCGCGTACAAGTATCCGCGGCTGATCGAGATCGTGCAGGAATTCCCGCTGGGTCCCAGCGGGAAAATCCTCAAGCGCGAACTGGTTGCGCAGTTCACTGCCGAGCAGGACTAGCGAAAACTATTCAGGCAGTCCACCGTAGTCCGGTGTGCGGCGTGACAAGAACGCGGATCTGCCTTCGGCCAGGTCCGCGTTCGCCCCGTTTTCTTCCCACATCGCTTCCCACCAGCCCTCGGTGGCTTCCCCCTGGCGCACCAAGTTGATTGCCTCATTGGTGCGCGCAATGGAATACGGCGAGTTCGCCGCCAGCTTGCCCAGCAATGCGGCCAGCTCTTCTTCGAGCTGCCCCTGGGCAATCACCCGGGTGAACATGCCCCAGCGCTCCGCCTCGGCAATGGAAATCTCCGCGCCGGAAAACAGCAGGTACTTGGCCCGGTGCTCCCCCACGGTACGCACCAGCCGTTCGATGCCCGGGCGCGGGAAAACCAATCCGATTCTTGCTGGGGTGATCGCCAGGCGCACGTTATCCGAGGCCAACTGGATATCGCAGGCCGAGGCCAGCTGCCAGGCCCCGCCAAAGCAATTGCCTTCCACCACCGCGATGGTGGTTTTCGGGCAGCCCACGATGATCTTGTCGATCAGGTCGAAATGGTTGATCAGCTCCCCGTCGGCGTCCCGGTCGAAGAGCACCTGGTCCATCTCCTCGATGGCAATTCCAGCGCAGAAGTTCCCCGCCGCGCCGCGAACCACAATGGAACTGACCTCGTCGTCGGTCGAAAGGCCGGCAAAGGCGCCCACCAGCTGCAGGCACATGTCCTTGGTGAGCGCGTTGAGTTGGCCCGGGTTATCCAGCAGCACCACGGCAGTGGACCCGGCTATTTCTACGCTGACCCGTGCTTCATTGTCCTTGCCCATCAGGTTCCTCCCAGTCGCGTGCAAGCCGCAGAAGTTTTAGAGGCAATAGCAATGCCCCCACTTCGCAATCTATCGCGAAATGGGGGCAAGCTGTTGTCCAGGCTGGAAATTATTACTTCCCGGCCATCCTGAGGAAGGTTACCGAATAGGCCGGGACCTCATAGGTCAGGCCATGCTCGCCAGACTGCAGTTCAAAGTCCCTCGGTACTACATTTGCCGGGTCTTCTTTGGTGTTCTGCGCTTCCGGCTCAGCCACCAATTCGGTGCCTTCGACCTTCGAACCCACCTCAAGATCATCAACCTCGATCCGTGCCGCCGATGCGTGGCCGGTGGGATTGACCAGCTTGACGATCAGCTCGTTGCTCTCCGTATCGCGGGTGACCACCTGGTACAGGGCCTTGGCCGCCGGTTCGGTGTACTCGAATTGGAATTGCCCATCCAGGTACAGCTTGATGGTGTCCCCGTCGAGAACGATCTTGACTTGATAGTCTCTTCCGGTTTCGAGACTCACATTGGGACCGGCTGCGACTTCGCCTTGCCGAGCGCCATCAGCGCGTTCCAGGACCGAACGGGTATTGCCCCAGCCTCCAAGGTTCCACCAATAGAATTCATCAGCGGCTCCAGCGGCAAACCCGATCAGGAAGCCTTCCTGGCCAGCTTCCTTGCGCGCGGTCAGTTCAACTGTGTAGTTGTTCCAGTCTTTGCCGTAGGCCCCTTTAATAAGGCTCCTGCCATCCTCGGTGCTCTCGTCTGATTGCACGTATTTGCCGTCTTCAACTGCCCATGAGCCTCCTTGGGCTTCCCACGAAGACGCATCCGCGAAGTCATCGGAGAATAGGGTTTCGCCGGTGCCATTGGAAGTGACTCGAAGGTCGTCATAGGCCGTCTCGGTGAGCCAGCTGCTCAGGAACACCCCACCTGAAAGATCTGCCGAGGCAGCTCCCTGGCCGCTCAGGGTGGAAGGCACTACCTGCTGTCCGACGTTGTTCATCCATAGTTTCTGGTTGTAGTAGTTCACCGATCCCCAGGATTCGTCATTGTCGAACCACATCATGTCCGGCGCCCACTGGACATAGTCTTCATTGGCGAACATGGGAGCATAGGATGCCATTTTGACGACGTCGGCATTGCGTTCCAGACCGGTCATGTAGGCAGCTTCTGATAGCGCGTTGGCGAAGCTGTTGCCCCTCGATGCGTACTCGCCGAGAAACACTTCAGGACCCGTGCGATCGTAGGAATCGTAGCGTTCGTCGTTCCCCAGGAACCAGGACGGATCGTTATAGTAGTGCTCGTCGACCATGTCCACGTTTTGTTCCTTGTTGAATTTCCACAATTCCTCGAAGCGGGTTCCGGAGTCGTCGGGACCGCTATTGGAAATGATGGTGATCTCCGGATGCTGCTCTGCGAGCGCAACGCGGAACTTTGGGAAATTCGCTTCGAAAGTCTTGGTAACTTCCTCATTGCCCAGGCCGATGTACTTGATCCCGAACGGCTCTGGGTGGCCCAATTCAGCTCGTTTGGCGCCCCAGGTTGTCTCGGTGCTGCCATTGGCGAACTCGATCAGGTCCACGGTGTCCTGCACCCAACGCTGGATACGCTGCGCATCGGTCATCTCCGGGATCTTGGACCCGCAGCCATTGGCTCCGACCGAAACCACCGGCAGCGCGGTGGCGCCCAGATCTTCGGCCCATTTCAGGTACTCCAAATACCCGATTCCGTAGGACTGGTTGTAGCCCCAGAAGTTCCAGTTTGCCGGACGCGATTCAACGGGACCGATCGTTTCCTTCCACTGGAAAGTCCGCTGCCGGTCCTGCCCATCGGACTGTACGTAGGTGTCGAAGGTTCCAACATTGGTGACGCAGCCGCCAGGGAAACGCAGGAAGCTCGGGTTCAATTCAGCAACTTTTTCGGCCAGATCCTTGCGCAATACAGATTTGCCATTCACCGGTCCCACCCATGTGTCTTGGGGAAACAAGGAAACCATATCCAGCTTGATCGAGCCGGCCGCGGTGGCGGCCAGGGATAGCCGAGCCGCATCGGAAGTTGCATTGGCCTTGAGCGACGCTTCGTACTTCTTCCATTCGTTGCCGCCATCCACGTGCACGGTGGCGTTGCCGATGACCTTGGATCCGTCAGCGCTGGTGAGCTTCACTTCCAGATCCTGGCCCTTTTCTGCCCGGGCGAAGACGCTGAAGTCGTAGCTGCTCCCCCGCTTCACGGCGACTCCGTTGTTGTACGAGGCGTTTTCCACTCCATCGCCCTTGGCTGCAGCGTCCAGTTCCAGGTAGGAGCGGTTCGCCTCATTGAGCCACTGGCCACGCTCGGATTTCACGTTGAGGCTTGCTCCGCCTAATGCCTTCCAACCGGTTAGCGGGGTGAAGTCCTTATTGTCCGAATCATTGAATTCAAAAGAACGGTTCCGGATCAGCTCGGCATAGAGGCCTCCATCGGCTGCATAGTTAATGTCCTCGTAGAATGCCCCGTACATGGTTTCGCTAATCTCATGCAAGGTGCCGTCTCCATCGATGTTCAGGACCTGGTTTCCCAGTTCTCCCGAGCCCAGCTTGAAGTTCACCGCATCGGTTTCGCTGCCCAGCCGCAACGATCCATTCTTATGGCGCACGACCCATGCCGAATTCTCGTCAACGCTCTGCGCCAGTCGGATCTTCAGCTTGCCACCGCCGGCACCGACCATTCGCCAAGCCGTCTGCTCCCCTGGAATCAGCTGAAGCTTCTGGCCCTTGATGCCGAGGTTTCCGGCCTCCGATGACAGGATGAGCGAGTGCTGCCCAGCAGCATCACCGCCAGATGCAGCAGCGGCGGAGAATCGCAGCGCAGATGCCGGCCGGGTTTCCTCCAGGGATAGCCGCTGCTTTTTGTCAGCGACGAGATACCCATGGTCCCCCTGCCCGGTCAGCGTGAATTTCCCTTCAGGAACCAGATCTGTTGGCCCGGATTCGTTGAGCCAGAAACTATCGAACACCGCAGTATGGCTAGTGCCGTTCTGGGCCGCCAAGGCATAAAGACCGACCTGGGTCGCGTTCCACTGCACAGTGAAACTCGCAGCTTCTGCCCATTGCCCTTCCGAGTCCCCGTAATAAACAGTCAGCTCTTTGCCTTTGCGGTCCAATCGCAACCATTCGGTTTTCGATTCGGGGCGCGGTGTATAGCTCGCGCTATAGGTTCCCTCGGATTCCACTGCGCTTTCGATGACTACCGGCCCACCCGGTGCGCTCGATACGTGGGCAAGCCCTGCCCTCACATAATTATCGAAATCACTCCACGCTAGTAGTCCCGCTCCTTGGAAGTCTTGGGAAACCGGTGCAGTCAGGTGGGTAGCAACTGAGAAGTCTCCGGCGGGCACATCGACTAAGAACAAGTTCTTGGCATCATTGGAGTCTTGCCAGGTGTCGCCTCGCTGGGACTCCAGGCGCAGCGCGGAATCTTCCAATTTCCAAGCATCCGCTTGTTCGTTGAGTATCCTGAAACGGCCATCCAGCTCGGACCCTTCAAATCCCTCCTCGAAGGTCCCTTCGGGCAGCTGGGGATCGGGACCAGGAACAACCGGTTCAGGGACTTCGGACCCTTCGCTTGGAGGATACGCCGCGATGAGCGCTTGCTGCTCTTCAGCTGTAATCGGCAAAACTGTTCCGTGACGCGGACTGCTTGGCAGTTTGGCTTCGGGAACGCTGGTCCAGTCGCCGCCAGCAAGGTTCTCGCTCTCGAAGAGCATATAGCCTTGGCCACCGTGATAGGACGGCTGGTCGATCATCAGGTACCAATTATCGTCGGTGAGCGAGGGGAACATGGTTGGCCCTTCGCCAGAGTTGAAAGTTCCTCCCCATGGGTTGGGTTGTCCAATACCGATCTTCTCGGCAATCATGTCCCAGCCATCACCTTCAGTGACACCTTGGGTGCGCAGGAGCTCCGGCGAGGATTCCATGCGCACGCTCATATCGCCTTCATCTTTGGTCAGGCGATAGAAGGAGCCGTCAACTTCAGCGACCGTGGAGTCGATCATGCCCAGCCCAGGACCTTGCCGTTCATCAATCCATACTTCAGGCTCGGAAAAATCGGCAAAATTCGTCGTCGTCGAATACATCATCCGCTGATACGAGTCCTGGATGTTGCGTTCGGCTTCAGGCACATCCTCCGGATACAGCGCCGATGCCCAGTACACAACATACTGCCCGGTGGCTTCATCCCAGTGGGCTTCGGGTGCCCACAAGTTACCGGAGTTCTCCGGTGCCAATTCGACCTCGCGCTGCTCAGACCAGTTGACCAAGTCCGCCGATTCCCAAATCATCAGCGAGTGGCTGCCCGTTTCTTGGGCGTCGCCGAAGCTTCCGCCCCCGTGCATCTTCAGATCGGTAGCCAGGAGATAGTACTTGGAGCCGTCATGGGACCGGATGAGGAAGGGATCCCGAAGCCCCTTGGTACCAAGCTCGGACTCCAGGACCGGTTCGCCGCCATTGAGCGTATACCAGCTGCCGGGATCAGATTCCCGGGAGACGGCGAGATGGATTTTCTCTCCGTCATCGGTGCTCTCGCCGGTGAAATAGGGGAAAACATAGGCCGCATAGTCTTCGCTGGCGGCCTCGCCAAATTCTGTGGTGGCCGCTGGTTGCTGCCAGCTCATTGCGGGCCCGGCAGCCAATGCCGAGCTTGGTATGGACATGGAAACGAGCAGCGCCAAAGGCACGGCCCATCGTTTTTGGGCATGCATCACTTGCTTGAACCTCCGTGAGGTAAGTCGACGTGCTACCGTCGTGATGACGTAGACAGGATCCTGCAAAAGACAATGTCTGCGTTGAACAAAAACCACCTTTGGGTGGCTGGATACGGCCCAGGGCCCGGTACGCTAATACCGGGACCTGGGCCCTTCCCTTCCGGGCTTAATTTCGCCGCAAGGTAAGAATTCGTTGCAAGACCACGAAGATCAGCAGCAAACCGCCGATCACGATCTTGGTCCACCAGGAACTCAAGGTTCCCTCGAAAGTGATGATGGTTTGGATCAGTCCCAGCACCATCACGCCAACCACCGAGCCGAGAATGAAGCCCATGCCGCCGACAAGCAGTGTTCCACCGATAACCACTGCGGCGATCGCGTCGAGTTCCATGCCCACACCGGTCAGCGCATAGCCCGAGCGCGAGAACATGGCGAAGAGGATTCCGCCCAGCGCCGCACAGGTGCCGGAGATGACGTAGACAACCACCTTGGTGCGTGCCACACGCAATCCCATCAAGGTGGCTGATTGCTCTCCGCCGCCCACCGCGTAAACGGTGCGGCCGAAACGGGTGCGGTGCAGCACCCACCAGGACCCGGCAATCACCAGCACGGCGATGACCACGGCGGCGGTCAACCGCCAGCGCCCCGCAGAAACGCCCCAGCTCGACAGCGCCACGAAACCCTCATTGCGGATCGGCACGGATTCCGGGGCGAAGATGAAGCACAGGCCGCGGGCCAAGAACATGCCGGCCAGGGTAGCCACGAAGGGCTGCACCTCGAAGTACTGGATCATCACTCCCATGCCCAGGCCGATGATCGATCCGCTGAGAATCGCGATAGGCAGCACCAGGGACAACGGGATCCCTGCATTGAGCATGGTTGCGGTGATGACCGAGGACAGCGCCAGCACCGCACCGACGGACAGGTCGATGCCGCCGGTGAGAATCACGAACGTCATTCCTGCTGCCAGCACGATCAGGTGGGCATTGTTGATGAACAGGTTGGACAGTACAGCGGGCGAAAGGAAATTCTCGTAGCGCACTCCGCCGATGACGAGCATCAGCCCGAAGACGACCACAGTGCCCAGAACCGGCAGGTAGCGCCGGTCCACATTCAATTTGGATATGGACTTGCGCGGAACACTGAGGATGCTCATGCTCCCACCTCCTGGTAGCGGCGGCGTTCGCGCAAGGAACCGAGCATGGCGCGCAGCCGGGTTGACATCATCAAGGTCACGGCAATGACCACGATGGCTTTGAATAGCGAAGTGACCAGCGGTGAAACGCCCAGGACGGTCACGGCCAGGCTCAGGGTGGTAATGATCAGCACGCCAATCATGGTGCCCGCGAGGTTGAACTTGCCGCCGGCCAGGGACGTGCCGCCAATAACCACGGCGAGAATGGCATCCAGCTCTATGAACAGTCCTGCATTGTTGGCATCAGCGGCCATGGTGTTGCCGGCGAAGATCAGTCCAGCCAGGCCCGATAGCAGGCCGCACAACACATAGACGGTGAATACCAGAGTTTTTGATTTCACCCCTGAGAGCCGGCTGGCTTCCGGGTTGATGCCTACCGCTTCGAGCAGCATGCCCAGTGCAGTACGCCGTACCACGAGGGCCACCACCGCAAACACGCCGTAAGCGATGAGCGCGGCCACCGGCAGGCCCAGCACATAGCCCGAGGCCAGTTTGCTGAAAGGTGCGCTATTGACCGTGGTGATCTGGCCGTTGGTGATCAGCATGGCCACACCGCGGCCGGCGGTCATCAGGATCAGCGTGGCGACGATCGGCTGGATGCCGAAGTTCGCCACCAGCACGCCGTTGAATGCGCCGAGGATCAGGCACAACCCCAATGCCACGATGACGGCGCCGACGGCTGTACCTGCGGATCCCGGATTTGCCGAGCTGGCGATGAACGTCAGCGCCACGGCTCCGGAGATCGCGACGGTGGCACCCACTGACAGGTCGATGCCGCGGGTGGCGATCACCAGAGTCATGCCCAGGGCGACCAGCAGCAGCGGCGAGCTATTGCGCAGGATGTCTATGGGGGCGCCGAACAGGTGCCCGTCCAGCACGCTGATGCCCAGGATGTCCGGGCGCTTGATGGTGCAGGCTAGCAGCAGCGCGAGCAGCGCAATCGCTGGCCAAAACAGGCGATGCTTGTAAATACGGGTCATTTGTTTTCTTCCCCGGTGGCGATGATTTCGATCAGGCGTGGCACATCCACATCTGGAGTGCTTGGAATTTCGGCAACCTTGGCGTGATCGCGCATCACAACGATGCGATCCGAGAGGCGCAGGACTTCTTCTAGCTCAGCGGAGATGAAGACCACCGACATGCCCTGTTCAGCTAGTTCGGAGACCAGGTTCATGATTTCGGTCTTCGCGCCGATGTCGATTCCGCGGGTGGGCTCATCGAGGAGCAACAGCTTCGGAGCGGTGGCGAGCCAGCGGGCCAGCAGAACTTTCTGCTGATTCCCGCCCGAGAGGTTCTTGAGCAGGGCGTTCGGATTGGCCGGACGGACGCCCAGTGCCTTGATATAGGCGTCCACGATTTGCGTGGCTTTGGTCTTGGGCAGCGGGCGGATCCATCCGCGCGCTGCCTGCAGGCCGAGGATGATGTTCTCGGCCACGGTCAGCTCGCCCACAACCCCTTCGCCCTTGCGATCTTCGGATGTGTAGGCGATTTTTCGGCCCAGGGCCTGCCGGGGAGTTCGCAGCTTCACCGGTTTCCCGCCCAGCTTGATCACCCCTTCATCTGCCTTGTCCGCTCCGTAAAGCAGGCGCGCGAGTTCGGTACGGCCTGAGCCCAGCAGGCCGGCCAAGCCGATGACTTCCCCGGGATAGAGGTCCAGATCGAAAGGCTGCACCGCTCCCTTGCGCCCGAGTCCCACTGCCTGCAGCAACGGTTCAGCGTCGGCCGCGCGTTCGGTTGCGGCGGTGCGTTCGTTGGCGCCGCCCACGTGGGCATCGGAGGTGCCAGCGATCATCAGCGAGACCAGTTCGCGTTGCGGCAGCTGGTCCTTCTTTCGTTCTTCTACCAATTGCCCGTTGCGCAGCACGGTGATGCGGTCGGCAATGGCGTAGATCTGGTCCAGGAAGTGCGACACGAAGAGGATCGCCACACCGTCATCACGCAACTTCCGCATGACCTCGAAGAGCTGGGCCACCTCGTCGGTATCCAGGCTCGAGGTCGGTTCATCGAGAATCAGTACCTTGGCGTCGACCACCATGGCGCGGCTGATGGCCACCAGCTGCTGGACTGCCAGTGAATGGGACCCCAGCGAGCTGGCCGGGTCTATCTTCAGCCCCATCCGCTCCAGATAGGTTTTGGCCTGGCGCCGCATGGTTCGCCAGTCAAGACCACCGAAACGGCGAGGCTCGCTGCCGAGCATGATGTTTTCGGCCACGGTGAGATTGGTGCAGAGATTCACCTCTTGGTACACCGTGGAGATGCCGCGTTCGCGGGCATCGGCGGGGCCGGTGAAGCGGGTGTCGTTGCCGTTAACCGTGATGGTTCCGGAAGCGATCGGATTCACGCCAGTCAGGGCTTTGATCAGGGTCGACTTTCCAGCGCCGTTCTCCCCCATCAAGGCGTGGACTTCACCGGGAAAAAGCCGGAAGCCAACGTTGTCCAGTGCTTTGACCCCGGGGAACTCCACGGAAATTCCAGCCATTTGAACGATGGGCTTCGTTGTAGGGGAATGCTGCACGGTGATTTCCTCAGTCCGTGACATGGGTGTTGAATCAATCATTAACTTGCCTCTGCGAGTTGCTTGTCCTGCCACCTGGTGGTGAACCGGCGGGCCAGCTTGTGGCCCGCCGGTTCGTGCTCTTGCCTGCGTTTCTAGTAGGTGCGATCGGCCAGGACCTCGGCCGCTTCATCCTGGCTGAAGGCGGCGTCTTCAACGACGATGCGCTTCTCCACAGATTCGCCGGCTACAACCTTCTTGGCGATTTCTGCCAAATCCTCGCCCAGCAGCGGGTTGCATTCGACGATGTAGTTGATCTTGCCGTCAACCAATGCCTGCATGCCGTCCTTGACCGCGTCAATGGTGACAATCTTGATGTCCTCGCCTGGCTTCTTGCCTGCTGCCTCGATGGCTTCAATGGCGCCCAAGCCCATGTCATCGTTATGGGCGAAGACCAGATCGATATCGTCATGGGAGTTCAGGAAACCTTCCATGACCTGCTTGCCGCCTGCGCGGGTGAAGTCACCGGTCTGCGAGTCGATAATCTCGATGTCCGTTCCCTCAATGGCCTTTCCGAAGCCTTCCTTGCGGTCGATGGCCGGTGCCGAGCCGGTAGTTCCCTGCAGTTCGACAACCTTCAGGTCCTTGTCCAGATTCTCTACAACCCAGTCCCCGGCCCGCTGTCCTTCTTCAATGAAGTCGGAGCCGATGAACGAGGCAAAGAGCGTGTCATCGGTGGTGTCAACGGCGCGGTCCGTGAGGATCACCGGGATGTTGGCGCTCTTGGCTTCTTGCAGCACAGCATCCCAGCCCGTTTCTACCACTGGGGAAAACGCCAGGACGTCAACGCCCTGCGCGATGTACGAGCGCAGAGCCTGGATCTGGTTCTCCTGCTTCTGCTGGGCATCAGAGAAGCTGAGCTTGAAGCCGTTTTCTTCGGTCAGGGTGTCTTGGATGTCCTTGGTATTCGCCGCGCGCCACCCGGACTCGGCGCCAACCTGCGAGAAACCGATGGTAATGGTCTCAGAACCGGAACCTCCGCCTTCGCTGCCACTGGAATCCGAGCCGGCGCATGCGCTCATGGCTGCCATAGCTGCGATGCTGAGCGTGGCCAAGCCAGTGCGCAAAAAGGTCTGTCGTTTCATCGTGAGTTCCTCCTCGTAGGTCCCCGCCGGAAAATGGTGGAGTGAATGGTCTCCGGCACCAGAACAATGTGTCGATGGTCACAATGTTAGCGCTAACAATTTAGGGTGTGAAGAGCCTTCCGGCTTTTGATTTCTTTTTCCATTGCCAACGGGCGACGGTTTTCAATCTAAATCGATATCCGACTAGGCAAAAAGGAATCAATGAGAGAAGGGGAATTATCCGTAATTAATCAATTATTTGTTCGTCAGCTCGGCAATTCGGAACAAATACCCCTGAATTCTCGTCCTGCTTGGCAGTTCGCCTCATGTAAGGATGCAGTGTGCGAAACTGGGCATGTGGATGCACAAATTATTTACACGATCATCGCCGGGCTGCTGCTAGTCGTATCGGCATTAGGCACCATCTTCCCGGTGCTGCCCGGCTCGTTGCTGACGATCGGCACGCTCTTGGGCTGGGGCTGGCTGCTGGGTTCCGGCGCTTCCTGGTGGGCGGCCGGCCTGGGCATGGCGATCGCCCTGCTGGGCTGGTCCGCCTCTGCGATCCTGACCGGCAAGAAACTCAAGGAACATCAAATCCCCAAGGGTTCCATTCTCTTTGCGGTCGTGGGTGCCATCGCCGGTGCTTTCCTCATTCCCGTGATCGGCATGTTCGTCGGTTTCGCAGTGGGCCTATTCGCCGGTGAAAGCGTGCGCCGGCGCGAAGTCTCCGGCGCACTCGGCTCCTCCTGGGCTGCGTTGAAGGCCATGGGCCTGGGCATCGTCGTGGAATTCGGCTGCGTGCTGCTGGCCTCCTCCATTTGGGTCATCGGCCTGATTACCCACTTCGTAACGCGCTAGATCCAGCCCATCTCGCGGGCGTAGCGCGCGGCCTCGATGCGATTGGCAGTGCTGGTTTTGCCGATCGCATTGGACAGGTGGTTGCGCACAGTTCCCACCGACAGGTGCACCGCCGAGGCAATCTGCGATACCGGCGAGCCGGAGGCGGCCAGTGAAAGGATCTCGCGCTCACGCCCGGTTAGCGGGTTGCTGCGGCTCTCCACGCTAAGCATGGCACGCTGCGGATCCACTACCTTGTCCCCGCAATAGACCCTGCGGATGGCGGCAATCAGCTCGGCCGGCGGAGAATCCTTGACCAGGAAGCCGTGCGCTCCGGCTTCGAAGGCCTGGCGGAAATATCCGGGACGGTCAAAGGTGGTCAGGATCAGCACCTTCACCCCGGCGTGGCTGGCCTTGAGTTCTGCTGCGGTGCGCAGCCCGTCGTGCCGCGGCATCTGCACATCCAGCAACGCGATGTCGGCGGGGTGCGCATCCAGTGCGGCGGCGACCTCGTCACCGTCGGCGCATTGCGCAACGACGTGGATGTCTTCTTCGAGGTTCAGCAAGGCTGCCAGCGCGCCCCGGACCAGGTGCTGGTCATCGGCGATGAGAATCCGGATCACGCTGCACTCCCCTCTGCCTCGAAGGCCACTTGCACGCTGGTTCCGCCCAGCCGCGATGCCCCTACTGTACAACTGGCACCGAATTGCTTGGCGCGTTCCTGCATTCCCCGGATGCCGTGGCCTGGCGTGCTGGCTTGCAGGCCATCCCCGTCGTCATCGACGCTGACTTTTCCGGGTTCCAGATGCAGCACGATGGTGCTGGCGTGCGCGTGGCGCAGCACATTGGTGACCGCTTCGCGCAGGATCCATGCCACATGCGAACGCAGCTGCATCGGGACTTGCTCGGCGGTTCCTGCCACGGTGAACTCGAGGTTGTTGTCGTCGCACGCCTGCTGCAGCTCGGCCAGTTCCCCGGCCAGGTCCTGGCGGCTGAGCCCCTGCACCGTCGTGCGCACGGAGTCCAGCGCGTCCACGGCCAGGGCGCTGAGTTGTTCCAGTTCCCCGCGGGCCTGGGCGTACTGTTCCTGGTCCATCAGGCGCAGGGCCAGCTGCGCCTTCAAATTCAATGCGGTCAGCGAATGCCCGATGCCGTCATGCACGTCCCTGGCCACGCGTTCCTGCTCGGCGACCAGCAGGTAGTCGCTGCGGATCTTTTCTGCTGCGGCCGAGCGCCGAATGGCGGCCACGGTAATCGCGTACACCACCATCAGCACGAGGTTCAGGCCGATCAGGAAGATCGCGTCCATGAACTGCCCGTAGACGATCGGCAGCGCGAAACTGAGCACCAGCACCGCGGCGTAGGCCGCGATGGCCCACTTCCTGCTGAGCAAGAAGATCGCGAAGGAGGTGATGAAGGGGAAGAGCCCCATGGTGGTCAGCCCGATGACCGGGATGCCCAGGGCGATAATCGCGCAGAGGACCAGGAAGTTCGCATGCGCCCTGCGAGCGCTGGTTCCGCCTTGCCCGATGTTCTGGGAGAATTTGGCGTACGACTGCAGGTAGACGGCGGCGAAGAGGGCGATCAGCGCCAGGCCGATGATCCGGGTGGGCAGCGTGTAGTCTTCCACGAGAAGGTCCAGCACCGGGAAGACCAGGAAGATCACCCAGACGCCGGCGATCAGCCAGCCTCGGCGATCCCAGAATTTCTGGTCCTCGTCGATCTCGCAGAGCGGATCGTCCGCTGGCGCGGCGCCGGGCAGGTTGCGGCTCACTGGCGTGCCTTGGCCTTCCTGGTGGCGAGTACCGCGAAGAGAACGAAGATGAGTGCCCATGCCACTAGGTTAGCGGTTGGGATCCACAATGCGTCCGGGGCCATTTCGACTCCGGCGGGCATGTCCTTGAGCAATGGGTAGCGGGCCAGTGCTACGTAGCCGTACATCGGGGTGAAGCGGGCCGCGTCGAGCATGCCTCCTTCCAGGGGCATGAAGACATTGCCGAAGAAGGCGAAGAACACCATCAAGCCTGAGGCCAGGCCCAGGGCCGATTCGGATTTGAACACCATGCCCACCCCGATGCCGTAGCAGGCGAAGACCATGGCGCCGAGCAGGATGATCAGGTAGCTCGCTCCCCAGATCCACCCTTCTTGCACTTCGGCTCCAGTCGCGGCGCCCAGGGCGAAGACTACTGCTGCCGAGGCACCGGCTACCGTGGCCGCGACGATCATCTTGCTGCTGACGAACATGGCCGGCGGCATTTTGGTCAAGGCAATTTGCCTGCCCCATCCCTGCATGGTTTCGGTGGCCACGGTCCCGGCGATTGCCACAGTGCTGACCGCCGCCCCGTAGGCTGCCATGGAAATCATCAGATAGAACTTCACGTTGCCTGCGCCCAGCTCGAACTCGGTGTAACTGGGGATGTTGCCGAACAGGATGTACATGGCTGCGGGCAGCAGCAGGGCGAAGATCAGGTTGTACCCATCGCGGAAGTGCCGTGCGAATTCCACGCGGATGTAGGTGCTCATCATGATGCGTCCTTGGTCAGCTGGATGAAGGCCTCTTCCAGGCTCGGCGAGGAAATTTCCAGGTCGTAGCCCTGGTAGTCGGCGAGCAGGGCGGCCGCGAAGCGATCCGAATCGGCGCTGTGGAAAGCGAAGCGCAATCCGTTGCGTTCGGCTACCTGCACCGAATTATCAAAAGCTCCGGCTCGTTCGGCATGCTCCGCCGAGGGGAAGGAAGCGCTGACGGTGCGTCCGGAGATGAGCTTGCGCAGCTCTTCGGTGGCTCCATCGGCGACAATGCGGCCTTGGCTCATCAGCACAGTGCGTTCTGCGAAGTTCTGGGCTTCTTCCAGATAGTGCGTGGCGAAAATGACGGTGCGCCCTTCGGTGGCTTCTTCTCGCATCGTGGCCCAGAAATCCCGGCGGGCCATCACGTCCATTCCGGCAGTTGGCTCATCGAGGATCAGTACATCCGGGTCGGGCAGCAGAGCCAGAGCGAACTTGATGCGCTGCTGCTCGCCGCCAGAGCATTTGCCCACGCGCCGCTTGGCGATCTTATCCAGCCCCGTGCGTTCCATGACCGGCCCAACGCGATCTGCTTGCTCATGCATGTGGGCGATGACTGACACTGTCTCCTTGACGGTCATATCGCGCAGCAACCCGCCGGTTTGCAAGACGGCAGAGACCCGCCCAGCGGAGATGGCTTGGCGCGGATCCAAGCCGAGGATCTCCACCGACCCTCCGGTGGGTTGGGTCAGGCCCAGGATCATGTCCACGGTTGTCGTCTTGCCAGCTCCATTGGGACCCAGGAAGGCCACGATCTGTCCGGTCTGGATCTGCAGGTCAATGCCCTTGACTGCTTCAACTTTGCTGCGCGGCGTTGAGAAGGTCTTCTTCAAGCCGCTGAGCGAAACTGCATTCGTTCTAATCAGCGTTTCCATGCTTCATAGTCTTCACCCTTTGCCGGGTGTGCAGAAGAGCAGAAAGTCATGCGTTGCCCATGACCGTTGTCATGGACCGATTCCAAGTGGCTCGATGCAACCTCGCCGACTTTTACGTCGAATCCCGCTGTGAGCTTGGCAACTTGCCGCTTCCCATTGTTCCCCCGGCTCTCGTTGCTGGCCCCGTGAAAAGCCATGATCACTACGGGTCAACGAACAACTTGGAGATTTTCGCCCTTGTGGCCGGGTTGTCCCCCATCAGAGATTACGGATGGCACTCTGGGAAACTCACAGCGTACTCACGTAGGATTTTTGCTGTGCTAGATCATTCTTCGTTTCTTTCCCTTGTGACCGATTATGCGGCTCCAACCATGGGCGCGGCTTTCCTGCCCGACTGGTTGAACCCAGTCGTCTTCCTGAACAACCCCGCGCTTGGCCCATGGGTCTTGCTGCTGGTTTGCGCCATTGTCTTCGCCGAGACCGGCTTGCTGGTGGGCTTCTTCCTGCCAGGCGACTCGATGCTCTTCACCGTTGGCATGCTCATTGCCACCGGCACCATCCAGATTCCGTTGTGGCTCTTCGCCGCCGCGATCTTTGTCTGCGCCTTCGCAGGTGACCAGACCGGCTACATCATTGGCAAGAAATCCGGACCTGCCATCTTCAAGAAACCGGATTCCCGCTTCTTCTCGCAGAAGAACGTTGAGCGGGCCCACGAGTTCTTCGAGAAGTTCGGCGGCCGCGCGGTGATCCTGGCACGCTTCGTTCCAGTGGTCCGCACCTTCGTCCCGGTAATCGCTGGCGTAGCGAAGATGAACCACAAGACCTTCATCCTCTACAACCTGATCGGTGCCGCCCTGTGGGGAATCGGCGTCACATTGCTGGGTTATTGGCTGGGCCAATTCACCTGGATCGAAGAGAACATCGACCTGATCTTCATCCTGATCGTCCTCATCTCGGTGATCCCTATTGGTGTTGAGCTGCTCAAGGCCCGCAAGCCGAAGAGCAAGACCCCCGAAAACTGATCTTCAAGCACTTCGGCGGCGGAACTGACCGCCGCCCCACTGTACGCCGCGGCGCATCAACCAATGTTCACATGGTTGGATTGTGCCGCGGCGTACTCCTTTGCAGACAAGATTTTCGTCATTGTCCACGGCTTGAATCGCTTCACGCGTGATCGGGCGGATGGCATTGGCCAGCACTTCGCAGTCGCAGAATCCGCCCAGCAGCTGCATTTTCCGGTCAATCGCGGTAGCTCGCGGAGCGCTCGCATCGCGATAAGACAGGAGGGAGAGATGGGTCCCGTCGCATCCTTGCGCGCAGACCGCACGATACAAATAGCACGCAAGGCATTCATGTTCGACAGGTTCGAGTACTGCAGGCATTGGTGGCTCCTTGAAACAGTGGATGGCAGTAACGAAGCGTTACTGCCATCCACTGTCCATTTTGAAGCGCCACGCGCAGCGCATTGCTCACCTAATGTGGAAAACTAGCTTCATGCCAAGCTCTGCCGGAGGAAAGCCGCAACGCGTTCCAGGGCTTCTGCCACACGCTCATATCCGGCTGCGAAGGACAAGCGGATATACAGGTGGCCTTCGAACGGATCAAAGTCGCCTCCAGGGGTTAGTGCCACATGCGCATGCTCCAAAACCGCTTGGCAGTATTTGCCCGCAGAACCGAAATGCTCCAAGACTTCGGGGGCCAACCGGCCGTAGAGGTAGAAAGCCCCATCGGCGGGAGCTGCCTCGCTGATGCCCAGGCTGCTGAAGTGCTCCAACACGTGGGCTCGGGTGCGGGCGAACTCGGCCACGCGCTCATTGGCTTCATCGAGGCTCTGCTGTTCAAAGGCAGCTACCACCGCGCGCTGTGCTGGCGCTGGAGCGCATAAGGCGAGGTTCGAAGCCAGTGCGTCCACCGTTGGCACTAGCTCATCGGGCACGATCATCCAGCCCAGGCGCCAGCCGGTCATCCCCCAGTATTTGGAGAAGGATGAGACAACGATGGACGAGCGGGAGAACTCCCACGAGGTGTGTCCCTTGCGGTCTGGGACGAATTCAATGCCGTGATAGATTTCATCGCTAATCAGCCGAACATCATTGGCTTCGCACCAGATGGCCAAGTCTGAGAGCTCGCCGGCGCTGAACATGGTTCCGGTGGGATTATTCGGCGACGCAACAACCAGCCCATCGAGGCGTCCATGCTCCTTCTTGGCCGCCTCAAGCAGCTGCACGGTGGGCTGGTAACGCTGCGCTGCACCGGTGGGCAAGTCAATAACTTCCAACCCCAGGGCACCCAGAATATTGGCGTAGGCCGGGTAGCCGGGACGGGCCAGCGCCACCACGTCTCCGGCATCGAAGGCTGCCAAGAACGAAAGCTGGAATGCACCGGAGGAACCGGTGGTCATCACGAAGTTCTTTGCGGGGATCTGCACCCCGTAGGTGTCTTGGTAGTGCTTCGATAAGGCCTGTCGGGTTTCGAGCAGGCCCGCGGTTGAGGTGTACCCGAAGTCGGCATGCTCGGCATGCAGCTTCGCGGCCAGGTCATTCACGGCAGCCGGTGCTCCTCCACCGGGCTCCCCCACGCACAGTGAGATGACGTCGTCTCCGGCAGCGCGCATGGTGGCTACCTGATCAACAATCTGCATCACTTCAAATGGGGCTACCTGGGAACGTTTCGAGGCTTGCACTGTCGTCCTTCTTTTCACTGGTGCGCTGAAGCTATCTTTTTCAAGGCTATCGGCTCAGCTCCCGAAGGCCACATCATCGGCCGTTCGTGACCGGTTCTGGTGGTGGCCAGTGCTCAAGAGCATTGCTGGTGACTTGTCGTGTTCAGGTAGCTAGTGGATCATGGAAGCAGACGGCAAGCCGCCAGTTATCACGGCGTAGAAAGATAGGGCATCAGATGAGCGAACAGCGCGTTTTCAAGGCAGTAGTGGGCAAGGAAGCTGGCTGGTGGAACGTTTGGGTTCCTGAGTTGGATCGCGTCACTTCTACTCGCAAGTCCCGCAAGATCGCGCCTTACACCCGGACCCTGATCGCTGCAGTGCTCGGCGTGGATGAGACCTCATTCCGGGTTGAGCGCGAACTGGTTTCCGCACCTGAATTTGAACGCCGCTACACCGAAGCTGTACGCCAGGCTAACGCCTAAGAAATCAATCGGCCTCCGTTTCCTTCTAGGAAGCGGAGGCCGATTGTTAATTGTTCTTCTTTTCGAAGGTGCGTGCTACTTATGCGCCGGAGACAGGCTTCTGTACTGAAGCACTATGCGCGATACTGTCTATTCAGCGGTCGAGGCCCCTGAGAGTAATTCCAAACTCAGTCTGCTGAATAAGTTCAATAAACAGTTTTCTACGTCCCGATGACCAGTCCATGCAGTTGTCGCTTGAACAGGGCATACCGTGTTTTACTCCAGTGAAATAATCTCTGAGCATGCATTCGCCACCGTACTTGAATGGGTAGCAATCAGCACCGAAGCTCCTTCAGAAGCGATACGTTCCAACTCGTTGAGCACCATCTGCTCATTTTCTGAGTCAAGGGCGCCTGTTGGTTCATCAGCGATAACAACGGAGGGAGCCTTAAGGATCAAACGAGCCAATGCAACTCGTTGTTGTTCTCCTCCTGATAACTGATAAACCGGTTCACGCTGACGCCGAGGTAACCCAACTCGCTCCAACGCACCATCGAAATCAGCGGATCTAACCATCGAACGACCTTTTGCCACGAGGGCAATCTCAAGGTTTTCTTGGACAGTCGCATTTTCCACTAATGCATAGTCTTGAAACATGTATCCAACAATGTCGCGTCGGAACTTGCGTTGACGCTCTGCGGACAATCTTGAGATATCCCTGCCTCCGACAAGAATCTGGCCACGGTCCAACTTATCCAGCAGACCGATGCAATTTAGCAGGGTCGATTTCCCACTTCCCGATGGACCGGTGATTGCAGTCAGCTGTCCCGCAGATACATTTATGTCTAGATCACTAAAAAGCCAACGATTTCCGAATAATTTGCTTGCCTTTGAAACTACTACGCCGGTCACGCAGTCTCCTCCGATCGGTTACGGATCAATATGTTCGTTCTACTGCGCAAGGAGATTACTAGAACCACAATATTTATCAGACATACCAGCAACACTGCCCATGGTTGCCAAATATCAATTGCAGTAGCTTGTCCATGAACTCGACCGCTCTGATCCGCTGGGGCCAATCCTATGTAGTGGATCGTCTCATTTAAAATAATTCCGAATACAACTAGTCCAGCAAGTACCACCTCGAACGAGAAAAGTTTCTTGTGAGTATTGAAGAAATCCCACCCATGAAGGTACTTCACAAGAATGAGACGCGCGTTTCCTCGAACATGAATTTGAGCCATTCCGACTGCTGTCGCCAAAAGCACGACCAAAGAGAGCAACGCTGTGACAGAGCGAATCCGCAGCTCCATGACTCTGGTTGAATATTCATCTGCAGCTTTTTGTGCAATGGGAATGTATGCGGCAATCCATGACCTTAAATACTGCGAGGGAGTCACAGCAACTGCCGTTTGGAAGTCCTTGAACAGAACTCGCCCTTGGCTTGCAAAAGCCATGAAGTCATCATCTCTAACAAGATCAGACTGAGCTCCGTACAAGATCAGCGGAACATCAGACAATGACTGCGGCCTACTTTCACCGTCAGGTTCTGGTTCATACAGGGAAAAATCCTGCTCGTCCGGAATCGTTTCGACTATTAGATTATCCGCATAATCAGGGTCAAATGACCCTCCGATTTCAAGAAGGTCAGCAATCTCCTGCTGTGACAGCTGAAGACCATCTGGGAGTAAAACTTTTACGCTTTCAGGTGGCACGTAGGAGATCTGCTTGCCATCGCTCGAAACAAGTCCACTCTCTTTTATGTATGAATTATTGACCAGTAACGCCGTGGACAATTGACCTGTAGCACCTTCAACTTCTAGAGGAACTGCTACCAGAAGATTCCCTAAGGAGTCTTGTTCCTTGAGCCATTTTCCGGACGAATATGCGAGTTCATCTTCTTCTTCCAAAGCAGCGCTACCTCCGAACAAAATGGTTGCCGCATTTCCTGCCTTCGAAAGTTGCTGCCTCGCCTCATGGGATTCCAAGGCAACTTGCGCCGAGGCAAACGACGAAGTCACTAATGAAATTGCCACGATTAGGCCAGGAATACGGATCAGGTATGCAAGTGCGGATGCGGCCGAGAATCCCAATTTGCCCTTGATACCAGCAAGTACGTCGACTGACCAAACAACGTGCACAGCTAGCATATGAACGATGATTGCAAGAAGTACCCCAATCAGCTCTATGCAGAACCAGACTTTAAGTACGGAGCTAAATTGATTCAAGCCATTATATAGAAATAGGCCAAGTGTTCCAGAAACGATGCTCGCAACCATTACCCAAACGGCAAACGGAATCAATCTACGCAGATCATCCATAATGGCTTGGTTCTTAGACATGCCATTAAGCTGCCTAATGGAATACATCTTAATATTATTAATCGTCGTAACGGTCACCAAAAGGATCACGAGAAGAATTACCACGTAGGAAGCTGAACCGATCATTCCTGTTAGGAACCACGTGAACGCCTCCCCAAGGTGAAAACCGATCTCGCTGACTTTGACATCAAGCCCGATTCTTTCGAATTGAGCGATTAGCTCCCCGGGGGCCCCATCGTCACCAAATACGAAATACCTTCCGCGTGGATCAACCCCCGTAAGTTCTGAAGCCGAATGAACAATGGTCGAAACCGAATTACTAAAGGTTGGATACCCCTCGTTCAACCACGATTGCTCAGGACGTGACGAACCAGCCTCACTGAGATAGGCATGACGAACCTTTGGATCATGAAGATCTCTAACTTCTCTTAGGATTACGGCGTCGGCCTCCTGCGCTGCACCATTGAGCAATTCCGAAAGAGAATCACTGCCAACAGAGGCTTTTTCGCCAGAAACCTGCACGGCAACAGAACCTGGGTATGCCGATTCGTCAGCAAGAATGCTAAACATAAAACTTGCGAATGCTGCATAAAGGGAAATTACAACTACAGCAAAGCGGAAACCAGAATGCTTCATATTGGTATCACGTTGAAATCGGGAAGAGCAAGAATACCCTTCCCGACCAATCAAACTCCCTAGCAGTATCTATGGTAGGCGCGGTGAGAGCCACCCCAAGTCGAATAGACCGATTCTGCATAAGCGCGAACCCCAGGCGCTTTGCAAGCAGAGCGTTTGAGCCCGCCTACATCGCCCTCAGCAGATACTCCATGTTTTTTGAATGGATAATCCCATCTCGACCACACGTATGTTTGAGTCCAAGATTTTGACGTGGTTCCGTAATACCACTCTGTCGAGGCAACAGCAGACGCGGCAGCGGCCGGAGTGAACATTGCCGCAACAAGGGCGATCAACGAAAATTTGACGATCAACTTTCTAAAGCGAACTTTCACGCAGAAGATTCCTAATCTGAAGATGTAGTGAATGACTAACCGCAAGCCTCGTCGAGAAGCGTCCCACGAAAGTAAAACCAACAGCCGAACAATGACTTGCTGGAAAAGATTACCGTTAACTTCACAATCTTTCCAAAAACACTGTACTCACCATGGGTTTACTATAGTTTTCAAGAAATTTCTTCAGATCCAGTATTGCAAATGTAACGCATCAAACTTTCCGTCTAGGACATCAGTTCAGGACGACTGCAGTACCTGATAGGCCTGAATCTCCTGTCCAAAAGTCCCCTCAGGAGATGAGGGTCGGGTATTTTGTGACCTGCACGCTTGCAATGTATTTTTAACCCGCATTTATCCGCATGACCGATAAACACGCTTCAATTTTCAGCTGTCCCATGCCCCTCAGGACTACCCGGCTCATGTTTCACCGGTAGGGTTCAGGGCAACCCACTAACTCACTACTGCCTGAGAACAGAGGTTGCCTGCATTGTGTGGCACAGCCCGGCATGGGGTCTGCCTACTTGAGCGGATAAAGGATACGTCGGCGCAGGAGATCGTGCCAAAGCACTAGTCAAAGATAGAAACTTTATGCCGGGCACTCTGTGGAGGAATTCGTTGGTCATCACGTGGCGGGCACCAGCGAAACGAATTCAAAGTATGAAGCGGCGGCCGTTGGCTATTTGCCCGTCTTTTCCAGTTCGCGTTCCTTGACCGGGTGACGGGAAAGGATCGAAATCCGGTTGAAGGCGTTCATGGCCACAGCGATCCATTGGATGGCTGCCACTTGCTCATCGCTGAGCACCAGACGGGCCGATGCCACCGCGGCGATACGCTCTTCTGGCTTGGGCAGGTCGGTAGCGGCTTCAGCGATGGCTAGTGCTGCGCATTCTTCTTCGCTAAACAGGCCGCCGCATTCATCCCATGTGCTCAGCAGGTTGATGCGTTGGAGGCTCTCCCCTGCGTCCAGTGCATTGCGGGCATGCAGGTCCAGGCAGTAGGCACATCCATTGATCTGCGAGACGCGCAGGTTGACCAGCTCGGCGGTGCGGTCGCTGATTCCGGCTGCGCGGTAGGACTTGGCGACATCTTTGGAAAATCTGCCAATCGAGTTCCATAGCTCTGGATTGGTCTTATCAAGGAAAAGCGGGTCTGAAACGGCCATATCAGAACCATACATGCAGTCGTAGCTCTCCTGCACGAAGAGGGCTCGTTAACGCATCGTGGAGACCAGCGAAAGCTGGTCTCCACGGTAAATGCTACTTGTCGCCGTCGGCTGCGAGCTGGCCGCAGGCGCCGTCGATTTCCTTGCCTCGGGTATCACGCAGCGTGGTTGGCACGCCGAGCTCATCGAGGCGGCGAACGAACTTGGATGTGATATCCGGTTCGCTGCGGGTCCAAATGGAGCCCGGCACCGGGTTCAGCGGAATCGGGTTCACGTGCACCCAGCCGCGGCCGCGCGCGTTCAGCTTCTTGGCCAGCATTTCTGCACGCCATTCGTGGTCGTTCATGTCCTTGATCAGCGCGTACTCGATGGAGACACGGCGACCGGTCTTCACGTAGTAGTCGTACGCGGCATCCAGTGCCTCGTCGACCTTCCAGCGCGAGTTGACCGGGATCAGCTCGTCGCGCAGCTCGTCATCCGGCGCATGCAGCGACAGCGCGAAGGTGACCTGGACATTCTCCTCGGTCAGCTTGCGGATCGCCGGAACCAGGCCAACGGTGGAGACGGTGATGCCGCGGGCGGCCATGCCCAAGCCCTCGGGGGCATCGGCGACCATGCGGTGCACGGCGTTCATCACGCGCTTGTAGTTGGCCAGCGGCTCGCCCATGCCCATGAACACGATGTTGCCCACGCGCTCCTCGGGGTGCTGGCGTCCGCCCAGTCCGCCTTCGGCGATCACGCGGTTGGCCTGGACGATCTGGTCCAGGATTTCAGCGGTGGACATGTTGCGGGTCAAGCCCGCCTGGCCGGTGGCGCAGAACGGGCAGTTCATGCCACAGCCGCACTGCGAGGAAATGCACAGGGTGATGCGGCCCGGATAGCGCATCAGCACGGACTCGACCAGCGAGCCGTCGAACAGGCGCCAGAGGAACTTGATGGTCTTGCCATCATCGGTTTCCAGGCGCTTGACCTCGGTGAGCAGCTTCGGGAACATGGCCTCGGCCAGTTCCGCACGGCGCTCCTTGGGAAGATCGCTCATCTTCTCCGGGTCGGTGGTGTAGTGCTGGAAGTAGTGCACGGAGAGCTGCTTGGCGCGGAAGGCCGGCAGTCCCAGTTCCTTCAGCTTGGCCTGGCGCTCGGCCAGGGACAGGTCAGCCAGGTGCGTTGGCGGCTGGGAGACACGGCGCTTGGTGGCGAACTGCAGCTCTGGACGACCATCGGCACCCATCTCCTGCTTCCAGCCTTCGGCGGTTGGAACGACCTGGGCGCGGCCTTCGGCTTCGGCTCGGGACTTGGAGATGCGCATCTGCTGGGCGCGCTGGGCCGCGGCCTGCTCATTGCGCAGTGCCTTGCGTTCTTCGGCGGAAAGTGGGGTGGAATCGATGGAAGTCATTGCTACCTATTGTTTCATGTATCCGCGAGTATTTGGCGGTGAGTTTGGGCACGCAAAAACAGTGCCGCACCGCCAATCTACCGGCGGCGCGGCACAGCTGCATTCGGGTGTTCAGTACTTGAAGGATTCCTTCAGGTGGCCGAGGTTGCCCACGGCACCGGCAAGGTCCATGTCCCCCAGATGCCCGCTGGTGGCAGAGGCCGGTCGGTCTTTGCTCCAGTGCCGGAATCCATCCTGGTGCTCGCGGGTGACCACCGCATCACCGGTGCCGGCCATGACCGCCTCCAGCTGGAAGGTTTCGCCCCAGAGGGGCTCGCCATGGTCGGTTTCACCCAGGTAAACCCTGACTTCTCCGCTGACCGAGCCGTTGGCGAGCTGCTTCTCGATGTGCACTTCCAGCGCATCGCCGTACATTCCCACAGCGCCCAGCGTCTCGCAACCGCTGTCCGGATCCCATGACGGCATTTCTCCTGCTGGGCAGTCGAAGTTCACCACTGTCGCATCCCCTGAGCCGGTTGTGCGTGCGAAGAAGCTGATCAGGTGCGAGTTGCCGGCAAAACCGTCGAGGGTTCCGACATGGGCTACCTCGCCCATGAGCCAGGTGGTGTCGGTCTTTTCCGGGGGTGCCGCCGAAGCGGGGACAAGCGCGTTCAGCGCCAAAATCGCGGTGCCTGCGGCGCACAGCACTGCACCAGTCTTTTTCTTCATGATGATGGGTCCTTTCCGCTTCGCATGCCTCGATGCACGCGCAAGTGATGCCGTCCAGTGTGCGACCACCACTCCGGTTAATTCAATAGATAGACATAAGAGTTATCCGGACGCAATGCACGCTGGCCGGCAGCGGGTCTGGCCGTGCTGTTGCGCTCCGGCCCTCATATGCACTCTCACCGCATCTGGGCGCCATCCGGATAGATGCTCCGTTCGCAACCAGTCATCGAAACGTTGCCCTTTCGTCACGCAACGGGAACCGAACGCTGCCCGCGACCGGTCATCGTGAAGTCTCGCGCCACCTTCCCCTGCAACCAGGCACTGGAGGCCAGCCGGGACATCGCCGAATCCCGCAGCGGGACAGCCCAGCGCGGCAGGGCACGACCCAACAGAATGTTCACCTGCGCACGACGGGCCGCACTGCGCGCTGCCCCGAGCCGGCGATTATCCAGTGCTCCCATGGGCGCCCTGGCAGCGATGAGGTGCGCCACCGCCTGCGCATCAGCCAGCCCCAAGCTCAGCCCCTGCCCGCCGATCGGGCTGATCTGGTGGGCCGCATCGCCCAGCAGCACCACGCGCCCATGGACCATCGAGGGCACCATCCGGGTGGCAGTGCCGAAGTTGCTGGTCATCGTGCAGGCCTCGGCGTCAAGAAGGTATCCGGTGCGATCCAAGATGGTCTGGGCCAGCATGCCCGGCGAATCATCGACCTGCATTTGCTCGATGCGCACCACCCAGCGCCGCCGCGCACCGGGCAGCGGGAAGGACTCGACAATCCCCTGCTGATGCAGGAAAAGCGCGGCAGTGTGCGCCAGCCCAGTGGTCTCCGGGAAGTCCCCCATCAGGTAGCGGTCGCGATGTTCTCTTCCGGCAAAGCCCACCCCGAGATCCGTGCGGACCGCGGAGCGGACCCCGTCAGCTCCGGCCAGCCACCGGGCCCGGTGCACCACGCCGCCAGCGGCAAATTCCACGGCTTGCTCCGATTGCCCGAGTACCTGCTCGAAAGCGCAGTCCATCATCAATGACCCCGGTGCCAGCTGTTCCAAGCGCTCGCGCAGCAATTGCTCGGTGTCCTGCTGCGGCAAGGACAGCACATAGGGGTATCGGCCGCCAATAGTGGAGAAATCCATCGAAGCGATGCTCCGCCCGCGCGAGATCCCCAGTCCGCCGCGGATTTGCACACCGCTGCGCTGCACCGCCGGTCCCACGCCGAGCCGCGCCAGAACCTCTTGCGCTGGAGGATGCAGGCCGATAGCGCGCGAGTGGGCTACCGGTTCGCTGCGCTGCTCGAAAACCCGAACGGCATGCCCACTTTGGGCGAGCTCTATGGCCAGGGCCAGGCCCACCGGCCCGGCGCCGATGATCGCGGCGTCATCCATGGCCGCCAGCTTCCCAGAGCAGCAGGTTGCGGTAGGGCCGCTGCGTGCGCACCTCCCAACCAGAGCGGAGCAATGGCCCCAGTTCCCCCGGCACGAAGCTGCGCCGAATGGAGGTCAGGCCATCGCGCCGGATCAGCGAACTGCCTGCCAGCGGCAGGGTCGCCAGCCCGAACAGGCCCAGCGCCACCGGGGAACGCCGGATATCGCTGTGCAACCCGATCCCGGTGCACAATTGCTCGGTCTCGTCCTGCAACTGGCGCAGCTGGTCCGTACCCAGGTGGTGCAGCAGGTGATTGGAGAGCACCAAGTCGAACTGCTCGCCGTCGGCCGCTAGCCGGGTGCTGGTTGTTTCCCGGAATTCGAGTACCCCGCGCGGCAACGTGCAGCGTTGCAGCGCTTGCCGGGCGTAGGAGATGGCCCGGGGATCCGGGTCGATACCGCACACTGCCACCTCGAACCCGTCGGCGAGCGCCCAGCGCGCCAGATTCGCCGCAATGTCTCCTCCCCCGCTACCTACGTCCAGAATCCTGGCCCGGACCCGGCGCGCCAGCAACGGGCGGATGTACTGCACGTAATTGCCCCGCCAGCCGGCTACTACCCGGTTGACCAGAGGGAACTGGGCGTAGGTGCGGCGCAGCAGCGCCGGGTCGCAATCCGGGCGGTCCATTTCCTCGATGGCTTCCGCTGCCCGGGCCAGCCGGAGCATTATCCTTGCCGGCATATGGTGAACAGCCCGGATTCCACCGTCAGCCCCGGACCGAATGCCATGGAGCAGACCCTTTCGCCCTCGTCCGTAGCGGCCGCTTCCAGGATTTCCTTGAGCACGAATAGCACCGTGGCGCTGGACATGTTCCCGTAGCGATCCAGGATCGCGCGGGCTGGCACCAGCTGCTGGTCATCCAGGCCCAGCCGGTTTTGCACCCGGTCCAGGATGGCCCGGCCCCCGGGATGCAGACCCCAGTGCCTAATCCGGTCCACGGAGAGTTCCGGGTCGGCATCCTTGGCCAAGAGCGGCTGCAGCGCCCCGGCGATGTGCTCGTCGATGATGTGCGGAACGTAGGTGCCCAGCACCATCTCGAATCCGTGGTCGCCGATATTCCAGGCCATGGCCTCCTCGCCCACCGGGGTGAGCACGGTTTCGAAGCCGTCCATTTCCAGCAGCCCGCTGCCCTGCGCCGAGACGATCACCGCAGCGGCCCCGTCGGCGAAGATGGCCGAGCCCATGATGGTGTCCGGGTCATTGGAGCTGTGCACATGCAAGGTGCACAGCTCGGCGCAGACCACCAGCACGGTGGCTTGCGGATCGGCCAGGCAGAAGTCGCGGGCCGCGCGCAGGGCTGGGAACGCCGCGTAGCATCCCATGAAACCAAGGTGGTGGCGCACCGTGCTCGGCGCCAGCCCCAGTGCCCGTACGATCTGGTAGTCCGGACCCGGGTTGTAGAACCCGGTGCAGGAGACGGTAATGACGTGGGTGATATCTTCCGGGGCAAGGTCCGGGCAGGCGTCGAGAGCCTTTTTCGCGGCGTTCGTGAACAGCGCGCTGGCCTGTTTCGCATAGATGCCGTTGCGTTCGGCGGTGCTCGGGGAGAGCAGCCGGCCTTCAACCCGGTCGTAGAACAGCGGAGTTTCGGGTTCGGGCAGGGAGAGGTCGAATTCATCGACACAGCTGTACCTGGTGCTGATCGCGGCGGAGTTGAACGAGGTGGCGATGAGCCGTTCACCCAGCCGGCTCAGGTTCGGCTGGCTGGCAAAGACATCGCGGATCTCTTCCTGGGCCAGGGTCGTCGCGGGAACTGCGGTTTGAATCGTGCGGATCTTCACTGACATGACCCGAGCCTAGGACCGATGCGGGGGAAGGTAAACAGCTTTGGCGAATTACCAGCAATAGCCCGGGTATTCTGTTCCGCCGTGCGCGTGGATTATCTATCCCCTGCGAAGAATATGATTATTGTTATTAACATCAGATTCAATCGATCACGCATGAAGAGGTCAGCTTGGCAAAGGCATCAGTTCATTCCCTGGAGGGTATCCGCCGAACCATCCTTGATGGCTTCTGGTCCCCCGGTGACCGCCTTCAGCCGACCACTTTGGCAGAACAGTTCGAGACCAGCACCACCGTGATCCGCGAATCGCTGACACGGCTAGCGGGGGAAAACCTGGTGGTCATCCGCCCAAACCGCGGTTTCTTCGTGCCGGATCTGAACCTGCGCGAACTGGCGGATATCACCGAACTGCGGTGTTCCACCGAGGCACTGGCCGCCCGCTTGGCGGTGGAGCGCGGAGATGTCGCGTGGGAATCGAACTTGATCGCAGCCCACCACAAGCTTTCGCGCACTCCGCGGCGTTTGCCGGAGGAACCTGGCACCGTCAACCCCGCATGGTCCGAGGCGCACCGCGAATTCCACCATGCATTGCTGGTACCGTGCGATTGCCAGCCGATGCTCAAGCTCTCTGCCGACCTTTCGAACTTCACCGAGCTGTACCGCCGCTGGGCTGCCCCGTCGAAGGCCGCAGGCAAGCGCAACGTTGAAAAGGAGCACCAGGAAATCCTGGATGCCGCCTTGGATCGTAATGCAGCCCTGCTCGGTGAACTGCTCAATAGCCATTACCGTTCCACTATCCAGGTGGTCATGGATGCGGGATTGAGCACCCTGCGCTGAATCATCGCGCAGTAGTCTTTCCTTTCGAGCGCCGTCCAGCTATTTTTTGCCAGGCGCGGGCGGAATGACGCGCTGGGTAACGATGGCGGCGTTCATCGCTGCTACTGCCCGTTGCGCGGAGTCGGCTGCTGGTGAATCCTGTGCGAGTTCCGCAATCCGGGACTGCGCTTGGCTTCCCGTCATGGGTGCGAGCTCTTCTTCCAGCACATCGTTCACCAGGCCTATCGCCTGCAAGATCGCGAGCACGGTGGTGTCGCTGGTTCCCGGGATCTTCTGCCCGTGCAGGGCGCCCTGCAAATCGGTCCGGATCTGGCGCTGGATCTGTTGGTTGATGATGCGGACCCGCTGTTTGCCCAAGCCCAGCAGTGTGCGTTCACCGTATTCGATGATCCCGCCCTTGGCCAAGGAATCGGTCAGCGAGCGGGCATCGCACAAGGAATTGATCTTCACCGCTTCGTCGAGGCTCAGATTGCCTCTCTTTTCCAGCTTTTCCAATGGCGCGGCGAGAACTGGATCCGGGCAAGGGCCGGCACCGATGAGTTGGATCTGCCGCTGCTGATCCTCGCTCAGCGCCACACGCCCAGCGATCATCAAGTCGGTGATGATGGCAGCATTCATGCCGTATCCCGTAGCTGATACAACTGTCTCCGGCTTTTCGGAGTCATCGGCCATTAGCAAGTAGAGCTTTTCTGCAATCAACATATTTTCAGGCTACCGGCCCGCAGAGGCGAAATTCTTCAGCCTTCCGACGGATATTCAGGCTCGGCCGCCCTAGGCCGCGGACTTCTTCGCCTTGGCTACTTCGGAAGGCGAATGGGTGGTGCGGGGTTCGGAACGGTCCTGGGTCATCGCCGACGTCGTGCGGATGAATACCGAGATCCAGCTGAACATGATGGCCACGACCGAAAGCTCGAAACCGGTCAGGTTGTAGTACGACCATTCGGTCCACAGCTGGAAGGCCGCCCAGATCGCGCCAATGGCTGCGTAGGAGAGCATATGGAATACCGCAGGGTAGCCAGGCAGCAGCACGATGGTGCCCAGCAGCAAGAAGATCATGGCCGCCGAGACCAGTTGCACGAATGCCGAATGCACTTCCATCGACAGATCGAAGGGGACCAGGCCAATGCCGATAATGCCGACCGAGACAATCAGCAGGCACCAGCGCACGAGCCGCGGCCGGGGACGCACCATTCGTGCAATCCTGTACCTTTCCAGCGCCGGGCGGCAACGGTAGGACTGGGCCAGGCGGACCAGGTCGCGGGTCAGGAATTCGGTGAAGGCCGCCAGCACCAAGCCGGAAATCACCAGCGTGAGGTTGAAGGTCCAGAACGAGCCCATGCCGGCCTGCGTGGTTCCCAGCGAAGAGAACATGCTCTGCCACCAGCCCTGGTCTTCGGCCAGCAGCATGCTGATCAGCACCCCGGCGCTCATGAAGATGCCCAGCACCACGGAAAGTGATTCCGCGTTGATGCGCGCGGTTGCTTCCAGGGACAGGTAGGCGGAGATGCCCGTGGCGACGCTGACTGCCAGCGCGCCTGCAAGCACATCCAGATGCAGCCCGTAGAAGGCCTGCTGGAACAAATGGAAGACCACCAGCAGGATCATGACCGAACTGGCTACGTGCACCAATACGAGACCCAGGGCCGTGACGATCTGGCGCCATTTGGGAATCTTCTTCAGCCACGGTTCCCGTGCTCTCAGCATCGAACGGAAAGCATAGGCGCTGCTGGTTCCGGCCGAGACAGCACCGCAAACGGCGGAGACGATGCCCACGGACAGATCGCCAAAGAGCGGCGGACGCTCGCCGGCGAAGATAATGAGCCCCACAACCAACCCGAATAGGGAACAGAACAGGCCGGCCCACAGGGCACGGCGCTCAATGTCTAGCTCGCTGACTCGTTTGCTGAGAGTTACATCGGGATATTGGGAATGCACGGAGTACATTCTCTCATTTTCATTGAAAAACGTGTACCGCCCGCGGCGCCGCCGCGCACTGCGCAGCAGCGCACTGCGCTAGTTGGAGGCCAAGTCGACCAAGCCGCTGGCCATCAGGCTCACGGCACCGCCGAAGGCAATCAGTATCACGAATGCGCGACTGAATTTTTGCGGGATCCTCGGAGCCAGGTAATTGCCCAGCAAGATGCCCAGCACCATCGCGCCAAGGCAAGCACCCCACTGCTGCCAATCCAGCTGTGGCATGCCGCCCTTGGCGGCCAGGGACGTCAGCGACAGCACCAGGAAGTAGAGCTGCACGGAGATGGCGAATTGCGCCTGCGGCCAGCGGCTGGCCACGGCGTATCCCGCGATGGCCGGGCCGGAGACACCGGCGGTCACTGACATGAATCCGGAAACTGCCCCGGCGCCGATGGCCAATCCCTTGCTTTGGGCCAGCGCGAGATTTCGAATCATGAAACTCGAAACCAGTGCCAGGATCACCATGAACGATATGCCGATGGAAAGCCATGGACCCTCCAGCGAGTTCGCCAGCCAAGCTCCGGGAACGGTCATGAGCATGGCCGGTATGAGCATGAAGGCGACCTTCCGGTACTCGACCTGACGGAAGACCTGCGCAAAGATCAGCAAACTGCTGCAGGCGCCGAGCAGGTTGACCAGCATGACCCCCTCATGGGGTCCCAAGACCATGACCAGGAAGGGCGAGGAGACCAGCGCGAACCCCATTCCGGAGATTCGTTGCGTGGAGGCGCCCACGAAAACTGCAGCTGCCAAGCCGATTACCGCCGCTAGTTGCACGCTTTGCTCCACGTTGCCTCCGCTTTCCCGATCGCCATCCTCTATTACGTTAGTCCACGGCCAATGAGTCAATTGAATGGAGCCCGCTTCAGTTGGAGTTTTACGCTGTAGAGGTGAGCAATGACGTAGATTTCATGATTATCGGCGGCGGCGCGATGGGCTCGGCGGCCGCGTGGTCCCTGGCCTCTGGCGGGCACGAGGTCCTGCTGCTGGAACGCTTTGCTCCGGGCCATCTGGAGGGCGCCTCGCACGGAGCAACCCGCAACTTCAATCCTGCCTACACCGAACCGGAGTATCTTCGCCTGCTGCAGCGTTCCGACGCTTTGTGGGATTCGCTTTCCGAGCAAGCCGGCACCCGGCTGCTGGAGCGCACCGGATTGGTCAATCACGGAATCGTTGCCGAACAACGGGGAATGCACCAGGTCCTCGCCCACGCAGGATTCGGCAGCGAGCTGCTGAGCATCGCTGCGGCAGAAGAGCGTTTCGCGGGAATGAAGTTCGAGACCGAAGTCCTGCATATCCCCGCCGGCGGCCAGATCAATGCCGATCTTGCGGTGGCTTCGCTGCAGAAGCTGGCCGTAGCGCACGGAGCTGCCGTGGAATACGGGCACCGGGTGACCGCTCTGCAGGTGCTTGCCGATGACCGTGTCGAGGTGCAAGTCCAGCACCAGGGCACCATGTCGGCTATCCGGGCTCGCCATGCCATCGTCACCGCGGGGGCTTGGACCGCGCAGCTGCTGGGCGATGCGTTCAAGCTTCCTGCCATCCACGTCACCGAAGAGCACCCGGTGCATTTCGCGCAGAAGGACCTGCCGGCGCACTGGCCGGGGTTCAACCACACCCTGGATCCGGCGCGGGATATCGGATCACGCGTCTTCGGTCCCATCTACGGCATGCGCACCCCGGGGGAAGGCATCAAGGTGGGCTGGCATGGTTCCGGACGGATCATCGATCCGGAGCACCGGCCGCACCAGGCCAGCGACGAACAGCTGCGCGCGCTGCAGGACTACGCGGCACGCTGGCTTCCGGGAGCGGATCCCTCGCGCTACGAAACGGTGTCCTGCACCTACGCCAACACCGCAGACGAGCACTTCATCCTCGATTCGCTGGGGCCGGTCACCGTCGGCGCGGGATTCAGCGGGCACGGCTTCAAATTCGTGCCCGCCATCGGCGAATACCTGGCCGACCTGGCCCTGGGCCGGCGCGCGGCCGAACCCCTGTTCTCCGCAACCCGCACGGCGGCGAAACCGGTCTTCCTGGAACGCCGCCGCGCGGTCGGCCTGGGCTAGGGGCCTATCCCCGTTCCGCGGCGGGCTGCTGCTGGGTGATGCAGTGGATGCCGCCTCCGCGGGCGAACAGCTCGCGCGCATCCACGCTGGCCACTTCCCGTCCTGGATAGGCCGCAGCTAGGATGCTCGCGGCCTGGTGGTCATTGGGATCATCGAAGCTGCAGGCGATGACCCCGCCGTTGGTCACCAGGTGGTTGATATAGGAATAGTCCACCCAGCTTTCGGCATCGCGCAGCACGGTCGGCGCCGGCACGGCAATGAGCTCCAGCGTCCGTCCCTGCGCGTCGGTTGATTGCTCCAGCCGTGCGCGCACGGCCTGCGAAATCGCGTGGTCCGGGTGCCGCGGATCCTGCTGGTCGTGGTAGAGCACGACACCGGGCCGGGCGAAGCAGGCGACGATGTCCACGTGGCCGCGCGTGCCGAATTCCTCGTTGTCGCGGCTCAGCCCGCGATCGAGCCAAATGGTCTTCCGGGTTCCGAGCAGCCGGGCGAACTCGTCCTCGATGTCCATCTCGGTCTTGCCCGGGTTGCGCCCCGGATCCAGCTGGACGCTGCGCGTGGCCAGTACCGTTCCCTCGCCGTCCACGTGGATCCCGCCACCCTCATTGGTGATCGACGCCCGTATCTCTTCTGCGCCGGCAAGGCGCGCGACATGGCCCGCCACCAGGCGGTCCTTGTCCCAGGATGCCCAGCTCTGCGCGCCCCAGCCGTTGAAGTTCCAGTTCACCGCCTTGAGCTGGCCCTGTGCGGTACGCACGAAGCTCGGGCCGGAATCGCGCATCCAGGCATCGTCCAGCGGGTGCAGGCAGTAGCTGACCGCATCGCCCAGATGGCGCCGGGCCTCGGCTTCGCTGGCCGGGTCCACCACCATTGTGACTGGGGTGAAGGCGCTGACTGCCCGGGCCACGGCGCTCCAGGCGGCACGGGCAGCTTCGGCCTGCGCTTCGGTTTCACCCAGCGTGTAGCCGCCGGAGGGAAATGCCATGAAGATGCGCTCATGGGCTTCGGTTTCGGCCGGCATGCGCAACTCAGGCATGGGACTGCATCCGTTCTCCCAGCTGCGCGTCTTCGCGCGGCGCAGCCAGCACCGAGTAGGTATCGGGCCGGCGGGTGCGCAGGAACGGGAAGAGCTCCAGCCAGTCACGGCGGGCGTCCAAGTCCAAGGTGGCTACGAGTACCGCTGATGCATCGCGCGGGGCGCGGGCCAGAATGCGGCCATAGGGGTCCGAGATGAAAGACGATCCGTAGAATTCCAGCGCACCTTCATCGCCCCAGCGGTTGGGAACGACCATGAACAAACCGTTGGAAATGCCGTTGCCGATGATGGTCTGGCGCCACAGCGGCTCGGTGTCGAAGTCCGGGTGATCCGGTTCGGAACCGATCGCGGTGGGATAGGCCAGCAGGTCGGCTCCAGCCAGCGAGTAAATGCGCGGCGGCTCGCTGAACCATTCGTCCCAGCAGGTGGGCAGGCCCATGGCCAAGCCCCCGACTGCCTCGATGCGGTGCACCGGGTAGGGCTCGTCGCTGGGGCCTTCGCGGAAGTACTTGTCCTCGTAGTAGCCAGCAGTCCGCGGAATGTGCAGCTTGTTGGTGGCCGCCACCAATTCGCCTTCGGGAGAGACGATGATGGCCGTGTTCAGTCCGAGTCCGTCGGATGCTGGATCCTTGCGGAAAAGCGAGATATGAACATGCAGCTGGAACTTCGCGGCCATCGCCTTGGCAAAGGCGAAGGTGCGTCCGGTGTACAGGTCTTCGGCTGAAGCGTCAGCTGCCCGCGCGTCCGGGATTTCGAAAGCAGGGTATTTGTTCAACGTGAGCTCAGGCAAGAAGACGATTTTGGCGCCGTGCTTGGCTGCCCGGGCAATGCCGTCCTCCAGCTCGGCTTCCATGGCTGCGGCGTCGGCGTGCCAGCGGTGCTGCACCAGCGCGATGGTGATCTCTCCGCGCGATTTGGCTTCTGCACGTGCGGGGGAAACGGGTGGTTCAAGGGCCAGAATTTCTTGCATGGGGTTCCCAACGGAAATTAAACGAATCATATTCGTTTACAGATTAGGCACGGAAGCCGCTGTTGCGCAAGGGATTTAACGAATGACTTTCGTTTATTTGTGTAAGCTCTACGAAGAACCTTCAAGACCGGGAGTATTCATGGCCAGGCCCTCCAAGCCCAAGCTCAGCACCACTGCAATCGCCGAGGCTGCACTCAAGCTCGTCGACGCCCACGGCGAGTTCACGCTTCCGCAATTGGCCAAAGCCCTCTCGGTTTCCGCCTCATCGCTGTACAACCACGTGCAGGGAAAAGGGGAAATCATCGAACTGATGCGCGGGCGGGCCATGGCCGAAATCCGTTTGCCTGATCCATCCGAGGACGATTGGCGCGAATCGGTCCGGCGCATTGCGATGGAGTACTGGGCATCCTACGCAAAACATCCTCGCTTGATCCCGCTGCTGACCAGCCACACGGTCCGCGACAGTACCACCCTGCGCGTCTACGATGCATTGGCCCTGGCTTTCGTCTCGGCCGGATTCAACCCGCATCATCGTCTTGAGGCCATCACCATCATCGATTCATTCGTGCTCGGATCAGCCTTGGACGCCGCTGCCCCGGCGGAAGTCTGGCAACCCGACACCGAATCGTCCAAGGCATTCACCGAGGCGCTCGAAGCAGGCCTGAGTACTGAACACCGGGCCGAGCACGCTTTCCTGGCGGGGCTCGACGTCATCCTGCGGGGCCTCGCTCCGAATGGCCACGGAGGCAATTAATCCAATCGACCAGCCCCACTGTCCATCTGGATAGGAAAATCCACTGGATCACAGACTTCCGATGTGAAGCAGCTAGCCGAGCGTCCTATTTTATCAACCCAAAGGCCATTACTCGCGGGTAAAAATTAAAGCTTCAACTAGCGAATGATAGGTTCAGCATAACCATAGGCATTAGTGGGTCACCGCACGTTTCAGGAGGTAAGTTCATGGCTGCAACTACAAGCCAAAAATCACGCAAGGTCAAGGCTCTACTAGCTGGCGGCTTGGTTCTCGGTGTCGGCACGGCCGTGACTCTGGCAGCCTGGACCGACCAGGAATGGGCCACCGGAACCTTCAGTGCGGGCTCCTTCAACGTTGAAGGCAGTACCAACGGAACCGATTTTAGTTCGCACCCGACATCAGATGAAGCTGCAGCGCTCAGCTTCGAAGTCGCCGCAGACAACTTGGCTCCAGGTGACAAGGTTGCCGAGGCGTTCGTCTTGCGAACAGCTGCGGGAACAGCTTATGAGGCCTCCGTCGACTTAATCGCGGCAACTTCAACCGGCGATAACGCGCAGAACCTGACCTACGAGATCTTCACCGTACCCGCCATCGGAGACTGCACGCCGAGCGCTACCGCTGCTCCCGCTGCAGTTGTTACCGACACCGGCACCGTCTTCGGTCCCGGCGTACCTACGGCAACAGAATTCACCCTGGCTGCAGGAACCGATACGGTTGCCGGCACCTCGACCGTGCTGTGCTTCCAGGTAACCGCCGGTGCAAATCTGGTACAAGGTGCCGCCGCATCTGCAACCTGGGGCTTCGAAGCCACTTCGCTGCAGCCATAGTTCCCGCCAGGCCATTTCAATAGGCCATTGGAACCAGACTGTGAGCCCGCGTTCGCCTGCTAGCCTGAACGCGGGTTCCTCGCCGTCCATTGCCGGTGCCAAGCGACGCAGAGTTCAGAACAACGAATAAGATCATGGAATGGGGGCAGGGTGGGATCACGCAGCGCACCAGCTCGCGCCAAGCCGACACTCACTGCTCGTCTCGGTGACTTCCTGCTCACTATCCTGGCCATTGCCGGTTCATTGTGTTTGCTGCTCGTCATCCTCAGCTTCACCTTGAACATCTCGATCATGATGTTCAAAACCGGTTCCATGAGTCCCACCATCACTGCCGGATCCATTGCGCTAGTCAAGGAAATCCCTGCCAGCGAACTGGTAGTTGGCGACATTGCCACCGTTCAGCGCGGCCAAGGGGAGCTTCCGGTCACCCACCGAGTCACAGCGATCAAGGACATCGCTGATGACGGCACCGTGACCTTTACAATGAAGGGTGACGGGAACGAGACACCCGATGTGGATCCCTACACCGCCTCGACTGTCCAACGCGTGTTCTTTTCCGTTCCGGGGCTCGCCCCGCTGATCCAGAAGTTCAATTCTCCATATGTGCTTGGTGTGCTGACGCTGGGAGCCGCTGCGCTCGTCGTCTGGGTTTTCTGGCCGCGCGACCAAGGTGAAGAAGAGGAACTATCGGCGCAAGTACCGAAACAAATCGATTCACAGCACGCTGTCCTTCTTCCAGCAGTGCTACTCGCTGTTGCAGCGGCAATCGTTCCTGCATCCCCGAACTCCACGATCCAAACTGCTGAAGGTGAGTACCTGCGCCTTAGGTCCGTTTCCTCCGCGGCAATGTCGAGCATGAGCCCTGGCCAATCGGCAACATGGACAACCGATGTCTGGGCGGATGCGCCGGACGAGGGACTCATCGACGTCGAGGTGCACATTTCCCCTCAACAGGACGAGCCATCGCCATGGGAACTGACCGTGATCGGCTGCAGCCTCTTGGGCGACGAGCACTTGCCGGATTGCGGTGAGCCTCCGCGCGAATTGCTCTCGGCTCAACCAGCTTCCAATGCCACGAACAATACGAGCATCAATGTTGCAAGTTTTAGTTCCGAAGAACGACACCGGTTCCAGGTCGTCGTTTCACTGAGTTCGGAATTTTCGGCAGGCGACAGCATTTCCCCCTTGGAAGTCAAGCTCATCGCCAAGGGCCTAGGCGAGGACCTCGCCACCTCACCAGAACCTTCGGATCCCGAATCGCCCAACGGCACCGTTGACGACGGCCCAAACCTTGCTGAAACGGGCACGGCTAATCTTCCTGCATTCCTGCTCCTGGCGTTGGTCCTTGTCGCCCTCGGACTTTCGCTACGTGTGCTGGGAAGGAGGCGTCAGCATGGATAGGCATCGGTTCGGCTCTCCTACCAGATGCAGGTTCTTCGCCGTCCTATTGGTACTGGTGTTGTCTCTTGCTGGTCTGTCTAGCACCCGAATGGAAAGCACGACGGCAGCGTGGACCGAGCAATCAATCGCCTCGGCAGAATTCTCGGCAGCCTCGCTCGGGCCTGTCAGAGCCCTCCAATGCTTTGATATCGACAGCGGATTGCTCGGCACAAATTTGCTGAGAAACCAGTTGCTTCTTGCCTGGGACACCCCTACGGGCTTTGAAGATCGCCCCATGAAGTACCGAATTACTTGGGATGGCGGAATTCTCGGTGCAAAGGGTGAAGCAACGGTAGCCGATGGCACCAATCAGTATAAATACCAAGCGGTACTGCTTGGACAAATTCTCAGTTTCGACATCGTTTTCAAGGTATATCCCGTGTACGGAACATGGGAGGGACCACCCGAAACGTATACCGCAAGAACTATTTCGTTGCTGTTGTCAGTGACGATGGACTGCTAGCAGTTCATCGTCACTGACAACTTCGGCGCACCGTATCAGTTCGCTACTCCAGGTTCGGCGCCGACGCAAACAGATTCAGGCCCATGGCACGCGAAAGCTGCCCGATGGCCAGCTGCGCGCGCACCGAGTTTCCGGCCATATCCAGGGGCGGCGAGAACGCGCCAATGGCGCCCTTGCCCGGAGCTACCGCGACAATGCCGCCAGAAACCCCGGACTTAGCCGGAATCCCGATCTCGAACAGCCACTCGCCAGAACGCTCGTACAAGCCGTTGGAGGCCACGGTCGCCAGGGTATCGCGGCAAACATCTGCATCGACGACGCGCTTTCCGGTCACCGGGTTCACTCCGCCATCGGCCAGCGTCGCGCCCATGACGGCAAGATCATGCGCGCTGATATTCAGCGAGCACTGCTTGGTGTACACATCAACGGCATCCGCAGGTTCGTTCTCCAGCCGCCCATAGCTCTTGAGCAAATGCCCCAAGGCCTTGTTGCGCTCGTTGGCCAGCGATTCTGAGTGGTAGACCTCGTCATCCAGGCTCAGCGCCCGGCCGGCAAAGGCGGATAGCCCTTCCCGGACGTTCTCCCACTTCTTGGCAGCGGTCTTGCCGGGCATCATTGCTGTCGTGGCGATGGCGCCGGCATTGACCATGGGGTTCATCGGCAAGCCGTTGTTCAATTCGACGGCCATCACAGAGTTGAAAGACATGCCCGTATTGTTCACGCCGATGCGTTCGCGAACGACCTCGCGCCCATGCTCCTGCACCACCAGCGCGTAGACGAACATCTTGGAGATCGACTGAATCGAGAACAGATGATCGCAATCGCCAACCATGTGGACAGAGCCGCCGACGTGGGACATGGCGATGCCAAAGAGATTGGGGTCCGCTTGGCCCAGGATCGGAATGTAGTGGGCAAGGAGCCCGTCGTCTGCATCCGCGTATCGCTCATGGGCTTCCTTGAGCAGGGAATCGATGCGATCATGTTCCAGCTCACCGGTAGAAACTTGCTGAACGACGTCGTCGAAATCGGTGGGAATAGTTTCGTTATTCCCTTCCGAAGGATAGGTCATCTTCACCTGCCTTTTAGTCCTGGGTCCGTTGATTCATGCTGCTTGATTTGACCTTATCAACAGCATTGCCGCTTAGCACCTTGGATACAGCCATGAGCAGACAGGAAGCATTGGGCCAGTTCTCCCGGCACCCGCCCCAATCACGCGTCCACTTGGTATTCAATGCATGAATCGCATGTGTTTTCCCCTACATTGTGGAGCACCTTACAGCGCAATGCACCCGATCTGACTTAGCATTTTGTGTATGGCTAAGGGTATTACTTTTCATACGCGCAAGTGGGTTCGCCCAGAAGACTTGAACGCAAACGGCACGCTGTTCGGCGGCAGCCTGCTGCGCTGGATCGACGAAGAAGCTGCGATCTACTCGATCATCCAGCTGGGCAACAAGCACGTTGTCACCAAGTTCATGTCCGAGATCAACTTCATCGCCTCCGCAAAGGAAGGCGACCTGATCGAGATGGGCCTGACCGCTATCGACTTCGGCCGGACTTCGGTCACCCTGCGCGCAGAGGTGCGCAACATCTTCACCCAGGAATCGATCCTGACCATCGAGAAGATCGTCTTCGTGAACATCGGCGAAGACGGCAAGCCGGCACCGCACGGCTACGACCACATCACCTACACCCGCGATCGCATCCCGCTGGAAATCACCAAGGCACTGATCTAGTCCCCGCTTGAATGCCCGAAGCCCTCAAGAATTCAAGGGTTTGGTTCAAGGCTCCGCTCGGCCGCGCTTAACTGCGTGCCCTAGCGGGGCCTTGTTTCATTTCAAGGTTAATCCCGCATAGCTCTTGCGCTCGGTTCATGCGTCCAGCAAAGTTGTTTTTGCACTGAGGAATTCCCCCGACGCAGAAGCGAGAAACCCATGGGCCAGATGATTTTCGTCAACCTACCGACCGCCGATCTAGCCAGAGCCGACAAGTTCTACGAGGCCATGGGCTTCACCAAGAACACGACGTTCTCCGATGAAAATGCCACCTCATGGATCATCGCCGAGAATATTCTCGTGATGGTGCTGCGCCAGGAGTTCTTCGCAAGCTTCCTGGTCAACGGCGATAAGCCGGCGCTCGGAAGCGGCCTGCGCGAAACCCTCAATGCCCTGTCGGCAGAAACCCGCGAAGGCGTCGACGACTTCGTCGCACGGGCCGAGGCCGGTGGCGGCAGCATCTACCGCCCGGCAGATGAGCCATTCCCGGGCATGTACCAGGCAGCCGTCCAGGACCCGGATGGCCACGTCTGGGAAATCGCGTGGATGAGTCCAGAAGCAATGGAAAACCCAGGCAGCTAGGCAGCTAGGCAACTAGCTGACCTCGGAAATCCGCAGGTGCCGCAGCTCTTCTGCTTTGCGGCGCTTGCGGAACTGCTTCTTCATCCCCTTGGCCGGATGCATCGGCTCCGGCCAGCGGGGACGCAGCTGGTCCCCCAGGGTAATGCCGCGCATGCGCCGCCCGAACATCGGCAGCACCCACTGCCTCAGCCACTCCACGTCGCGCTGCGTGGCCTGCCAGAATCCGACCCGGTCCGCGGCGCCAAAGGGATCGAAAACCAGCTGGTGCGGATACCCGAGGATCTCCAGGATCCTGATGGCCATGTAGCGATGGCCGGCACGATTCATGTGCAGCTTGTCGATATCCCACATGCGCTTATCCCGGTACGCCTCCCAATTCCAGTAGTCAACGAGCACTACTGAGTCCGGATAGCGTTCAGCGAGCCGGCGCACGTGGTCATTGAAGCGCCAGTTGCGCCGCTTGAACGGGGCGAGCACCGGGTGCACGGGGATATCGAACCCGGTGAACAGCAGGACCTTGGCACCCGTGGAAACCAGGGCTTCGACAGCCTGCGAGTATCGGGCAAGGAATTCCTTCATGTCCTTGCGGAATTCCAGGATGTCGTTGCCGCCGGCATAAAAGGTGATCACCTCCGGCCTGAGTTCCAGGGCTATGGGGATCTGCTCGTCGATAATCGACTGGAGCCGTCGGCTGCGTATTCCCAGGTTCACGTACTGCCACTCGGGATCCGCTTTGGATAACTGCTTGGCCACGCGATCGGCCCATCCGCGTACACCGTTGGGCAGCCTGGGTTCCCAGTCCCCCACACCTTCGGTAAAGGAATCCCCGATCGCCATAAACAGCCGTCCCATGCTACCGACGCTAGAAGCCGAAAGTGCATAGCATGAAGCTTGCGGTTGAATTTCTGGTAAACCCTGGCGGTTCAGAAAACCATGCGCATGATCAGCCGGGGCATCCTGCTGGCCTGGGCGTCGCTGACCCCGACGACCTCGAACCCGGCCTGCTCGAACATCTTCCTGGTTCCGACGAAGGCCATGGTCAGGTCCATCCGCCCTGCCGGATTCACGGGGTAGGCTTCGACCGCTGGCGCCCCGAGGTCCCGCGCATACTGCACTGCGCCTTGGACCATTTCCCGATTCACGCCCTGGCGGCGGTAGCCGCTGCGCACCACCATGCAGGTGATGCTCCAAGCCTCCAGATCATCCACGGGCCTGATGAGCTTGGACTTTTCCAGCAGTGGGATCCTCGATCGCGGAGCGATGCTGCACCAGCCCACCGGTTCCCCTGCGCGATAAGCGATCACTCCCGGGGCAATCGGCTCGGTGCTCAGTGAGCGCATGGCGGCGAACCGGTCCCCTGTGCCTCGTTCCCTGATCTCGGCGGCACCGATCCGGTGCGACAAGCACCAGCAATGCTTCTGCCTCCGGCTCGGATTCACTACCGTCGCGAAGTCGTCCATGCGTTCTTCGGCCAGCGGCCTGATCTCGAGGGGCGCTGTTCCTGCCGCCTGCGGATCCTGGTTCGTGTCCATCTGTCCATCCTGCGCTCCGAAAAGCCCAAAGGGCACCCTGGGAGGCAAATTCTTCGGGTTTTCCATAATGAAGAACTCCGGTTCCCTCGGTGTTGGCGCTGACCTGCGCGCTCTAGTGTTGAGGTATGACTTCGACACCTAAGGTTCTACCGGGCACCGCACCTGCCCGTCCCCCGCTGAGATTGGGCATGACGCTGCTGCATATGGCATTGTTCGGGTCTGCCGGCCTGATCCTGTTTTCGCTGCTGCTGGCCTGGCTCTCGGTAGGCGTCGCGCTGACCCCGATCCTCGGTTTGGGCCTGGTCGTCTTGGCCGGATTGGTCTATGCGCTCTTCGGCCTGGCCCGCTTCGAGCTGACTCGAATCAGCAACCTCTACGACATGGACGTCGCTCCGCTGACCTGGCGGCCACGCCGCCGTGAAGGCTTTGGCGAATACGTCCGTTCGCTCGGACGCAATGTGTCCAACGGACGCATGTGGGCGCTGCTGGGAAGCTTGCTCTTCTCCTGCCTCGCCGGCTCGCTGATGCTCACTGCCCTGCAAATGGCCGTGCGTTCGTCCATCGTTGCCTTCGCCCCGGTCTTGCAGGCAGATAGTGCCGACCCGCTGGGAACCGTTCCCGGGCTGTGGGGCTTCCAGACTCCAGTAAGCCAGGCACCTTGGCTGGTGCTGGCGGCGCTGCTGGGAATAGCAGTGGTTATCGGCTTGGTTTTCTTGCACCGGATGGTCACCGTGGGAATCGTCGGCTCTATTGCCCGCGAGAGTGCACTGGTCGAACGCGTGCGCACCACCGCGGTGCAGCGCGAAGGAGCGGTGCGCGCCGCAGAGGTGGAGCGCACCCGCATCGAACGCGACCTGCACGATGGGGTCCAGCCCCGGCTGGTCTCCGTGGCCATGACCTTGGGGCTTGCGCACCAGCAGATCGACAGCGATCCGCGCCAGGCCAAGGAACTGGTGGCCGAAGCCCACGCTTCAACCAAGTCCGCGATTACCGAACTGCGCCAGCTCACCCGCGGAATCTACGCGTCGGTACTCGATGACCGCGGACTGGATGCGGCACTCTCGGCTATCGCAGGCCGCTCGCATATCCCGGTGGGCCTGGATATCCAGCTCAATGGGCGCTATCCGCGCGTGGCCGAAGCGGCGGTGTACTTCGCCATTGCCGAGGCGCTGACCAATGCTGCCAAGCATTCGCGGGCCCAGCGCTGCCAGATCACCGTGAGGGTCCGGGAGCATGAGGGCCAGCAAAGCCTGTGGGCCCGCATCGAGGACAACGGCACCGGCGGGGCGCGCATCACCCCCGGCGGCGGCCTGGATGGAATCAATAATCGGGTGCTCGCCGCCGGCGGCACCTTCAACCTGGACAGCCCCCAGGGCGGGCCAACTGCAGTGGAGGTGAACGTGCCATGCGCGTACTGATTTGCGAGGATTCGGTCCTGCTGCGTGAAGGGCTGGTCAGGTTGCTGGCCCACAGCGGCCACCATGTTGTCGCGGATTTGCCCGAAACCAGCGGGCTGATGGATTTCCTGGACAACTCGTCCGCCGATGATTTCCCGCAGGTCTGCATCCTTGATGTCCGTCTCCCGCCGACCTACACGGATGAAGGCATCCGTGCGGCGCTGGAACTGCGCAAGAAGTATCCGGATCTGCCGGTGCTGGTGCTCTCCCAGTACGTCGAGGAGCGCTACGCCTCGGAACTGATTTCCACCCAGTCCGGAGCGATCGGCTACCTGCTCAAGGACCGTGTTGCGGATGTCAGCGAGTTCATTGCCTCGCTGGAGCAGATTGCAGGTGGTGGAACCGTCTTGGACCAGGAAGTGGTGGCACAGCTGTTGACTCGACGCAATCACGATGACCGCATGCAGAAGCTGACCGACCGGGAACGCACAGTCCTGGCCGCACTGGCCGAAGGAAAATCCAACCAGGCGATCGCCGCGCTGCTCTTCCTCTCGGAGGCCAGCGTAGAAAAGTACATCACTTCCATCTTCCAGAAACTCGGCTTGGAAGCCGACGGAACGGGCAACCGGCGCGTGCTGGCAGCCCTGGCTCATATTGAAACCCTGGGCACCAACCGCACAGACAGGACAGGATCATGACTACCACGCAAACCATGCCGCTACCGCCAAACCCACCGGCGCCACCCAACAACGGCAAGCCGCTGAATATCATCCTCGCGGTGCTCGGCGGGCTGGTCATTCTCACCTTGGTCATCGCCACGGCACGCAGCGCCTTTGCTTCGGTCTCCCGGGAGCATTCGGTCCACGAAGCAGAGGTCTCCGGGGTGACCGCCTTGGAAGTTTCGGCGAGCTCGGGACGCTTCGATCTGGTCTTTGCGGACACCGACAAGGCAACACTTGAAGTCAAAAGCGCCAAGGCCGCGAGCTGGAAGCTGCATCGGGAGCGCGATCGGCTCATCGTCGAAGCCCCGAATGCCTGGGACAACTTCTGCTTCTTCGGCTGCGGATTCGACGACAACGAGGCAACGCTGGTGCTTCCGCAATCCATGGACAACGGAAGGCTGGATGCGGACTTCGAGCTGTCCGCCGGATCCTTCAACGCAGTCGGTGCCTACAAGGACCTGGTGGTTGAAGTCGGTGCCGGGGAGCTGAACCTCACCGGCAGCGCGCACACCGCCGATATCGACTTGGGCGCAGGGGAAGCAACGGTGCGCCTGGACAATGTCCGAAGCGCCCGGTTTGATATCTCGGCCGGCGAACTCATTGGCGAACTCTCGGGCACGGCGCCCAAGAGCATCGAGGGCAGTGTCAGCGCCGGCTCGCTGGAGCTGGAACTGCCCGAGGCCACCTACGACCTGCGGCAGAATACGGCCGCCGGATCCGTCGAGAACCTGCTCGCCACCGATCCGAACTCCCCTAACAAGATCACGATCGATGTCTCCGCAGGCAGTGCCACCTTGCATCCAGCAGGCACCGCCCAGGAATCGGTTGGCCGCTAGACCCGGTTCCCACGAAAAAGGCAAAGCGTCCCTTCCCGGATCAGTAGTGATCCGGGAAGGGACGCTTTGGCGCTTGTGGCTAGGACCTAGGCCTGGTTCTTCTTCAAGGCAGCCAGGCGTGCTTCGATCTCGGAAACCTGCGGTGCGCCGGCTTCGATCTGCGCTGCGCCGTCGGCTTCCTCGAGGATGTCCTGCGGGGCGTTGCTGGCCTTCAAGGCTGCCAAGCGCGCATCAACTTCGGTCTCGGCACCGAGGTCTTCCAGCTGCGCGAACTGCGCATCCAGGGAAGAGGCCGCCAGTTCCTGCGCACCGCGGACCTTGGCTTCGTCCTGGCGGATCTGCTGCTCGAAGCGGCTGATCTCGCTGGTCGGGTCGTTGATGTCCAGGGCCTTGAGGGTGTCCATCATCTGGTTCTGGGTCTTGGCATTGCGCGCGCGGGCCACCAGCTCATCGCGCTTGGCCACCAGTTCCTGGCGCTTGGTCTGCATGGTGTTCAGACCGGTCTTCAGCTTGGCCACGACATCACGCTGGGTGGTGATCGTGGATCCCAGGTTCTTGGCGCGCTTCTCGGCGTCCATCTGGCGCTGGATGGCCACCGTGGCCAGCTGGTTGAACTTCTGCTGGTTGGTGCTGTCACCGGCGGCAGAATATTCGTCAGCCTTGTTCGACGCGGCCAGCGCCTTGTTGCCCCAGTCCTTGGCTTCCTGCTGGAACTTGGCGTGGTCGTCCTCGGCCATGCGCAGGTTGCCGATGGTCTGGGCAACCGCCTGCTCGGCCCGGGCAATGTTGTTGGTGTATTCGCGAACCGACTGGTCCAGCATCTTCTTCGGATCCTCCAGAGCATCCAAAGCGGCGTTGGCGTTAGCCTTGCCGATACCGAACATTCGAGCCCAAATTGAGCGCTTCTTGGCCATAGTGCGTCCCTTCGTCTTCCGTTGCTTAAAGCTTAGGGGAATTAGCAGCGCCGCTCTAACCGAAGACCACGCTGCGTCGGCAATCTAGTCATTGAAATGGCGCAGGTACCGTCCCGGGGCATCCAGGAAAAGCCGCCAGTTCCGCACCATGTCCAACTCGTCGTAGTCCGATTCGCGGATGCCCCACTCCCCGATTTCATAGATTCGCGCCTCCGGCAAGGAAGCAAGAATTGGCGAGTGGGTGGAGAGAATTACCTGGGAACCGGAACGCAACAGATCTGCAATATGCGAGAGCAGCATGAGGCAGCCATTGAAGGACAGCGCTGATTCGGCTTCGTCGAAAACCCACAACCCATTGACATACGAGCGCTCGGTGAAGAACTCGACGAAGGATTCGCCATGGCTCTGGAAATTGTGCTTTCCGCGCGAGCCGATGGAGCCCAGATAGGCGAAGTGCCCGTGCATGGTTTCCGCGCGCAAGAACACGCCGGCCTTGGACGCACCGGCTCCGCGTTCCAATTGCAGGTGCGAGGACAACCCGGATTCGGTTGGTTGGGTCTGGTGCATGCTGTTGCGGGTTCCGCCCTCGGCATTCAGCCCAAAGGCCGCTGCAATCGCCTCGACGAGTGTCGATTTTCCTGCGCCGTTCTCCCCCACCAGCACAGTCAGCTGGCCTAGTTCAAGGCCCTCGTCAAGCAGTTGCTGCACCGCCGGGATCTGGGCGGCCCAGTCGGAACGATCCATGGGTGCCTTGGGATGTTCGGTGACGCGGCGAACCGGCAGCGTGTCGAAAAGTGCGCTCATGCACCCGAGGCTACCAGCAGCGCGCGACAGCTTGGCGGCAGTTATGCAGGCTTGGCCCCTTGGCCGCACCCATGGTTCAGCAGGGTGCGGCCAAAAGAGCCAATAGGGTTTTCTAGCCGTTGACCGGAAGCATGTTCCCGGCGAAGAACCCGGCGATCTCCTCACGCGCATCCAGCGGGAAGATCCCGGCGACGTACTGATCCGGGCGGACCACCACGATGGCGCCGTTCTTGCTGATTTCGCGGTCGCGGAAGATGTCGCGGCCGTGGCCGGCTGCGAATACCTGGTTGATGTCGTGCAGGCCGTACGGGACCTTCAGCGGCTGGAAGGCCTTGGGCACATCATGCAGCTCGACCTGCGTATAGTCCTGCTGGTAGATGGCCTTGGTATCGAAAACGGCATCCTCGTCCCCGCCTGCCGGGGTGTACAGGTTGCGCGGCGATGCCGGATCGGCGCTCCACCAAGCGGCGAAGTCGGCCATTGCGGTGCCCTCCAGTGCCGGTGCTGCCGCATCGGCGAAGGCGTAGATGCGCCAGCGTCCGTCAGCCTCGTGGAAGTGGCCCAGGTGGCGCCAGCGGTTATCCGAACGGCGAATGACCTCGGCGGATTTGAAGCGCTTGCCCACCGGGAAGCCCGGGGCCAGATCCTGGTGCTCCAGGCCGGCGGTGATCGGCGATTGGGTGTACTGCGTCATGAACCCGGCAGGGAATTCCTGGGTCTTGGTGTAGTACTTCTCCAGCTCGTCAGGGTCTTCCCAATCGTCCACCGACTTGGCCATCAGGGTGGACCATTCCTTGTCGAAGTCGATCAGGTTCTGCGCGATGACCTTGCGTTCCCCGGCGTAGGTATCCAGCAGCGCATCCGGGGCGCGGCCTTCGAGCACGGCGGCCAGCTTCCAGCCCAGGTTGAAGCCGTCCTGGATGGACACGTTCATGCCCTGCCCGGCCTTGGCCGAGTGGGTGTGGCAGGCATCGCCCATGATGAAGGCGCGCGCGCAGCGGGTGCCGCGCTCCTCATCGGAAACGTCGTCGAAGCCGTCGGTGATCCGGTGGGCCACCTCGTAGACCGAGAACCAGGCGACGTTCTTCACGTCCATGGTGTACGGGTGGATGATGCGGTTGGCCGTGGCCACGATTTCCTCGACCGGGGTGTTGCGGATGGCCCCGGCATCCTCGGCGGTCAGCTCGCCCAGGTCCACGTAGAAGCGGACCAGATAGCCGCCCTCGCGCGGGATGAGCAGGATATTGCCCGCGTCGTGGGACTGGATGGAGCATTTGACCTGGATGTCCGGGAAGTCGGTGTTGACCATGACGTCCATGACGCCCCAGGCATGCAGGGCCGCATCGCCGTGCAGCTTGTGGCCCAGCGAGCGGCGCACCTGGCTGCGCGCGCCGTCGCCGCCAACCAGGTACTTGGCCTTCACGGTGCGCTCTTCGCCAGTACGCGGCCCCGCCACGTACTTGATGCGCGCGGACACCGGGTATTCGGCGTCCGGGTCGATCTCGCAGCCGAGGTATTCCACGCCGTAGTCCGGGGTGATTTTGCCCGGCGCGCGTTCGGCGTCACGCAGGAAGTAGTCCAGGATGCGCGACTGGTTCACGTAGATGTGCGGGAATTCGCTCATTCCGGTGGAGTCGTCGGCAGCACGCGAATGGCGCTTGATGTTCGCCGGGTTCTCGGGGTCCGGGGTCCAGAAGCACATTTCGACATTGCGGTAGGCCTCTTCGATAACCTCGTTGGCGAAGCCGAAAGCCTGGAAGGTTTCCACCGAGCGGGCCTGGATGCCGTCGGCCTGGCCGACGTCGAGCCGGCCCGGGCGCATCTCGATGGCGCGGGCGTTGATGCTCGGGAAGCGCGAGAGCTGCGCGGTCACCACGGCGGCCGCCGGACCGGTTCCAACGATCAGCACATCCATTTCATCGGGAATTTGCTCGGCGCGGTCAATGCCGTAACCGGCTGCTTCCTTGACCCGTGGATCCCCGGAAACGTATCCCCTGTGGTGAATCTGCATAATGTGGCTCCCTATCGCTGTGCCGCTGAACTTCATTGTCTCTATAATTGCGACACTGTCCTAACTATAGAAACAATCGTAGCTTTCACGTAGGCTGTAGGCAAGACGTGGATCACACCGGGAACAGCGCGGCAGGCATCTGCGCAGGCCAGATGGAATGATTGGAACATGAGCAAAACCACCGAAGGCGGTTCGCAGACCCTGGGCCGCGGGCTAGAGGCACTGACCCTGATCGGGGAATCCGCGACGCCGCTGAGCGTCTCGGAACTCGCCGGACTGCTAGGCGTGCACCGCTCCATGGCCTACCGGCTGGTCAAGACCTTCGAGCAGTACGGATTCGTGGAACGCAATCCGGCAGGCGAGCTCGAATTGGGAGCCCGCCTGGGCGCGCTGGCGCGCAACGTCGCCAAGTCCCTGCAGGCCGCGGCCGCACCGCATCTGGCCACCGTCTCCGATGAGCTGCAGATGACGGCGCTGCTTGTCGTCTTCGATGGCGAGGCAGCCGTTACCCTGAGCACCGCAGAACCCCGGCTCGCCGATGCCACCGTGGCCCAGCGCCCGGGCACCCGCCATCCGATCGACAACGGCGCACCTGGACGGGTCATCCGTTCCATGCTCAATCCCCAGGAGCACCCGGCCAAGGACTTCGAATTCAGCCATGACGAAGTGATCCCGGGGTTGACCTCGATTGCCGTTCCGCTGGTGCTCCCGCAGGGCAAGCCCGCGGCCATCGCCGTCATCTACCCGCCACTGGAACGCGATCGCAACCACATTGCAGCCGTGCTTACGGCCGCCTCGGCACGCATCTCGGCAAGCCTGGGCATCCGCTCGTGAGCGGTACCTGCCCGCACGCTGCGCTAGCTAGGCGGTGCAGGCCTCATTGGAGCACCCCGCATCACGCGGACGGTAGGTCTGGGTTCCTTCAACCTTCTCCCACACTATGTGGCGGTGCTGCCCGCAGCGATCGCATGAAGGAGCCAGGTACGTGGCCCGCTCTTCCATGGTGTATGCACGAAAATCACCCATCACAACCTCCGATGACCAGCCGCGAAGCGAAGTTCGCGGGCCTGCTGGACCTGCTTGGTGCCTTCACTCTACGCGCGGTTTGCACAACCGGCTAGGGTCCACTGGCGGCAGTTACCCACAGCCCCTCAAGCAGGGCTCTGCACCTCGTGGCAAACTAATGCAGAGAACCGGATATGACCGCTTCGCCACCGCCGGACCGCTAGCAAGGAAGAAGCCATGAGCACCTCTGAGCAAAAGCTGCAACGCTTGAAAGAACGCATTGCCCTATTGCTGAACAAGGCCGAGAACACCACTTTTCCGCACGAAGCGCAGGCCTTCCAGGAACATGCCGAACGGCTCATGGTGCGCTATGGCATCGGCCGTGCGGAACTGGATGCCGACTCGGCCCACCGGGGCAAGAAGAAGGAAGCCATTATCGAGGAGCACTTCGATATGCGCGGCGTCTACCGCCTGGGACAGCGCGATGGCCTGTCCGCTGTGGGCCGGGCCTTCCGCACGGTGTCCATGCTGCAAAGCAACTACTCGACCTCGTGCAGGCTGTACATCATCGGCCATGAATCGGATGTAGCTACCGTCAAGAATCTCTTCGCCTCCTTGGTTGTCCAGGCGACTGCTGCCATGGCCCACTGGTGGGCACAGGAGGGCAAGCTCTACGCGAACTGGTACACCGATTCCGAGAAAACCATTGAACGCCGCGAATTCCAGCGCAGCTTCTACCTGCAAGTCGCTTCGCGCATCGCCATCCTCTACCAGGAAGAAAGCGTGCACAGCGGCAGCGGGACCGAACTGGTCCTGGCTAGCCGCAAGGAACAGGTCGACGAATTCGTCAGCAACCAATATCCGTTCCTGCGCCGCAGCAGGAACCGCGCCGCAGCCGGAAGCGCCAATGCCTCATTGGCCGGACGGGTCGCAGGAAGCCAGGCAGATCTCGGTTTCGACAAGCACGTCGACTCAGCCGCGACCGGCGAAGTCGCCAGCTAGCGCACTTGCTCTAGTTGCGTGTCCTCGATGTAGCGCGGACGCCCGGCCATGATGCCGACCAGGGTCTGGAAAACGATCAAGCCGGCAATAAGCCACATTGGCGCAACCCATGAACTCGAAGTTTCGTGCAGCACCCCGACCAGGAACGGACCGGGGAACGCCAGCAGATAGCCCGCAGACTGGCCGAAGGTGGAGAGCTTCGAGACACCCGCGGCGGTGCGGGCCTTTAAGCCGATCATGGTCAAGGCCAGCGGGAAGTTCGACCCGCAAATGCCCAGCAGCACCGCCCACAGCACCGCTCCCTGGACCGGAGCAAGCAGCATGCCGATGATCGCGATGATGCCCACGGCACCGTTGAAGATCACCAGTGGCGCCTGGTTCGAGAATTTGGCAGCGAGCGCCGGCATCACGAAGGACAAAGGCACGCCCACACCCAGCAGGATCGCCAGCAGGGATCCAGCGAATGCCGGCGAGACTCCCAAGTCGATGAAGATCTTGGGCAGCCACCCCATGAAGATATAAGCCACGGCGGACTGCCCGCCGAAGAACAACGCCACCCACCATGCGGTGGCGTTCTTGCTCATCGGCCCGATGCCGGCCGCATCATTTGAGTTACTGGCAAGATGCTGCTGCTGGGCTGCGATTTGGTTGCGCATCCCGAAGTACACCAAAAGCCACAGCACCAGCGCCAGCAAGGCCAGAATTGCCCAGAATCCCAAGCCCACGCGCCAGTTTCCGCCGAGCATCTGATTCACCGGCACGGCGACCCCCGCAACTCCGGAAGCACCCAAGGCAACCGCCGTAGTGTAGGCGCCGGTGACAATCCCGATCTTTCCCGGGAACCAGCGCTTGACCAGTACCGGCATGAGAATGTTGCCCACCGCGATGCCCGCAAGGGCCAATGCGGTGCACAGCAGGAAGAATCCGGTCCCCGGAGCCACCGCGCGCAGGGCAATGCCCAACAGGACAGCACCCATGGCTGAGGCCACCACTAGTTCCGGTCCGCGCTTCCGGGCCAGCCGCGGCGCCAAGGGACCCAGCAGCGCGAAGCACAGTGGAGGGATGCCGGTGATCATTCCGGCCACGAAGCCATTCATCTGCAGGTCGCCAATCACCAGATCAAGCAGGGACCCCAAGGAGGTGACGGCAGGACGCAGGTTCAGCGAGGCCAGGATGATGGCAAGGATCAGCAGTGCGCCAGAGCCCTTGGACAGGGTGGCGCGGTTTTTCGGGAAGTCAGGCATGGTATCCACAGACTATCTGCTTCAAAACCCGGATCCCATCCCCGTTGCCTGGACTACGGCAACGGGCCGCCCCAAAAGTGGGACGGCCCGTGCCGAATGAAAAGTCCAGTGTTGGCTAGCCCAGTTTGGCGCGCACCATCTGGGAGACAGCCTTGCCATCGAAGCGGCCAGCGATTTCGGCGCCGACCAGCTTCATGGCCTGGCCCATGTCCTTCATGGTCAGGTCGTGATCGGCTGCAAGTTCGGCCATGATCCTCTCGACAATGTCCTGGGCTTGCGCTTCGTCAAGCATCTTGGGCAGGTACGTGGAGATGAAGGCGGCTTCGGCCAATTCGCGTTCAGCCAATTCGGTGCGGCCGTCCTTGGCGGCCAGGCCAGCAGTTTCCTCGCGGTTGCCGACTTCCTTGCGAAGCAGGTTCTCGACATCCTGGTCGTTGAGCTCGCTGGGGTTCTTTCCCGACTTCTCCTTGGTGCCGATGGCACTGAGGATATTGCGCAGGGTCGTCTTCTCCAGCTCGTTGCCGGCCTTCAGATGGGCGATGCTGTCATCGCGCAGGCGATCTTTCAAACTCATGAGAACTCGCTTTCAATACGTGTGCTTGAAATTTTACTCGCATTATCCCGTTACCGTTTTCCGGAGTACCAGCGGTCAAGCATGAGGTCGCATTTGATACAGTAGCCAGATGAATTCACTGCGCGCTGGAGCTAGCGTCATCGCACTGGCTCTTATCGCAGCCATCCTGGTGATCTGGCAGCCATGGAATTCCTGCGACGCGCCCGATGAAGTTTGCGATTTCGTTGCAGCCGTCGAGGACCGGGACGGGGTCCTTGGCGTCCAGATGTCCTCCGAGGTCATGGATCACGATGTCTTGGCCGCACCGGATCTGTCAGTTGACCTGCAATTCGTGCTCTCGGATCAGCTCGATCCTGCACAAGCGGAAGTAATCGTGCGGGAGATGGCACAACAGATCCAGGCTGGGGCCCATGCCCTGAGCTTGCGGAACATCGACCTGGCCTTTGTCGCCGGTGAACCCCAGAATATCCCAGGCTCAAAGACGAAAACCTACCCACTGGAAGTCTCCGACAATTTTTCGCACTTTGGAGGCGAAGAGCAAGCGAAGCCTGGTCTTCTCGGTGAGAGGGCTTCATTCGCATTCCGCCTACGCGGGCTCGGCGCGGCAAGTGCGGCTAACTACTCGGCCACGGCGTTTAATTTGGAGCAGCTGCTGGCGCTGGGAAAATTCGCTGCACAGGCCAAGCACCCCACCGATTTGGCACTAGCAGATCGATCCGTGCGCTATTCGCCCGCGAATCGCACTGATATTCCCGAGCTCCAGCTTCTTATCGAGGCGGCCAAGCGAGGTTTCTTCGAGAGCGCCAGCATTGACCATTCCGGATTGAACCTGGTCCTCGGCAACGAGGCGCCAGCAGAGGCGGAAAAGGAAACCCGCTTATGGCTGGAGCGGCATGGTCCCTTTGGCGAGCCCATGCCCTACAAGCTGGCATCGCCTCGATACGAGGTCCTTGCTGAAGGCTGGGTTGGAAACAAGAAACCACAATGGCTGATCCCCAAGCCTGTGGTTCTTCCCGACAAGGTCAAAAGCTGGCCAGCGAATCAGCCAGCTCCGTTGTGCGCAGAGGGGGACTTGGAAATAGCCCTCGGCGCACCCGATGCAGCTGCCGGTTCACGGTACATGGCGGTCTACGCCAAGAACATTTCTGCTCGCTCGTGCGCGTTGCAGTCCTACCCGCAGATCGATTTCCTCAACGAGGCCGGCGATGCCCAGCCGGATATCGAGCTGCAGCCCGAACCGGATATCCTCCTTGAACGCGTTGCCATCCCTTCCGGCGAAGCGGTGATTTCGACGCTGGATTGGAATGCCATGTCAACGTCCCAGGATCCGGATGAAACCGTTGCCCTGGTCATCGCCGCAGCCAAGGGAATGAAACCGGTCCAGCTCGCACCCCAATACGATGGCCAGCCGACGTCCCTTGACATCCTGGACGGGGCGCAGATCGCCCAAAGCCCCTGGGTACAGGCGCGCGACGGGTGGGCAATTCCTGGAGACGCCTTCAAACCACAACCACCGGCCACTCCTAGGCCTGGGCCTGGGCCTGGGCCTGGGCCTGGGCCTGGGCAAGCCTACTGGGTGCGCGGCGGGAACGCCTTGAACTTGCGGTAGTGGTTGGCCGCATTCAACAGCAGATAGAGCTTGCGGCGAGGGTTCTTCTCGGCTGCGAACTTCAACGGGTTCGAGACCTTGCCTGCCTTGAGCAGTGCTTCTGCCTTGCGGCCGGTTCCGCTGTCCAGGAAGCGGCGCAGCAAGTGGTGCGGCAGCACGGTGAATAGCCGCTGGCGCGACAGCTGCAAGACACCTGTGCCGGTGTCCACCACCGCGTCGGTTTCCGGGTTCGACTGATCGAACTGCGCGCCGAGGAACTCGGTGACATAGAAACGGGCCGGGTTCACCCCGGCTGCGGTCAGGTAGAAGTGGTTGCGGCCCAGGCGCGGGTTGATCTCGAAGAATTTGATCTGGCCATCGCGGTGATCGTATTTGGCATCGATCATGGCAATTCCGCGCCAGCCCAGTTCTTCGAGCATGCGCGCGCCATCGGCGGCCATCGCATCGTTGCGACCGCTGACAATGGCGGCCGAATTGCCCAGCACCAGCGGGGCATGCTCCTCGATCACCACTTCGCCGTAGCCGGCGAAGATGACCTTTTCTTCCTGGGTGGCGAAGTAGGTGCACAGGCGCATCGCGTCATCTCCACCCGGAATGTACTCCTGGAAGATGTAGCCCGAGTCGTAGCCGCTGCCATCGATTCTGGAAACCAGGGCTTCGAGGTCGGCGCGGCTGTCGATGGTGTGGATTTTCTGCTTGCCCTCGAACTTGGCGGCGATCCAATCCGCGGAGCTCGATGGCTTGCCGATGACCGGGTAGTCGAAGGAACCTACCAGCGAATCCAGCGGGGTTCCCGGGTAATACACGGCGGTGCGCGGATGGGCGATGCCCAATTTTTCGGCGAGCGCGTAGAAGTTCTCTTTCAGTGCCGCACCCTCGATGGTTTCCAGCTGGGGGTACGGGATGACGTACTGTTCCTCAAGCTGCTCACGGTTCTTGGCGATCAGCATGATGTGGAAGTCCAGGGAGCCGAAAAGCATCAGCGGCCGATCCGCCGCGGCCTTCAGCTCATCGGCCAGCTCGACCAGGGCCGCGACTACGCGTCCCTCGTCGGCCATGGAGCCGATGGGGCGCAGTTCGATGGCTACCGAGTGCTCGATGACGCCGTTGCCGGCAGCCGGCAGAACCACCGAGCGCACCCCGTAGGCCTCGTAGAATTCGCGCGCCAAGGTGTAGGTGCCGATGTCCCCGCCGAGGATGACCGGGACAAATGGCTGGGTTGGATCGATTGCCAAAGTGGTGTTTTCCCTACTTCTTGCGCCAGTTCATGTATTTTTCGAAGGCCCACGCCAGGGGCTTGTTCAGCGCCAGGTCCCACTCGCCGTTGGTCTGCACGATGTCGCAGCCGGTGTTGGTCTTGAACTTGGTCAGCCCCGAGAGGTGGTGCTCCTTGTCCAGGGTCGCGCTCACGCCGCCCTGGTCCAGATAGCGGCAACCTGCCTCGATGGAATCGATGACCATGTGCTGCATGATCGCCTTCGGCGCGAACAGCTTGCGCTGCTCCGAGGAGGAAGCGCCGTACAGGTACCAGGCCAGGTTCGAGGAACGGATGACAATGGATGCGGCCAGGTCCACGCCTTCATTGCTGGCGATGTACAGGGTGCAGGAGCCCGGCACCGCTTCGTTGAGCACGGTGTGCATCTTCTCGAAGTAGCCCAGCGGGCGGCCGGTGAAGTCCTGGCGATCCGCGGTGTGGTTGTACAGGGCATGGAAGCGGGCAATGTCCTTGGTCTGGCCGACTTCGATTTCCAGGGTGCTCTTCAGCGCCTTGCGGGTCTCGTTGCGGGTGGTCGCCGAGTAGCTGGCCATGACCTGGTCCACGTCCAGCTGGTTGCCGTCATCATCTTGCAACGCCACGCGGGCCACGAATTCCGGCTGGCCCGCAGCGAAGTCCAGTCCCACATCTTCTTTGGAGAAGCCCATTTCCAGCAAGGCGTCATTCAGCGCTAGCGCGGTGCCTGAGGTGCTCTGGGTTTCAAGGTCAGCGAGCTGGGTGAACCCTTCCTTGCCCAGGTTCTTGCGCACCGCGGCGGCACCCCAGGTGCGCACGGCCAGTCCCGGGCCCATCTTCAGCTGGAATGCGCCACGATTCTTCAGGTAGGCGGCCAGCGGCTGGATTACCTGTCCAGGAGCATAGGTGCCGAAGTCGATGACCGGGCCATCGGGGATGTAGGCGAGGGTCTTCTTGATGACCGGGGCTGCACGATGCAGCACCAGTGCCGCGCCTACCAGCTCGTCTTCCTCGAACCAGCCGAGGGATTCACCGCGCCAGCCGCCCTTGACCTGGGCCCATTCGGGACGCTGCAGGAAGCTGACGTCTTGGGCGGTCTCAAGGAATGATGAGTGCTCGGTGCCGGAAATCGGACGCACATGAAGTTCGTTGTGGCTCACGGGTGAAATCCTACCGTGCTTCCCTCTCCGGCTGGGGGATGCTGGATACCCCCAGGGGGTACTTGACTTAATACCCCTAGGGGGTATGATCGTTATATGGATACCAACCACACGCGATATGAAACAGCTGAGCACCACGGCTATCACGCGGATAAAAGCGCCTTGGAACGACGCCTGAAGCGCATTGAAGGCCAGGTGCGCGGAGTGGCCAAGATGGTAGATGAAGACAAGTACTGCATCGACATCCTGACCCAGATCTCCGCTATCAACGCGGCATTGCACAAGGTCAGCGTGCAGCTGATCGATGACCATATCGGCCATTGCGTGGTTGATGCGGCCAAGTCATCCATCGAGACGGGTGATCCATCCATCGTGCAAGACAAAATCGCCGAGGCCACGGCCGCCATCTCCCGTTTGGTGCGCTGAGCGCGCCCCAACGGACCCATTTCCAATTCACACAGAATTCATCGAAAGAGAGCAAGATCATGAGCCACAACTGCAATTGCGGATGCTCCTCGGAAAAGAACTCCAACCAGGGCCTGCAGATCATTCCCCGCGAGCAGAGCACCCCGCTGACTAGCCATGTGGAAATCAAGATCTCCGGCATGACCTGCGGCCACTGCGTATCCTCTGTCACCGAGGAGCTCAAGGAGCTTGATGGGGTGCAAGAGGTGGAAGTGTTCCTCGATGCGAAGGGCGTGTCCACCGCCAACGTCACCACCAGCGCAACCGTAAGCGAAGAGAGCATTCGCAATGCCATCGACGAGGCTGGTTACACCGTCGAAGCAATTAACGCCTAGCCGCAAAAAAGCCAGGCACCAAGCCACAACGGCAAGAAAGTGCAAGGTCGTAAATCATGACTTCCCATGCCCCGCATGAAACAATCCCCGAATTGCGCACCGTCGATCTGGACATCCAGGGAATGACCTGCGCCTCGTGCGTGAATCGGGTGGAACGCAAACTCGGCAAGCTGCCCGGTGTCAGCGCGACGGTGAACCTGCCCCTGGAAACCGCCAAGGTCCAGGTCCCAGCCGATGTCACCGATGAGGCACTGATCGATACGGTGCAAGCCGCCGGCTATACCGCTTCCCTCAAGCACCCGCCCAAACCCGCCGGTTCGGATCACCAGGGACACGGGGAGCATGATCACGGCGGGCACGAGCACATGGTGCCCAACCACCTGCTGCGCCGCCTGCTGGTCTCCGCGATCTTCACCATTCCGCTGTTCATCATTTCCATGATTCCCGCAGCGCAGTTCCCGCATTGGGGTTGGGTCGCCTTCGCGCTGGCCACTCCCGTGGTCTTTTACGGCGCCTGGCCTTTCCACAAGGCAGCGGCCGTCAACGCACGGCACCTGGCCTCGACCATGGACACTCTGGTTTCCCTCGGTGTGCTCGCGGCCTACTTCTTCTCTGCAGTGCAGCTGATCCTCGATCCGCAGCTGACCGCCCATATCGGCATGTCCATGTCCGAGCATGCGCTCTACTTTGAAACTGCCGGCGTCGTGGCCACCTTGCTGCTGCTGGGCCGTTTCCTGGAGCACCGCGCCAAGTCCTCGGCATCCGATGCGCTGAAGTCCTTGCTGAACCTGGGCGCCAAGGATGCAGTGGTGCTTCGCGACGGCGCGGAAGTGAAAATCCCGGCCGGGCAGGTGCAGGTCGGGGACCATTTCGTGGTGCGCCCCGGCGAGAAGATCGCTACTGACGGCGTGGTCATTGACGGCGCCAGCGCGGTAGACACCTCGCTGCTTACGGGCGAATCGGTCCCGCAGAAGGCCGGGCCCGGCGATGAAGTCACCGGCGCGACCTTGAATGCCTCGGGCCGGCTGGTGATCGAAGCTACCCGCGTTGGCGCGGACACCACCTTGGCCCAGATGGGCAAGCTGGTCTCCGAAGCCCAATCGGGCAAGGCGCCCATTGCCCGCCTGGCTGACCGGATATCCTCCGTCTTCGTGCCGATCGTACTGGCCATTGCGCTGCTCACGTTCGTGACCTGGTTCTTTGCCAGCGGCGATCCCTACCAGGCGTTCACCGCTGCGGTCGCCGTGCTGGTCATCGCCTGCCCCTGCGCATTGGGCCTGGCGACCCCGATCGGCTTGCTGGTCGGCACCGGACGCGGCGCGCAGCTGGGCATCCTGATCCGCGGGCCGCAGGTCCTGGAAGATACCCGCAAGCTGGACACCATCGTGCTGGACAAGACCGGCACCGTGACCACCGGGGTCATGGCCCACCAGGGCACCCAGGCCATCGACGGGGTCGATCCCGATGAGGTCCTGGCCTTGGCCGGTGCCGTGGAGCACCATTCCGAGCATCCGATCGCCCAGGCCATCGCCAAGGCCGCAGCCGGCTTGGGCCCGCTGCCCGAAGCCAGCGACTTCGATTCCGATCCGGGCGGCGGCGTGGTCGGCACGGTCAACGGGCATCGCGTTGCCGTAGGCCGCTTCAGCTGGCTCGAAGCCCAGGGCGCGTCCTTGGATGACTCCGCCAAGGCCATGCTCGCGGAAGCCGAGCAGGCCGGCGCGACCGCCATCCTGGTCGCGGTGGACCAGCAGTTCCAGGCAGTGATCTCGGTGGCGGACAAGATCAAGGACAGCTCCGCAAAAGCTATTGCCGAACTCCAGGAGCGCGGCCTGCGCGTGGTGCTGCTGACCGGCGACAACCAGTCGGTGGCTACCGAGGTTGCCGCCCAGGTAGGCATCAAGGCCGAGGACGTATTCGCCGGGGTCTTCCCTGCCGGCAAGGCCCAGGCGATCACCTCATTGCAAGAGCAGGGCAAGGTCGTGGCCATGGTGGGCGATGGCGTGAATGACGCGCCAGCACTGGCGCAGGCCGACCTCGGCATCGCCATGGGCTCGGGCACCGATGTGGCCATCGAAGCCGCGGACATCACCCTGATGGGTAACGACCTGCATCAGGTCACGCAGGCCATCGACCTGTCGGCCCGAACCCTGTCCACCATCAAGATGAACCTGTTCTGGGCTTTCGCCTACAACACTGCCGGCATTCCGATTGCGGCCCTGGGCTTGCTGAACCCGATGATCGCCGGAGCGGCCATGGCAGCCAGCTCGGTGCTGGTGGTACTGAACTCGCTGCGGCTGCGACGGTTCGGGAAGTAGCCCTCCGTACCTCCCCACGCGGGGCATCGGTTGAACCGATGCCCCGCTTTGCCGCATCCATGCCCTTGCTTCCCGAATCATTACGAAGCGGAGAATCCCCCATTTCGCCAGCCACTTTCCACGATTGGCGTGGCCAAGCGGTTATCCGGGGCCCGAAGTGTGAAATTGCGACTTGCACCACGTTCATTTTTCTGCGCATACTGTGATGGCAATCACCACATATGCCGTTGATGCGTGGCGGGAGAGATCCGCTCACACCATGGGCGGGCGCCGTAGGAGCAATTTCCTCCCCGGGAAACTCTCAGGCACCTGTACCGCTACGAACAGGCACCTCTGGAAAGCAGCCCAGGTTCGTCCGGGCTCACCGAAGGAGCAAGCTTCACCCAGTATTCGGGTGGAAGTGAAAACTCTCAGGTTGTAATACAGATTGGGGAGGGACCAAGAACAGTGCCGCACCGAGCGCACCAGTTTCGAGGGACTCCCCGTGGCATTCGCAGCAACTGCTCTGAGCGCAGCATGCCGCGCAATGCCCAGCTGGAATCCTTCCTAATCGGATGCGTTCTTCAAAGCGAACAGCTGCTCTCCAAGCCTTCAGGGCTTGGGGGCAGGAGCGCTTCGAGGCGTCACACCACACTCCTGGAAGGCAATCAGCATGAGTACCACCAGTTCTGGCCCCGCACTCGAACGAGGGCTCTCCAATCGTCACATCCAGCTGATCGCCATTGGCGGCGCCATCGGCACCGGCTTGTTCATGGGCTCCGGCAAGACCATCTCGGTAGCCGGCCCGTCGGTCATCTTCGTCTACATGATCATTGGCTTCATGCTGTTCTTCGTCATGCGCGCCATGGGCGAACTGCTGTTGAGCAACCTGAACTACAAGAGCTTCGCCGACTTCGCCGGCGACCTGTTAGGCCCTTGGGCCGCATTCTTTACCGGCTGGACCTACTGGTTCTGCTGGGTTGTCACCGGCATCGCCGACGTCGTGGCCATCGCCCATTATGTCGCCTTCTGGTGGGGCGATTTGCCGCTATGGATCCCGGCACTGGCCTGTATCGTACTGCTGCTGGTTCTGAACCTGGCGACAGTGAAGGCTTTTGGCGAAACCGAATTCTGGTTCTCGCTGATCAAGATCGTCGCCATCGGCGCACTGATCGTGGTTGGCCTGGTTATGGTGATCACCGGTTTCGAGCACAACGGTGCTTCTTCATCCTTCGCTAACCTGTGGAACGACGGCGGCATGTTCCCGACCGGCTTCATGGGCTTCGTAGCCGGTTTCCAGATCGCGGTCTTCGCCTTCGTTGGCATTGAGCTGGTTGGCACCACCGCGGCGGAAACCAAGGACCCCGAAAAGACCCTGCCCAAGGCAATCAACTCGATTCCTGTCCGCATCCTGTTCTTCTACGTTGGCGCGCTGATCATCCTGATGGCCGTGACCCCCTGGGATCTGTTCTCCGCTGCGCAATCGCCATTCGTGGGCATGTTCGCCCTGGCCGGTCTGGCTGGCGCCGCTGGCATCATCAACTTCGTGGTCCTTACCTCGGCGGCTTCGAGCGCCAACTCGGGTATCTACTCGACCTCCCGCATGCTCCGTGGCCTGTCCATGGAAGGCGATGCACCGAAGACGTTCACCAAGCTGTCAGGCCGCAAGGTTCCGCGCAACGCCCTGATGTTCTCCTGCATGTTCCTGCTGGCCGGCGTCGCACTGCTCTACGGCGGCGATTCGGTCATGGGAGCATTTACACTGGTCACCACCGTCTCGGCCCTGTGCTTCATGTTCGTCTGGACCATCATCCTGCTCAGCTACCTGGTCTTCCGTGCTCGTCGCCCGCACCTGCACGACGCATCGAAGTTCAAGGTCCCTGGCGGCAGCTTCATGCCATATGTTGTGCTGGCATTCTTCGGCTTCATCTTGTGGGCCCTGACCACCCAGACCGATACCCTCATGGCTATGGCCATTACCCCGATCTGGTTCCTGATCCTGGCTGCAGGCTACCTGGTCATCCGCCGCAACCCCCAGCACCAGGCACTGCGCGCCGCGCACCTGGCCAAGGTGGCGCACGAACGCTATGAGGCCTCCGCCTACCGTGATGCGGAATCCTTCGCCAAGCGCGAAGCGGAAACCGCCGCACAGGTTGCCGAGGACATCCGCCAGTAGCCCGAGCACTTGACAGCTCTCTCAGCCGGGCCCCGGCATCACCAGATGCCGGGGCCTAACTGCATAGTCGCTGGGATCGCTACCGCAATAGCCGGGGTCGATGCGATCATGATGGCAGGCAGCAACCACTTGCATAGTCCGACCCGCTGCCGCTTGGAGGAGAGAACCATGGCATCAACCGGTCCGTTACCGCGCTTCGAATTCGATCAGAGGCTGGGCGCCTTGCCTGATTGGAAGCGTGATGACTTGGGTTTGCGGGCCGCTTACCGTTTCGATTGCGCGAGCACGGCCTTGCAGTTCATTGTCCAGGTAGGCCTGCGCGCCGAGCAGGACAACCGGCATCCGCACCTGGAGTGGCGGGTTACCATCGTCGAGCTGCGCCTAACGCACAACCAGCCCGAGCATCTGGGAACACTGGACCTGGAATTAGCCCGCCATATCTCCATCGAGGCCGGCAAGCTCGAAGCGCAGGTTGTCACCGAGCACTGGTAGCCCCCGGCGTTCGGCCTTGGCGGCGGCGGGCCACCAGCAGCGAAATGGCGATGCTCTGCACCGCACCCACCAAAGCGCCCAGCGCCGTCATGGAAATGCGGTCGATGAGCAGGGACGCGGCCGGTTCAGGGCTGACCAGGTGGACCATGAGCAGTGCGGTGACCGTCATGAATACCATCCCCACCGCATAGTTGCGCAGAATCACCAGCTCGATGACGAACTGCGAGGCCAGCGCAGCGGCCAGGATTACCCAGACCGGGGAATCGAAGGCGAAAACTATTGCGGTCAGCGCTACGCCAATGCAGGTGCCTGCGCAGCGCTGCAGCCCGCGGGCTACCCGCGCATAGGCATCAGCGCCGGTGACTGCGGCGATCGCGCCGAGACTGGCCCAGTACCAGTGGCCGTCGCTGAGCAGATGCCCTGCGATTCCCGCCAGCAGCACGCCCGTGCCCATTTGGAGCGATTGGGCCATGGCCCGGCGCGAGGGCGACCAGGCGTATCCGGAGCGCAGGGTATGAAGCAGGTTGGCTTTGCGCATCGACAGGCCAAGCATCAGCAGCATGCTGAAGGCCATTGTTCCGCCGCCGGCCAGCAGCACCCCGGTGAAGCTTTGCGAAGTGGCCGGGATGCCCAGGCAGGCGCCGCCGGCGAAGACCGCGAAGACCGGTCCCGGCGGCATCCAGCGCGTGGCATGGGAGACGTAGTTGGCGCCAAAACCAATGAATGCCAGCACGAGCACGCGTACCGGGAACGGTGCCTCGATGAGCGAAAAATAGGTGCCCAGCAGCATTGCGGCCAGTTGCACGATACCTGCCGAGAGCTGCTGCCAGAAACGCGGCGCGTACGCGTCGAAACGGCCGAAGACCGCGCAGAAGGCGCCGAACGCTGCATACATTGCCCAGTCAAGGCGGCCAAGGCCGGCCAACAGGATCAGCGGCGCGGCCAGGCTGATCGTCGCCTTGGCTGCCGGGATGAGCGACGGGCGGTGAGGGGCCACGACGACGCTGCGCTGCACTATTTCTTCTAAGTGGCGCTTCACTGGCGTGCCTCGCCGTCCTGCGTAGCGACCAGCTGCAGCAAGGCGCGCAGCTGCTCCCGCTGCGGCTCATCCAATGCGCCGAAGACCTTGGCTTCGTTATGCGAGGCAGCCTCCATCGCCCGGGCAGCGAATTTCCGGCCCTCGGGAGTCAGCGTGATGACGTTGCGGCGGCGGTCCTCCGGATCAACTTCGCGTTCCAGGATCCCACGGCTCGACAGCTGATCGAGGTAGGCCACCAGATGGCCGCGGTTCACATTCGAGCGATCTGCCAAGTCGTTCTGGGAGATGCCGCCGAACTCCTCCAGCGCGCAGATGATGGTGAAATGATGCCGGGACAAGGACTCGGATTCCATCAGCTCGGTGAGCTCCTGGGTGCCGATGCGTCCGGCTCGGGCGGTGAGATAGCTCAGCGAGTTCCATTGGAACTGCGGAATCCGGTGTTCGTTCATCCCTTCAAAATATCATTTCAGCTTGAAACGATTTCGCCCTGAAGCAGTTTATTCGATGTATCTCACACGCAGCTGGCGCGCGTTCCATCGCCAGCTGCGGTCCACGGAATCGTCGTCTTTTGGAAGGTGAGGGCTCGTTCTCCTTGGCCACGGCCATAGTGCGCCGCCTGTCAGAGCCGAAGATCAGCCAGGAGGAATTTGGCGCCCAGTTCGCCGATGAGGATGGCCGGGGCATTGGTGTTGCCGGTGGTGATCTTGGGCATGATCGAGGCATCGATGACGCGCAGCCCTTCCAAGCCGCGTACCCGCAGCTGCGGATCCACCACGGCCTGCGCATCCGTGCCCATGCGGCAGGTACCCACCTGGTGGTGGTAGGTCACGACGTTGTTCCGAATGTAATCCTCCAGCTGCTCATCGCCGCGTATTTCTTCGCCCGGGTAGATTTCCCTCGCTCCCCAGTCCCCGGCCAAGGCATCTTGCTCCACCATCGCGCGGCATTGCTTCATCGATACCAGGAATGCCTGCATATCCCGCGGATCATCCAGCGCATTCAAATCGATGTTCACTGGGTCATCCAGGCCGGGCCCGCCCAGGGTGATTTCGCCGCGGCTGTGCGGGGTGACGATCCCGGAGTGCAAGGTGAAGGCAGTGCCGTCGACCGGTTCCATGCCCGGGGAGTACATGGGCACGGCGAAGAAGATCGGCTGGGTGTCCGGGCGATCCAGGCCCTCGCGGGATCGGGTGAACATGTGCGATTGCGAGACGGAGACCCCGGCACGCGGGGCGGGTATCGCGCGGGTGGTGGTTTCGGCAATCACCGGTGCCAGCAGGTGGTCATGCAGGTTCTTTCCGACCTGATCCAGCTCATGCAGCGGCATGACGCCCGCGGCTTCGAGCTCGGCCACCGGGCCGATGCCTGAGCGCAACAGGATTTGCGGGGATCCCAGGGCACCGGCGCTGAGCACCACCTCATCCGCGCGCAGCTCCTGCAGCTGCCCGCCGATCCGATAGCGCACGCCTACCGCGGATCCGGATTCGAGGATCACCGAATGCACCTCGGCATCCGTGATGATTTCCATGCGCTCGCGCACCGGCTTCAGATAGGCCTTCCAGGTGTTGATGCGTTCGCCGCCAGCAACGTTGATCTGCTCCTTGGAAACGCCTTCCAGCTGCTCGCCGTTGTAGTCGGGATTGAACCGGATTCCGGACTGCACCGCGGCGTCGATAATTGACTGGTGGATCTCATCCAGCTCGTAGTCGTTGTCCACCGGCACCAGCCCATCGCTGCCGTGGAATTCGCTGGCGCCGCCAGAGAAGTTCTCGATTTCCTTGTAGATCGGCAGGACATTCTTCCAGGCCCACTGCTCGCCGCAGTCCTTGGCCCAGTCATCGAAATCCTGCGGGGCGCAGCGCACCCAGATGGTCGCATTCAGCGCGTGGGAACCGCCGAGCACCTTGCCCCGTGGCAGGTGCATCGGCTTGTTCGCTGCCCCGGCCATCGGGACGGTGTGGTAATCCCAGTCGTCCTTGCTATGCCACAGCTCGCCCATGCGCGAGAGGTCGTGGATGGCAGGGTTGGTGTCCTCGGAGCCAGCTTCGAACAAGGTCACCCGCGCCCCGGCATCCACGAGCCGGCGCGCGACCACCGAGCCAGCCGAACCTGCGCCTACGACTATGACCGACTTGCTGCCCATGGGTATTCCTCCAGCTAGGATGCCTGCGAAACTTGTTTCTCCCAGCCTGTACAGGCCAGCGGGTTTTCCCTTGGCATCCGGCGCACAACAATTGGCATCGCGTGCGCGTTTTTACCCTACGGGCCGCTTAGATCCCCTTGCGTGCCGCACGCAGTTCATCGACACGCACCAGCACCACGCCGCACACAATCAGCAGGCCGCCGAACAGCTGCACCGCACCCGGCAGCTCGGAGAGCAGCAGCCAAGCCCACAGCACCGCGAAAAGCACCTCGGTCAAGGAGATGAAGCTGGCCACCTTGGACCCCAGTTCCCGGGCGGCCATCACACCGGTGGTGTATGAGAACACGGTGGCGATCAGGATCAGCCCGGTCAAGGCCAACCACCACGGGGTTTCATATCCAGCAAATGATCCGCTGCCGGCGGCCCACTGCATTGGAAGGATTCCCAAGCCGCCAACCAGCAGCATGGTTAGCGCGCCAACGGCCATGCCACCGGCCGACAGCATGATGGGTGGCAGCGCGCCATCGACCTTGGCGCTAATGAAGAAGTAGACCGTCAGGCCCACCGCTGCCCCCAAGCCCCAGAGCACGCCGATCGGATCAATCCGCGTGGTGCCGGTCAGATCCAGCACCGCCACCAGGCCCGCCAATGACAATAGGGTGCCAGCGATCGTTGCCGCCGACGGGCGCTTCTGGTGCTTGGCCCAGAGCACCAGCACGATGAGCACCGGAGCCAGATACTCCAGCAGCAAAGCCACCCCGACATCCAAGCGCTGCACCGCCAAGAAATAGCACAGCTGGCAGGCTCCCACTCCAAACAATCCGAAGAGCACAATCGACACCCAGTTGGTGCGCAGCAACGTCCAGCGGCCGCGCATCGCCAGGACCGCAGGGATCGCCAGGACCAGCGCGGCGCCGGCCATGCGTGCGGCCACGGCCGCAGTGGGACTCCACCCTGCTTCGAAAAGCCCCTTGGCGAAGGAGCCGGAAATCCCGAAGGCCGCGGAGGATGCCAGCGCAATCCAGATCCCCCGGGACTGGCTTTGACGCAGTACTGGACTGCCGGCAGTGGCGGCCGGAAGGCCGGAATCAGACAGGTCGCTCATGAGGGTCTTTGAAGTCTTTCGCGAAGAATTTCATGCCGCCGTTCAGGGGCAAATGAGGGTATGAGCATGACGATACGGTTAGGCTTGAGTGGCAGTCAATCTACCCAGCTTCCAGGAACGAATTATGACCTTTGCACCAGATATCGAAGCTTCATTGAAGTCCGTGGTGAACCTTCTGAATACCGAGGTGCAAATCGTGGATATGCTCTCCACCGTCGCTGATCTCGATGAGTTCCTTGATGCCGAGAATTTCGAAGGCTCCCGCGCGCACAACCAGGCAGAGCTTCGCTCCATTCGCCAGTTGCGTTCCCAGCTGAAGAACATCTGGATAGGTACCGAAGAAGAATCCGTCTTCCGGGTCAATGCGATCCTGCGCAATGCCAACGCCCAGCCTCAATTGATCAAGAGCGAATCGCTGGGTTACCACCTGCACGCCACCACCAACAGCACCCCGCTCTACGACCGCATGGCCGTGGACGCCGCGATGGCACTGGCGGAAGTGATCCGCTCCGGCGGATTGCAGCGTCTGCGGATCTGCGCCTCGGAGGACTGCGAGGCGGCCCTGCTGGATCTGTCGCGCAACCGCTCCAAGCTGTACTGCGATACCGGCAACTGCGCCAACCGCGAGCACGTGCGCGCCTACCGTGCGCGCAAAGCCGGAAAACGTATCGACTAGCCAGAACCCCGACACTGAGCACACCAAGTCTAGTTTCGTCCGTGATCGGCCAGCGCCCCTGCGCACTTCATCGCCGCAGCGTGGCCGAGTAGCTCGCTGCGGCCTCGGGACCACCGCCCATCCCCATGACCAGCGGCCAGCACGTGGCCAAACTGTCGTTGGGCGATGCCCCTCGCCTTTTACCTTGCCCGGGCCATATGATGAACACACAACCGGGATACCGGCAGTTGCAGTAGTGGAAGGGGCAGGTCATGACTCAGGAAACCCACGCTTCGGATGATTACGAGGCACGGATAGAAGCAGCTGAGAGCGGACCATTGAAAGCCGCGGCCCGCTGGGTTGTAGCTCTGGCTTCTGCCACGCTGGGCGATGCCGAGTACGAAGCGAACGAGCCCCAGGTAGTCGTGCATTCCCGCCAAGACGATTCGGTACTGCTGCGCATGACAACCTCCAGTCTCGAAGAAGCTGAGCGGCTGATCGTCCAGATCCGCGCGGATTTGGAGGCCTTGGGCACCGAGGAGTTCAAAGCGGAATGGGAAGGCGCAGGCGACAAGCCCTAGCTGGATGGGCTAGCGGCTAGTTTTCGACAAGAATCCCGTCGATATCCGCATACACCATCGCGCCCGGTCGGACCTTCACATCCCCGATGCTGATCACTTCATCCACCGAACCGTGCGAGCGCTTGACGGTTTTGCGTGGGTTGCTGCCTAGTGCCTTGATCCCGAGTTCCATTTCAGCCAGTGCCGCACGGTCGCGTACGGCGCCGCTGATGATGACCCCGGCCCAGCCATTGGCTTCGGCATTCGCGGCAATCATGTCACCCATCAGGGCGTAACGCAGGGATGCTCCCCCATCGACCACGAGCACTGCGCCATTGCCCGGGAAGCTCAGGATCTCCTTGACCAGGCCGTTGTCCTCATGGCACTTCACGGTACGTGCCGGCCCGTGGAAGGACAGCCGCCCGCCGAAGTCCTGGAATTGAGCCGAGACGGACTGCAGTGCATCCCCCTGCTGGTCGTAGAGGTCGGCGGTGCTGATCGGTTCCTGGTGCATGGTGTTTCCTTCATGAGCTGCGATAGTGGTCCACCACACAGCTTAGCCCGCAGTGCCCGCAACCCCAGCGCATGACGAAAGTGTCAGAGATTCAGTTCCGCTTCATAGGCCTTGGCGTCCAAGGCGCCGAGGCGCGAATTGCGGCGGCCGAAGCCCAGATAGATCGCAGCTCCCACAGCCATCCAGATGGCGAAGACCAGCCAGGTGATGCCAGCCAGGTTGAACATCAGGAACAGGCAGGCAGCGATGCCCAGAATCGGGGTCACCGGATACAGCGGGACGCGGAAGGTCCGCGGGGTATCCGGCTGGGTTTTGCGCAGGTACATTACCGAGACACCTACCAACGAGAAGGCGAACAGGGTGCCGATGCTGGTCGCTTCGGCCAGCTGGCCCAGAGGTATCAGCGAGGCGGCAATGGCCACGACCGCGCCGGTGACGTAGGTGCCGATGACCGGGGTGCGGGTGCTGGGCGAAACCTTGGCGAAGAAGCGAGGGATCAAGCCGTCGCGGCCCATGGAGAGCAGGATGCGGGTCTGCCCGTACAAGGTGGTCAGCACCACCGAGACGATCGCGATCACCGAGGCCAGGGCGAAAGCCAAGACCATCCACTTCTGTCCGGTGATTTCGGAAACAATCTGCACCAGGGCGGCTTCTGACTCGGCGAACCAGTTCCACTCCCGGGCGCCAATGGCAGCTACGGCAACCAGCACGTAAATGGTGGTTACCAGCACCATGGCGATCATGATCGCCCGCGGCAGGTCCTTCTGCGGATTCTTGGCTTCCTCGCCGGCGGTCGAGGCCGCGTCGAAGCCGATGTAGGAGAAGAAGACCATGGACGCTGCCCCGGTCACGCCCGCGGCGCCCATGGGCAGCAGCGGAGCGAAGTTCCCGGCATTGAAAGCGGTGAAGGCGACCACCACGAAGAAGACGAGGATGGCGATCTTCACGATCACCATGACGGTGTTGGCCAGCGCCGATTCGCGGGCACCGCGTACCAGCAGCAGGGTCGCCAAGATGACCACGATCAATGCCGAGAGGTTGATGACGCCGCCGTCGCCCGGGCCGGCGGCCAGGGCTTGGGGCAAAGCCAAGCCGAAGATCTCCAGCGTCTGGTTCACGTAGGCGCCGGCACCCACCGCCACCGCTGCCGCGGAAACTGCGTATTCCAAGACCAGGCACCAACCGCACACCCAGGCCATGCCTTCGCCCAGCGTGGCGTAGGAATAGGAATAGCTGGAGCCGGAGACCGGGACCATGCCCGCCATTTCGGCATAGGAGACCGCCGAAAGCAGCGCGGTGATGCCGGCCAGCACGAAGGCGATCCAGATCGCCGGGCCGGCGACCGGAACGGCAGATCCGAGGATCACCAGGATGCCGGTGCCCAGGGTGGCTCCGACGGAGATCATGACCAGCTGGGTGACGCCCAGCGAGCGCTTGAGCGTCCCGAGCCCGGCGTTGTTCGCGGCGTCGTTGGCCATCGCCTGGATGGACTTGCGCCGTCGCAGCTGCTTGCCCAGTGGGGTGCGGCCATGCTGATCAGAGATACTCGTGCTACTCACTTGAAATCCTTGGTGCGTGCTTGAGGCGTCCTGCCTCGATCAATTGGCCCGGCAAACGACAACGCGCTGGGACTATCTGTGGATGGACAGTCCCAGCGCGTCATGCCGCGTGGCTAAGCTTTATTATCAGTCTTCAAACTTCTTGTCCGGGTTGGATGAGGATCGGTTTACCCCGGTCCCCTTTCCCAGGTCAGGATCATTGTCCTTGGCAGCCATGGTCATCACCGAGATGACCAGCAGGCTTGCGACAAAGGCGATGCCGAAACAGGCCAAACCGATATCGAAGCGCAAGGGATTCTGCGATCCGCCGGTGGAGCTAACCAAGCCGACCACGCCGGCGACGATGGCCAGGATCAGCGAGAAGCTCAGTGGGCCCTTGATTGACTGGCTCCACGGTTGCTTCTTCTTGTTGTTTCCCACCAGGAACTCCGTTTCTACTTTTACTGCAGACCTAAAGACTAGTTGCTTTCCTGGTCCGGCGAATTGATCGTGGTCGGGGCGGCTGCCTTCATTTCATGGCGATGGCCGAAGGCGGCAATCAGCGCGAAAACGGCCAGAACGATAGTTCCGCCGCCAATCAGGCCGAACAATGCGTGCGCATCCATGCCACCGCTGAAGCACAGCGAAATGGCCAAGATCACGCCCACCGCGCCGGTAACCAGCTGGTTCCTGAACGGCGGGAAGGCCTCGCGATGCTTGGCAAAGACGATGAGCTCGGCAATGCCTCCGGCCAGGAATGCAAAGGCACCCACATAGCCGACCCAGGCAATCGAGCTGACGAAGATGGTGGCAATACCAGCCAGAAGCATCAGTCCCGCACCCAGCGCGTAGGGGGCGCGCGACTTCTCCGGCGCGCTTTCCACAGATACGTACTGCCACATGAACACGCCAGTGACAACGAGGAACGCTGCCGTGGAGTAAGTGACAACCTTGTCATCTGCGCCGATCCAGAAAATCGACATCAGGGCATAGGCCAGGGCTGTCAGGCCGCGCAGGAAGACTGGGCGGAAAACTTCTGAAGCTTGAACTGGGGTGGTTTTTGGTGCAGGCACAATTTCTATTCTACCGCTCATAGAACTAACCGCCACTTCGCCCGGGGTTAATCACATCAGCCACGGCGGCGAATCAGCGACTGGTCCAGATCCCCGATGCTCGCCGCGCCCATCAGCTGCATAGTCACTTCCACTTCCTTGGCCAGCAATTCGATGGCACGGCTGACGCCTTCCTCTCCCCCAGCCATCAGGCCGTAGAGGTAGGCGCGGCCAATCAGCACGAAGTCCGCTCCGGCACACAGCGCGGCGACAATGTCCGCGCCGGACATGATGCCCGAATCCATGATGATTTCCATGTCCTCACCGACTTCGGCACGCACTTCGCCCAAGGCCTCGAAGGCGATCGGCGCGCGGTCCAGCTGCCGTCCGCCGTGATTGGAGACCACCAGTCCGTCAGCACCGGCGGCCTGTGCCTTGGCAGCGTCTTCGCTGGTGAGCACGCCCTTGACGAAAAGCTGGCCCTTCCACAGCTCGCGGATCCATTTCAGATCCTCGAAGTCCAAGGAGGAATCGAACATGGAGTTGATGATCGTTGGCAGGTCTGCCGACGTATCCGACAGCGATGCGAACTTCAGCGAATCGGTGGTCAGAAAGTTGTACCACCATTCGGGTCGGTACGACGCATCGAGCACGGTCTTCACGGTCAATTCCGGCGGGATCTTCATGCCGTTGCGGGTATCGCGGTGGCGCTGGCCGGCTACCGGGGTGTCCACGGTGACCAGCAAGGTGTCATAGCCCGCTGCAGCAGCACGTTCCACCAGCGCCCTGGACTTTTCCCGGTCCTTCCACAGATAGAGCTGGAACCATTTGCGGCCCTCGGGTGCCGCCTCGGCGACCTCCTCGATGGATCGGGTGCCCATGGTGGACAGGCTGAAGGGAATCCCTGCTTTCTGGGCAGCCCGCGAGCCGCCGATTTCGCCCTCGGAGTGCATGAAGCGGGTGAAACCGGTGGGGGCGATGCCGAAGGGCAATGCCGATGGGGCACCGGCAATGGTGGTGGAAAGATCCGACTGCGCGGTTCCGTGCAGGATTCGCGGCAACAGCTCAACGCTGTCGAACACCGCTCGGGCGCGGGTCGCGGTGATTTCTCGCCCGGCAGCGCCATCGACATAGTCGAAGGCCGCGGCGGGGGTGCGGCGCTTGGCGATCTTGCGCAGATCCCAGATGTCGGCGGCACCGGCCAGCCGGGCGGCGCGAGGGCTAGTGGAGGGGAGCTTGAACTTCATCAGGCTGACCAGTTCGGCCACGTCGGGCAGTTGGCGCTTGAGATTACCCATGGATTGTTCCTTTACTTCGGTGGAAATTGCCGGTCTAGTACAGGGTGCGCGAGCTTGCGCGGGTGCCGATGAAGATTGCAATGGCCGAGGACAGGCAGCACAGCGCCAGGTATCCCGCTGGCATCGCGATGGAGCCGTTGCCCGCCTGCAAGAGCGCAGCGGCAATCAGCGGCGAGAGCCCAGCGACGATGGCGCCGTTCAGTTCGCGCGCGATGGCAATCCCGGAGAAGCGCACCGAGACGGGGAACAGCTCGGTGAGGAAGGCCCCTTGGGCACCGGAAGTGCACGGGATCACCAGCGCGTAGCCGGCGGCGATGCCCAGGAACCCGAGGGCGAACTCGCCGGTGGAGATCAGTGCGAAGATCGGGAAAGCGAGGACCAAGCCTGAAATGTTTCCCGCCGCCAGCACCTTGGAAGCGCCGAACCGATCGGCCAGCCAACCGCCCACCGGCGTGAGCACCACGGAGACCAATGAGCCCAGGGTCACCGCCAGCAGCGCATGGCTGCGTTCCATGCCGCTGGTGACCATCAGGCTCAGCGCGAAGACCGCAAGGATGTAGTTCACCGCGTTGTGCCCGGTGATGGCCAGGAAGCCCAGGGCCACGCGGCGCCAGTGCGCGGCGAAAACCTGCACGATGGGGAGCTTGGCCTGCTGCTGCTCGGCACGGGCCGAGGCCATGGCGGCGGCATAGTCAGGGGTCTCTTCCAGCTTGTTGCGGATGTAGATGGCCACGACGAACAGCAGTGCCGAGACCAGGAATGGGATGCGCCAGGCCCACCCGAGCAGTACCTCGTCACCGGCCAGCGAGACCAGGAAGAAGCACACGGTGGCCAGGGCGATGCCCAGTGGCGGGGTGGAGAGCACCAGCGAGGTGTAGAACCCGCGTTTTTTCGGTTCCACGTATTCGGCCACCAGCGTCATCGCCCCGGTCAGTTCCGCGCCAGCGCCGAAGCCCTGGATCAGGCGCAGCAGCACCAGCAGGCCCACGGACCACACGCCCCAGGTCTGGGCGGTAGGCAGCAGGCCGATGCCCACCGTGGCGATACCCATCAGGATGACCGAGAGCAGCATAGCTGGCCGACGGCCGAACCTGTCCCCCAGGTGGCCGATGAGCACACCGCCCAGCGGGCGGGCCACGAAGCCCACCGCGAAGGTCGCAAAGGACGCGATCGAGGCCGCCGCTTCTCCGGCTCCGGCGAAGAACAGCGGACCGATCACCACCGATGCGGCCGCGCCATACAGCGCGTAGTCGTACCATTCAATGGCCGTGCCGAAGACAGAGGCGAACAGGGCCCGGCGCCGGTTGCGCGCTTGCTGCGTGCTGGCAGAGTTCTGGGTGATCGGCACAGTCGTAGTCCTTGCGATAAAGTGGTGTTCCGTAAGATACCTGAAATATATTTCATCCCAGACTAGAGTGTTGCCCAGAGCGATAGCTAGATCAGGTCGCCAAGTTACGCCCCTTAGGAATCGGAAAACCATGGCCAGCTCGCTCTCCGAACAGCTCACGCTCACCTTGCGCGAACGCATCAACCGCGGGGAACTTGCCCCGGGAAGCCTGATCATCGAACCGGCACTGGCCCAGGAGTTCGAGGTCTCCAAGACCCCGGTGCGCGAGTCCCTGCGCCAGCTCACCAGCGAGGGCCTGCTGCAGGTGCTGCCCAAGAAGGGCTATCTGGTTCGCGCCATCTCGATGAATGATGTCTATGAAGTCCTGGAACTGCGCAGCTTGCTCGAACCGCATGTGGCAGGACAGGTAGCCAGCATGCATTCGGCCGCGCTTGTGGTTTCCCTGGCCGGGCACCTTGAAGCCCAGCAAAAGCTGGCGGTCTCCGACCCCATTGCCTCCATGCATGCCGCCCAGTGCTTCCATAGCGAACTGGCCGCGGCTTCGCGCAACTCCCGCATTGTGGACAGCCTGGAGAACTGCTTCACGCAAACCGCCCGAGCCCACTACGTCTTGCCTTCCATGCAGCCATACATGTCCCAATCGGACGAGCTGGCCGAGCACCAGTCGATCTTTGCCGCCATACAGAATTCAGATCCTTCAGCGGCCGCCGAGGCCATGACGCTGCATCTGGAATCCATCCGCCGAGCCATGCTGGGACATCACTAGCGGCCAACCACTGGTGCATCATGGGCAAGGCACACAGCATCGCCGTGCTTGCAGGCAGATGATGCCCGATAACCGGATTGAGCGGCTTGGCGTGCATGACTCGCTCTTCTCCTGCGCCGTGGGCAGCCTGCTGCAATTCCGCCAGCCAGGGGACGTGGACTTCTTCGTGGTCCGCGAGAACATCTTCGAAGGCATCGAACGCGAGACCCTCGTCCGGGAAACGGCAATGACCCGTACCGGTATCGGCCGCACCCTCAGTCCAACGCACTAGTCGTTGCCCAGCCCGGATCCGGGTGGCCGAGGCACGACCAGTTCACTGCACCATGCGGTCGCCCATGAGATTGCCGCCCAGGCAATGAAGCTCCAGGGTAATCGCTGGCGAGCGGCCTGGTGGCCTGGGTTCAGCTGCCCAACCGCATCCAAGCGCTGTTCCTGGCACGCAGGGACAGGCTCACTCCGCGAGCTGCCATGTAGCCGATGGCGAAAGCAACCCAGATCCACAAAATCGCTGACGTGGAATCCTTGGCAAAGACCTGAACCGCCCAGAGCATCGGCACGTAGAGAACAAGGTTCGCTACGCCTACCAACCCGAGATAGCGGGCATCCCCCGCACCGATGAGCACGCCGTCCAGCACGAACACCAAACCGCACAACGGCTGGGACAATGCCAGCACCCACAGCCCAACGGTGGTCAGCTGGCGGATCTGCTCATCCGGGGTGAAGATCATCGGGAAGACCCACGAGGTGGCAAGCAGCAGGATCCCGGTGACCACGCCGAAGCAGATGCCCCAGCGGCTCATGATCCCGGTGAGCTTGCGGACCTGCTCTGCATCCCCGCGGCCCAGCTCCTGGCCAATCATGGCCTGGGCCGCAATAGCCAACGCATCCAGTGCAAAGGCCAGGAAACTGAAGATCGTGAAGACCAGCTGGTGCGCTGCCAGTGTCTGGGTGCCGGCGTTGGTGGCGACAAGAACCGTGAGGAGCAACGCCGCGCGCATGCTCAGGTTGCGCAGCATCAACCAGGAACCGACTTGCCCGGTGGAAATGAACCCGGACCAACTCGGCGCCACGGAAATTCCTTGCTTGCGGATTCTTGGCAAGATCATCCACAAATACACCACCGCCATCATCCACTGGGCGATCGATGTGCCAAGCGCGGCACCGGCTACGGACATATCGGCCCAGTAGACCAGCACGAAGTTCAGGACGATATTCAATCCGAAGCCAGCGGTGGCCACGATCAACGGTGTTTTCGTGTCCTGCATGCCACGCAGCACGCCGGTGGCTGCCAGGACCAGCAGCATCGCGGTCAGGCCAGGCATCGAGTACCTGATGTAGTCGACGGCGAATCCAGCGGTTTCCCCTTCGCCGCCCATCAAGCCCACAAGCCGATCGGCACTGAAGTATCCGAGCAGCGAAAGCGCCACCCCGAGGACTACGGCAAACCACATGCCATCACGGCCCGCCGCCATGGCCTTGCCGGGGTTGCCAGCGCCCAGGGCTCTGGCTACAGCTGGCGTGGTGGCATAGGCCAAGAAGATCATCAACCCCACCGCAGTGTGCAGCACCGTGGTGCCCAGTGCGGCGCCGGCCAGCTCGGCCACGCCAAGGTGGCCCACGATGGCCGAATCGGCCATCAAGAACAGCGGCTCGGCGATCAAAGCACCCAAGGCGGGAACTGCCAAGGCAAGGATCTGCCGGGCCAAGCTCCGCGGGGATTCGGTGGGGGTTGAAGGATTCACAACCTCAACTCTACGAAGCAGAGTGGACTTTCACCATTTGCTTGCGCGCAGGAGGATTCCCGGTGCAGTCCTCTTTCCTGCGTCCGGAGCGAGTACTAGGTTTGGAAGCAAGCAGGGCACAGCCAGCACCGCCACCAGAAAACAGGTTTCCCATGGGACAAGAACATATTGGCCATTGGCAATGCGCGGGTTGCGCCGTGGAGTTCCCGCCGGGCCCGCAACCCACCGGCACCTGCCCCATCTGCGCCGATGAACGCCAGTACATTCCGGGCGGAATCCAGCGTTGGGTGCGCACCGAAGACCTGGCAGCAGCCGGCCACCAGCTGACGATCAGTTCGCTGGAGCCGGGACTGAATGCGATTGCTTCTCCCGAAATCGGCATAGGCCAAAGCTCCTTGCTCGTTGAGACCACCGCGGGCAACCTGCTCTTCGACGTGCCCGGGCTGATTACCGGAGAAATCATTGATTGGCTGGATAGCCGCGGAAAGCTGGCGGCCATTGTGGCGAGCCATCCGCACATGTACGGGGTGCAGCAGCAATACAGCCAGGCGCTGGGTGATGCGCCGATCCTCGTCGCCGAGAAAGATGCGCAGTGGGTCCAGTATTCCTCAGCCGCCGTCAGGACCTGGTCCCAGCCTTTTGAGGTGCTACCCGGGATCAGGCTGATGCAGCTCGGCGGCCACTTCCCGGGCAGCACTGCGGCTGTTTGGGAAGCAGGAGCCGATGGCCGCGGAGTCCTGCTGGCTGGCGACGCGATTTTCCCCGTGGCCGATGGCAATGCGACCTTCTTGCGCAGCTACCCCAACCGCATCCCGCTCTCGGCTGCCGTGGTGCGGCGCATGGCCAAGGATCTGGAGCCGGTGAAGTTCGACCGCCTCTACAATAACTTCGCCGCCTGCATCCAGGCCGATGCCCACCGGGTGGTCCAGTTCTCTGCGGAACGCTATGCCAGGTGGGTATCAGGAGAATTCGACGATCTGACCTGATATTTCGCGCAAAGTTGAGTATTCCGAATGCGGAATATGAATTATCCGCGAAGGGATGGGTCCCTTTTGGAGAGCAAGGAAGCCATGATCAGGGCAACCACCTGCAACGCGCCAACGCAGAGCACGACGCTGGCCCAGCCGTAGTGCATGAAGGGGATGCCGATGAGCCAGCCAAGCAGTGACGAGCCCACGTAGTAGAACAAGTTGTACAGGCTGGAGGCCTGCGCCCTGGCTTCGGTGGCCAGCACCGGCACCCACCCGCTGGCGACCGCGTGGGCCGCGAAGAATCCAGCGGTGAAGATCAGCAACCCGCTGATGATCACGACCAGGTTCCCGGCCAGGGTCAGCAGCAAGCCCAGGGCGCTGGTGAGAATGCTGATGCGCGGGGTATTTCGCCGTCCAGCCTTGGCGACGAGTTTGCTGCTGGCCACCGAGGTGTAGGTTCCAGAAAGGTAGGCCAAGAAGACCAGTGCCGCCCACGAAGCCGGAATCAGGTAGGGCGGTGCTTCCAGCCGGAAAGCCAGGTAGTTGTAGACGGCCACGAATCCGCCCATGAGCAAGAATCCCTGGGCATAGACCAGTGCCATTTTGCCGTGCAATGCATGTGCGAACTTCTTGGCGATGCTGCGCAGGTTCTGGCCGTGGATGGGGTCGAAGCCCTGGGCGCTGGGCGCCTTGAACAGGAAGAAGAGCGTCGCCAGGCCGGCCATGATGCTCACTGCCGCGACCCCCCAGCGCCAGCCGGCGGGGTCTGCGACAAAGCTGGCGACCAAGCGTCCGGCCAGCCCGCCAAGGGTGGTGCCGGAGATATAGGTGCCGCTGGCCACGGCAACGGCTCGCGGATTGACCTCGTCAACGAGGAAGGCCAGTGCAGAGCCGGGAACACCTGCCAAGGCAATTCCCTCGAAGAACCGGATCGCCACCAGGAACTCGAAGCTTGGCGACAGGCAGCTGAGCAGTCCCAGGGCAACCGAAGAGATCAGGGCGATGCTGATGACCTTGCGGCGCCCGACGCGGTCGGAAATGATGGCCCATGGAGTCACGGCCAACGCCAGCCCCAGGGTCGCTGATGAAACGGCAAGTGCCGTGTGCGAAGAGGTGATGTGGAAATAGCCGGCGATCACCGGCAGCAGCCCCTGCACCGCATAGAGCTGGGAGAACGTGGCAACGCCGCCGGCAAAAAGCGCCAGCAGCATGCCCCGATAGGCGGGGGTGTTCGGTTCGAGTCCGGTAAATGCCACTGCCTAGGCTCCCACAGGAAGCAGCGGGTAGATCAGGTACACCACCAGCAACGCTACTGCATTGTTAATGACATGCAGCATGTAGGAGTAGGCCAGCGACTTGCCGCTGAGGATGTAGGCAACACCCATCATGACGCCCAGCATGAAGTACGGCACGACCTCCAGCCACGAGCCGATGCCCGCGCCAATGAAGTGGATGCTGGCGAACAGCACCGTGGAGATCAGTGCGCAAATCCAGACGTTGAGCTTGCGTGAAAGCTTGCCGATGAGCAGATGGCGGAACAGGTATTCCTCGACGAATGGGCCGAAGAGCGCAGTGACCACCAGCATGACCGGCAGCGGCACCGTTCCGGCCATGGATTCCAGGGCCGCCTGGTTCTCGCTGGTGGCCGCTTGGCCCGTCAAGGCGGCGATGATTCCGTTGGCCATGATGGTCAGGAACCAGCCACCGGGCAGCATCAGCCATTTGGCCCAGGGGTGGTAGCGCATGGTCTTGAACGACTCGAAGAACTGCGGACCGCACTGGATCATCGCGAGAATGAAGAAGGTGACATACAGGATCAGGTTGATCCCGAACAGCGCCTGTTCCTGGGTGGAGAAGGCGCCCATGTAGCCAGGGATCAAGCCGATGAGGCCTGCTGCGCCCCCGACAAAGAAGACGAGGTAGGCAAGAACTGTCCAGAAGTCGCCCTTGGTGAATTGCCCGGCGTTGAAGACGCGTTGCTTGGGCCGCGGAGCCGAATAGGGGTTCATGTACTCTGGCCGTTGTTGCATATGACAAGCCTAATCGCCTTCCATGTGGATTTCCCAAGTTCATCGTTCCACGTGAAAGGACGAACCCAGTCCAGCCGACGTCGAAGTCTGCTGGACTGGGTTCAGCGAGCTGCGGTAACCGCGAGCTCCCATCATCTGCTAGTTCTTGTCGAAACCTTCGCGACCCTTGTCCACGAAGGCCGGGAAGAGCACCTTGTAGCTGACACCGGCAATGACCGCACCGATAACCGGTGCCAGGATAAACAGCCATACCTGGCCCAAGGCTTCCGGGCCGGCGAACCATGCGACGCCCAGGGAACGTGCCGGGTTGACCGAGGTATTGGTGATGGGAATGGACACCAGGTGGATCAGGGTCAATGACAGGCCGATAGCGATCGGCGCGAAACCCTGCGGCGCGCGCTTGTCGGTGGAGCCGAGGATCACGTACAGGAAGATCGCAGTCAAAACGATCTCTGCGACCAGTGCCGCAACCAGCGAATAGCCATCTGGCGATCGCTCCCCATAGCCATTGGAAGCGAAACCGGATTCGACTGCGTTGAATCCGTCCTTGCCCGAAGCGATCCAGAACAGCACGGCACCCGCCACCGAAGCAGCGACGATCTGCGTGACGATGTACGGGAGGACATCCTTCCACGGGGTGCGCCCGGCAAAGGCCGTGCCCAGGGTGACGGCAGGGTTGAAATGGCCGCCGGAGATATGCCCTACTGCGTACGCCATGATCAGCACAGTGAAACCGAAAGCCAGAGCTACGCCCAGGAATCCGATGCCCATGTTCACGGTTTCATCTGCGATGACCTTGGCTGCGAAGATCGCTGAACCACAGCCACCGAAGACCAGCACGAATGTGCCCAAGAATTCTGCCGATAGTTTTGCGCCAACAGTTGGCACAGCTGCATCTGACATGCTTTTTCCTTATCCTCGATGAATTATGCGAGTTCAAGGCCAGCTTATGTCCTGCCGATGGGGCTGCGGTAGGCCTGCGGCTACTTAATAGATCTCGTTCGTCTTATTTTTCTTCTGGGTTCATGCTTCTGATCTGCCGCGCCGCAGTTGCGGCGTTTCTAGATCGTGGTTCGGGGCTGCCGTTCGAAAATTGAAGCGGCCGCAATGCCGACAACGACACCGAGAAGATTTCCCATAGCGCAGTCCCACACCATCTGGGATCCGCTCTTCGGATTAGCCAGCTGAAGCATCAGGATAATCAGCGGCGTGAAAAAGCTGAGGGCAAGGCCGTAGTTCCGGACCATATAGGCCTCGGTTGGGAACATCAGCAAGATGATGCAGCAGCCGATCATCAGTTCGCTGGGAGTCAGGGCCGTGATCCCAAACAACACGCCTATACCGGCCACGGTTCCCCCGATGCGGTGAGCCCCACGTCGCAACCGTCCCCGGGCATTGCCGACGGCAAGCGGAACGGCCGCCCCGGCCATGGTCCATTGGAGATGCTCGACCTGCAGAGTAATCCCGACAGCTCCAGCTAGGAAGACAACTATCAGGTAGGTGCATGCCCTGCGCAGGATGCGGGGCCATGGAATCGCGAGGCCTTCCGAGCCGCACTCTTCCACTCGTCCGAAGCGTGCGGCTTGGCCGAGCAGGATGCTGAACAGAGCGGTGGCGACGAACGCGGCCAGGCCATCAAGGGCGGGAAGTTCCCCCACCGGCAAAGTTCCCAACGCACCAAACGCAAAGAGCGGAAAGAAGGCACCGCCGGGCTTGAGCCCATATCGATCAGCGATCAATGAGCTGAAGGCCGCCCAGAACAATCCTCCGGCAAGCAGCGTCCACCCGCGCATACCCAAGGGGGCCATGGCGATCCCGCAAATTCCCGCACACAGCATCAGTGCAGCTCCGAGCACCTGGTCCTTCAGTCGCTGCGAGCGATGCGGATTTCGGCCGTACATCCCGACAATGGAGCCGAAAACAGCGTAGGCAAGGAGGTCCGTTCTGCCAATCAGCAGCAGTGCAATCCCCGGAAGTCCCAATCCGAGGCCTACGCGCAGGGCCGGGCGGATCTCTGGGCTGTGCGAAATGGCGAAGAGCTGCCAATTCACGAGCGAACCGCGCGTGAATTTGAACTTACCAATGGCTGTGGAGACCGGAGCTGCTCTGCCTGCCGTCATCATGGAATCCCGAGTCGTCCTGGCAATTATCTGATTGCCTGCATCCCTCGGATCCCATGGTGCCTCAAGATGGTCAGGTTCCACTGTTCTCTCCGCTCCCAGTTGCACGGCCCAATTCCTAAGCGACTTGGGGTCTGGTTCTAGGTTCAGGGATTACCATTGATCAGATCCAATAATTAGATCCGATGATTCAGTAAGTGCTACTTATGATTCCTGCTGAGATGCATATCGACCGCAGGGAATGTGCTAGAAATTATCTTTTCGAGCGCCTGCGACATCAGGGTTAATGGACTGCTGTCTTCCATTACAAGAGAAATTTGCGAGGTAACTTGCGGATCATCCAGCCTGTAAAGCTCAATACCAGGCAGAGCTCCCAAGGGTGGCAACCACTGGCGCGGAACTATGCTGGCCCAGTTCCCGGTGGACACATGCGCGAGCAACGTGACTATCGAGTCGCATTCGATTCGCGGCGAGACTACCAGATCGTGCCGGCTGAGCGTCTGGTCGAGGACCTGGCGCCCTCGAAGAGATGAGTCGAGGAGGCATAAGGGCAACTCCAACGCCGTCGCCCAAGCCGTCGTTGCGCCCTCGGGGAGCATCCCCGGCGCAGTGAGCAGCACATGTTCCTCGGCATAGAGCGGATAGACCAGCAGTCCAGCTAGGTCCTGCGGCTCCGCGTAGATAAGGCCCGCGTCAAGCTCGTAGTTCCTGATCTGACGGACGATGTCCGCCGAATGGAGACTCGCCTGGACGTTGATGCCCACTTGCGGATGCGCACGGGCAAACTTGTCGGTGAGGGTTGCAACAGTTGAAGAGGCAGCAGGAACCGTTCCCAATCGAAGTGTTCCGTTCAGGCCATTCTCGTAATGGGAGATTTCCTGTCTCAGCGAGGCATGGTCTTTCAGGATTTTCCGAGCCCATTTGAGAACCGTCTCGCCTTCAACGGTCAGTCCTTGGAAGGCATGGCCCCGGCGGACCAATGGCGCGCCCAGTTCCTTTTCGAGTTTTCGAATGCCCTCTGATAATGCTGGCTGGGAGACCGCGCATTCTTCAGCTGCCCGGGCAAAATGTCCCTCATTGGCCAGTGCCACCAGATATTCCAACTGTCTAAGCATCATGTTCATATTGCATCATTTCCTGCAGGAACAAATGCTATCGATGGCCTGGGGGCGTGCCGCAGCGGTTCGATCAGAAGCAGGCCTGGCAATGCAAAAAGACCCCGGCACCGGCAGTGAAAATCTGCCAGATGCCGGGGTCTTCGCGACTCAAGGTCCTACTCGGTTTCTTCCTTTGCTTCCGGTGCCATGTCACTGGCCACCGTGGCTCCGGCCGCTACCGCGGGCACCGCAGCCGTATCCGGATTCGCATCCACGTCCTCGGCCGGGCCGGCGAACTGCGACTGGTACAGCCGGTAGTAGGCGCCCTGGGTCCCCAGCAGGTGCTCGTGGTTGCCCTGCTCCACGATCCGGCCGGACTCCATCACCAAGATGGTGTCCGCGTCGCGGATCGTGGACAGCCGGTGGGCAATCACGAAGCTGGTGCGGTCGCTGCGCAGCGCGGCCATCGCCTGCTGCACCAGCAATTCGGTACGGGTATCCACCGAGCTGGTCGCCTCGTCCAGGATCAGCAGCGACGGGTTGGCCACGAACGCGCGGGCAATGGTGATCAGCTGCTTCTCGCCGGCCGACACGTTGGTGCCTTCCTCGTCTATGATGGTGTCGTAGCCATCGGGCAGCGCGCGCACGAAACGGTCCACGAAGGTCGCCTTCGCGGCCGCGATCACTTCCTCATCGGTCGCATCCAGCCGGCCGTAGCGGATGTTCTCCATGATGCTTCCGCCAAAGAGCCATGCGTCCTGCAGCACCATGCCCACCTTCGAGCGCAGATCAGCGCGGGAAAGATCGGTGATATCGCGGTTATCGAGCATGATCTTCCCGGAATTCAGCTCGTAGAAGCGCATCACCAGGTTCACCAGCGTGGTCTTGCCCGCGCCGGTCGGCCCGACAATCGCCACGGTGTGCCCCGGATCCGCATCGAAGGACAGGTCCTCAATCAGCGGCTTGTCCGGGGAGTAGGAGAAGGACACATTCTTGAAGGAGACATGCCCGTCGGCGCGGGCAGGAAGGCTGTCCTGCGCGTCGTCCGGTTCCTGTTCCTCCGCGTCCAGCAGCTCGAAGGTGCGTTCAGCCGAAGCCACGCCGGACTGCAGCATGTTCGCCACGCCGGCAATCTGGCCCAGCGGCTGGGTGAACTCGCGGCTGTACTGGATGAACGCGGTCGCGTCGCCCAGGCTCATCGTGCCCGAAGCCACGCGCAGCCCGCCCACCACGGCGATGCCCACGTAGGCCAGGTAGGACACGAAGTTCATCACCGGCATGATCATGCCCGAGACGAACTGGGCGCCGAAGCTGGCCTTGTACAGTTCCTCGTTGCGCGCGGTGAAGCGGTCCACCATGTCCGCTTCGCGGCCGAAGACCTTCATCAGCTCGTGGCCGGAGAAGGATTCCTCGATCTGCCCGTTCAGCGCCCCGGTGTTCTTCCACTGCGCGGTGAACAGCTTCTGCGCCCGGGTGCCGATAATGCCCGCGGCAGCTGCCGAAAGCGGCAGGGCCACCAGCGCGATCAGCGCCATCTGCCAGGAGACCACGAACATCATGATCACGATGCCGATAACGGTCATGGCCGAGGAGACCAGCTGGCTCAGCGCCTGCTGCAGCGCATTCTGGATGTTGTCCACGTCGTTGGTCACGCGCGAGAGCAGATCGCCGCGCTGGCGCGTGTCGAAGTAGTTCAGCGGCAGCTTGTTGATCTTGTCCTCGACGTCCTTGCGCAGGTTGTAGACCACGCGCATGACCAGCTTGTTCAGCAGCCAGCCCGAGGCCCACGAGAAGAGCGAGGCAACGAAGTACATGGAGAGCACGATCAGGATGTACTGCGAAAGCTGGGTGAAGTCGATGCCCTGCCCGGGGACGAAGTCCACCTTGGAGAGCATGTCGGCTTGGGTTCCCTGCCCGGAGTCGCGCAGCTGCTGGATCACCAGCTCCGCGGGCGTGCCGGCCGGGATGTTCTTGCCGATCAGCCCGGCGAAGATCACGTCCATGGCCTTGCCCAGGATCCGCGGTGCGATCACCGAGAGCACCACGTACACGGTGATCAGCGCGAACACCAGGACCATGCCCAGCTTGTACGGGGACATCAGCCCGACCAGGCGCTTGGCCGATGGCCAGAAATGCTCGGCCTTGCGCACCGGGGCGCCGCCGCTCCAGTCATCGACTCCCGCCGCGGCATCGAATTCATTGACGTCCGCAAGCTCGCTTTCGAGCTGTTCCGGATCGATATTCTTCTGCTTCTTCGCCATTTAGGCCACCTCCTCCACGCTCAGCTGGGATGCCACGATTTCCTGATAGGTTTCCGAGGTTTCGAGCAGTTGCTCGTGGGTACCCCGGGCCACGATTTCGCCATGGTCCAGGACCAGGATCTGGTCCGCACCGGTAATGGTCGATACGCGCTGGGCCACGATGATCACCGCGGCGTCCTTGGTCGGTTCGGCCAGGGCCGCACGCAGCCTGGCATCGGTGTTCACATCCAGTGCCGAGAACGAATCATCGAACAGGTAGGTGCTCGGCTTCGCGGCCAGGGCCCGGGCAATGCACAGGCGCTGGCGCTGTCCGCCGGACACGTTGGTGCCGCCCTGGGAGATCTTCGAATCCAGCTGGCCTTCGCGTTCGGCGACGAAGCCGTCGGCCTGGGCCACTCTCAGCGCATCCCACAGGTCATCTTCGGTAGCGTCCTGGGCGCCGAAGCGCAGGTTGCTGGCGATGGTCCCGGAGAAAAGGTAAGGGCGCTGCGGCACCGCGGAGATGTTCCGCGAAATGGTGTCGCGTCCCAGTTCCCTCAGCGGCACCCCGCCGATCAGGATTTCGCCTTCGGTGGCGTCGTAGAGCCGCGGGATCAGGTTCAGCAAGGTGGTCTTGCCCGCACCGGTGGAGCCGATGATGGCAGTGGTCTGCCCCGGCTTGGCGGTGAAGGAGATATCGTTGAGCACCGGCGCCTCGGCGCCGGGGTATCCGAAGCTGACGTTCTTGAATTCCACGGTGCCCGGGGTGGGCAGCGCGAGCTGCCGTTCGGCGGCGTCGAGCATGCTCGGCTCGCTGTCCAGCACCTCGGAGATGCGGTCGGCCGAAACCATGGCACGGGGAATCATCATGGCCATGAAGGTACCCATCATGACCGCCATCAGGATCTGCAGCAGGTACTGCAGGAAGGCGGTCAGCGCGCCGACCTCCACCTGGTTGTTATCCACCCGGTGCCCGCCGAACCACAGCACGGCGGCGGTGGACAGGTGCAGGATCATGGTGATCGCCGGGAACATCAGCACGAACAGGTTGCCGACCTTGACACCGAGGTCGGTCAGCTTCTGGTTGGCGTCTGCATAGCGCTGCGTCTCATGCTCTTCGCGCACAAAGGCGCGCACCACGCGGATGCCGGTGATCTGCTCGCGCAGCACGCCGTTGATCCCGTCGATGCGGGTCTGCATATCGCGGAACAGCGGCATGAGCTTGATGACCAGCAGGCCCACGACTATGAGCACCAGCGGTACCGAAACCCAAACGAGCCAGGACAGTCCGGGATCTTCGCGGATCGCCATGATCACGCCGCCGATGGACATGATCGGCGCCGTGATCATGAAGTTCAACGCCATCAAGGTGAGCATTTGGATCTGCTGCACGTCGTTGGTGCCGCGGGTGATCAAGGTGGCGGCGCCGAATTTGTTGACGTCCTGTGCCGAGAAGGTCGAGACCTTCTCGAAGACCGACTGGCGGATGTCGCGGCCTACGCTCATGGAGGTCTTGGCCCCGAAGTAGACGGCGGCCACCGCGGTGGCTACCTGGATGAGGGCCACCACCAGCATCAGTCCGCCGGTGCGCCAGATGTAGTCGATATCGGCTTCGACCACGCCGACGTCGATGATCCTGGCGTTCAGGCTAGGGAGATAAAGAGTGGCCACGGTGGTGGCCAGCTGCAAAATGACTACGGCAATGATCCACCCCGTGTACGGCTTGGAGTGTTTCAAGATGAGCTTGAGAAGCATGTGGGAAATCCTCGCTGGCATCAAGCTCTCCGGCATGCTGGACCTTCGGATTAAGGGCAGCGTGATTGAAGAGCGATTGCCAGTCTAGCGCTCGCCTTGGACACTTTGAATCATCCTTGCGATTGATTTTTATCAATCACTGGCAAGCACCCGCATTCCCGCAGGATCCCGGGCATGGTGGCGTTAATCATAAACCGTGTACTTACGGGCAGGACAATCGCCCGGGATTCCTGAAACGCCAGTAAGCCGCTCAATCCGCGTGACCGCACCGGGGCGGCGAAGACCGCCCACCTGCAGCTTGCGCCGCTACTTCAAGGCGGCTGTTGATTCGCGGACCACGAGCCTGGTCTCCAACTGGAAAGGATGGGCGAATCTGCCCGGATCATCAGCCAGTGCCAGCAGCCTCTCCACGGCGATTTGCCCCATGGAGTCCAGGGGCTGGCGCACTGTGGTCAACGGCGGCGACATCCACGACGCCGCAGACGCATCGTCAAAGCCAACCACGCTGAGCTTCTGCGGAATCCCGATGCCCAGCTCCTCCGCCGCACGCAGCACGCCCAGCGCCACATCATCGGAAACCGCGAAGATCGCGGTCGGCGGATTCTCTGCATGGAGCATTTTCAACGCTGCCGCACGACCGGATTCAGGCGTAAAGCTATCTCCTGCAACAAGGGATTCCTCAACCCGGACGCCGGCTTCCTGCATTGCGGTGCGGAAGCCCTGCAGCCTCTCCCCAGCCGGCACCGAATGGCGTGGCCCGCTGGCGAAGCCGATTCTCCGGTGCCCTAGGGCAAGGAGATGCTCAGTTGCCTGCTTTCCCCCTTGCCAGTTGGTAGCCCCGATGGAAACCATATGCTCCGCATTGGGCGCGGAGGGATCAATGACGATCACCGGCAGCTCATGGCTCCTGCACCAGCGGACCTTGCTGTCTTCCAGGAAGGTCGTGACAAGAACCAGCCCGGCGACGCCGTTCTTCACCTGCTCCCGCAGCCAGGCCATCGATAGCACGTCATGCCCCCGGGCCTCGCCCTCGATGCAGGTATTGACCAGTTCAACCCCCGCGCGTTTCGCGGCGCGGATTGCCCCATTGAGCACCGTTGCCGCATACGGGCTATTGAAGTGGTCGAAGACGATAACCACTGGCTGGCGGCTATTGCCCTCTTTCGAACGGCGGCGGGGCGCATATTCCATGTCTTCGGCAATGGCCGCGATTTTCCGGCGCACCGACTCGCTGACGTCCCCGCGATCATTGAGCGCCTTCGAAGCCGTTGACATTGACACGCCCGCGGCCGCGGCAACGTCCTGAAGTCGAATAACCACAGAGCCACCTCCTAATCATGCGTTCTGTCGATCGCCCAGCTCTCGACTCGCATCATATGTGATGCACGACATAATATATCGCAAATCTTCCAGCGCCACTACGAAACTTTCGAAACATTCTCACGACCAAAACGAACTAAAGGGAGATTTCCGCACGTCGACCGTCGCCACATTCGATCCTTGAATGCTGCATTAGCGCTGATTCATAGCGAGAATTCAGAAACTCATACTTCCGGAATTCATCCTTGACGAGACCTGCGCCACACTATAACCTTTCTCCACCGCCGCGAACTTTCCGAAACTTTCGTTCGCATGCGTCGGTTGATTGTTGTCACGCCCCTGCCAAGCAAAGGAATCCCGCAATGCGCAACGCCAAGAACTCGCCCTCCTTATCTCCGCGGAAGTTCAGCACCCCGCGGCGGCTGCTGGTTTCGGCAGCCATGATTGCCCCACTGGCGCTGTCCGCCTGTGGCGGCGCGCAACCGGGCGGAGAAGCCAACGGCGAATTCTCCGCTTGGGCGCTGACCGGTACCCAGCAGAACGCGTTCAAGGATTCCTTCGCCCAATGGAATGAGGGAAATCCGGAGCAGCCCATCGCGGCCGATTTTTTCGCCAACGATGCCTACAAGGAAAAGGTCCGCACCGCAGTCGGTGCCGGCAATGCACCAACACTGATCTTCAACTGGTCCGGCGGCACGCTAGCGGACTACGTGGCCAACGGCAATGTCGTGGATCTGACCGGCAAGGTCGATGCGCTGGAGGAACGTGCCATCGAGGCCATCGAGAAGACCGGTGAAGTCAACGGCGTGCAGTATGCCGTCCCGAACAACAGCACCCAGCCGGTGGTGCTCTACACCAACAAGAAGCTCTTCGAGCAGGTAGGCGTCGAAGCCCCCACCACCTGGCAGGAAACCCTCGACGTGGTCAAGGCCTTCAAGGCCGAGGGCATCACTCCCTTCGCTGTCGCCGGACAGAGCCAGTGGCCCTACCTGATGTGGATCGCCTACCTGACCGACCGCATCGGCGGCCCGGAGGTCTTCCAAGCCATCCAGAATAACGAGCCCGACGCCTGGAGCCACCCAGCGGTCACCGAGGCATTAACCAAGATCCAGGAACTGGTCGATGCCGGCGGCTTCGGCGATTCCTTCGGCTCCGTGGTTGCCGACGCGAACGCCGACGCCGCCCTGGTTCACACCGACAAGGCCGCCATGCTGCTGCAGGGATCCTGGCTCTACGCCGGGTTCAAGGCCGATGCTCCGCAGTGGTATGAGGAAGAGAACCTGGGCTTCGCCCCATTCCCGACTATCGAGGGAGGCAAGGGCGATCCCTCGAATATCGTGGGCAACCCGGCGAACTTCTGGTCGGTGTCGGCTGATGCCTCCGAGGAAGCCCAGCAGGCTGCTTTCGAGTACCTCAACGACTACACGCTCAATGAGGAATCGGTGAAGAGCTTCATCGGCCTGGGCCTGGTGCCTTCCGTTGACGGTGCCGAGGAAGCCATCGCCGCTAGCGAGGACTCGGACTTCCTTGGCTACGCCTACAAGTCGGTGCAGGACGCTCCGAACTTCCAGTTGTCCTGGGACCAAGCACTGGCCCCCGACCAGGCACAGGTCCTGCTGACGAACCTGTCGCAAATTTTCCAGGGTTCCATTACCCCGGAGCAGTTTGTGAAAACCATGAACTCGACCATTAAGTAGCCCTGATGCTGATGAAATCCCATACTGCGCCGGTGCGGTCGCGCCAACGGCGCGCCACCAGCATCGGCCCGAGCAATTGGCTGCTGGCACCGGCACTGGTGTTCTTCGCCGTCTTTGCCCTGGTTCCGCTGCTGGGCGTGGCCGTACTCTCGTTCATGCACTGGGACGGGCTGGGCACCCCGTCCTTCGCGGGCATGGCCAACTGGCAGCAGACCTTCTCCAACCCGGTCACGCTGAACGCCATGTGGCTCACTTTTGCCATGACCGTGCTGTGCTACCTCACCCAGGCGCCGATCTCCATACTGATTGGCGTGTTCATGGCTGGCGAGCAGAAATATCGTGCCGTGTACTCGGTGCTCTATTTCCTGCCGCTGCTCTTCTCCGCAGCCGCCGTGGGCATCGCTTTCAAAGCGCTGCTGGACCCGAATTTCGGATTGTCCAAGGCCTTCAATATCGGTCTGCTGAGCCAGGACTGGCTCGGCAGCACCGATCTGGTCTTCTACGTCCTGATTTTCGTGATCTCGTGGTGCTTCGTTCCCTTCCACTCGTTGCTCTACCAAGCAGCGGTCAGGCAGATCCCCACCTCCATGAATGAGGCGGCCATGCTCGACGGGGCGGGACGCGTGCGCACCTTCTTCTCGGTCACGCTCCCGCAGATCAAGTACACAGTCATCACCAGCTCCACGCTGATGATTGTCGGGTCCCTGACCTACTTCGATCTGGTGTTCGTGATGACCAACGGCGGTCCGGGAAATGCCACGCGCATCCTGCCGCTGGATATGTACCTCACCGGGTTCCGCAGCTACCAAATGGGTGCGGCCAGCGCCATTGCAGTGATCCTGGTGGTCGTGGGCCTGCTGGTCTCGCTGCTGCTGAACAAATTCAGCGACACCAACAAGATGGAAAGCCAGCAGGAGGGCGCCTGATGAAACTGCAAACCAAGAGCGGCTACGCTCCGAACGTTCCCGGCGGTCTCGCTGCAACCTTCTGGCTGCTGGTCACCGTGGTGCCGATCTACTACATCGTGCTCACCAGCCTGAAGCCACGCCAGGAGTATTTCAGCTCCAACCCGCTGGCATGGCCGAAGGAACTCAGCTTCGAGGCCTACGGCCGGGTCCTGGAAAACGACTTTGCACTGTACTTCTTCAATTCCGCTCTAGTCACCGTGGTGTCGGTCGCGGTAGTGCTGATGATTTCGCTGCTGGCAAGCTACGTGATTGTGCGCAACCGCGGAGCTTTCGCGAAGTTCAGCCACCGGCTGTTCCTGCTGGGCATTGCGATCCCCATCCAGGCGACCATCATCCCGGTCTATTACATGATCGTGAAAATGGGCCTCTACGACTCATTGCTGGCTTTGATCCTGCCGAGCATCGCCTTCGCCATTCCGATCAGCGTCCTGATCCTGACCAACTTCCTGCGTGATGTTCCTTCCTCGCTCTACGAGGCCATGACGATAGATGGTGCCAGCCACTGGCAGATGTTCCGGTTGCTGGTACTTCCCTTATCCAAGCCAGCCATTATGGCCGTGGGCATCTACAACGCATTGCAGGTATGGAACAGCTTCCTCTTCCCGCTGGTCCTGACCCAGAGTTCGGAAGTGCGCGTATTGCCCTTGTCCCTGTGGACCTACCAGGGCGAATTCGCAGTGGATATCCCGGCGGTACTCGCCGCCGTGGTCCTCTCCTGCGTCCCGATCCTCGCGGCCTACATTCTCGGCCGCCGCCAGCTAGTGGCAGGCCTGACCGCTGGCTTCAGCAAGTAATCCCCAAGAACTTCTGCAAAGGAACATTGTGAACTCCAATATTTCGCCCTGGCATGACGCTAGCCAGCCAATTGCCACCCGCGTCGAGGCCTTGATGGCCGAGATGACCATCGAAGAAAAGGTCTCCCAGCTCGGTTCATTCTGGATTCGCCCGGCAGAGCGCAACAGCAATGGCGAGGGCAACGTGGCCCCCATGGAAAACACCTTCTCCAAGGATCATGCTAGTTTCGACGCCGAAATTGTTGATGGCTTGGGGCAGATCACTCGCGCCTTCGGGTCTGCACCGCTGGAACCCTCCGAGGGCAGGGCCCGGCTGGCCGAGCTGCAGCGCAAGGTCATGGCAGCCAACCGCTTTGGCATTCCTGCCCTGGCGCATGAAGAATGCCTGACCGGTTTCACCACCCTGGGCGCCACCTGCTACCCCGCCTCGATCGCGTGGGGCGCCAGCTGGGATCCGCAGCTGGTGGGCGAGATGGCTACGCGCATTGGCGCGGATATGAAGAAGGCCGGGGTGCACCTGGGCCTGTCTCCGGTGCTCGACGTGGTACGGGATTACCGCTGGGGCCGAGTGGAAGAAACCCTGGGCGAAGATCCCCACCTGGTCTCGGAGCTGTCAACTGCCTATGTGCGTGGCATCCAGGGCTCCGGGGTCCACGCCACCTTGAAGCACTTCGCGGGGTACTCCGCTTCGCGCGCCGGACGCAACCATGCCCCGGTGACCATCGGGCATCGTGAATTCGAGGATGTCATCCTTCCTCCCTTCGAACGTGCTGTGCGCGAAGCCGGCGTGAAGTCGGTGATGAACTCCTATTCGGATATCGACGGCGAGACCCCCGCGGCCAGCCACCGGCTGCTCACCGAGGTGCTGCGCGAACGCTGGGGCTTCACCGGAACCGTGGTCTCTGATTATTGGGCCATCAGCTTCCTGGAAACCATGCACCGCATTGCCAAGGACCAGGACGAGGCCGGCATCATCTCGCTGGCCGCCGGGATGGACGTCGAGCTGCCCGAAACCAATGCCTTCCGCAACCTGGCCCAGGCCGTGTCCGACGGCCGGCTCAATGCCCAGGTGCTGGACACTGCGGTCCGCCGCGTGCTGGTGCAAAAGGCCGAGCTCGGGCTGCTGGACGCAGGATGGTCGCCGGAAGCGGATTGGGAAGGTGAGCAGGTGGACTTCGACTCGCCCGCCAACCGCGCCCATGCGCGAAAGATGGCCGAAGAATCCATCATCCTGCTCAAGAACACCGGGATCCTGCCGCTAGACGCCCAGACGGCTCCCGCATCCATCGCCGTGGTGGGCCCTTCGGCCTCCCAGCCGCGAGCCCACCTGGGCTGCTACTCCTTCACCAACCACGTGCTCTCGCGCTTCTTCGGCGAGGATGCCCACGGCATTGAGTTGCCGTCCATTCTTGATTCGCTGCGCGCGGCGCCAGGTCTTGCCGGAACCCAGATCAGCTACGAGCGCGGTGTCGATTTCACCGATCCGGATGGCAGCGGCATCGCTGCTGCGGCAGACGCCGCCCGCGCGGCCGAGGTGGCCATTGTGACCGTCGGCGACCTCGCGGGCCTCTTTGGCCGCGGCACCTCCGGGGAAGGGTGCGATGTGGTGGACCTCTCGCTGCCGGGCCGGCAGGCTGATCTGGTTGAAGCCGTGCTGGCTACCGGCACGCCGACCATCCTGGTGCTGGTGACTGGTCGTCCGTACTCTCTGGGCTCCTTCGCCCAGCGGGCCGCCGGAATCGTGCAGGCATTCATGCCCGGCGAGGAAGGCGGACCGGCCCTGGCCTCGGTGCTGACCGGAGCGGTCAATCCCTCGGGCAAGCTGCCGGTGCAGATCCCCGATCATATCGGCGGGCAGCCCGGCACCTACCTCCAGCCCCCGCTAGGCTGGTACTCCGATGGCGTGTCCAACCTTGATCCGCGGCCGCTGTATCCCTTCGGCTACGGATTGTCCTACACCGGATTCGAGCTGTCGGAACTGCAGATCTCGGCTGCAGAAATCGCCAATGACGGCACCGTGGAGATCTCGGCGACGGTCGCGAACATCGGAGAGCGCTCGGGAGCCGAGGTCATCCAGCTCTACCTGGGCGATGATTTTTCCTCGGTGGTCCGGCCGCGCCGCTGGCTGGCCGGTTTTGCCAAGGTGGCGCTGGAGGCAGGCGAGTCCAAGCGCGTGAGCTTCTTGGTGCACGCGGATCGCACCTCATTCACCGGGCTGGAGAACCGGCGCATCGTGGAACCTGGCAGCTTTGCCGTCCAGCTGGGCACCAGCAGCGAGGATCTGCCGTTGGCCGGTTCCTTCGCGATCACCGGTGAAGTGCGCGAGGTCCCGGAGGGACGAGTCATGGATACGCCGGTGAAGGTGAGCCCTGTGGCTTCGCAGCAGCTCCAGGAAGCTGCGCCCAGCGGAGCCTAGCGGGGCTGTCCAATAGCTATTCGCTGCTGTCTTCCACCGCTCGCCGACCGACACCTTCGAGATGCTTCTCCATGGCTGCTCGGGCGGCGTGCGGATCCCCGGCTTCGAAGGCCTGGAGGATTCTGGTGTGCTCGGAGATGGCGCAATCGGCGTCGGTGACGCCGCGTCCGGCGAAGAGCCGGAAACGCTGCACCTGGCCGCCGAGGGCCTGGAAGGCGGTAAGCAGGAAGGGGTTGCCGGTGAATTCCGCGATAAGCCGGTGGAAGTCCTCATCGGCTTTCCAATAGTCGCGGAATTCGCTGTAGGACCCGCCGGTCGGGGCGGTGCGCAGCCGCTCGATGGTGTCGGCGAGCTGTGCCACCATGTTCCCATCGGCCCGGGCGCAGGCCAGTTCCGCATTCTCGGCTTCGATGAGTTTCCGAACGGCCACCAGCTGGCCATGTTCTTCTGCCGTCATCAGCGGCGCCACCCGATAGCCCTTGAGGGCCGCTCGCCGCACCATTCCGGTGTGTTCCAAGCGCGCCAAGGCTTCTCTCACCGGGGTCGGCGAGACTCCCAAGTCGCGGGCAATTCCGTCGATGCTCAACGCGGCGTCAGCCTCGAATCGCCCATCGATCAGGGCGGCGAGCAGCTCCTCATGCACGCGATCAGCCAGTACCTGGCGTGAGGGCAGCGAGGTTTGGGAAAAGACGGAAGCCATCAAACCATCATATATTCGTCGGCACGCATTGGGTCTACCTTCCAGATCAAGCTATTGACACAGATCACACTTTCGTAGATCCTATAGGATATTGGATTCAAATATTGGAGGCAGAATGACCTATACCGCAGCCGACTGGCCGATCACCGCAGCCCTGCTGCAGTTCCCCCACGAACTGCGCTCCGGAGGCACCGTCCAAGACGCCGATGCCTCAGTGTGGCTCGACGTATTCACCGAAGTGCGCGAAGCCGGCTTCGCCAACGTCGATCTCTTCGACGGCTGGGTCCGTCCCGGCGATCTCAGCACGCAGCGCTTGGATGAGCTCAAGGCCACCGCGCAAGCGGCCGGCGTCGGCGCACCAGCCATCTCGGCCATCCGCCGCAGCGTCATCGATGCGCGGAACTGGGAAGAGAATCTGGCCTACAGCCACCGCACCCTGGAGGCCGCCGCCCAATTGGGTTGCGAAGTCGTTTCCTTCGGTTTGCACCAGGCCCTGACTGCCGCGCAGCGCGAGCAGCTGTGGTTCTGGACAGTTGAAGGCCACCAGGATCCTGTGGGCGACAGCGAAACCTGGGAGAAGGCGGTAACGAGAATCCGCGAGCTGGGCACCCATGCCGCCGAGCTGGGGCTCCTGGTCTCCCTGGAAATGTACGAAGACACCTACATCGGCACCGGCGACTCGGCCGTGCGCCTGCTCCAGGACATCGACCTGCACAACGTCGGGCTGAACCCGGACCTGGGCAATCTGGTGAGGGTGCACCGCCCCATCGAAGACATCCACGAGCTCATCGCCAAGACCATGCCCTACGCCAACTACTGGCATGTGAAGAATTATCTGCGCGATGAGAATGTGGTCCGCGGGCAGTTCTCCGCCGTGCCGGCCCCGCTGGAAACAGGCGTGATCAGCTACCGCGAAGCTTTCAAGGTGGCCCTCGAGCACGGTTTCCAGGGCATCATCTGCACCGAGCACTACGGCGGAGACGGACTAAGCGTCAGCGCCACCAACCAGCGCTACCTGCGCGAGCAGATCCTGCCCAAGACCGCCGACTACCAGCTCGGCACCCCCTTGGTTGCCCAGGGCCGCCAGCAGCTCCAGGCGTCCTAGTCCGTTTCCCGACAAGCACAAGCAGGTTCCAGAAGACATGACAAAAATCTTTGACGATCCCACAGGATTCGCTGATGCAGCCATCGACGGCCTGGTCGCGGCCCACCGCAACCGCCTGGAACGGGTTGACGGCGGCGTGGTTCGCGCCAGCGAGATGAAGCAGAACCAGGTTGCCGTCGTCATCGGCGGCGGCTCGGGGCACTACCCGGCCTTCGCCGGCCTGGTCGGTCCCGGCCTGGCTGCCGGCTCCGCCTGCGGCAACCTCTTCGCTTCGCCTTCCGCCGGGCAGATCTACCGGGTGGCCAAGGCCGCCTCCACTGGCGGCGGGGTACTGCTCAGCTACGGCAACTACGCCGGAGATGTACTGCATTTCGGCCAGGCCGCTGAACGGCTGGCCGCGGACGGAATCGAAACCCGCACCGTGGTGGTCACTGACGATATTGCCAGCGCCCCTCCGGAACGCAAGCATGAACGCCGCGGAATCGCCGGGGACCTGACCGTCTTCAAGATCGCCGGGGCCGCTTCGGAAGAAGGTGCGGACCTCGACGAAACCGTCCGCTTGGCGCAGAAGGCCAACGAGCGGACCCGGAGCCTTGGCGTGGCCTTTGACGGCTGCACCCTGCCCGGTGCCGACGCCCCGCTATTCCACGTTCCGGAACAGGGCATGTCCCTGGGCCTGGGCATCCACGGCGAACCGGGGATCTCCGAGCACCAGTTGCCTACCTCCCGCGAGCTAGCCGAGCTGCTGGTCACCCGGCTGCTGGCAGACCGTCCAGCCGAGTCAGGTAACCGGGTCGTGCCTCTTGTCAACGGCTTGGGCACGGTCAAATACGAGGAGCTCTTCGTGCTCTTCGGCCACGTGGAGCGGCTGCTGAGCGCCGCCGGCCTGCAGGTAGTTGAGCCAGAATGCGGTGAATTGGTCACCAGCCTGGACATGTCCGGTGCCTCGCTGACCCTGTTCTGGGTGGACGAGGAACTCGAACGGCTCTGGAGCGCCCCGGCCGATACTCCGGCCTTCCGGCGCGGCAACCTCACGACCGCCGAGCGCCGCAACTTCACGGTGGACGACACCGAGGAATCGGCCCACGAGGTGGCCACCGGAGCTTCGGCGCAGCTGGGCCAGCAGGCCGCCGGGCTGCTGGAAACCACACGGGAAATCATCGTGCGCCACGAAGCGGAACTCGGGGATCTCGACGCCATCGCCGGGGACGGCGACCACGGGATCGGCATGCGCCGCGGCATCGAAGCGGCGGTCGGTGCCGCTAAGGCCGCGGCCGGAAACCGCAGCGTGCGCGATGTCCTGGCTGCCGCCGGCGAGGCATGGAGCGAGAAAGCCGGAGGAACCTCGGGCGCCCTCTGGGGAGCCGGAATCACCGCCATCGGAGTGTCGCTGGGCAACCGCGAGCAATACAGCGCCGCCGATCTGGCCCACGCTGTCGAGTCCTTCGGCGCTGCGGTCATCACCCTGGGCAAAACGGATCTGGGCGACAAGACCATGGTCGATGCGCTGCTCCCCTACGCGCAGGCCATCCGCGAAGGCATTGACGCCGGCAATCCGGTGGACCAGGTCCTGGAAGACGCGGCCGGCAACGCCGTGGCAGCGGCGGCGGCCACGGCGAATCTGCGGCCGAAGAAAGGCCGGGCCCGCCCCCTGTCGGAGAAATCGCTGGGCCACCAGGACCCGGGCGCGTATTCCTTTGCCCTGATCGTTGCCGGCCTCGCCACGCAGCACGCCAGCAGCACCCTGGCCTGACCCCACGAAGCACAGCAGAACGAGGAAAGCTATGGAAAAGAAACTGAAAATCATCATCGGCAACGACGAAGCCGGAGTGGACTACAAGCTCGCACTGAAAGCCCTGTTCGAAGCCGATGACCGCGTGGAATCCGTGGTGGATGCCGGCGTGGGATCCAACGACTCAACGGCGTACCCGCATGTTGCTGTCGCCGCCGCACGGCGGGTGGCCGCGGGCGAAGCGGACCGCGCGCTGCTGATCTGCGGCACCGGCTTGGGTGTCGCGATCGCCGCCAACAAGGTTCCCGGCATCCGTGCCGTCACCGCCCATGACTCCTACTCGGTGGAGCGTTCGGTGCTCAGCAACAACGCCCAGGTGCTCACCTTCGGCCAGCGCGTCATCGGATTGGAGCTGGCTAAGAAGCTGGCCACCGAATGGCTAGGGTATGAATTCGACGCCACCAGCGGATCCGCTGCCAAGGTCGACGCAATTTGCTCATACGAGCCCGAAGCAAACTAAGCCCGCTGCAAGGCCAACTCATCAACTTCCCAGAAAGACACACATTATGGATATCAAAGTAGCAATCATCGGTTCGGGTTACATGGGCGGCGGCATTGGCCAGGTGCTGGCCTTGGCCGGTGCACGCGTAGCCTTGGCCGATACCTCGGCAGAGGTTGCGCAGAAGAACCTGGAACGCCTGCTGGCCGAATCTGTTGATTTCGAATCCCGCGGCCTGTTCCCGGAAGGCGCCACCGAAATCCTGAAGCAGAACCTGTCGGCGGCGCCATCCTTGGAGGAAGCGGTTGCCGGGGCGCAGTTCATCGAGGAAGCAGTCCCCGAAATCCTGTCCATCAAGCACGACATCCTCCGGCAGATCAGCGCCGCCGCGGATCCGGAAGCCGTCATCGGTTCCAATACCTCGACCATCTCGATTGGCGACATGGCCAGTGCCGTAGCTAATCCGGAGCGCTTCCTGGGCGTGCATTTCTCCAATCCCTCGCCCTTCATTCCAGGCGTCGAGATCATTCCCCATGAGGGAACCTCCCAGGCAACAATCGACACGGCCGTCGGATACGTCGAGGCCACCGGCAAGGAGACAGCGGTGGTCAAGGACGTCACCGGTTTCGTCCTGAATCGCCTGCAGTACGCGCTCTTCCACGAAGCTACCCAGCTGGTGGAGGATGGCGTTGCCTCTGCCGAGGCCATCGACACCCTGGTCCGCACCACCTTCGGCTTCCGCCTGCCGTTCTTCGGTCCCTTCGCGATCGCCGACATGGCCGGGCTGGATGTATACAACTTCTGCTACACCTCCCTGCAGTCCGACTTCCCTGAACGCTTCGCCACCCCAGGGATTCTCACCGAAAAGATCGAGGCAGGCAAACTGGGCACCAAGTCCGGCGGGGGCTTCCTGGATGTGCCTGCGGACCAGCTGCCGGAGCTGATCGCCTACCGCAACGAGGCGTACGTGAAGATGGGCAAGCTGCTCAAGGAACTCGGCCCGGCGCCCCTGGCGACGCAGAACGCCCAGTAGCGGTCCATGTCCGCGATCATTCGCCCCGAATCCCAATACATTGGCGTCAGCACAAAAATGTATCTGGGCTACGCACGGTCCCTGGCTTGGCTCGAAGGGATCCGCGAGCAACTGCTTGCGCACGATGCGCCAGGGACAGCAACCTCAGACGTCGTTGCCTTTGTTGCTCCGTCCTTCCCGGTGCTCGAATCAGCGGCGCGGATACTGCGCGGTACAGGGTGCCAATTGGCCGCACAGAACTGTGCGGCCTCCGAGGGTGCCATCACCGGTGAGGTCAGTGCCGGGATGCTTGCAGAGCTCGGGGTGCAGATCGTGGAGCTGGGGCATGCCGAACGACGTGCAGACTTCGGTGAAGACGACCATGTGGTGGCAGCCAAGGTACGCGCTGCCGCCGCGGCCGGCCTGCGCCCCCTGCTGTGCATCGGAGAGCTGGAACACGGCGACGCGCCAAGCGCAGCACGCCAATGCCTGCAGCAGATCGCCGCAGCGCTGGGCAGCGGGACCCAAGAAGCGGTCGATCCGGCCTCGGTGCTCTTCGCCTATGAACCGGTCTGGGCGATTGGCGCCGCCCAACCGGCATCCGCCGAGCACATCAATGCCGTATTGGGGATTATCCGCAAAGAACTGACCCGCGGCGAAAAACCCGTAGCGATGATTTACGGTGGCAGCGCAGGCCCGGGCCTGCTCCCCCGCCTTCCCGAGGCCGATGGCCTCTTCCTGGGCCGATTCGCCCATGACCCAGCCAACTTCGGCCTCGTGCTCGATGAAGCGCGCGCCCGCCAAATTCAACTGGAGACCCCATGATTCAATTGACCTCCCTCAGGGTGGCAGCAGCTACGGCACCCGAGGCGACGCTGCCCATTCCCGTCCTGCTGCTGATCGCGGTGCTGGCCATAGCCTTGCTGCTGTTCCTGATCATGAAGGTGCGCATGCATGCGTTCTTCTCATTGATCATCGTCAGCTTGCTGACCGCGGTCGCCGCCGGAGTGGGCGCACAGGATCTGCTCGACACCATCGTCGGGCCCTTCGGCAAGACGCTGGGCAATGTGGCGATGCTGGTGGGATTCGGCGCGGTGCTGGGACGCATTATCGAAACCTCCGGCGGCGCCCAGGTGATCTCCGGGAAGCTGATCGGCCTGTTCGGCGAGAAGCGCGCCCCGCTGGCGTTGTCCGTCGCTTCCCTGCTCTTCGGATTCCCCATTTTCCTCGATGCCGGCTTCATCGTCATGCTGCCCATCATCTACACGGTGGCGCGCCGGGTGGGCGGCGGACTGCTGCGCTACGCGCTGCCCTCGGCGGGCGCATTCCTGGTCATGCACGCACTGGTGCCACCGCACCCGGGACCCGTTGCAGCTGCCGGAATCGTCGGCGCCGACGTCGGCCTGGTGCTCATGGTCGGACTGCTCGTTGGCCTTCCTACCTGGTATGTTGCCGGATACCGGCTGGCGCTGGTGCTCGCCGCCCGCACCCAAATGGTTTCCGTCCCCGAGCTGCTGGGCAAGCCCAAAGAAGACCAGGAGAACCCGCCGAGCTTCGGGGTAGTGCTCAGCCTGCTGCTCTTGCCGCTGGTCCTGATTTTCATGAATACCGGATTCAAGACCCTGCAGGCCACGGGCGCGGTACCGGAAGATGCGCTGTGGGTCCAAATCCTGGTATTCATCGGCAATACCCCCATCGCCTTGCTGATCTCCACCTTGCTGGCCATGTATCTGCTGATCATCCGGGGACATGAGGGCCCGACCGGCGGGGCCCTGGAGAAAGTTGTCGACGACGCGCTCGCTCCGGTCTGCTCGATCATCCTGATCACCGGCGCCGGCGGCATCTTCGGCGGGGTCCTCACCGCCACCGGCATCGGCGGGGCGATGGCTTCGAGCCTCCAGGCCGTGGGCATGCCGCTGATCCTGGCTGGCTTCCTGATCGCCGTGATCATGCGCGTCGCCCAGGGCTCCGCCACCGTGGCCGGCACAACGGCCGCCGGGCTGATGGCTCCGGCCGTTGCCGCTTCCGGCGACCAATCACCGCTCGCGCTGGCCTGCATCGTCGTGGCGATCGTCGCTGGCGCAATTACCCTGTCCCATGTGAACGACTCGGGCTTCTGGCTGGTGAGCCGTTTCCTGGGCATCTCCACGAAGACTGCACTGTCGACGTGGACCGTGATTGCCACCGCCATCGGCGTGATGAGCTTCGCGCTGTGCTGGCTGCTCTACGCATTGGTGGCATAGGCACAATACCCGCGGGCGTTGAATACCCGCCGGCGGCACTGGATGGGCGAGCTGCCCGGCGAACCGATCGGTTTGCCGGGCAGCTCGCCCATTGGCGTCACTAGTTGCCCCGGACGGTGGACATCACCGTTCTGCCTAGTCCTGTGCCCCGTGGCCCAGATAGGCCAAAGCGGCCACCACCTGGGTGCGGGTCGCGGTTTCCAATGTCGGGTTGATGGCCGGGGCGAAGAATGGCGAGTGGTTCGCCGGGATCTTCGAGGCGACAGTCCCTTCGGCGAGCGCTGCCTGGTAGGTCTTTGGATCGGCGCAGCCCACGGTCCAGTAGACGTACGGGATCCCGAAGGCATCGGGAATGGTGCTGAAGTCTTCCGAGGCGGTGGCCGGGTCAGCCTGGTAGACCTGCCCGTCGGCGAAATGCACTTCAAAGGCCTTGGTGACCTTCTCGTTGGCCGCCGCGTCATTGCTGGTCAGCGGGAACTGGTCGTAGAACTCGAAGTCCGGTTCCTTGGGCGAGCCGGCCGCGGCGCATTCGCCGCGCACGATGCGCTGGATGGAGTCGATGACGCGCTGGCGCAGCTGGAGATCATAGGTGCGGATGTTCAGCAGCAGCTGGGCCCGGTCCGGGATGATGTTCGCGGCGCTGCCGGCGTTCAACGCGCCGACGGTCAATACTGCGAACTGCCCGGGCCGGGTTTCACGCGAAACAATGGTCTGCAGCTTGAGCACGATGGACGAGGCCAAGACCACCGGGTCCACCGAATTATGCGGCATCGAACCGTGCGCCCCGCGCCCGTAGACGGTGACGCGCAGGCTGTCGCCGGCGGAAAGGATCGGTCCCGCGGTGGTGCCGATTTTCCCGGCTTCGACAGGCATCACGTGCTGGGCCAGCGCCACATCGGGCTTCGGTATCCTCTCCACCAGCCCATCGGCCACCATGGCCTTGGCCCCTGCGGCGGTCTCCTCGGCTGGCTGGAACAACGCCAGATAGGTGCCGGACCAGCGCTCGCGGTTCCCGGCCAGGAACCTGGCCGCGCCCAGCAAGGTGGCCATGTGCATGTCATGGCCGCAGGCGTGCATGGCACCGGGGACCGTGGAGGAATATTCCAGCCCGGTGTCCTCGGCGACCGGCAGGGCATCCATGTCGGCCCGGGCCAGTACCACAGGCCCCTCGCCGTTGCGCAGGATTCCGACGATTCCGGTACCGCCGATCAGGCAGGTTTCACAGCCCAGATCCTCCAGTTCCTCGCAGATTCGCGCCGAGGTCTCGTGCTCGGCCAGGCCCAGCTCCGGATGCCGGTGGAAATGCTTATAGAGCTCCTCCTGCCAGGGCAGCTGCTGCGAGATCGAGGCGGTGATTTCCTGTGCGGTGCTGCTCATTGGCTTCCTTCCATCGCGCCCAGCATCTGAGCCCCTAAGGCCCCGCTGGCTTATCCGCTGTCAATCTATCCCCTGGCCGGCAGCACAGTCCAGAATCCGGCCGATTGCAACGGGAGAAATCGCCGGCTCATGCCAAGGCCGCTAGCGGTCCTGCTCGGTGCAGATGCAGAAGCGGTTGCCCTGGTGGTCGCTGGCTATGGTGAAAGCGGGAGCGCTGCGCTCATCGAGCACCGCACCTTGGCTCTCCAGCCGCGAAAGCACGCCGGCGCTTTCGGCGTGGGGAACCCACACATCAAGATGCAGCCGGGAGGGATGAGGCGTCGGTGTGTCCTGGAACCAGATGGCCGGCAATCTGCCCGCTGGATCGGCAAGGCTGCCGTCGGGCTGCTCGCGGTAGCCCAGTCCAGCGGCCCACTGTCCGGATATGGCTTGGGCGTCGTCGGTGTCGATGCCGATTTCCACCACCTTGATCAAATCCAGGCGCGCCTTGGCATGCAAGGCGGCGGCCCGCTGCGAGATTTCCGAGGCCAGCGCGAGGTCCCTTTCGGTGATGTCACCCCCGGCGTCGTGGGACACGGTCGAAACGAACAAGAGGTTGTAGCGCCAGTCCACATCCGGATGGTGGTTGGCCATCTGCGCTGCGCCAGCGATGTCGCTGAACAATTCAATGGCCTCTGCCGAGCTCTTGGTCTCGTACACGGTGCAGAGCTTGCCGGCCAGCTTGCGCCACTGCGGCAGAGTCTCCAGCCGAGAGGCCAATTCGGTGCTTTCAATGCGGTCGTTTACGGTCATGATCTCCTCCTCCTGGTGCAACTGTGGCACCACTTCCGGGCCGGCTCAAGCGGTCGGCCGCAACGCACAGGTTGGCAACAGCGCCAGCCGCTGCGAACTGGATGCCGCCTGTGAACCGGAACTCCGCTGGTCCTGGCGCAGGCGAATCGGCTTAGCCTCGATAGCAAGAGCGCAAGGAGGGCAGAATCCCATGCTGAATATCTTCCAGGCCAAGATCAGCGACTCGACGCTGGATGACATCACCTCGGAGGACAGCAATCGCAGACGCCGGCTGCTGAGCCTCGCCGCCCTGCTCGTGATTGCAGCCTTCGTACTGGCGGCTCTGCTGGGCGCATTCGACCAGAAGAAGAGCATGGAACAACAGGCCGACGGCTTCACGGTCCAGCTGCAGTTTCCCGCGGTGGTCCGTGCTGGCAATGAAATCCAGCTGAGGATTGAGATCACCTCTGCCGACCCTTTGCCCGAGACCATCACACTGGACCTGAGCGAGGACTATCTCGTGCTCTTCGAGGACTTCTCGGCCTTTCCCGAACCCGAGTCCGAGTCGAGCCGAGCTGACGGAACCATTGAATTCGAGGTGGCCCCGGCACCGGGGTCGCGGCAGATGGTTGCCACCCTCACGGGCCGGGCTTCGGACGAATGGTCGCCGAGCGCCAAGGGCGTGCTCGGAATTACGGTCAACGGCGAAAGCACCGACCTGAAGATCAGAACTTGGAGGATCCCCTGATGGAAATAGTCATCCGCGCAGCCACCGCCTTCATCATCCTGTGGCTGGTCACGCGCGCCGCCGGCAGATCGACCCTGGGCGAGCTCAGTTCCTTCGAGCTGGTGCTGTTCGTCGTCCTGGGCGACCTGGTTCAGCAGGGCATCACCATGGAGGACCGTTCGCTCACCGGCAGCCTGCTGGCAGTATTCACTATGGTGGTCTTGGCCGCTGCGCTGAACTTCGCCAATATGCGCTGGCCCAAGCTGGGCAAGCTGATGCAGGGCCGCCCGATTGTGCTGATCCGCGACGGGGTCCTGGACCGCAAGGCCCTGCACAACGAGCGCATTGGGCTGGACGAATTAAGCATGCTCGCCCGCCAAGCAGGCATCGAGAACTACAGCAGCATCCGGCTGGCGATCCTGGAAGCCAGCGGCAAGATTTCCTTCTTCACCCAGGAAGCCGAATCCCGCCCGTGACCATGGGATGGCAAGGGCAGAAGGGGCATCCCTGAATGGGATGCCCCTTCTGCGGTTCTCAGCCCACCGGTGCGCTACTGCTGATCGGGTGTTTCGCGCTGGTCCGGCAGGTTGGCGGTCCGCTCGGCGTCCAGCCCTTGCTCGTCATCCTGGTCGGGGTAGTCCAGCAGCGTATCGTCGACCGGACGCTGCCCGTCAATCGGTTCGGGAAGCAGCGTATCGGGATTGAGCGCCAAGGGATCGCCGTCGTTTTCCTCCAGCACCCGGTCTGCTCCGCGCAATGGATCCTCGGCGTCCTGGGCCTGGGGTGCATCCGATGACCCAGCCGCCGGCTGGCTATCGCGCCCATCCAACGGCTCGTCCGTGTCCGAGTCCTTGCGCACGTCGTCGAATTCAGAATTATTCAGTGACATTCCAGCTCCTTCTCGTGTTTCCAATCGGAAATGATTTCCAAGGTGGTCTTCAGCTTCTGCCGATGCTGCTTGCGCATGAATTCCAAGGTAGTCCCTTCGAAATCCGGGTCGGCCGATGCGGTGGCGTCGGTGGCCACCGCCACCGGCAAGTTCGCAGCGAAGGCATCGGCCGCGGTGGCGGAGATGCACGTCTCGGAGGAAACCCCGGCGAGCACCAGCGAACTGGCGCGGTGCTGCAGCAGCAGGTCCTTGAGCGCCGTATTCCAGAAAGCGCTGTCCCTGCGCTTGACCACCTCGATGGCCCCGTCCAGTTCCAGCTCCGCCAGGTACGCGGCCTGCTCCGTTCCTTCGAACAGGTAGCCCTGGTCGTCTTCGAGCATCTTCAGCGTCCAGGTGGATTTGTCTTCCTTGTGCACGGTGCGCACGCTGATCACCGGGTATCCGGACGCTCTCGCCGCTACGGCCAGCTGGTTGCAGCGGGCTGCCAGATCCTGGCGGGCCAGTGCCAGAACCGGGTCCTCGAAGAATCCTTCTTGCAGGTCAATGAGCAGCAGCGCGGGGTGGCTGAAGTCGCTTGTCGCGCTCATGGCTCAGCGTGTTCGGCGCAGTGCTGGCAGCAGTACGCCTTCTGGACGTGGTGGACGGCGTGGTCCAGAATGGCGCAACCGCAGTGCGCGCACCTTTCGGCCATGGCGTGGATGGCGCATTCGAAACTGTCGAAGCGGCCCGAGCGCCCGTTCCGGCTGAGCGTGAACACCGTTTCGCTTGCATTGCCGCAGATATCGCAGGTCTGCATGGATTGCCTCCTGAACTCGGATTGGCCATGGAACAGCTAGCGGTCCCCTTCGCCTTCGGAATACTGGTCTTCCGGGGAATCGTCGAGGTCGGGGTCGGCTCCTTGGACAGGAGGCAGGTGATTGCCGGGCTGCTCCAGGTCCTCTTCTGATGGTTCCCCGGAGTCGGCTGGCAGGTGCTCATCGTCGGGTTGCCCCAGCGGCCAGAGATTCTCAACCAGGTCCTTGTCAGGATCCTTGAATCTGTCGGCAGCATGCGAAATGGCATCTTTGGCTTTGTCGATGAATCCCATGGTCATTCTCCTCACGTTGCGTTTCCCGGTTCTCTACCAACTACCAGCTATTGGCGGCACAAGTACATGATTAATCGGCTGTTGCCAGAGTCGAGGGGGCGCATCTGCAAGCTCGCTGGCAATGGTTGAAGACCAGCTTGCTGTGCTGGAGCGTGGAGGGTGTCCCAGAGGAATACGCGAAAGGAGCACGATCATGGTTGCAGCCAAGGAACTAATGACCTCGCCTGCCAAATGCGTCAAGGAGCAGGACTCGATTCAAGTGGCCGCCCAGATGATGAAGGACCTCGGGGTCGGCATGCTGCCGATCTGCGGCAAGGACAACCGCCTGGCCGGCACGATCACCGACCGCGACATTGTCATCAACTGCGTTGCCGACGGCGTCGTGACTTCCAGCACCAAGGTGGCCGATTACGCCCAGGGCAAGCCGGTCACCATCGGAGCAGACGACTCGGTCGAAGAAGCCATCCGCACCATGCAGGAACACCAGGTGCGCAGGCTTCCGGTCATCGACGGGCATTCGCTGGTCGGAATGCTCGCCCAGGCGGACATTGCCCGCTATTACGACCAGCAGAGCACCGGCAATCTGGTCGAGGGGATTTCCCAGGACTAGAGCAGCCAGCTCAGCAGGATCGCAGGGCAGAGCGTCCGGGAAAACCATGGTTTTCCCGGACGCTCTGCCCTTGTTCTGCTGCGATTCTCCTCAAGGGATCGCCGTCACCGTCCGTTGGCGTCGGTGCCGGCGCGTGGATCATCCAGTGAGCTCGGTCCGCGAATAATGCGGTACAGGCCGTAGATGAAGACCAATGCGCCCCAGCCGGCCACGATCCATAGCGGTCCCGAGGTGCTGTCCGGCGCTGCGAGCAGCGCATAGATGGCGAATCCTACTGCCACCAGTCCGCCCACAATCACCAGCCATAGACCAGGCCGACGCCTGCGGGTGCTGTCCACTGGTTTGCCAGTCATGGCTTTTCCCTTCGCTGGAGGGAAAGTTCAGCCCGCGTCATAGCGTTCTTCCCTTTCCTCGGATTCATCTTCGGTGTTCTCGTTGATGCTGCCGCGGCGAACCACGCGCTCGTCCCCTGGCTGGGCATCCTCATCCGGTTGGGTGGTGCGCGCCGGATTTTCAGGCTTCTCGCGTTCACTCATTGCTTCTCCTTCCATGGCGGTCTGCTATGAATTGCGCAGGGCTTCGATGAGTTCGGCCTTGCGCATTTTCGAACGGCCATTAATCCCGATTTCCTTGGCCCGGTCCTGCAGTTCCCCGACCGTCCAGTCCTCGTAGTCTCCGGCTTTGCCTCCGCGCTTGCCCAATGCTGACCGGCCGTCGCGGGCGGCGGCGTTGGCGATGCGCGCCGACTTCTGCTTGGAGTTCCCCTCCTCGCGCAGCTCCTCGTAGAGTTCTTCATCCTTGATCCGGCTCTTGCCTGCCATGGGTTTCCTCCCTCGTACGCTTCGCCAGCTGGCCCTTTTGCAGTGCCAGCACTGTGCGTTCCACGCTAGCCACTTCACTGATCAGGGGACAGTGCCCCTGCCGGACTTTGCGCTGAATCCCAGACTTCAGCGGTAGCACAATTCATGCAGCGGGGTGCGAAACTGGATCTTCGCAGAAAAAAGTCTGGCTGTTGCCGCCGAAGGTGGAGGTGATCCTGGCGCAGCGGAAGGCCCGGAGCAAACTGGAATTGAACCCGGACGCCGCTGAGCGCACCGCGCCGGCGTCCTGCCGCAACAGCAGGAGGAGATCCCATGCCCGAGAAGAATCCCCAGGACCGCACTGAGCCGCTCGGTACCGAAAGCGAAGACCGCGCCGGCAAGGAAAAGATCAGCCCGCCCGAACAGCGCCAGGAGGAACCCGGCCTGGACCGGGACCTGAAGCCCAAGGCGGATCATGGCGAGCGCAGCTACAAGGGCCGGGACCGGCTGGCCGGAAAACGCGCCCTGGTCACCGGCGGCGACTCCGGCATTGGCGCGGCGGTGGCTATCGCCTTTGCCCGCGAGGGAGCCAAGGTCGCCTTGGCCTATCTGCCCGCCGAACAGCCTGATGCCGATGCCATCGCCGGGGTCCTGGAAGATGCGGGAGTCGAAGTCCACTTGCTGCCCGGGGACCTGCGGGACCGCAATTACCGCGATTCATTGATCGACGAGGCGGTGACCGCCTTGGATGGCTTGGATATCCTGGTGAACAACGCCGGCAAGCAGATCAGCGTCGAGTCCTTGGAAGAGCTGAGCGACGAGCAGGTCGAAGCCACCTTCGATGTGAACATTTTCGCGATGTTCGCCTTGAGCCGCGCAGCCCTGCAGGTGCTTCCCGAAGGCGGATCCATCATCAACACCACCTCCATCCAGGCCTTCGATCCCTCGGATCACCTGATGGACTATGCCGCCACCAAGGGCGCGATCAGCAACTTCACCAAGTCGCTGGCGTCCCAGGCAGCGAAGAAGGGCATCCGGGTCAATGCCGTGGCTCCGGGCCCCATCTGGACTCCATTGCAGCCTTCGGATGGCCAGCCGATCGAAGCGCTGCCTGAGTTCGGCCACGATACCTGGCTTGGCCGGGCCGGCCAGCCGGTGGAAGTGGCCCCGGCCTATGTGTTCCTGGCCAGCGATGAGGCTTCCTACGTGGTTGGTTCCACGGTTCACGTGAACGGCGGCAAGAACCAGCCGTAGCACGGCGAAAAGGTCCCCGGGCGATAGGGCCCGGGGATCATTCCACGTCATCCTTGCTGATGGTGAATTCCATATTCCTCCGCTCGTATTCGCGCTGGCTGAAGGTGGCGCGCTGGACTTCCTTGACCTCGTCAAAACTGGAGCCGATGGCTCCGCCCATGGTTCCCAGCGAGGATGCCAGCCAGGCAAGGTTGATGTATTCGGCCATCGTGACATCGTGGCGCAGCTGGTAGGCGAGATATTCCTGGTCAATGACAATCAGCGAGCCGGCCAGCAGGGCAAGGAACAAAAGCAGGTACATGACTGTCGCGGCAAACCCGACCGTCAGCACGGTGGCCGCGTTGTAAACGACCATCCGCTCGCGGCGGCGGTTGCCCTTGGGCCTCTCCCACAACCGGTTGTGCAGCAGCAGCCAGAGCGTGAGGATCAGGATGCTTGAGACCGTGATCAGCGAAAGCCGCCCGGCAGGCAGGTAGTCGGCCATGGACCAGATGCTCGTGTAGAACACGCCGAAAGCACCAGTGGCCACCGCACCTGCCATCGCGGAGGAAAGCCGCGGCACCAGTTTCCACGGCTGGTTGCTGCGCACCATCCCGGCAATCAGCAGCAGCCGCCCGCGCAAACCCTCGATGCTCGAGATGCGGTTCTGCTCGTTCTGCCCGTCCTGCCGGCTGGCGTGCACGCTCATCGCCCTTCCCAGCGGGGTCGGAGGCGGAGCCGGCTGCTTGCCGGTAGCCAATTCCCTGACCAGTTCGGCCAGTTCCCGTGCCACGGTGCGTGGTCGGGCCAACCCGAGGCTCGGCATGGAAAGCACGGCCGAGGCATCCTCGACGGAAATCACCGAACGCACCGGCCGGTTCTGCACATAGTGCGGTGCATCCGTGAGGTAGATGATGAAGTCCCAGCCATGCTTCTCCCGGAGCCTGGGCACCTTGTCGTTCAGCGCGACCCGTCCGCTCTCCCCCAAGGGCAGGGAAAAGGGTGCCACCTGCACGTCCCATTGCTGCTCGTGCTCCTGCAGCTTCTCCATGACCCCTTCCAGCCGGGCAGCGATCCGATTGGCCATCGCATCGGCTATGCCAGGGTCGGCAATTAATCCCACCGTGCGCTTCTCGGGCTCTTGCACGCTCATCAGCACCTCGCAGCTCTCAGGGCAGCAGTTTGGCCCGCTCCCACAGCACACATTAGGAAGTCGCGCCCGGGCCTGCAGTGCCGTTCAGCAACCTTGCAGGAATCAGCCCCGGCAGTGCACGCTTGATCCCCGGAATTCCGGGGATCCCCGACTCACAGGCAATGCCCATCAAACTTGCCTTGTTGCCTGCTGCCCGGTGTGGAATGGTCGGTGCCATCGCCCATCTGATGAAGAAAGGACCATCCATGGAATCCAACCAGCCAGAAGAAGAGCGGCACGCGGGGATCACTCCAACGCCCGATGAGCCCGCGGAGGAAAAACAGAATTCTGTCGGGGACCACGAAGACGCGTTCGAGCAGCCAGCCGAGGAGCAGGACCCGGACCAGGTTGACACCGACCAGTTCAATACCGACTGATCCGCGTTTGTGTTCCGCCGGCAACGATACGACTAGGAGATAACCTCTTGAAAGCATTGACATGGCAAGGCAAGCGAAAGATCGGTTTCAGCGATGTCCCGGATCCGGTGATCCAGGATCCCGGGGACATCATCATCAAGGTCACTTCCACCGCGATCTGCGGATCGGACCTGCATCTCTATGAGCTGCTGGGCCCCTACATGCATGCCGGCGACGTGCTGGGCCACGAAACCATGGGCATCGTCCAGGAAGTTGGCAGCGGCATCACCAAGCTGTCGGTAGGCGACCGGGTAGTCATCCCGTTCAACATCTCCTGCGGCCACTGCTGGATGTGCCAGCACGACCTGCAGTCGCAGTGCGAGACCACCCAGGTGCGCAAGCACGGCAAGGGCGCCCAATTCTTCGGATACTCCGAACTCTACGGACAGGTGCCCGGTGGCCAAGCCGAATACCTGCGCGTGCCCCATGCCGATTACGGTGCGGTGAAAGTTGGCGACCAGCTGCCCGACCACCGCTACCTTTTCCTCTCCGATATCCTGCCCACCGCGTGGCAGGGCGTGCACTACGCCAATGTCCCCGACGGCGGAACCCTCGCGGTCTACGGGCTCGGGCCGGTGGGCCAGCTCGCCGCGCGCATCGGCCGGCACCTGGGCTATGAGGTGCTGGGCATCGACCCGGTGGCAGAACGCCGCGCCATGGCGGAGCGCCACGGCATCCAGACCCTGGACTTCACCAAGGACACCGTGGGCGAATTGCGCGGGCGCACCGGTCGAGGCCCCGATGCCGTGCTCGATGCGGTGGGCATGGAAGCCCATGGTTCCCCGGTCTCCTCGATGTTCCAGCAAGCCACCGGGTTGCTGCCGGACAGGGCCGCGCAGCTGGCCATGGAGAACGTCTCCGCGGACCGCACCAGCGTGCTGGATTCGGCCATCGATGCCGTGCGCCGCGGCGGCACCCTGTCGATCAGCGGTGTCTATGCCGGGGCCGCCACCCCGATGCCGATGGTAAAGCTGTTCGACAAGCAGATCCAGATCCGCCAGGGCCAATGCAATGTGCGCTCATGGACCCAGAGGCTGCTGCCGCTGGCCGAGGATGCAGCCGACCCGCTGGGCCTGGACGACTTGGTCACGCACGAGCAGCCGCTCTCGAACGGTCCGCAGATGTACGAGACCTTCCAGAAGAAGCAGGATGCGTGTATCAAGGTGGTGCTCAAGCCCTAGCGGCTAGGCGCTTTTCTTCCCGGAACCGGAGGCCTTCTTCTTGTGTGGCGAGGAGGAGGCCTCCTTTGCCGTTGCCTTCTTCGTGGCCGGCTTCTTGGCTGCCGTTTTCTTCGCAGGTTTCTTCGCCGCTGGCTTCTTCGCTGCAGGGGCCTTCCCATCCTCGTCGGTCTGCGCCGGGGCCTTGGCCTTGCGCCCGTCGATGCTGCGCTTGAGCGCCTCCATCAGATCGATGACCTCCCCGGACTCGCTGCTCTGGTCCGGGGAACCGAAAGTCGCCTCGGTATCCAGGTCCTCACCCTGCTCGATTTTCGCTTCGATCAGCGCCTGCAGCTGGACCTGGTAGTCATCCTGGAACTCGTCCGGCGTGAAATCACTGCTGTACTGGTCCACCAGGGAGGCAGACATCTTCAGTTCCTGCTCGCTGATCCGCGGTGATTTCTCCGGTGCCACTGCCTCGGCATCGCGCAGCTCGTCCGCCCACATGACCGCTTGCAGCACCATCACCTTGGATCGGACACGCAAGATGCCCAGCCGGGTCTTCTGGCGCAGGGCGAAGCGCACCACTGCCAGCTTCTCGGTGTCCTGAAGCGTTCGGCGCAATAGCTCGTAGGCCTTGGGCGATTTGGAGTCCGCCTGGAGATAGTAGCTCTTCTCCAGCATCAGGGGATCTACTTGGCTGGCCGGGACGAACTGGACCACCTCGATTTCGCGGCTCTTCTCCGCAGGCAACGCGTCCATGTCCTCATCGGTGAGCACAATGGTCCGTTCTCCGTCCTCATAGGCCTTGTCCAGATCCTTGTAGGCGATTTTCTTCCCGCACACTTCGCATCGGCGCTCGTAGCGGATCCGTCCGCCGTCCTTGTCATGGACCTGGTGCAGGTCGATGTCGTGGTCCTCGGTGGCGCCGTAGGCCTTGACCGGCACGTTCACCAGGCCGAAGGCAATTGATCCAGTCCAGATAGCTCGCATGGGCATAGTGAAGCATCTTTCCAGCCAGTGTGTCACTGCCCTAGTGATTCTGGCAGGCGGCGCTGAGGTTCGGCAGCGCGAAACGCAAAGCTTGCTTGGAACGCTGGATTCCCCGGCGCCGCTCGGGAAGATTGGTCCTCATAAGGCAAAGCAAAGGACAGCGCATGGCACGCAGGGAGCAAACCGTCACCGTCGCGGGGCACACGCTGAAGGTCAGCAATCTGGATAAGGTCCTGTACCCGCAGACCGGGACCACCAAGGGCGAAGTCATGGACTACTTCCAGCAGGTGGCCCCGGTGCTGATTCCGCATGCCGCGTGGCGCCCGGCCACCCGCAAGCGCTGGGTGGACGGCGTGGGGACCCCCGAAGAACCGGGCAAGGTGTTTTTCCGCAAGGATCTCGAGGACTCTGCCCCAGGCTGGATTCCCTCGGCCAAGCTGCAGCACAAGACCCACTCCAATATCTATCCGCTAGTCAACAACGAGGCGGTGCTGGCCTGGATGGCCCAGGTGGCTGCGCTGGAAATCCATGTTCCCCAGTGGCGCTTCGATTCCTCGCTGGAACCTGCCAATCCGGACCGGCTGGTGCTGGACCTGGATCCCGGTCCGGGCGCCGGCTTGGAGCAGTGCGCTGAAGTCGCCTTGATCTGCCGGGAGATTCTCGACGGCATGGACCTGCCCAGCTTTCCAGTGACCTCCGGTTCCAAGGGCATCCACCTCTATGCCGGACTGGATGGCAAATACACCTCGGAGCAAGTCAACGAGGTGGCCAAGGAATTGGCCTCCACCTTGCAGAAGGAGCATCCGCAACTGGTTCTCGCCAGCATGAAGCGCTCGCTGCGCGAGAACAAGGTGTTCGTGGACTGGAGCCAGAACAACGCCTCGAAGACTACCGTGTGCCCGTATTCTCTGCGCGGCCGCGCACGGCCCACTGTCGCGGCCCCGCGGACCTGGGAGGAAATCGAAGCGCCGGGGTTGGAGCAGCTGGACTTCCACGAGGTGCTGGACCGCATTGCTGATGGAATCGATCCGCTGGCGCAGCTGGCCTCGGGACAACAGCAGGATCCCGATCGCCTGGCGGTCTACCGCTCCAAGCGCGATGCGGCGCTGACACCTGAACCGGTGCCGGAGCAATCCGGGAATTCCCAGTCCATGCAGCCGGGCGGAAAGGACGGCACCGGCCTCTCCTTTGTCATCCAGGAACATCATGCCCGCGCGCTGCATTGGGATTTTCGCCTGGAGCACGACGGAGTGCTGGTCTCCTGGGCGGTGCCCAAAGGTCCACCCCTGGAACCAGGAATCCAGCGCTTGGCGGTCATGACCGAAGACCATCCGCTCTCCTACGCAAGCTTCGAAGGCAGCATCCCCAAGGGCCAATACGGTGCCGGGGAAGTATCGATCTGGGATTCGGGAAGTTGCACCATCGAGAAGTGGCGCGAAGGCAAAGAAGTCATCGCAGTGCTCACCGGCTCCCGCGAGGGCGGGCTGGGTGGAGTGGACCGGCGGTTCGTGCTGATCCAGGCCGCAGGGATGGGCGGCAAGGACAATTGGCTGCTGCAGCTGGCCAAGGAACAGCCGGGCGGAGGCGAGGCGGGAACGTCCGCTGATTCCGGTGGCGGAGAACCGGAGGCTGCTCGCGAGCCTAGCGCCAAGCAGGCCGTGGCTGATCTGTCGGGCCAAGCGTTGCGCCCCATGCTGGCCACTGCCGGCACTGCTCGGGAGATCTCCGGCGAGCGGGGTTGGAGCTTTGAAATGAAATGGGACGGCTACCGCGCGTTGGCAGTAGTCGATGGCGCCAAAACCAAGCTGATCAGCCGCAACGGCCACGACCTGACCGGAGACTTCCCGGAACTCGAAATCCTCGGTTCGCTGCTGCCGGAACGCTGTGTGGTGGACGGGGAAATCGTCGCCCTGGATTCTTCGGGCCGCCCTGACTTCTCGCTGCTCCAGCAACGGGTGGCCCACCAGCGGAAGAAACGCACGAAGCAGGCCTCGGCCATCAGGATCCAGTACCTGGTCTTCGACGTGCTGCAGCTGCCATATGACAAGGATGCAGGACTGGTGGATCTGACGGCTCTGCCCTACGAGCAACGCCGCCAACGGCTTGCGGGCCTGGATCTCGACCACCAGTACGTGCAGGTGCCACCGGCCCACACCGGGACCTTGGAGCAGGCCATCGAGACCAGCCGTGCGCTGGGCCTGGAAGGCGTGGTGGCCAAGGAACGCGACTCCGTCTACGAGCTGGGCCGGCGCAGCACCAGCTGGGTGAAGCTCAAGCACCAGCGGCACCAGGAAGCTGTGGTGATTGGCTGGCGGTCTGGACAGGGGTCGCGTAGCCGCAGCCTGGCCTCGCTGCTGCTGGCCATTCCGGGAAATGGCGGCTTGGAATACGCCGGCCGGGTGGGCACCGGATTCAGCGACGCGCAACTGGCCGAAATCCGCGAGCGGCTTGAAAAGATCGAACGCAAGACTCCCCCGGCCAAGAACATCCCGGCAGCGCATCAAAGCGATGCCCACTGGGTGAGTCCGAAATACGTGGCAGAAGTCCGATACAGCGAACTGACCTCGGACCGCCTTCTGCGCCATCCGGTGTGGCGCGGCTGGCGCGAAGAGAAGCAACCGGATGAGGTCCGCTGGGAACCGGCAGATCCGGCCGGGAACCAAACTCCAACTAACCACTAACAGAGGAGCAGAACATGAAATTGCTGGTAAAGATCTTCGGAACCCTGATTTCGCTCGGCGCAGGCTGGCTCGGAGCCAAGCTCGTCTCCGGGGTCTGGCATAAAGCCATGGGTGAAGAACCGCCATCCCTGGCCAACCCCGAAAAGCAGCAGCAGGCCGCCGTAGGCAAGGTGCTGGCGTTCGCCGTGATCTCGGGGGCAAGCGCTTCTGCCATCCAGGCCATGGCCAAACGGTGGACGCGTTCCCTCGAAGCCAAGGCCGCCAACCGCTAGCAGGCCGCATTCTGGCCGGTAACCGGATGCACCGGGTCGCGCAGCTGTTGCCAGTTGCCCGCCTCGGTGTTTTCGTTGGTGCAGGGCAGCTTTCTGCGCGGTGTCCACTGCCCTAGTGCATCGCGGATGGCTGAAGGCCTGCGGGACTCGCATGGTGATCAATTGGCCGGGCGACAGTTTCGCCAGCACGCAGAACTGCCAACGGGAAAGCAATCTTTTGCACCAGCCAAGCCTTCCTTGATGCCTTGGAAGTGTGCGACACGGTCCATGGCGAGGTTATTGCCTTCCAGAAGTCGTTGGATCGCTCCCGGCTGGCGTTCTGCTCTGGCAGGCAGGAACACCCCGGAAAGTTCGGTAACCGCGAGGACACCAGAGCATCAGGGCGCGAATGCTCAGTGGTCCAGTCCGTTGGAAATATATCCCAGAAGTCTCTGGCATTGAGTGCATCCACTGAATTAGAATGAAAACAAAATATCACTATATGAAAGTTGAATCGATGACTGCCCATTCTTCTCCGCTCACCGCCGGCCAGCCAGCGCCAGCCTTCTCCCTGCAAGATGCCAAGGGAGAGACCATCTCGCTTTCGGATTATTCAGGGCAGAAAGTCATCGTGTATTTCTACCCCAAGGCCGCGACTCCCGGCTGCACCACCGAGGCCTGCGATTTCCGCGACAACCTCAATTCGCTGCAGGCCGCAGGATTCTCCGTTCTGGGCATCTCCCCGGACGCGCCAGAAGAGCTGGCAGCCTTCGCTAGCGATGAATCGCTGAACTTCCCGCTGCTTTCCGACCCGGGCAACGAAGTTGCCAAAGCCTACGGCTCCTACGGTGAAAAGAACATCGGGGAAAAGACCGTCGTGGGCACCCTGCGCTCCACCGCTGTCATCGATGAAGACGGCAGCATCCGCCAAATTGAATATGCCGTGGATGCCCAGGGGCATGTGGCGCGACTTCGCGATTCCCTCGGAATCTAGAGGATTCCGCACCCGGATCTTTCCGGTGCCAGCCCGGATGCTTCGAGCCGGGGCCAGCTTTCACCGGCCCCGGCCACACCCTGCAGTCTGCAGTCTGCAGTCTGCAGTCTGCGTTGAGGATCCCTGGACGGCAAGCTACATCTGCATCTCGGAATGGGCATTGGCCAACAGATGCGTGAAAGCACCGCGCTCGAATGCAGCCCGCTGGCGGACCGCTCCATTGCCTGTCTCCAGCATGTTCCTGAGTGAAATCACAGCATAGTCGTAATCTCCATGTTCCTTCAGTGCGCCCTCAATGAGTCGGAGCATTCTGCGGGCCAGTTCCTCCACAGCGACCGGCTCTCCGGTTCGCGTGTCCACGTGCACTCCGGTGATTCCGTTCTTGGCCGCTTGCCACAGTGACAGATCCAGGACTTCGGGCAGATACTCGATCGCATCGAATTCGCCGGCCACCGCAGTCTCGACCAGCCCTCGCATGAGCACGGCCAGCAATACCGAATCTTGCGCTCGCAACTGCGAGTCCGCGACCCGAATTTCGAGTGTCGGGTACTTTTCCGACAACCGGGCGGACCATCCGATGTGGCCTGGGTCGGGAACCGCATCGGTTCCATTGATTCGCGCAAGCCGAGTCCCATAGTCTTTCGAATCCTTGAAGTACGGCGGAATCCCCTGGACGGACCACTTTCGGTAATGAATGGTTCTCCACGATGAAAAGTTGCTGTCGACCCCTCTCCAATACGGAGAATTGGCGCCCAGGGCGCAAAGAAATGGCAGCCAGCCACGCAAGAAGTTCAGCGCACGAATTCCCGCTTCGGAATCAGGGATGGACACATGGACGTGCAAACCGCACATGTAATGCTCTGACGCTATTCCGGAAACGAAGTTGCCGATTTCCCGATACCTTGCATTATCGGTCAGCTCCGGAGCCTGCTGGGCAATCATCGGCGCCGCGCCCAAACCCGCGACCAGCAGGCCGCGGGAGGCCGCTTCGCCTGCCAGAGCCCTGCGGAAACTTCCCAGCTCATGCAGGGCCTGATCCCGGTCTTCGCAGATGGCGCTGGCATGTTCTATTTGGCAAGCAAGCAATTCGTTCTGCACTTCGCCATCTCGTTGCGAATCCAGCGCTTGCCGTAACGCTTCTTTATCCGTGCTGGCCGGCAACCCTGTTTCTGCGTCGAACATGAAGAATTCTTCTTCAATGCCAAAGGTGCTCATTTCGTGCCTCCCGGAATATGGCTGCTAGGGCGTCGGACCAGCAACCGGCCTGTGTGGACTTACTGCTGGCTAATCTGGTCTGCCTGATGCGAACTAGCGGGGAGCTGCTCATCTTTCTTCTTGCGCGGAACGGATTGCCGCATGATCAATCCCCTTTCAGTTAGGCTGCGAATTTCCGGATGGCCGCAGCTTCATCCGCCTCGGCGGCTTGCGTTCTGCGTAAGCGGATTCTGAAACAGTAGATCCCGTAGCCTGGCTGCATCTGCTTGCCCGATGGATTCTCATGGTTTTCCCATCAACCCAGAATGAATCGGACATGAAATCTGAACTAGCTGTGAGGTCCAGGGACATTGTTTAGTCGGGCGAAGGGTGCGCAGCCAATCGCTGAGTGGTGTCGGTGGTGGTTGTAGAAGTGGAGCCAGCCGGGCAGAGCCAGGCATCGCTCGGCGTTTGAACCGTAAAACTTGGCATAAGCCCACCCGCCCCCCCGAGTGTGCGGTGGAACCGCTCGATCGTCCCGTTCGTCTGCGGCTGGTAGGGAGGTGCTCGCTTGTGTCTGATGCCAATCCGAGCGCAGAAGTCCCTCCAAAGGTGGGATCTGTAGGCCGACCCGTTGTCGGATAGGACTCGCTCGACGGTCACGCCCCGTTCAGCGAACCAGGCCACAGCGCGTTCGAGAACTCCCACCGCTGCGCTTGCCCGCTCGTCCATGCAGATCTCTGCATAAGCGGCTCGGGGGTGGTCGTCGATCACTGTGTGAACGAACGCCGTTCCAGTCCGCGGCTTGTGGTCTTTGCCTCTGGGCAGTCCCGGAGTGGCGGTTCTGTTCCGTGCGCCTTGCTGTCGACCAACGTAACGATGTCCACCACCGTCGGGGATATTCCCGAACTTCGTGACATCGACATGGATCAACGATCCCGGATAAGGGTGTCCATATCGCCGCAAGGGCTCACCAGTGACACGATCGATAAGGGAGAGGCGGTTCACGCGGCAACGGGCGAGGACCGCGTGAACCATGGACGCCGGGAGACCAAGTCACGCAGCGATCTGGGCTGGACCAGCCGAAGTCGCAAGCGCAGATTGATGATCTGCTTCTTCTAGGCATGCTCGGGCGTCCTGCCTGGACTGCAATGCGGCCTGCTGGAGCGATCCTGCATCCCATGCCCACCCTCTTCCCGTCAACGACCGGCCCCCTTCCGGGCAGTGATCGGAGAGAGCATATACATCTTCGCTGCCATCGTGGCCGGATAGCCGTCTTCAACAATCAGACGGGCTATCCGGAGACGGGTACGAGGCGTGAGCAGCGCATTTGGATCAGTCATCGATTGGCCTCCGCAGTGGTTTCCAAAAGCGTGCGCCGGCTCAGCACCATGGTCAAGAGCGCGGCCGCCGCCAATGCCGCGGCCACCCAGACCGGCGCGAGCACCCCCAACCCTGCCGCGAGCCCGAACGCGCCAAGCACAGGACCCGCCGCGGCACCGAGGTTCAATGCCGCGGTTGCGTACGAACCGCCCATCGTTGGAGCAGCCGACGCTGCATACAGCACACGCGTGATCAAGGTGCTGCCAACGCCGAACGACAGGAAGCCCTGAACGAAGACGAGGACGATAAGCGCAACGGGATGCGACGCGACCAATGCCAATCCGATCCATCCTGTCAGCAGCAGCGGGCCGCCGACTGCAAGCACGACGCCGGGGCGTTGATCTGACAGTCGCCCAGCGATCGTGACGCCAAGGAATGATCCGACGCCGAACATCACCAGTGCGAAGGACACCCACCCATCAGCCATCCCCGCAGTCTCGGTCACTACGGGGGCGAGGAAGGTGAACGCCGCAAAGGTCCCTCCGTTGATCAGCGCTCCAAGTGCCATGGCCAGGATGAGCCGCGGCGTCGCCAACTGGCTGAGCTCGGCACGAAGCCTTGGCGAGGACCCGGCAGTTGCGGTCTGACCGGCATTGTTCGTGATCCCTCGAACGACTCCGAAGACCGCCGGAATACAGAGGATGGCGACTGCCCAGAACGTCGTTCGCCAGCCCAACGCTGTGCCGAGCAGAGACCCAGCGGGGACACCCGCGACGGTTGCGATCGTCGTGCCGGAGAGCAGGATCGACAGTGCACGCCCCTTCTGGTTCGCTGGCACGAGAGTAGTGGCCGTGCTCAGTGCTACGGCGAGGAATCCTGCGTTTGCAAGAGCGCTGAGCACCCGGGTGATGAGGAGGAGAGCGAACACGGGTGTCATCGCTCCGATGACGTGGCTTCCCGCGAACACGAGAAGGCAGACGATCAACGTGAGCCGCGGTGGCCAACGGCGAGCGAATGCCGCCATCACTGGCGCGCCGATGACCATACCGATCGCGAAGGCCGAAGTCAGCAGGCCCGCCGTGCCGACCGAGACGTCAAGCTCGGTCGCGATCGCGGGGAGCAATCCCGCGAGCATGAATTCTGAAGTGCCCATGACGAAAACCGCCAAGGCAAGCATGTAGAGAGCAAAAGGCATCGAGTACTCCGAGGTGAGAAATCAAGAAATGGTTCTTCTTGTCACCACGGCCAGCACCCCGGGTACGCCAGACATACGCCCACACAGATCGTGGGCGTCGTAACTACTGGTTGAAGGGGCTGGCGGTGTGACCGACAACCCCGGACTTGTCTGACTCGGGACTCGACATATCCCGAACTCTACAGCGCTCGACTGCGCGTGGTGTGGATAGACACGTCCCTAATCGGCACGACGTCGTTGCGCGCGGGGGCAGAACACTGTCCCTGGACATCACAACTGGCTCTGGAAGCGGCAACGATCTGCCCGCAGCTGCGGCGAACAGCAAGCACGGCTGTGGACCTTGGAAATGCGGTCCGTTCCGGCGTACATGCGTGGCCTAGCGACGGGCAGTCCGCGGCAGACCAAACAAACTACTGGCTAGGCCGGGAAATAAGTTCAAAAAGCGCTCCTCTTTGACTGAAAAAAAGCTAGGAGCCCAGGGCCACCCCTCCCGGTCGCAGATGAAATGGCCTAGGTTTGAAACACACTCCGCTTCTCAACGACGGCGAGCCTTGCCTGCCGGCAGGCTAATCCGCAATCTGCGAAGTGGCGTGACTTATGGGGGCTTACTCGAAAGTTACGAACAAAGTGGAGGTAGTACTCATGCCAGGACGTATAGTCAGGTCCAAGACTGCTGAACGTGTCGCCGAACTCCTGGGATCGCGCGAAGGACGCTCCCATTTGAGTGAGTACGGGTGGATCCAAGGAATGCCCGTGATCATTGCACAACTCAACGAGCCGGTAGACGACGTCATGGGCCTCGCTTCCGTTCACAATTGCGCTGTTCTCGTGGCGATACTGGACGGCCAAGGCGAGCAGCTTCGTTTCATCCATGTCTCGCCTCCCAACGGTGCTCTTCGAATCGTCGATGAGACTCCTGCGAATACCCGGATCTGCACGCTCTTCGAGCAAGCGGAGGAAAAAGGAATGCTGGCTTTCCGGGTTCGGTACTGGACCCACACGGCCATTGCCAATGCCCTGCCAGTCTTCACCCCGGAAGAACAGTGGCCGCTGGCGATGACGCGCAGCTAACTGCCGGGGCACCGGAGGTCCCGCCCAGGTGCCGCTGATTCAACGACTCGTTGCTAACCTCATATAGGCCATTTTCGACCAACGGTCCTGGCTTTTTCCGGAATTCTCCGGGAAAGCCAGGACCGTTGCCGCACTCCCCTGGCTTAGCGCCCGGCGATCTTCACCAGCTTGTGGTTGATGAATTCGTCCATGCCGTACTTGCCCAGCTCGCGGCCGATGCCCGAGCGCTTCACGCCGCCAAAAGGCAGCTCAGGGTAGGAAGCCGAAGGCTCGTTGACGGCCACCATGCCGCTTTGCAGCTGCACGGAAACGCGCTCTGCGCGTTCCATGTCCTGGGTGTGGATGGAAGCTCCCAGCCCGTAGTCGGTGTTGTTGGCCAGGGCCACGGCTTCTTCTTCGCCATCCACCTTGTAGAGCACGGCGACCGGGCCGAAGAGCTCCTCGGAGAAGGCACGCATCTCGGGGGTCACCCCGGCAAGGATGGTCGGCTCGTAGAATGCGCCCTCGCCCTGGATCGGCTTGCCGCCGGCCAGGACCTGGGCACCCTTGTCGATGGCATCCTGCACCTGTGCGGCCAAGCCGTCGCGGGCCGCGGCCGAGGACAGCGGGCCAAGGAAGTTCTCCGGCTGGGCCGGGTCGCCCACCTTGATTCCGGCCACCTGCTCCACCAGCGCTTGGGAGAAGTCCTCGTAGACCGAGGAATCGATGATGAAGCGCTTGGCCGCGTTGCAGGCCTGGCCGGTGTTCCCGAAGCGGGCGCGCATGCCCAGCTTGGCGGTGCGCGCCACGTCCGCGTCGTCGAAGACCACGAATGGATCCGAGCCGCCCAGTTCCAGCACCACCTTCTTCAGGTTGCGCCCGGCAATCTCTGCCACGGCCGCTCCGGCGCGCTCGGAACCGGTCAGGGATACTCCCTGCACCCGGCGGTCGGCGATGATGTCCGCGACCTGGTCATTGGTGGCGAAGATGTTCACATACGCGCCTTGCGGGGCTCCTGCTTCCTTGAAGATCTCCTCCATGGCCAGCGCCGACTCCGGGCACTGCGGCGCGTGCTTGAGCAGGATGGTGTTGCCGTTCATCAGGTTCGGCCCGGCGAAGCGTGCCACCTGGTAGTACGGGAAATTCCACGGCATGATGCCCAGCAGCGCACCGACCGCTTCCTTGCGCACCAGCGCCTTGCCGCCCGAAGCGATCTCCAGCTCCTCGTCGGCCAGGTACCCCGGACCGTTCTTGGCGTAGTAGCGGTAGATCGCCGCCACGATGCCGATTTCCCCCAGCGACTGCTTGATGGGCTTGCCCATCTCGCGGGTGATGATCGCGGCCAGCTGATCGGCGCGTGCCTCGTAGATGTCAGCCACCCGCTCCAGCAGGGCGACGCGTTCCTGAAGCGCGGAGACCGACCACTGGGTGTAGGCGTTGTGCGCCTCGGCGATGGCATCCTGGATCTGCGCATCGGTGGCAGTCGGGTAGGTTGCTTCGACTACGCCGGTGGCGGGATTGGTAACGGCATAAGTGGACATGGTGCTCCTTCGAAGATTCGCTTGTTGGACACTTAGCGCCCAGTCTTCCAGCTCCCGTCGCCAATGCCCCGGACTCGTCGGGTATTGGCGTGTTCGCCACGGAAAGTGCCGCTGCTCCTCCAAAGCTGCGAACTGGGCCGCAGCAGGGATTGCAGTACTGCTGGACTCCTCGCAGCTGCGCCGGGTGGTGCGCTGGACGCTCGGGATCCGGCTCGATCCTACTCGCTTGCCTCCTGCTTTCCTGGAAGCTCCGAGCTGTCGCCACCGAACCTGAATGCTTCCTGCGGATTGGCCGCGATCTGTGACCTGCGGCGCGCTCTTGCCTAGCGTCGTAGGCAACCAGCAGCGCTCCGCACGGACTGCGGAGCCGGATGCGCGGCCACCTGCCGCGCCACCCGCAGCTGACGACAGCAGCAGAGGAAGGGAAGACATGAGCACCAACGATCACACCAGTTCGAATCCATTCCCCGATGACCCGCGCAGCACCCCGCAACCCGGAACCGTCCGCCACGGCTTGAACGATCCGGATCCGTTGACCGAGCCGCAAACCGACCTGTTCCCTTCGGGCACTGTCGAACCGGTACCGGCCGACGCGCATGATTCCGATGACCTGCAGTCCGCAGGAAGCGGCAGTACGTCGGGCAAAGCGCAGGCAGCCCAGGATCTGGCGCGCGAGGGCCAGGAATCCGCCACCCACGTACTTGACAGCGCCAAGCAGGAAGCCTCGATGCTCGCTGATCAGGCCAAGGACCAGGCCACCCATCTGTGGGATGAACTCGGCTCCGACCTGAAGGAGCAGACCTCCGCGCAGCAGCGCAAGGTCGCGGCCAACCTGCGCGACATCAGCGATGAGTTCCGCGCCATGCTCGACCAGTCCAGCGCGAGCGGAACCGCCTCCATGCTGGTGGACCAGGCTTCGCATCACAGCGGACAGGCCGCCGATTGGCTCGAACAGCGCGAGCCGCATGACTTGCTGGATGAGGTCAAGGGCTTTGCACGCAAACGCCCTGCCGCCTTCTTGGGGCTGGCGCTGGGCGCTGGGCTGCTGGCAGGACGTATGACCCGGAATGCCAGCGAGCCGAAAAACACCACAGGGCACCGCGACCAGGAACCACGCCCCGGCACCACCAGCGCACCGAACGCCTCGGGCGTTGACGGGCCAGGTCCGGTTCGGGTTGCCCCGTCCTTCCAGGGAACCACCCGCGTGGATTCGGCAGGCAACCCGCTGCATGACGATTCGGTGGATGTTGACCCGCTGCGCTCCTACCCTCCTGGGGATCCGCGCAGCACCGACTACCGCTAGGAGCATTCGATGACTCACACGACGCCAGATCCCGATTCCGCAGAACATGAACGCAGTTCCCTCGGCGCCCTGTTCAATGACCTGACCCAGAACGTATCGCTGCTGGTTCGCCAAGAGATCGAGCTGGCAAAGACGGAGTTGAAGGAGTCGGCCAGCTCCGCCGGCAAGGGTGCAGGCATGTATGCCGGTGCCGGTGTTGCCGGCCATTTCGTCTTGCTATTTCTTTCCGTTGCGGCTTTCTTCGGATTGTCGCTCTGGATTGGCTACGGCTTCTCGGCCTTGGTGGTCGCCGCCCTCTGGGCGGTGATCGGTCTGGTCTTGGCAAGCGCAGCCAAGAAGAAGATGCAAGAGATCAAGGGACTGCCTAATACGGCCGAGACAGTCAAGAGGATTCCATCAGCTTTTACTCCGAAGGATGATGCACCATGAGCAAGAATTCAGAAGAACTCCGCGCGGAAATCGCCCAGACACGAGGCGACATGCAACAGGATGTGGATGCGATTGCCGACAGGGTCAGTCCCAGCCACATTGCCCACCGACAATCCGAAAAGGTCAAGGACTCATTCAGGAAGGTGAAGGACTCCGTCATGGGAACCAGTGAATCAACAAGTGACCAGCTGCACCACTACAGTGAAGACGCCGCGGAAGCCGTCAGGGACGCACCGCACAGGGTGGTGGAGCAGACCAAGGGCAATCCGCTGGCCGCCGGAATCATCGCCTTCGGGGCAGGACTGCTGGCCTCGTCGCTGCTTCCGGGGACCCAGAAAGAAGCCGAGCTGGTCCAGCGGGTCAAGGACAAGGCAGAACCGCTGGCCGAAGAGGCCAAGGATGCGGCGAAACAGATTGCCGAAGACCTGCGGGAGCCTGCGCGACAGGCCGCAGAGGACCTGCGGGATTACGCCCAGGAATCCGTGCAGACCGTCAAATCCGAAGCCAACTCCGAAGCCGAGCATCTGCACAGCGAAGCAAAGGACACGGCCAAGGATATGGGTAACGGCTCCTGATCCCTAGGCGCGGAAAGAGGCTGGTGCGTGCAATCACTGATTGGAACCACCAGCCTCTTGCTATGCCCGGTAACCGCCGAGCTAGGCGGGGCATCCACCAGAATTTAGCTAGCTAAGCTAAATAACCACTAGGATGAGTCCATGGAGAACTCCAAATGACTCAGCCTGCTTTGCCTGCCCAGCTGGTATGGTTCCGCGATGATCTGCGCACCAGCGATCACCCAGCGTTGGATGCCGCGCTTTCTTCCGGTCCGGTGATCGCGGTATATGTCCTGGACCAGGCATCTGCCGGCATCCGCCCGCTGGGTGGCGCGGCCAAATGGTGGCTGCATCAGGCGCTGGAGGACCTTCGCCGATCGCTGGAAAAACTGGAAATCCCGCTCATCCTGCGCCAAGGCCCGGCCGCCGGGATCATCAGCGAACTCGTGCACGAAGGCAACGTGCAGACCGTGCACTGGAACCGCCGCTACGGCCACGCCGAACGCGCCGTCGACATGCAGATCAAGCAGGACCTCCACGCGCGAGGCGTCCACGCCCGCAGCTACAGCGGGACGCTCCTGCATGAGCCCTGGGAGCTGCTGACCAAGAACAACACCGGCTACAAGGTCTTCACGCCCTTCTACAACGCGTTGCGCGACAGCGAGATCCGGCCTCCGTTGCCCGCGCCACAGGCACAAGAACCCCTCCCGGACACTAATCTTCCCGCCAGCGACGAGTTGGAGAGCTTGGAATTATTGCCGGCTTTGGACTGGATTCACGGGCTCGCCGCGCAATGGGAACCCGGAGAAGCGCCTGCGCGCCAGCGCCTGGAGCAGGTGCTGGAATCGATCGCCGAAGACTACCCGGAGCACCATGACCGCCCCGATCTGGACGGAACGTCTGCCCTCTCCCCCGCCTTGCGCTGGGGGCATGTCAGCGCAAGCCAGATGTGGGAGGCGCTGGGCCGTCTGGCCGCCGTAAATCCCGAGGCTTCCGACGGTGCCACCGCGATGCGCCGCCAGCTCGCCTGGCGGGATTTCTGCTGGCACCTGTACTACCATCACCCGCAGCTTCCGGAGCGGAATCTGCGTGCGCAGTTCGATCATTTCGACTGGGCCTGGCCTGAGGCAGACCCGCAGGCCGCGGAATATATGAGCTGTTGGCAACAAGGACGCACCGGTTTCGGTCTAGTGGACGCCGGCATGCAGCAGCTTTGGCAGACCGGATGGATGCATAACCGGGTGCGGATGGTGGCAGCCAGCCTGCTGGTCAAGAACCTGCAAGTGCATTGGAAGGTCGGCGAGCGCTGGTTCTGGGACACCTTGGTAGATGCGGATCTCGCCAGCAATACTGCCAATTGGCAGTGGGTCGCTGGAAGCGGCGCCGACGCGGCACCGTACTTCAGGGTGTTCAACCCGGAACTGCAGGCCAAGAAATTCGATCCCCAGGGAAGCTACACGGCTCGATTCGCGCCGCTGGCCGCGGAGCCCATTGTGGACCTGAAGCAATCGCGGCAGGCTGCATTGGATGCTTACGAGCAGATGAAACTCAGCTCATAGTCGCGAAGCGTCTGGCAGCGAGAAGATGAAGCCCGCAGATCCACGATGACCTGCTATTCGCTGTTTCGGCCCAACGCATCTTCGGCTCGCTCTCTCAACGCATCAGCTTCCTTGCCGAGGGATCCAGAGCGTCCCCAACCGAACACCAATGCGAAAACGCCTACCGCATCCTTGGGTGCCTCCGGTGCCGGCAAATAAGTCCAATCAAGACCAATCCGCCTTCCGTCCTTCTCCGAAGAACTTCTACAGGGTTCCTTCCGGAACCCGCAGAACTCGACACGGACTAGAATCCGTGTCCCAGGAAGGACTGATTGCCATGCGCACATCGCCTAACCGCTTGCTCGCAACGATTTTCGGGGCCGTGTACCTCCTTGTCGGCCTGCTCGGGTTCCTTGTCACTGCCGGCGTGGATTTCTTCGCAACAGAGGGCGGGAAGCTGATCATTTTCGAGGTCAATCCACTTCACAACGTCATCCACCTGGCCATCGGCGCAGCACTGCTCATCGCTGGGCTCGGATCCGTGCGCGCTTCCAAGCTCGCCAACACCACGGTGGGCGCCGTCTACCTCCTGGTTGGCATCCTCGGCCTCTTCTTGGCCTCTACAGCACTGAACATCATTGCCCTGAACGGTGCGGATAACGTCCTGCATCTAGCCAGCGCGATTGTCCTGCTGTCGGTAGGCCTGTCCCAGGACCGGACGCCAGCAGCCCATACTGCACGGTCATGATTTCCCATGAGGCCACGGAGCCTGCCACCGAACCTGCCATCCAAGGGCGAGATGCAGTTGCGAGCTCCGTTGCCTTCGGCGGCCTCTATGCCGGGATCGCCGGACTGGGAGTCGCGGCGCTGGCCGCGGCCTCCTCCGCCAGCCTGGCATCGGCATTCGGGGTCGGGTCCGCCCCGGCACCGTGGTGGGCGTGGCTCGGCGCGATAGCATCCGCGGCCTGGGCCGGGGTGGCGCTGGTGTACGCCGTTGCCAGCCTGCTGAAGGCAGCGGCCCCTGCCGTGAAGCTTGCGGTCCCCTGCCTGGCGCTCGTCTCCTCCGTGCATTTAGCCAGCATTGTTGCCGGCCTTTGGGGGTTCCCGGAGGAAGCGAAGAATCTGGATCTCACGATTGCTTCCTTGCTGCTGCTTGAGCTGTCGGTGCTGGCGGTCTTCGTGTGGCAGCGCAAGCGGCGGAAGAACTATCCGCACCGGGCAGTGCGTTCCAGCAGCCTAGTTGTCCTCGGGAGCATGTTTGCCGGTTCGGTTGCGGTTGCGGCGGTTGCCAGTTTGGGGTTGGCAGCTTCGTCCGCTGGAGAACTCGCGGTACCGCATTCCGAGCACGGCGCTCATCGTTCGGGAGACATCGACCCGGGAATCATTGGGAAAATGAAACAGGCAGAACACCACCACTAGCCGCAGCCAGGGGGCCAGTGCCAGTGATCCAACTGGCCCCGATAGCTGCAGGCTAGGCCCGCGGATCAACAATGATCTTCACGTGTTCCTCATTGTTGTTGATCAGCTGGTCGAACCCTTCGGAAACCAGCTCGTCGAGCCCGATGCGCCCGGTGATGAACGGGGCCAGGTCCAGTTTGCCGCTTTGCACCAGGGCAATGGTGTCCGGATGGTCATTGGCGTAGCCGATGGTGCCGCGCAGGTCGATTTCCTTCAAGACCAGCTTGGGCATGTCCACTTGCGGCTTATGCCCCCAAATCGAAACGTTGACGATCACCCCGCCGGGAGCCACCGCGTCCAGGAGCATATCCAGCACCACCGGGACCGAGGAGCACTCGAATCCGGCATCGGCCCCGCGTCCTCCGGTCGCCTCGCGCACCTTGTCCGCCACGTCCCCGTCCCTCGGATCAAAGACCTCGTCGGCAACCCCGGTTTCCCGCGCCTTCGCCTTGCGGGCCTCGGAGAGTTCCGAGATGTAGACCGTCAGCCCTTTGGCCTTAAGCACCGCTGCGGTCAGGAGGCCGATCGGGCCGGCACCGCCCACGATCGCCACCTGCCCGGCCTTCGCCCCGGAGCGGACGAAGGCGTGGTGGGCCACCGACAGCGGCTCGATCAGCGCGGCCTCATCCAGGGGAATCTTGCCGATCGGATGCACCCAGCGGCGTTCCACGACAATTTTCTCCGATAGCCCTCCGCCGCGACCGCCCAGGCCGATGAAGTTCATGTCCTCGGAGAGCTGGTACTGCTGGCCCTTGCCGGTGTCCACATCTTCATGGATGATGTACGGTTCCACCACGACGTGCTCGCCGACTTCAAGTCCGGTGACGCCCTCGCCCAGGGCGGTAATGGTTCCGGAGAACTCATGGCCCATGGTCACCGGCGCGCTCTCTCCCGAGATCGGGTGCGGATGCCCGGCCGGCGGGATGAAGATCGGGCCCTCCAGGTATTCGTGCAGATCGGTGCCGCAGATGCCGCACCAGGCCACGTCGATGGCCACCGTTCCGGGCTTCAGCACCGGCTCATCGATGTCCTCGATCCGGATGTCCTTCTGGCCGTAGTACCGTGCTGCGCGCATGGCTCCCCCTCGATTCTTCTGCCTGTTGCCGACCGGCCCGATCCCGGCCGGCCATTCCAGCTCCAAGCTACTGCGGCAGCCAAGGTTTGGGAACCGTTGCAAGAGGTTTCATCCGATGGCACCGGCAAGCCATCCAGCCAAAGCCCAGCCAGCAGTGCGCGGCCTGTTCGCGGCGCACAATGGACTATGGACATCATGTCGGCGGCGCAGCGTTCGGCGCTCATGTCGCGCATCTCCAGCAAGAACACCGGACCGGAACTGGTCCTGCGCCGGTTGCTGCATGCCGCCGGGTACCGCTACAGCGTGCACGGCGTCCTGCCCGCACGGCAAGTTGCCCAGCTGCGTGCTGCGCATCCCGGCATCCCGCTGCGGGGCGGAAAGCTTCCCGGATCCCCGGATCTGGTCTTCAGCGCCCGGCGCAAGGCCATCTTCGTCAACGGCTGCTTCTGGCACGGCCACGACTGCCCGGTGGGCCAGCGGCGCCCCGCATCCAATACCGGGTACTGGAACCCCAAGCTGGATGCCAACATCGCCCGGGACCAGCGCAATCGCGATAGCCTGGCGGCACTTGGCTGGGAATCGCTGACGCTCTGGGAATGCGAGCTGAAGGCGATGGATGGCGTCTTGGACAGGGCAGCAAGTTTCCTCGGACCGGTACGGATCCTGCCGGGCAGCCCCGGCGGGCAGGACCCGTCCCAGGGCACCGGAGTTGGCTAAGATCAAAGAGTCCGCCCGATCTGCCCGCAGCGCACCTGCCCGTTCCCCGAGGTCCATGAAAACCAGCACGTCCCGCTTCGAAGTCCCGGTACTGCTGGGAACCCAGACGCTGTTCAATATCGGCTTCTACGCCGTGGTTCCCTTTCTTGCCGTAGTGCTGGCCAACGACTTCCTGTTGGCAGGCGCCGCGGTGGGCCTGATCCTGGGCATCCGGACCTTCGCCCAGCAGGGCCTCTTCCTGGCCGGAGGCAGCCTGGCCGATCGCTTCGGCGCCCGGCGCATGATCCTCATTGGCTGCGCAGTGCGCGCCGCCGGGTTCTTCACGCTGGCCGCCTCCCTATCCTTGGGTGACCCGAAGCTCTGGTTGTTCATCCTTGGCACATTGCTCACCGGATTCGGCGGGGCACTTTTCTCTCCGGGCCTGAGCATTCTGGTGGGTGCGGCCCAGACCGCGCGCGACAGGGGCCAGCCCACGGGAGCCAAGCGGGCCACGCTCTTTGCGTGGCTGAGCGTCACCGGAGAAATCGGCGCGGTGGCTGGACCGCTGGTGGGAGCGGCCTTGTGGGATTGGGGGTTCGCGGCCGTTGCAGGTTTCGGGGCAATCTTCTTCATCGCCATCGGACTGTTCCTGGCTGCGACATTGCGCCGCTACGCTCCGGAAGTCACTTCGCTGGATCATGCTGGATCCCGGGCCAAGCGGCCGGCCCAGCCTGGCAGCCTGCGCCGTTGCCTGGCGGACCGGAAATTCGTGGCCTTCTGCGCCTTGCATGCCTCGGACCTGCTGGCATACAACCAGCTCTATTTGGCCATTCCCCTGGAATTGGAACGCACCGGCCTGCCCACCCAGTGGCTGGGACTGGTTTTCGCGTGGATCTCCGTGCTAACTCTGGGCTTGCAATTGCCCATCGCATGGCTCGCCGCACGGATCGGCTCGGCGGCGACCCTGCGTTGCGGATATTTCTCCAGCGCCCTGGGGTTCGGCGTACTCGCATTTCTCCCCGCCACGGCTTTTGGCGAGAATACCGCGGCGGTACGCATCTTGTGCGCGGTCACCCTGCTGGCCTTGGGGCATATGAGCGTGCACCCTGCAGCTCTTTCGCTCGTTCCCGGATTCGCCGGACACCGGGGTACCGGATCCTACTTCGGCTTGCTGTCCAGTTGCGGCGGCCTGGCGGTGCTACTGGGGAATTTGCTGGTGGGCTGGCTCTTGTCCCAGGCCGGCCAGGGCCACGTCCCCGGATTCCTGCCGTGGCTGGTTCTCATCATTCCGCTGGTCGTTGCTTCCTGGCTTGGCGCATCGCTCGTGAGGCGTTCAGGCCTGCAGACCCAGGGTGCGTGAACTGCGACACATGACGCGCTGCCCTCGCAGAATTTCCACGGGGCACCCCAAGTTTGCACTACTCAGCTTCCACTCTTCCCAGGCTCCCTGCGGGGGCTTTTCCTCCGCTTTCCTTGCCGGGCCATAATCAGCAAAACGAGTCAACTAATTAGGGTACGCTTACCGAGGCTCTATTGCATTAGATGCCAATCCATCACGTAATGCCGAAGGATTTCCATGAAACTTGGACGATTGAGCGCTGCCGCAGGTTTTGCTGCCATTGCCCTGGCGCTGACCGCCTGCAGCTCCACCCCTGCGAGCTCCGCCCCGGAACAAGCCGCGGACTCGGAAGCCCGCGTGATTGTGGCCAATTTCCGCGCCCCGGTATCCAATTGGGCGCTGGAAAGCGACGACGCCTATGTGCTCTCCATCGCCGGTTGCTTGGAAACCCTGGCCAAATACAACCAGAGCACCAAAACCGTTGAACCGATGCTCGCTGCTTCCTGGAAGCAGTCCTCGGATACCGAATGGGATTTCGAGCTGCGCAAGAACGTGCTGTTCCAGGATGGCACCGCCATGGATGCCAAGGCCGTTGCCGGCTCGCTGAACCACGTCCTTAAGGCCACCGCTCCAGCCCGTGCGGTGAACCCCAAGACCATCAAGAAGGTCCAGGCCGTCGACGCTGATACCGTGCGCGTCACCACCCCCGCCGCGGATCCGTTGCTGCCCTACCGCATGGCCAGCGTGAACGCCGGCGTGCTTTCCCCTGCCGCGTACACCGGCAAGGGCATCGACCCGATGAAGCACTGCACCGGACCCTTTGCCCCGGTCTCCGAAAAAGCCGGGCAGTCCCTGACCTTGGACCGCAATGAGAATTACTGGGACGGAGAGGTGAAGCTGGCTGGCGGCGAAATCCGCTACATCACCGAAGGCGCCACCCGCGCCACCCAGGTGCAGACCGGTGAAGCGGACATTTCCATGTCCATCCCGGCCACCAGCCTGGCGGCTCTGGAAGCCGATAGCAAGATCAGCGTGCTCAAGGCCGACTCGCCTCGCACCTCGACCTTGTACCTGAACAACTCGCGCGCTCCATTCGAGAACCGGGAGCTGCGCAAGGCCGCCACCATGGCCTTGGACCTGCCGGCCATGGCCGCCAGCATCTACGAAGGCGCAGCGCAGCCTGCCACCGGCCCCTTCGCCCCGAGCGAGCCGTGGGCCAACCCGGATCTGGCCGTACCGCAGGTGAATATCGAAGAAGCCAAGAAGCTGGTGGAAGCTTCCGGATACAAGCAGGACAAGCCGCTGGAAATCATTGCGATCACCGAACGCGCGGAGTTCGCCGGGGTAGGCGCCATCATCCAGGAGCAGTTCAAGCAGATCGGCTTGCAGGCAAACGTGGTGACCAAATCCTATGGCGCCGCGGAGCCGGATGTACTGGCCGGCAACTACGACATGATCCTCAGCCAGCGCAACCGGATGATCGACATCGCTGATCCGATCGGCTTCCTGCAGTCCGACTACACCTGCGAGGGCGGCTACAACCTGAGCCACTACTGCAACAAGGACTACGACCAGCTGATCGGCCAGGCACTGGCAGAGAAGGACGAGGCCCAGCGCCACGACCTGTACCGCCAGGCAGGCAATCTGCTCGCCGACGATGCAGCGAACGTCTGGCTGGTCAACGAGCAGGCTATCGACGGCGTGGGAGCCAAGGTCCAGGGCTACGTCCAGGACCCGCTGACTCGCTACGTGCTGACCAAGGATCTGGCGAAGACCAGCTAGCGTGTCTCCTCTAGCCACCATGCTGCGCCGGGCCATTGGACTCGGCGCAGCAGTTCTGCTTTCATCCTTCGCGGTATTCCTGGTCCCCTTCGTTTCCCCCGGGGACCCCGTGCGGTCCTTGCTGCGCGCCCGCATGGACATCGGGGCCGCCGACGAGGCAACGGTGCAGGCCTACGCACAGCAATTCGGCCTGCACGACCCGATGCTGGTGCAGTTCGGACGGTGGCTGGGCCGGTTCGCCACTGGAGACATGGGCATCTCGCATATCAGCGGCACCCCGGTAGCCGACCAGGTGCTGCCGGCCATTGGCGTCACCCTGTCCTTGGCAGGCAGCGCGCTGGTGGTGGCCATCGCCGTGTCCATTGTCTTGGGAGTGCTGTCGGCCACCCGTGCCGGGAGGTGGCCCGATAGGCTGATCACCTCGGCGACCCATGCGTTGATTGCCATCCCCGAATATGCGCTGGCTCCGCTGCTGGTCCTGCTCTTCGCGGTGCGCTTCTCGCTGCTTCCCTCGGCCGGTTTCGAATCCCCGGCCTCGATGGTGCTGCCGGTCTTCATTCTGGCCTTGCGCCCCATCAGCTTCTTCACCGTCGCGGTGCGCTCTGGGGTGCGCCAGGCATTGGACTCCGAGCACGTGCTGGCCGCCCGCGCCCGCGGGCTGAGCAGCACCCAGGGGCTGGTCCGCCATGTGGTTCCCCACGGTTTGCTGCCGCTGTGGACCATGGTGGGTGTCTGGTTTGCCGGACTGCTGGGCGGGTCGGTCATCGTGGAAGTCATCTTCGCCATTCCCGGAATGGGCCGGCTGATCTTCGACTCCATCGTCGATGCCGATATCCCGGTCGCCCAGGGTGGCGTGGTGGTGGTCGTCACCTGTGCTGTAGTGGTGACCGGAATCGTTGACCTGGTGCACAGGATCAGCGATCCCAATGTGAGGATTGGTGTACGACATGGCTAGGAATCATTCCAGGGAAATCCTGCTTTCCCCTCCCGCGTTCATCTTGCTGGCGGTGGTCATCCTGACCATCGCCGCTCCGTGGATTTCCCCCTACAACCCCGACGCCCAGAACCTGGCGGACCGGTTGCAGGGACCCAGCCTGTCCCATCTGCTGGGCACCGATGCCCTGGGCCGCGACACCTTGAGCCGCGTGCTGCACGGTGGCCGGTTCTCGCTATCGGTAGCGCTGATCACCACGCTGTTCGCGCTGCTGGTTGGCACCGCACTGGGCCTGCTCAGCGCGGTGCGCGGCGGGTGGCTGGATGAGCTCTTCCTGCGCGTGAACGACTTGCTGCTCGCGCTGCCCGAAATCGTGATTGCGTTGCTGATCATCGCGGTCATGGGTCCCGGATTCTTCACCATGGTGCTTTCCGTGGGCGTCGTGGCATGGACCCCCACCGCACGGTTGGTGCGTTCCATGGCGGCCCAGGCCTTATCCACCCACCACGTCGAAGCCTCCAGGCATGTCGGTGCTTCGCGCTGGTTCATCCTGCGCCACCACGTCCTGCCCTTCGTGGCTGGACCGGTGCTGGCCCAGGCGGCATTGCGCTTCGGGCTGCTGCTGGTATTGCTCGGCTCCTTGTCCTATCTGGGCATCGGCGTGCAGCCGCCGCAGTCCGACTGGGGTTCAATGCTGGCCGAAGCCCAGCCCCATGCCATCCGTTCCCCTTGGGGCCTGATTGCGCCGGGCGCAGCCATCTTCCTGGTCAGCTTCTGCGTCACCTTGCTGGGCAATCGAATCACCCACGTGCTGGGCGGGCAGGACGTGCTTGCCACCGAGGCCAAGGCGGAAGCCCATGACTAGAGAACTTGAATTCATTGATCTTTCGGTCAGCTCCGGCGATCAGCGATTGCTCTCCGAAGCACGCGGCGCCCTGCGAGCCGGCGAATTGGTGGCGGTTGTCGGACGTTCCGGTTCCGGCAAGACGCTGCTCACCAAGGCGATCATCGGCCTGCTGCCCCAGCAGCTGCGTGCCGAGGGCCAGATCCTGCTTGACGGCCAGCGCCTTGACCAGCTGGGCGAGAAGGCCATGGACTCGGTGCGCGGACGGCGCATCAGCATGCTGTTCCAGCAGCCCAAGCGCGTGATGAACCCGCGGCTGACCATCCGCGCGCATCTGCTTGAAGCTCTGGGAGCCCACGGCTGGGGCAAAGCCCGCCAGCACGAGCAGCAGGTGCTGTCCTTGCTCGAAGAAGTAGGCCTGTCCCCTGCCCAGCAGATTGCCGGCCAGCGCCCGGACCAGCTTTCCGGCGGGATGGCCCAACGCGCCATGCTGGCCATCGCCTTGGCCGCTGACCCGGAGTTCATTTTGGCTGATGAACCAACGTCATCCTTGGACTCGATTCTCAAGGCCGAAGTGCTGCAATTGTTGCGCCGCAAGCAGCAGGAACGTGGCGTGGGCGTCCTGTTCATCACCCACGACATCGCCAGCATCCAGCACATCGCAGACCGCGTCGTAGTAGTCAGCGACGGGCAAATTGTGGACCAGTGCCCCACCGCGCACATCTTCTCCAAGGACCGCCATTCCAAGACACGCGAGCTGGTGGAAGCCAGCTTGCCTCCCCTGCGCACGCCACGCGTTAAGGATTCCGCATGCTTGCTGGAAGCAGTGGATGCGGGCAAGAACTACACGCGCCGCGCAAAGGGCCCGGCAGCATTGAAGCCCACAAGCTTGCGCCTGCACGGCGGCCAGGTCCTGGGAGTGGTGGGCCGCTCCGGTTCGGGCAAGAGCACCTTCGCCCGGCTGCTGGCCGGGTTGGAAGAGCCAACGACCGGACAGATCATCGATACGCGCCGCAATGGCGAAGCAACGCGGGTGCAGGTCATTGCCCAGGAACCGTACTCGTCCTTCGATCCCCGGCTTTCCATCCGCACGTCAATGAGCGCGGCGGTGCACCGGCTGCCGGCAATCCAGGCCGGCGAGCGCATGGCGCAAGCCATGGCCCAGGTGGGATTGGCCGAGCAATTACTGGATCGCCGGCCCGGCCAGTGCTCCGGCGGCCAGCTCCAGCGCCTGGCCATCGCGCGGGCGCTGCTGACCGACCCCCAGGTATTGATTTGCGATGAGTCCACCTCGGCACTGGATTCGGTAGCCCAGCGCCACATCCTGGACCTGCTGCTTGATTTGCGCGAGCGAATGGGGCTGAGCCTGGTGGTCATCTCCCACGACATGGACGTGATCCGCTATGTGAGTGACGACGTAGCCGTGTTCTACGAGGGCGTGCTGGTGGAGCATCGGCCGCTCAACGATTTCCTGGGCAATGCGGAACATCAGCACAGCAAGGATCTCGTGGCCGCGCTGGACCTGACCGCAGCGGTTCCTGCTGCCGGCTGATTTCTGCTCGCGTAAGAAAACCCGGAACTCTTGTGCCCTGACTTGGAGCGCTTATAGATTGATGGACTATGACCGACAGTTCGCAGAAGAATCCGTCCATTACCCGCCGGTTGCCATTGCTGGCCCTATGCGCAGCCTTGTTCCTTGCAGGCTGTTCAGCTCCAGCCCCGGATTCCGGCGACGCCCAGGAGCCAGCTTCCGAGAGCACCCGGCTGGCCAGCGTAGCTGAAGCCGGAACGCTGAAGGTCTGCACCACCGGAGACTACCGGCCGTTCACCTATCTTGACCCGGACACCGGGCAATGGTCGGGAATCGACATCACGATGGCCAAGAATCTTGCCGAGTCGATGGGCGCAGAACCCGAGTTCATCCAGACCTCCTGGAAGGACTTGATGCCGGACTTCCTCTCAAAATGCGATATCGCCGTGGGCGGGGTATCCATTTCCATGGAACGCGCCCAGCAGGCCTACTACAGCGAAGCCACCCTGGACGAGGGCAAGACGCCCATCACCTTGTGCGAGAACGTGGAGAAGTACGACACGGTCAAGGAAATCAACCAGCCCGGGGTCCGTTCCATCACGCCGATTGGCGGGACCAACGAGAAGTTCGCTGATGCGAACTACCGGAAGGGCGAGATCATCCGTTTCGAGGACAACAACAAGATCTTCGATGAGATCATTGCCGGGCGTGCCGACGTGATGACCACCGACGCCTCGGAGACCCGCTGGGTGGCCAACGAGCACCCCGAGCTGTGCGCGGTGCACCCGGATCAGCCATTCAATTTCTCCCAGAAGGCGTACCTGCTGCCGCTGGGCGATGACGAGTTCCAGGAATACGTGAACCAGTGGCTGAACATGGCCAAGAACGATGGGACTCTCGCGGCTGCCGAGAAGCCCTGGTTCGGATAAGTTCGAAGCCACAAGAAGCTTGCCGCTTTCCTTGCAAGCAGCAGGACCTCCTCCAACTTCTTGATTGGCCGTGATTGAGGCGGACCGATACTCAGCGGATCGGTCCGCAAAAGGACTCGCGCAACGGTTGGATCAGGTCATTGCCTGGATCATGATGAAGGATGCTTGGTTTTGCTGGAGCCATGTCCGGCATTCCGGCCCTCGACTGATTTTCATGCCCCACGAACCACCAAGCGGAAAGTGATAGCAACACGGATCCTTACAATCATTTTCTAAGAAAGTGATAGTAAGGGAAATTCATACCATCGCATTGGAGGGACCCATAGCCGGCTCTCTTTACGCCTGGCCTGCGTTCAACTCCCCTATTTTGAGGTACCAAGAGCACTTCTGACTGCCGAAAATCCTCATATCTTCTCCGGTGATGAAGTTCAGCGATCGAGATGACTTGGACTTTGCGCAAATGAAAAAGCTCATCAAGAGCGATTTGACGCAAAAGCTTTCGCTATTGAGACCTCCCTGTTGTCCAGTGACCTTAGCCTAAGTGCACGTTCATTCACATTAATGAATGTGAACAAACGTATACTTTCGTAAAAGTGTACGTATATTCACTTTCTTGATTGTGCACGTACGTTCACTTATAATAATGTGTATATACGTGCACAACAGGAGGTTTCATGAATCGCGACGTTTCGACCCAAAAGGAACTCGGAGCATTCGTGCATGATGCCCGGATGAAACTCGGCCTCACTCAAGAAGCCCTAGCCGACCGCGCAGGCGTTTCGCGCAAATGGCTTATAGGCCTGGAGCAGGGTGTACGCACGAGAGCTGAACTCGGCAAGGTGTTAGATACCTTTGAAGCACTCGGGATATCAATAAATCTTTCTTTCAATGCTGAACCCGAAATCGAGTCATCAGATGAAGACCGCTACCATTCGATAGCTCGTATCTCTCCGGCCGCGTCGGAAGCAATTAGAAAAGCCTCGAGTTTGGATCAGTCCTCTTTCCCAAGATTGGCACCCTCGAACATAGGTCAATCGGCCTTCCGAAAACTAGCCACATCGGGGCTCGGCGAATCCTCATTCCAAAAGTTCGCCAAAGAACTGCGCATCCAAACGGGCATCCGAAACCTAGCCGCCTCCGATCTCGGTCAATCGGCGTTGCAACAGTCCCTTAGAAAAGGGTTGCCTAGTTCAGATGCTTCGACTTTCGATCGCAACTCAAGTACCGCGAACGACGTAGAAAGCGAGCAGGATCAAGCACTTCTTGATAATGACGAATGCAATGAACCGGACAATAAAGATGAGAACAACGAACAGGGCCCGCGATGAAAGAACTCGTGACCTTTTTATACGGGCAGCCTGTCGGAATCCTTCAACAAGATCATTCCGGTAACAGAAAATTTCAATTCGTCCCACAAGATTCTAGACAAGCCAGATTATCCCTGGCAATGCCCTATCGAGAGACCCCTTACCAGCGCTCTATTACTGATCCGTTCATCGAGGGGCTAATTCCGGAAGGCGAAGCTGTCCGCCAGTCGTTCGCTGATGACTTTGGCATTTCGGCAAAGAATCCCTTCGCCTTACTTGAGCATATTGGGTTTGAATGTGCAGGAGCAGTGCAGTTCGTACGGCCGGATGAAATTGACGAGTTAACGCGTTCCGCAGGTGAACTCGTGGCTTGCAACGACAATGAAATCGGTCAACGCATCAGGGTTTTATCTTCGTCTCCGAAAGGATCGTGGACTGTCGGTCGTGAACGGTGGTCACTAGCTGGAGCTCAAAGCAAATTCGCTTTGAGATGGCAGGACGGATGGCATGAAGCCACTGGCAGCGAACCGACAACCCACATTTTCAAGCCCGGCATCCAAGATTTTCGAGATCAAGCACTCAATGAGCACCTCTGTCTGAAGACTTTGGGACGCATGGGATTACAAGTTGCCGAAACCAACTTCACGCAGTTTGACGGGCAATCGGCAATCGTGGTGAAACGGTACGATCGGCTTATTGAGGGAAACAACGTCTATCGGGTCCATCAAGAAGACTTCTGCCAGGCCACTTCGACCTTATCTACAAACAAGTACGAGTCGAACCGAGGACCCAGCGCACTCAAGATCATTAAGACCCTTCGAGAAGCTCGTGCTCCTGAAACTGAAGTTCAAAAATTCATTGAAGGCCTAATAGGAAATTACCTTTTGGGAGCTCCCGACGCACACGGCAAGAACTACTCGATACTCCATCTCCCTGATGGCCGTGTGCAGCTTGCGCCATTTTATGACATCGCATCTGGCTTGCCCTACGAACACGTTAGTAACGACGGTTTTCCGAAGAAAAACGATGGATTGCGGAAGGCCGCCATGTCCATCGGGGGCGAGCGACAGTTCGGGAAAGTCTCATCAAAACATTGGTCAAGATTTGCTCGTGAAGCAAAAATAGATGAAGAGTGGTTGCGGATGACAGTGAGTGCGATGACGTACGCTCTGCCTATCGCCATGGCAGAAGTTTTCGAAAATGAATCCGAGGCCATAGGCAACAGCGAACTACCGAGCAAGCTTTATCCAAAGGTCGAACATCTCTGTGCGACAACTCAAACTCTTCTAGAGCATGACGTGTAGCTCGCTGGATCTGGAGAAGCCACCGCTTCCGTTTACGAACGGAAGCGGTGGCTTCATCTAAACTAAGTCAGAAGTTTTAGAGGCTAGTTCTCCCAGAATGGGTAGTCGATGTAGCCCTTTGGACCTTCAGTGTAGAACGTCGCAAAATCTGGTTCATTCAACGGCAGCTGTTCCTTCCAGCGGCGCACCAGATCCGGGTTGGCAATCGCAGGGCGGCCCACGACAACCGCTTCGCCCCAGCCTTCGGCAGCCACGCGTGCGGCTTCTTCATAGGTGGTGATCTCCGCGAAGCCGGTATTCAGCAGCACCGGTCCGCCAAAGGCCTTGCGCAGCGACTGGACCAACTCGCCGGCTGGGTCATGGTGCAGGATGCTCAGGTTGGCCAGCCCCAGTGGCGCGATGCCCTGGACCAGCGCGGTGTAGGTAGCCAGCACATCCGCACGATCATTTTCCACGGCACTCTGGACATTGTGTTCCGGCGAAATGCGCAGGCCGGTCTTGCCAGCGCCAATGGCCTTGGCCACGGCGGTCACGACTTCAATGACAAAGCTGGCCCGGTTCGCCGGGGAACCACCGTAGTTGTCGGTGCGGGTGTTGGCCGAAGGCGCCAGGAACTCGTGCAGCAGGTAGCCGTTGGCCCCGTGAAGCTCCACGCCGTCGAATCCGGCGGCGATGGCGTTGCGCGAAGCGGCAACGAATTCTTCGATGATCCTTGGGAGTTCTTCGGTGCCCAGGGCATGCGGAACCGGGTACGCGTGCTTTCCGGTGTAGGTGCGCGACTCGCCTTCAACCGCAATGGCGCTTGGCGCCTCGACGTAGTCGGCACCGGTGGTTTCCGGGTGGGTGACTCGTCCGGCGTGCATGACCTGGGCAACGATGAGGCCGCCTTCGGCGTGCACCGCGTCGGTGACCTTCTTCCAGCCGGCAATCTGCTCCTCGGTGACCAGGCCCGGCTGGCGGACGAAGCCCTGACCGGCAAAGCTCGGGTAGGTGCCCTCGCTGACGATCAGGCCCAGGGACGCGCGCTGGCGGTAGTACTCGACTACATCTGCGTTGGGCACGCCGTCCTTGCCCGAACGCGAGCGGGTGAGCGGTGCCATGACCAGGCGGTTGGACAGCTTGAGGTCGCCGAGGGCGAGAGGGGAAAACAGATCCATGGGGCGGGACTCCTGAATTGGAAATTGTAGTTGCACAGCGTAACTACCTCCGCAAGCAACTTATTCCGTTTCGGCTAAGAACATGATCTGGCTAACGGCTCCAGAGCATTCGAATCGCCTGACGCTCATTGATTGGATTCGCGGGTTCGCCAGGAGCAGGAAACCAGCGGATGCGGCACAACTCCACACCGCATCCGCTTGATCCGATGGGCTATACGGCGGTGTAGCCGCCGTCAACCAGGTGATAGCTGCCGGTCACGAAGGACGCCGCATCGCTGGCCAGGAATGCCACGAGCGCGGCCACTTCTTCCGGCTTGCCCAAGCGGGCAATCGGGTGCTTGTCGACCAGCGCGTCATAGGCTTTCTTGGGCATCTGCTGCAGCAGCGGGGTGTCGATGAAGCCCGGGGCCACGCTGTTCACGCGCACGCCCTGGGTCGCATACTCCACGGCGGCAGTCTTGCTCAGGCCCACCACGGCATGCTTCGTGGAAACGTAGGCGGAGCTGCCGGCGAAGCCCACCGAGCCGAGGATCGAGGCCATGTTCACGATGGACCCTCCCCCGTTCTCGCTCATGGCGTTGGCCTGGGCGCGGGTTCCGCGGAAGACGGCGTTGAGGTTCACCGAGATGACCTTGTCCCAGTCCTCGTCGGTCAGCTCACCCACCTTGGCGGCGCGGCCGCCGATACCTGCGTTGTTGACGCCGATCTTCAATGGAGCCATGGCGTTGGCGGCCTTGATGGTTTCGTCGATGACAGCCGAAGAGCTGGCATCTCCTGCAACTGCTACGGCTTCTCCGCCGGCGGCCTTAATGGTTTCCACGGTAGCGCCGGCGGCCTCGGCGTTGAGGTCCTGGACCACCACTTTGGTTCCGTTGGCGGCTAAGAGGATGGCGATAGCCTGTCCGATGCCCGAACCGGCACCAGTAACTACTGCCGAACGATCTGCTACATCATACTGAGCCATGATGGACCCACTTTCCGTTTCAAGATGGTCACGGGATTTCCGTTGGCCTCATACCTTGGACGCTACTCCGATCTATCTCGAAAGTCGATGACGTGTCAATCAAAGGTCGGTGAGCTCAGTCACTGCTCCTCATGCGGTGCACTCTGTGCGCGGTGGACGACATGAATCGCTCATCGTGGGAGGAGAACAGCACCGCTCCCCCGCGTTCGAGAATCGAATCGATGGCCCCGTGCAGGCAATGAAGCCCAGCCGAGTCCAACGCCTCGGTTGGTTCGTCAAGGAGGAGCAACTGCGGTTCGCGCACCAGCACGGTGGCCAGGGCAACGAGCCGGCGGGCCGAAGCCGGCAGCTCGTAAGGATGGGTCTGCGCATAGGATTCCAAGCCCAGCTGTTCAAGCACCAGCGGCACGCGGGCACGTTGGCTGCTCTTCTTGGGAAGGCCAAAGGCGACCTCCCGGGCTACGGTACGCTCGAAGAGCTGGTCCGAAGGGTTCTGCAGGAGCATCCCCGCATCACCTGCCACCCGCATTTTTCCTGCAGTTGGCTTGATTAGCCCTGCGGCGGCTTTGAGCAGTGTCGTCTTGCCCGTTCCGTTGGCGCCGGCCAGTCCCACGCATTCTCCGGCACGGACTTCCAGGTCAAGATTGGAGAGGACCGGTGCGCTGGCGTCTTTGTAACCGAGTTGCACGCCGGCAAAGTCCAGCAAAGGCTTTGCGGATGCGGCGGGGACAGATGGTCTTTTTGATTTGGAAGGCAACGCAGTGGCTGCAGCGCCTGCAGTTGCCCGCTGCAAAGCTCCGTCCGCGATGTTCCACAGTGAATCCGCTTCGGCTTCCCATGCTTCTGCCGTCCGGTTCAGCACCACAAGTGCAGTGCCTTCGGCACGCAACCTGGTGATCATCGAAGTCACGGCCTGAGTTGCCTTGGAATCCAACCCGGCCAACGGTTCATCGAGCACAATGATGGACGGTTTGGCTGCGGACAACGCGGCCAGTGCGACCAGGCGTTCTTGGCCTCCTGAAAGCTTGGCGGGATCGCGTTCCAGCAGATGTTCCAGGGAAAGCCGCGTGGATAGCTCTTCGATGAGGTCTGCCATCTCTTCACGGGGCATTCCTTCATTCTCCCGGGCGAAGATCAGCTCTTCGGCAACCGTCTGGCGAATCCTCGAAAGGTAGAGCCCGGCATCCTGGGGCAGCAATCCCACATGCCTGGCCCAGCCAGCTACGTCGATTCGCGGCGAATGCTCCGGAGAATAATCGATCCGTTGCCCCGCCAGGGTGACCGTTCCCTGGCATTGGTCCGCTCCCGGCCGCGGAAGCATGCCAGCTAATACTCCGCCCAGCGTGGACTTTCCGCATCCAGAGTCGCCGGCGATGACAGTCAGGGAACCCGGAGAGAATTCCAACTCGATCTCGCGCAAAGTCTCGGCGTGCGCCTCGGAGTAGCGGAAGCTTCCCAGCCTGAGGTGCAGCGCCGCGGTGGTTCCGGCAGGTGCACGGTGTTCCGCATCCATCATGAGGCTCCCCCGAGTGGCACCAGAATCGCTACCGGCACCAGCACCGAACAGAGCAGGGCAACCCAGCGGACGCCCCTTTGGATCTGCGAGTCTGCGACGTGGCGCAATCTGCTGTGCTCGCCGCGGGCGGGGAAACCGCGCGCGGCCAGATGCATCGAACGGTCATGGGCATCTTGCACCGAGGAGAGCACCAGCGGTACGGCTCGCAGCCTCAGGCGCTGCAGCCACCCGGCCAAACCCCGGCCGGTTCCTGCTTTCCGCAAGGCCTGGGCTTGGCCGATGGCATGCTGCTTTTCCATCATCTGCGGAAGAAGGAACAGCGTGGATGCCAACAGGTATCCCGCCTGCGGCGGAGCCGGAGACAAGTCGATAGCTGCCACCAGCTGGTGCTTGTCGATCAGCAGACCGCAAAGCAAACCCGCCACCACCAGCACGGCGGTGCGCAAGGCCAGGGCCATGGCGATTTCCACTCCCCCAAGCGTCAGGCTGACTGGCCCCCATGCCGCGATCACCGCCGAAGAATCCTGTGAAGCCAGTCCATGGATCATCAGCAAGGACAGGAGGGTCGGGAGCATGATGGCACCGCTGAGTGCCGCGAGTTTGCGGGCATTGCCCGCAACCGCCCCAATGACCAAGCAAAGCACTATCACCGCACAACTCAGCCACCAGCGGCTGGCAGCCGTGGCCACCGAAACGGTGAGCACGGCTAGGCAAAGCACGGTAAAAGGATGCAAATCAGCGATGCGGCGCTTCATAGGTGGCCTACTTGTTTCCGCTCTTGCCCAGCACCTTGTAGCGGCGGATGAATTCAAAAGAACCGCTCAAGCGCTTCGGCAAGGCGAAGACCAGCAACGCCGCGATGAGGAAGACAATTGCCTTGTCTCCCGGGTCGGAGATCAGGGCCTGCTTGGTGACCGCGGAGAGCAGCGAATCACCCATGGAGCGGAAGGCCGCAACCACTGCGCCGGTACCGACACCCGAGGTGCCGCCATAGACGAAGGCAGCCACCGGGGAAGAGACCACGCCAACCATTACACCAGAAACCAGACCCGCGATTGGGGCCAGATATGGCCGGCGCAAAGCGCCGTAGCGAGCGGCGGTTCCCGCAAGGAAACCAACCAGTGCGGCTCCGGCAGCAAATGGCAAGACGGTGGGGGCAAATAGCGACCAGATCAGCGTGCTGAGCACACCGGTGGCGGCACCGGCACGGCGGCCGGCCAGGAAGCCCACCAGTACGGTGCCGATGGAATCCAGGTAGAGCGGGACCATGACGGACCCGACGAATTGGCCCAGGATGATGTTCAGTGCCAGCGCGACCGGGATCAGTGTCAGAGCGGAGACCGGCAGATCCGGCAGCACAGCGAGCAGCAGCAGGACGGCTGCAATCAGGTAGGCAGCGAAAGTTGCCAAGGCAACTCCCTGGCCCAGGCCCTCGACGATTCCCGCGGGTTGGGTGATGACCAGGAACAGGTAGGTTCCGACGAGCAACAGGGTTCCAGCTGCGCCGAGCACCCTGCGGCGCAGGAGCTGGGTCGCTGATGCTTCGGGCAAAAGAAGGTTCGGTGACATGATGAGGCAATCCTGGGGATACGAGTTTGGCTGCGCGCAGGATTGCTCCCGCAACGCGCGAATGGCGGGTCTATGTCACCTCGACCCGGTAGACGATTCTAGCCCACCTGCCTGCGCTCAGGAATTCTCGTTGAGTTTCCTTGCCAGCGCACCGAGGCGCTGGACCAGTTCGGCAAACCCTGCTACGGGGTCATTTGCGACGACCACCTGGGCGTTCGCCGGCTTGCCCCACAGTCCGCGGAAATCGGCCACGGTGGTACCAAAGAGCAATGTCGATTCTGTCTCGACGTCCACCGTTGCGGGGCGGGTCTCGTATTTGAGCGTCCCCGCGGCAACGCCAGCGGCAAAGTAGTCATGCACGTGAGCGATGTAGCCCTGGTCGTATTGGCGATGGAATTCGAAGTAGAAACGCAGGGCATCGGAGAGATAACGCACAAGCGGATTGGAGGACTTGCTCAAGGTCCCTTCCGGGTCGCTAGCCTGGACGATCTCTGGTTCAGCGCATCCAGCTTCTTCGGAGAGCTTCGTCAGGAAGTCCGGCTGCATTTCGAAGCGTTCCGTGGTGTCCAGCGAACAGACAATCGGCAACTTCGAAGAGTCCAATCCTTGTTCAGCGGCAGCAGTGTAGGCAGCAAAAACTTCCTTTGCGGCGTGCGGGTCTACATGAGTGTTCCACTCTGCGGTCGGAGTGGTGTTGCCTTGGTAGTAGAAGGCTCCTCCCATAATCACTACTTTGCGCACCAGCCAAGGAAGACGTGGCTCGCGGCGAAGTGCCACAGCGAAGTTTGTCAGCGGCGCGGTCAAGAGCACCGTGAGCTCTCCTGGGCTGGCGCGGGCCGCCTCGATCCAGTAATCCACGGCGTCATTGCCAGCGATGGAGCTTGGTCCAGGAACAGGCAAAGTTGCATAGCCAACACCCTGAGGCCCGTGGGTCTCAGGGGTAGTCACCAACGGAATTTCCAGCGGTTCGCGAGCACCTATGAGAACCGGAATTTCAGACATTCCGCAGAGCTTGAGTAGAGCCAAATTATTTGCGGCGACTTGTTCAACGTCGATGTTTCCTGGGGTACTGGTGACTGCTTCAATCTGTACGTTTCCGAGAGAACAGAGGTAGGCCAAAGCCAACGCGTCGTCGATTCCGGTGTCGTTATCAATGAGTAATCGGGCTTTGTGGAGTACTTCAGTACCAAAGCCCCTGTTAGAAACAGTCATCAGCTCCCTCTCATTCCGTGCTAATCCTATTCCTGGATCTCGCACGACCCTAGTTGCCCAAACTTCTGATCTGACGATTCAGAGTTAAGGAGCGCCTACCCACGGATTAGCAGTTTCAGTCAACTGTGGCCTGAGCCCCTGCCTGATGGCAGTAATTGTGACGCCCCTGGAGTCGGTGTCGGCCTTGCAGTATGGATAGATTGTGTTCATGTCCATGATTTTTCATTCAAATTCTGTATGGCCCCGCATTACGGAAATAGTGGCTCAAGCCAACAGAACATATGCCGCGATCTCCTTTCTGGGCGAAGATGCACCGGATCGTTTGCCTCTTAGTCAAGGAGACACCTTGTTGGTCAATGCCAAGCCTTCTAATATATCTTCGGGCGCAACCAACCCCTACGCCATTGAACGTTTTCTAAATTCTGGTGTGAAGGTTTTTTCATCTCATTCTCTTCACGCGAAAGTAATTTCAACCGACACTCACGCCGTGATCGGTTCGGCCAATGCATCCGCAAGTTCGGCGTCCTCCACCGAAGCCATCATCCTCACAGATGAGCAAAGCATCCGGAAAGACGTTAGGAATTTCGTACAAAACGAGTCCACGAAGTCTGGCCCGATCATAGATGCTGAACTGATAGAAATTCTCAAGAAACTCTATGATGATCGTCCAAAAAAGCCACAGACAACTGGCATAAATTCTGAGTCGACAAAATTTCCGGGGAGTCTCGAACATGCTTACCTGAGTACGTGGGCGGACGCAGATTTTACCGGAGCAGAGTTGGCAGAGCTCGCGCCTTATACGAAGAACAAATCGGGTCAACGTCAACCGGATCAGTATCTGGATATACTTCAGGTCACTTCGCGTGAGGAGAGTTTTGGCAGGGACGACGTGATCATTTGGGTGAAAGATGGCAGCATCAGTGGTCCTGTTAGGGTTGAAAGCGACCTTATCCTCTTGGAGTCTGACGAATCTCGAATGTGTCAACTAACTCTGAATTCAAGATGGTACGGGCGCGATCTAAAAGAGCAAACGGTACGAAATCGATGCCGTCTTGGTGCAGATGGCTTCGACAAACTTCTCATGAAGCTCAACGATAACGACGGATTTATAAAGCTGACAGCGTCCGAGGCTGAATCGTTGATTGTTGCTTGGATACCCGACTATCCAAATCCGAATGACGGGCAGTAGTCAACTACTTTTCCGAAGCCCTCGTCGGCTGCCCTGAAACCAGCATCCCGACGGACGAATTCGATACCTTGGGATTCAGATCTATTAGTCTGCTGCCGAGCACCGGAAAGATGTTTTCAAAAACGTGTGCTAGTTTCTCACGGCCGGCTACCTGGCTTTAAGTCTCGGAACTTCGTAGACAGCGGGTCTCAACTACTTTACGTCTGCTCCGATTAGATGTACCTACTGACCGCACTCGGCATACGCGAAAATGACGATAATAGGTTTAGTATTTGATATCAGATCAGACAAAAGTGATTAGTTCAGATCTGGACTCAAGGATCAAACCATTTCGTTTATTCACACACTGTAACGGTCATGTGAGCTTCCAAGCGGATACCCGAATACTTGCATGACCGTATCAATGCGTGCTAATGATTACTGGCTTATTGGCAGTGCCTTACCATTTACTGCAGCGTCTAATACCGGTAACGCTCTACGTCCAAACCGGGCCATGCCTGTCACCATCTTCCAGCAGCTCGACAAGATCGTCGACCTTGTCAATGTCCCAAGTAATTGGTGTGTCAAGGAACTGGAGCGTGGCATCGAAAAGTTCGAGCCTTCTCATCAGCGCTTTGGCTATTCGTGGGACACTAACGAACTTACCCTCCGTGCTACGCACGGTAATGTTTATCCATCCCTCCGAAGACGCGTAAATTTCGGTGGTAAATAGGCCCACTGGGGTGTCTTCAACCAGCTTGCAAAACACTAGGTCAAACTGACCATTCTTGCTTGACTCGACGGTTGCTTTAGCTGTTCCGCTACCCGAGCGTTGGGTACCGCTTGATAACGCGATGCCTTTTTCCGACAGCCAGTTCTGGAACTCGGCCTCTACCGCCGGCACACAGGATGTCTGGTTCTTGACCCTCGAGAACGAATGGTAGTCCTGGTCATTCGGCGACAATTGCGATCTGGACAAGGTCCCATTCATTGCAGTTTCCATTTTGGATTACCCCATATTTTGATTACTTTTAGAATGCATCATATGTCCTGTGAGCGCATCGCTTCGCTTCTTGGACGTGTCTCAATTGACTCGGCGTCAATGCGACGCTTTTGACAGTGGATCTCAATTAATCACGAGCATAATTCGGATGCATCTACTCGTAATTTGCCTGCTCATGCTGCTATTGTTCAATCATATTGTCACTGAAGGAGAATCACTCAATGCCACGCAAATGGTCTCAACTTGACGATTTGCGATTGCGCCTTGAAGCGATCGAATGGCTTCGTGTACGCACAGATGACGGTAAATACTCACTCACTCGTGAAGAGATCAACGACTTTTTCTTCGACGGTGAACCGTTCAAACTTATCGATCCCATGAAGGGGATCAGAAAGCCTCAGGTGCTCGACACCGCACTGAGCATCATGACCTCCTTCCGGAAACCTGGCGAAGAACGCCCGTACGCCGACGAAGTCGGACCTGATGGTATGCCGAGATATAAATGGGAGGGCAGCGATCCCCACAAGAACACGAACGCTGGTCTTCGTCTTGCTAAAGAGCGGGATCTACCGCTTATTTGGTTTATCGGAGTAGGCGGCTCACCAATGCGGTTCCATGTTCTCTGTCCTGTCAAGATCGTGGGCGAAGAAGCCGATCAAGAGCAGTTCGTTCTGAGCATCGCTGCCGAAAAGGGCTTGTCCCTTGCTGAACTCACAGCACCCGACGGTCCAGACACGATCGTCAAGAAGTATTTAGTCCGTGAGACTAAAGCCCGACTTCACCAGCCAGTGTTCAGAGCTTCGGTGATCCGCGCTTACCAAGTGCGTTGCGCCGTTTGCAACCTGGGGCACGCACAGCTCCTTGACGCCGCACATATCATTCCCGATGCGGACGAAGACGGTATCGCAGCTGTAACTAACGGCCTCACGCTTTGCAAAATCCATCATGCAGCTTTCGATTCGCATATCCTGGGCATCACCCCGGACTACACTGTCGAGATTCGACCCGATCTGCTCGACGAAGTCGACGGACCCATGCTCGAACACGGACTAAAACAACGACACAAGCAAAAGCTGATGATGCTTCCTCGCACTGCCAAAGAGCGGCCAGACCGAGAGCTACTCAAAGTCACCTACGACAAGTTTCTCCTAGCTCAAACGGCCTAGCACCCGGTACATAGTCCACGCTCACGGCAAATTTCATGAGTGGCTGCACCGGACACAACTGCAACTGCGGCGATAGGCTGGTCGCGCTCATACGGCGATTAACACCAACGCTTGCGCCTCTGGTAGCCGTAGTCGAGGTCGGCTTTGCCAGGACCCGCTGTAACTTCGTCGCAAGCCAGATGAAAACAAGATCAATCCGCAGGTCAGACATTATTTCGCTGATGCGAACCGACCTACATCCGACCAGCACAACAAGTAGCGGACCTCTTTGCAGTTCCGAATCCCTGCGGCAATGTTCGAATCATCTTGGGTAGGCAAGCAATTGAGGTCTCACAGCCCGGAAAATACCCGGATTTGTTGCTGTTCCGGGAGATTCTCAGTAGGTGGAGAGCAAAGCAGACTTTACTGCCTACCCACGATTGAGTGTGGGCGATTAGGCAATCAACGCACGTAATGATCAGCCCACTAAGCATTCGCTTAGCCGAGAGTAGTCCTCGAAATGCGAAATAAGGGGCCCGTTTCAATTCTGAGTTCTGAAACTGGCCCCTTATCTGTAGTTCGCGTTGATTAGCCCTCGACGCGTTTAACCTTGCCGACCAGGAACACGTAGGAGAGGATGCCAACCGCGGCAATGACCGTCATGTAAATGAAGGCTGGGCCGAAATCGGTCGCAGAGACCAGCAAGCCAATCACGATTGGAGTGGCAATCGAGGACAGGTTGCCGATGAAGTTGAACATGCCACCGGTCAAACCAATCAGGCGAGACGGTGCCAGTGCAGATACCAAGGACCAGGTAATCGAAGCCAGACCATTGCCGAAGAAGGCAATAGACATGAAGGTGATGACCAGTGCGGTGCTGTCCGTGAAGATTGCACCAATCATGCTCATGGAGAGCAACAGTCCGGTGATGATTGGCAGCTTGCGGGAAGTACCCAGGCTCACCCCACGCTTGAGCATGAGGTCAGAGAGAACACCACTGATCAGTACACCGGCCAACGCCGCGATGAATGGAAGCGACGTCAGGAATCCCGTCTTGATGTAGTCCATCTGACGGTAGGTCACCAAGTAGGTTGGGAACCAGGTCAGGAAGAACCACAACGTGGAGGTCAGGCAGAACTGGCCAATATAGATTCCCCACAGCTTCTTGCGTCCCAAAACCAAGGCAAAGTCAGCCTTGCTCAGCTTCGGTGCAACCGTTTTGGTCTTCTTGCTGCCAAGGTCAACAAGTCCACCGCCCTCGCGGATGTACTCGATTTCCGCGGCATTGGTTCTCTTGGAATCCACCGGATTCCGGTACATGACGAACCAGATCAGGCCCCATACGACGCCTACCGCACCGGTGACCACGAAGACCCAGTGCCAGGTCAATGCATGCTGAAGCCACAGCAGGACGGGGGTCAGCAGCGCGAGACCTATGAACTGGCCAGAGGTGTAGAAGCCAATAGCGGTGGCGCGCTCACGTTCAGGGAACCAGGCAGTGACCACCTTGTTGTTGATTGGGTACGCAGGGGCTTCGAAGCCACCGACAGCCATTCGCAACACGATCAAAGCAATGAAGCTTCCGGCCATGCCCATGAAGATTGTGGCCACCGACCACAGCACCAGGCAAATTGGGTACAGCAGACGAGGCTGAACTCGGTCTACCAGCCAACCGCCCGGTAGCTGCATGGCCGCGTAGGTCCAGCCAAAGGCAGAGAGCAACAGGCCTTGCTGTGCTGTGTCCAGGCCGAATTCCTCGGAGATCAACGGCGCTGCAACCGAGAGGTTTGAACGATCCATGTAGTTGATTACTACGGTGAGGAACAACATGAAGGCTACGGCGTAGCGCGTCTTTGTAGCTTTGCCAGCGCTCTTGAGTGTTGCAGCTGACGACAGTGTCGACTGAGACATACGATTTACCATTCTGCGAAGGATCCGTCCTTGTGACGCCAAATTGGGTTGCGCCAGCGATGACCTTCAGCTGCGCGTTCAATGACGTACTCTTCATTTACATCAATGCCCAGACCCGGACCTTCAGGGATGGCAACCATGCCATCCTCGTAGGCGAAGACCGACGGATCATTGACGTAGTCAAGGAGATCGTTGGATTTGTTGTAGTGGATTCCCAGGGATTGCTCCTGGATAAAGGCGTTGTATGCACCGGCATCGATCTGCAGGTTCGCGGCTAGAGCGATTGGGCCCAGTGGGCAGTGCAAGGCGACTGCAACGTCATAGGCTTCAGCCATCGCCGCAATCTTGCGGGCTTCGGTGATGCCGCCACAGTGCGAGGGATCCGGCTGAATGATGTCCACCGCTCCGCTGGCCAAGACATCCTTGAAGTCCCAACGGGAGAACAGCCGCTCGCCCAAGGCAATCGGAGTACTGGAATTGCGCAATGGCTCCAGCATGGAGTTCACGTTTTCACTGAGTACCGGTTCTTCAATGAACATCAGCTTGAAGGGCTCTAGTTCCTTGAGCAGGACTTTGGCCATTGGCTTGTGCACTCGACCATGGAAGTCAACGCCGATGCCTACGTTCTCGCCTACTGCGTCGCGGACAGCCTGAACATTCTCCAAGCACCCCTGAACCTTGTCCCAAGTATCGATGTACTGGAGTTCTTCGGTGCCGTTCATTTTCACTGCAGTGAAGCCACGTTCAACAGCGGCCTTCGCGGCGGCTGCGGTATCCGACGGGCGGTCGCCGCCAATCCATGAGTACACGCGGATCTTGTCGCGCACCTTGCCACCGAGCAGCTCGTAGGCAGGAACCCCAAGGGCTTTGCCCTTGATGTCCCACAGCGCCTGGTCGATGCCGGCCAGGGCGCTCATCATGATGCCGCCACCGCGGTAGAAGCCGCCGCGGTACATTACCGTCCACAGGTCCTCGATGTTTCGCGGATCCTGGCCGATGAGGTAATCCGAAAGTTCCTCAACTGCTGCGGCAACAGTGGATGCGCGGCCTTCGAGTACTGGCTCGCCCCAACCGACAATTCCCTCGTCGGTTTCGATCTTCAGGAACAACCAGCGAGGTGGCACCATGTACGTGGTCAGTTTTGTAATTTTCATGCAGACTTCCTCATCTCATGGATCGTTTGGTAGGCAGAGACAAGATTGCCTGCCCTCGTTTTCAGGTCTTCAAGGCTTCGTCCGGACTTGTAAAGGGAGGAGCCAATGCCAAAACCTGTGGCTCCGGCTTCCAACCATTGCGCCATGTTCTCCTCGTTGATGCCCCCGACAGGGATCAGGCCAATGCCGGAGGGAATCACAGCGGTCCACGCCTTGAATCCCGCCAGGCCTACTTGCTCGGCAGGGAAAATCTTGACGTTCTTCGCTCCGGCTTCAATGGCATCAAAGGCGTTGCTCGGAGTAGCAGCACCTGGGAACGAATCCATGCCCAGCGCCACCGTTTCTTGGATAACCCGCACGTTGGTATTTGGGGAAACAATGATTTGGGAGCCCGCCTCGTGGCACGAGCGAACTTGGTCTACGGTGAGCACAGTACCTGCACCAACTACTGCGTCTTCAGGTAGCGCACCGCGTAAAATTTCGATGCTCTTCAATGGCTCCGGGGAATTCAGCGGTACCTCCAAAGACCGAAAACCGCTGGCATAGAGCGCTTCACCAACGCCTTGAGCTTCTGAAGGACAAAGGCCTCGCAAAATGGCTACGAGTCCGGCAGCCTTCAAAGTTGTCGTCAGTTCATTCACGGCAAAACCTTTCTTGATAAATCGTGTGGCTAGTTGGTGGCTCAGTCCGAGGCGGTCTGCAGGCGTCCTTGTGCGCTTGCAACGGCCCAGATTCCCCGAGGGGCTGTGCCTTGCAGCTCGCGCACCTGATCAATTCCGAAAATATTCAGCGCCCTGGTGTACCTGGAGCTGAGTTCCTTATTGCCGCAGATGGTCAGCGACAGGGCGTCGTTGGTGGCTTGCTTGCCAAGAACGGAACGGATTTCAGCACCGATCATCATGCCAGAGAGATAGTTACTGACTTCGTTTTTTTCCAAACGCTCGGTCAGAACCAAGGTTCTCGCGGAGAAGGCCGTGAGCATCAGATCCGCAGCGCCCTCGCCCGATTGCGATACCTTCACACCTCGCTCAAAGGCCGACCAATTCGCCGATGGTGCTGGCTCGATGAGCTTGGAGAGGATGGACTGGGTGCTGAGCAGTGCAAACGTCTCACCAGTCATGGAAGTGCAGAATTCGGTAATCGTGCGTCCGGAGACCTTGACCCATTTGGAGTGCGTCCCCGGGAGCAGGAACAGCTGCTCTTCGGAGTCATCTGCGTTCAGGGCGGCAAAATCAATGGCACCGAGGATTTGAGTTTCTTCGCCCCGCATGACGTCTGGAAGTTCTTTGAGGTCCAAGACGCCGGGGATGATCTGCATCGTTCGGCCCGGAGCGATCTCCACTGATGCCAACTCGAATTCTGGATCAGCCAAATTGGCTGGAACTGGTCGGTAGGCCGCTTCGGTCCAGCCTTGCTGACTGCCCACCATTCCGCAGGCGATCACGGGGACATTCTCGAAGTTATCCAGCCAATCGCCGCACAGTTCGGTCAGCGTCGCCTTGAAGGCCTCATCGAGGGACTGGTTCTCGGCTTGTGCCTTCGAGGCCACTTGCATGATGCCAAGAGCTGCACTGCGTTCCGCCACGATGTGGCCATCGGCGCCCATGAGGTAGGCGCGTGCGGACGTAGTTCCCCAGTCCAAGGCGATCAACTGGGCTTCGGCGATGTTTGTCATAACTCCTGTTTTCATTTCATGGACTGCACAAGATCGTTCAGCTGTGCTCCCCTTCACATCTGAATAGTGTCCGAGGTATCCCAATAGTTCAAAAGGCGTTGTATATAGTGGGATGAAATACTTTGATCATTTCATACCAAGGAACACGTCATGACCATGAATCCCGAACCCACCACTGACGATTCAATTGACGCTCCTCCTCCGGGCACGCTCACACTTGCTCGAGGACTGGAAATTCTGCGCGCTGTTGGCCGCGGTGCGACGAATCTGAATGAAGTGGCAGCCGCAGCCAATATCGGAAAGAGCGCTGCGCAACGCATGGTGAAGCTCTTGGTGCAGCGCGGATTCCTGCGCAGCACCCATGGCACCGACTTCAGCCTGGGCCCGGCACTGATCGAGCTGGGTTTCCACGCCCTCTATCAAAGCCCGGTCCCTGTTATTGCGAAACCCATTTTGGAAGAGCTCGCCCGCAAGTACCAGGACACGGTGCATCTGGCGGTGGAAGACGAAGCACAGGTGCTTTATGTCGACAAAGTCCCCGGAACTCGCGGCGCGCAAATGCGCTCACGAGTCGGACAGCGCATGCCTCTGAGCCGCACCGGCATCGGCAAAGCGCTCCTGCTTGATACTCCCCTGCGCTGGGAATCCACCTTTGATTCCGAGTCGCCTGTAGAACAGGCCTCGCATCAAACCAAGGAGGCGTTCCTATCCAGGATGAAAGCCTACGCAAAAGAAGGCATCGCCTTGGACCTGGAAGACAATGAGCCTGGCATCCGATGCGTCGCCGCACCGATCCGCGACGGCAGCGGCCAGATCATCGCCGCCATCAGCATGTCTGCCACTAATCCCTACATGCCTGACGAGCGGATGAAAGCGCTCAAGTCCGTGATGGGATCTACCGCCACGCAAATTTCGCGCAAGCTCGGCTACTCGGGCAAGACTTTCTAGCCCCTACCCGCTCACGACGTAAAGCGGTAGCCCATGTCCAGTTCGGTGAGGGAATAGCGGAGGGTGGAGGGTTCTGGCTCCAGCTTGGTGCGCAGCTGTAGCTGAATCGAATTTATTGGTGACGGTCGTCCCGTTGCCTGGTGCTCAACGCAGGAGCATCATTGGCATCGAACATCAACGCTTTCACACCAATTCGCCGGAGCAGAAGTATCACTTCACGCCATTCGGCACGCCTCTTCCGAACGACGAATGAATGCACCGAGGATATCTAGTGCGGTCAGCCAGTACCTGCCACTCCGAATGCTCTTGAGTTAAAGCTTGAATTCACAATTTGTGCACATAGATGCAACCGGCCCATCGGTATCGACCGCCTTTCGGAGGCAGCTTTTGCCCCTAGTCCAAGAAACCCCTAAGCAGCGTCGCAGTGCCATCAAGATGTTCTTGCATCAGCTTCTTCGCGCTGACTCCATCGCCGCGGAGGATGGCGTTCAAGATGTCCTCGTGCTGGCGGCTGGAGTGCGCGATATTCGGCTTCAGGAACGGAATCCGATCCAGCAGCTCGCTGGTTGCGTCGCGCGCCTCTGCAACCGCTTTTGCCAGCATGCTCGAAGCTGACAAATCGGCGATCATGACATGGAGCCGGGCATCCAGTGGCCGGTAGTTCGTCGCGTCGGCCGAATTGACGGCTTCGTGCGCCAGCATCAAATTATTTCGCTGGGTTGCAGTGAGCGATGCCCCCGCGGCCAATTCAGCTGCGGCAGGTTCCACGACCGATCTGAAGGCAAGCACATCCTCAATGCGTGCACGGTCCGAATCATCCAATGGATTCTCATGCGAATTCGGATGAGCCGCAACAACTGCTCCACCGTAGCGACCTCGCTGGACCTGCAAGTAGCCTGCGCTCTGCAATTCCGCCAACGAGTCGCGCAATGTTGCTCGTGAAACACCCAGGGCCTCGGCAAGTTCCCTCTCCGCAGGCAATTTTTCACCGGGCGGGAATACACCTAGCCTCATGGCGCGCAACAGTTGCCCGAGAGTCTCCTCGAAGACGTTTCCCCGACGCACTTGCCCAAGGAACCTCATCCCATCCCGGGAATCCAATGGTTTAGTTTCGGCCATGATCTAAGAATGGCACACAATTTGGTTCAAGAAAACACCTTTCATTTTCTCTTACCAGCTCTATTTTCAAAATAACCTATTGACTTTCCTTCGTGACCCCTGCCACAGTTGAGCGCATGCAAAGGACTGATTTCAGTCCATTAGATTCAGGAATCATGGACCGAGGAAGCTCACATGACCAAGAATTCACATATCGACTACGCATCGGTCGACAAAGACTATCTACGACATAGGCAGCTCAAGAAGGGCGCCGCAGGTTGGATCCTGCTTGCCGGGTTGGGCATCGCCTACGTTATTTCCGGTGATTTTTCAGGCTGGAATCTCGGCTTGGCTGCTGGCGGCTGGGGTGGTTTGCTCATTGCCTTCGTGCTGATGGGCATCATGTACACCTGCATGGTGTTCGGTCTGGCAGAAATGTCCTCGACGCTGCCCACAGCTGGTGCGGGCTACGGATTCGCCCGCAGGGCCATGGGACCTCTGGGCGGTTTCGCCACCGGCATGGCGGTGCTCATCGAGTACGCCGTGGCCCCTGCCGCTATCGCCACCTTCATCGGCGGCTACATCGAGGCCCTCGGCCTGTTCGGGATGACCAATTCGTGGCCCGTCTACCTGGTCACCTACATTGTTTTCATCGGCATCCACATGTGGGGTGTCGGCGAAGCGCTGAAACTCATGTTCGGCATTACCGCGATCGCTATCGTTGCCTTAATAGTCACCGTCTTTGGCCTGATACCGCACTTTGAGCCAAGCAATCTCTTCGACATCGTGCCAGACGGTTCGGCTGGTTCCTCCGCCTTCATGCCTTTCGGCATCTCCGGAACTCTGGCCGCCTTAGTCTTTGGTATCTGGTTCTTCCTCGCCGTAGAAGGCGTTCCACTGGCCGCCGAAGAATCACAAAATCCTAAACGCGATATGCCCAAAGGCATCATCACTGCAGTGATCTTCTTAGTCTTCTCCGGTGCGGCCATGCTCATCCTGGTCCCAGGAGTTGCTGGCGCCGAGGCCATGAGTACCTCCGGTTCCCCGCTTCCAGAAGCCCTGCGTGTGGCCTACGGACAGAATTCTGCACTGGCAAACTTTGTGAACTATGCAGGATTGGCCGGACTTGTCGCCAGCTTCTTCTCCATTGTTTACGCCTACTCCCGCCAGCTCTTCGCGCTCTCCCGTGCCGGGTACCTGCCCCGGGTCCTCTCCCTGACCGGCTCCCGACACACACCGTGGGTAGCCCTGCTGGTTCCAGGCACCATCGGCTTTATCCTCGCAGCCGTCATCCGGAACGGCGATCAGCTGATCAATATCGCAGTCTTCGGCGCAACGGTCTCCTACGTCCTGCTGAACCTGAGCCACATTGTCCTACGCATCAAGGAACCTAACTTGCCTCGCGGATACCGCACCCCTGGCGGCATCGTCACCACCTCCATCGCCTTGGTACTTGCAGTCATTGCGCTCATCGCAACATTCGTCGTGGACATCCTCGCCGCAGGGATCACCGCAGGAGTCTTCATCTTGGCCTTGGCATACTTCTGGTTCTACAGCCGGCACCACCTGGTAGCCAGCGCACCCGAAGAAGAATTCGCCATCCTGGAATCTGAAGAAAATGCCCTGAAATAAAACGAACCCCACCTTCACCCAACTTCTCCCAGCATCAAAGGAAAATTCCATGCAAGACATCCAAGAACTCGTCAAAGCCACAAAAAACCATCGCATGCTCAGCGTTGAGCAGCTCACCGAAGGCATCAAAAACGGAACCTACGACTCAGTTATTCTGGCCTTCACCGACATGCAAGGACGCCTCCAAGGCAAGATTGTCCACGCCCAGTTTTTCCTCGACACCGTGCTCAACCACGGCACCGAAGCCTGCAACTACCTGTTGGCAGTAGATACCGAGATGAACACCGTGGAAGGCTACTCGCTGACCAGCTGGGACACCGGCTACGGCGACATGGAGTTCGTGCTGGATTACGACACCATCCGCCCAGTCCCGTACTTGGAACGCACAGCACTGATCCAGACCGACTTGGCCACCACGGACGGACGTCCGGTTCCAGTGGCCCCGCGGTCCCTGCTCAAGGCGCAGCAGGAGAAAGCCGCTGCGCTGGGCTTGCGCGCCATGGCAGGTACGGAACTGGAATTCTTGATCTTCAACGACTCCTACGAAGATGCGCAGCAGCGCGGCTACCGGAACCTCACCCCTGCCAACCAGCACAACGTGGACTACTCGATCCTGGGCTCAATGCGTGTCGAGCCGCTGCTGCGCGATATCCGCAACGCCATGTACGAATCGGGCATGATCGTCGAATCGGCCAAGGGCGAGTGCAACTTCGGGCAGCACGAGATCGCTTTCAAATACGACGACGTGGTCACCACTGGCGATAACCACACCTTCTACAAGCTCTCGGCCAAGCACATGGCCTCGCAGCGCGGGCAATCCATCACCTTCATGGCCAAGCCCAACCAGCGCGAAGGTTCCAGCTGCCATATCCATATGTCGCTGCGAAAGCTCGACGGATCCTTGGCCTTCTGGGACGAAGCCCGCGGAGAACGCACGGAGATGTACAACCACTTCATCGCCGGAGTCTTGGCCACCATGCGGGAGTTCACCCTGTTCTACGCCCCGAATATCAACTCCTACAAGCGTTTCGCCAAGGGGTCCTTCGCGCCTACCGCCGTTGCTTGGGGCCTGGACAACCGCAGCTGCGCGGTCCGGCTGGTGGGCAAGGGATACGGCGCACGCATGGAGAACCGCTTGCCCGGAGCGGACGCCAACCCGTACCTGGCCATGGCCGCCATGCTGGCGGCCGGTCTCTACGGCATGGAGAAGAAGCTGGAACTGCCCGAGATGGTGACCGGAAGCGCCTACGACTCCGGATCCCAGCATGTGCCCCAAACCATGGCCGAGGCCCGAGAGCTCTTCGCGAACTCGGAAATCGCTTTGGAAATCTTCGGCAAGGAAGTAGTGGAGCACTACACCCGCTACGCGGACGTGGAAATCGAGCAGTTCAACGCGGCGGTCACCGACTGGGAAGTCTCCCGCGGTTTCGAACGCCACTGATCACGAAGGACAACTACAAGTGAACTATCCATCGGACCCGGCAGCGCAGCGCAGGCCGCGCATCGGGCTGACCACCTACTGGCAGGAAGCCAAATGGGGTGTCTGGGAAAGTACCGCGGCCATTGTCCCGGGCAAGTACATCAAGTCAGTAGTTGCAGCCGGTGGTACGCCAATGCTTCTTCCACCGGTTGCCACTGACATCTCTGTCTTGGACGTCCTGGATGGGCTGATAGTCATTGGCGGCGTGGATGTGGATCCTGCCAACTACGGCCAGCAACCGCACCCGCGCACGGCGGCACAGCCGGAGCGGGACCTGCACGACATGGATTTGGCCGCCGCCGCGCTGGAGCGGGCCGTTCCGCTGTTCGCCATCTGCCGTGGCGCCCAGGTGCTCAACGTGCAGCAGGGCGGAACCCTGAACCAGCACCTGCCCGATGTCCTTCCGGATGCTGCCGAAAAGTACCAGCCAGCTCCCGGGGTCTTCGGCACAGTGGATTTCACCACCGCGCAGGGTTCTCTGGCGGAGCAGATCCTGGGCAACCAGGCCAGTGCTCCGTGCTACCACCACCAGTCCCTGCAGGAGGTAGCCAAAGGCCTTGAGGTCACCGCCCGCGCCAGCGACGGGACGGTGGAAATCGTTGAAATGCCGCAGGCCCGAGGCTGGGTTCTGGGCACGCAATTCCACCCGGAAGAGAATTTGGAAGATATCCGGCTCATGCAGGCTTTCGTCCAGGCTGCGCATGACTACGCCACCAGCAAATCTATTTCGACACCACAGGAAGCGCTATGAGCACTGATACCGCAGTGAAAGACACCTTTACCGTGATCAACCCGGCGACTGGGCAAGCAGTCCAGGACGTCGCGCTGGCTGATACCGCGCAGGCGGATGCCGCAATTGCCCGGGCCTCCGAGGCTTTTCCCGCCTGGAGCCAGGTCGCTCCTGCTGAGCGCGCCGCGCTGCTGCGCAGATTCGCGGCCGCAGTAGACCGCGATCTGGAGAATCTGGCCCAGCTGGAAGTGCTCAATGCCGGGCACACCATCGGCAACGCACGCTGGGAGGCCGGAAACGTCAGGGATGTGCTGAACTACTACGCAGCCGCCCCGGAACGGAACTTCGGCAAGCAGATTCCCGTAGCAGGCGGAGTGAACGTGACCTTCCACGAACCGTTGGGTGTCGTCGGGATCATCGTGCCATGGAATTTCCCCATGCCGATTGCGGGGTGGGGGTTCGCCCCGGCACTGGCCGCGGGCAATACTGTCGTGCTCAAGCCAGCGGAGCTGACCCCTCTGACCGCCATCCGCCTGGGCGAGTTGGCGCGCGAGGCCGGCATCCCCGAGGGTGTCTTCACCGTCATCCCGGGCAAGGGCTCGGTAGTCGGCGAGCGCTTTGTCACCCATCCCGACGTCCGCAAGGTGGTTTTCACCGGTTCCACCCAAGTGGGCCAGGGCATCATGCGCGGATGCGCGGACCAGCTGAAGCGTGTCACCCTGGAGCTGGGCGGCAAGAGCGCCAATATCATCTTCGCCGATGCCGACCTCGACAAGGCAGCCGCCCAGGCACCGGGCGGTGTCTTCGACAATGCCGGACAGGACTGCTGCGCGCGGTCCCGGATCCTGGTGCAGCGCAGCGTTCTGGATGCGTTCATGGAGCGATTCACCCAGGCCGTCGCGGCGGTAACCGTCGGGGACCCGAGCGACGAGGCTACGGTGATGGGCCCTTTGGTCTCCGCCAAGCAGCTGCAGACGGTGTCCTCCTTCCTGCTCGATGAGCAGGGAAACCCCCGCAACGATATCGCTTACCAGGGCGAGATCCCGCAGGGCGAGGGCTACTGGTTCCCGCCTACGGTCGTGGTTCCCGAAGATCCGCAGGACCGGATCCTGCGCGAAGAGATCTTCGGACCGATCGTTGCGGTGATCCCATTCGAGGATGAGGCCGATGCTATCCGCATTGCCAATGACTCGGAGTACGGGCTCTCCGGATCAATCTGGACCCGGGATGTGGGCCGCGCCCTGCGCGTGGCCCGCGCGGTCGAGGCCGGGAACCTGTCGGTGAACTCCCATTCCTCGGTGCGCTATTCCACTCCTTTCGGCGGCTACAAGAAATCCGGACTCGGCCGCGAGCTGGGACCAGATGCTCTCGAAGCCTTCAGTGAAGTCAAGAACGTCTTCATTGACACCGAAAGCTGATTTACCGCAAAGCATCATCCAACTAAAACAAATCACTAGCAAGGAGAACCATCAGATGAGCGAAACTGCCCCGTACAACGGCTTGGTCACCAATCGGCTTGCCGGACGAGTCGCCACTATTACCGGCGGAGCCTCCGGCATCGGGCTGGCCACGGCCAAGCGCTTGGCTCATGAAGGCGCCAAGGTAGTCATTGGCGATATCTGCGCCGAGGACATCGGCCAGAAAGCCGCCGCGGAAGTCGGCGGGCTTTTCGTCCGTACCGATGTCACCAATGAGGAAGACGTCAAGAACCTGTTCGCCACCGCCAAGGCGACCTACGGCTCGGTGGATATCGCATTCAACAACGCGGGGATTTCCCCGGCAGACGACGCTTCCATCCTGGATACCGGCATCGACGCCTGGCGCAAGGTCCAGGAGGTCAACCTGACCAGCGTGTACTACTGCTGCAAGCACGTGCTGCCGTACATGCAGGAACAGGGCCGGGGCTCCATCATCAACACCGCGTCCTTCGTCGCTGTCATGGGTGCGGCGACAAGCCAGATCAGCTACTCGGCTTCCAAGGGCGGGGTGCTGTCCATGAGCCGCGAACTCGGTGTCGAGTTCGCCCGGCAGGGCATCCGGGTCAATGCGCTTTGCCCCGGCCCGGTGAACACCCCGCTGCTAAAGGATCTCTTCGCCAAGGACCCGGAGCGCGCCGCGCGCCGCTTGGTGCATGTGCCGCTTGGTCGCTTCGCAGAACCGGATGAGCTGGCGGCATCGGTGGCGTTCCTCGCCTCCGATGATTCTTCCTTCATCACCGCTAGCCAGTTCCTGGTGGACGGCGGCATCGCGGGAGCTTACGTCACCCCACTGTAAATAGCGAAACGCTCCCCAGAAACTGGCAACTGATAGTCCAGATCTGGGGAGCACTCGTGCCTATATTTCTTTGCCAACGCCCTTCTGCCAACTCGATGTGCTCCAGCATCCCCAATTAATCGGCGGGCAACGGCCCGAGGGCTGCCGGATGAAACGACCCAGCCAGTGAGGCTCATCCCGGTCTTCTCCTAGGCCGAGAACTTGGCCCCCGAATTCGGATTGGGCTTCAGCGTAGCGTCCGCCAAAGAGCTGGTTCGCAGTTCAAAATGACCGGAACCCGGAGCTGCCAGCCAAGGTCCGTTGCCGGCAGGCTTCGCCCGCAGGAATGCACGCTCGGGTTTGTTTCCAGCCAGCGAGGCGGCAATCGCAAGCTCCAACCAAGCGGCTTCAACTCTCGCAACACATAGCAGCAGGACTCCCCTCCGGTTGCAGGCAACACACGGTAACTGCACACGACTGCTGGATCGCATAGCGGCCTCCAGTCTGCACAATGCACCTAGCCGGGGAAGCCAGCCCGAGACAAACCGGCCCGCGCCGATCTTGATGAAATTTCTTTCCTTCCAGCCGATAGCCAACACCAAACTCAACCTTTACACTGGTGTGATACTTAGATCAGGCTTCCGCCGCCACTAACAAAGGATGCTTCTTGCGCATTGGAGAACTGGAACAGAAATCCGGGGTGCCAGCCCGAATGCTGCGCTACTACGAGGAGCAAGGCTTGGTGACACCACGCCGCCTGAGCAACGGCTACCGGGAATATGACGAATACCTGGTGGACCGGGTTGGGAAGATCCGCGGACTCCTCGACGCTGGCATCCCGACGCGGATCATCAGCCTCATCCTGCCTTGCCTGAACCAGCCGCAAACGGTCGTCGTCGACGATCCGGATCCGGGACTTCTGGTGGTCCTGCAGCGCGAACGGGACCGGATGACCGAAAAGATCGATGTCCTGTCCCAGAACCGGGAGGCGATCACCCGCTATATCCAGGCGCTGGAGGCCGCATCCAGCGCCCAGGAAGGCGCCACCTCGGACCGAAAAGCGTCGTAGCAGGGCTCCCGATTTGACCTTGACATTGGTGAGAGGGTTGCACAATGGGTAGGTGATTTCCTCCTACCCACCTTCGACCGCCGGCGGTAGCCGTTTTCGAGCAGCCTCTGCACGGGCTTCCGTCGCGCCCGCGCAGTCATGGGGCGCGCTTCCGCACCCGAACGAGTCGACTCTCCGGTCCCATATAACTGATGACGCCGATAGCGACGGCGTCCGCCGCGTTGCGCCCCGACTTTCCCCAGGAGAACCCTCTTCGTGGGCAAGACCACGACTCACTACTGCATCCGGCCGCAGAACCTGTCGTTCGCGGTCGCAGCAACCCCGGTATTTACACCCATTAACTGCCCAAGGCCCGCATGAGGGCCAGAAATGGAACACCCATGTCAACTTCCCAAATGATTCTCGGTATGCAGCTGGGCAACGGGTTCGGAACCCATGGCGCGGCCTGGCGTGGCACCGGCGTGGACCCGGCCAACTACGCCGATTTCGACGCACACGTGCGCTACGCCCAGGCGGCCGAACGCGGCAAGTTCGCGTTCCTGTTCCTGCCCGACTTCCTGGCCTATAAGGCGGATGGGATGCAGGAGGCGCCAATGCTGACCCTTGAACCGGTGCTGACCCTGGCCGCCATCGCCCGCGCGACCGAGCGCATCGGCCTGGTGGCCACCGGATCCACGACCTTCAACGAGCCCTACAACCTCGCCCGCCAGTTCAAGGCCCTGGACGTGATGAGCCACGGCCGCGCCGGATGGAACGCCGTGACCACCAGCGACCCTGCCTCTGCCGCGAACTTCGGGCAGGAAATAGCACCCCGGCCGCAACGCTACCAGCGGGCGCACGAGAGCATCCAGATCACCCAGGCGCTCTGGGGCAGCTGGCAGCAGGATGCCTGGATCAAGGACAAAGCGAACGCCCAGTTCATCGATCCAGCGAAGATCAATGCCGTCAACCTGCAAGGTGAATATGTCGCCTCCCGCGGGCCGCTGCCCATCCCGCCCTCGGAGCAGGGGCAACCGGTGATCTTCTCGGCCGGCGGAGGTGCAAACGGCCTGGAGATTGCCGGCCGGTACGCCAGCGCCGTCATCGGCGCCGTGTTCACCATCGAGGAAGCGCGCGCCCAGCGTGAAGCCGTCCGGGAGGCGGCGCGCAAGGCCGGACGCAACCCCGACGAGGTGAAGTTCATCGCCGGAGTCATGCCGGCCATCGGCGCCACCAAACGAGCCGCCGTGGATCGCCGAGTTGCCTTGGGCGATCGAGCCGCCGTGGCTCTGGTTCCTTATCTGGGCTCCATGCTGGGGCTGGCTCTCGATGAGAGCCAGCTCGACGAGCCGCTGCGGAGCGCCCAATTGGAGCGTGCCCAGCCCAGCCCCTTCGACCCACGTGCCCCACGTGCTCTCGGGGTGGCACGTGAAGGGTGGACACTGCGTGAGGTTTTGGCCCACGGAGTTATCGATTACCACCCCACTCCTGTTGGTCCAGCGTCGGTCACTGCGGATCACATGCAGCAGTGGTTCGAGGCGGGCGCCTGCGACGGCTTCTGGGTATCCATAGATGTCTACGAGGACGGAATCGATACCTTCGTCGACGAGGTTATCCCGCTGCTCCAGCAGCGCGGCCTGTACCACGAGGACTACGAAGGCAGTACGCTGCGCGAGCACCTCGGCGCCCCGGCCCAGTACGGCCTGGATACCCGACTGGCGAACCCTGCGCAATGAGTGCCACCGAGGGCAACCACATCCACGAAATTGACCAGGATATATTCCGCAGTACCGTCGGCAGCTTTGCCTCTGGCATCACGGTCATCACCGGCCACGATAGCCACGGGCCCGTCGGGTTCACCTGCCAATCGTTCTACAGCGTCTCCATCGATCCGCCGCTGGTGTCCTTCAGCGTGATGAAAACCTCCGCCAGCTATCCGCGGATCCGCGACACCGGAAGCTTCGCGGTCAACGTGCTCTCGAGCGGGCAGGGGGCAGTCGCCAATCAGTTCGCTCGAAAAGGCGGAGACAAATGGGATGGCATCCAATGGAGCACCGCGGTACGGGGAAGCCCGATCCTCGATGGCACCCTGGCGTGGCTGGACTGCACCATCTTCGCCGAGCACGATGCCGGGGACCACTGCATTGTGCTCGGGCGTGTGACAGAGGTGGGAACCTCACCTAGCGGCCACACTGAACCGTTGCTGTACTTCCAAGGCAAATTCCACGAACTTCGCTGGTAGCACCACGTTTTGGTCACATTCGCAGACTCGGGACTTGACCTTCACATCAATGGCAAGGTTGAGAATTGAGAAGCACAGATCCCGCAAAGGAGAATTATGGAAATCGGAATCATCGGCGCCGGCTCGATCGGCTCGACCATCGCCCGGCGGCTCAGCCGCCACGGACACAGCGTCACCATCGCGAATTCCCGCGGCCCGCAGACCATCCCCGCCGCGGCCTTGAGCGCCGGTGCGCGAGCGGTCAACGCCGACGAAGTTGCCAACGGCGTTGATGTCCTGATCCTTTCGGTTCCGATGAACCGCAACAAGGACATCGCCGCCTACGTCCGGCGCGCCCCCGGATCCGCGGTGGTCATCGACACCTCCAACTCCTACCCGTTCCGTGACGGCATAATCCCCGCCTTTGAAGCCGGGCAACCTGAGAGCGTCTGGTCTTCCCGGTTGTTCGGCCGCCCCGTTGCCAAAGCCTGGAATGCCATCACCTCCCAGTCCTTCAATACGAAAGCCACCGAGGCGGGCCATACGGACCGGGCGGCCATTCCGGTGGCGGCCGACCGTGAGGACCACCGGAGCCTCGCGATGTCCCTGGTCGAAGAAACCGGCTTCGATGCCGTCGATGCCGGGGTCCTCGCCGAGTCCTGGCGCCAGCAACCCGGCGCACCGGTCTACTGCACGGATCGTACGCGCGAGGCGATGCCCGCCTTCCTGGCAGCCGCGGACAAGGAGCGCGTGCCGCAGCGCCCGGATCTGGCCATGGAGGCCATCGGCGGCTACATCGCCGCCGGAGGCACCCCGGATGGCAAGTTCCTCGTCGCGATCAACCGCGCCTGCTACAGCTGACGCGGCAGACGCCACACTTCACCCTACAAACCAGGAAGAATAACGAGTGACTCCTCACGAATCGACAGCAATACAGGAAGTCGGCGGCCGATCATCCTCCGGCAATCCAGCCCCGGCGCAGAGCGCATCATGGGCGGCGGTAGCCTCGCTGGGCGTGGGCGTCTTCGCCCTCGTGACGGCCGAATTCCTGCCGACAAGCCTGCTCTCCCGGGTTGCCGCGGATCTGTCGGTGACAGAGGGCCTGGCCGGCCAGTCCGTCGCCATCACCGCCATCGTCGCAGCGGTTTCCGGCCTGCTCATTCCCGTCCTGATCCCGCAAATGGACCGTCGGCGCCTGATGATCATCCTCTCGGCCCTTGCAGTGGCTTCCAACCTGCTGGTGGCGTTCGCCCCGGCTTACCCGGTCCTGCTCGCGGCCCGCGTCCTGCTGGGCATCGCGATTGGCGGCTTCTGGTCGCTGGCGATCTCGATCACCGCGAGGCTGGTTCCGCCCGCGAAGCTCGGACTGGGCTTGACGGTCGTGAACCTCGGCGTCTCGCTGGCCACCGTTGCCGCCGTCCCGCTGGGCACGCTGCTCGGCGAGGTGTGGGGCTGGCGCGCGGTATTCGTGCTGGCCGCCGGCGTGAGCATCCTCGCGGTCATCATCCAGGCAGTCACCCTACCATCGGTCCTGGCCGGCCCTTCGGGAGGCTTCCGAGCACTGGGGCAGACCCTGCGTTCCCGGCTGATTGCCATCTGCCTGTTCACCCTGGCCCTGATGGGTGCCGGGCACTTCGCTGGCTTCACCTACATCCGCCCTGCAGCCACCGGGTTGGGCGGACTGGATCCGGAGCAACTCGCGGCCCTGCTGCTGGTGTACGGTCTGGGAATCGTGGGCGGCAACGTGGTCGCCGGGCCGCTGGCTGACCGCATGCTGCGCGGCGCTTCGCTGATCTTCCCGCTGCTGCTCGGTCTAGCAATGATCGGCTTCGCCCAGCTCGGCAGCAGCACCGGTCTGCTCTTCGTCGCCGCCGCACTCTGGGGAGCCGGTTTCGGCGCTCTGCCTACCATCTTCTCGGCCTGGCTAGCACGAGCCGAACCGGACCGCCTCGAGAGCATCGGTGGGCTCCAAACAGGGGTGTTCCAGGTGGCGGTCGCCCTCGGTGCATTCCTGGGCGGGCTCCTGGTTGATGGTGCGGGCGTGCAAACCGCTCTGGTTTTTGGCGGTCTCACCGCCGTGCTCGGCGCCGTGATCCTGGTGCTGGTCAAACCCCGGCCACTGGCAGGTTGATCCCAGAATCATAAACGCGGAATGCGGTAGGAGTGCTGGGTTACCCTCCTGCCGCATTCTGCGCAGCCCTCCGATATTCCGGCCCATCGGCGCACAATCGTGCCAGTTCAAGAAGTTATTGTCCAGCGCGGGGTCGTCGGTGGGCCTGCCTAGGCCGGCCACTAATTCGCACCGTTCACCTCGGGCGTTCAATCAGGTGCATCACCAACGGATGGCTCTTAGTGGAGCATCCCCCGCGCCAAATAACGCAAACAGCTCCACTGCGGCGGGTAGCGGAGGCCCAAAGGCCGTGCGCTCGAGAATTGCAGCCAGTCGGTCGCACGACTTGCATCCGCGGCGCCCGGTGGGATTCTCGACAGCACTTAAACCAGATCCATTCACGAGTAGCCGAATCCACTTCGCGGTTGGCCCGAGGGCACGCGATACCGCAAGCCATGCCTGCTGCCTTCACTACAGTGGAGAATTCCAACACCTTGAAGCACCAGCTGGCATCGGATGCCTGCCGCAAGCAATGATGCGGCAAACTACGCCTACGTCAGCGTTTTTCTATCTCACTTTATTGGGCATTGCCATCCGCGGTCAGCCGACGCAGCTGCCGCGCAGGCACAAGCGCAAGCACTCATTACCCCTCCGACGATTATTGCCAGCGCAGATCACGACTTACGCGACTCACAGGTGAGCCAGCAATTTCGATCAGATATTTCCAACATTTGACGGACCCCACAGTGACTGCGGGACCTCGCCGGAAATGCGGTATTCGCGATCTTCCAATGCGCCGGTCACGGCAGCGGTCAGGCTATTGACGATGTGGGCATGAGACAGTTCAGCAGCACTCATAGCGTCGCCGGCAATCACCAGATCGAGAATCTCGTAGTGCTGGTTTAGATCGAGTGTTCTTGGCTCATTTCCGGCCGGCAGCTCCAGTCCCACGCGGCGATACCTGTCAGTCTTATCCCATAGGTCATCGAGCAGCCGGATCATGACGTCATTATGCGACGCGACATAAATTGCACGATGAAACGCCCGGTGCGCAGCGACCGCTTCCTCACCCCAGGTACGCGTTACGGGCAGGAGCTCGGCTGCAGTTCTCTTCATTTCCTCAATATCACGGTCAGTACGACGCAGCGCCGCGAGTTGTGTCGCTACCGGCTCCATTGAAAGGCGAACTTCAAGCAGCTGACGAGCCTCAGAACCACTCATAGGCGACACGCGAACATCGCGGTGCGTATCCATCTCCACCCAGTCCTCACTGGCCAGCTGCCTGATCGCTTCGCGCAATGGGGTGATACTCATGCCCATCTCTTCAGCGAGGTCGTACTGCGATAGACGCGAGCTTGGCTTCAATTCGCCTGAGACAATCCGGCGGCGCAATTCGCTGTATGCCATAGCACCCTTGCTGCTGAAGGTACTCGTTGCACTCATTTTTCCCTACTTGTTCTTATATGGACTCAGGGGTTGTGCCCCGCATCACTTTCAGTATAGTGTACCTAAATATCTTATAAGACTCTTATAAGAGCCTTATAAGCGGAACTCCCGAGAGAAGGAAACATCGTGAAAATTGTCTCTGCACACACCGGAACTATCCCTATCAGCTCGTCCATGCGCAACGCATACATCGACTTCAGCAAAATGGACTGCACGATTCTTGCACTCGTCAGCGACGTCATCGTTGACGGAAAACCGCTGGTTGGTTATGGATTCAATTCCAATGGACGCTATAACGCCACGGCGATCCTCGAAGAACGCATGATTCCACGACTGCTCAATGCCGCACCTGAGGATCTACTGGACGATGCAGATGAGCTGTCCCCCGAGAAGGCTTGGGACATCATGATGGGCAATGAAAAGCCCGGCGGCCACGGCGAGCGCTCGGTTGCGGTGGGCGTAGCGGATATGGCACTGCATGACTTGGCCGCGAAGATCGCCGGAGTGCCTCTATACCGGTGGATCTCCGATCATTACGGCGATGGCAACCCGGATGAAGACGTCTTTGTCTACGCCGCCGGCGGCTACTATGCCCCGGGCAAGACACTGGAAGACCTGCAGAACGAGATGCGCGGATTCCTGGACGCAGGCTACGACATCGTCAAGATGAAAATCGGTGGCACTGACCTCGCCGATGACATCAAGCGCATCGAAGCTGTCTTGGAAGTCCTCGATGGTGACGGAACCCGCCTGATGGTGGATGTCAACGGAAAATTCGATCTCGAAACCGCGCTGGAATACGGCAAGGCCATCGATAAGTACAATCTGTTCTGGTACGAAGAAGTCGGCGATCCGTTGGACTACTCGCTGAACGCCACGCTGTCCGAGAACTACAAGAACCCCATCGCCACCGGGGAGAATCTCTTCTCCCTCCAAGACGCCCGCAACTTGATCCGCCACGGCGGAATGCGCCCGGATCGCGACTACATCCAGGTGGACCCAGCGCTGAGCTACGGACTAACCGAATACCGACGGATCCAGGACATGCTGGCCCAGCACGGCTGGTCCTCACGCCGCTGCATTCCGCACGGCGGGCACCAGTTCTCCCTGCACATCGCCGCAGCCCTCAAGCTCGGCGGCAACGAATCCTACCCGGGCGAGTTCCAGCCCACCGGCGGCTTCACCGACGACGCAGTCATCGTCAACAGCCGAGTGGCACCCGGCGAACTGCCAGGTATCGGGCTCGAAGGCAAGGCAGAGTTCTACGAGCTCCTGCGTGCTTTGCACACTAAGCAGCCGGTTCTAGCTCACTAATCAACGGCGATTCCCGTTGCCATCCGGGTCTACGGGAATCGCCGCCCCCAGTTCTTCTCGAATTAAGTTTTTCCTGCACGCTCTAGTGCCCCTCTGAACGCAGCCTGGCCACTCCCGTTCTCGGTACGCGGCTCCGTTTCGTTTTCAGCTGCCCCATCAGCTCTCCCGCATTCCGGGAACCTTTACGCAAAGTTCGGCCTATTCGTCATACCCTTCTAACAACCAATCTTAGAAAGTGCCGCCATGGAAAATCCTGCTCTGCATTCCCTCTGGGGAAGCCTATGGAACTCGCACCGACAGACCAAAAGCCTGCTATCCCTTCCCAAATTCCGGCACCGCGCTGAATCCCAACTTGTCATGAGTAATCAGGCCGCGCAGCTCCTGCAGGGCGACGACGCCCCAGCAAAGAATACCGACCTGCTTCCTGGTGCCAACGCCAACCCCGAAGGCCCCGGCCCCGGTTATACGCCTTCACGCATTGTCGGCCTGATTCTCGGACCCCTGTTGTTCATCTTGGCAATGTTCTTCTTCTCCCCCGAAGGCCTTTCGCCGCAAGGCCAAGCGGTACTTGCCGTGACGCTTTGGGTCGCCACCTGGTGGATCACTGAGGCCATACCCATTCCAGTTACCTCCCTCTTGCCAGTGGTGCTCCTTCCCCTGACGGGTGGCCTGGACGGGGATCTGGTTGTCTCCGCATACGGCAATGACATTATCTTCTTGTTCATTGGCGGGTTCTCCTTGGCGATCGCAATGGAGAAGTGGAATTTGCACCAGCGCATCGCCCTGGCGATTGTCTCAGCAATCGGCACCAGCCCTAAACGCATTGTTCTCGGTTTCATGGTGGCAACAGCATTCTTGTCGATGTGGGTTTCCAATACAGCGGCAACAATGATGATGATCCCCGTGGGCTTGGCGGTCGCCTATCAGGCCGCGCGTTCCCTTCGTGGCGGTGAGCATGCTGCAGATTTGTCGAAATTCGAGAAATCCATAGTTTTCGGTATTGCCTACGCGGCTACTATCGGTGGCCTCGGCACCCTCATTGGCACACCACCACTGGCCATTTTCGCCGCAACTTCAGGCGAGCTTTTTGACCAATCAGTTTCCTTCGGCGGTTGGATGCTCTTCGGAATCCCTATCGTTATCCTGCTTCTGGCTTTCACCTGGTTCTACTTGACCCATGTGGCCTTCAAAGTGAAATTCAAGCATCTTCCAGGCGGTGCGGAACTCATTAAAAGCGAACGCAATGCACTGGGTGGCATGTCACGCGAAGAAAAGGCCGTCATGTCGATCTTCCTCGGCGCTGCCTTCTTGTGGGTCACCCGTTCATTCATTTGGGAAGACTTATTGCCGGGAATCAGCGACGGCATTATCGCCATCATGGCGACAGTGGTGCTATTCATGCTTCCCACACGGCAGGCCGAGCAACCGAAGATCTTGAACTGGGATGATTCGAGGAAGATCCCGTGGGGAATCCTCCTGCTGTTCGGCGGTGGCCTAGCCATTGCCGCAGGCTTTGTCGAAAGTGGCCTGTCGAGTTGGATCGGTGACCAGCTGCGCGTGCTCGACGGTGCCAATGTAGTGGTCATCATCATCTTGGCAACCGCTCTTGTCCTCTTCCTGACCGAAATCACCTCGAACGCCGCCACTGCAACGATGATCCTCCCCGTTATGGCAGCTTTCGCGCTGGCACTCGGAATTCACCCATATGCGTTGATGGTCCCTTGCGCTATGGCTGCCAACTGCGCGTTCATGCTTCCCGTTGGCACTCCACCAAATGCGATCTTGTACGCCACCGGAAAAGTGAAGATCACCGAAATGGTCAGAGTTGGAATGTGGCTCAACTTCATCGCGTTGGCCCTGATTGTCATCGCCGCTCTTTACCTACTTCCTGTGTTGTGGGGTATCGATCTGATGTCCGTTCCAGCTGACTTCCAGTAAGCCCATGGCGGTCCACGAGTATCAGATGATTCTCAGACCGCCACTGGGGCAGGGCTGCTGCCGTGAAACTATTGATTCCCGGCAGCCGCCCTGCCGGGGTCCCGAAGTTGTATTCCCAACGTTCAGACTTGCAATGAATATCAATTTTTACTTTCAAAGATGGAGAACCACTAATCATGGGCCGCGTGCTAATCACCACGGACTACCTTCGCCCCAACGACGACATCGACAATTTGCTCAAGCAGCACGGTCACGAAACAACTTTCGCCCCGTTTGAATCGAAGCGCGATACTACTCAGCAGATGTCCTTGCTCACCGGTTTTGACGCCGCAATTATTGCCAGTGAACCAATTACCCGAGACATGCTGGCTTCAGCACCCAGCCTCAAGGTATTGGCCCGCAGCGGCGTCGGCTACGACTCCATTGATGTCCAAGCCGCAAGCCACTATGGGGTACGAGTCTGCAACGCTCCAGGCAGCAATCATTATTCCGTCGCTGAAATGGCCATCGGCCTTCTCATCATGTCAGCACGACATTTGGCGAATGTCACCAGCGCAGTTCGGCTAGGGCAGTGGCCACGCAAAGCGGGCCACGAATTGCATGGAGCAACCTTGGGCATTATCGGGTACGGGCCGAGCGGGCAGGCCACAGCAAAGCTGGGACTCGCACTGGGCATGAAAGTCTTGGTAAGCACAGCACATCCGAGCAGCTCAGATAGGGAAATTAGCTTCACCGACCTCGATACAGTGTTCAAGTCCGCCGATTATCTATCCCTGCATTCTCGTGCAAGCGGTACTGGCCCGCTTGTCGATGAGGCGAAGTTTGAGCTGATGAAGGATTCGGCGATCATCATCAATACTGCACGTGGATCGCTGATCAATGAGTCCGCTCTGGCTGCCGCACTTAGCAATGGCACGATTGCAGGTGCCGCGCTCGACGTTCTCGACCACGAACCAATGACGGATTCCAGCCCCCTTCGGGGACTGGAAAATCTGATAATCACATCCCATCTGGCAGGGCAGACCGTAGAAGCCCGATTACGCGCCGGGATGATCGCCGCCCAGGCAGTCATCGACGTCTTAGCCAACCGCCAACCGGATCATCCTGTCAACTAGCAGTGTTCTGCCCCATGCAACAAGCAGATTGGAAAATCATGTCAAAAATTCATCGCGTCGCTGTCATTCCTGGCGACGGAATCGGAACCGAAGTGGTCCCGGAGGGCCTGCGTGTCCTGGATGCCGCTGCAGAAATCTTCGACTTCAATCTCGAATACGAGCACTACGATTTCGCATCAGCAAACTACTACAGCCAGCATGGCAAAATGCTGCCGGAAAACTGGTTCGAACAGCTCAATAGATTCGACACCATCTTCTTCGGAGCAGTTGGCTGGCCGGACGTCGTTCCCGACCATGTTTCGCTTTGGGGAAGCCTCCTGCAGTTCAGGCGACATTTCGACCAGTACGTGAGCCTGCGCCCAGTCAAGCTTCTGGAGGGTGTGCCTAGTCCGTTGGCTACTCCTAAGCCCGGGGACGTAGATTTCTATGTCGTGCGGGAGAACACCGAGGGCGAATACTCCAGTATCGGCGGAAAGCTCTTCGACGGAACCGACCGTGAAATCGTCATGCAGGAAACCGTCATGAGCCGCACGGGAGTAGACCGAATTCTCAAGTATGCATTCGAGCTGGCCCAAAGCCGTCCGAAGAAGCATCTGACCTCGGCGACGAAGAGCAACGGAATTTCTATCACCATGCCGTACTGGGACGAACGTGTTCAGGAGATGTCTTACGCATATCCCGACGTAAACGTCGATAAGTTCCACATTGATATTCTGGCTGCCAATTTCGTTATGCATCCCGAGTGGTTCGACGTCGTTGTCGCCAGTAATCTCTTTGGCGACATTCTCTCCGATTTGGGACCTGCCTGCACCGGAACCATCGGCATCGCACCCAGCGGGAACATCAATCCGGAACGCAAATATCCGAGCTTGTTTGAGCCCGTGCACGGCTCAGCACCCGATATTGCCGGCAAGGGGATTGCCAACCCTGTCGGACAAATCTGGTGCGCTGCCATGATGTTGGATCACCTAGGTGAAACCAAAGCCGCCACTGCTATTACCGATGCCATGGAGTCCGTGCTGTCCCAAGGGCAAGCAGTGCTTACACCGGATATGGGCGGCAAAGCGTCAACCGCAGAATTAGGGGCAGCCGTAGTCTCAGCTTTAGTCAGCTCCAAGCATTGAACCGCGGAACCCGGCTCACTCGTTGAATGATGACCGGGTCATGCTGATTTCTTCAATCCCCATGGCCCCGCTCAGTGCACTTCACTGTGGCTCTCGACGCGAACCAGCTACGCTTGGAAGCAAGCAGCGCACTATCGCAGTCGTGGATGCTTCGACCAGTTGGCCGTACGTTACTTCTGCCAAGGAATCCAAGCCGGCGCCGGCATCCAGATCGATGCGTGCGGTACCTTTTCCATTCTTGATCGCAATGCAGCGGCAATAGGCAGCCGCCACCGTAGCTGCGGCTTGGCAACCCGTGAGGGCCAGGACTGCGAGGCCGAGCAGGTTCATGGGAACCAGCGCGGGGTGGCGCAGGAGGCGGACCCTTTAGAACGGTGCGAGTGTCCTCGATTTCGAGATCACCAATACTCAAACACCGGAAAGTGACAACGAATTACGAGACTGCCGTACTCGTGAGGAAACTCAGGATGAACGACTAGTAGCCACCCCGCCAGGCAGCACGGCGATCGGCTCAATCTTGCACCGGGGAACTACTGATGCGCGGCGATGGCTTCGGCCAGCTCGTCGAATCCGAGCCGGCGCGCATTCTCCAGGGCGGTGCGCCCCTGCGGGTCGGTGATCCCCGGATCCGCCCCGGCGGCCAGCAGCAGCCTGGCGGCCTCTTGCTGGTTTGGCCCTCCATCGCCAAGCAAGACGGCTTCTTGCAGCGCGGTCCATCCCGGATTGTTCACATGGTCAAGCGGAACACCTGCCTCGATGAGCATCTTCACGGTCTCCACATGGCCGTGCTCGCTGGCCGGAATGAGCGCGGTCCCTCCATAGCGGTTGAGGCTTTCAACGTCCGCCCCGTCCTCCAGCGCTAGTTCCAGAACCTCGTTGAAACCCTCGGCCCCGGCATAGAGAAAGGTCGAATCCTCAAGATCATCCTTGGCATTGACGTCCCCACCGGCGGCAATCAGGTCCCGCACCAATTCCACGTCATTGCCCTTGGCCGCGCGGATCAGCCACTGATCCAATTCATCCTGCTCCACGGCGGTGAGGCTCGCTTCCGGTGCCGTGGTTTCTGGAGATGCGGATTCGGTACTGGACGGTGCCGGAGGACCCACGAGTTTAGCTTCAGGCGCTGCCATGGAACACCCCGCGAGAACAGCCAAACCCGCAAGAGACAGCGCCCCGATGCCCAAGGCCCTCCTTCCATGGCCAGTAGCTTTGATCTCCGTGGCAGTTGATGGGTTCTGGTTCTTGCTCATGAGCGCTCCTTGCTGGGGATCTCCCGTAGTCCGGAAAACGGGCTTCCTCCCATCATCCAGCACCACGGCTGCTGCGGGCATCGTCCGATAGGCGATGAAAACCATCCAGAAGGCGGAGCACAAAACCTGTCCCAGGTCCTACCATGGGGAAAGCATCTACATCACGACAAAGGTCTTGCCATTCCTACCGCTACTGCTCCCCCTAAATTCATGCTTGCGCCTCGAGCCAACATCGACACCCTGGTGCATGTCGGCTTTGCCGTGCTCATGTTCACCGCACTCATCCGCTACGTCCTGCGCCATGATCCGGTGGAAAATCTCTGGATTATGGTGCTCGCCGGCGTGGTCTGCGCGCTCTATCTGGTCACTGCATTCCTGGTGAACCGAGGAACGGGCCAGGGCCGGTGGGTCATCGTGCTGGTAGCGACTTCCTCCGTTCTGGTGCTCCTCGCACCGAGTTTCGCCTGGTGCTCCTTCGGACTCTTCTTCCTGTGCCGCAGGACGCTGCGCGGATTGGCCGGGTATCTGGCCGGCGGGCTGGCCATCCTGGCCGCGGCGTTCAGCTGGTACATGTTCAGCGATGACAGGGACATCGTGATGCTTCTCGGGCCCATCGCCATCGGCGCGATGCTGACCCTGATCTTCGACAGGATGGAACAGGACGCGGCAGAGCAGCGCCGGCTGAACGAAGAGATCTCCAGTGCGCAGCTGCAGCTAGCGGCCAGCGAGCGCCGCGCCGGCATCATCACCGAGCGTGAACGCGTTGCCCGGGAAATCCATGACACGGTGACCCAGGGCCTGGCCAGCAGCCTGCTGCTGCTGGAAGCCGCCAACCGGAACTGGCCAACAACCTCCTCGCAGGATGAGGTCCGCCAGGCCAGCGAATTGCTCCGGCACAATCTCATGGAAACCCGGCGGCTGGTCCATGACCTGGCCTCGCCGGCCACGGATACCGGTCCGCTGCCCGAGGTGCTCCGCGAAGCCGCGTCCGCCTACGTCCCGAATCTGCAGCTGCATCTCGTTGGCACGGAGCGCCCGGTATCCGCCGAGGTCCGCCATGCCCTGCTGCGCGTGGTGCAAAGCGCCGCTGCCAACGTGAAGCTGCATTCCGGGGCGGATCAGGCCACCGTCACCATCGGCTTCCTCCAGGACACCGTCACCTTGGACATCCATGACAACGGCCGGGGCTTCACCCCGGAGAAGCTCCAGGCCCCCTCCCAGTCCGGCGGCTACGGGTTGCGCGCCATGAGGCAGCGCGTGGAACAACTAGGCGGGGAATTCTCGGTGGAAAGCACCCCGGGTTCCGGGACCGTCATCGCCGCGCAGATCCCCAGCGAGGAGAACTTCTCATGACAACAATTTCGGTGCTCCTGGTCGATGACCATCTCGTGGTCCGCAGCGGCCTGAAGGCGCTGCTCGATACCCAGCCGGATATCGAGGTGATCGCTGAAGCCGACTCCGGCGAGGCCGCCCTCAAGCAGCTTGAAACCCTCGCCCCGGATGTCATTGTCATGGATTTGGCCATGGGCGCGGGCATGGACGGCATCGACGCGATCAAGGAAATCCGCCAGCGCAACGCCAAGCAGGCGGTGCTGGTGTTCACCACCTATGATTCAGATGCCGATATCGTGCGGGCCGTGGATGCCGGCGCCATGGGCTACCTGCTCAAGGATGCCGCTCCGGAGGAGATCTTCAGCGCCGTGCGCGGTGCCTCCAATGGAAAGAGCGTGATGAGCGCCCCGGTGGCCTCCAAGCTCTTCCGCAGGCTGCGCAACCCCGACGAGGCACTGACTCCCCGCGAGGCGGAATTGCTCAGCCTGCTGGTCGAGGGGCTTGGCAACAAGGAGCTGAGCCAGCGGCTGTTCATCTCGGAAGCTACGGTCAAGACCCACCTGGCCCATATCTATGCCAAGCTGGGCGTGGAAACACGCGTCGAGGCGATCACCACCGCCCTCCGCCGGGAGGGCATGCGCTAGGTACCGCAAGGCGCTGGAAGACTCATCCACCAGGCCGCCAGTCCCAGCTTGATGGCCGATGTCTTTGCTGGGTTGAAACGACAAGATTGATTTATTACCAAGCCCCACCGGGCCTTAGTGGACATCATCTTTTGTGAATCGAGGCAGAACCCATGAAGAAGCACATCAATACCTCCAAGCTGCTCATGTCGCTGGGCGGCGTATCCTTGGCCATCGGGCTGCTGGCCGGGTGCACCTCCGGTGCCGAGGCCGGGCAGGCCAACGCAGGCAGCACCGCCGAAGCCATGCAGGGCGCATCAGCAGCCACCGGCACCATGACCCCGTCCGAGATCCTGTCCTCCACCGCCTGGGAAACCACCCGTGCCACGGATGCCCAGGGCGAAGCAGTGGAGCTCTCCGACAAGGATGTCAGCAACTTCGTGGGCAACGCCTACTTCCGCGCCGATGGAACCTTCGACATGTACAACCTGGATGACTCTCCCAAGATGCAGGGCGATTGGACCGTCAGCGACGATGGCAAGACCCGCAGCATCGTCGCCAAGGATGACGCTGGCAAGGTGCTGTTCACCCGCGATTCTCAGATCGTCACGCTCACCGGCGAAGAATTCACCTACCGCGTCTTCCCAGATCCTGAAAAGACCGATGTCTACTTCGATATCATCCACACCCCGACCAGCCACCCCGAGCCAGCTGTCTCCTGACGATCATATTAAGCAATCCATCAGCCCACCACTGCTAGGAACCCTCCGGAAGTGGCGGGCTGATGGACAGTCGGCAAGCAAGTTAGATTCAGCCAGTCCTCGCCAGCGCTCCAGCCTTGCCCGGAAACGACCGAATTTGGTGTCCTTCATGGCCTTTGGCTCTGCGGGTACAAGGATTCTTGGCAGTGCCCTGCCCAAGAGTTAGTCCAGTTCAAGGATCCGGGTCATGTAGATGCTGTTGGGGTCCTCCAGATAGGAACCGAAGGGCTGGCATTGCTGGAAGCCGTGCTTTCGGTACAGCGAGCGTGCAGGTGCGAAGAACTCCATAGCTCCCGTTTCAAGGGATATGCGCGATAGCTTGCGCTGCGCGGCATCCTCCAGAGCATGGAGCAGCAACCGGGAAGCGACGCCTTGCCCGCGGAAGTCCGGGTCCGTCCGCATGCTCTTGAGCTCCTCGTGGCCCGGCTCCAATACCGCCAACGCGCAAGTGCCCACGATGCGCTGGTCCTTCTGCGCTGTCCAGAGCCGGACGGTTGGCTGGCGTAGCGCAGCCAAGTCCAAGGCATGCTGGGACTCCAGCGGCGACTGCGGCGCCATGTCAGCAAGGTGGGCTTCGAGGAAGGCTCTCAGGGAGGGATCCTCGAAGTCTGCGGGTTCAATGGACAACGTCATGAGCGACAAGATATCAGCAGTTTGTATCGCAGATGTTACGGGCAGCTAGTTGCCCTATCGCCATCAGACCTCATAAATGCTCGGGACCTGCTTCTTCTGTGTGGCCTCCCGATTCTCCGGTTGCGCCCTCCTGCGGATACAAATCAGCTCCGGTGCGATCCTTCAAGGTCAGGGTTGCGATCAGCGAAGCGCCCACCCAGATGAACAGGTAAGTCGAGACCGCCACGGTGGTATTGAACTGGCCCACCAGCGCCGCGGCAATGGTCGGGGCGAACGCGCCACCGATCACCGAGCCCAGGGCGTAGCTGATCGAGGAACCGCTCAGGCGGATGCGGGCCGGGAACAGCTCGGCATACAGCGCCGGCAACGGACCGTAGGAGAAGCCCATGAAAGCGCCGAAGACCACCAGGGACACGGTGACCCAGGCCAGGTTCCGGGTTTCGATAAGCAGGAACAACGGGAAGAGCCAGGCCAGCAGCAGCACCCAGCCGATGATGAACATCTTCTTGCGGCCAATACGGTCCGAGACCACTCCGCCGATCCAGGTGGAGATCAGCCAGGCCAGCGAGCCGATGGTGATGATATTCAGGATGTCGCCAGCCTGCAGTTCCAGCTTGTTCGTTGCATAGCCCAGGATGAAGCCGCCGGTGAGCATGTACCCGGCAGTGTTGTTGCCCATGAATACCAGGGTCGCCTGGATGACCTTCTTGGGGTGCTTGCTGAACAGCGTGGACAGCGGCGCCGACTCGGTCTGCTTGGTCCGGGCCATTTCCTCGAAGACCGGGGATTCCTCCACGCGCTGGCGGATGTAGTAGCCGATGAGGATCAGCACGAAGCTGAGCAGGAACGGGATGCGCCAGCCCCAGGCCATGAACTGCTCCGGGGAGAGAACGGCGGCGATAATGGCGCTGACCGCGGAGGCCAGCAGCATGCCGGCCGGGACGCCGAGCTGCGGGAAGGCGCCGAATTTGCCGCGGGCATGATCCGGCGCGTGCTCCACTGCCATCAATGCCGCACCGCCCCACTCGCCGCCGGCGGAGAAGCCCTGGACGATGCGCAGGAAGATCAGGAGAATCGGAGCCCAGATGCCGATGCTCGCATAGGTGGGTAGCAAGCCCACCAATGTGGTGCCGACGCCCATCAGGACCAGGGTAATGATCAGCACCGCTCGGCGGCCGTACTTGTCGCCCACCCGGCCCATCACGATCGCGCCCAACGGGCGGAAGAGGAAGCTGATGCCGACGGTGGCGAAAGCGATGATGGAGCCCAGCGACGCTTCGGCGGGAGTGAAGAATTGCGGGGCCAGGACCAGGGCCGCCGCATTGGCGTAGATGAAGTAGTCGTACCACTCCACGGTGGTGCCCACCATGGTCGCTCCCGCGACGCGTTTCTGCTCCTTGGTCATGCGCCCGGGTACTGCAGCTGGAGTGCTCATGATTCCCCCTCGTTGTTGCGAGCATGCAGGAATCACTTTCCTCCGCCCGAGCACCCCCGTGCTGGCCGTTCATGCAGGATCGACTCCCTGCCTTGATAGTAGGCCTCTGCCGAACCCGCTACAAGCGGTATTTCTCCTTGCGCGCCGCTCCCCTGGTTGTTCGCGTTGCTCCTGCGAAAACCTGTCAGGCTTGCGCGAACAGCTTGGCGGCATCAGCCACGACCTGCTTCGCTCCGCCCTGGTTCCAGCTCTCGAGTTGGCGCGTGGCGCCATTGCCGAGATTCGCGAGCGAGTCCAGGTAATCGGCCACGAACTGTTCATCGCCATTGCGCTGCAATTGACGGCCCGCGTAATCGAGCACCCGCTGGATCATGGCCTTGGCAGGCACGGGGGTCCTGGATTCGCTATCGAAATAGGTGCCTTCCACCCCCGACTTCGCCGCTTGCCACAGGCCCAGGTCGAGAACCTCGGACGCTGCCGTGCTGGCGGGGTTCTGTGTTGCCGAGGCAGTATCCACGATGGCCCGGATGAGCAAAGCCAGGGCCACGGATTCGCCGGCTGCCATCTGCGTGTCCGCCGCCCGCACTTCAATGGTCGGATGGTTCACCGATAAGCGGGCAAACCAGCCGATATGTCCCGGATCAAGCAACGCCCCGGAGGTGATCATGTCCTCAATGCGCTGCTGGTATTCCTGCGCCGTCGCAAACGCCGGCGGGATGCCTGCCGCAGACCATCTGCGGTAGTGCACCGTCCGCCACGACGCGAAGCCGGTCGGCTCCCCGTTCCAGATGGGAGAGTTCGCGCCCATTCCCGCAATCAGCGGCAACCAGCCGCGCAAGGCATTCAGCGCCCGGACTCCGGCGGCGGCATCCGGGACATGCACATGGATGTGCAGTCCGTTGATGAAATGCTCGCGGGCGATCCCCGGGACGAACTCGTGGATGGTTGCGTAGCGCTGGCCCTTGGTGAACTCCGTAGAGCTCGGAAGCCCCAGCGCCGTTCCCGACGCAAAGGGAAGCACCTGGTGTTCGCGGCAGATCCGGTCAATGGCGGCGCGCCGCCGCACCAGCGCTTCCACGGCTTCTTGCGCAGAGGTGCAGATCCCGGTGACGATTTCCAGCTGGCTGGCCAGAAGTTCGCGGTGGACCGTGGTGCCCTGCAGATCGAGGCCAAGCAGCTGGGCGCTGAGTTCGTCGGACATCGGCACCGGGGCGGCAGTTTCCGGATCCACGAGGAAGAATTCCTCTTCGATCCCAAAGGTCCTGGTCATGGATGCTGGTTCGCCTTCCCTGTACAGCAATACGAACTGAACATTAGACGGCAGCTGGCCCCGACGGCCGTTCCCGGCAGGAAACCCAGCGATTTTCCAGCTTCGCCGCAGGTGCGGACGCGGCTGTTCTCAGGCGCCCGTTCACCCGCCTCGCCCTACGCCCGATAGCTGCCCCGGGCACCTGCTGACCGCTTTTCACAGCTGCTACTGAGCTTGCGGCCATGCAAGCACAAGCCCGAGTGCAAGGGCTTGCAAAGTGTGCCACGCTCTAATCACCGTGGCTTGTCAATGCACTGCAAGAAGCCAAGCTGCGGGCCGTCACGCCCACTTGGAGGCGCAGCTTCAGCCGGCCGGCCACTGGCCAGCCGGACTGGAATTACTGGATTGATCCGAAGTCGAACGCAGCAGGAGGACAGACCCATGATCAGCACAGAACAACTTCAGGAACTCAGCGCAATTGGCGGCACCGTCATTGGCCCCGACGGCCAGAAGATCGGCAAATTCGGCCAGATTTTTCTTGACGACCGCAGCGGGCGGCCGGAATGGGCGACCGTCCGCACGGGCCTCTTCGGCCTCTCCGAGAGCTTCGTTCCGCTCAGCCAGGCAACCGTCGCCGGCGATACGCTCTCGGTGCCCTATGGCAAGCAGACCGTCAAGGACGCCCCGAACATCGATCCGGAGGGCCAGCTCACCCCAGAGCAGGAACAGGAGCTCTACCACTACTACAGCCTGTCCTACCAGGAAGCGGACCAGGCCGCCGTGCAGCCCGGCGTCCCGGAGACCGATGCCCGCGCCGAGTATTCGCGGGAAGACGAACGTGATCCGGTGGCCGGCACTTCCCAGGCCTCTGCCATCCGTTCCGAGGAGCGGCTGCATGTGGGAACCGAAAGCGTGGAAACCGGCAAGGTGCGCCTGCGCAAGCACGTGGTCACCGAGGGTGTGGCCACCACGGTGCCGGTGAGCCATGAGGAAGTTCGGCTTGAGCGCGAGCCCATCACGGATTCCGAAGCCGCTGGCACCAGCGGAGAACTGGCTGAAGACGAGCAGGAGGTGACCTTGCACGAGGAGCGCCCCGTCGTAGAGAAGACTGTTGAGCCAGTTGAGCGGGTCAGCCTGGAAAAGGAAACAGTCATCGAGGAAGAACGCCTCGAAGCGCAGTTGCGCAAGGAACAGGTGCAGGCTGAGGGCTGGGAAGGCGGCCGGCAAACCCGCTAGCGCCGGCGCGCTGGCTTAGCGCAGGAGCTGAACCTGCACGCAGCGGTGATCGGGGCGGAATCCGGCGGGTGCCGGGTTCCGCCCCGATCCACGCACCTCCGTTGCTGGACGTTCCCTAGGTACTGGAAGATTCCCGTGCCATCCAGCCGGCAATCCCCTAGCGTGGCTAGCATGACGGCGGCCGGCATACCGGGCCAACGTTTCCTTCCGATCGCAACAGCCAGAATGAAGGAGCAAGATCATGGAACATCCAAAAGATCCTGTCATAGCAACACGTCCGATGGTGCAAAAGGCCGCCCTGGCGGTCGGCATCGTGTTCTTCCTGGTCGGTGTCCTCGGATTCATTCCGGGAATCACCACCAACTACGAATCGCTCTCTGGTGCCGGCCACCACTCTGAAGCCAAGTTGCTGGGCATCTTCCAGGTCTCGTACCTGCACAATGCCGTGCATCTGCTCTTCGGTGTTGCCGGCTACCTGATGGCGCGAACCGTGCCTGCTGCCCGCAGCTACCTCATTGGCGGCGGAATCATCTACCTGGCCCTATGGGTCTACGGGCTGGTCATTGATTTCGACAGCGCCGCCAACTTCATCCCGCTGAACGATGCCGATAACTGGCTGCATCTGGGGCTCGGTGCGCTCATGATCATCTTGGGATTGCTCCTCTCCCGCAAGGCGACCGGACAGCATCGGGACCCGCACGCGGCTTGACCAGATGCTGAATTGCTGAGGCGGGCACCCCGGCATGCCGGGGTGTCCGCTTTTCCATGCAGTCCATGGCAAAGCCCTCAGCGTCATCGCCATGCCCAACGTCTTGGAACGCCAAGATCGCCGGACGCCGGGATTCTGGGAATCCCAGGAATCTAGGCGAGTTCGCTGGCGCAGTCGCGGCAGATGACGCCTAGGCCAGTCTTCTGCACGGCTTGGCTGCGATGGCGGATAGTGAAGCAACTGGCGCAGAGGAACTCATCCGCTGCTTGCGGGAGGACTTCAACGCTCAGCTCTTCCTCGACGATGGCGCCAGGGAGCTCCACGCCATCGGAAAGGTCGGTTTCTTCAAGCTCGGCCACAACGCTCTTCGCGTCGGGGGCATCGGCTTGTTGCACGTCCTTGAGCGTCTTCTCGGACGCCGCGGCGAAATCCGGACGAACCTCGTCATAATCTGCAGCCATGTTCCTGCCTCCACAGGTGGGAAAATACGCGACAACCACAGCGTGGTGGCGTGCGCTTCGATCGCCAAAGCCCTGGAAGGCGGGCTCCGGTCCAGCGCAGCGAAGCCGCCGTCCGGAAGGCTGGCTTAGACGGCGGCTTGGCCGGCTGGCGGCCAATTGCTAGGAGCCGAGCTCCGCGGCAATGGCGCTGTTGAACGCATCAAGGTCGCCTGGATTGCGCGAGGTAATCAGCACGAAGCCGTTTGCCGGGCAGCGGAAAACCTGTTCGTCCTTCCAAGTGCCGCCGGCATTGACGACATCGGTCTTGATCGAGGTGTACGAGGTCAAGGTCTTGCCCTTGGCCAATCCGGTTTCCACCAGCAGCCATGGCCCATGGCAGATGGAAGCGATCGGCCGGCCCGAACCGGCAAAGGACTTGGCAATGCGCTGGGCATCGGCATCCAAGCGGAGATTGTCGGCATTCAGCGTCCCGCCGGGGATCAGCAGCAGGTCGAAATCCTGTTCGTTCACTGCCGCCAGCGCTTCACCGGCTTCGAAGACCTCCCCCAGATCCCAATCGCCGACCAGCGACTTGACCTGGCCGGCCTCCGGGGCCGCGATCACCACTTCCGCACCGGCTTGGCGCAAGTGCTCCACTGGCTTCTTCAGCTCATCCTGCTCGACTCCGCGGTTGGAAACTGCCGCAAGAACTTTCTTGCCTGCTAGGTCTGGCATATTCATGCTCCTTTCATCGTCCACAGCCCACTGTGCTCTGGGCAGCTACCGCAGGCAAGCCGCAGTCAGGAAGCATCCAGCTGCCGGCTTCGGATCGGGCTTTCGCCGCGCTGCCATGGGCCTTGAACGCGCACAGCAGGCCTTGCCGCGGTGGAGGCGGCAAGGCCTGCTGTGCTGTAAAGGAGATGATCAGGCGTTGATCAGCTGGGCATCTTCCTTGGCCTTCTTGCTAGCACGCACGTGCTTGTAGGCGGTGAATGCCAGCGTCAGTGCGAGGATCGAGTACAGGGTAATCGTGATTCCGCTGGAAACCAGGATGCCCGCATCGCCTTCCGAGACGGTCAGTGCACGGCGCAGCTCGGTTTCGGCCAGCGGGCCGAGGATCACTGCAATCAGTACTGGAGCCAAGGGGATCTCGTAGCGTCGCATCACGAACCCAACCAGTCCCACACCCAGCAGGATCCACAGATCCAGCAGCGCGGCGCTGATGGCGTAGACGCCGAGGACCGAGAGCACGGTAATGCCTGCGTACAGGTAGTGGCGCGGGACCAGCAACAGCTTGGCCCACAGCACCGCGAACTGCATGTTCATGACCAGCAGGATCACCAATCCGATGAACAGCGAGGCCAGCAGGGTCCACACCATGGGGCCGCTGCGTTCGAACAGCAGCGGGCCTGGTTGCATGCCGTACTGCTGGAAGGCGGCGATCATGATGGCCGCAGTAGCGCTGGTGGGCAGGCCCAGGGCCAGCAAGGCGCCCATGGCGGTGCCCGCGGTGGCGTTGCCAGCGGCTTCCGGAGCAGCCACGCCTCGGATGGAACCGATCTGGCCGAATTCGATATCGCCGCGGCGCTTGGCCAGGCGCTTTTCGGTGCCGTAGGCCAGGAAGGTCGGCACCTCGGAACCGCCAGCAGGGATGATGCCGAACGGCAGGCCGAAAGCGGTACCGCGCAGCCATGCCGGCAGGGCCTTCTTGATGTCGTGGCGGTGCAGGCGCGGACGGCCGCTCGGCTTGATCTTCACGGCTTCCGGATCGCGGTGGATGCGCGAGGCAATGTGCAGTACTTCGCCCAGGGCCAGCAGGCCCACGGTGATCACCACAATGGAGATGCCGTCGAAGAGCTGCGGCAGGCCCAGGGTGTAGCGGATGGTTCCCGAAGGCCCATCCACCCCGACCATGGCCAAGACCAATCCGATACCCAGGGCCACCAGGCCCTTGACGATCGAGTCGGAAACCACCGAAGAGATTGCAAGGAAGGCGAAGACCGCCAGCGCGAAGTATTCAGCCGGACCGAAAGCGGTGGCCAGCTTGACCAGGGTCGGGGCGAAGAACACCACGACGGTGGTGGCCAGCAGGCCGCCAATGAAGGCGCCCATGGCCGCAGTTGCCAGGGCCTTGGCGGCCAGGCCGCTGCGGGCCATCCGGTGGCCTTCGAAGGTCGAGGCGATCGCCGAGGAATTGCCCGGCGTATTGAGCAGGATGCCGGAGGTGGAGTCGCCGAACAGCCCGCCGTAGTAGACGCCGGCGAACATGATGAATGCCGCGGTGGGATCCAGCGAGAAGGTAATAGGCAGCAGCAGCGCCACGGCCATTGCCGAGCCCAGGCCGGGCAGCACGCCTACGGCGGTGCCCAGCAGGGCGCCAAGCAGCACCCACAGCAAGTTCATTGGGGTCAGTGCGTTTGAGAATCCCTCAAGCAGCAGATTGATCTGTTCCATCTAGAGCAGTCCTTCCAAGAATCCCGCAGGCAGGTTCAATCCCAGTCCGGCGTTGAAAGCCAGCTGGATCACGCAAGAGAAGAGCAGTGCAATACTCACGTCGAATAGCGCTTTCTTGCTGCCCAGTGCGCGGGCAACGACCCAGAACAGGGCTGCCGCGCTGAGGATCCAGCCGGCATAAGGCAGGATCAGGATGAAGCCGACGACGCCGGCAACCACCATGCCCATGGTCTTCCAGTCCGACTGGGTCTTGTACTGCTTTTCTTCCGCGGCCGGCGCGGCTGCGCCGCCGCGCGGGGAGCGGAAAATCTGGATGGTGTGGGCGATGACCACGCCGTAGAGCAGCACGCACACAATGGTCGGGAAGAACTGCGGGCCGGGGACCGACTTGCCCAGTACCTCCATGGTGGCGGTCTGCCAAGTCAGGAAGACCGCCAGGGCCAGTACCAGAGCCGGGACGATCAGTTCGCTGCGCCCGCTGAAGAAGCTCTGGGCAGGGGCGGCGTTACGGCGGGTGCCGGTGCCGTTGCCGGTGCCCTCTGTTGCTTGGGGTGCTTGAATGCTCATAGTCCCAGTCCCTTGACGATTTGTTCCGTGACTTCGATTTCGCTGTCCACGTAGTCTTCGAATTCCTTGCCGATCATGAAGCTGTCGGTCCAGTTATTGCGCTCCAGCGCATCTTTCCACTGCTCGGATTCATGGATTTCGTGGACCATGTCCACGAAGACCTGCTTGTCCTCTTCGGTGATGCCCGGGGCACCGACGAAGCCGCGCCAGTTGGCCATGACCGCGTCAACTCCCTGTTCCTTGAAGGTCGGGACGTCGACCCCCGGCAGCCGTTCTTCGGAGGAGATGGCCAGCGCCCGCAGGTTTCCGGCTTCGATCTGGTCAGCTACTTCGTTGTAGCCGGACATGCCGCCAACGGTGGTGCCTGCCAGCATCGAGGTCAGTGCCTCGCCGCCGCCGGAGTAGGCGATGTAGTTGGCCTTGGACGGGTCGATGCCCACTTCCTGGGCCACCGCACCGGTGAGCAGGTGGTCAATCGAACCCAGCGAACCGCCGGCAATCGAGGTTTTCCCCGGGTCCTTCTTCCAGGCCGCGATGAACTCGTCCAGGGTCTTGATCTCGGACTTGGCCGGCACTACCAGCACCGCGTAGTCATCAGACATGCGCGCGATCAGCTCCACGTCCTTCATGGTGGCTTCGGAGTTGGCCAGCTCGATGGCGCCGATCATCACCCCGCCGGTGGCCATGAGCATGTCGTGGCGCCCGGTCATCTGCACGAATTGGCTCAAGCCGATGGTGCCGCCAGCTCCGGGGATGTTCGTGACCTGCACGTTGTTCACTGCGCCGATGGACTTCAGTGCCTGCTGGGCTTCACGGGCGAAGCCGTCCCAGCCGCCGCCGGGCGAGGCAGGGGCCATGATGACCAACTTGTTCCGCGCCGAGGACTCTCCGCCCGACGCTGCCGCGTTGGTGAATGCGAGTCCCGCTACCGCCACGACGACAACGCCGTACAGGGACCGGCTCAAGCTGCGTTTGCTCACCATTTTCCGTAACCTCATTGTTAGTGATTCACCTCACCGATTCCCGGTGCGGCCTTTCCCAGTGTGCAGTCAAAGTGAGCCGAAACACACCGGGAATGCGGTTCTGGTCATAACTGGCAATTAAGAAAATAAAAACAACGGGAGCAAGCGGGTCCACCATGCAATGGATAAAGAACAGCCAGCGCTTCCGGGTTCGCATCCTGTTCCTGCAATTAGCCATCGTGCTGATCACGCTGCTGGCAGTTTCGGTGATCGTGATGCGCTTCGAGATCAACCGGGTGGAGGACAGCGCTTTCAGCCGCGTCGCCCTGGTGGCCGAGGAAACGGCCCGGCTGGCCCCGATTGGCCACGCGCTGGCAAAAGATCCCGAAAACGCAGCCGAAGTCGTCGCCCCGCTGGCCCACCTGGCCGAATCGGCATCCGGAGTGGACTATGTGACCATTGCCGATCTGAACGGCATCCGCGTGGCCCACCCCGATCCCGGGTCCATCGGCCAGCCGGTTTCCTCGGATCACGAATCCATCCGCAACGGCGAAACCTTCAGAGGTGTGGAGGAAGGCCCCCTGGGCGTCACCCTGCGGGTGAAGCAACCGGTCTTCGATGAGGGGAAGATCGTTGGCACCATCTCCGTGGGCATCCTGCAAAGCAAGGTGCGCGCCAGCCTGGTTGATATCGTCTGGGCATTCGCGCCGTGGATTATCCTGGCCGTGGCCATCGGCTCCCTGGCGGCCGCGCTGGTGGAACGGGCCATCCGCAGGATCTACCGGGTTGATCCCGAAGAGGTGGATTCGCTGAAGCAGGCGCAGCAGGCCGTGCTCTACGGAGTCAGCGACGGCGTGCTGGGCGTGGATGGCAACGGCCGGCTCACCTTGGTCAACGGCGAAGCGCGCCGGTTGCTGGATCTTCCCGAAGACACTGTGGGCCAGCAAGCCGAAGAGGTCCTGGACCAGAGCCTGGTGGACCTGCTGCGCAGCGACTCCCCCGAGGCCGAATCGGTGCAGAACGTGCTTTCCGGAGAACGGGTGCTGATTGCCACCCGCCGCGAGGCGATGCTGGGTCCCAAGCACTATGGACGCACCCTGACCTTGACCGACCATACCGAGCTGGAAGAGACCTTGCGCGAGTTGCGCGGCCAGAGGTCCTTGGCCGATACGCTGCGCGCCCAGGCCCACGAATTCACCAACCGCTTGCACCTGCTCTCGGGGCTGATGTCCATCGGCGAATACGAAGAAGCCAAGGAGCATATCCAGCGTTTCTCCGGCGCTCGCGGCGAGCATCCGGAAACGCATCTGGGCGACCCCACCCTGTCAGCGCTCTTCGTTGCCAAGCAGGCCGTGGCCAGCGAAGCCGGGGTCCGGCTGGAACTGCACCCGTTCTCCGCAGTGGTGCCCGGAACCGTAATTGACGACGATGCCATCACCGTCGCCGCGAACCTGCTGGCCAACGCCATCGAGGCCGCCGGCGATGGCGGCGTGGTGTCATTGCACTTGAACGCCGGGCCCACCGGCGTGCGCATCGCGGTCAGCGATTCCGGCCCGGGCATCAAGGAAGGCGAGGCGGCCCGCCTGGTGCAGCTTGGCTACAGCAGCAAGACCGGCGCGCCGGGCGCAGTCCACGGACGGGGCATCGGCCTGGCCCTGGTCGACCGCATCCGGACCCGGCGCGGTGGCGTGCTGAAGTTCGGGTCCAGCGATCTGGGCGGAGCCGAGGTCATCGCCGCCTGGCCTCCGTTGAAGGGACCTATGGTTAAGCAGAGCATTCCCATTCCCGTGCAAGGAGATTACTTCAATGATTAAGACACTCGTGGTCGATGACGACTTCGCAGTGGCCGGGCTGCACCGCCGCTATCTGCAGGGCATGGAGCATTTTGAAGTGGTCGGCGTGCTGGAGCGCGGTTCCGGCGTGGTTCCCTTTGTGCAGTCCGGTCAGGTGGATCTGGTCTTGCTCGATGTGCACCTGCCGGATCTGACCGGGCTGGAAGTATTGGCCCAGCTGCGCGCAGCTGGATCCGACGCGCATGTCATCATGATTACCGCCAACAATGAACGCGATGCGGTGCGCCAAGCAGTGGGCCACGGCGTCGAGGATTATCTGGTCAAGCCCTTCACCGTGGACGAGTTCAAGCAGCGCCTGGCGCTCTATGCCCAGCGCGTTTCGGAGCAGCCCGAAGCAGTGGCGCAGCCAGAGGAGCAGATCGACGAGCTGGGCCAGGCCGAGATCGACCAGCTGCTCCAGGCCGCCAGTGGACGAGGGGAGGCCAGGATCCCCGAAGTCCTCGAACTTGCACCCGGGGCAGTTACCGGCGCGCAAACCGAGCGGTTGCCCAAGGGCTTCACCGCACCGACCATGGCGCTGATCGGAGAAGCCTTGCGGAGCGCACCGGGCCAGCCGGATGGCACCTTGTCTTCCTTGGAGGTTGCCGAAATTTGCGGGATCTCCCGGGTCAGTGCCCGGCGCTACCTGGACTTCCTGGTCACGGCGGGCAAGGCTCAGCTGCGTCCGCGCTACGGTTCGGCAGGCCGTCCCGAGCACCGGTATTCGTGGGTCGGCTAAATTTCCTGCACTCCACTGGCTTTTAATGCACATTAGTGTATACACTAATTTCGGATCCACGTTTTCCCACGTCTTCATTTCCGAAAGGTCATCCCATGACAACCCATGCTCAGGAAACCGCTGCCAACGTCGCAGACGTCATCGTGGTCGGCGGCGGCAACGCGGCCTTCACCGCAGCACACGCAGCAGTGACCCGCGGCCGCAAGGTACTGCTCCTGGAGAAGGCACCCCGCGACCAGTTCGGTGGCAACAGCTACTACACCGCAGGCGCAACCCGCATCGCGCACAACGGCCTGGAAGACCTGCAGGACCTGGTCGAATTCGATGAGCGCCACCCGCTCTCCGAAGTTCCGCCCTACTCCGAGGCCGACTACGCCGGCGACATCGCCAAGGTAACCGAAGGCCGCAACGACAAGGAAATGGCCGAAGTCCTGGTCAAGGAAGCAGCACCCGGCCTGCGCTGGCTCAAATCTCTGGGCCTGAAGTACCGGCTGATGTACGAACGCCAGACCTACAAGACCCCCGAGGGCGGCTACCTGTTCTGGGGCGGCCTGCACGTGGGCAACGTCGACGGCGGCGAAGGCCTGATGAAGGACCACCTGGAAGTAGCCCAGAAGCTGGGCACCGAAGTCCGTTTCGAGCAGGACGTCTACGGCCTGATCGTGGAAGAGAGCAAGGTGGTGGGCGTCAAGGTCCGCGCCAACGGCGAAGAGCAGGAACTGCGCGCCGAGTCGGTCATCCTCGGCGCTGGCGGCTTCGAATCCAGCCCGCAATGGCGCCAGGAGCACCTGGGCGAAGGCTGGCAGAACGCCAAGGTCCGCGGCACCCCATTCAACAATGGCGAGATGCTGGCCGCCGGCCTGGAAATCGGCGCTGCCAAGGGCGGGGACTGGAGCACCTGCCACTCGGTCCAATGGGACGCGCTGACCCCGAAGAACGAATCCAACCGCGAGCTGACCAACCGCCTGACCCGCCAGTCCTACCCGTTGGGGATCATCGTGAACAACCGCGGCGAGCGCTTCCTGGATGAAGGCGCGGACTTCCGCAACCTGACCTACGCCAAGTACGGCAAGGTGATCCTGCAGCAGCCGGACTCCATCGCCTACCAGGTCTTCGACGCTTCGCTGCGTCCGATGCTGCGCGCCGAAGAGTACGAGATGCCGGAGATCTCCGAGGTCATCGCCGACACCGTTGAGGAATTGGCGCAGAAGATCGGCGTGGATCCAGCGGCGCTATCCAAGACCGTCTCGGAATTCAATGCTTCCATCGACACCTCCATCGCCTACGACCCGAACGTGCTCGATGGGCGCGCCGCGAAGGTAACTCCGCCTAAGAGCAACTGGGCCAACCCGCTTGAGACCGGCCCGTTCTACGCCTACCCGGTCACCTGCGGCATCACGTTCACCTTCGGTGGCCTGAAGGGCAACACCGACGGCCAGGTGCTGGACGAGAACGGCAAGATCATCCAAGGCCTGTACGTCTGCGGCGAAATGCTCGGCGGCCTGTTCTCGGCCAACTACCCGGGCGGTTCCGGCCTGGCTGCCGGTGTGGTCTTCGGCCGGCGTGCCGGTAACCTTGCCTAAGTACTAAATCCCCTTGTTCCGCCAGTACGCCTGTACTGGCGGAACAATGGTTTTACCCGCCATCCAGCCTTAGACGAGAATGGGGATCATGGCCAAGCTCGATTCGGATTCAATCCATGCCCAGCTCAAGGACGACTTGCTGCAAGGCGCATTCCAGCCCGGGGATGCCCTGCGCGAGGTCGCCCTGGCAGAACGCTTTGGAGTTTCCCGCACCCCGGTGCGCGAAGCCCTGACCCGCCTGCTGCATGAAGGGTTGCTGGAACGCCGCGCCCGCGGTCTTTTCGTCAAGGAAATCGACCCCGAGCAGATCATGCAGGTCTACGACCTGCGCATCCTGCTCGAGGGCCAGGCCGCCCAGGAAGCCGCCTCGGTGCGCACCGAAGTGGACCTGATGCGGCTGCAGGCCCTGGTTGACCGGGACCGCGCACTGGCCGAACCAGATGACGCCACCCGCTTGGCCACCAACATCGAGTTCCACCGCGCGCTCTGGCGCGCCGCGCACAACCCGGTGCTGGAGGATCTGCTGGAGCGCCTGGCCACCCACCAGATCCATGCCCCTACATCCACGCTCTCGGTCGGCTCGCGGTGGACCGATGCGCTGGAGGAGCACCAGCGCATCGTGGAGAACATCCGCGAGCGCGACAGCGCCAAGGCCAGCGGACTCATCCAGGCGCACATGGCCACCGCCAAGGCGGTGCGCTTGAAGATGTTCGCCAGCCTGATGCATTAGCGTCGGGCCCACGGCAGCCGGGACGTCTCGAGTTAGGCCAATGCATCGCTGGTCTGTAGACTGGAAGCATGGCTCTGGTTGTCTCAACGCATGCGCAGCGGCTTCTCGCTGCCGTTTTCCCCAAGGGAAAACTGCTGACCAAGCTAGCCAGCGGCACCAATGGGTGGTTGAGTTCCTGGGGAACCAACGCCCACGGCGAGATCGCCGGCTGCCCGCCACCGCGCCACTAGTTGCGCGGTCCCGATTCCTGGTTTTTCTCCTGTGGATTCCGCGCGCCCTCGTGCCCTTTTCCCGGATCCCAGAAAGACCCGTTACTTTGCCATACCCCTCAACTGGCGTATCCCGCCAAGCACCCCACGCCCTGTGGCGTGGAATCCGCCAAACCCTCAAGCAGGACTCGATGGGCGGGCTGCTGCTGCTCTGCGCCACCCTCGCCGCCTTGGTCCTGGCCAATTCCCCTGCAGCCCCATGGTACGAGGGGTTGCGCGACTTCCGTTTCGGCCCCGAGTCCCTGCACTTGAATCTCTCGGTCGGAGCCTGGGCCGCTGACGGCCTGCTCGCCATCTTCTTCTTCGTTGTCGGCTTGGAACTCAAGGAAGAATTCGTTGTCGGCAAATTGCGCAATCCGCGCACGGCGATCGTTCCGGTGGCCGCAGCCGTAGGCGGCGTGGCGCTGCCGGCACTGTTCTACGTCCTTGTCATCTCCGCATCGGGAAGCTCCGCCATCAACGGCTGGGCAATCCCCGCAGCCACTGATATCGCCTTCGCGATCGCCGTGATCGCAGTGGTGGGCAAGTTCCTGCCCCCTGCCCTGCGCACCTTCCTGCTCACGCTGGCGGTGGTCGATGACCTGCTGGCCATTTCCATCATCGCCATTTTCTACACCGATGACCTGGCCTGGCTGCCGCTGCTCCTCGCGCTGCTGCCACTGGCGGCATTCGCGCTGGCAGTGCAGCGCGGGGTCCGCGCCTGGTGGGTCCTGATCCCGCTCGGCGCCACCGTCTGGGCATTGGTGCATGCCTCGGGAATCCACGCCACGGTGGCCGGCGTGCTGCTGGGCTTCATGGTTCCGGTGATTGCCACCCAGCGGGCGCATGTGCGCACCGGGAGCACCGAGCAGGGCGAAGCGATCCACGAAGGCCTGGCCGCCCACTTCGCGGACCGGTGGTCCATTCCCTCCTCCATCATCGCCATTCCGGTGTTCGCCTTCTTCGCCGCCGGTGTTCCGGTCGGCGGCCTGTCCGGACTGGGAGAAGCGCTGGCCAGCCCGGTGGCGCTGGGCATCATTGCCGGCCTGGTGCTGGGCAAGTCGATGGGCATCACCGCCGCCACCTTCCTGATCACCAGGCTCCCGGGAATCAAGCTGGATGGCAGCATCAAATGGCCTGATGTGCTGGGGCTGTCCTTCGTGGCAGGCATCGGCTTCACCGTCTCCCTGCTGGTCGGCGAGCTGGCCTTCGGCCAGGGCGGCGAGGAAGCGCAGTACGTGAAGGTCGGAGTGCTGTGCGGCTCGCTGCTAGCCGCGGTCATCGGCGCGGCGCTGCTCGGGTCGCGAAATCGCGCGTACCGCGCGGCAGCCAAGGCTGCTGCATAGCTAGCCTTGCTGCATCCATCCTGCGGATGGATGCAGCAAGGCTGTTCGCCCGAATCAGGAGCGCGCGGAGATCGAATCGATGGCTTCGCGGGCATCTTCGGCCAGCTGCTGCGGCATTGGCGCGCTCTTGGCCGAGTCGGCTGCGGTCTTCTGCCCCTGGTCGCTGACGACGTACTGGCCGAAGGTCTTGGCCAGTTCCACGGTCTGCGGATCCTCGTAGCCGCTGCAGAACAGCAGGTAGGAGACCAGCACCATCGGGTACGCGCCGGCGGCGGTGGTCTTGCGGTCCAGCTCCAGAGCGATATCGTGCTCACCGCGGCCGTGGACCCGTTCCGATTCGGCCACTGCCTTGGCCGCTGATTCCCCGCTGACTGCCACGAATTCCTCGCCGACCTTCAGCTTCACCTTGCCCAGCGACTTATCCACCAGGGAGTCATCGGCATAGGTGACCGCGCCCACGGCGCGGGTCACGGTGGTCACCACACCGGCATTGCCCTGGGCCTTCTCCAGGCCGGTGGCATCCGGCCAGCCGCCATCCGGCTCGTGCGGCCAGGCTTCGGGAGCAACCGCATGCAGGTACTCGGTGAAGTTCTCGGTCGTGCCCGAATCGTCGGCGCGCGCCACCCCGGTGATCGGCAGGTCGGGCAGCTGGACCTGCGGGTTCAGCTGGGCGATGGCCGGGTCCTGCCAGGAGCGGATCTCACCGGAGAAGATCCTGGCGATCGTTGGGGCATCCATGTTCAATTCCTTGATGCCCGGCAGGTTGAAGGCGATGCTGATCGGGGAAATATACGCCGGGATATTGATCGCACCCTGCGGGCCACAGGTCTCGATGGAGCGCTGGACTTCCTCTTCCTTCAGGTAAGCGTCGGATCCGGCGAATTCGGTGCCGCCTGCCAGGAGCCCGGCGCGTCCGGCGCCGGAGCCCACCGAGGCGTACTGCACCTGGACCTGGGGGTGCATGGTGGAGAATTCGGTGGTCCAAGCGTTCATGGCGGAATTCTGCGCGGTGGATCCGCCGCCGGTCAGCGTGCCTTGGAGGCTAGAGCTATTCGATTCAGCGGCCTTGCGCTGCTCTTCTCCCAGCGGGTAGTCCGACCCGCAGCCCGAAAGCAGCAGGACCAGGCCCATGCTGGCAATCGCGGTGAAAGCGGCGGTTCGAGGCAGAGGTGGCCGGGCAGGTCCGGTGGTTCGCAAAACTTCTCCTGGGGTCCAAGGTGAACGGCGGATGAACTTGAAATTCCAGTGAATCATCATCCCTGCACTTTCCGAAATCATTCCTTGGTTACAGCCGATGAATACTCGGCGGGCCCGCGGGCGTCGAATTGCTTTTCCAGACACCTAGTCCCCTCCGGTGCCAGTCCTCGAGTCAATGGCAGCGAGGTCCTGCGTAGCGGACCCGGTGAGCCCAGGGCACACGACGATGGCGTCATGGGTTGCGCCCGGCTGGAATTGGCCGGTGCCACCGGAAGAACGCTTCGCCTGCCATAACGACTCCATCATCGCTTTCTCCTCTTGCTCAGTTTGCTGCCGCACCCTGATTCCACGGTATGCACAAGCGCCAAGGAACGATATGGAACCGGAAAATTAGGCGAATTCACCCAGCTTGGCCAGCAGCCGCGGCCCGCCACGGCCGCCTTGCCGATCCCGCAGGCTGATTTGCGCTGCCGAGAAAACTTAAGTGATAATGATTCTCATTATGACTCTTGAAGAGCCCGGGCTCGCCCGCCAGCCCCGCGCCCCACTGCCGCCCAGCCCGGCCTTGTGCCTGCGTAACGCGCGCCTGGGACTGCCCGGCGCCGCCAGCCCGCTGCTCGACGTCGAGGAGTTCATGCTTCTTCCCGGCGAGCGCGTGGTCATCACCGGCCCGTCGGGTGCTGGCAAGTCGCTGCTGCTGTCGATGATCACCGGGAACTGGGCACCCGGACTGGAATTCACCGGAACCCGCACTCCCGGATCAACGCGCATCGGCTACATCCCGCAGCGCGGCCAGGACGCCCTGCATCCGCTGCTGCCGCTGGGACGGCAACTGCGCAAGGCCACCGGCGCCAGCGCGCAGCAAGTCCGCGGCATCCTGCAAGACGCCGGGCTGGGCGATCCGCAACTGCTCGCACGACGTCCCGCAGAACTCTCCGGAGGGCAAGCACAGCGCGCCGCCATAGCCCTGGCCGTGCTCAGCCAGGCCCCGGTGATCCTTGCCGATGAACCGACCAGCGCCCTGGACCACACCGCCCGGGACCTCATCCTGGAACTGCTGGGCACCCTGCTGGGCCAGCAGCAGGCCCTGGTGCTGGTCACCCACGACGCGGCAGTTGCCCAGGCACTGGCCACCCGGCACCTAGTCCTGGACTCCGGGAAGATCGCCAGCACCCGCGCGCCCCGGCTGGAACGGGTACCGGCTTGAGCATCCCCGCATTGGAAGTATCCGCGCTCAGCGCACTGCGCGGGCACGGCGCAGCCCGCCGACTGGTCCTGGAGCCCCTTGGCTTCACGCTGGCCCCGGGCGAATCGGTGGCCGTCACCGGGCCGTCCGGCGCCGGCAAATCCACCCTGGCCGACATCGTGCTGGGCCTGGAACTGCCGGACTCCGGAGAAATCCGCGTGCTGGGCCAGCACTGGAGCGCACCGAAGCGCAGCCACGCGCCAGCACGCCGCCGGCTGGTCCAGGGCGTGCCCCAGGATCCTGCCGCCGCCTTCGTGCCGCGCTGGAGCATCCGCACCTCGCTGCAGCAGGCCATCCACCGGTTGGCTCCCCCAGCCGGCCCCGGAACGGGCATCGACCGGGCTGCCGAGCTGGCGCAATTCGACACGGCGCTGCTGGATCGGTGCCCGCACCAGCTCTCCGGAGGACAGTTGCAGCGGGCCGCGCTGGCCCGCGCCGTGGCGGTGAACCCCTCGGTGCTGGTGGCGGACGAGCCGACCAGCGCCCTGGATCCGGACACCGCCCAGGCAGTCGCCGGCCAGCTGCTCTCCACCGCCGCCAACTCGGGCATTGCCTTGCTGCTGATCACCCATGACCCGCAGCTGGCCGCGCAATGCTCGCGCACCATCGCCATCCGCCCACCGTCCCGATAACCCGCCCACCAGCTGATCACCCATCACCGATCACCCATCCCCAAGGACCTCGCACCCATGAATCGACCCCGCCCCAAGACCCTGGCTTTGCTCACAATCCCGCTGGCCGGGGCACTTGCCCTCAGCGGCTGCTTCTCCGCGGCCGCCGAGCAGGCCGGAAGCACCGACCGCATCTCCGTAGCCCACATGCAGCCGCCCCGCTCCGGGCTCAGCCCGCTCAGCGACGACGCGTTCAAGCTCTCGCGCTGGTCCACCGCCGAAACCCTGGTCAATCTCGACGCGTCCGGGGACGCCCAGCCGGCATTGGCTACCAGCTGGGAACGCAGCGGCGAGCTTGCCTGGGACTTCGAGATCCGCGAAGGCGTCAGCTTCCACAACGGCCAGCCGCTGACCGCCCAAACGGTGGCGAACTCCTTGCAGCGGGCCATCGACTCGACCCCGGTGCCGCGCATCCTGAACGGAACCGCATTGAAGGTCGCGGTGCGCGGGGAGCACGGACTGCGGATCACCACCGCGGACCCCGACCCGCTGCTGCCCCAGCGGCTCTCCAGCCCGCAGCTGGCCATCTTCGCCGCCGAAGCCTACACCGCCAACGGGGTGGATCCGGCCGGCCACGGCACCGGCCCCTTCCAGATCGTGGACGTAGACGGGATTTCCGGGGCCACCCTGGACCGGTACGAGGGCTACTGGGGCGAAAAGGCCGCAGCCTCGGGCATCGACGTGAAGTTCGTGCCCGATGGCACCGCCCGCGCCGCCGCGCTGCGCACCTCGGAAGCAGATGTCATCGAGGCCATCCCCGCCGGGCAGGCCGCCACGGTGGACCAGGAGCTGCTCACCGAAGTGCCGATGCCGCGCACCAACACGCTGTACCTGAACACCGAGAAGGGCCCGTTCGCCGACCCGGCGGTGCGCGCCGCGGCCCGCGAAGCCATCGACCGGGCGGCCATCGTGGAGTCGGTGTACGAGAACCGCGCCGATATAGCCGAGGGCCTGCTCGGCCCGGCCCTGCCCTACGCCGCCGGGCTGCGCGATTCTGGAGAATACCGGCAGCTGCTGGCCCAGCGTGCCGAACCAGCCAAGGTCAAGGACGTGGAAATCACCCTGGGCACCTTCACCGACCGCGCCGAACTGCCAGAAGTCGCGGTGATCCTGGAGCAGCAGCTGGAAGCGGCCGGATTCATCGTGAAGCAGGATGTGCGCGAATACCAGTACATCGAGGCCGACGCACTGGACGGCGCCTTCGATGCCTTCATCCTCTCGCGCGCCACCGTGCTGGATTCCGGGGACCCGGTTGCGTACTTCGCCTCCGACTTCACCTGCGAAGGCGGCTTCGCCATCGCCCAGCTCTGCGACAAGGACGTGGACCAGGCGATCGCCCGGGCCTCGGAAACCGAAGCCGGGGAACAGCGCCAGCAGCAGATCATGCTGGCCGAAGCCCGGATCCTGGGCACCGACGCGGCCATCGCGCTGCTGCACGAACGCGTGATCCAGGGCGAGGGTCCCGCCGTGCGCGATGCCGCGCAGGATCCGCGCGAACGCGAGCTGATCACTGCGCAGACCCGCCTGGACAGCGAGCAGGAGCCGCAACGCTGATGAACTGGTTCGCCCTGAAGGCGCGGCGCCTCTCCTGGCCGTCCTTCGCATCCTGCCTGCTCAGCGCGCTGGCCCTGCTGCTGGTAGCCGGCGCGCTGCCCTGGCTTTCGCGCACGGACCCGGCCGCCGCGGTGCTGCGCGCACGCTATGCCGAACTGGAACCCACCGAGCAGGCGTTGGCCTCCGTGCGCGCGCAGCTGGGCCTGGACCAGGGCCCGCTGGCCACCAGCCTGCACTGGTGGTCCGGGGTGCTGCACGGGGATCTGGGCAACTCCTGGGTCAGCGGGGCAGAAATCGCTCCCGGCGCCTGGCGGGCCCTGTCGGTCTCCGCCACGCTCACCGCCTTCGCCACCATCATCGCGCTCGCCGTGGCCTTCGCCCTGGTGCTGCCCGCCGCGCTGCGCGTGCTGCGCAACCGGCAGCATTCAGGATCCGGGCCGCTGGGCGTGGCACTGACCGCCTTGCCCGAATTCCTGCTGGCCAGCTTGCTGCTGGTACTGGTGGCGGTGCAGCTGCAATGGCTTCCGCCCTACGGGTGGACCGGGTTGGACACCGCGATCCTGCCCGCACTGGCCCTGGGCATCCCGGCCGGCGGATTACTCGGCCGGCTGCTGGCCGATGCCATCGCTTCGGTGGCCGCCGAACGCTGGGCCGGGATCTGGCACCTGGCCGGGGCTCCGGCCCCTGCCATCCTCTCCGGGGTGCTGCGCCGGGCCGCCGCGGCGGTCATCGACCAGCTCGGCTTGGTGTTCATCGGCTTGCTCGGCGGCGCCGTGGCCGTAGAGCAGGTCTTCGCGGTGCCCGGACTTGGCCGCTATCTGCTCGGGGCGGCCAATGCGCAGGATATTCCCGCCTTGCAGGCCGGGCTGCTGCTGATGGCGGGATCGGCGCTGCTGATCGGAATGCTCACCGCAGCGGCCCGGCGCGCGCTGCGCGGCGGCGCCCTGCCCGCAGGATCGCTGCCAGCCCCGCCCGAGGCGCGCGGCAACGGCAGGATCCAGCGCTGGACTGCGGCGATCACCTGCACCGCGCTGCTGGCCATCCTGGCTTTCGGACTGCCGCGCGACCCCTACACCCTTGCCTTCCAGAGGCTGCAAGCCCCGGGGGCCGGTTTGCCATTCGGCGCCGATTCCAGCGGACGGGATCTGCTGGCCCGCGTGGCCCACGGAACCTTGGGCACGGTAGGCCCGGCGCTGGTGATCGTGGCCTGCGCAATCCTGATCGGCCTGCTGCTAGCGGCAGCAGGAGAGATCTCGCGCGGGCCGGCGGTAATCGCCAACGCGACTCCGCCGATTCTGGCCGGGGTGGTCATCGCGGCCCTGCTGGGCCCGTCGGTGGGCGGTGCGGCGCTGGCCGTGCTCTGGGTGAGCTGGCCTCCGCTGGCCACGCATGCTGCCTCGCTGCTCGACGAAGCCCGGGCCATGCCGCATATCCGCTGGCTTCCGCTCTCCGGGGTGCCGCGCGGCCGGATCTGGGTCCAGCATCTGCTGCCCGCGGTGCTTCCGGCCCTGCTGAGGCACGGGATGCTGCGGCTGCCCGGGGTGGCACTGGCCTTGGCCGCCCTCGGCTTCCTCGGGCTCGGCGCGCAGCCGCCCACCCCGGAGTGGGGCCTGCTGCTGGCCGAAGGCATCGGCTACGTCGAGCGGGCTCCGTGGACTGCCATCGCCCCAGCTACCGCACTGGTGCTCACGTCCGTTTGCGCAGTGGCGCTCGCCGGGATCCCGGTGCCGCAGCGTACCGGTACCCGAAGCACGGGAGCGCAGCAGGATTCGGCGGCCGGGAACACTCCGGTGCCGGTGAGCTGACAGCGGGCCTAACCCGGCCTTGAAGAGAAGAAATGGAGCCTGGGGCAACGCGACTTATGCCGCGTTGCCCCTTGGCTCCATCGAGTTTCCGTGGCGATCGCCCCTTGCCCAAGCTGGCTTACTGGGCGGCCACTTCGCTGTTGCCGTGCAGTGTTCCCGTGGCCAATCCCAGGCTCACCGGCTGCGGCGAGGTGCAGCAGCTGGCCGCTTCGGCGGGCTCGGTTCCGCAGGCGGTGTCGCTGGCCGCGGGGGCATCGCAGGAACCGCCCAGATCCGTGGAGCAGACCCCGGTTTCGGGCAGATCCAGTTCAACCCGGCCTGCCCCGTCGGCATCGCCGGACAAGGCAGCGGCGATGGAGCGCACCTGCTCGTAGCCGGTAGCCATCAGGAACGTCGGAGCCCGTCCATAGCTCTTCATTCCAACGATGTAGAAGTTCTTTTCCGGGTGCGCCAATTGCTTTTCGCCGTGCGCGCTGACCGTTCCGCAGCTGTGGAATTCCGGGTCAATCAATGGCCCAAGCTGGCGCGGGGCTTCAACGCCTTCATCCAGGTCCAGGCGCAGTTCGGAGAGCATCTGCAGGTCCGGGCGGAAACCGGTGGCGGCGATGATGCGGTCAACGCCCAGCTCGCGTCCGTCAGCCAGTGACACGGATAGCTGCTCGCCGGCGCTCATCGAAGCCACGGACACGTTTTCCAGCAGTTCCACGTTGCCGTTCTCCACCAGCCGGCGCAGGGACGTGCCCAGCTGGCCCCGGGCTGGGAGCTGGTCAGCAGCTCCCCCGCCGTACAGGCGGATCGGGTTGGCCGCCCCGCGCAGGCCCCAGAGGATCCGGGTGTCCGGGAACTTCTTCTGCAACCGGCCCAGGGCGATGACGGTATTCGCCGCTGAATGCCCGGCGCCAAGCACCAGCAATTTCTTGCCCGCGAGCTCCTGCTCATCGGCGCCCAGCGGATCAGGAAGCCCGCGGATGATGAAGCCGCGCTCGCGCGCCTGCGCTTCGCCGATGGCTTCGATTCCGGCCCGGCCTACCGGGCTTGGCTGGTTCCAGGTGCCACTGGCATCAACCACGGCACGGCCGAGAAGATCCACCGGGCCGCCAGGAGTTTCGGTGCGCACCAGGAACGGGGCTTCATCGCGGTGCGCGGTGCGTGCCTTGTCGGCACCGCGGCCGTCGGCCAGCACACGGCTGATCTTCGCCACGCGGTGGCCGTAGCGGATGCGCGGTGACAGGTCCGGGTGGGCGGCCAGCGGCTGGAGATATTCGCTGACCAACTCCGCGCCGGTGGGAAGCTTGGTGATCCGCGGCGCTTCCCAGCCTCCGGCGTATCCCTCGCTGGGGGTTTCCAGCAGCCGGCGGGCGGCGGCATCGATATTGAAGCGCCATGGGGAGAAGAGCTTGATGTGGGCCCATCGCGAAATCGCGGCGCCTGCGCTGGCTCCTGCTTCCAGGACGAGCACCTCCTGCCCACGCTCGCGCAGGTGGGCGGCGGTGGCTAGGCCGATGGGGCCGGCGCCGATGACGATGACTGGAAGGTTCTCCTGCATGGGTTTCTCCTTGGCTACTGGAATTCTGGAGACGGTCTGCGCTTAGCTGGCCGGCAGCAGGTCGGCGATGAGGTTCTCAATCCGGGCACGGATTTCATCACGGATTGGCCGCACACCGTCAATGCCCTGCCCTGCCGGGTCTTCCAGCTTCCAATCTTCATAGCGCTTGCCCGGGAAGAATGGGCAGGCATCTCCGCAGCCCATAGTGATCACCACATCGGAGTCCTGCACGGCTTGGGTGGTCAGCACCTTCGGGGTTTGCGCCGACATGTCGATGCCAACTTCCTTCATGGCTTCCACGGCGGCCGGATTGACCGAGTCGGCTGGGGCGGATCCGGCCGATCGCACCTCGATCCGCCCTCCGGAGAGGTGGGAGAGGAAGGCGGCGGCCATCTGGGAGCGTCCTGCGTTGTGCACGCAGACAAAGAGAACTGAAGGCTTTTCGATAGCAGTCATGGGTGTTGTCCTTAGGAAGAAGTAGTGGAAGTGCTTACAGCCGGGAAGAATTTCCGGGACCACAGGGCCACGTAGACCAGGGCAACCAGGATCGGCACCTCGATCAGCGGGCCGACCACGCCGGCCAGGGCCTGGCCGCTGGTGGCACCGAAGGTGGCGATGGCTACCGCGATGGCCAGCTCGAAGTTGTTCCCGGCGGCGGTGAACGCCAGAGTGGTGGTGCGCGGGTAACCCAGCTTCAGCCAGTGCCCGATGAGCATTCCGGCACCGAAGACCACCACGAAGTAGATCAGCAGCGGGATAGCCATGCGCAGCACATCCAGGGGCTTGGAGATGATGTTATCGCCCTGCAATGCGAAGAGCAGCACGATGGTGAACAGCAGCCCGTACAGTGCCCACGGCCCGATTTTCGGCAGGAATTTTCCCTCGTACCAGTCGCGGCCCTTGGCCTTTTCGCCCAGGGTACGGGTCAGGTAGCCGGCCACCAGCGGGATGCCCAGGAAGACCAGCACCGAAGCGGTGATGGCGGCAATGGAGAACTCGGCGCTGGTGGTTTCCAAGCCCAGCCAGGATGGCAGCAGCTGCAGGTAGAACCAGCCCAGGGCCCCAAAGGCGATGACCTGGAAGACGGAGTTGATAGCTACCAGCACCGCGGCCGCTTCCCGGTCCCCGCAAGCCAGATCATTCCAGATGAACACCATGGCGATGCAGCGGGCCAGGCCCACAATGATCAGGCCGGTGCGGTATTCGGGCAGGTCGGCCAGGAATACCCAGGCCAGGACGAACATGAACGCCGGGGCCAGGACCCAATTGATCACCAGCGAGGTGATCATCAGCTTCTTGTCGGCCAGCACGCGGCCGGTTTCGTTGTAGCGGACCTTGGCCAGCACCGGATACATCATGACCAGCAGGCCGATGGCGATGGGTACCGAGACCCCGGCCACGGTGAAGCGGTCCAGCAGCTCGCCCAGCTGAGGGAAGATGCGGCCCAGACCCAAGCCGACGCCCATGGCCAGTAGGATCCACAGGGCCAGGTAGCGGTCCAGGAAGGAAAGTTTTGCCGCCACGGGGGCAGTGTCTAGCGCAGGCGCGGGTGCCACTGATTCATCACTCCAAGAATAGGCATCGACGATTGTCGATGTTTTGAGTATGATGAAACATATCGACGTTTGTCAATCTCTGGCGCCAGCCAAGAAAAGAGCCAAGGTCCGTGAGCACAGCCACCGTGAATCCTGCCGGAGGAACTTCCCCAGCACCGGCAGCCGACGCCTGCTGCACGCCATCCCAAGGCGAGGCAATCCTCAACGTAGGAGAGGCCGAAGCGCTGGCACTGCGCTTCAAGGCGCTGGGCGATCCCAACCGCCTGCGCATCCTGTCCATCGTCTCCGCCAGCGAATCGGCCGAGACGTGCGTCTGCGACCTGCCCGAACCACTGGGCCTCAAGCAGCCGACAGTCTCGCACCACCTGAAAATCCTGGTGGAGGCCGGAATCCTGCACCGCGAAAAGCGCGGGGTGTGGGCGTACTACTCCGTGGTCCCCGGCGCCCTGGAATCCCTGGGCTCCAGCCTGGCACCCAAGGGCTAGGCCGCAGACCCACCCGGGCAGGGCGCTACCTAGAGCCTGAACTCATACAGGACGGTATCCAGCCATTGCCCCGCCACTGCCCCGCGGGCACCCCGGGCAATCCGCTCGCGCCGGCCAACCTCGCGGAACCCGGCCCTGGCATGCAGTACCCTGCTGGCTTCGTTGCCGGCGATGACTGCCGACTGCACCATCCAGTAATCTTCTTCCCTTGCCCGGGCGATCAGCTCGGCCAGCAGCCGAGTGCCAATGCCGCATCCGGCATGATCCGGATCAATGTACACCGAGTGCTCCACCACGCCGTGGTAGGCCGGGCGGGCCGAAACCGGGCTGGCCGCAGCCCAGCCGAGAACCTTGGCATCGGGCGCAATGGCCACCAGCGACAAGGCAGGAATTTTCGCCGCGAAGAACTTCTCGCGTGCCGGCACCTCGGATTCGAAGGTGGCCAGGCCGGTCTCGATGCCGCTGGCATAGATGCGGGCGACATCCGCCCAGTGGTTCTGCGCCATCGCGGCTAAGCGGATCTCCATGCTTCAGGCCTACTTGGTGCGAAGATCCGCGATGAAGGACTCGGCACGCTGCAAGTTCAGCGCGAGCTTGTCGCGCTTGGCGCTGGCACGCTGGGTGTAGTCATCGAGCTTGGCCCGGGCGACGGAGTCCTGCGGATCTGCCGCGAGCGCGTCCACCGCGTCAAGCAGCTCCCCCATTTCCTCCAGCGAGAAGCCCAGCGGCTTCATCGAGCGGATCACCAGCATGCGGGCCAGATCCGAGTCGGTATAGATCCGGAAACCGCCTTCGCTGCGGGTGCTCGCCGGCAGCAACCCCACCTCGTCGTAGTGGCGGATGGTGCGATGCGACAGGCCGGTAGCCTCGACCATGTCACCGATATGCATCGAACCGCCCGCACCTTCGGTCTTCGCTTGATCCATGAAGTCCTCCGTTTCCTCCAATTACAACCCTACCCTTACGTTAGGTTAGAGTTGTATTCGATGGCATCAGGTCTACGACCGCTCCGGCAGCTCTTGCCTCGTCTGCGGCGCAATGATGCCCATCCCATGAATTCTACGCACTGCACGTGCCCCACGCTTACTGGCTTGAAAAGAAGGGAGCTCACCTATGAGCACCAGCACCACAGCGGATCCTTCCGCACTGAGTCCCACCGAACGCCAATCGGTGTTGCGCACCCTGAAATCCCCGCGGCTGCTGAAAACCGAGGTCCTGGCAGGCCTGGTCGTGGCCCTGGCCCTGATCCCCGAGGCCATCGCCTTCTCGATCATCGCCGGAGTCGATCCGCGCATCGGGCTCTTCGCCTCCTTCACCATGGCCGTGTCCATCTCCTTCTTCGGCGGACGCCCCGCGATGATCTCCGCGGCCACCGGCGCCATCGCGCTGGTCATCGCACCGCTGGTAGCCAGCCACGGCGTGGACTACTTCATCGCCGCAGTCATCATGGCCGGCGTCTTCCAGGTGGTACTGGCCCTGCTGGGCGTGGCCAAGCTGATGCGCTTCATCCCCCGCCAGGTCATGGTCGGATTCGTCAACGCTCTGGCCATCTTGATCTTCCTCTCCCAACTCCCCGAGCTGCTCGGCGTACCCTGGCTGGTCTACCCGCTGGTGGCCCTGGGCCTGCTGATCGTCTTCGGCCTGCCCAAGCTGACCACCGCCATCCCCGCCCCGCTGGTGGCCATCGTGGTGCTGACGCTGATCACCGTATTCGCCTCGGTTGCCGTACCCACCGTGGGCGACAAGGGCCAGCTGCCCGAGTCCCTGCCAACACTGTTCTTCCCGGATATCCCGCTGAACCTCGAAACCCTGCAGGTGCTCTTCCCCTACGCACTGGCCATGGCCTTCGTCGGCCTGCTCGAGTCCTTGATGACCGCCAAGCTGGTCGATGACGTCACCGACACCCACTCGAACAAGACCCGCGAATCCTGGGGCCAGGGCGCGGCGAATATCATCACCGGATTCTTCGGCGGCATGGGCGGCTGCGCGATGATCGGGCAGACCATGATCAACGTCAAGGCCTCCGGGGCACGCACCCGCATCTCCACCTTCCTGGCCGGAACCTTCCTGCTGATCCTGGTCGTGGCACTGGGCGACATCGTGGCGCTGATCCCGATGGCCGCACTGGTCGCGGTAATGATCTTCGTTTCCATAGCCACCTTCGACTGGCACAGCATCCGCCCTTCCACGCTGCGCATGATGCCCAAGAGCGAAACCACGGTCATGCTCATCACCGTGGCTTTCACGGTCGCCACCCACAACCTGGCCATCGGCGTCGGGGTGGGCGTGCTCACCGCGATGGTGCTCTTCGCCAACCGGGTGGCCCATCTGGTCACCGTGCAACGCCGCCTGGCGGAGCACTTCGGGGAGCAGATCGCCAAGTATGAGGTCAATGGCGAGCTCTTCTTCGCCTCCTCCAACGATCTCTACACCCAGTTCCACTACGCCGAGGATCCGGACCGCGTGGTCATCGACATGTACAACTCGCACCTGTGGGACGCCTCTACCATCGCATCGCTGGATGCCATTACGGAGAAGTACGAGAAATACGGCAAAACCGTTCAGATTGAGGGTCTGAATACCGCCAGCCTGAAGATGCGCGAACGCCTAGGCGGAAAGCTCGGCGGCGAGCACTAAGAGGGCGCAGGCAAGCACGGGCAGCCAGGCTGCCGATAAAAATCCGTGCAAATGCTCGGCGGGGGTTTTGAACTGGTCCTCGATAGTTGGCCCAGTTAGAAGAATTCGAACCGCTCTTGGCGCAGGTTCTCGCTTACCAGCCGGTGGCCTCACCGTTTTCCCGCGGCGCCTCGGACTCGATCTGAGCGCAGAAATTCGCGGTAAGAGCTGCAATTGAAGCCCATGCAAACTAGCTGGGTGCTGCGCGCCGGGTTCTGCGAAAGCTTTCTACTATCCGCACTAGGGAGTCTGCGGTTTCCAAACCAAAAGGCCTGGCAGACGCCAGGCCTTTTGGCGTTGAACTAGGACTCACTGGAAGCATGGAAGCCATGCCTGCCTGGCTCCTCGCCAAGAGCGAGACTAGGTGCCCTTGATACGCTCCCACAGATCGTTAACGCGAGTCTCGATATCGCTGAAGATCTCGCTGGTCTTCTCGAATGTCACATCCTGCGGATCGGCGATTTTCCAGTCAAGGTATTCTTTGCCCGGGAAGAATGGGCAGGCATCTCCGCAGCCCATAGTGATCACCACATCGGAGTCCTGCACGGCTTCGGTGGTCAGCACCTTGGGGATTTCCGCGGACATGTCGATGCCGACTTCTTTCATGGCTTCAACGGCGACCGGATTGACCGAATCGGCCGGGGCGGAACCGGCCGAGCGGACCTCGATCCGCCCTCCGGAGAGGTGGGAGAGGAAGGCGGCGGCCATCTGGGAACGCCCTGCGTTGTGCACGCAGACAAAGAGAACCGAAGGCTTTTCGATAGCAGTCATGAGTTTTTTCCTTAGGCAGAAGTAGCGGGAGCCTTGGCAGCTGGGAAGAATTTCCGGGACCACAGGGCCACGTAGACCAAGGCAACCAGGATCGGCACCTCGATCAGCGGGCCGACCACGCCGGCCAGGGCCTGGCCGCTGGTGGCACCGAAGGTGGCGATAGCTACCGCGATGGCCAGCTCGAAGTTGTTGCCGGCGGCGGTAAAGGCCAGGGTGGTGGTGCGCGGGTAGCCCAGCTTCAGCCAGTGGCCGATGAGCATGCCGGCGCCGAAGACCACCACGAAGTAGATCAGCAGCGGGATCGCCATGCGCAGCACATCCAGCGGCTGGGAGATGATGTTATCGCCCTGCAGCGCGAAGAGCAGCACGATGGTGAACAGCAGCCCGTACAGTGCCCACGGCCCGATCTTCGGCAGGAATTTTCCCTCGTACCAGTCGCGGCCCATGGCCTTTTCGCCCAGGGTACGGGTCAGGTAGCCGGCCACCAGCGGAATGCCCAGGAAGACCAGCACCGAAGCGGTGATCGCGGCAATGGAGAACTCGGCGCTGGTGGTTTCCAGCCCCACGATGGCCGCAGCTGCAGGTAGAACCAGCCCAGGGCGCCGAAGGCGATGACCTGGAAGACCGAGTTGATGGCCACCAGCACGGCAGCCGCTTCACGGTCGCCGCAGGCCAGGTCATTCCAGATGAACACCATGGCGATGCAGCGGGCCAGCCCCACAATGATCAGGACTGCTCCGTCGTCCCTGACGCTTTGGAATCCCTGGGCGCCAGCTTGACGGCCAAACCCTACGCAGGCTTGCCGCAACTGCATTCCAGGCGGCTGGGATCGCGCCACCCGGGATCCACCAACTAGCCGCATTCCCGCGTCCGCGCAGGCAGCTCGGCGAACGGCATCAAACGCTGCAGGTCCCGGCAGTGCCGGCCCGCTGCGGACCGGATGCGCAATAGCCCGTTTCAGGAGCCAGTGTCCTACTTCGGGCGCTCGAACTTCATCAGCTTGTGCGTGCCATCGCAAAAAGGCTTGATGGCAGAGCCCCCGCAACGGCATAGCGCGACCGGCCCTTTCCGGGCCTCGATGGATTGCCCCTCGGCATCCACGATTTCAAATTCTCCCCTGAGCAGCAATGGGCCCTGCGGGCAAACAGTAATCATGGCCGCTTCCGAAGCGCTGCGCCCCTCGCTCATACCACTGCCCCCGCTCCGGCATGCAACGCCGACCTTCCAGCTTCCCACGCGTCCAAGTACTTCGCGCCTGCCAACGCGTCAACCGCTGCCGCGGCTTGGGCTCCGAAGAGTATGTCGGGCACCAGATCCGGTTCGTCTTCAGCCAGTCCGCCCGCGAGGTCGCGGCCGGCAATTTGCTCATGGACAGCATCAGCTTCCACATGCTCATCGAAGTAATCGGTCACCGGGGATTCATATCCCAGGCGCCGGAACCCGCGGGCATAAGCGGCCTGGGGTATTGAGGAAGTCATCTCGTACAGTGCCAGGTGGCCAGTGATGGCTCCCCGAAGGCGCCGGTGCATGCCGAAGAGCGAAATCATGTTCACTGCCGCCAGCGTCACCGCCGGTATGCGGTCCACGTACGCGCCGAAATCATCACGCAACCCCACGCCCTTCATGGTCTGCCTGAACAGCTCGCTATGCATTCGCGGCAGCTGCCCATTTCCGTATTCATCAGCCTGGATCTCCACCATGGCGGCTTTTGCACGGCCTTCGAGTTTCGGGATCGCCCAGGTATGCGGATCAGCTTCCTTGAGCTGGTAAATCGACTTCAGTATCAGGAATTCGCGTGCTTGGCCGGCAGTGGCCTTGCGCTGGATGAACTTCGAAACCGACGGCCCAGCATCATCAGCAGCAAGCTCGAACAGGGCTTGGGCCACCTTCGCGGAGCTGGGTTCCACGCTTGGAATCGAGCCTGCCGCCTCGCGCAGCGCTTGCTCGAAAGCCTCCTCGATCCGGGCCCGAAGCGAAAGGAGCCCGGGGTCCCATTCCCAGCGGTCATCGACTTCTTCAAATCCCCGATAGTGCAGTTCGTAGAGCACGAAAAGGCTCAGCTGCAGGTCCCCGTCATCCAGCACATCCGAAGCCGCAGCCAACCGATCAGTTGCGACCGTTGCCAAATAGGCCGCGTATTCCTCCGAGGGGTTGCACAGCAACGCATTGTTCAGCGCTTGGGACAGGTCTCCGCGGGGTACGGGCAGATGCATGATGCTCCTTCGTTCACACTGATCGCACGGTCAGCAATAGTGGCAGTAGGATGATCGTGCCAGCATCCCCGGGATATAACCACCATTGGGAGGAAAAGCCAAGGTAAGCCCCTGATCGTGCTCCCCAGCTATGTTCTCGACAGCACCTTATCCCTGAGGAACATAGGGCTGTCGGCCGGCCAATCTCGACATGATGTCTTGTCCCAGCTTTTCCATAGCCAGTGGGAGCTGCGACCGGGATTGGGTTGGGATCATGATGGCAACCGATTAGAGGCAGAACTTACCGGAGTCGTCAGGGAGCACCTGTCGCCGCCCACTCTTATTGGCACATTCAATCTGGCAAGTAAGCAGGTCATGCCGTGTAAAACTGCCGACAATACTGGCGCCCAGAAGTTGCTCGCACCTCTGACAACAAACCCGGTCCAGAATCTTTTGCTCCATGCCCACACCCAACTGCTAGGTGTCGACTCGTTCATTTCCCCAAGATGAAAAACAGGTTCCCTAGGGCTGTCGCGTTGCCACTTTAGTATCGAGTAGGCCCGTCTGCTACTCCAGCAAGGGACCAATTACTTGGCATCAATCACTCGCTCGCACTTTCGAATAACGAACTTTCAGGGCCGCACTGGTCGTCAGGTCCGTGCTCGCTAATCAAGGAGAGTCATGCCCCTAAGCCACTAATATCACAGCTTTGAAGCAGTGGGCCCGGGCACTTCAGAGGCACTGGAAGTTTCACAGAGTTACTACAGTTGCTCCATGGGCCCTACTGCGATCGATTATTCGGGATCCAGCGCTGGGCGCTTGGCAGGCGCTGTATTACGAGAAGCTGCTCCCTCAATACCCTGCTAGGCTCAAGATGCTGCCGACGTTGCGCCGCGTGTACGGAAGAAACATCCGAATTTATCTTCATCGATGGGAATATCTCATGGGCAACAGCCCTGAAGCAGCACTAGGTATCGCACTACTGACATCACTGGTCCGCCAAGACCGAGAAGCCTTCCTGATCATCGCCTCCGAGCTGGAAGGAGGCAACACGCAAGCCGTGGCGATCCTTGCACGGCTAGGTGAAGCAATGGTCGCGATGATCGCTGAGCTGCTGCAGGTCGGCAACGAGGAAGCGCTCACACGCATCGCAGCGTCACTGGCCCTCAAAGCTGGATAGAACTCAAAGAAATATGTGAAAGAGCAGAATCTGACAGCGGAAGAACAGCGAGAGCGGCCGTGAACCTGAGTAGAATGGGGTAATAGGCTCGGTCGGGTAATTTATTGTTCACGACGCAGCGAGCTCTTTCAATCAAGGATTATATTTGCCTCGCAGTTCTCTGCTGGACGTTCCAGCACCCACCGTTAAACCCGGTGATCCTCAAAGTTTCTTCCATATCAAAAAGTTGGTCACCGAAGCTGGACTGGTCGGCCGCCGCCGCGGGCACTATCTCGGGTTGGGCATCGTGATGACGGTGCTGCTAGCCGGTACCGTTACCGGTTTCATCCTCCTGGGCGACAGCTGGTTCCAGTTGCTGATGGCCGCAGCCTTGGGCCTGCTGCTCACCCAATTCGCGTTCCTGGCGCACGAGGCGGCACACCGCCAGATCCTGGCTTCGCACAAGCGCAATGACAAGCTG
>NZ_JANUFE010000004.1:0-359453 GCF_024807995.1 Arthrobacter sp. JUb119
GGTGTGGGAGAGTAGGTCACCGCCGGACTTAACTTGAGTAGATGGTTTGAGGCCCTGGTACCGTTTGGTGCCGGGGCCTCACCTGTTTAACCCGTGCAGGGGCCAGGCATGAAAGCCTGGCCCCTGCACTTGTTTAAGCACTGTTCCTGTTGGCTTGCGGCCTGCCTATTATCGAAGCATCGCAATCGCTTTGAACCGCTTCAAGCAGTCCAAGGAGTGAGAAGACTAGTGGGCTGCTTCTTCGGCTTCAATTATTGACGCGAGTGCCAGGTCTTCGATGGTGAGCATCACGGTGCTATCCGACCGGTCAAATAGCTGCAGGGTGATGCTCCGGCCATTACAGCGCCACATGCCCACCGACTGATCTTCGTCGTCCCAAGGGCGCTCAGGAGTGCCATACAGTTGGGAAAGCTGCGCCTGCAGGGCTTCGTAGCCATACTGGGCCACCGGGTCCTGGGCGTTCAGCGATCCGTAGAGGTGGGTGCAGACGCTGAGGAATTGCTGACGGTAAGTATCCCAAAAACTCACCATTTTTCCTGGCAGGCCGAGGTCTAGGCTCATCATTTGATGTGGTGAATCGTGGTCTTCGGCATCAACGTTGTTTCCGGAAACGAATCCAAGGGCACCGAACAGGACTTCACGCTCGACTTCGGTCTTTGGCCAGGGGCCTTGGACCAGGCCCTGGACAATGGGCATGAGGTCGCGGGGACCAGGGGACAAACTTGGGGATGAGTCTGGTGGCGGCATACTGCGAGCCTACCTTTGACGCTTAGTCTCCCGGAGGATGAGTGTGAAATTGTGTTTCGCTTACAGGTTCTGCATCCAACGCAGATGCTGGGCGGACATCGCCGATGCGAACGGGCCTGTCTCTGCTTTCGCACCGGTTGCCTGATGATGCATCGTCGCTGCTTGACGTGGCTGGCCGGCAAACCTACAGTCAAGGCACCGGGGACCTGGTGGTGAGGCTATAGCTACAGGAGCTTGCGATGGGACAATTGACATTCAGCATCAACGTCACGCTGGATGGCTGTGTAGATCATCGCGAAGGCATCGCCGACGACGAATTGCACGACTACTTCACACGACTGATGAATGCGCACGGAGCGATGCTCTGGGGGCGTGCCACCTACGAGCTGATGGAAGATTACTGGCCGGCCGTCGCTCGTGGAGATATCGCAGCGCCACCAGCGCTGCTTCGCTGGGCGCTGCAGCTGGAGGAGAAGCCCAAGTACGTTGTCTCAAGCACCCGCACCGCGTACTCGTGGAAGAATTCGCACTTGCTAAGCGGCGACCTACGCGCCTCGGTGCAGAAGCTGAAGGACCAGTACCCCAATGGAGTGCTGCTCGGTAGCGGCAAATTGGCAACGGTTCTGGACCGGATGGAACTTATCGACGAATACCACTTCCTAGTCCATCCAGTCATCGCCGGGCATGGACCAACCCTGCATGAGGCAGGATTGCAGGATTCCCGTCACCTCCAGTTGATATCAGCGCAGCCGCTGGCCAGCGGGGCAATCGCAGCCAGCTATCGGCGTGCAGGCTGATTCCCATGACGATGGCGATTTTGCCTTGGAATTCCGGGGCAGAATCAGGAAAGCGGACACCTTTTCTTGCCGGGTAACTTCGTGTTTTGCACGATGGCAGCAAGTGCTTGCATCCGCAGGCCGAAGCCACGAAAGCAGTCGAAGAAATAAGCGTCTTGGCAGAGGGCAATCTGCGTTGCCAAGGAGCGATGATCGCGTAGCGTAGGAATTATGGATACGCTTTTTTTCGCCCATCGCGGCAGCTCCCATAAATATTCGGAGAACACTCGTGCTGCCTATCTGCAGGCCATCGACGAAGGCGCCGATGGAATCGAATGCGACGTCCATCTGAGCAAAGACGGAATCGTCGTCTGCCACCACGATCCAACAGTCGACCGCACCTCTGATTCAGCCGGTCTGGTTGCCGGATTTACCTTGGCCCAGATGAAAGCCATGGACTTCACTGGAGTCGTTCCGAGCCTGGTCCCGGCCGAGTACGGGGCGGAGAATGAACAGCTCCTGAGCCTCGGCGAACTTTTCGAGCTCATTGAAGCACGCGGCAAGCCAATTGGCCTGGCTATCGAAATCAAGCATCCAAGCCCCTATGGCCACCTGCTCGAAAAGGGTGTGCTGCAGGTCTTGGCAGCCCATGGCTTCGACCCGCAGACGGGCACGGCCGGCTCGCAAGGGCAGATCGCGGTGACCCTGATGAGCTTTGAGCCGAATTCCCTGCGCTATCTGGCACGCACCGTCAGCACTTCACTATTGTGCCAGCTGATGACCGAGGTCAACCCGGACTATGTCCGGCAGCTCATTGATTCCGGCGACCTGGGGCGAGCAGGTGTCTACGATGTTCTTTACCGCTCCGTGCCTGAAGGAATCGAACTGATCAACGCAGGGGGAGCTGGCATCATTGGATCCGGGGTCGCCTGGACCCGAGCCAATGAGCATCTTGTGCGCCGATGGCTGGAACAAGGGCTGAAGGCGCGCATCTGGACGGTTGACCGTCCCGCGGATGCGCAATTCCTGGTGGACCTGGGTGTCGGGGAATTGACGAGCAACCGCCCGGCAGAACTGCGCAAAGAATTGGAGCTGAGCTAGGCCACATGAACACCGGAGAAATCGCACAGGTCAACCTGTACCTGCAGGACACGTACATTTTTGCTGCGGAGGCCCGAGTCATTGCAACGGGAAGCGGCGAAGACGGGCAGTGGATTGCCCTGAGCCCCAATATCTTCCATCCCCGTGGTGGAGGCCAGCCCGAAGACTCAGGCACCGTGGACGGGCTGCCTGTCTCAGTCCAGCGCGACGCGAATGCACTGGTGGTCTTGTACGGCGCCGGCGCCCGGCAGGTGGGTGATCAGGTCCTAGCTGAGATCGATGGCGAGCTGCGCCTTTCCCATGCCGCATTGCACACCGCAGGGCACGTCCTGGGCTTCGCTGGCGAAGACCGCGGCTGGCAGCACCAGGGCCACTCGCACTTCCCTGGGCAGTCGCGCCTCGACTTCGATCCGGCCAGCCTCGACCTGCCATTGGGCGATGAGAACGAACGGGCCGCCGCCAAGGCCTGGCTCCAAGGACGCGTCGATGAACTCATCGCTGGCGGCGGAGAAATCACAACGGCCACCGATGCTCAGGGCATCCGTACCGTGAGCATCGCCGGGGTGAATGCCGAACCTTGCGGTGGCACCCACGTGAAGCACCTGAACCAGCTGCAGCACGTCGAGATCGGCGACGCAAAGGTCAAGCGCGGTGTCTACAAGGTCAGGTACGATGCACGCCACGTCCGCTAGCTGGTTCACTCCGGCGACCAGGATGGGCCTTTCCATCGCGATCGCCACCGGGCTCTACGGCATTTCCTTCGGGGCCCTGTCCATTGCTGCAGGACTGGATCTGTGGCAAACCGTTGCCTTGAGCGCCTTGATGTTCACCGGCGGATCGCAGTTCGCCTTTATCGGCGTGTTCTCAGGCGGAGGTGCTGCCTCGGCAGCGTTCTCCGCCGCTTCGCTGCTGGGAATCCGCAATGCCGTGTACGGGATGCAGATCAAGCAGGCATTGCGGCCTTTGGGACGGCATGTGCCCTGGATGGCCCAGGTGACTATCGATGAATCCACCGCAGTCAGCTTGGGGCAATCGGACCTGGCCGAGAAGCGCCGTGGTTTCTTCACCGCCGGGGTGGGCGTCTACGTCCTGTGGAATCTGTTCACCCTCGTCGGAGCCTTGCTCGGAGAACGCATGGGGGACCCCGCGGCTTGGGGGCTCGATGGCGCCGCGGTCGCCGCCTTCATCGGTTTGCTCTGGCCGCGCTTGAAGTCAGTTGAACCGGTCATGATCGCGATTGCGGCCGCAATCCTCACCGCGCTGGCTGTGCCGGTCACCGCGCCGGGCTTGCCGATTCTGGTAACCGCGGCCTGCGCTGCGATCTACGCGGTGGCCACCGGCCGCCGGACCCCGGCTGCGACCGAGCACGGCGATCTGGAAAGCATTGAGGAGGACCAGCCTTGAGCGAATTGAGCTGGTGGATTCTGGGAGCCTGCCTGACGGCCTACGCAATCAAGCTATGCGGCTACTTTGTGCCACGCAAGGTTCTGGACTCGCCGACCATGTCCCATGTCGCGGCCACGCTGACCGTTGCGTTGCTCGCCTCGTTGGTGACGGTCAACGCCTTCACCTCCGGGCAGGAACTGGTGATTGACGCCCGTATCGGTGCGCTCGCGGCGGCGATTATCGCACTGGCTTTCAAGGCACCCTATCTTGTCGTCGTTGTCGTCGGTGCTCTGGCGGCCATCGTCTTGAGGGCGAGCGGACTAGCTGCCTAGATATTGCCTGCAAGGCGGATGACAAGCACAAGGCGTAGTGGGACAGTGGAAGCATGATTGTAGCTTTCTCCGTAGCCCCAAGTAACGACAACCCCAACGGTTCGGTCCACGATGCAGTGGCCGAAGCGGTGAAAATCGTCCGCGATTCTGGCCTCCCCAATCGCACCAGCTCCATGTTCACCGAGATCGAAGGTGAATGGGACGAAGTCATGGAGGTAGTCAAGCAAGCCACCATGGCCGTTGGCCGATTCGGTTCGCGCGTATCGCTGGTGTTGAAAGCCGATATCCGCCCCGGTTACGAAGGTGAGCTCGATGGCAAAATCCAACGCCTGGAGAAGGCTATTGAGGATAGTGAGGAGAACATGCCGTCATGATCCACCATTCTGCAGAGCACCATGCCGCAGCCGTCGATGAATATTTGGAACAGGCGCTGGGGCTGCGCGTTGATGCCTTGGAGGCAGGCCGGGAGCATTCCCATAGTGCCGGGCTTCCACGGATTGAAGTCAGTCCTGCCCAGGGAAAGTTCCTCCAGCTGCTCACCGAGATCACAGGTGCCCGCAGGGTCCTCGAGATCGGAACCCTCGGGGGCTACTCCACCAGCTGGCTCGCCCGGGGCGTCGGTGCAGCCGGTACCGTCATCAGCTGCGAATTTGAACCCCTGCATGCCTCGATTGCGCGTGAGAACTTGCAGCGGGCAGGGCTTTCAGAACGTGTTGAAATCCGGTTGGGGGCCGCTCAGGGTTCCATGGATTCGCTGATTTCCAAACGCGTTGCACCATTTGACCTGATCTTCATAGATGCCGATAAGCGCAACAACGTGCCCTACCTGGAACGCGCACTGGAGCTGGCGCATTCAGGCACCGTGCTGGTGCTCGACAACGTGGTGCGCAGCGGCGCGGTCTTGGATGACCCATCCCGGCATGGGACGCAAGAAGCCGATGTTCGCGGAATCCAGGACTCTTTGCGGTGGTTGCGCGATGACCCGCGCGTATCAGCCACGGCGCTGCAGACTATAGGCGTCAAGGGGTGGGACGGGTTCGCGCTAGCGCGAGTCCTCTAGCGCGTTGGATAGCGCTCGGGGCGCTCGAATTCGAGTTCCCCGGCTTCATCGTGCTTGAACGGCGGCGACTTCAGGATCAAGAAGTACACGCCCAATCCGCAGAGAATACCCATCGGCGGGCCGACCCACAGGGCATAACCGGTATTGCGCACCAGCCCCGCAACTACCGGGCCAACCAGCATGGGAACGATGTAGTAGTAGTGGTCCGGTTCGGCCGGGCCCCAGAAGCGTTCGAACCTGGCCAGAATGCTGAAGCCGGCGGCTAGGAGAACGCAACCGAGCAAAATCACCCAGAAGGTCGAGGAAAGGCTGATGGTCAGGGTCAGGGAACCGACAAGGCCACCAGTCAAGGCAGCGTATTTTGTATTCCGGTTCAAGTCCGACCCCCCTTTGAGCCAAAAAGTTTACGACTACGTGAATATTTTTTCAAGCATTTGGACAGTCCGCAATACTACTTTAGTAGGAGGGGGCCTTGGTGCGTTGGAAGAAAATAGCGAAGTCACTGCCGTAGGCTAGAGAAGTGCCGCAAATGAACGACTACCGAATCCGACTGGCTACTGAACAAGACGTCCGCCCAGCGCTGCAAATGAAATTGCAAGCCTGGCGAGAAGCGTACGCCACACTTCGCGATGAGTCCTTTTTCGCCCACCATGAAGGCCAACTTGATGGCCAGACAGCCTGGTGGGAACGCGGGCTGGCATCCGGAGCGCAATTCTTCATCGCGGAAGACCGCGATGGCCGCATCATCGGGCTAGCCGGTGGAACTCCGGTCATCGAAGAAGACCAGGATGCCGGAGTGGACGTCGAATTGGGCATGCTCTATGTCCTGGAAGAGTACTACGGTACCGGACTGGGCCAGCACCTCTTCGATGTTGTCCTTGGACAGCACGACGCCCTGGTCTGGGTCCTGCAAGGCAACGAGAGGGCCCTGGCCTTCTTCGCGAAGCAGGGATTCACGCCTGATGGAACCAGTGAAGCCCTGACTGGCAGCTGGGATGGCTTAATCGAACAACGAATGGTGCGCGCGCGTGGCTAGGGATGCCAAGGAATCAATGCTCGGAGAGTATCCGATCGACACCGGAACGGCGATCATTGAAGCTGATCCCTACGGCGCCAGCCGCTATATCCTGAAGGTCAACGGCGTGCCCTCCTCCCATGTGGACCTGGAGGACCCGGCCTACCTCGATTTCGAGTACATGCGCTGGATGGAACCGGTCTTCGCCATCGGTTTCCCGGCCGGGCAATACGACGGGCGCGCCCGCAAGCTGCGCGTGCTCCACCTTGGCGGAGGTGGCTGCTCCATGGCCCGCTGGGTCGCGGCCAGCTATGAAAACGCCCGGCAGGTCGTGGTGGAACTGGATGCCAAGCTGGCCGAGCTGGTGCGCGTCCACTTCGAGGTTCCGCGCGCTCCGCTGGTACGCCTGCGCGTGGGAGACGCAGCCCAGGTGCTGCCCACCTTGAGCGATGCGAGCCGCGATGTGATCATCCGCGATGTCTTCGCCGGGAGCACCACCCCGCGCGTGCTGACCACGGCGGACTACGCCCGCGAAGCCCAGCGCGTGCTGGATGCCGGGGGCGTCTACATCATGAATTGCGGCGATACCGCGGACCTGTCCGGCGCCAAGGCGGAAGCCGCGACGCTGCTGGAGGTCTTCGAGCATGTGGCCATGATCGCCGACCCGCCGATGCTCAAGGGCCGGCGCTACGGGAACATCGTGTTCCTGGCCAGCGACGAACCGCTCAAGCTCGGCCCTGCATTCGAACGCAGCCTGCGCACTGCGCCGTTGCCGGCGCAGCTGGTTTCAGGGGCGGCAGTGCAGCGCTTCGCCACCGGGGCCGTGCCGATTACCGGCTAGCTCCCCGGGGCCCATCCGGTATCCGCTCCCGTCTGCTGCGCGCTGCAGCAGGCCGTGGTCAACCATGTAGCGGCGCAGCAGCGCGACGTCCGGGTGGAATACCCGCAGCCGTTCATTGAGCTGCTCTTCGCGCAGTTCGTCCCCGGCTCCTATCACCGCATTGCGCAGGTAGACCAGCACTTCATGGCGGTCCGCTGGTTTCGCCGGGAGGCTATGCAGCCGGTGCCCGTCGAAGAAGCGGCGGATCCCGACGCGGTCGGCCTTCGCGGCCGAGGCCGAAGCCAAGGTCTTCTCCAGCAGTTCGTCGTTCAGCGCCCAGCCGGACCCCTCTTGGCGCAGAAGCCCGATGCTGGCCCAGCGCTCCAAGTCCTTGCGTTCGGACTTATTGGCCTGCTCGGGTACCCCGTGCCCGCTCAATACGGCCCCGAGAAGCCGGCGCATCGAGGGGTTCTTCAAGCCTGCGGCCACCTGGATCCACTGCCCAGCGGTGTTCTGCTGATCGCTCATAGTGCCCATCCTAGCCAGTTCCCGCCGGGCCGGAGGCAAAAAACGCCCCGCCATCGCCGGAGCAATGACGGGGCGCCTGGAGGGCTTCGGGGCTATTTGACCCCGGCCCACATCTCAATCAGTCCGATGCCGAAGAACAGCACGAAAGCCGCGGAAACAACCCACATCAGCGGGTGGATTTCCTTGGCGCGGCCCTGCGTGGCGCGGATGAAGACGTAGGAGATGAAGCCGGCACCGATGCCATTGGCGATCGAGTAGGTGAACGGCATCAGGGTGAAGGTCAGGAAGGCCGGCAGCGCGATGCCCCAGTCGTTCCAATCGATCTTGGAGACCTGGGTGATCATCATGAAACCGACCACGACCAGTGCCGGCGCCACGGCTTCGAAAGGCACCAGGTAGATCAGCGGGCTCAGGAACATCGCGACGATCATCAGCAGGCCGGTGACTACCGAGGCCAGGCCGGTACGGGCGCCCTCGCCGATGCCGGCGCCGGACTCCACGAAGATCTGCGCCGAGGAGCTGGAGGTGCCGCCGCCGACGATCGCGCCGGCCGCATCCACCAGCAGGACCTTGTCCACGTTGGGGATCTGCCCGTTCTCGTCCATGGAACCAGCTTCCGAAGCCAAGCCCACCATGGTGCCCATGGCATCGAAGAAGATCGAGAGCAGGATGACGAAGGCCAGCAGCGAAGCGGCGGTGGCGCCGATCTTGCTGAAGGCGCCGAATACGCTGACCTGGCCGATCAGCGACAGGTCCGGAAGGGTCCACTCGGGCAGCGACGGAACCACCAGCGACCAGGTATTGGTCTCCATCGCGCCGATGTGGAAGACGGCTTCGAGGATGTTGGCAAGGATCGCCGAAACGACGATGCCGATCAGGATCGCGCCCTTGGCCTTGCGCACCACCAGGGCCATGGTCAGCAGCAGGCCGACAACGAAGACCAGGATCGGCCAGCCCATCAGCTCTCCGTCGAAGCCCAGGCCCACCGGAACGGTGGTGTTCGCGGCATCCGGGAGGCGCTGGACGAAGCCGGCGTTGACCAGGCCGATCAGTGCGATGAACATGCCGATGCCCACCACGATGGCGGTTTTCAATCCGGCTGGAACCGCATTGAACACCGCGGTCCGGAACCCTGTGAGCACCAGGCCGAACATGACCACACCCGCAATGAGCACCAGGCCCATGACATCAGCCCAGGTCAGTTCCGGGTTGGTTGCCACGGTGATAGCGACGAAGGCGTTGACGCCCAAGCCGGTAGCCATGGCGAATGGGTGGCGGGCCCAGATGCCCATCAGGATGGTCAGGATGCCGGCGACAAATGCGGTCACCGCGGCAACGCGCTGGATGCCCAACTCGCCGCCCGAGGAATCGGCACCGGAAAGAACCAGCGGGTTGAGGACGACGATGTAGCTCATCGCGAAGAAGGTGGCGATGCCGCCGCGAACTTCGGTGGAGAACGTTGAACGCCGTTCCGAAATCTTGAAGTATCGGTCGATGCGCGCGGCCATAGCATTCCCGAACGCGGTTTGTGTGGAGGAGGACATGGAAAAATTCTATGACGTTTCGGGCGCTGATTCATATCGATCCGAGTGTCCAGTAGGCTGTACGCGAAAACTTTAGACCCAACTCACACCTAGAACTGCGGAAGCAAGTACATTGGTGGTAAGGGAAATCACATCCCGTTATATCTGAGGTAGTTGAGGAGCGAGTCTGATGAGTGACGAAGCACCAGTCGCAGCAGAGAAGATTGAAGGAATTGTCGTTGGCGTGGACGGATCCCAGCAGAGCAGATGCGCTTTGCGCTGGGCCGAACGCGAAGCGGTACGCCGCGGCAGCGTGTTGAATATCGTGTCCGCCTACACCATCCCGGTGTTCGCCGCGTCCTCCATGGACGCAGGCTACTCGACCCTGGATGACGACCTGATCCGCGGGGGAGCCGAGGACATTGTGCGCCAGGCGCGCGCAGAGCTTGAAGGCAGCACGGCGGCCATCCGCACCTATATCGAATCCGGCGACCCGTCCGGCGTGCTGCTGGACCTGAGCCAGGACGCCGAATTGGTAGTGGTCGGGACCCGTGGCCGCGGTGGCTTCGTTGGCCGCCTGCTCGGCTCGGTTTCCTCGGCACTGCCCGCGCACTCCAAGTGCCCGACCGTCGTGGTTCCGCTGGCCATGGCCAAGGAGCAGGAAGAGGCCGGTGCCGCCGCGGCGTCGAACCGCAACTGCATCGTGGTCGGCGTTGACGGTTCAGACCGCGCGCGTTCAGCGGTGCTGGCAGCCGCGGACGCGGCCATCGCCAGCGACCTGACGCTGCGCCTGATCTGCGCGGTGCCGCCGGTGGGGGCGGCGCTGGCATGGATGCCGGCGACCGTTGACCAGGAAGCCGTGCTGGAAGATGTGCGCTACCAGATGAGTGTGGGCTCCAAATGGCTGAAGTCGCACTATCCGTCGCTGAAGATGGAAACCGATGTGGTCTCCGGGCCTCCCGTCGAGGTGCTGATCCGCGAATCCGAGCATGCGGTGCTGACCGTCACCGGCTCGCGGGGCCGCGGCGGCTTTACCGGGATGCTGCTTGGCTCAACCTCGCAGGGCGTCTTGCACCACTCCAAGGGCCCGGTGATGGTCGTGCCGGACTCGGATGACCCTCGCCTGGAGAACCGCAAGGACTTCGATACGCGGGCGCAGGAGCAGTGACCGCACGCCTGTAGCCAGAATGCAGGAAGGCCGCACACCCACCAGGGTGTGCGGCCTTCGTGCTCGAGGGGTGGCGCTTAGTAGCGGGCTGCCTTCGGGTAGAGGTTGTTGACGTAGCTCAGTGGAGTCACCGAGATGCCGGCGTTCGGGTTGCGAGCGTGGACGACCTGGCCGTTGCCGATGTAGATGGCTACGTGGTAGAACGAGGAACCGCCGTTGGAAGACGAGAACACCAAGTCGCCTGGGCGCAGGTTGCTCAGCGACACGTACTGCGGGGCGCTAGCGAACTGCTGGGACGAAGTACGTGGCAGGCTGATGCCGGATTTGCCGAAAGCTCGCTGCGAGAAGCTCGAGCAGTCGAAAGCATCGGGACCGTTGGCACCGTAGACGTAGTACTTGCTGGGATCATCCGCGGTCTTCAAGGCCCAGGAAAACGCTGCTGAGTAGTTGCTGCCGGACTGCGGCGCGACTTCAGGCTTCGGCTCCGGCTTAGGTTCCGGCTTTGGCTCAGGCTTAGGCGCTGGCTTCGGGGTGACCTTCGGCTTGGGCTCCGGCTTTGGCTCAGGCTTGGGTGCCGGCTTCGGGGTAGCCTTCGGCTTCGGCTCGGCCTTTTTGGTGGGTTCCGGCTTCGGTTCGGCCTTCTTGGTTGGCTTTGGCTCCGGCTTTGGCTCGGCCTTCTTGGTTGGCTCTGGCTTCGGCTCGGCCTTTTTGGTTGGCTCTGGCTTCGGCTCGGCCTTTTTGGTCGGTTCCGGCTTCGGCTCGGCCTTTTTAGTTGGTTCCGGCTTTGGCTCGGCCTTTTTAGTTGGCTCCGGCTTCGGCGCTACGGGAGGCTCGACAGCTTCCGGTTCCTCTTCAACCTTCTCAGGCTCCGACTCGACCGTTTCCTCTTCAGGTTCGGCCTGCTCCAGCTCACGTGGCTTTTCAACCGAGAGCGGCTGAACGGAGTCTTGCTTCGTTTCGGGAACCTTGGCGGTTTCCTCTTCGGCGATGGCGTCCGCGAGAGCTTTTTCCTGCTCCTGCGTTTCGCGCTCTTCAACCGCCTGGCGAACCTCGGCCTCTTCCTTCTGCTTCAAGGTAGCGAGGTGGCCGATCAAGTCATCGCGCAGCTGCTTCTCAGGTGCGATAGCTGCTTCGTAGGTGGACAGGGTGCTGTTCGCGGTCGCTGCGGCTGCGTCATAGTTGGCTGCAGCTTCTTCGGCGGCGTTCTGTGCCGCATCAGCATATTCCTGCCAAGCCGAAACGAGGCCTTCGGCCTCGGTGGCGGTGTTGACGGACTGGACCTTCTGTTCGCTCAACGCGTCGATGGTAGCGGCCTTGTAGAACAGGTCGCCTTCCTGGTTGTCATCAAGGAGCAGGCTCAGGGTCGAGGTGCCTGCACCATTGCGGTAGATATCCGAAGCGATAGCACCCAGATCGTTGCGGCTCTGCTCCAGGTAAGTCTTTGCGTACTCGAGCTGTTCTACAGCCTTCTCGGCCGCAGCGGTGCGCAGATCGCGCTCTTCGCCGGCGGTGAGCAGGGATTCCTGAGCCTGAGCGGCCTCAGTTTCAACGCGCTTCAGTTCGGCGCGGCTGGAAGCCAGGGAAGCTTCGATGCGCGCGATCATCGCGTTCGTCGAAGCCTTATCCTTCTTTGCGTCCTGGACCTCTGCGTCCGAAGGTAGCGCGGAAGCGCTAGGTGCGGCAGCGATGGCCACAGACTGAGGAAGCAGAGCTGAAGTAGATGCGGAAGCGGGCAAAGCGCCTGCAATGCAGGACACCGCTAGGGCTAGGGTGCTTGCAGCAACACCGAGCGTGTGGCGAGTAGCCATATCGTTCCTCACTAAGTACTTGGATGACGCGGAGTGCGTGAGTCGTGACCTTCACCGATGAGTAGGTCACGATTCGGATAAGACTCCAAATAGCACATTAGGCCAATTAAGACACGCTTGGCAACACTGTTCACATCAGTCACATGAATCCCATTCGTGTAATTCGCCTGGGTATTCGGCGGTGATCTGCGAAGATAGTGGCATTTGGGATCTGTGTGGCTGATCAAGAGTGGCTGGGAAATTACTCAGACATATATCTCGCCTCGTTACCAAGGTATCGATTGTCGTGAAGCTTGGGTAACGTGCCGGAGGGGAATGTGCGGCTGCAAAAAAGGTTTGCCTTTAAAAGTGAAGGTACTCCGGGAGGGCGCAAAGCTCTGCTTCGCTGGGTCTGCCTCGGAGGCGCCGGCTCCAATGGCGAAATCCTCTTGAAGGGGTGCGGTGCCGTGCTCCCAATCGGGATCACCTCGCTGCCCTTGGTGGCGGAGGGGCCCAGAGCTGCTGGGTGGACAAGGGCAAGGGGCATGCCAGGTTCCTCCGGCTGGCTGCACCTGATCACGCCCGGATAAAGCAGCCGCTAGCGGGGCAACGGGAAACCGACCGGCGCGCCAGTCGTTGCGAAACGGCTTTTGGGCGGCTTGCCCGCCGGTCGACTGGACCCGGATGGCGATTCCAAGCGCCACGCCTGTGCTTTGGGTCTCTTTCGACCTCGACGCGACCACTGTATTCGAGTATTTTTGTGAGGCAGATCTCAAAAGAAGATTCTGCGGATTTGGGGCTATGACCACCCTAAATCGTGCAATTTTGCGTCGTCGATTCCGAAGTGATGGGCCACTTCGTGCATCACTGTAATCCCAATTTCCCGCACTACATCTTCACGTGTTTCGCAGGCTCGAAGCGTCGGATTCTTGAAGATCGTTATGCGGTCGGGAAGTGCGCCCGTGCCCCAGTCCAGGTCCCGTTCCGTGAGTGCAATACCCTCGTATAACCCCAGAATTTCAGGGTTTTTGGGTTCTCCTGGAAGCGGCTCATACTCGTCTTCGATGAAGAAGATGACGTTGTCCATCATGGCGAATGCAGCCTCCGGAATGGCGTCGATGGCCTGCTCGACCAGGGTCTGGAATTCGTCGTCATCCATCTCAAAAAGCATGCTTCCAGACTAGGCCCGCGCACCCGATTTGGCATGGGTGAAACTCGTCCAGGTGCCGATTTTGCAAAAGCAAAAAACACTGCGTATAGTTATTGGAGTCCGCTACGGAGAAGCAAGAAACCGAAGCGAACAACTTAGGCCCCCATCGTCTAGCGGCCTAGGACACTGCCCTTTCACGGCAGCGGCACGGGTTCGAATCCCGTTGGGGGTACAAACAACCATTATGTGGTTGTCAGATGGAGAAATCCATTGGCTTGCGAAAGCAAGGCCCTGTAGCGCAGTTGGTTAGCGCGCCGCCCTGTCACGGCGGAGGTCGCGGGTTCAAGTCCCGTCAGGGTCGCTCAATTTACTATTTCAATAGTAGATTTGGTGTCCACTTAGTGGTACCAGGCTCTGTAGCTCAGTTGGTAGAGCGTTCGACTGAAAATCGAAAGGTCACCGGATCGACGCCGGTCGGAGCCACGCAGGCCCTCGGTTTATCCCGGGGGTTTTACTGTGTGACTTGAATTTATTCAAAGCACTAGGCCCTGTAGCGCAGTTGGTTAGCGCGCCGCCCTGTCACGGCGGAGGTCGCGGGTTCAAGTCCCGTCAGGGTCGCACACTAAACAGAAGCTCCGGATTCCGGGGCTTTTGCTGTATCCAGGGGCAGTTAGTTCGCGCGGCCAAGATGCCGCGGTCCAATCCAGCGATTGCTCAGCCGGCGATATGCGGCGGCGGCGCTAGTCATGTCCTCGTCTTCCAACGCCTGAATGCCGTGCATCAAGTCGTTCGCGGAATCATCGGGCCACACAATTTCTGCCAACAGGCCATAATCCAGTTCAATGACCGATCTGTTGTCGAAGGATTCCAGCCATCCGCCAAGGCTGCCCAGCTCCTCGAAGAGCTGCGACTGCGGCGCATGGGATGCCAGCGCTTGGACTGCCCAAGCCAGGCGGTCAATGGCTTGTTCGAAGGTGGCGTACATGCGAACCGTCTTCAGCTGCTCACCGCTGTGAACCAGCTCGTGCTCGTCGTCCTCGCGGAAGAGGGCAAACCAGCCCAGCGGGATGCCCCATGAAGAGGTCCTCGTGTGAAGATGGGTCAGGTCATTGGCCAGGCGGTCGGCATCAACGCGTTGTGCGTTAGCCTGCCGCGCTGCCGGCGGTACCAGCAGGTCGAAAACCTCGGCCCGCATGGCTTCTTCGGCTTGTTCGGCAGCGAGCAGGCTGCGTGCCTGCAATTGCCCCGGGCAATAGCGCGTGTGCTCGGCCCCTTGGTAGTCCAAGGACTTCACGCTGCGGAAGAATTCCGGCTCATTGTGCGGGAACGGGTCGGAGACATGGCGCAGGGTGCGGCTCCACAGCCGCTCGTTCTCGAAGTCATCCCACTGCTCCGCGGTGCGCCGCGGGGTACGCAGGATGATGGACTGGGCCCAATCCTCGAAAGCATCCAGCGGCTCGTAGACGCGCAGGTGCGCTGTAGCTGCGGTCAGCTCTGCGGCGGGCCCAATCATCTTTGCCGCCATGACTAGTCGGCCAGCTCCACGATGACCGGGGCGTGGTCGCTGGCGCCCTTGCCCTTGCGTTCTTCGCGGTCAATGCTTGCGCCGGTTACGCGTGCGGTGAGCGCAGGCGAGGTGAGCGAGAAATCGATGCGCATGCCTTCGCCCTTCGGGAAACGCAACTGCGTGTAATCCCAGTAGGTGTATTCGCCTTCGGTGTGCGGGCGCACGACATCGGTGAAGCCCAGCTCCTCGAAGGCAGCGAAGGAGGCGCGCTCTGGCGCCGAGACGTGGGTCAACTTGTTCTCGAGGAAGAAGTCGATATCCCACACGTCTTCGTCCTTTGGCGCGATGTTCCAATCGCCCATCAAGGCAATCTGCGCCTCGGGGTTTTCCGCCAGCCATCGGGCGGATTCCTGCTTGAGCACATCCAGCCAGTTCAGCTTGTAGCCCATGTGCTCATCATCCAACGCGCGTCCGTTGGGTACATACAGGCTCCAGACACGCACTCCGCCACAGGTTGCCGCGATGGCGCGAGGCTCCTGGATCGGATTCTTGCCGGCCTTGCCGAATTCCGGCTGCCCGGGGAAGGTGCGCTCAACATCCTCGAGGCCAACGCGAGAAGCGATGGCAACGCCATTCCACTGGTTGACTCCGAAGTGCGCTACCTCGTAATCGTTGTTCTCGAACAGTTCCCAGGGGAAATTGTCGTCTTTGCACTTAGTTTCCTGGATAGCCAGGACATCTACATCGGTACGTCGCAGCCAGTCCTCAACACGGTCGGCGCGGGCTCGCAGCGAGTTCACATTCCAGGTTGCAATCTTCACTAGTTCAACCTATCAAGTTTGCTGTCTTGTGCCACTTCAATTTAGTTGGAAGTCCGAGTATATTCGACACTAGTAGGTGACCTCAATCACTCAAAGGAGAGTCTGTTGCCTGAGATTCTGACCGAACGCCGGGGGCACCTGGGGCTCATTACGCTGAACCGGCCGAAGGCCCTGAACGCCCTCAACGCGGACATGTGCCGCGACTTCCTCGACGTGCTGCTGGAATGGCGCGATGACCCGGATATCGCTCAGGTAGCGGTTATGGGCGCAGGGGAGCGCGGCCTGTGCGCCGGCGGGGATATCGTGGCGATCTACCGGGATATCTTGGACCGCAGCGGTGCTTCGGCTGACTTCTGGCGCATTGAATACCAGCTCAACGTCCTGATCGACGAGTACCCCAAGCCGTACATTGCGCTCATGGACGGAATCGTCCTTGGCGGCGGCATCGGCATCTCGGCGCATGGCAGCCATCGCATAGTTACCGAAACCAGCCGTTGCGGCATGCCGGAAGTCGGTATCGGATTCTTCCCGGACGTAGGCGGAACGCATTTGCTGGCGCGTGCCCCGCATGCGGCCGGACGATTGGCGGCATTGACTGGAATGAAATTCGGCGCGGCCGACACCATCGCTTTGGGCCTGGCCGACTCGTATGTGCCCGAGGCCCGGATCCCCGACGTGCTCGCAGACCTCGAGGTCCAGCCGGCCGCGTCGGTGCTGGCCAGCTATGCCGAGACTCCGGAGCCTGGCTTCCTGCACGAAGAATGGGTGCAGGCCTTTGGCGAGGCAAGCACCCCAGCGGTCATGCGTGCACTGGAGCTGCACGAGTACCCGCAAGCCCAAGAGGCGTTGAAGGCATTGGGCGCCGCCTGCCCGAGCTCGGTGCGCTTGGCCGAAGAACTGATCCACCTGGCTGGAGCGGATTTGAGAAAAGACCTGCAGCGAGAGTATCGGGCTGCCGTTCACCGGCTTGATGACCCCGATTTCGCCGAGGGGATTCGCGCCGCAGTCATCGACAAGGACCGCACCCCGCAATGGACGGAAGCAGTCCCGGGGCTAAGCCCGGGCCAGCGCACGCAACGGCATTTGGAGCCCCTGTTCGGGGCAGAACTAACTTTCGCACTGCTCGGTGAAGATCTAGCGGAAAAGAGCCACTCATGAACGCAAAACCAGTTATCGGATTCCTGGGCATGGGCCATATGGGATTGCCCATGGCCATCAACCTGCACAAGGCAGGCTACCGGATCAAGGGCTTCGACGTGGTTCCTGATGCGGTGCAGGCCGCCCGAGAAGCAGGCATCGGCACCGTGGCTACCGGAGCCGAGGCGGCCGCCGGCGTGGACATCGTCATCACGATGTTCCCTTCGGGCAAGCACGTGCTCGATGCCTACCGCGAATACCTGCTCGATAGCGCCAAGCCCAATACGCTGTTCCTGGAGTGCTCCACCATCGACGTAGCGCAGGCCCGTGAAGCGGCGCAGCTTGCGGTCTCCGCGGGGCATCGAAGCGCCGACGCTCCGGTGTCCGGGGGCGTGGTCGGGGCAGAAGCGGGGACTTTGACGTTCATGCTCGGTGCGCAGGCCGAAGATCTCGGAGAGATCACCCCGCTGCTGGAGCACATGGGCAAGCGGATCGTGCACTGCGGCGGGTACGGCGCAGGCCAGGCCGCCAAGGTCTGCAACAACATGCTGCTGGGCATCTCGATGATTGGCGCTGCCGAGGCCTTCGTGCTCGGAGAACGGCTGGGCTTGGAGCACCAGGCGCTCTTCGATGTCATTTCGTCCGCGTCGGGGCAATGCTGGTCGGTCACCACCAATTGCCCGGTGCCCGGACCTGTGCCTGCTTCCCCTGCCAATCGCGATTACCAGCCAGGATTTGCCGCAGCGCTGATGGCCAAGGACCTCGGCCTGGCAGCTAGCGCGCTGGAGCATACGAGTACCGATGCCCAGCTCGGCTCCCTGGCCGCAGCGCTGTACCGCAAGTTCAGCGATGAGGGCGATGCGGGAACCGATTTTTCCGGGATCATCAACGCGATCCGCGACGGATCGCTATAGGAAGTCCCCGGAGGCCTTGCGGAATCGGGCCAGGATCTCGAAAATCTCGGTGGCGTCGGTGCCGGAGAGATCGCTCTGGGCAAAGAGCTTTTCGTTCAGATCGCCGCGGGCCGCTGGCAGCACTTGCTGGCCTGCGGCCGTGAGTTCCAAAAGGCGGGTGCGGCCGTCGGTCGGGTGCGGGATGCGCCGCACCAAACCGGTAGCTTCCAGGCGGTCTACCGAATTGGTCAGGCTGGTGGCGTGGACCTGCAGGAGCTGGCTGGCTTGGCTCATGGGCAGGGAGCCGCGCTTGGAGAAACCGAGCAAGGCGAGTACCTCGAATCGCGCAAAGGTCAGCCCGTGCGGCTTGAGGATGGCATCGGCTCGCTGCAGGTAAATCGATGCCGTGCGCATCACCGCGGTAATTGCGGCCATGGAGTCGGCCTCGGCTGACCATCCATGGGAAATCCATTGTTCCCTGGCTTGCGCGATTGGATCGCGTGAGAGCGGAGAAGTCATGTGCATACCCCCAAAAGAAGACTTAGTCCAACAATATACTTGGACATCCTATGGTTTGGAAGGAATCCCCGGATGGACCTCTTGAATGTGGCCGGAGAACTAAGTGGAACCGAACGGCAGCGACTGCTTGGAATCAGGCAGGTAGCGCAGCATCAGGTGCGCAAGCAGTCCGTTGGCTATTGGGACCGCGAAGAATTTCCGACCGAGCTGATTGGAAAACTGGCCGAACTCGGACTGGGCGGATTGCAGCTGGGGGACAGCTCGCATTTGCTGCGGGGGCTGATCCATGCAGAACTCGCCCGCGCCGATATTTCAATCTCATCCGTGGTCGGCATCCACAACGAACTGGTGCTCGGGATGATCCGCGATTTGGGGTCGGAGGAGCAGCGCGAGCAGTGGCTGGGCAAGCTCGCCGGCTTTGAAGCCTACGGCGCATTTGCGCTGACCGAACCGGAACATGGATCGGATATCGCCGGCGGCATACGGAGCACCGCGCAGCGCGACGGGGACCAGTACGTTCTGAACGGGGCCAAGCGGTGGATCGGCATGGGCACCTTCAGCGATTTCGCGCTGGTCTGGGCCAAGGACGAGGAAACTTCGCAGGTCGGGGCCTACCTCGTTGAAGCGGACCGCCCTGGATATAGCGCTTCCAAGATCGAACACAAGATCGGGCTGCGCAGCATGCAGAATGCGGATATTCGGCTGGAGAATGTGCGGATTCCCGTCGCGAATAAGCTTCCAGGGGTGACCAGCTTCGCTGCGGCAAACCAGCTATTGATGCAATCTCGCGCGTGGGTGGGGTGGCAGGCTGTCGGCGCGATGATGGCAACGCTCGACATCTGCAGCGAGTACGTCGCGCAGCGCCAGCAGTTCGGGCAGCCGCTGGCCGCTTTCCAGTTGATTCAGCAGCCCCTGGCCGAAATTGCAGGCAACCTGAGCGCCTGCCTTTCCATGATGGGCGATATTGCCCGCAAGCAAGAGCGCGCGGAATTGCACATGGTGGATGCGGCAATGGCGAAGTCCACTGCCACCCGCCTGGCGCGGGATTCGGCCGCCTTGGGCCGAGCGATGCTTGGCGGCAATGGCATTGTGAGCGATTTCGAAATGGCCAAGGTCTTCTGCGATGTCGAGATTCTCCATACCTATGAAGGCACCTATGAAATCAATTCGCTGATTGTGGGACGTGCCCTGACCGGAGTCAGTGCCTTCGTGTAGCCGGGGCATCCGTCCGTTGGAATCTTTCCAGCTAATTCATAACAAGTACTTTCCAAAGCGGAAAGTACTTGTTATGGTTGGGGAACTCGGAAGATCAAAGCCAAAGGAGCAGGACAATGAAGATTCCATTCAGCACCTGGTACACCATCATCACCGTTGCGGCAGGTCTGGCCTTCGCGGCAATGGCCATGACCGCCTATGCCACGGGCAACAACTCCCTGATCTTCATTGGCATGGGCTTCTTCATGGCAATTTGCATGACCATGACGTCCGTCTACGCACAGCGCCAGCAGAAGGCTCGCAAGGCGGCCAGCAAATGAGTTCCGGCAAGAAAATGAGCCCTGAAGAGCAACTGGCCGCCCTGGGGTTGGCGCAGCAGGGAATGCAGCGTGCCGCCGGGTACGGAGCCAAATTGCTGGGCACCTATTGCATCATCTTGGGAGTGCTCATGGGCGGCCTGGCTGCTCTGCTGCAGGTCTTTCGTCCCGATGCGGATTTTATCGGCTTCATCGTCATCATGGCGTTGTTCTGCGTATCCGTTGCAGCGATGTCCTTGGCTTACGGGAAGCTCTACCGCTCGCTGCCGCGCGGGCATTCCAAGATGTATCTTCGGGGGTTCATTGCGAGCATGGTGCTTTACGCGGTGGCAGTGGCCTTGCTCGGGGCGGGACCCATGGGCTGGGGCGCCATCGCGTTGATCTGGATTATCGTTGCCGCGCCGTTGTTCCTGACCGGAATTGCGATGGTGCGCAAGTGAATGCCCATGCTCGCGAACGGCTCAACGACGACTTCTCCAACCCGGTACGGCTTTCACTGATGGGCTCCTTGCAAGCCGTGGACGAAGCCGATTTCAAATCCTTGAAAGAAGCCATCGGCATTTCGGATTCGGTGCTTTCCCGGCATCTGAGCGCACTGGAAGCCGGCGGTTACGTGCAGATCAAGAAAGGGTATGTGGGCAAAAGGCCTCGTACCTGGGCGAAGCTGACTTCAGCTGGGCAGGAGGCCTTTGCGCAACATGTCCAGGCGCTGAAGGAAATCACCGGCTTGGGGTAATCCTCAAGCGCGCCACCATTTGTCCCAGTAGGTGGCCGGTACGGTGCGCTTGTGCCGGGATCCCACGAAGCGCCTTTCGATGACCTCGGCCGCCGCAGGGTCAATCTCGCGGCCTTCGAGGTAGTCATCAATCTGCGGATAGGTCAGGCCAAGTTCCTCTTCATCTGCGCGCAGCGGCTGGCCGTCCAGCAGGTCCGCGGTAGGCTCCTTGGCCCACAGCAGCTCAGGAGCCTGCAGCTCGCGCAGCAGTGCCTGGTTCTGGCGCTTATTCAGCCCGGCCAGGGGCAGGAGGTCCGCTCCGCCATCGCCGAACTTGGTGAAGAAGCCGGTAATCGATTCGGCCGCGTGATCGGTGCCCAGGACCAGCATCCCGCGGTCCCCGGCCATGGCGTACTGCATGATCATCCGGGTGCGGGCCTTGAGGTTTCCGCGGTTGAAATCGCTCAGCGCCAGGTGGCCCGCATCGGCCAGGGCTTCATCGAAAGCGGCGACAGGCTTTTGGATGTTCACCTCGAACTGTTCGTCGGCAGCCACGAAATCCATGGCCGCTTCCGCATCGGCCGCATCCTTCTGCACGCCATGCGGCAGGCGCACCGACACGAAGTGCGCCTCGCCGCCGGATTCGCGCACCTCTTCGACGGCCAACTGGGCTAAGCGCCCAGCCAGCGTTGAATCGATGCCGCCGGAGATGCCCAGCACGAAACCCCGGGCGCCGGTAGCGGCCAGATAGTCCTTGAGGAAGTCGATACGACGGCGAATTTCGTCGGCCGCGTCGATTTCCGGGCGCACGCCCAGCTCTTCAATGATCTTTGCTTGCAGTTCACGCATGCTTCTAATCCTAGGCATGAGCCCTCGCCGTGCGGTACCGCTGCACAGGCTGGGAACGAAAGTTAATCTGTTCTCAACAAATCCCGGAGGGGCTATTCGGAATCCTGGTCCGGGTTCCAGCCGAGATTGCGCGCAATCTTTTCCAAGGCTTCGACCACCGCGTCATATTCGGAACCGTCCAGATCCTGGCCGAACTGGGTGCGGATCTTTTCCACGAGCTCACTGAGCTTGAGCAACGAGGTGTGGCCCCGATCGGTGATGGAATACTCGCCGTTGATTGCCGTAACCCAGCCGGATTCGATCAACTCGGCAAGGTGCTCTCTCAATGATTGCGGTTCATCCGGCGAGGCGAAGAACGGGGAAAGCCCGGCGTCCAGTTGCGCCTCGGTGGCAGGTTGCTGCTCCAGCAGGTTGAGCACCTGCCATTGCCTGCGTGTCACACCGTGCTCTTCCAAAGTCGCTGCAAACTGCTCGTCAATCAGCGAATCCACCAATTTCAGCCAGTAACCCAAGGGGCGTTTTGCGTTCATGGAATCAGCCTAGCCATGATGCCGACTAGAATCGAGGGTATGAGCGAAACCAGCGCCCGTGAGCGACTAAAAGAACTGATCCAAGAACTAGCCATTGTGCGCGGCAAGGTCACCTTGTCCTCGGGCAAGGAAGCTGATTACTACATCGATCTGCGCCGTGTAACCCTGCACCAGGAAGCATCGGGCTTGGTTGGCGAAGTCATGCTTGGCTTGCTGGACGAGGCCAAGCTGGAATTCAGCAATGTGGGCGGCTTGACCATGGGCGCTGACCCGGTAGGCACCGCCATCATGCACACCGCCCGGGCCAAGGACCGCGCCATCGACGCTTTCGTGGTCCGCAAGGCGCAGAAGTCCTACGGCATGGGCCGCCAGGTCGAGGGCCCGAGCGTCGAAGGCCGCGATGTCATCGTGCTCGAGGATACTTCCACCACCGGCGGTTCGGCGCTGACCGCTGTCGAGGGCGTGCGCAAGGCCGGCGGCAACGTGATTGCCGTGGCCGTGATCGTTGACCGCGACACCGGAGCCAAGGAACGCATCGAAGAAGAAGCCGGCGTTCCGTACCTGTTCGCCTACGGCAAGAACGAGCTGGGCCTGTAGCCGGCAAGCGATTCCCTGCACAGCACCTCGTTGCCCACCGGAGAATTCCCGGTGCGCGGCGGGGTGCTCTGCTTTTCCCGGCTAGCTGCTGCGCGCGGGGCCCGTGGTCTCGCGCGGGACGAGCACGGCAGGCAGGTGGCCGGGGGAGCGGACGTCCTCGCCCGCAAGCAGGCCCAGCAGCATGCTCACCGCCTGGGCGCCCATCTCATGCAGCGGCTGGCGCACGGTGCTCAGCGGGGGAGAGGACTGTGCCGCGGCCGGGATGTCATCGAAGCCGATGATCGAAAGATCGCCGGGAACCTGCAGCCCGCGCTCGCCGGCCACCTGCAAGGCGGCCAGGGCCGAGAGGTCATTGGCCGCGAAGATCGCCGTGGGCGGCTGGGGCAGGTCCAGCAGGTCATGGGCGGCCTGCACCGCGGCATCATGCTGGTAATCGCCATCGTGCGACAGCTGCCCATCGAATTCCACGCCGGCCTCTTCCAGCGCTTGGCGGTAGCCCTGCTCGCGCAGGTGCGCGGAAGCCAGGTCCCCGCGCCCTCGGATGTGCCCGATGCGGCGATGGCCCAGATCCAGCAGGTGCCGGGTGGCCGTATAGGCCCCGGAACGGTTGTCCACGTCGATGGCGATCGGCATTTCCGGACCGGCATGCGGGTCAATGGCGACGACCGGCACCGAGCTGTGCGGGACTTCCACGGTGGGGGTGACGATGATGGCGCCGTCGATCAGCGTTCCGCCCAAGCGGGACAGGGAGCGGCGTTCCCAGCCGGCATGCCCTTCGGGGGAAAGGTTGCCCGCGTAGGCCATCAAATCGTATTGGGTTCCGCGCAGGGTCGCGGAGATGCCGTTGAGCAGGCCCAGCGAGAAGGGCTCGAACTCCGCCACCAGGATGCCGATGATGTTGGTGCGGGTGCTGCGCAGCGAGGAGGCGACCAGCGAGGTCTCGTAGCCCAGTTCGCTGATGACCTGGTGGACCTTGGCGATGGTGGCCGGGGCGACCCCGTAGCGGCCGTTGACGACCTTCGAGACGGTGGAGACGGAGACCTGCGCGGCGCGCGCGACGTCGTTGATGGTCACGCGTGCGCTGGAAGGCTCGCCGGGGATCTGCGGCTGCTGGGCATTGGCGATCCCGGGGATTCCGGTCTGAGGGGTCATCACGTCACTAACAGTAGCGCAAAATACTCCGGAATTCCGTGACTTCACGGGGGCATGACGACCGATTGCGGATCTTTCGACAACGTTTTCGCAATGGATTTCGAAAACGTTATCGAAAACGATTGACATGACCTGCGTCACGGTGCAATTCTTGGTGGAGCCAATCGCCTGCCGTCCGATGCCGGCAGGTCTTCATCACAGCTGAGGAGCACGAGCATGTTATCCAAGATCCGAGGTGCGCAGATTCTGGCGTTGGCCGCCACGACTGCCCTGCTGGCCACCGGCTGCGCCGCCGATGCAGGCCAGGAAGGGACGTCGGCAGACGGAACCACCACCATCACCTGGTGGCACAACTCCAATAACGGCGACGGCAAGGCCTACTACGAACAGGTTGCAGCCGACTTCGAAGCCGCCCATGAAGGGGTGGAGGTCGAAGTCAGCGCAATGCAGCACGAGGACATGCTCACCAAGCTCGATGCGGCCTTCCAGAGCGGCGACGCCCCGGATGTCTACATGGAACGTGGTGGCGGGGAGCTTGCAGCCCACGTGGCCGCCGGGCTGACCAAGGACCTGACCGAGGCGGCCTCCGAGGAAATCGCCTTCCTCGGCGAGAACGCCGGCGGCTGGCAGCTCGATGGCAAGACCTACGCCTTGCCGTTCTCGCTGGGCGGCGCGGGGTTCTGGTACAACAAGGCGCTGTTCAAGGAAGCGGGCATCGACTCGGCCCCGCAGACCTTCGATGAACTGATTGCGGCCACCGGGAAGCTGAAGCAGGCAGGCATCGACCCGATTTCCATCGGCGCCGGCGACAAATGGCCGGCAGCCCACTACTGGTACTACGCGGCAGTGCGCGAATGCTCCCAGCAGACCCTGGCCGATTCGGTCGCCAATCTCGATTTCAGCGACCAGTGCTTCACCAAGGCCGGGGAAGACGTGGACCAGCTGATCAAGTCCGAGCCATTCAACCCGGGCTTCCTCTCTACCCCGGCGCAGTCCGGCCCCACCTCCGCTTCGGGCCTGCTGGCCACCGGAAAGGTAGCCATGGAATTGGCTGGCCACTGGGAGCCAGGGGTCATGCAGGGCCTGACCGAAGACGGCACTGGCATGGGGGAAGACACCGGATGGTTCCCCTTCCCTGCCATTGAGGGCGGCCAGGGCGACCCGGCCGCGCAGCTTGGCGGAGGCGACGCCTGGGCAGTTTCCGAAGGCGCCCCCGACGCGGCGGTGGACTTCGTGAAGCACATGCTCTCCGACGAGGTCCAGCGCGGTTTCGCCGAGCTGGACATGGGCCTGCCGACCAACCCGGCGGCCAAGGACGCGATCTCGGATCCGGCATTGGCTTCGCTGATGGACGTGCGCGACAAGGCGCCATATTTCCAGCTGTACTTCGACACCTCGTTCGGCGCCTCCATTGGCGGGGCCATGAACGACGAGATCGCCCTGCTCTTCGCCGGCAAATCCGACGCGCAGAAGATCGTCGACGCCAGCCAAGATGCCGCTGACCTGGAGAAGTGATCCACGCCGTGGCCCCAGAAGTAACCTACGCAGCCAGTCCGCCAGCCAGCGGTGGCCCAGGGCTTTCCGAAAGGCGGCGTTCTGCGCCAAGCGGACTGCCGCCTGCCGGTGCCAAGCGCACGCGCAAGCCCGCGCAGCGGCGCAAGAACCTGGAGATCCTGTTCTTCGTCAGCCCGGCATTGCTGCTGATCGCGGTCTTCATGCTGGTCCCCATCATCCAGGCCGTGCGCTTCTCGATGTACAACTGGAAGGGCTTCGGCCCGCTGGTGGACTTCGTGGGCTTCAAGAATTACGTCCGGGTGCTGGGCAACGAGGTGTTCACCGATGCCCTGGTCCATAACCTGGTCATCATCGGCGGCTCCATCGCCCTGCAGCTGCCGATCGGCCTGGGCATCGCCCTGCTGCTGAACCGGAAGATGAAGATCCAGTCCCTGCTGCGCACCATCATCTTCGTGCCCTACGTGCTGTCCGAAGTCATCGCCGGGGTGGTCTGGTTCCAGCTGCTGCAGCCGCAGTACGGGGTGTTCGACACCATCTTGTCCAAGCTGGGAATCCAGGGGCCGGCCCAGGGCTGGCTGGGCACGCCGGAACTCGCTTTGTGGACCGTGCTGGCAGTGCTGACCTGGAAGTACCTTGGCCTGGCGGTGATCCTGTTCCTTGCCGGGCTGCAGGGGGTGCCGTCCGAGCTCTACGAAGCGGCGGAAATCGACGGCGCCTCCTGGTGGCAGATCCAGCGCAAGATCACCATCCCGCTGCTGGGCCCCACCCTGCGCACCTGGGGCTTCTTGTCCATGATCGGCTCGCTGCAGCTCTTCGACATGGTCTGGATCCTCACCGGCGGCGGACCGGCCAACGCCACCACCACGATGGCCAGCTTCCTGGTTTCGGAAGGAACCAAGCGCCAGAACTTCGGGATCGCCGCGGCCGCCTCGGTCATCTTGTTCATCGTCGCCCTGGTTCTGGCCATCTCCTACCAGCAGTTCATCCTCAAGCGGGATTCGCAGCCCGATGATGAGCGCACGAAGCGGAAGAAGGCCAAAGCATGAGCGCCACCCTGGCTACCAGGCCCCAGCACACCCCCGCCCAGGCAAAACGCGCCAAGAAGCGCAACGGCCGGCAAGGCGGAAACGTCCTGGTCTACGCCATCGCCTTGGCGGTTGTCGCGATCACCCTGGGCCCGGTCCTCTACGGGGTGCTCGGCGGGTTCCGCACCAACGCGCAGCTGGCCGAGAACCCGGCAGGCCTTCCCGAGCCGTGGGTGCTGGAGAACTACGCCGGCGTGCTGAAGAACCCGGATTTTTGGCAGTACGCGCTGAACTCCACGATGATCGCGGTGATCACCACCATCGTCGTGGTGGTCTTCGGCATCATGGCTGCCTACCCGCTGGCCCGCTACACGTTCCGCCTGCGCGAGCCGATCTTCATGGTCTTCGTGCTTGGCTTGCTGTTCCCGGCCACCGTGGCGATTGTTCCGCTGTTCATCCTGATTACCCGGGACCTGGACATGGGCAACACCTGGTGGGGCGTCGCCCTGCCGCAGGCGGCCTTCGCGCTGCCCATGACCGTGGTCATCCTGCGCCCCTTCCTGATGGCGCTGCCCCAGGAGCTGGAAGAAGCCGCCCAGCTCGATGGCGCCAGCCGCATCGGCTTCTTCTGGAGGATCCTGCTGCCATTGTCCGGGCCGGGCATGGTCACCGTCGGCGTACTGGCCTTCGTCGGCTCGTGGAACGCCTACCTGCTGCCGTTGCTGCTGCTGCAAGGGGATATGCGCACCTTGCCGCTGGGCGTCGCCGACTACTCCAGCGAGCACTCGGCCGACACCGCCGGCGTCTTCGCGTTCACCGCGCTGGCGATGATCCCGGCACTGATCTTCTTCCTGGCCATGCAGAAGCGCATCGTCAATGGACTGCAGGGCGCAGTCAAGGGCTGATCCGCCCCCGCAAGCAATCGAAATCTTTGAAGACAAGGAACTGCCATGAAAACCGTCGAGCAAACCTGGCACGACATCTCACTTCCTGCCGAACAGCGCGTCGCCGCGCTCATGGATGAAATGACCCTGGAAGAGAAAGCCGGGCAGCTGGGCTCGTTCTGGATCCGCCCGGAGGAAGAAAACCAGGACGGGGAAGGCAACGTCGCGCCGATGGCCGATACCTTCACCGCAGGCCCCAGCTTCGAAACCGCCATCAAGGACGGCTTGGGGCATATCACCCGCGCCTTCGGCACCATCCCGCTGGCCCCCGCCGAAGGCCGCGAACGCCTGGTCGAGCTGCAAGAACAGGTCATTGCCGCGAACCGCTTGGGCATCCCGGCCATCGCCCACGAGGAATGCCTGACTGGCTTCACCACCCTTGGCGCGACCTGCTACCCGGCGTCCATTGCCTGGGGCGCCACCTTCAACCCGGAACTCATTGGCGGCATGGCCCGGCGCATCGGCGCCGACATGCTGAAGATGGGAGTGCACCAGGGCCTGTCCCCGGTCTTGGACGTCACCCGCGACTACCGCTGGGGCCGGGTGGAAGAGACCATGGGCGAAGACCCCCACCTGGTTGGGGAGCTGGGCGTAGCCTACGTGCGCGGCCTGCAGGACTCGGGGGTGCACGCCACCTTGAAGCACTTCGCCGGCTACGCGGCCTCGCAAGCCGGGCGCAACCACGCGCCGGTCTCCATGGGCCCCCGGGCGCTGGAAGACACGGTGTTCCCGCCGTTCGAACGCGCGGTTCGCGAGGGTGGAGTGAAGTCCGTGATGAACTCCTATGCGGACGTGGATGGCGAAGCGCCCGCTGGCAGCCACCGGCTGCTCACCGAAGTGCTGCGGGGCCGCTGGGGCTTCGCGGGAACCGTCGTGGCGGACTACTGGTCCGTCAGCTTCCTGCACAGCATGCACGAAGTCGCAGAAGACGAGGACGCCGCGGGCCGGCTGTCCCTGGAAGCCGGCATGGACGTTGAGCTCCCGGAGACCACCGCCTTCGCCAACCTGGCCCAGGCGGTCCGCGCCGGAGCGCTGGAGCAGGAAGTCCTGGACACCGCGGTGCGCCGCGTGCTGGCCCAGAAACTGCAGATGGGCCTGCTGGATCCGGGCTGGAACCCGCGCCAGGCCTGGCTGGGCGATGACGTGGAACTGGATTCGGCCGATAACCGTGCCCATGCCCGGAAAATGGCCGAGGAATCGATCATCCTGCTGCGCAACGAGCAGATCCTGCCCTTGGCCAGCCCGGCACGCTTGGCGGTCATCGGGCCCAGCGCCTCCCAGCCTCGCACCCACCTGGGCTGCTACTCCTTCACCAACCATGTCTACTCGCGCTTCGCCGAGCAGCAGGACTACGGCGTGCCGATGGCCTCGATCCTCGAAGCCTTGCAGCTGGCTCCCGCGCTCGCCGGATCGCAGATCGAGTATGCCCGTGGCGTGGACTTCACCGATCTGGATGATTCGGGCATCGCCCAGGCGGTCCAGGCCGCCCGCAACGCCGAAGTCGCGGTGGTTGCCGTTGGCGACCTCGCCGGGCTCTTCGGCCGTGGCACCTCGGGGGAGGGCTGCGACGTCGTCGACCTGCGCCTGCCCGGGCGGCAGGGGGATCTGGTGGAAGCCGTGCTGGCCACGGGGACCCCGACGGTGCTGGTGCTGGTCACTGGGCGCCCGTATTCGCTGGGGCAATTCGCTGATCGCACCGCGGCCATCATCCAGTGCTTCATGCCCGGGGTGGAAGGCGGGCCGGCACTGGCTGGCGTGCTGACCGGCGAGGTCAACCCCTCGGGCAAGCTGCCGGTGCAGATCCCCGACCATATCGGCGGGCAGCCGGGCACCTACCTGGCTTCCAAGCTGGCGTGGCATTCAGAAGGCGTAACCAACCTCGATCCGCGTCCGCTCTACCCCTTCGGCTACGGCAGCTCCTACACCAGCTTCGAGATCTCCGGGCTGGAACTGCCGGAAACTGAAATCGCTGCCGACGGCACCATTCGGGTCAGTGCCACCGTGGCCAATACCGGAGCGCGCTCCGGTGCCGAAGTGGTGCAGCTGTACCTGGCTGACGCGGTGTCGCAGGTGGTGCGCCCGCGCCGCTGGCTGGCCGGCTTCGCCAAGGTGCAGCTTGAGGCAGGGGAGTCGAAGCGCGTGGCTTTCACCGTGCATGCTGACCGAACCTCGTTCACCGGGCTGTCCGGGAAGCGCATTGTGGAACCGGGCAAGTTCACCGCGCTGGTGGGAACCAGCAGCGAGGACCTGCCACTGCAGGCCGAGTTCCGGATCACCGGGAAGGTGCGCGAAGTGGCCGAGGGCCGCGTGCTGGACACCCCGGTGGACATCGCGTAGCCGCTAGGCGGTGCGCCGCCGCAGGGTCAGGGAACCGACGATCAGCGCGGCGGCGATCCAGGCGGCGATGACCAGCATGCTTCTTGCCGTCGCCGAATCCACTGTTCCCGCCGCGGCATCCGAGAGGGCGTCGATGGCGTGGGACAGCGGAAGCCAGGCGCCGATGGCCTCCAGCGCGCCGGGCAGCTGCTCGCGGGGCAGGATGATTCCGGACAGCAGGAACTGCGGGATGACCAGCGCCGGCATGAACTGAACCACCTGGAATTCGGTGCGTGCGAAGGCGCTGGCCATCAGGCCGAGGCTGATGCCCAGCAGCGCGTCGAGGGCGGCCACCGCAAACAGCAGCCAGAAACTGCCTTCGATCTCCAAGCCGCAAACCCAGATGGCGAAACTGACCGCGATCATGGTCTGGAGGATCGCAACCAGGGTGAACGCCAGCGCGTAGCCGAAGATGAATTCGCCCTTGGCCAGCGGCATGCTCAGCAGGCGCTCAAGGGTTCCGCTGCGCCGCTCGCGCAGTGTTGCGATGCTGGTGACCAGGAACATGACCACGAATGGGAACAAGGCGATCATTGCCGGGCCAATGCGGCTGAAGGCCGGGGTGTCGGTGAAGATCCATGCGATCAGGCCGATCAGCAGGCTGGGCACGATGAGCATCAAGGCAATGGTCCGCGGGTCATGGCGCACCTGGGCCAGGACCCGACCGGTGGTGGCGAGCGTCCGTTTCATGGCTGGTTCCCTTTTGCCGCGATCAGGGCAACGAAGGCATTTTCGGGATTGTCTGCACCGGTTGACTCCATCAATGCAGCCGGGCTCATCTGGCCGAGCAGCTTCCCCTCGCGCAGCAGCAGGATTTCATCGCAACGCATGGCTTCGTCCATGACATGGCTGGAGACGACAAGGCACAGGCCGGTGGCCGCCAACTGCGAGAACATCGCCCACAGATCCGCACGCAGCACCGGGTCCAAACCCACCGTGGGTTCATCCAGGATGACGATTTCTGGCGAGCCGAGCAGCGCGATGGCCAAGGACACCCGATTGCGCTGTCCGCCGGACAGGCCCATGGCCAGCCGGCCAGCCTGGTCCGCCAGGTCCGTGGCTTCGAGGACTCGATCCACTTCTGCTGGGGGCTGGCCGAGGATCTTGGCGAAGTAGGCGATGTTCTGCCGGACGCTCAAATCGTCATAGACGCTGGCTGCCTGGGTCATGTAGCCGACCCGGTTGCGCAGGGACTTGTGCCCGGCGGGCTTTCCGAGAACGGAGACTGTTCCGCTGCTGATGACCTGGTTGCCCACGATGCTTCGCAGCAAGGTGCTCTTGCCGCTGCCGCTGGGGCCGAGCAAGCCGATGATCCGTCCCGGCGCGAGCTGGAATTCCACGTGGTCCAGGACCAATGCCCTTCCGCGTCTGACGTCGAGCCGCTGCACATCGACACAAGCCGTTTTATTCATCACATAATGAATTAGGGACCTCTGCCAGCGGCATGTCAATGGTTCAACGCAGGCAATTGGCCGGTGAGGTAGCGCTGGATGGTGGGGGCCACCAGCTCGATAACCTGCTCATCATCCATGGAGGCCAAAGGCTCCAAGCCAATGATGTAGCGCGCGACAATCAGGCCGACAACCTGGCTGGCCACCAGGGCTACCCTCGGCTCGGCGCTTTCTTCCGGCAAACGCGCACCCAAGCGCGAGAAGATCTGCTCTTGCAGGAATGGACGGAGGACTTTCGCCGCGCTGCTGCTGGAGACCAAGCCCCGGATCATTGCCGTTGCTGCCGTGCAGAAAGCCGGCTTGCGCCAGGTAGCGAGCAATGCGCGAGTCAGCGCCTCGCCCATCTCCTCCAACGGCGCTGTTGCCGCCTCGGCGATGATTTCCCCTGGGTTGACGGGGATGCGCATGGTCTGGACAAACAAGTCGCTCTTGTCCTTGAAATAGTGGTGAACCAGTGCTGGATCCACCCCGGCTCGGCGCGCTACCGACCGGAGGCTGGCTGCCTCGTATCCGGCACGGGAGAACTCCTTGGACGCGGCTTTGAGGATCGCCGCTCTAGTTGTCCCCGTGGTGCTGCCTTTGGGCCGTCCACGCTTCCGCGCGCTCGGGACCTCGTTCGGTACTTGCTCGGTCACGGTTTCAGCATACTTCCGGAATCTTGCGTCAACGCAGCAAGGCCGGGCAAAAGCCCGGCCTTGCTGAATCCGCTAGCTGCTACTTCTTGGCTGCAGGCGCTTCCGCTGCAGCGGCACCCTTGGCGAGTTCCGCGTGCAGATTCGCCACGGATGGGAACTGCAGGTCCGGGCGGAACGGGAAGGTGTCCATGTCTTCGCGGGCGGTGATGCCGGTGTAGACCAATGCGGTCAGCAGTCCGGCTTCCATGCCCGCAACGATATCGGTGTCCATGCGGTCGCCGATCATTGCGGTGGTTTCCGAGTGCGCATCGATTCGGTTCAGGGCAGAACGGAACATCATTGGGTTCGGCTTGCCCACCACGTATGGCTCGCGGTTGGTTGCACGCGAGATCAAGGCCGCGATCGCACCGGTGGCTGGCATAATGCCTTCGGTGGACGGTCCGGTAGCGTCCGGGTTGGTGGCGATGAACTTCGCCCCGCCTTCGATCAGGCGGATGGCCTTGGTGATGGCTTCGAAAGAGTAGGTGCGGGTTTCGCCCAGCACGACGTAGTCAGGGTTCTGGTCGGTCATGATGAACCCCGCATCATGCAGGGCAGTGGTCAAACCGGCTTCGCCAATGACGAAGGTGCGGCCGCCGGGGCGCTGGCGAGCCAGGAACTCTGCAGTGGCCATCGCGGAGGTCCAGATGTTTTCCTCCGGGACGTCCAGGCCCGAGGCCAATAGGCGAGCACGCAGATCGCGCGGGGTGTAGATGGAGTTATTGGTCAGGACCAGGAAGCGCAGGTTGTTGTCGCGCCAGTAGCTCAGCATCTCGGCGGCGCCCTTGATGGCCTGGTTCTCGTGAACCAATACGCCGTCCATGTCCGTGAGCCAGCATTTGATGTCGTGGACAGTTCGCGTACCGCGGATTGAAGTTGTCACGAGGCGTGGATCCTCCCTAGGGAAATATGTGGTGGGAGCTATCGGCACTGAAAGTATCCCGTTCTATTAAGAGATTACACAGGCGCACGCAAATGCACCGTGAACAAGGGCACGAACATAACGAACTAGGCTTAATACTGTGAACGAAGAAACGCATGAACCAGTTAATGACCCGAGCGCGCAGCATGTGATCGGAGTAGGCCCCTGGGAGGGGGAACTGCCAACCGACGGAAAGTACGATCCCCAGCTGCTTGCCGAGGGCGACCGGCGCAACGTCGCGGACAAGTACCGCTACTGGACGATGGACGCCATCATTGCTGATCTTGACGAACGCCGCCACGATTTCCATATCGCCATTGAAAACTGGCAGCACGATATGAACATCGGCACCGTGGTACGCAGCGCAAACGCCTTCCTGGCCAAAGAAGTCCATATCATCGGCCGTCGCCGCTGGAATCGACGAGGCGCCATGGTTACTGATCGTTACCAGCACGTACGCCACCATGCAACAGTGGAGGAGTTCGTTGCCTGGGCTGAAGGCGAGGGGTTGACGATTCTGGGAATCGATATCTTCCCGGACTCCGTTCCACTGGAAACCTACGACCTGCCGAAGGACTGCGTGCTGGTCTTCGGGCAGGAAGGTCCGGGACTCAGCCCGGAAGTCCACGCTGCGGCCAAGGACACCTTGTCCATCGAGCAGTTCGGCTCGACTCGTTCAATCAACGCGGCATCCGCAGCCGGGATTGCCATGCATGCGTGGGTACGCAGGCACGTGTTTGGGCAAAAAGTAGGTTAACAAGAAATTTAATACTGACGAGTTTAGTCGAGCATCTGGATTAGTTATCATTTTCCGCCTACTCTGGGTTTTAGTTATGAAAACGTGATCTGGGAGAGGGCGGTCGTGAAACGACGTCATCAAGTGAACCGTGACTTGCTGTTGCCCGGGCTGCCTCGGCGCAGAAGGCCATTGGTTATATGGTCGACTTCTATCGTCGCCGCGCTAGGACTGACGGGAGCCTTGGCGATCCCGATCATGGCGCAGGCCGGTGACTCCAGGCAGGGCGATATCCCTGTAGGTATCGATGCTGTGGCAGATCCATCAATGTTCAACGGACCGGTCTATGTCAGTGCAGATGCGCCACTGAACTCATTTGGCGGTTCCGGCAAGGAGCTGGCTATTGACGGCCGTCCCGTTGGAATGCTTGATGGCGCTGACGCCGGCTCAGAAGCGTCCGGCAATGACAACGAATCCTCAGCTCTGCTCGCGGGCATGGTCGGCGAGCTCGGTAAATTGCCTGGCGACCTGCAACTGATGCACCCGGTCAAGACCCGCAGTATTTCCAGCCCTTACGGCTGGCGTGCCAACCCTACCGGTCCTGGCAACCAGATCCACATTGGCCAGGACTACCCTATTTCCTGCGGCTCGCCGGTCTACGCTTCTGAAGCTGGAACGGTGACCGTATCGGCATGGGCCGGGCACTCCGGCATGCGCGTGACTATTGATCACGGCAGCAATGTCCAGACTGGCTACAGCCACAATTCGAAGTTGATTGCCAAAGTGGGGCAACGCGTTGAGCAGGGTGAGCTGATCGCCTTGGCTGGCACTACCGGCAACTCGACCGGTTGCCATGTGCACTTCGAGGTCATCATCGACGGACGTTGGCACGATCCGCGTAACTACCTGCCAACCATTCCGGGGCAGCGCCAGGCAATGATTAATTCGCAGCGGCTGACGGTCAATGCGGGCAGTGCTCCGAAGGGCAACGGCTCGCGGGTTCCTGATCGGGCTCCAAGCGGTCCGGATCCAGACGTCATTGTCCCTGAGGATGACACTCCAATCATTCCACGGCCGAAGCCGACGCCATCGGAGTCGCAGCGCCCGTCGCCGAGCGAGAGTGAGACTCCAAGCGGTTCGCATTCTCCGGATGGTTCACAGAGCCCGGACGGTTCGAAGAGCCCTGATAGCTCGAAGAGCCCGGATAGTTCGAAGAGCCCAGACGATTCGAAGAGTCCAGGCGAGAGCGAATCCACGGCACCTGAACCCACGGAAGAACCTGAGGAGGAGGTACCTTCAGTTCCGGAAACGCCAACGGAGCCTGAAAAAGAAGTCGTTCCGGATCCTCCAACCGGCTCAGCTTCTGCGCCAAAGACGGATTCGTCGAAGTCGACCTCGACCGGAACTGAAACTCCGAAGGCTTCCACGAGCTCTGCATCAGTGCCCAGCACCACGACCAAGACACAGCTAGCTCCGTCGGGAAGCACCTCTGTAAGCGCAACAACCAAATAGAGAAGGTAAAAAGCCAGCGGCCAACCGTAATGAGACGAGCTCTCATCTGGGTTGGCCGTTTGCTTTGCGGTCAACCGCGGAATTCCCCGTGTCACGATACGAGATTTAGGGCTTAGTTAGTGACATAGCCGATAGGATGGATGGCGAACCGCCGTCAATGGAGACGCGTAACCTCGCTAATCACCAGGAGTGAAGCATGCCTATCGCAACCCCCGATAAGTACAATGCAATGATCGATGCTGCCAAGGCAGGCGGCTACGCCTTCCCAGCAGTGAACGTGACCAGCTCGCAGACTCTGAACGCCGCAATTCGCGGCTTCGCAGAGGCTGAATCCGACGGCATCATCCAGGTCTCCACCGGCGGCGCCGCATACTGGTCTGGTGCATCCATCAAGGATATGGTTACCGGCTCGCTGGGCTTCGCGGCCTTCGCCCGCCAGGTTGCCAAGAACTACGGCGTGAACATCGCCTTGCACACCGACCACTGCCCAGCGGACAAGCTGGACGGTTTCGTGTTGCCACTGCTTGCCGCTTCGGAAGCTGAAGTCGCTGCAGGCCGCGATCCATTCTTCAACTCCCACATGTGGGATGGTTCTGCTGAAACCCTTGAAGAGAACCTGCGTATCGCCGCAGAATTGCTGCCGCGCACCGCAGCCGCCAAGCAGATCCTCGAAGTTGAAATCGGTGCCGTTGGCGGCGAGGAAGACGGCGTGGAAAACGCAATCAACGACAAGCTGTACAGCACCGTCGAAGATGCCCTGGCTACCATCGAGGCTTTGGGCGCTGGCGAAAAGGGCCGCTACATCACCGCGCTGACCTTCGGCAACGTCCACGGCGTTTACAAGCCAGGCAACGTAAAGCTGCGCCCAGAGATCCTGAAGGATATCCAGGCCCAGGTTGGCGCCAAGATTGGCAAGGCGAACCCATTCGACCTGGTATTCCACGGCGGATCGGGCTCTTCTGAGCAGGAAATTGCTGACGCAGTTGCCTATGGCGTGATCAAGATGAACATCGACACCGACACCCAGTACGCCTTCACCCGCCCGGTAGCTGGCCACATGCTTGCCAACTATGACGGTGTGCTGAAGGTTGACGGCGAAGTTGGCAACAAGAAGACCTACGACCCACGCGTGTGGGGCGCCAAGGCCGAAGAGTCCATGGCTGCCCGCATCGTTGAAGCTGCCCAGCAGCTCGGCTCGGCCGGAAAGTCGCTGAAGTAACCATGGTCGGAGAAAACCTGCTGGGCATCCCGGAAACCCTGCTTCCGGAAGAAACCGAAGTGCTCGCACGCTATGAAGCCGGTGATGAAGCCACGGACTTGGCGGCAAGATTCCCTGCCTCGTCACTGGTTTGGGCGCTGCTTGCCAACGAAGCGCACAGTGAGGGCCGCATCGTGGAGTCCTACGCGTTCGCACGCGTTGGCTACCACCGCGGCTTGGACTCGCTGCGCAAAGCCGGCTGGCGCGGACAGGGTCCAGTGCCTTGGCGCCACGAACCGAACCGCGGTTTCCTGCGTTCGCTTTACGCGCTGGGCCGTGCAGCTGCTGCCATCGGCGAGACTGAAGAAGTCGACCGCATTGGCAAGTTCCTGAACGACTCGGATGCTACGGCCAAGGCTGAAATCGAAGCTGGCAAGTAAGCAATTCTTAAACAGCTATCGGCGGCTCCTCTCGCAAAGAGAGGAGCCGCCGATAGCTGTTTAACGCATCGAGGATGCGCTCATGAACTAGGAAAAATCGGGTGCGCAGAAGCTGAGAAAAACCTGCCAGACGGCGACCTCTCCGTCATGAGAAGGTAAACATGCAGGTCATGACTCATTCAGTAATATGAGGGCGTTCTCATGTTGTTCTACTTTTGGACTCATTTAGTTCACCTAAAGTTCATTTAGAAGGGATCATCACTTCACACCTTTGAAAGGTAGAGCAATGTTGTCATTCTGGATGGGACTAGCGTCCAACGTCATCGGTATTACGGTTCTCGTGTACTTCGTATACTTCCGCCGCCACTTCCGCCGCGACCTCGTATTGGCCTATATTGCTTTGAGCATGGGCATCTTCGCTGTCACCTTATTGCTCTCGGGTAGCGGCGCGGGCATGGGGCTTGGCCTCGGCCTATTCGGTATTCTCTCGATTATTCGCCTTCGTTCGGACACCCTGACCCAGGAAGAAGTGGCCTACTACTTCATTTCACTGGCCATCGGATTGGTCAATGGCTTGCACCCGGATCCGGCATGGTTGGCTCCAGCAGCCACCGCGGCATTGGTCCTGGTGATGTTCTTGGCCGACCACCCGAGCTTCGCCCCACGCACCGATCGCCAGACCGTGACCCTGGAACGTGCCTACCCGAAGAAGGCGGACCTGCAGGCTGCATTGGAAGAACTGCTGGATGCCAAGGTACTGCGAACCGTAGTTGTCGAGCTGGACATGGTTCGCGACCTGACCATCGTTGATGTCCGCTTCCGTACCAACGCTGCCGGCAGCAAGTCCAATGCCAAGTCCAGCGCATCCGAGAGCTTCTCCGGCACTTATGAATTGGCGAACAGCCAGTCCGCACCGGCAGCGCAGAACGGAGCCAAGCAGGAGACGTGGTCCTGATGACGGCGCTTGCTACCAAGCGCGCGGACCTCGCTGCCTCCCAGGCGCGAGCGGCTTTGGAAGAAGCCGTCATCGGCCGGGAACCGATCAGTCTCGAAGAGGTCATCTCCGAAGCCGCGCTGCAGACCCGCGTCGACAAGAAGTTCTTGCTGACCCCAGAGGAATTCACGGAATTATCCGAGCGCTTGGGCGATAAATTCAAGATCATGCAGATCGACGGCTTGCGCACCTTCCGCTACGAATCGGTGTATTTCGATACCGAGGACTACGACCAGTACCGCGCCCACCGCCAGGGACGGCGCCGGAGATACAAGGTGCGTTCGCGCACTTATGCGGACACAGGGCTGTCGATGTTCGAGATCAAGACCAAGGGGCTTCGAGGGTCGACGGTGAAGCACCGCGTAGAGCAGGATCTGGACAGCGCGGGCGAGCTGACCGAAGAGAACCTGGGGTTCCTGGAATCGGTTCTGCGCCGCGAGTACGGGCAGGACGTCCCCCAGCTGCAGCCAGTGCTGGACAGCGCCTACCGGCGTGCGACTTTCGTGAATCCCATCGACGGCGAACGGCTGACCTGTGACGTCGAACTGGAATACGCCAACGGCGAATCGAGGGTTGACGGACCAGACTTGATTGTCGTGGAGACCAAGTCCGCTGATGGCCGGGGCGCTTCGGACCAGGCCTTGGCCGAGCTGGGCATCCGAGAGGTATCGATGTCCAAGTATTGCATCGGCATTGCACTGCTGAATCCGCAGCTGCCAGCCAATCGCTGGAGCCGTTTGCTCCAGCAGAGCTTCGTTCCGGATCCGACGTTGCGCTAGACCCCGTGCAGGATTCGGCTACCGCTCCGAGGCGAGTCGGTAGCCGAATCCGCGTACCGTCTCAAAGCGTTCCGAGCCGAGCTTGTTGCGCAGGTAGCGGACATACACATCCACCACGTTGGATCCGGGGTCGAAATCATAACCCCAGACCCTGGAAAGCAATTGCTCGCGGCTCAGCACTTGGCCGGGGTTGCGCAAGAAGGCTTCGGCCAGCGCGAATTCACGCGCGGAAAGATCGACTTCGCGCTCATTGACCGTCACCCGGCGGCGCAGCAGGTCCATGTTCAGGTCTTCGTGGGTCAGCGAGGAAACTTCAGGTGCATTGTCCTCGGCGCGCAGGCGCAAGCGCACCCGTGCCAGCAACTCATCGAAGTGGAATGGCTTGGCCATGTAGTCATCGGCGCCGTTCTGCAGGCCGGCTACCGTGTCTTCCACGCTGCCGCGTGCGGTCAGGATGATCACCGGAGTATCGATCTGCGCGGCGCGCAGACGCCGCAATACCGAGAAGCCGTCTTCATCCGGCAGGCCGAGGTCGAGGATGATCAGCTCATGATCACCCTCGATGGCCTGGGTGAAGCCATCATGCCCGGTTTCTGCGATGGATGAGGTCAGTCCCGCAGCACGCAGCCCCTTGGCTACGAACGAACTGATTCGCGGTTCATCTTCAATGATCAGTATCTGGCTCATGCTTCCTTGCTTCCAGTCGTCAACGGCATATCAATGTAGAACGTGGAACCCTTGCCATGTTCCGAATTCACCCACACGCGTCCGCCGTGGGTCTCCGCTATGGCCTGCACGATGTTCAGCCCCAGACCGGACCCCGAAGAACGAACCGAGTTCTGGCCACGTCCGAAGCGCTCGAATATACGTTCAAGATCTTCAGCCTGTATGCCCACGCCGGCATCGGATACCCACCAGCGCAAGGTGGTGTTGCCTTGGCCATCGCGGACGATCTCGTTGCCCAAGCCGATGCGGGTATCCTCAGCAGAGAACTTCACCGCGTTGGCGCAGAGCTGCAGCATGGCTTGGGTAGTCCGGATCGGGTCGAGAGTCACGGTGGCCTCGGTGCGGTAGTCAACGCGCCACTGACGCGGCCCCAGACCGCGGGCCTTGTCGAGGATGTCGTCAAGCAGCTTGCCGACTTCTGCAGGCTCCACCTGGAGGAAATCGGTGCGGTTGGACTTTGCCAGGGTGACCAGGTCATTGATCAGCAAGGACATGCGCCCGAGCTCATCCATCGCGATATCCCGGCTCTGGATAACATCATCGGGATCGTTGGGATCCATCAGTTCCAGATGCCCGTTGATGATAGTCACCGGAGTGCGCAATTCGTGCCCGACATCATCGAGCAGCTGGCGTTGGGAACCGAGTGCTCCTTCGAGGCGATCCAGCATTTCGTTGACCGTGACCGTCAGTTCGGCGAACTCGTCATTTCCCGAAACTTCAATGCGCTGGGATACATCGGTCTCGGAAATCTGTTGCGCGGTAGTTTGCAGGCGGCGGATCGGGTCGAGCATCCGTCCTACCACAAGCCAGGCGGCCAGTGCGGCGACGAGCATGACCGAGGCGCCGACGGCGCCGAAGATCATGAAATTGCGGTCATTAGCGATGGCCTCTGCCGAGTAGTCATAGGCCAGCACGAAGGCGCCGTGCTCGTGGTCTGCAGGAAGGCTGACCGGAACAACAACGGCGCGGTAGGTCGTGATTTCCGTATCGACAGTTCCCAAGCGGATATGGTTGGCGTCCTGGACGCTTCTGGCCCATTCCAGGAATTCCGGATCATCTTCCAGGCGGGTGTTGACGATATCCGGTGCGGTCCAACGCACCTCGTCACTTACCAGGGAGAGCATGCCCTGCTTCGGAGAAGGCAGGGTGCGTTGCATTGCAATGTACAGCAGGTCTTCGGCGTGCTTGAAGCGTTCCATGGTGCGCGGATCAACACCGGTTTCGGTGAGGACTTCGAATTCCTTGACGGTGCGAGTCAATGACTCATCCAAGCGCTCATTGAGTTCGTGGCGTTGTACGCCGAAGCTTGCCGTACCCGCTGCCAGCAAGGCCAAGCCAACCAGGAGCATCATCCCGGTCAGAACTCGGGCCCGGATGGACCACCGGCGTTCCGGCGCTCTAGTCGTCATCGTCATCGTCGTCGTCATAGTCTTCGTAGTCGTCATCGTCATCGTCGTCATCGTCGTCATACTGGGTGCCCGAAGGAGGCAGCGGGACAACGGTCTTCTTTGGCGGTGCTGGTGCTGGAGGTTTCGGCTTGGGCTTCGGTGTCGGGGTAGCGCTGGGCTTGGGCTTTTCCGAGGTTGTCGGCTTGGCAGAGGTGCTCGGGCTGGAGGACGGCTTTTGGGATTCAGCCGCCGAGGAAGAAGGTGAAGAGGAAGGAGTGCCAGGTGTGCCGATTGTCGGGGAAGGAGTCACTTCTTCGAAGATGAACCCTTCACCGAGGTCCCGGTCCGCCGGGCCTTCCAAGGCTTGGCTGATTCCGAACGCGCCAAGAAAAACGACTGCGATGACAGCGATCGTCGCAAAGACGCGGCGCAAAGCTTCCTTTCCCATGTTTTTCATTGTGGCTGAAATAAATGAGATATAGATGAGAGACGCCGTTAGATGACAAAAAGCCTGTCTCGGCTAAGCCAGGTGCTCGAAGATAATTACCGTCTGGGTGGATGAGAACGCGCGGTTGGAGCCCAAGTGCGCGGCCACGAATGCCCGTAGGTCTTCGATGCTTTGGGTAGCCACCCGAACCAGCAAATCCGGCGAGCCGCCAAGAACGAAGACTTCCCTGACCTCGGCAAGCTCTTTGAGCTGATGCGCCGAGGAGAGCAAGCGGTCTCGGGCTGTGGACGAGACCACAATAGAGATCATGGCGTTGACGGCAACACCAAGAAGACGCTCATTGATCGCGGCATGGTAACCGGTGATCACCCCCGCCTTGGAGAGTGCTTTCACCCGGCCCAAGCAGGTCGATGGCGCCAAGCCGACTGTGGCAGCCAAGACGTTGTTGGCAATTCGAGCATCCTTGCTCAGCTCGGTGAGAATGGACAGATCCGTTTCGTCGACGCGAACAGGATTCGGCATGGCATCGCCTTGAACCGTCCATAATGAACCTGCCACGGCTAATCAACTCAATTCTTTGGAAAAGTTTGGATCTGGTCGCACTATATCGAACTAGATTCTACGATGGATGCACCAGGGAGAACGGAAGTCCTCCCGCTTTGATCTTGGCCGAACAGGAGATCCAATGACCACGGAACTGACCCGAGAGTCCCTTGCCCAATTGGACGCGGCAGACCCGCTGGTGGCCTTTGGCAACCGCTTCAACCTCCCGGAAGGCGTCATCTACCTCGATGGCAACTCATTGGGCGCGTTGCCGAAGGGTGCAGCCGAACGCGCCGCCCAGGTGGTGACCGAAGAATGGGGCCAGGGCCTGATCCGTTCCTGGAACACCGCCGGCTGGTTCGAGATGCCGCTGAAGCTCGGCGACAAGCTGGGGCGGTTGCTGGGCGCGAACCCCAGCGAGACTGCGATCACCGATACCACCACGCTGAATCTGTTCAAGGCCTTGGCCTCGGCACTGCGCACGCAGAAGGCCGATGCCCCGCAGCGCCGGGTGATTCTCACCGAACGAGACAATTTCCCCACGGACATCTATATCGCCGAGGGGTTGGCCGACCTGGTCAACTCGCTCTCGCAGGAAACCGGTGTGGCCTATGAGGTGAAGCTCATCGATGGAGAGTCCTCGCTGCGCGCTGGACTGGACGAAACTGTCGCCGTGGTGGCTCTGTCGCATGTGAACTACCGCACCGGTTCCATGTGGGACATGGGCGAGACCACTGCAGCCATCCACGGCTCCGGAGCCCTGGTGGTCTGGGATCTGGCCCATGCCGCAGGTGCAGTACCGATTGACCTGAATGCCGCAGATGCCGACTACGCTGTGGGCTGCACCTACAAGTACCTCAACGGCGGCCCGGGCTCTCCGGCTTTCATCTGGGTCAATGCCCGCCACCATGAACGTTTCTGGCAGCCGCTGTCCGGCTGGTGGTCGCACAAGTCGCCCTTCGAGATGGCTGACAGCTACACGCCAGCAAATGACATTCGCCGCTTCATGTGCGGTACCCAGCCGGTTACTTCACTGGCCATGATCGAGGTCGGCCTGGATATCGCGCTGGAAGCGGACATGGACAAGGTGCGCGCCAACTCGCTGGAGCTAGTGGACCTGTTCATCGAGCTGGTTGAAACCCGCTGCGCCGGCTACGGCCTGGAACTGGTGACTCCACGCGAACATGCTGCTCGCGGCAGCCACGTCAGCTTCCGCCATGAGCATGGGTACGAAATCATCGCTGCGCTCATTGACCAGGGCGTCATCGGGGACTACCGCGAACCGGAAGTCCTGCGCTTTGGCATCACCCCGCTGTACCTGACGCGTACCGATATCTGGGATGCCGTGGAGAAACTGCGTGAAATTCTGCACACCAATGCCTGGCAGCGCGAAGAGTACGCCGTGCGTAATGCCGTGACATAACGCAAATTCCGCCGCTTTCGGGTCTTGGTGCGCCGAAGCCGGCGAATCTGCGCGAGAGTAGCCTTAACAGCAGCACGGCATTTTCGATGCCGTGCTGTTCGCATAGGTCTAAAGGGAGCATCGTTGGGCAAGCAGCCGGTACGCGCCATTGAAGTCGGTTCGGGTTTGAAGAAGTCGCTGACTCCTGGGCAGATGTCCATGATCGCGCTGGGCAGTGCCATCGGCACCGGTCTTTTCGCGGGCAGCAAGCTCGCCATCGCCATGGCCGGTCCCTCGGTGATCATCAGCTACCTCATTGGCGGGGTCGTCGCCTTGCTGGTCATGGGCGCATTGGCGGAAATGACCGTCAAGCAGCCGGTAGCCGGTTCCTTCGGGGTCTACGCCGAACGCTATCTTGGACGTTTCGCCGGGTACCTGACCAAGTACCTGTACTGGTCGGCGCTGATCTTCGCCGTGGGCACCGAAGTCAGCGCGGTAGGCGAGTACATGCAGTACTGGTTCCCCGAGATTCCAGGGCTGGTTTGGGTCCTTGTCTTCTCGGCCGCGCTTTTGGGCGTGAACTTCTCCAGCGTGAAGATCTTCGGAACCACCGAATACTGGTTCTCCGCGATCAAGGTCTTCGCGGTGGTCGCGTTCATCATCATTGCCCTCTGGCTGGTGTTCCACGACCCCAGCGACCAATACGGGTTCCATAACTACTCGGCCGAAGGCGGCTTCTTCTCCAATGGCCTGTTCGGCATGTGGACCGCTGTCATCGTGGCGATCTTCTCCTACATGGGCATCGAGGCGATCTCCATTGCCGCCGCAGAAGCAAAGAACCCCAAGATTGCCGTACGCAAGGCCTTCAAGGTCTCCTTCCTGCGCTTGCTGCTCTTCTACGTGTTCACCATGGCCCTGATCCTCGCGGTGGCGCCCACCAGCGAACTGCTGGCCGGCGGATCGCCATTTGTCACTGTGATGTCCCAGATGGGTATCCCGTTCGCCGATTCGGTACTGAACTTCGTGCTCATCATTGCCGCGCTCTCGGCCATGAATGCCCAGCTCTATGCGGCAACCCGCATGCTGCATTCGCTGGCTGATTCCGGGCACGCGCCGCGCCTGGCACACCGGACCAACAGCGCGGGCGCTCCTATCCACGCGGTGTGGATGTCTGCCGGAGGCATCGCCGTGGCAGCACTGGTCTACGCGCTGGTTCCGGAGGGAGGCTTCGGCATCATGATGTCGCTGGCTACCTTCGGTGCCCTGGCGACGTGGTTCATGATCCTGGTGACCCACGTGTCCTTCCGCCGCCAGGTGCGCCTGGACCGGGCCGTCCTGGAGTACAAGCTGCCAGGCTACCCGGCCGCGTCGATTCTCGGCTCGGTACTGCTCGGCGGCCTGCTGGTGACCTCGTTCTTCGTGCCGGAATTCAAGTACACCCTGATCTTCGGTGTTCCCTTCGTCATCGTAATGTCGGTGCTCTACAGGCTGGTTTTCGCCGGCAAGAAACAGCCTGCGGCGAAGTAGCAGGGCAGTCGTCCGCGGTGCTGGTTCGCTTGAGATCTGCGGAGCGGGCACTAAGATCTTAAGGGGCCTGCCGGTTGGCAGGCGCCGCAACTTTCGAGGAGCAATGGTGGCCAAGCTGTATTTCCGCTACGGAGCGATGAACTCGGGCAAATCCACGAGCTTGCTGCAGGCTGCCTTCAACTACGAAGAACGCGGCCAGCGTATCCTGCTGGCCAAGCCGGGGGTTGACACCAAGGGCGAGAAATCAATCGTTTCCCGCCTGGGAATCGAACGCGAAGTCGACTTCAGCGTGGGGCCGGAAGAGAACCTCCGCGAGAAGTTCGCGGCCCATTGCCTCGGCGATGACCCTGATGCCTTGCTGCCGCATGTGGATGCGCCGCCGGTAGCCTGCCTGCTGGTCGACGAAGTTCAATTCCTCTCCCGCACCCAGGTCGATGATCTTCTGCGCATTGCCGTGCTCGATGATGTCCCAGTGCTTGCCTACGGTATCCGTACCGACTTCCGCACCCGTGCCTTCCCGGGCTCGGCACGCTTGATGGAACTGGCGCACTCGCTTGAAGAGCTGAAGACCATCTGCCGCTGCGGGCGCAAGGCCATGTTCAATACCCGCCGATCGGGTGACCACATTGTTTTTGATGGAGACCAGGTCGCTATCGACGGTGAAGAGGTCTGGTACGAGTCGCTGTGCGCTGCCTGCTATCTGGAAGCCTCCGGCGGCAAGCTGGGCTAGCTCGGTAGCCTTTCGGACCGGAAGCCTCGCGCCGGCCGATAGCCGCCGGCGGCCGGTCCACCCAGTGGCGGCCAGCCGGGTAAGGCGCTGGCCGCGGCCCATTCGGCGTTTTCGTTGCGGGTCAGAGTATCGCTGTAGCTTCGATCTCCACGAGAACTGCTGGCTCGTACAGTTGGGCCACGGCGATCAGCGATGCAGGCGGCATTGGAAGCTGCAACCCGATTTCCTCCGCGACGGATTCGACTCCTTGCATGAACTCCGATATTTTGCTGGTTTCCCAGTCGGTTACGTATACGGTCAGCCTGACGACGTCTTGGAACCCCGCCCCTGCCGAGTTCAAGCCTGCGGAAACGTTGCGTAGCGCCTGCGCCACCTGGCCAGCCAAATCGTCGGGGATCCTGGAGCCGTCGGGCATGTGGGCTACCTGTCCGGCGATGTGGATATGCCGCGTGCCGGATCCCACCGCTACGTGGTGGTAGGGAGTTCCGGGGAGCATCCCGGCGGGGCTTGAATAATTCACTGGCATGGAATTCTCCTTCAGTAGTTCGCTGCTGGATGCAGGTATAAAACTTATACTTGGTCTACAAAAGCAACTGCAACGAAACTAGGTGCAATGGAAGAAACCTCCGAATCGCCGCTGGGCATATCGGCTTCCCACCGCGAACTGCTCGACCAGGTCTTGGACAAGTGGTCTTTGCATGTCTTGAGCCAGCTTTGCGAATCACCCAAGCGATTCAACGAGCTGCGGCGAGCCGTTCCGGGAGTGAGCCAGAAGTCCTTGACCAATACGCTGCGCCGGCTGGAGCGAAATGGCGTCATCGACCGCAGGGTATTGCGCTCCCGTCCGGTAGCAGTCGAGTACCGTGTTGCGCCGATAGGCAAGACCATGCGCGCACCGATCGATGCGCTCCTCGACTGGACAGTGAGCCATATGCCCGATATCGAACAAGCGCGGGAACGATACGACCAGCTCGAAGAACAGAACGGCGATGGCTCATTCCAGGAAGAACCTCCAGAATGAAGGTTCATCCCGCTGGCCCTGCTTCCGGCGCATCGGGATCTCTCGAAGGTGCGGTACCGAAGGCCACGGAATCGAATATTCATCGGCACCGATTCATGCCGGACAGCTAGAGGGCCCAAACCCATTGCGGAAGCAACCGCCCGCTTGCGGCCGCAGGCAAATACCAGGGATTCCTGGAGGGAGTCGTGAACAAGGAATTGATGCATGATGCGATCGAGCAAGGGCGTACTGCCGAGGCTGTTGCCATGGCAGTGCTCCACGACCCTGGCATGCTGGTCGAAGAGCTCGACCACCACCGGATCACGCAGGACGCCCAACCGTACTGGGACTTCGCGCAGGAATGGATCGCTGCCGCTCGGGTGCTCGACAAGCCCAGCTGCTTGTCGACTCGGTGCGGGAAGCGAAGAACTACCTGGCAAGTTTGATTGAGGACGTCTCGGTCCTGAGCGATAACCCGGAAGCTGCCTTGGCCAAAAAGGAAGTTCGAGAAATGACCGCTAGCGCGCGGGAGCTGGCAGAGCTGGGAATTCCCGGCGCGAGGCGTTAGCCGATGAGGCCGGCAACGGCCCGCCGCAGCCCCCAGTCGAAGCCATCAGCCAGGGGCGCGTCGACATCGAGCTGCACGAGGTTCTGGCGGTAGGCGACCGAGCCGAGCACGTGGTTCAGCAAAAGCTGCTGTCCATGGCGGGCATTTTCGGCAGGCAGCCCTGCTGCTTCCAGCAGGGTGCGAAGCTGCAGCACCGGCTGGAGCTCGGTGGCCTGCATTGCGGTGGCGACTTCGATGACCTCGGGGCTGTCCTGGATCGGCAGCAACGCGAGGTAGAGCTTGCGCGCCAGCTGCAGGATTGCCTCGGATGGGGAATTGTAGTCCTCGGCATCCACCGACAGCGCAGGGGTATTCAGCAGCTGGGCGGCAACCTGCGCCAGCAGCTCCTGCTTGTTCTTCACATGCCAGTAGAGCGCACCGACCTGGACATCGAGTTCCTTGGCCAATCGGCGCATCGACAAATCAGCCAACCCGAACTGTTGCAGGATGCCGACCGCGGTGTCCACGACCGTTAACTGAGTCAATGCCATGGTGACAAGTCTAGTCGCAACGCCTGTGCGCGCTCAGGCTCCAAACACCGTGCGGTCCAGGAAGTCGTTGCGGAACTTGCCGGACGGATCCAGGCGCTGCGCCAATGCAATGAAGTCGTTGAACTTCGGATACAGCCCGGCCAGCTGCGTAGAGGTGGCTGCGAAGAGCTTGCCCCAGTGCGGGCGTGCCGCAAAAGGAGCCAGTGCTTCCTCGATCCGCGGTAGGAGCGCCTCGACAGCCTCCTGCTGGGATTTCCAGGTGAAGTGCAGGGCGATGCCGTCACGGCCGTAGTTTCCACTGAGCCACAGTTCATCGGCGGCAATGGTGCGCACTTCCGAGACCAGCAGCAGGGGAGTGATGGCGGGGGAAAGCCCGCGGACGGCCTGGATCGCTTCTGCCGCGTGCTCGCGCGGGACCAGGTATTCGGTCTGCAGTTCATCGCCGGCGCTGGGGGTGAAGTCCATGCGGAAATGCGCCAAGCGATCCGACCATGGACCGGTTGCTCCGAGCTGTTGGCTGCAGATGGACCCATCGGCACCGGGCAGCGGGTGCATCGCAGCAGTTGCCGGGAACCCGCCGAACCGGCCCTGGTCAAAATGCTCTACCAGCGCATCGCCGACGCGGCGCTTGAGCCAGGTCTGGCCTACCTGCTCGCCGCTCCAGTCAGTGAACAGGCTGACGCTGTAGGCCGAAGCCTGGATGGTGTCGAAGCCGTCGAGCACCTTGTCCCAGGACAGATCCTGGTAGACGGTCTGCTGCATCTCGAAGCTCGGCAGGATATCCAAGGTGAGGTGGGTCAGCACGCCCAGCGCGCCCAGGCCGACCACGATGCCATTGAAATCCTCGTCGCCGCGCTGCACGCTCAGTTGCGAGCCGTCGGCCAGCACCAGTTCCACTGCGCGCACGGCGGTGGCGAGGTTGCCATGGGTTTCGCCCGAACCGTGGGTTCCGGTGGATACTGCGCCGGCTACCGAGATATGCGGCAGGGAGGCGAGATTGTGCAGGGCATAGCCGGCGCGTTGAAGTGCATCAGCCAGGGCGCCGTAGGTGGTGCCGGCGCTGACGCGCACGGCCATGGCCAGCGCATCAATCTCGATGGCTTCCGGCATCTTGGCCAGCGTGATCATGGTTTCGCGGGTATCGGCGATGTCATTGAAGGAATGGCGGGAGCCCAGGACCTTCACGGCCTTGGCTGCGCGAACAATATCCTGCAGCTGCTCGAGGCTGGCGGGAAACAGCAGTTGCGCGGCCCGGTATTCAAGATTTCCGGCCCAGTTCAGTTCCTTGTTGCGCAGTTCCACGGCTAATCCTTACTTGTCGAGCCACTGGCTGGAAACCAGTGCGCGATAGCGTTCCAGTATCTGCGGGGCCAGTTCCATCGCTGGGACTTGGGCAGTGCCCTGGGCCCAATTGGGGAATTCCCCGGCCAGTACGCCGGCCGCCTGGCGGGCTGCGCCATCGGCGACGTATTCGCCCGGGGCCGGGATCAAAATTGGCAATCCCAGGATCTGGGCGGCGATCTGCTGGACCGCGCGGGACTGCGCTCCACCGCCGACAAGGATGATGCGCTGCGCTTCAACCCCTTGGGCTTCCAGTGCGCGCAGGCCGTCGGCTAGCGAGCAAACCACCGCTTCCACGGCGCTGCGGGCCAGATTCGCGGCGGTGTAGTTGGCTCGGGTGATGCCATGCAGCGAGCCGGTGGCCTCTGGCAGGTTCGGGGTGCGCTCGCCGTCGAAGTAGGGCAGCAAGGCCAGCCCGTCGCTACCCGGGACGGCGGATAGTGCCAGGTCATTGAATTCTTCGAGGCTGACCTGCAGCAGGGTGGCGGTGGCATCGAAGATGCGGGTGGCATTCAGGGTGCATACCAATGGCAGGTAGTTGCCGGTGGCGTCGGCGAAGCCTGCCACCAGGCCGGAGGCATCTGCCGATGGGGAATCGGCAACCGCGAAGACGGTGCCGGAGGTGCCCAGGGACATGACGACGTCGCCCACCGTGGCGCCTACGCCCAAGCCGGCCGCGGCGTTATCGCCCGCGCCGGCACCGATCAGTGCTCCGGAAGTGGTGCGGCCAATGGATTCCAGCGGGCCAGCGACCGTAGGCAGAATCGGGGCGTGGCCCAGATGCTGCTCCAGCGCCTCGTAGTCATAGGCGTTTTCGGCGGCACGGTAGTAGCCGGTGCCCGAGGCATCCGAACGATCGGTGCGCAGGGCGGCCAGCCCTGCTGCCCCGGAGCCCGGGCCGTAGCCGGCCAGGCGCCAGGACAGCCAGTCGTGCGGCAGGCAGACGGCAGCGACCTTGGCCGCGTTCTGGGGCTCATTGTCCCTCAGCCAGCGCAGCTTGGTCAGCGTGATCGAGGAGACCGGGACGGTGCCGGTGCGCTGTGCCCAGTACTGGGCGCCCGCCGCGGCATCGCCCTGGCCTGCCTCGGTGATGATCTGGCTGGCCGCCTGCGCGCTGCGGGTGTCGTTCCACAGCAGTGCCGGGCGGATCATCGCACCGCTGGCGTCGAGCACCACCATGCCATGCTGCTGCCCGCCCACCGAGATGGCGTCCACGTCGTCCAGGCCCCCGGCCTGGGCGATCGCTTCCTGCAATGCGCTGAACCAGGATTCCGGATCCACTTCGGTGCCATCGGGGTGCGAGGCACGGCCGGAGCGGACCAGGGCGCCTGTTGCGGCGTCGCGGATGACCACCTTGCATGACTGGGTGGATGAATCTATGCCGGCAACGAGCGTCATTGTTCTTCGGCTGCTTTCTGCGGTGGGCGGGGGTGAGCGGTCTAGCGGGCGTTGAGCAGGTGCTCGATGGCCAGCTGGTTCAGGCGGATGAACGCGAAGTTGCGCTGCGCTGCGGCGTTGGCGTCGAAGTCGGCGAAGCTTGCCGCATCGTCCATCAGCTGCTGCGCGGTTTCGCCGGCGTCCAGGGTGCTCTCGCCCAGCTCGAACACGCCCGAGAGCTTCATCGCCTCCTGGACCTCGGGGTCTGCGCGGAATGCCTGTGCGCGTTCCTTGAGCATCAGGTACATGGACATGTTTGCCTTGGCCGAGTCCCACACGCCGTCGTAGCCGTCGGTGCGCGATGGCTTGTAGTCGAAGTGGCGGGGGCCATCGTACTTGGGTCCGCCGGTCGGGAAGCCGTTCTCCAGCAGGTCGACGGTGAAGAAGGCGCTGGTCAGATCGCCGTGGCCGAAGACCAGGTCCTGGTCGTACTTGATGCCGCGCTGGCCGTTGAGGTCGATGTGGAACAGCTTGCCTGCCCACAGCGCCTGGGCGATGCCGTGGGTGAAGTTCAGGCCAGCCATCTGCTCGTGGCCGGTCTCCGGGTTCAATCCGACAATGTCCCCGTGTTCCAGCTTCTCGATGAAGGCCAGGCCGTGGCCTACGGTTGGCAGGAAGATGTCGCCGCGTGGCTCATTCGGCTTCGGCTCCAGCGCGATGCGCAGGTTGTAGCCTTTTTCCTTGATGTAGCCGGCTGCGGTGTCCACGCCTTCGCCCATGCGGTCAAGTGCCGCGGCCAGGTCCTTCGAGCCGTCGTACTCGGCGCCTTCGCGGCCGCCCCACATGACGAAGGTTTCGGCGCCCATTTCGGCTGCCAGGTCGATGTTGTGCAGGACCTTGGCCAGCGCGAAGCGGCGGATCGAGCGGTCGTTGGAGGTGAAGCCGCCATCCTTGAATACCGGGTGGCTGAACAGGTTGGTGGTCACCATCGGGACCTTCAGGCCGGTTTCCTTGAGTGCTGCACGGAAGTCCGAAAGGATCTGCTCGCGCTGGGAAGCGGTGGCGTCAAAAGGAATCAGGTCGTTGTCGTGGAAGGTGATGCCGTAGGCGCCGAGCTCGGCCAGCTTGTGGACAGCTTCCACCGGATCCAGGTTCTTGCGGGTGGCGACACCGAAGGGATCGGCACCGGTCCATCCCACGGTCCACAGTCCAAAAGTGAAGCGGTCGGCGGCGGTTGGCTGAAGAGTCATGGGATGCATCCTTGGATCGGGGGTTGGCTGATGCCATTTAGTTTATGTCCTGAACTATATGGGTGGTGATGCGCTAGAGTCAATAGCGAGCAGTGAACGATTCGTCCCAATAAATTCTCAAGGAGAAGGCATGCGCCAACCAGCGTCTAGCGCCCGTGCCGCAAGCTCTTCGGCCCCGGGTAACGTCGGAGACGTGCGCAAAGCCAACCTGGCCAGGGTCCTATCGGTGATCGCAGGCGCAGGGGAAGACCAGCGGTTATCACGCGCCGATATCGCCCAACTCAGCCAGCTCACCAAGGCCTCGGTCTCCAGCCTGGTCGCCGATTTGCTGGCGGCCGGACTAGTTATCGAAATTGGCGTGCACCGCGACGGGGAACGCGGGCGGCCCTCGGTGGGGCTCATCCTGAACCCCGCACGCTGTGTCATGGGCATGGAAATCAACGTTGACTACATAGCCGCCGGGCTGGTGGACCTCAGCGGCAAACTGCTGGCACACGAAATCCTGCCCAGTGCCAACCACAGCTCAACAGCCAGCGAAGTGCTCGCTGCGCTGGGAGAGCTGAGTCAAAGGCTCCAAGCTGCCGCCCGGGCCCAAGGGCTAATGATTCTCGGCGGCGGGTTGGCTGTTCCTGGTTTGGTCAACGAGGAGCGGTACACCGTCCTGCAGGCCCCTAACCTCGGCTGGGAGCGGCAAGACCTGGATGTCGCAGCATTGCTGCCCGACGCCAAAACCCGCTTCAGGCTCTTTAACGAAGCCAACGCCTCAGCGCTGGCCCAGCAGCAGTTGATGGACGTCCAAGAACGCGACTTCCTGTTTGTCTCCGGGGAAGTGGGCATCGGTGGCGGATTGATAATCGACGCTGAACTTTTTGCCGGTCCCCAGGGACACGCCGGTGAACTCGGGCATGTGGTGATTGCCCCCGAGGGCAGGGCCTGCAGCTGCGGCGGTCGTGGATGCTTGGAAACCATTGCCGGGCAGGAAGCGATCCTGGCTGCCGCTGATCTAGGGGCGATGGTCGATAGCGCCTCGCGCCAACGGCGGATCCACCAGCTATTCCAAGCGCTGGAAACCGGAACCGAACCCGCGCTGAGCGCGGTAGCCGAGGCCGGAAAATCCTTGGGAATTGCGGTGGCCTCGGCCATGCGCCTGTATGACGTTTCCACGGTAGTCTTTGGCGGGCACTTTGCCGCCCTGGAACAGTGGCTACGTCCTGCCATGGAAGCCAGCCTCCAGATGCACGCGCCGAGCATCGCCGGCCAGGCTCGACTGCTGTGCTCGCCGCTGGGTCAAACAGGTGCGCTGGTCGGTGCCGCGCGCAGCGTGGCGGGGGACCTGTTGGAGGCCCCGCATCAGCTGGTGGGTTGAGAAACGCCTACCGGCTGCTGCAGTTCGGCCACCCAATCACCTTGGTCTTCGGAGATGGCACGCACGTAGACTTCGCGGCACGGACCGGTCGGAACCAAACCGCGGGCTAGGACTTCTTCGTGCACGGCCTGCCAGCTTTCATGGATGGTGTCCATGGAGCCGAGGTGCACTCCGCAGATGGCTTCGGGCACCGCGGGGAGCTCGATGATTTCGACATCGGCGAGGTTGGGAGCGTTAGTGGCGTATCCGGCAATGACCTCTACTCCATCCTCAGTTCCGTTGTATTGCGCAATGGGCGTGGCAAGGCTTTGGCCCTGAATGGACTGCGCGATTCTGTCGAAGAGCGGGCCGATGCGACCAGCGATTTCAGGTTGCTCGGACACCGTGAAGCGGCCTGCGGCCAAGCGCACTGCGGGCAGTGGCTTGTGGATGATTTCAATGCGTGACATGAGATTCTCCTTTGAGATCAAGCGCAGGCGCCGTTGCACATCCTGCAGCCGCTGCGTGGCCAGCCGGTGTTCGGCCTCGACCTGCGCGGCACGATTCTGCAAGTGCTCAGCAATCTTTTCCGCGGTGGCTCCCTGATCCAGGATCAGGGAAACCTCTTCCAGGCCGAAACCCAGCTCGCGCAAGGCCACGATCTGATGCAAGCGCTGGAGCTGGGAAGGGTCGTAGGAACGGTAGCCGCTGCACGGGTCTACGTGGGCGGGCTTGAGCACCCCGGCGGTATCCCAGTGCCGCAGCATGCGGTGGGTAACCTGGCCGATCTGCGCAAACGCCCCGATGGATAGCATGCTTCAGTTCTCCGCCCTCACACTGTGTCAGGGGCAAGCCCTTGGCTGGTTTTGGAATAATTGTTGCATCGCGAGAGTTCTCCCGGGCGGTTTTGACGGCCGGCAAAGTTCCGGAATCTCCGAGCAGCTACGCATGAATCCTTGGATGAGGCAGCAGCTGGCTATAGTCTTCCAGGGTGAAGACCCGTCAAACCGCCTTGCGCTTCCTCAACCTGGCTCGGATACTGTGGGCGCTGGCCACCCTGGGCGCTATCGTGGCGACCTACGCCGACACTGCCTCACGGGGCCCGGTGCAGCCACTGAATTTCTTTGGCTACTTCACCATCCAGTCGAATCTGGTGGTGGTTCTGGTCGGGCTTATCGCAGGACTGATGGGCCTAGCCAAGGGTGCTTCGATGCCCCGCTGGGTTGTGGGCCTGCGTGCCATGGCGAGCGTGTGCATGGTCGTGGTCGGGCTGATCTACCTCACGCTGCTGGCACCCTTAGGGGCCGCAGGCGGGGTTCCGCTTCCTTGGGCGAATTGGGTAATGCATATTCTCGGTCCCCTGCTGGTTCTGGCCGATTGGCTCTTGGCCAGGGACCGTACTTCCCTGTCCTACCGGGCAGTGCCGCTATTGCTGATTTACCCGTTGCTCTGGACCGGGGTAGTGCTGATTCGCGGAGCGTCCGATGGATGGGTTCCTTACCCGTTCCTCGACCCGGATCAGGGATACCCCGTCATTGCCCTGTACGTTGTTTCCATTGCCGTGCTCTTCGCGGGAATAGCTTTTCTGGTTGTCGCTTATGGCCTGCGTGGGCGACATCGTGACGTGCAACTCGAGATTCGCTAATCGTTTCGGTAAACTTTGGTCGTAAGAGCCCCTAACTCTTGCAACGGACCTTCAGGTTTCAGTGAGCAGGACAGGGGCATATTTTTTGTCCGGCACCGTGCCGGGACGGCGCTAAGCACGCCGCAACCGCTGCTTTAAGCAAGGGGGAGGATCCCATGCCAGCAATCGTGATCGTCGGAGCCCAATGGGGCGATGAAGGCAAAGGAAAGGCTACCGACCTGCTCGGTGGCAAGGTCGACTATGTAGTGAAGCCAAACGGCGGCAACAACGCCGGGCACACCGTGGTCGTAGGCGGCGAGAAGTACGAGCTCAAGCTCCTTCCTGCCGGCATCCTTTCCCCGAACGCCACTCCGATTATCGGCAATGGCTGCGTGGTGAATCTTGAAGCCCTCTTCGAAGAAATCGACGGCCTGGAATCGCGCGGCGCCGACACCTCGAAGCTGCGCGTTTCGGCCAACGCCCACCTGGTGGCCCCGTACCACCAGACCATGGACAAGGTCACCGAACGCTTCCTGGGCAAGCGGGCCATCGGCACCACCGGCCGCGGCATCGGCCCCGCCTACATGGACAAGGTCGGACGCCTGGGCATCCGCGTGCAGGACGTCTTCGACGAGTCCATCCTGCGCCAGAAGGTCGAAGGCGCACTGCGCCAGAAGAACGAGCTGCTGGTCAAGATCTACAACCGCCGCAGCGTCGAGGTCGAGGAAATCGTCTCGTACTTCCTCTCCTACGCCGAGCGCCTGCGCCCGCTGGTCATCGACTCCACCTACGAGCTGAACAAGGCTCTGGACGAGGACAAGGTCGTGCTGATGGAAGGCGGCCAGGCCACCTTCCTGGACGTGGACCACGGTACCTACCCATTCGTGACGTCCTCCAACCCGACTGCTGGTGGCGCGTCCGTGGGTTCGGGCATCGGCCCGACCCGCATCACCCGCTCCATCGGCATCATCAAGGCCTACACCACCCGCGTGGGTGCTGGTCCGTTCCCTACCGAGCTGTTCGACGACATGGGCCTCTACCTGCAGAAGACCGGTGGCGAATTCGGCGTAAACACCGGACGCCCGCGTCGTTGCGGTTGGTACGACGCCGTGCTGGCTCGCCACGCCTCGCGCGTGAACGGCTTCACCGACTACTTCGTGACCAAGCTGGACGTGCTCACCAACATCGAGCAGATCCCGGTGTGCGTGGCCTATGACGTTGACGGCGTGCGCCACGACGAAATGCCGATGACGCAGACCGACTTCCACCACGCGAAGCCGATCTTCGAGTACTTCCCGGGCTGGACCGAGGACATCTCGGGCGCACAGACCATGGAAGATCTTCCGGAGAACGCCCGGAACTACATCCTGGCCCTGGAGAAGATCTCCGGAACCCGCATCTCCGCCATCGGCGTAGGCCCGGACCGCGATCAGACGATCGTGCGCCACGATTTGATCAAGGACTAGTTCCTGTAGCCAAGGAGCCGCCGCAGTTCATCAGCTGATGAACTGCGGCGGCTCCTTTTCGTGCACTAGAACCTAAGACATGCTGGTAGTGCGGTTCAGGCACCCCAAGATGAAATTCTCGGACTGGATGGCGGGCATGGCGGTTTCTTCGGACATGCACAACCAGCACGTGGATGGATCACGAAGAAACTCGAATGCCGGAACAGATTACTTGTCAGCGGGCATTGCCGTGCATGAGGCCGGGCAGGTTCTGACAGGCCGCAAATGAGGCACGGCATCTTTCATGTTTCCGGGTGGCAAGCCGGAGCCGGACGGACCTCCTATCGATGCGGCCGTGCGAGAAGTGAGTGAGGAGCTACGGACAACCCCGTGTCTTGTTATGTACCTGGCGGGGTGAGCCGGTCGATCCGTTTTCTGGTGTCAGCGGCAACGTCGAGGATCATGGGGGTGAACCAGCCTTCTGCGCGCGATTGCTCGATGAGCGCCGGGAGCGCATCCAGCATCGCTTCCAGAGTGGCGCGGATCTGCCTGGCGGCAATTTTCGCTGGGATACCCCACGAGGACACTTCGTCCATCAGGTGCCTGCCGTTGACTTCGTCGATGTGCACGCCGGCGCCTACGTGCAGGGACAGCTCGCGGTCGGCGTGCTCCCATGCTGCGGTGGGGACCACATCGTAGGCCGGCGCCAGTCGCACGGTTCCGCGGTCGATGGTCAGCCCGATGTTCCGGGCGTGCATGTCGCAGTTCCCCAAGGCCAAGTTCACGGTCAGGTATTTGAGCAGGAGTTCGCGCTCTCGCGGAGGATTTGAAGCGTTGTCGGTGAGGACCTGGGCGATTAGCTTCAGCGTGGGGGATTTCTCTGCGGGTTTCTGGTACTTCTGCTTCATGCCGAGCGCTTGGCAGAAGTCCTCCTGGTGGATGCGCCGCACAGGTTCGGATTGGGCGTCGCGGTCGTAGCGTTCAACCAGGATTGCTTTGCGGCCTTGGACGGTGATGACTTCGGCGGCGGCGGCGATTTGGCGTTTGGAGCGGCTCAGGCGCACGGAGGCTTCGACCAGCCTCAGGCCGAACAGTTCCAGCTCGGCGATGGACGGCCATTGTTCGGTGCCGTCTTCGTTCAGCCGCGCGGGTTTGAGGATGTGGGTGGTGGGGCTGCCGTCCAGGGGCATGCCGATGCGGGGTCCGTCGCGGACTACGAGCAGCTTGCCTTGGAGTCCTCCCAGGCTCACCCGGATGGAGCTGTCGATGCCGATGCCCAGGGGTGCTGTGGGCAGGTTGGTGATGGCTTTGGCCAGTTCCTCGGCGGTGGTCCAGCGGATATTGTGCGGTTCGTTGTTGGGTTCTTCGCCCAGGGGGAGCACTTGGACGGCGCCGGCGCAGTCCTTACCGTAGGCGCCGAGCATCATGAAGGTGTCCACGTGAGCGATTCTCGCCTTGTCGGCGAGCATTTTGCGGATGTCGTCTTCTGGCAGCAGGCCGTCCAGGAAGTGGACGCATTCGACCCAGGGGTAGGGTTCTTCCCGGATGGGCAGCTTGGTGGACAGCAGTGCGCTGCTGTTTTGAGCTTCGGGGGTGTACTGCAGGGAAATGGTGCCGAAGCCGTGATCGGTGATGGTGGCCGTGTGCACTCCATCGAACCATAGTGCCAGCTGTGGGTCCGCCACCTCAGCTCCTCTTGACTCGGTGGTGGATGCTGCGGGCGTTGTGGGCCATGCTGTTGCGGATGGCGTTGGTCTCGCCGGAGTGGCGCGGGGCGATGAGCAGATCCAGGCCGAGGATGGACATGATTTCGAGCAGGATGTTGGCGTTGCCGAGCTTGCCGTTTTCGATCGCGCTGATGGTGTTGCGGGAGATGCCGAGCTGGTCGGCGACGTCCTCTTGGCTCAGTCCGAGGTCGATGCGCTGTTTGCGCAAGGTGCTTCCTATGGCTTTGGGGTCGTTTCGCATGCGCCCGCCTTTCTCTTAAAGCCCATTTTATCGTGAATTAACCCCGATGACATCATAATGTACTGATTTTTGCGCTTTAGTAGGTCAGTGGCTTTAATGAGCAGAATCTTGTGCATTAGCGCATGGTGAGCATTAATGCCCAGAAATTTGATCTTTAATCACTGTGTGCCACTAAAGACCAAAAAACTGCGCATTACCGCTAAGGTGCCAAAAGGCCAGCACCACCAGCAAGCTGGTCGTGCTGGTGGTGCTGGCAATCATCATGATCGGCCTGGGTCAGCTGCCACACCATCTATTTCGGGTGATGAAAATATGAGCATCAACGACAGATCAGAAATAAAGGGTTTCAAGTCTGCGGGAGCGATAAAGAAGCCGAGATGCCAACGCTGCAATACTGCCGTTTCTAAGTTCCCGTGCGGCAAAGACGCGTCCTGCTGAATTGTGAACTCATAATTTCATGTTCCGCTTGGATTCCTGCGCAGCCTATTCTGGGGCGCTGGATGTCGAACAGAAAACGAGTACTGTGCCCAGCGGTTTTCACCGCTGGGCACAGGGCTCGAATCTTATATGCTCCACTCGGTATTCTTGGCGGACTAGAGCGTAGGCTCTTGTGCCGTGGCATTGACCGGAGCGTCCTGGATCTTGCCCGCAACGCGCAGGTTCCAGTGCTCAATCACCTGTCGGTCCGTCGACTTGGTCAACAGCGAAACAGCAATGAACGCTGCTGCCGAAGCGATCAGACCGTAGTAGATCGGCTCATTGGCGTAGACGCCGTCGAACTTGTTCTCAGCCTGGATCTCCAAGATGATCATCGTGCCCAAAGTAGCTATTGATCCTGCCGCCATGGAGGCTGTGGCCCCAGCGCCATTGCCGCGCTTCCACAGCAGGCCGCCGATGATTGCCACCAGCAATCCGCCCACCAGGATGTCGTAGGCAATGGTCAGTGCTGCGACCACGTCGTCCACCAGGATCGCCAAGGTGACCGTGACGACGCCCAGCGCCATCACCCAGATGCGGTTCGCGCGCACGTCATGCTCGGGGTTCTCATCGGTATTCACTTCCACGCGCTTGCCGAACCAGCTGGCGACAAATGGGGTGACATCGGTGCGGGCCACGGTTGCGGCGGCGATCAGCGCTCCGGAGGCGGTGGACATCATCGCGGCCACGGCTGCGGCCATGACCAATCCGCCCACCGCAACTGGCAGCAGCTGAGTGGCGACCTCGGCATAAACCACGTCCTTGTTCTCCGCCGCGCCCGCGATATTCGGCAGCGCCACCTTCGCGGCCATGCCAATCAGTGCGCCGGCAGCGCCGTAGAAGATGCAGTAGATGCCAGCAGTCATCCCGCCCCAGCGGGCGACCTTCGGGGTTTTGGCGGTGAAGACGCGCTGCCAGATGTCCTGGCCGATCAGCAGGCCCAAGGTGTAGACCACGAAGTAGGTGATGATCGACTGCAGCCCCATGCCGGTGAAGCTGAAGAATTCGGCGCCCATGCGCTCGCGGATGCCATCCAGGCCGCCGGCGGCATGCATGGAGAAGGGCAGCATCAGGGCGAAGATGCCGATGGTCTTGATGATGAACTGCACCTGGTCGGCCAGGGTGATGGACCACATGCCGCCGATGGTCGAGTAGATGACCACGATGGCGCCGCCGATGGCGATGGCCAGCCATTTCTCCCAGCCGAAGAGCACCACGAAAATGGTGGCGTAGGCGCTGGTGGAGGTGGCGCAGAGCATCAGCGTGTAGGCCAGCATGACGATGCCGGAGGTATTGGTTGCCGCCGCGCTGCCGTAGCGCAGGGTCAGCATCTGCGAAACGGTGAAGACCTTGAGCTTCTGCAGCGTCGGGGCGAAAGCCAGCGACAGCAGGATCACGCCTGCGCCAATAGCCACCACGAGCCACATGCCGGAGATCCCGTGCTTGTAGCCCAGGCCAACGCCGCCCACGGTCGAGGCTCCGCCGAGCACAACTGCCGCCATGGTTCCGGTGTAGAGGAAGGGGCCCAGGCGCCGGCCGGCCACCAGGTAGTCGCTGCTGTTCTTGGTGCGGGATTTGCCCCACCAGCCAAAGGCCAGCATTGCGGCCAGGTAGGCGGCGACAATCGCGCCGTTGATGAATTCCATGGAGAACCTCGATGTCCGGATGAAGGCAGCGCTTACTGTAAGTAAACTTTTGTTGCATCACAGGCTACTAGCGCTGGCGCTGCCGATCAATGGAAATCGCGAACATTGCCCACCGCACTGCTCTAGCCAGCCGCAATGTGACGAAGCAAACCGTTCCATTCAGTGAAACTTTCTAGACATTTTGCGTTCAAATATGATTCACATACGGCATCGTGTCACATATGCGTAGCATTCGATCGGCAATGTGTGCAATCGCAGCTTGTTTAGTACTGTTTCACGTTGACGCAGCGTTGCATCATTGGCCAGCAGGGCCGTTTTCCCCGCCGTTGCGTCAGACGATTTCTCGAAACCAGAAAGACGCCTAGAAGATGAGTGAAAATGGTCAGGGCCTGACAAAGAAGTCGGCCGGACACGTCATTGTCGACACGCTTGCCGCGCACGGCGTGGAACGCGCCTACGTGGTGCCGGGTGAAAGCTACCTGGATGTCCTTGATGGGCTGCACAACTCGCCCATCGAAACCGTGGTCTGCCGCCACGAAGGCGGAGCCACCTACATGGCCGAAGCCGAAGGCAAGATGCACCAGCGCCCCGGCATTGCCATGGTGACCCGTGGCCCGGGGGCTGCCAACGCCCACGTCGGCCTGCATACCGCATGGCAGGACTCGACCCCGCTGGTGCTGTTCGTGGGACTGATCCCGTTCGAGCACCGCGAAAAGGAAGCCTTCCAGGAATTCGATCCCAAGGCATGGTTCGGCACCGGCGCCAAGCGCGTCATGATCCTGGACCACGCCGATCGCGCCAGCGAAGTCGTTGCCGAGGCAATGTTCGCTGCCATGTCCGGACGCCCGGGCCCGGTGGTTGTCGGCCTGCCAGAAGACATCATCCGCAACGAAGTTTCTGCCGAAATTCATCCAGAAATCCCGGTGGCTACCGGTGGCATGACCGTGACCGACTGGAAGGCGCTGAATGCCGCCTTGCAGGACGCGGATAAGCCGCTGTTCATTTTCGGCGGCAACGACTGGTCCCATGAGGGTGCTGCGGACTTCACCCGTTGGCTCGAGGAACACGACCTGCCGGCCGCTGCCGAATGGCGTTGCGAGGGTACCGTGCCTTTCAACTCGCCATCCTATGTTGGGCCGATCGGCTACGGACGCCCCAAGCCAACCTACGACCTGCTGGAAGAAACGGATCTGCTGATCTTCGTCGGCACGGTCCCAGGCGACGTCATCACCGACGGCTTCAACGTCCGCCAGAACTGGGACAAGAAGAACTTCCTGGTGACCATCGACCCATCGCTGCGTGGGCGTTCCGGCCCGGTTTCGCACCAGATTGTCGCCAAGCCCGACGTCTTCGTTCGCGACCTGCTGCTGATGGATTTGCCGGTCAAGGAATCCTGGAAGGAATGGACTTCCCGGATGCGCGGCGAGCAGGAGAAGTTCGCCGAACTTCCACCAGCCCAGCCGTCCGCGGGGCAGGCGAAGATGGCAACCATGATGGCTAATCTGGTCGAATCCTTGCCGGAAGACGCCCTGGTGACCTTTGGCGCTGGTGAGCACACCAACTGGGCCCACCGCTACTTCCCGACCAACGGCTACGCTTCAATGCTCTCGGCCCGCAACGGTTCCATGGGCTATTCGATTCCTTCCGCCGTAGCCGCTTCGCTGAACTACCCGGGGCGCCGCGTGGTGACCATCGCAGGCGACGGCGAGTTCTTGATGAACGGCCAGGAACTGGCTACCGCTGCCCAATACGGTGCCACCCCGCTGGTGATCGTCATGGACAACCAGCAGTACGGCACCATCCGCACCCACCAGGAACGCCAGTACCCGGAAAGGGTTTCCGGAACCCAGCTGGCTAACCCCGATTTCGCGCTGATGGCGCAGTCCTTCGGCGGGTTCGGCGTTCGCGTCGAGAATGATTCAGATGTTCCGGCAGCCCTGGAAAGTGCGCTGAAGGCTATCGACGAAAACAAGAAATTTGCGTTGATCCACTTGGTGGTAGAACAGGGCGTCAAAGCCTACTAGGCACTGGGAGCGCTTAGCGAACAGTCGGGTCTGCGACGTATGATTCCAGCGGGTATCGTTTTTAGTGATACCCGCTGGATGCTTTAACCGGCAGAGCGCAACAGACCGAGACCTTCAATCGTGGAGCGGCCCTAAAATGAACGATGCCCTTATTGCTAGCCTCCTCCGGGCGGTCGAAGCAGCTCCGGACGACCATGCCCTGCGATTGCATCTGGCTGAGCAGATGAACGGCGCCGGCCGATCCGCCGAAGCGCTGTCGCATGTCAGCACCGTGCTGCAGCAGGATCCGGGAAACGCGTCCGCGCTGGGAATGCTTGGAGCGATCAGCGCGTCGATGGCCGCAACGATGGCCCCGCAGGCGCCCGTCGTACCCGCAGCGGATGCCGCGCCCGCTGGAAACCAGCAGATCGACACGCCACCAGGCTACGACTGGGAAGCAGGTTCCAAGGAACTCGGAAGTTCGCTGCCGGCGCCCTTTATTGAAGAACGGGTCCCACTGGAATCAAATGCGGGGTCCGATGCCCCGGATGTTCCCATCGAGAACCCGGCCGGACCGGGAGTCACCCTGGATGATGTGGGTGGCTTGCAGGCGGTCAAGGACCGCCTGCACGAATCCTTCCTGGCACCGATGCGCAACGCCGCAATTGCCAAGGCTTTTGGCAAATCATTGCGCGGCGGGCTACTGCTGTATGGGCCACCGGGATGCGGCAAGACTTTCCTGGCTCGCGCGGTGGCCGGTGAGCTGAAAGCCAATTTCATGTCTGTCACCATTACCGATGTGGTTGACTCCTACATCGGTGAAACGGAAAAGCGGCTCAAGGCGATTTTCGACCAGGCCCGCAAGAATGCTCCAACGGTTCTCTTCATCGATGAGATTGATGCCATCGGCATCCGCCGCGGTTCGCTGACTGGATCCGGCGCGTGGATGCGCCAGATGGTCAATCAGCTGCTGATCGAGATGGATTCGCTTGCGGGAAACAACGATGGCCTTTACGTTCTGGGGGCTACCAACCACCCATGGGATCTGGACGAAGCACTGCTGCGTCCAGGCCGGTTGGACCGGACCCTGCTGGTGACTCCGCCGGACGCGCCGGCACGTGAGTCCATCTTGCGGTACCACCTGAAGAACCGCCCGATTGCCGGAATCGACCTGAATTGGATTGCGGCACAGACCGACGGGTTCTCGGGTGCGGATCTGGAGCACGTATGCACCACTGCCGCCGAGAAGGCAATGATGCAATCCATCGAGCGCAACGAGGTTCTTCCCTTGGACATGAGCCATATCAGAACTGCCCTGGCGGAAATCAAGGCGTCGACTTTGCCGTGGCTGGAATCCGCGCGAAATGTGGTGCGCTTCAGCAACCAGCATGGCCGCTACGATGATTTATCCGAGTATCTGGTTTCGCAGAACATGCTCTAGAAAGCACCGGGGGAGTACACCGCATGGAATTCGAGCGATTGCATCACCGGATCACTCACAACCTGGCTATCGGACGTGAAGCCGAAGCGATCGCGTTGCTGAAGGATAATCTCAACGAGCACCATCAGGTCCCTGCGTTTTGGATTCTCTATTCGTCATGCCATTTGAACCTCAAGCAGTGGACCGAAGCGGAGTCCGCTGCCAGAGCCGGGCTGAACCTGGATCCTGCCAACCCGGTAGCCGGGGAGTGCCTGGCCGTCGCCCTGATGCGCCAGCATCGCCGGGGCGAGGCACTGCTGGCAATCCGGCAAGTAATCGAAACGGAACCGGAATACGGCAACGGGCACTACTGGCTGAGCATGATCACGCTCAGCGATATTCGGAGCAATGATGACCGGGTGCTAGCCCGCCAAGTCATCGAGCACGCGATTCGGCTGGAGCCGGGGAACCCCGCTTACTACCAGGGCGCAGCGCTTGTTGCCGAAGCCCAGGATGACAATCGGGCGGCTCTCGGGTTCCTCCAGACCGGGCTGCAGCTCGACCCCAACGATCAGGGGCTATTGCGTGCGGCCGGCAGTATCGGCAATGGCGAAAAAATCGTTGGGGAACAAGCCGATGTGCTGCGTGGATTGATATCCATGGATCCGATGAACGAAGGCCTGCATCAGGACTACGCGGAAACCTTCGTTGCGAAGCAAACTGCCTACGCTAATCGGTTCTGGCTTTTCACTCCGGTGCTGGCAGTTGCCGCTGCCTTGGGGCAGCGGGCTGGTGGAACCGGGGCGCTGCTGGCGATTGCCGCCATTGCCATCGTGGCCGGGCACTTTGGATGGTGGAACAAGAAGGCGTACAGCAAGGCGGCCAGGTCGTTGCCCGCCGGCTACGCCAAGGACATTGATGCGCGCTTCCCCAAACTGCCCCGAGCCATTCGCTCCTACCGGATTGGTTGGCTCCTGAGCACGAGCGGAGCGGTCCTGGGCTGTTTCCTGCCGGTGGCTGGCATCATCGTGATGCTGCTCGGTGTGCTGGCAAGCCAGCTAGGAGCACTGTGGATCCTGCAAGAAAATGCTGGCCCGCCAAGAAAGGGCTCCGACCGCCACGAGCAACGCCGGTACCTGGTCCGGTGCAGCGGCTTGCACGTGGCTGGCTTCTGGAAGCGGGCGTGCCTGGCGCTCATCCAGCTAGTGCTCTTAGGGATTTGCTTGGCCAATGAAAGCAGGATCGCTGCCGTGCCAGCCGGATCGGTGGCCGCCGGACTGCTGGTGCCTGGCATTTCCTTGCTGGCAGCGCAAGTCCGTCTTGGATTCAAGGAAAATGCTTTTGCCTACGGGCTGGCTGTCAGCTCCTCGGCCAAAAACCGGAACTTGGCCATGCTTCGCGGCAATATCGGCGGCCTGTATTTCATCGGGGTGCATCTGTTCGCCGGGCTGTTTGCCGCGGCTGCTTCGCTGGGGCTGCTCATATCGGGAGTGGAGGGTTCGCTGGATTCGCCACCGGAGCCCCGTCATCCAAGCCAGGATAGCGTCCTCGACCAAGACTTGCTGAATCAGCTCAAGGATGTGGAAACGCCGGATTCCCAGCCCCGTGAATACTCGATCCCTTCGCTGCCGGACATGCCCGATATCCCGTCCCTCGGCGTCCCGAACCAGTGAGCAGGAACCTACGCGGAAAAGATCACAACGCCGTGGGCCTTTCTGTCTTGGCACGCGCCCGCTGAAGAAATAAGATGAATTGCTACCGATTCCCGTGAGCACTAGAACCCCAACCACGAGGTGGATAATCTGATGGCACAGATGAGCGAAGAGCTCATTGAGCAGTGGGCTGACGCAACTGCTGAAATCTACAATGAGTCCCTGACTGGCATTAATCTGAGCCGTCTGCCCGAGGCAGTGGCTCAGTACGTCGACCTCTTCGCGCAGAGCGAGAACTTGACGTTCAATGGGGAGGCCACCCCCACCGATTACTTCGATAATCACCCATTCCTCGCGGTGACCGCAGTGCTCAACAGCCCAGAGGCGCTGGAAGCCCTGGATTCCGATGCGCAGGACGCGTTGGATGCGATGGTTGACTTCACCGAGGCCTGGTACAACTTCGACCTCGAGAATGAGCCGGAACTCGGTATCTCCGAGGCGGATGGCGACGACGAAGAAGACTGGTAAGCCTTCTGCCGCCCAGGGGCCGGCACCCAGCAGCGTACGCGCGCTGGGTGCCGGCCTTTGCTGCAGGCGGCCGGAAACCGGATTGCATGCCAACAGCCATGAAGCTATTCCATTTGGCCGCCGAGGGTGGCACTATGCGGATATGAGCCAGTTCAGCGTTTTCGAGAGCACCGTGGTCATTCACCTGCCGGTGCACCGTGTCTGGGAGCTGCTTACCGATTGGGCAGCAACACCCTTGTGGATCCATGGGATCGGCTCCATGCATTCGGACGACCCGCAGCTCAAGGTCGGCACCCAGCTGGTATACCGCGTTGCCGGCCATGAACGCGTGTATCGCGTCCATGACCTGATCGAGAACCGCTTGCTGATCCTGCACACCTCGGAGAATCCCGATGGGCTCTCCTACCGCTACGACCTGAAGGACGACGCGGGGCATACCGAGGTAGTGCTGCAGGTGGCAATCATCAACCCGGATCTGACGGTGGAGCAGTGCGAGGAGCTGGCGGCAAATATCCGCGAAAGCGAAGGTGACAAGCTGGACCAGCTGCGGCTGTACGCAGAGCAGGCCCCCTGAGCACCTGCGCGGCGCAAGACTATTTCGTCGCGCCGGGAGCAGGAGCCGAAGCATAGGCCGTCGAATTCTCCAGCTGGCCATTGAATAGCTGGTCCACGGTGACCGGGGTGTAGCCCTCGGCCTTCAGCTTCTCCACGAGATCCGGCAGTGCCTTGACTGAGCTCTCATGGATGTCATGCATCAAGATGATGGAGCCCGGATGGACTTCGTCCATGGCGATGCGCACCGTTTTCTCCGGATCGTGGTGCTTCCAATCCAGGGTGTCAACATCCCACAGCACCAACGGGTAGGGCACCAGCCGGTCATAGACGGCACCGTGATTCCCATAGGGCGGGCGGAAGACGGTGGGCTCGTGGCCGGAGGCCTTTTCTACCGCTTCGCTGGTCCATCCCAGCTCATGCTGGATCTGTTCCCTGGTCAGCGTCGTGAGATCCGCATGGTCCCAGGTATGGCTGCCCAGCTGGTGGCCTTCGGCGGCCATGCGCTTGACCGCGTCGGGGTATTTGGCAATGTTCTTCCCGACCATGAAGAAGGTGGCTGGCGCATCCGCGGCCTTCAGCTCGTCGAGCAGCCGCCCGGTGTACTGGCCAGGTCCGTCATCGAAGGTCAGCGCCACGCATCGAGCCACGGCGCAATCCACCTGCTCGCTTGCCGCGGAGCCCGTGGGTTGCGCATCGGGAGCAGGCGCTGGTGCAGGGGAACAGGAAACCAGGAATGCCGGGCCCAGCGCCAACAGCGCCAACAGGGCCAGGTGCGCCATGTCGGGCAATCGAGAAGTCATCCTTCCACCTTCCCGCCATGCCCGGTCCGTGCCCGGGAACTACACGCGAAAATCTGCTGGGAGTTTGATCAGTGCCGGCCCAGCGCCAGCTGGTCGCAACCGGTCAACTGCGCTCGCCGTCCAGCTCCGCCGGAACGGGGTCCGAGAGCGGATGCGCTATTTCGTCGCGGGCAAATTTCCCGGCCCACCATGCGATGATTCCGAACAGCGGCGAGGCGAGGCCGGCAATGACGAATATCGCCTGCAAGCTGAGCACCTGGGTCAAAGGTCCCGCCGCCGCCATGGACAGCGGCATCAGCGCCAGCGAAACGAAGAAATCCAGGCTGGAGATCCGCCCGAGCAGGTGTCCGGGAACCCGGCGCTGGAGCAAGGTGCCCCAGATGACCATGCCCACGGCGTCGGTGATGCCGAAGGCCAGCAGGATCGCGAAGAGCATCCACGCGGCATCGACGTAGCCCACCAGGGCCAGGGGCAAGGTGCCCAGGCACCAGCAGGCGGTCATCAAGCTCAAGTAGCGCCGCGGGAATTTCGCGGACGCGACCAGCAGCGAGCCGATCGCCGAACCGAGGCCGAAGAAGGCCAGTGCGAAGCTGAACAGTTTCGCGTCCCCGTGCAGGTTGCCGCTGACGATGAAGGGCAGCAGCACCTCGAAGGGCCCGATGAAGGTGAACACCGAAATGACCGAGAACAGCAGCGTCCACAGCAGCCAGCGGGTGCGCACCGTATAGCCGATGCCTTCGCGCAGCTGCCGGAACATCCCGGGCTGTCCCTGGCCGTCAACGGGGCCTGGCGCGTTGTACGCCTGGCGGTTGGGGATCCGGCGCAGCATCAGCAGCGCCGCGAGGTGGATTACGCAGATGCCGACGATGGCGTGCGCCGGCGAGAGTCCCGCCACCACGAATCCGGCGGCCATCGGGCCCAGGACGGTGTGCACCACCGGCCGGGCTGTCCCTTCCAATCCGTTGGCGGCCAGCAGCTGCTCGGCGGGCAGCATCTTGGGCAGCAGTGCGGAGTAGGCGGGGTAGAAGAAGGCCGACCCGGCCCCGCCGCAGAAGCCGGCGAGCATCAGGTGCCACAGCTCCAGGGCACCGGCCATGGCCAGCACCGCGGTGATGCCCATGACTGCCAGCGACAGCGCCTCGACCAGCATCACGATCCGCCGGCAGGAATGGCGGTCCGCCATGATCCCGCCGAGCAGCACGAAGCAGAGCAGCCCGGCGGCACTGGCGGTGGCCACGGCAGAAAGCTGGATGGGCCCGCCGCCCAGCTGGCGCACCTGGTAGACCATTGCCACGGCCCACATGCCGGTGGCGAAGGTGGAGAGGACAAGTGCGCTGGCCAGCAGGGCGTAGTCGCGGTAGGCGAACGGCTTGATGAGGCGCAGTGCAGAGGTTTTGAGCGCGCTCATGGAAGCTCCTGCGGTAGTGCGTAGGAACTATCATCCATCCACTGATTGGGCTTTGTCAATCAGTGGATGGGAATTAAAGAACTCCGGGGACCACGCGATGGCGCGTGGTCCCCGGAGCTCGGCTTCGTGCTACTCGGCGTCGTGGTCGGTTTCCAGGATGGCCGCCAACTGCTCCAGGGCAGCTTCGGCTCCTTCGCCTTCGGCGCGCAGCACTACGGTGGTTCCGTATTCCGCGCCCAGGCCCATCAGCGAGAGGATGCTGGACGCGTCCAGCGCCTCGTCCACGGGCTCGCCCTGAAGGGCGATGGTGACCTCGACCGGCGCCTCGGCCGCGGCCTCGGCGAAGATGGCTGCCGGGCGGGCGTGCAGGCCGACGCGGCTGCCGATGATTGCTGTACGTTCTGCCATGATGGCTCCTTCGGGATCTATTGAACGGTTGATTGCGGTAAATTCGGGGGGCCTAGAGGCCGAATCGGTCCAGCTCGCCCAGCTGCGCGCGCACGGCAGTGCGTGCCGCCTCGGCCGACTCGGCGTCCAAGGCCAGCTGGGACAGGCGCTGCGCAGTGGGCAGGTCTACGGTGCGCAGCACCGCGGCAACCGGTGCCAACGCCCGCTTGTTCATGGACAGGGTGTCCACGCCCAGGCCCACCAGCACCACGGCCAGCGCCGGGTCGGCAGCCGCTTCGCCGCACACCCCGACGGGTTTGCCGCCGGCCGCCTGCGCACCGGCGGCGGTGGCGGCCACCAGGTGCAGCACTGCCGGCTGCCAGGGGTCGTTGAGCTCGGCCAGGGCACCGAGCTGGCGGTCCGCGGCCATGGTGTACTGGGTCAAGTCGTTGGTGCCGATGGAGACGAAATCGCAGCGCTGCAGGATCTGGCCTGCCAGCACCGCCGCCGAAGGGACCTCGATCATGGTCCCGGCGGTGGCCAGGCCAGCGGCCTTGGCCAGCTGCGCGAATTCCTGCGCTTCGGACGCAGTGGAAATCATCGGCGCCATCACCCAGATTTCGGCCTGGTGCTCGCCGGCGGCTTGCGCGATGGCCTGCAGCTGGCGTTCGAGCACGCCCGGGCTGGACAGGTCGGTGCGGTAGCCGCGCACGCCGAGGGCCGGATTCGGCTCGCTGGCATCGGTCAGGAAGGGCAGCGGCTTGTCCGCTCCCGCATCCAAGGTGCGCACCACGACCTTGCGGCCGGGGAAGGCGGCGAAGACCGCACCGTAGGCTGCCACCTGCTCGTCATGGGAGGGCTCCTTGTCCTTGCCCAGGAAGCAGAACTCGGTACGCAGCAGGCCCACGCCCTCGGCGCCCGCCGCGGCGGCCAGCTGCGCGTCGTCGCCGCTGCCGACATTGGACAATAGCGGCACGCGGTGCCCGTCGCGCAGCTGCCCGGTGCCGGAGAACTCCGGCAGCGCCTCGCGGTTGGCGTAGGTGGCGGCCAGGTGCTCTTCGGCCTCGCCGGGACCGGTGATGACCAGCCCGTCGATGCCGTCCACGAAGACATGGTCCCCGTCGGCCAGCGCTGTGGTGCCGGCAGCGGCCACGATGGCCGGAAGGCCCAGCGAGCGCGCGATGATGGCGGTATGCGATTGCGGCCCGCCATCGGAGGTGACCAGCGCCAGGACCTTGGCCGGATCCAGCGTCGCGGTATCGGCCGGAGCCAGGTCCACCGCGGCGAGGATGAAGGGCTGGTCCGAGTCCGGGATGCCCGGGGCGGGTACGCCGCGCAGCTCGGCGACGATGCGCGAGCGCACATCGAGCACATCCCCGGCGCGTTCGGCCATGTAGCCGCCGAGCGCCGACAGCTGCGTGGCGACCGCGTCGGCGGCCTCCCAGATGGCCGATTCGGCGCAGGTGCCCGATGCCACCAGCCTGGTGGCCGACTTGAGCAGCGTGCGGTCGCTGGCCATCAGCGCGGTGGCCTTGAGCACGGCTTGGGCATCGCCGGTGGCCTGCGCCGCGCGTTCCTTGAGCTGCGCGGCGACCGCCTGCGTGGCCTCGGCCAGGCGCAGGGATTCGGCTTCCGCGCTGGAACCTGCTGGCAGGGGCGCGCCGTCGGCGGGCGGGAGGATGGGGTCGGGCATGCGGCGCACGGATCCGATGACCCGTCCGGCGCTGACGCCTACTCCGGTGAATTTCTGGCTCATGCTGCGGCCTTTGCCTCTTCAGCGGCCCGTGCGGGGGCCTTGCGGACATATTTCTTCAGGATGATCACCAGCGCCGCGGAAACCAGCGTGCCGATCACGGTGGCCACCAGGAACATCGGCCAGGTGCTGTCCATCGCGAAGAAGACGAAGATGCCGCCGTGCGGTGCCTGGGAGAGCACATCGAAGCTCATGATCAGCGAGCCGGTGACCCCGGCACCCACCATGGAGGCCGGGATGACGCGCAGCGGGTCGGCCGCGGCGAAGGGGATGGCGCCTTCGGAGATGAACGCGGCACCCAGCAGCCAGGCCGCCTTGCCGTTTTCGCGTTCCGCCCCGGTGAACAGCTTCGGGGACACCGCGGTGGCCAGGGCCATCGCCAGCGGCGGAACCATGCCGGCAGCCATCACGGCTGCCATGATCATCAGCGGGGCCGGGTTCTCGGCCACCGAACCGGCGCCCAAGCCTGCTACCGCGAAGGAATAAGCGACCTTGTTGATCGGCCCGCCCAAATCGATGGCCATCATCAGGCCCAGGACCAGGCCGAGGATCGCCGCCGCGGTGCCGGACATGCCCGCCAGCCAGCCGTTGAGGGCTTCGGTGAGCTGGGCAATCGGCCCGCCAAGGAACAGGAACATCAGGCCCGAAGCGATGATGGAACCGAGCAACGGCACGATGACCACTGGCATCAGGCTGCGCAGCCAGCGTGGCACGGTCCAGGAATTGATCCAGCGGCAGGCCAGGCCGGCGATAACGCCGCCGACGATGCCGCCAATGAACCCGGCTCCCATGAAGCCTGCCACGGCACCCGCGGTGAAGCCCGGGGCGATGCCCGGACGGTCGGCGTAGGCATAGGCGATGTAACCGCCCAGCGCCGGGACCAGGAAGCCCATGGACAGGCCACCGATCTTGAACGCCACCGCGCCGAGGTAGGCCAGCAAGCCAGCTTCCGGCAGATTGAACAGCGTATTTTCGGTCAAGTACTGGTCTGCTGCATCAGTGATGGCGTAGCCGCCGAGCAGGAAGCCCAGAGCGATCAGCAGGCCGCCACCGGCGACGAATGGGATCATGTAGGAGACACCGGTGAGCAGCGCGCGCTTCAGGCCAGCGCCGAAGCCCTCGGAAGCAGAATCCGTGGAGCGCTCGTTTGCCGTTTCGTTGCCGGCTGGTACCTTGCGGGCCGCCGGATCCTTGGCCGCGGCCAAGGCATCCTTGAGCAGCTTTTCGGGTTCATCCACACCGCGCTTGACTGGAACCTGGATCACTGGCTTGCCGGCGAACCGCGATTGGTCGCGCACGTCGACGTCCACCGCAAAGATCACCGCGTCGGCCTGGGTGATCAATGCCGGATCCAACGGCTTGGACCCCGAGGACCCCTGGGTTTCCACAGCGAAGTCAATGCCGAGTTCTTCGGCGGCCTGTGCCAGGGAATCGGCGGCCATGTAGGTGTGGGCGATGCCGGTCGGGCAGGCGGTGACGGCCACGATCTTCGGCCGCGCCGTGGCAGCGGGTGCAGCTGCTGGTGCAGCTGGTGCGGCGGGGGCATCGGAGAGTACTTCGGAGACCAACGCGACGATTTCCTCGTTGCTCCTGGCTGCACGCAGGGCCGCGGTGAAGGGTTGCTTCACCAGTGCGCGGGCCAGCTTGGAGAGCAGCTTCAGGTGCTCCTTGTCGGCGCCTTCCGGGGCGGCAATGAAGAAGACCAGATCTGCCGGGCCGTCCTTGGCACCGAAGTCCACCGGGGTGCCCAGCCGGGCCATGGCCAGGGTGGGAACGGTGACCGCTGCTGATCGGCAATGCGGAATCGCGATGCCGCCGGGCACGCCGGTGGCCGTCTTCGCCTCGCGGGCCAAGGCATGCTCGGCCAATTCGGCAGCGCTGGCGGCTCGCCCGGCCTGCGTGATCTGCTGGGCCAGGTACTGGATGACGTCGGTACTCGTGGAACCTAGATGCGCATCCAGGGTGACGAGCCGGGTTTCGATCAGATCGCTCATGGTCAGGATCCTTGCCTTGGGGTGAGTTCGATGACGCTGACCGCATCGATGCGGAGGTCGGTTGGGGTTGGGATGCCGGAGCCGGGCAGCGAGGCCGCCGCGGTTCCGTAGGCGATGGCCTGGCGCAGCTTGAACGCCGGCAAGTGGCCTGCCGTGTCTGCCAGCAGATAGCCGGCCAGCGAGGAATCGCCGGCACCTACCGTGCTGCGCGGGGTGATCGGCTGCGGCCAGCCGTGCCAGCAGCCCTCGGCAGTGGCCAGTACCGCGCCGTGCGCACCCAGGGTGGTGAGCACCGCGGCCCCGGGGCGGCGCAGCAGCTTGGAGCTGGCGCGAGCGGCCAGCCCGGGGTCCGCTTCGAGCTGGGCTTCGCCCAGGTCCTCGCCCAGCAGCTCGGCAAGCTCTTCGGCGTTGGGCTTGACCAGATCCGGGATGTGGATCTCGTCGTGGGCGAAGAGCTGGCGCAGCGGCTCCCCAGAGGTGTCCACCGCAATCTTCGGGCACTTCGAGCCCAGCTGCTCGCGCAACGACGCGGTAAGCAGAGCGTAGTAGTTCGCCGGCACCCCGGGTGGCAGCGACCCTGCCATGACCAGCCAATCGGCGCCAGCGCAGGAATCGCGCACCAGCTCCGAGAGCTGCTCCAACGTGGCCGCGTCCAGCTCAGGACCGGCCTCGTTGATTTTGGTGGTCGATCCATCCGGCGAGGTCAGCGTCGTGTTGGTGCGCAGCGCAGCATTGATTTCCAGCGCCCGGTAGGGCAACTGGTCGGCGGCCAGGGCGGCGATGAGCGGATCGTTTCCGGCTCCGGGGAGTACAGCGAGGGTCCGCTGCCCGGCGGCGAGGATGGCCCGCGCAACATTCACGCCCTTGCCTGCGGCCTGCAGGTGGCTGCCAGCGGCCCGCTGCACCGCACCGGGCTGCAATGCGGCGACCAATTCGATGGTCTTGTCCAGCGCCGGGTTGACGGTCAGTGTGATAATCATGCGATCACCACCTCGACATCCGCCGCTTCCAGCGCAGCGGCAAGTTCAGTGCCGGGTTGCTGGTCGGTGACCAGGGTGTCGATGTCTTCGAGCCGGGCGAAGCAGACCAGGGTTTCCTGGTCGAATTTGGATCCGTCGGCCAGCAGCACCACGCGGCGGGCACTGGCGACCAGGGCGCGCTTGACGGCAGCTTCCAGCGGGTCCGGGGTGCTCAGGCCGAATCCTGCATGCAGCCCGTTGGTGCCGATGAAGGCGATGTCGGCCCGGTACTGGGAATACTCCTGCACGGTGCGGGCTCCGCTGGAGGCGCCGGTGATGCCGCGGACCCGCCCGCCGATCAGCTCCAAGGCGACATCCGGGCTGTGGACCAGCACCGAGGCAATGGGCAGGGCGTGGGTGATGACCACCAGTCCGGTGCCCGCGGTGCTCTTGAGCATGCGTTCGGCCAGGATTTCCGTGGTGGTTCCCGCGTCGATGATGACCGAGGCATCGGAGACCGGCAGCAGGCTCAGCGCGCGCTGGGCGATGCGGGCCTTGGACTCTGAATGGATGGCGGTGCGCACCACGTAGCTTTCCTCGCGGGTGCTGGCTTCGGTGATGGTGACCGCTCCGCCGTGGACGCGGCGCAGGTAGTTCTCGGATTCCAGCTGGGCCAGATCCCGCCGCACGGTTTCCCGGGTGATATCGAAGCGCTGCGCGAGCTGGGCGACGGTTACTTTCCCGTCAGCTTCCAGCTGCTCAACGATCAGCCGGTGTCGTTCTTCGGCGAACATTCTTGCCTCCGCAATTCCTCATGACCTGCAACACATTGATCTGTGTTTCCATGACTTTATGCCCGATTGTGTGGCATCGTCAAGTGAAAATCCGGGGAATATTTGGCTTTAGTTGGTTTTGAGTGGGTTTGCTAGGGGTTATGCAGAATCAACGGTGGGAGATACGCGCAACCCAAGCAGCGTGCGACTTGATTCTGTCCTCCGGAAATCGCCATCTGTGCGGCCTCAGTTGACTGGAAACCCAGCTAATGAGCAAGACGTCTGTACGGCCAGGAACCAGGGCGGGCAGTTCATGAATTCGACAGGAATCATAGGTTGCTGGGCGAATGAGTTGCGTCAGGACGACGTGCCTGGATCAAGCCATACCACTCTCCGCGCTTGAATGCGTTCGGTCGAGTTGACTGAAATGCGACAGCCCTTTGTGCATTCCTTTTCTCCTCGGATGTTACTCTGCCAAGGTATAACTTCGACCGGAACAGCGTGGGGGCGATCTGAGGTCAGCTCTGATATTTGCACTAGTGGGCGTCTGTTAAAGTCTTTCCGTTGGATTGGCATTTGGCGATGGATTCGTTATTGCGTTCTTGCAGGCTTCCTAGTTGCATTGGGGTCGAATTTACCATGACGGTGAAAACCATGGGGCCCACCGGCAATCTCGGATCGGCGTCACTGCCGTCGAAGCCAGAGGCCCGCAGCTCGAGGTTGTATTCGCGAACTTCGTCGGAGAGTTCGATTGTTATCTAGTTCGAGCGTTCCTCCCAAACCAAGTACATGATCACCGGAGTAGCATCGGGGAAGTATCGCGTCGAGGGCTGTATCGAATTCGGGCCGGCCTACTAGAGCACCGAATAGCTCGTGATGAATCCAGTGGTCATCGCAGCGGAATCGAATGACGAGGAAGCCCTGGACTTGGCGATCGGCGGCCTTAGCCTTGATTGATCCGCGAGGGGATCCGAAGAGACTGGTTATGGAGTCCTTGAAAAGCCTCTCGCGACTAATGGGGCCCGCATGATCCAACGATATTAGTGCGACACATAGTTGGGAGATTCTAGGACTAGTGAGTTCTCAAGGATTCTCGGCTGGGGAGCGGTGCCCGGCGAGACTTCTCGCAACCATGGAGTTGCAAGATGTCTCTGGATGGGTGTCGAATTCTTTTGTCATTGACGAACTTGATTGGTGATTACTGAGCACTCTCAGTCAGAATTAGCGCAGCTCGATAGCCATCTGACTCGAGACAAGACATGGCTTCTAGTTGCTGGAAAGCTATCGGTAGGCAGGTAGCATCCACCCAGCTCTCCCCGCTACTAACATCGACCCAAGAGTCCTCGATGAGAATGACGGGACGTTCCGTGGAACCAGCCGTTCCATGGCAGAGTAGCCAGTGCGGAACATCGTAGCCGAGCATCTGCTGCAATGACACCAGCAACAAGACGCGGGCACCCTGACTTAATACTTTGTGAATCTGTGAGATTTCCATACGCATAGAGGTCACCGGCAACCCGGTAGCTTCTGCACGGCGGCGCGAGTCAGCCTGCAAGATGCCCCGCCAACCACGTTCAACCTCGGGATAATAGTCGACGATTACTGGCTTATCGGTATCCAAAGACACCTGAACTGAGCTTGCTGGCCAGCGCTCAGCGATGGCCAGCCCGAGCCCCACGGGTTCGCAAGCCATGAAATTAGTCGCTTGACGCCACAGTAACAACTCGGCGGTACGCAGGCGATCCATCGTTGCAATGCTCATCGTTTCCCCGTGCGCGGCCAGCGCGGAAACCGCCGCGCAGGTGAAGTTCTCGCTTTGCTGGTAGTGCGAGGTACGCAGATATCGGGCTGGATGTGACCAGTGCACATAGCCGAATTTTGGAATCGATACCGACGCATCTGTGGTGAAGCGTGGAGTAGGCAACGACTGGAAACCCATTTGTTCAGCCAGGTCTGCGAGCCACGGTTCTTCCGACCAGCTTTCCCATTTCACGCAGGCCAGATCTTTTTCCCTGGCGTAGTCCAGCACCGCACGGACGAGCTCTTCATATGCAGCTGTGTCGCGGGCAAGAACCCCAGAGATCTTCACGTATGCAGTCGCCGAACGGGCGGTAAGCAATGCGGCACCGAGTATGGTGGCATCTGATGACTGTATCGTGAGCAGCCGAGCGTTGACCGTTGCCATGAGACTTTCCCACGGACCTGATATGCAACCCAGATGCCGTAGTTGCGCCGGGTGCTGCTCGGGGTCAAAGGCCTGGATTCTCGTTTGCCGGGCAGAGCGTTTCGCCATGATTCCTTACTATTAGGTGGGGTGGAGGCGGCGTCGGTTAGGATCCTCGCTTAACACCTAGCCGCGTGATCGGTACAAAAGCCAAATGAAGTACGGGGAGCCGAGTAACGACACGATCAGACCGGCGGGAATCTGTGCCGGCGCGATTGCGGTACGGCCCAAGGTATCGGCCAGGCAAACTAGCAAGGCTCCGAAAACCATGGACACCGGGATCGCCCGGTGATGGCGGGAACCCACCAACGACCGCGCCAGATGCGGGGCGATGAGTCCGACAAAGCCAACCACACCTACGGCCACGACGCTGAGTGCCGCAAGCAGCGCGGCAATGGACAATGAGACTAATCGGATGCGAACGGTCTTGACGCCCAGCACCCGGGGCAGGTCTTCGTCGATGGCTAGCAGGTCCAGTTTGCGTCCCATGAGCAGTACGACCGGAAGAGCTAATGCCAACACCGTCAGAACAGGTAACACGTCTGCGAACTGACGTCCATAAGTTGAGCCAGACAGCCAGGTGTAGATGCGCGGAGTTTCCCACGAATTAATGCTCAGCAGCAGGTAGGTGGTGACCGCAGAGAGCGTGTAGCCTGCACCGATGCCGATTAGCACAAAACGTTCAGGGGAGAATCCTCGACGCCAGGCTAGGGCGGTGATGGCAGCGAAGGTCGCGAGCCCGGCAATCACCGCAAAAATCACCAGTAGCGAGCGGGAACCGCCAAAGGCGGTGACCACTACAGCCGCGCCCAGCCCTGCCCCCGCAGTAATACCCAGGATTCCGGGCTCGGCCAATGGGTTGCGCACGGCGCCCTGCACCAAACAACCAGCCAGTCCCAAGGCGGCTCCGGCACCCAGCGCCGCGCTGGTCCGTGGTGCACGTTCGGAGAAGGCGCGGGCAATGAGCTTGGGCGCATCATCCTGGAACCACAAGGCGAGATCTCCCAGCTTGAGTAACATGCTCCCGGCCAAAAGGCCTAGAATCACCGCTCCCAACAGCAAACTGAATCCCAGCGTCATGGTGAGAATGAATCGGCGGTTGCTACGCAATTTGCTTGCTACCTGTAACGGGTTGCGAGAGCTGGAAGCTTCGGGCAGTCGCATTGCCAAGATGATGATCAGCACGCCGCCCAGGATCGCGGTGGGAACTCCAGTAGGAATGGAAGCCGCACCTTGCGCACCGAGCGAGGCACGAAGCGAAACATCGGCCAGCAGGATCAGTAGCGCACCAATCAGGCCGGTGGCGGGGAGCAAGAACAGTTGACGGCGCAACACTACCAGGCGGCGCGACAGCAGTCGGGCGAGCACGGGGGCGCCAAGCCCTACAAAAGCAATCGGGCCGGACAGCGAAACGGAAACGCCGGTGAGCAGCACAGCACACAGGACGGCCAGAGTGCGGGTTGAGCGCACCGGGATGCCGAGCACCGCAGCGTTTTCATCACCCAAGGACAGGACATCCAGTCGGCGAGAGAGCAAGAGGCAGATGGCCAGCACCACCAAGATCACTGGCAGACTGCGCAAGAATGCATCGAGATTTAGTTGGGCCAGCGACCCTGAACCCCAGGCATACAGTCCAGTCGTATTTTCCTTGAACAGCAGCAAGATGATTCCGCTGCCTGCTTCCAACGCCATGGCGATGGCTGAGCCAGCGAGGATCAACCGGGTGGTGGCGGTTCCCGCGCTGCGCCCAGAGATAGCCAATACGATCCCGGCGGCGAGCAGCCCGCCAGCGAATGCGAGAGTGCTGGAAGCCAGCGTGGACATGCTTATTCCCAAGGCAGCAGCCACGCTCAACGCGAAGAATGCACCTGAGGTGACAGCCAATGTGTCCGGCGAGGCCAGCGGGTTGCGGGTGACGGATTGGAGCAATGAACCTGCCACCCCCAAAGCCAGACCAACGGCGGCACCCGCACAGAGGCGCGGTAGCCGGGAGCCGGTGAAGATCTCGGCGGCTCCCACCCCTCCGATACGGGTGTCATCTCCGGTGAGTGCGCGTAGCAGTTCACCCAAACCAATACCGGAGGTCCCCTGGGTGAGGTGCCAAGCACCCACCAGCAGTACCGCTGCCGCTAAGGCGGCTAGCAGACCTAGGCCAGTGGCGAGACGGGTACCGGTGACCGGCGCGGGGGAATAACCAAGGCCGGTCATTTGGATGCCGACCCCGCTGTCCACGATGTGTCGCTCTGCTGATTCTTCAGCGGTTTTCATTTCAGTTGTACGCTACTTGGCTTCCGAGGCGGAGGTCAGTGCATCGGTGAAGGCATCTACCGCTTGACTGGTGGATTTCGGCCCGCCGGCACCCCAGATGTTTGGGAACTGGAAGGTCCGGCCTTCCTTGACTGCGGTCAAGTTGTTCCAGATCTCGCTGGATTCCAGCTCGGTGGTCCACCCGGTGCCTGCGTCGTTGGAGTAGAACAGGTTGACGTCGCCAACGCCCGCTAGGCCTTCTATGTCCGTCTGGGCCAGCCCGTATTCTTTGTTCACGCCGCCGGATCCGAAGGACTTGTTGATGTCATCGTTCCAAGCTGGGCTCAGGCCCAGTTCCTTGCCAAGCTCTGTGAACAGAGCCCCGTCAGTGTATGGGCGAATCGTCAGGTTGGAGCCGTCAACCCAACCGTCGAAGAAGAGGAAGTCGGTGGTTTCCAACTTCACCTCGGAGACTTCCTGTTTTTTCTGCGCCAAGTGGGCGTCGAATTCGTTGAGCACTAACGCAGCACGCTCGGTGCGGCCGGTGGCTTCGGCGACCTGTGAGAAGACTTTTTTCATGTTGCCGATGGGATCCGCAGAATCGTTGCCCTTGACCGCCAATACGGGAACGTCGCCCTTATCAAGCTGCGACAGCACGGGGTCTTCTTCACTAAAAGCGTCCACGATGATTAAGTCGGGGTCCAGCGCGTAGATCGAATCCAGATCTGGCTCGCCACGTTCACCCACCGAAGCAACACCCTCAGGCAGCTCCTCTGCAGTGACGTAGGTGCTATATCCATCTGGGGAAGCGACGCCCACCGGAGTGACGCACAAGGTTAGTACATCTTCAATTTCCTGCCATTCGAGCACCACCACGCGCTCGGCTGGTTTATCCAATTCAAGTGTGCGGCCCAGATCATCGGTCATAGATACCGGATCTGTGCTAGTGGCGGTGGTGTCATTCGCGCAACTTGCGGATGCGGCAGCGGGGCTCCGTTCGGCACCAGCGCTGCTAATGTCCGTGGTACCGCAAGCGGTGGCTGAGAACAACAGTGCTAGAGCGGCCGCTGAAGTGACTGCATTTCGAGCGAGTGTAGGCATAGGTTTTCCCTTGTAATTATATGTTTCGGTGGTAGAAAGAAAGTGGTTAGCTCATCCGGTGGCGGCTAACCGGTTCGATGCGCAACAATCCATTCTGCTTATCAGAGAGGACCTGCACAGGGATCTCATAGACCTCCGAGAGGTTATCTGCGGTGAGGACCTCAGCGGGGGTTCCTGAGACGTATACCCGGCCGTGTTTCATCAGCACCAGCCGATCAGCCAACGCGGCGGCTTGATTCAGGTCATGCAGGACGATGCCGATGGCTAGCCGATCTTGACGGGCTAGATCATGGACCAGATCTAGGGTCTCGACCTGATATCTCAAGTCGAGGTGATTGGTCGGCTCGTCGAGAAGCACCACATTGGTTTGCTGTGCCAAGCACACGGCCAACCAGACACGTTGAAGTTCTCCACCGGATAGTTCCCCAGCTGCCTTCCGGGACATCGAGGTAGTGCCAGTCAGTTCCATGGCCGAGGCAATCGCCGCATGATCCGCATCGGATAGCCCCGAGATACCGCGCCGATATGGATGGCGACCGAAGGCGACGATATCTGCCACGGCTAACCCTTCCGGGGTGGCGTGGGACTGCGCGAAGAGCGTAACTTCGTGGGCGAATGTTCGTCCATTCAGCGTGCTAATTTCGCGGGCCTCCCCGTGAGAATTGGAGAGCGTGATCACCCCCGCGGCGCGCTCATGCAACCTTGCCATGGAACGGAGAAGTGTGGATTTCCCGCTGCCATTGGGTCCAATGAGTGCGGTGACTTCACCCGGGGATAAACGGATGGAAGCACCGTCCACTACAGTGCTTTTGCCGTAGCGCAGCACTACCTCGTGGGCGAGCATCGTTCCGGCTGCGGCGGATGCTGCTCCGGACGCCACGTCTAGCATGCGTAAGGAACGGATTGAATACGTCCGATTTGAATAGGTATTTTCACTTAGGTAAGTCTAAGTTAACTAATCGATGTCAGCAATCGATGATTTCTGACAGTGCATCCGGCTTTTCGGTCACCTATTCACATTTGCTAAGGTGAATGTGCCAGGTGTGGAGCCCATGGTGCGTCGAAAAGCGTCGATAAAAGTACTCGGCTGCGCGTAGCCCAGCATTTCAGAGATGTCTTGGACGCCTTCACCGTTGGTGAGCAGCTCCAGGGCGCGATGAATTTTCACCGCTTGACGCCACTGGGCAAAGGATAAGCCGGTTGCTTCGCGGAAGACTCGCGTGATGGTTCGTGAGCTGATTCCAGCATCTACCGCCCATCGCTCGAGAGATCGGTTATCCGCAGGGTTGGCTAGTAGACGGTTGGCAATGCCATGGATACGAGGGTCATCGGGCAAGCGCAGCGCTAGCTGATGAGCTGATGGTTTGAGTACGTCGAAAACTACAGCCTCCGCACGCGCTCTGGCTTCTTGGCTCAGTTCCCGACTGGATAAATGGACCAGCAACGACTTAAGCAACGGTTTCATGTCGATCACTGTAGGGGTACTGAATGGGGTGGTGGTTCGTTCAGGGGAAAAGAACGCGCTGAAAAGTTCTACATGTGCGGTCAGGCGTCCACCGTGCAGCGCTCCGGACGGAATCCACAGACCATGACCCTCGGAGACCGTAAAAATCTGTCCTTCGATTTGAGCGGTGAGTGTCCCATCTTGGGTCCATAAGAGCTCATGGGCCAGGTGCGAATGAGGCTCCCACTCCGTAGAGACCTCAATGGTGTGCGTTTCGCTCAGAATCACAAATGATGAGGTCGCATCGCTAGGCAAGGCAGTTGCTTGCACTAGAGCAGTACCTGGTTCACGGGACCAAGTACCAAGCCCGATGGTCGAGGTAGGAGGGGAAGTCATATTTGCAGTATAGAAAGTATTCAGCATGACATAGCAGGTTTCATGTTAGATCTACCGAACCCCTTGAAGAACGGTTCAATAATCGCGTGCCAAAATTCTACGGATCGGCTACTAAACCAAATACATTTCACCCCCAACTGGTTCAATCAGGAATCTAGGCTGCGTTCGGTTACCCACAGAAGGCTATTCCAGTGTGTAGTACTCAAGCATGTCATCACGTTTTTCCAGTCTGAATCCTCGACTGGTGAGCAGTCGGGTTGAAGCAGTGTTAGCCGGAGCTACGCGGGCACTGATTTTCGTAATTCCGTATATCTTGGGAATTGAAATCAGGGTGCTATCGAGCACGGCTCCACCAACTCCTCGCCCCCATTGATCTGGAGATACCCAGTAACCGACCTCCACGCAACTTTCCTGCCGGGTGCAAAACACGAGGCCCACTGCTGCATTTGCTTCAGTAGCTAGGAACCATCGAGAGCCCCCCACAGTGTCGAGTGGTTCATGTTGGAGGGATTGCTTAACGCAGGCGTTGATGGTTTGCCGGTCCCATGGCTCCCCATACCCAATAAAACGAGCTACACGTTCATCCGAGGCCATGCTGGCAAAGAATTCGGTGTCTGCGCTGCGAAATGGACGCAGGGTAATTGATTGTGAGCGCGACATCCAAAGCCTTTCGATGTCGTAAATTTAAAAAACTCTTAAATGCATTAAACAGTACTAGACCTACCTATGGCGCTCTTATTTCAAATAGAGGTCAATGAGCGCTCAGAATCCCGCGCCGACCGCGCCGAGCGTCCCATAGCGGAAACCGAAGAACACGGCCCAGTGAAACGGTCCACAACGAGAACCTGCGCAAAGAACTGTTGAAGGTGAAACGGGAGAACGACTTCATAAAAGTTGTCGGAGCCTATCGCGCCTCGAACAGTAAGGAGTAAGCGCGGTCTTAGACTTCATCGAAGCCCACATAGGCGAGTATCCAGTGAACTGGATGGGCAGGAAACCCAGAATTCCAGGGGCAGTCACTACCGATGTCTGAACGCCTGCCAAGAGCTGAGCGAAGCCTAAGTCCTGCGAGCACACCGCACGAAACTGCTCCAGGACGAGTGTGAGGCGTCCAACCAGGTCGCCGGTGGCGGACAATCAGTGGATTTGATCCGCAAAAACCATGAGGAAGACATCTCGACATCCACGGTGATGTCGCTCATGAAAGAGCTGAGAATCCGGGCCAGGCGGATGAGCGCCTTCAAAACCACGACCGTGCGTGAGCGCCAATCCCGGACGGTGCGTATAGAAAACCATAGGGTCGACGATCTCGGCATGCGTGACTTCCGCTCCTCGCGGCTTGCGGCGAAACTGTTAGGCGATATTGCCTGCCTGCGCGCCGGTGAAGGCTGGTTGTATTTGGCGACGGTGATCGATTTGAATTCGCGACAGATCGTGGGCTGGTCAATGGGTAAGAACATGTAAACGTAGTTGGCCATTGACGCGAGGGGGCTTGCTGCGTCGCAGGCGTTCATCCAGTTTGGTAGTGTGTTCCATTCAGACCGAGGCCCCAATGTACCTCGGCGCGTTCCAGAGGTGGTGTGCTGCGCACAGGGTGCAGTAGTCGACGGGACGCGCCGGGGTGTCCCTGGGATAATTCCGTCGCCGAGTCAGCCTTCTTGACGATCAAGAAGGAAATGTTCCACCACAGGTTCTTCAGCAGCAGGGTGGTTGCGTGTGCCGCAGTGAAGGAGTGCATCGCGGTTTGGTACAACCGGAAGCGCCCGTATACGGCAAATGGCGGAGTTAGCCCCCAGGCGGTTCTGGACTCGTATCAGGAAAGGGATCCTCTAGCTTTGACGGCTTGAGGAAATGTACAAAAAGATCAAAGTTCGTGTCCCAAAAACTTGACCAGCTCACCGTAAGGGGTGAGCAAGGCCAGGGAGAGAGAGCCGGCGACCTGTTGGAGCGGCGTGAAGCCGGCACGCCCGAGGATTTCGGTGTCGATATGACGGGCGCCGATGAGGGACAGCTGCGCGAAACCTGCAAAGCCCACGAGAATCAGGCGATCGCGAGGATCCCGCGCGGGATCCTGCGTTTTTCGCCCGCGTAGACGCGGTGGTATTCGGCGGCGGGCGGAACACGGGAAGCTGATATCGGTTCGTCGATTTGGAGGAGCCAGTTTGAGGCGGCGTTCGGCATAGTTGTTTTCCTTTCGCGGGCTTAGCTGGCGAGTTCGTCGATCCAGCTCGATCGCATCCGCAAGGCACGTTCCGTGCTGCCAAGGACGGCCGCGAATCCGATGAAAAGGTTGCCCTGGAGCGGGAGTTGCACAGGAGAAGTGAAGGTGCCTATCGAATCGGCGATGGGAGGAAACTGGGATATCGATTCAAGGATCTGAGGCACCGTGATGCACAGGCCGGCGAGGACCAGCGCGGTCGAGACGATGCCGATGAATCGGCTCAGGCCCGGATGCCTGTGATGCAGTCTGGCACGGCACCCTTCCGCGGATGCGGGATCTGGGGCCAGCTGCAGTTCGCTGCCGCCTGCAGGCATATAGTGGCAGCGCTTGAGTCCGAAGCCGTTGGCAGCGACTTCGATGTGGCCGCCTGGGACTGGGAAGCGCGCGGGCATCTTCGAGTACGAGTGCAACGATCCATTCACATAGAGGCGGGCCCTGATCACGCCATCAGCCATGTCGCCGCCGTGGCGGACATCAACCGTGTAGGTGGATGCTGTCCCATCGGGAGAGGGTAGGGCGATGGTGCGCAAGGACCTGCTGAATATCTGCCACCAGCGCAAGCGCTTCACCGGCTCGCCGGATCCGGCACGCACGCGATGGTTCAACCACCTTTTGAACTTCATTTTCCGTCCTCGCTTCCAGACTAGTACGCCGTAATAGTCAATAATGGGATAGACTAGCACACTGTAATAGTTTTGTAACGAGAGGACGCCATGGGCAGCCAGCCTGATGCATCGAGAGAAGTGGGCACGCGTGAGAAGATCCTGATCGCTGCGGCGACGATGCTCGGCGAGGATCCAACCGCGCGCTTGAGTGTTCGGGCGGTCGCCGCTCGCGCTGAAGTGAGTACGGGTTCGCTGCGGCATTTCTTCCCCACGCAGCGTGCCCTCGTCGACACTGTCGTCGCCGGAATCTACGACGTCGACATTCCCGACGATCCGATCAACGATCGGGCTCTCATGCCGGCCGAGCGCCTGACCGCATGTTTGCGGCTGCTCCTCGCGCAGTTCGGTGCCGGCGATCGCGCCCGGGAGCAATGGGGATTCTTGTATGACGCGTACGTAGCCTCCGCACCGTCCGAAGATGAGACGAGAACCTACCTCGCGCTCGAGCGGATGGGGCGTCATCGTGTGGAGCGGTGGTTGGGTGCGCTTATTGAGGAAGACGCAATTCCCGCCGGCCAGATTGAGCAGCGGGCACGATTCCTCGCGACCGTAATCAGCGGCCTCATGACGGAGCGTGCTCTGCCCTCCGAAGCGGTACGGGTTGAAGCTGAAGCGGAAACGCTCCGTCTTGCCGTACACGCAGTGACGACCGCATGGAATGCGGCTTAAGCGGCTCCAGTGCGGGAATACTTAATCGTCAGCAAGCGGAGCTTCCGGCGTGAAGGCGCATGCCTCCGGCCAGGTTCTGGCAAGTGTCGGAGCTTGGCAAGGCCAGGACTGCCGACTTTGATTGCAGGCTGTTGAGCGTTGGAATACGGCCGTGTATCAGCCGCGCCGCGCCAGGCACGCCGCCACGACGCTTTGCGGGAGCCTCGATCACATCAGCCGCCGGATCGGAGGTCAACCGGAAACCAAGTTTGCCGAGGCCCCCACCGCCGTGTCATCGGTGGGACGAGCCAGCCACGTGTACACGTGGGCAATGGCCCGGTGATCCAAAGCCGCAGCCAGCAGCAGGCCGGCCGAGAGGTCCTGGCCTGCCGAGTCGAAATAGCAACTGGTCTCAGCACCGGGGTCATGAGAGCCAGAAGCGAACTGCTCGGCCAGCTTGGCCGCGCGCACTTCGCCAGTAACGTACGAGAGCGTAGTCCACCACCAGGCCGGATCTTCCAATGCAAGCGGCTGGGGTTATGCCGGATTGATGGTGGGAGATACGCGCAACCGAAGCAGCGTACGACTCGAGTCTGTCCTCCGTGATTCGCCATCTGTGCGGCCTCAGCTGACGGGAAACCGTACTAAGGAGCAAGGCGTCGGTACGGCAAAGGCCCGGGGCGAGAATGCCTTGAATTCGACAGGAATCCCAGGCAGCTTCGCGAGTGATTTGCGTCAGGACAAAATTCCCGGATCCATTCATGCCGCTCTCCGTGCCTGAATGCATTCGGGCGAGTTGGCTGACATTCAACAGTCCTTTGTGCATTCCTTTTCTCCTCGGATATCACTCTGCCAAAAGGATGGATTCTGCCAGAGCAGCGTGGGACGGGCTGAGGCCAGCCGGTACACTCGTAATAGGGGGCATCCGCCAAAGCTTTCTTCGCCGCTTGGTGCTAAGACTGGTGGTGCGTTCGAGCAGCTCGTCGGCGAGTTCGAGCTTTTTAAAGTAGAGCATCCCAGCCGATACAAGTTGGTGATCACCAGAGCATCATTGGGTGGAACAAGTCGAGTGCTTCATCCAACCCGGGCCGTCGGTCCAGCGCATCAAATAACTCCTGATAAATGTAGAGATCATCAATTCGGGCCCCGCGTTGAGAATGTCTTGGATTTTGCTGTAGGTTCCGTGAGCTTGGGCTAATATGCAAGTGCATCTCGTTAGCTTGGTCGGGGAATCCTTGAAGGTAGCTCCTAATGTGAGGGTGGAGTGGCGGGCTTATCGCAATGCTATCCGTCCCCGGAAAGATGCAGCTCGGAGACCGAACGTACTGAGTGGGACGCAAGCCCGGCTCAATATTCACGTACTAGAAGTGATCATCCGATGAAGAACATCCGGGATGAAGCCCATTCAAAGTACCTACGCCAGATATTTTCTCGAGAGGGGAATAGGGGAGATTCAAATATGGATCCGCCCAGTTTCGTCTATAGCTTAGGTACAGTCGCGCCGGAGGTTGGTTCCTCAGTCGCGGGTTTTCCGGACGTCAAGTACTGAGACCAGGATAGCGGCCGCTGTGAATGGCACCCCGCCGAGAGCGATCATGGCGAGTTCCGGTGAACCGCCGAATTCGATGATGCCATGGGTGAAGACGAGTTGGGATGCGCTTTGAAAAGCGACGTGGATGCCGACAGCGGTCCACACGCTGCCAGTGACGAGTCGAACGTAGCCCAGTACAATTCCCATGGCCGCGAACAGTGATACGTCGAGTGGGCTGACTCCGCCACGGAGGAAGACCGCAGTAGCAACGAAGAGTGCAGTCTGCACGCCGATGACCCACCACGATGGCAGACGTTCTGCAAGAACCGCGGACACGTAGCCGCGAAACACAAGCTCTTCGGGAATCGCCTCAGTTAAGAGCACCGCGAAAAAGATCAGGCCGAATACAAGCCAAAATTCGGCGGCGGCCACGGGAATCTGTAACGGATTGCCAAGTAGCCTGAGAACAAAGAAAGTGGCGACCGCAGGTACAGACCACGAGGCGATGCCCAGGGCAAACGCTCGCAGATCGCCGGAGGCTGTCGTGAAGCCGGCAGCGCTGAGAGAACGTCGCCCTGACCAGCGAACGAGGATCACAAGGACGGCGATCACGAGGCCAGAAATGGCGAAGCCGCTCAGGATGCGCGTCCAGAGGGTTCCGTGTGCGGTCGGGTCGGTCGAGTTGTTAAGTGCCACCGCGAGCAGAAGCGTACCTACTAGGACTCCGATCATGAAAGCGATGCGAACTAGAACCGACCAGAGTGGTAGCGGTATCCGTTGCTCTTGTGCGGTTTTCGGTTCAGGCCCTGTCATCGTGGGGGTGCCTCCGTTAGTCGAGCATTGCAGTCAAGAACAGCTAATTCGTCACGGTCAGCCGCGGGTCTCGGCCTATAAACGTAGCGGACAATCAGGGAGTTGTCAGCGGTCCAATCTGAAAATCATCTGCGTGACGCGGGCATACCGAGCGATCCATCAACTTCTTCTTGGGTATCTCTGGCCTCTGACAGGCTTAGAAAGTAGATGATGCGCTAGGCGTTGTCGGCTATTTCTTTTATGCGCAGGCGTTGTTCTTCCCACTGCGCGGGCGTCAGATCTGGAATGTTGGGTGCTGAGGGGCGTAACCCGACGAAACCGTCCAATTGCTCGCGTACGATATCCATGTGTCCTGCATGGCGATGAGACTCGGCGATCATATGAATCAGGAGACGTTCCACTGTCGTATGCCGATGCGTTCCCCACCAGGGAACAACGGCAGGGGAATCCAGATCCAAATAATCCAAAACTACGTCGGCAGCGGTGGTTGCCTCGCGGTAGATATTCATGGCATCAGCTAAGGTCATGTTCGGTGGCGGGCGGAAGTCGGCCTGGGCGTCTTCGTCTTCGGAAATGTCTCGGATAATGGGATTCTCAATTTTCTGTCCGAGGCATCCGACGAGATACTCTGATTCGGTGACGGCTAGGTGAAGCAGCAACCCCATGACATGGGTTCCTGTGGGTGCCAAGGGCGTACGCGCTTGGGTGTCGCTCAAGCCTTCGCATTTCCACAAGATTGCTTCGCGGGCATCATTCAGATATTCGCGTAGATGGGCCCCAGTGCCGCTATTGCCAATTGCCATGTGCTGAGTCTAATGCCGCGCAGGGGTCATGCCCCGAAGGATGCTGGACCGAATGCCCAAGATTCCGCCCGGCTTGTTTGACGGGAAATAAACGGCAGTCGCACCGCAGGTTCCCACGGAGAGGCATTCGCCTAATTCGGGCAAGGGGGCATATCCGGGTGAGCGATCGATAGCGTTTTCGTGAAGGGCATGCATAGGAAGCAACGTACGGGTCCGCCGAAATTTCGAGTTCATCTGGCTAGGCAATTGCCAGTCGCCAGTACCTCCGGCCTCCAAAAGATCTTGCCGCGTCCCATTTTCTCCAGCCCATGCAAATGCATTGCAAAGCAGCCGTTGCTGCTAGGCAAGGCGGTGGGAGGATACCAACGAGTAATTCAAGGGCTATTTGCGATTGCGGTTCTCGGGCCGAGTGCCGGACACCTGGAGAGCTGGCACCAGATGGTTTCTAATAACTGGCCGTAGCCGGCCGGTCGTTGTCGTGAGCAGTCCGCCGAGCCGCAAAACTCAGCAATGCCCCTGGGCAGGTGGCCTAGTACGCACAGCTCCCGAAGAAGAGCTCCGGTAGCGACGGCAAAAATGGGTGCATGCAACGCAATGTTGCATGCACCCATTTCCTGGAATCTTGGACTCCCTAGGCAAGTACCTGGCGCTTGGAGGAAATGACGCCGGTATTGAATCCAGCCAGGCGCAGGCCGCCGTGGAAGCGGGCGTGCTCGATCTTCACGCAGCGGTCCATGACCACATTCATGCCCGCGGCCTCGGCGCGCCGGGCCACTTCCTCATGCCAGGATCCCAGCTGCAGCCACAGGGTCTTCGCGCCTACGGCCAGGGCCTCGTCCAGCACGGTAGGCAGGTCATCGTGCTTGCGGAAAACCTCGACCAGATCCGGGGTCTCCGGCAGATCGGCCAGCGACTTGTACACCGGCTGGCCCAGGATCTCATCGAGTACCGGGTTGATGAAATACACCTTGTACTTGGAGGAGGAGAGCAGGTAGGTAGCCACGAAATAGCTGGCGCGCGATGGCTTGTTCGAGGCACCGACAATGGCGATGGACTTGGTGTCGCGCAGGATCTCCAGGCGCTGTGCGGCTCCAGGGCCTTCCCAAGCGGTATCAACGGCAGTCATTAGATTGCTCCCTTCGAAGCGGTTGGCAATGCGCAGGCGGAACCGTCATAGGCCGGAGCCTCGAACCCTGCGGCGGAAGCGGCAATCGCTTCCTGCGAAGCGGCCAGCGCCTGGTCCAGATCCCAGAGGATGTCCTCGACATCTTCCAGTCCTACCGACAGCCGGATCAGATCTTCTGGCACGCCAGCGGAGACCAGCTGCTCGGCGCTCAGCTGCTGGTGGGTGGTGGAGGCCGGGTGCAGCACCAGGGTGCGGGCATCGCCGATGTTGGCCAGGTGGCTGGCCAGCTGCAGGGCTTCGATGAACTTCGAGCCGGCTTCGCGCCCGCCCTTCACCCCGAAGCTGAAGACCGAGCCGACGCCCATGGGCAGCAGCTCCTTGGCCTGCGCGTGCTGCGGGTGGGATTCCAGGCCGGCATAGTTCACGTAGGTCACGCGCTCATCGGCCTGCAACCAGGCAGCGACCTGCTTCGCGTTGGACAGGTGGTTGTCCATGCGCTGCGGCAAGGTCTCCAGGCCCTGCAACAGCTGGAATGCGGACTGGGCCGGCAGAGCCGGTCCGAAGTCGCGCAGCTGTTCGCTGCGCAGCTTGGTCAGGAAGCCGTACTCGCCGAAGTTGTCCCACCAGGAGACGTTGCCGTAGCTGGCAACCGGTTCGGTCATGGTGGGGAACTTGCCATTGCCCCAGTTGAACTTGCCCGACTCGATGACCACGCCGCCCAGGGTGGTGCCGTGCCCGCCGATGAACTTGGTGGCCGAGTGGATCACGATGTCCGCGCCGTGCTCGATAGGGCGCAGGATGTACGGGGGAGTGAGCGTCGAATCGACTACCAGCGGGAGATTGTGGCGGTGCGCCACCTCGGCCAGGCCCTTCAGGTCAGCGATGTCGCCGGACGGGTTGGCCACCACCTCGGTGTAGACGGCCTTGGTGTTTTCCTGGATCGCCGCTTCGAAGTCGGCGGGATCATTGGAGTCGATGAAAGTGGTGTTGATGCCGAAGCGGCGCAGCGAGACATCGAGCTGGGTGATGGTGCCGCCATAGAGCTTCGATGAAGCCACAATGTGGTCGCCTGCCTGGGCCAAGGCCGCGAAGGTGACGAATTCCGCGGCCATGCCCGAGCCGGTGGCTACCGCTCCGATGCCGCCTTCCAGCGAAGCCATGCGCTCTTCGAAAGCCGCCACGGTCGGGTTGCCGATACGCGAGTAGATGTTGCCGTACTTCTGCAGGGCAAAGAGGTTGGCCGCATCGTCAGCGTCCTTGAAGACGAACGAAGTGGTCTGGTAGATCGGCACTGCGCGTGAGCCATGCTCGGCATCGGGGGTGCCTCCGGCATGCAATGCGCGGGTGCGGAATCCAAACTTGTGATCTGCCATGGTGGCTTACGACTCCTTGTCGATTGGGGTTTCGCGGGCACCGCAGGGCGGGCCGCGATCGAGGCAGGAATCCCGGAATCAATGTCGCTTCCTGCTGTGGTCCAACGGGTAGGCGGCTGCATCGTTTCTGGCGGTAGCACCGTAACCACCGGATGTGGCAGGTTGCTGCGGCGTCATCGAACCAGATCTCTCAGCCGCTCGGGATGGTGTAATAATCTTCGCAACATGACCGTTCGTGACCCAACTATGAGTCGTAACGTTGCGTATTGGAGCTGTTATCGGAGATTCTTCGATAACTATTACCCCGGTTAGGCTGGAGTCATGGATACTTCGCTGGCACTGGTGCGACATGGGCAGACCGATTGGAACCTTGCAGGGCGCCTGCAGGGGCGTACCGATATCCCGTTGAACGATACCGGGCGCGAACAAGCTCGCGAGGTCGGGCGCCAGCTGATCGGCCAGAACTGGTCGCTGGTACTTGCTTCGCCCTTGGAACGTGCCCGGGAAACTGCCTCGCTGATTGCCCAGCAGATCGGGGCCGAGACGGGGAACGCCGTTCCGGAACTCATTGAACGCGGCTTCGGCCCGCTGGAAGGCCGGATCATGGCCGAGGTCAGCGAAGCGGAATCGGCTGCTGCCAAGGACCTGCGTGAGCCGCGTGCCCAGATCTTGAGCCGTACGGTGCCAGCGCTGCTGGACTTGGCCAGCAGGCATGCCGGGCGCAAGGTCATGATTGTCAGCCATGGGGCCACCATGCGCACCATCCGCGACGCATTGGCCGGAACCACGGATCCCCAAGGCGTGGAAAATGGCGAAATGCTCCACCTGGAATTGATCCGCCTTGAGCAGATCGCCAGCGAATTGGATCTGGTGGCATTCTAGGAATCCATGGGTATCTGCGTGAAGGAATTTTTTTCGTTCACGCCTCACAAAATGGTCTCCTCGTACGTTTACATGGTGAGAAGCCATGAAGGCGCAAAATTCCAGGAGAGCCATGCAAGCACCGTTCGAGCGGATAGTCCAGGACTATGGACTGAACGTCCTGCGCGTTTGCCGTGCCCTGCTTGATGAGCATCGCGCGCAAGACGCCTGGTCCGAAACGTTCCTTGCCGCGCTCAAGGCGTACCCGCAACTGCCGGAGGACGCCAATGTCCTGGCATGGCTAGTGCGTATTGCCCGGAACAAAGCCATTGACGAGTTGCGCAGGAACAAGCCGGAAATCCTCATCGGCCAAGACGTGGACAGCCTGGCCCCATCGGCCCAACGGCCGGATCTGCAGTTGGAAAACCTGCAGCTGTGGCATGAGGTGAACCAGCTTCCTGGCAAGCAGCGGCAGGTGGTGGCCTACCGCTACCTGGGCGGAATGAGCTACGCGCAAATTGCCGGAATCCTTTCCGGCACCGAAGCTGCCGCCCGGCGTTCGGGCGCCGATGGGATCAAGAATCTGCGGGCCCGGATGGATGACCAAGAACTATGGCGGGAGCAGCCATGAACGGAAAAAATTATCGGCAGCAGGCTACGGCCGCTGAAGCGCAAGTCCTCGACTCGCTGCAGGACCGGCTCGTTGAACGGGCCCGTGCACGGGAACTTGTTGATGTTGCCTATCGCGTGGTCGATAGCCCCGTGGGGGCCTTGCTGCTGGCCAGTACCGATGCCGGGCTGGTCCGGGTCGCTTTTGAATCCGAAGGCCATGACCGGATTCTGGAGGTGCTCTCGGAAAGGCTCAGCCCGCGGATCCTGCGCGACAAGTCGAGCTTGGATGGTGCCGTCCGGCAACTGGATGAGTATTTCGCGGGCCAGCGGCATGGCTTCGATCTTCCGGTGGACTTGCAGCTCTCCACCGAGTTCCGCCGCCAGGTGCAGCTGGAGCTGGGTCATATCGATTACGGGCGTACCCTGAGCTACGCCCAGCTGGCGCAGCAGATCGGCAAGCCGAAAGCGGTGCGGGCCGTCGGTTCAGCCTGCGCCACCAACCCGATTCCCATCGTGCTGCCCTGCCATCGGGTGCTGCGCACCGATGGTTCATTGGGCGGCTACCTGGGAGGCTTGGAAGCCAAGTCCGAGCTGCTGAAGCTGGAGAACCCGGACTTCGCCAGCGGCGCCGCGACGCTGTTCTGACGGGCAGTTCCCGCATGAAACAAGTGCTGGGCTGCTGCCTCCCTTGCGGGAAGCAGCAGCCCAGCACTAATTGCTACGGGCTTGCAGCCCAGCAGCTGCTACTTGCTGCGCAGTTCGAAGCGATCTGCGTCCATGAGCTTGGCCCAAGCGGAGGCGAAGTCATTGACGAACTTCTCCTTGGCATCATCCGAAGCGTAAACCTCGGCCAGTGCACGCAGCTCGGAGTTGGCACCGAAGACCAGATCCACGCGGCTACCGGTCCAGCGGCCATCGGTGGTGGTGTAGGTCTGTTCGTCAGCGGACGGGGTCCATTCCAACCCCAGCTCCAGCAGGTTCGCGAAGAAGTCGTTGGTCAACGCGCCTGGGGTGTCGGTGAAGACGCCCAAGTTGGAGCCGTCCCAGTTATTGCCGATGACGCGCAGTCCACCGAGCAGTACGGTAGCTTCCGGTGCCGAGAGGCCCAGCAGATTCGCGCGGTCGATCAGCAAGTACTCGCTAGGCAGCTTGACGAAGCCCGAGTCGTAGTTGCGGAATCCGTCGGAAACTGGTTCCAGCCATGCGAACTGGTCAACGTCGGTTTGCTCCTGGGTTGCGTCTACGCGGCCCGGGGTGAATGGAACCTCGACCTGCTGGCCAGCTGCCAGGGCTGCCTGCTCGACTCCGACGTTGCCGGCTAGGACAACGACGTCCGCGAAGGAAGCCTTGATCCCGGAAGTGGCGTTGAAGTTGTCAACAATCTCTTCCAGCTTGGCAATTACCGGCTTGAGCTGTTCAGGCTGGTTCACGCTCCAGGAGACCTGTGGTTCCAGGCGGATGCGGCCGCCGTTGACGCCGCCGCGCTTATCCGAGCTGCGGAAGGTCGAAGCGGCCTTCCAAGCCGTGGATACCAGCTGCTGGACGGTCAGTCCCGAATCGTTGATCAGGGCTTTAAGTGCGGCAACTTCAGTTGCACCCAAGGTGGTCTGCGGAGCTGCTGGCAGTGGATCCTGCCAGAGCAGGTCCTCAGCAGGAACCTCTGGGCCGAAGTAGCGGGACTTCGGGCCCATGTCACGGTGGGTCAGCTTGAACCATGCGCGGGCGAAGGCGTCTGCGAACTGGTCTGGGTTCTCCTTGAAGTTCTTGGAGATCGGGCCGTAGACCGGGTCGAAGCGCAGGGCCAGGTCGCTGGTAAGCATGCGTGGCTCGCGGTGTTCCAAGGTCTCGAATGCAGGCTGGACCAAGCCGGCTCCGCCATTGTTGACCGGGCGCCACTGCTTGGCGCCTGCTGGGGATTCGAACAGTTCCCATTCGTAGGCGAAGAGGATGTGGAAGAACTCGTTGTCCCAGCGGGTTGGGTGGTAGGTCCAGGTGACTTCAAGACCCGAGGAGACGGTGTCCGCGCCCTTGCCGGTGCCGTGGCCGTTCTTCCAGCCCAGTCCCTGCATTTCGAGCGGAGCTGCTTCTGGATCCGGGCCGATCTTGTCATCGGCATGCGCGCCGTGGGTCTTGCCGAAGGTGTGGCCACCGGCGATCAGCGCGACGGTCTCCTCGTCGTTCATGCCCATGCGGCGGAAGGTTTCGCGGATGTCTACGGCCGAGGCCAGCGGATCCGGATTTCCGTCAGGACCCTCAGGATTCACGTAGATCAGGCCCATCTGCACTGCTGCCAGAGGAGCATCCAGGTCTCGCTTGCCGGTGTAGCGTTCGCTGTCCAGCCAGACCTTTTCAGGGCCCCAGTAGACATCGTCATCTGCTTCCCAAACGTCCTTGCGGCCGCCGGCGAAACCGAAGGTCTCGAAGCCCATGTCTTCCAGAGCCACATTGCCAGCCAGCAGGATAAGGTCGGCCCAGGAAATCGACTGGCCGTACTTCTTCTTCACTGGCCACAGCAGGCGGCGAGCCTTGTCCAGCGAAACGTTGTCAGGCCACGAGTTCAGCGGAGCGAAGCGCTGCTGGCCTGCGCCGCCGCCGCCACGGCCGTCGTGCGAGCGGTAGGTGCCTGCGGAGTGCCAAGCCATGCGGATGAAGAACGGGCCGTAGTGGCCGAAGTCTGCTGGCCACCAGTCGTGCGACTGGGTCATGATTTCGGTCAGGTCGGCTTTTACTGCCGACAAGTCGAGGGCATTGAAGGCTTCAATGTAGTCGAAGTTCTCGTCCAGCGGGTTGGAAACCTGCTGGTTCTTGGCCAGAATCCTCAGATTCAGCTTATTCGGCCACCATTCGGTGTTGGCATTGCCCTGGGTAGGGTGAATTCGACCCGCGCCGCCAACTACTGGGCACTGACCTGCAGTCATCTCAGACATGTGCTCTTTCCTTCCGGATTGTTTAGGGTTTATCTGGTTTTATCCATCGCACAGCAGCTGCGCTGATGACGATGGCAAATCTAGGGGTTTACTTAGACAGCAACTATGCGTTCGCAGCCTGGCAACCCGGGCAGGTGCCCCAATAGATCACTTCGGCTTCATCAATGCTGAACCCGTGGTCATTGGAAGCATGCAGGCACGGGGCGCCGCCGACAGCGCAGTCGACGTCCGCCAGCTTTCCACACTGGCGGCACACCACATGGTGGTGATTGTCGCCAACGCGGGCTTCATAGCGGGCGGTATGGCCCTGTGGCTGTATCTGCCGAATGACACCCAGCTTCGTGAAGAGCCTGAGTGAATCGTAGACAGCTTGGTGCGACACATTGGGGTGATCTTCACGGACAGCCGAAATGATGGTTTCGGTATCCGCGTGCGGGTGCGCTGCGACGGCGGAAAGTACCGCAACGCGCGGTTGCGTGACCCGCATCGATGCCGCCTTCAGCACCTGCTCGATCCCTGCCTGTGATGTCATGTACCCAGCATGCCTGCTTATTTTGAATCAGTCAAGATAAGTTTCAGTGTATTTCACGTTAAAAGTTGGTGGACCCCGGTTCGCTGGTTGGATCAATGGCTCATTAGTAAGTATTCCGTAACCGACATGTTCAGGCATGACGTGCTTCCGGGGAGAAAAATTGCGGAATCATAGAGATTTCACCAGGAATAGGAAAGGCAATAATGAGCGATTTTGACTCCAAGAATATTTCCGGTCATTTGATGATTTCGCGGGGGCAAGGAGTGGAAAACTCCATGGGGCGAGGAAGCTCACATAGATGGTGATGCCAGCGTAAACAACGTGATCCTGGGGCGGCGGAGGTCCGAAAATGGCGAGAAATCAAGGAACAGATTTGACCCTTGATGAGATGTCGACCATGCTGGAAAAGGCCCATTTTGGGATTTATCGTGTCAAATTCGTGCTAAATCGGGTCAACTCGCAGAAATAATTCGCGGGATATCAGCGGAGAATAGCTGTTTCTTTCAGGCTGCTCCAACGCTAGATTTAGACACAACGGACCGACACCCGAAAAGCAATTCGCAATCAATCACACTGCATGGCGATCGTTTACTCGAGAGGCGATGGCTCGGCAGATTCCGCCCGGATCTTCTCCGCGGGATCTCACCAGTGAAGGAAGAACGCAATGAAGCAGACGGATCAATCAATCGTAGACCTCGTCGAGGAACTGCATTCAGTTCGTCACAGACGACCTAAGAAGTACTCACTTTCCGGTACGGATTACTGGGTATTCGGAATTGCCGGCGTTCTAGCGCTGGCATTTATCATTTGGGGTTTCGCTACCCCGGAAGGGCTGGGCAAGGCCTCCAGTGCGGCCCTTGATTGGGTTATCACCAACACTGGCTGGCTTTTTGTCATCGCTGCCGCGGTTTTCGCGGTCTTCGCCATCGTCGTAGCGGCCAAGAACTTCGGACGCATCCCGCTGGGCAAGGACGGCGAGACGCCAAAGTTCTCCACGGTCTCGTGGATCTCGATGATGTTCGCAACCGGCATGGGCATCGGCTTGGTCTTCTACGGCGTAGGCGAGCCGCTGTACTTCTACATGTCGCCTCCTCCGGGAACGGTGGAAGGTTCCACCAGTGATGCCCTGAGCACCGCCATGGGCACCACGCTCTTCCACTGGACCCTATTCCCATGGGCCATGTACGCCATCGTTGGTTTGGGCATGGCTTACGGCAGCTTCCGGCTGGGACGCCCCCAGCTTTTCTCAGCCATGTTCAGCTCGATCTTCGGCGACCGCGCCATCCATGGTTGGGGCGGGCGCACCATCAATATCCTGGCCATCATCGCCACCCTCTTCGGCTCGGCTTGTTCGCTGGGTCTGGGCGCATTGCAGATTGGCGGCGGCATCCAGGCCACCGGGATGATGGAGAAGGTCGGCTCCGGCGTTCTGGTTATCATCATTGGCATTCTGACGGCATTGTTTGTCGCTTCTGCCGTTTCCGGCATCGAGCGAGGTATCCAGTGGTTGTCCAACACCAACATGGTATTGGCATTGATCATCGCATTGATCGTTTTCATTGGCGGCCCAACTCTGTTCATCCTGAACGTCATTCCCAATGCCATTGGCGCTTTCATCGGCGACTTGCCGGAGATGGCTTCGCGTACGGCTGCCGGCGATGGCGCAATGTCTGATTGGCTGTCCTCGTGGACTGTCTTCTACTGGGCATGGTGGATCTCTTGGAGCCCATTCGTAGGCTTGTTCATCGCCCGCATTTCCCGTGGCCGCACTATTCGCCAGTTCGTCACCGGCGTGCTGCTCGTTCCATCCAGTGTCACCCTGATTTGGTTTGCAATCTTCGGCGGTGGCGCAATCGGTATTCAGGAACGCGCTGAACGCTCCGGGGAAACCGGGGAAAAGCTGGCCAGCATTGTTGACGGCGTACCAGATATCGACTTCGATTTGATCCTCTTCGACATGCTTGGGCGCCTCCCGCTGTCGGGCTGGATGGCTACCGTGCTGATGGTCGTCACCGTGCTGCTGATTGCAATCTTCTTCGTGACCGGCGCAGACTCGGCCTCGATCGTGATGGGTGCGCTCAGCGAACGCGGCGCTGAAGAGCCATCCAAGAAGGCCGTGATCTTCTGGGGCGTGGCCACCGGCGCTGTGGCCGCGGTGATGCTGCTGGCTGGCGGCGATCATCCGGCGGAGGCATTGACCGGGCTGAAGAACATCACCATTGTTTCGGCGCTGCCATTCGTGATTGTGATGCTCCTGCTCTGCGTGGCGTTGTGGAAGGACCTGAGCAAGGATCCGCTGGTGCTTCGCGGCAAGGTGGCTCGAAAGGTCCTGGAGCAGTCCGTGGGCCAAGCGGTTGACCGCCATGAGGGCAGCCAGTTCAGCTTGATGACCACCGAAATTCCTTTGGTCAGTGCCGAGGGCAAGGCCTCCGAAGGGAAGCTCTTCGCCACCGAAGCCGCCGCTGACCCGGTGCAGGACGGCAAGAACACTGCGGCCGATGGCCAGAGCCAGAAGCCAACGACCGGGGATTCCTAACCGGCAAATCAAATGAAGCTTCTTCCCCCGCCGGGGAAGAAGCTTCATTTGTTTAACCCCAAGGGGCCTGGGAGCAGCGATTAGCCGCGCGCGCGGCAGATCGCGTTGATCTCCGGAATGCACGGCTCATTCTGCAGGCTCGTTGTGTCGCCGAGCGTGGTGCCCTCGAACAGCTGGGTGAGCAGGCGGCGCATGATCTTGCCCGAACGGGTCTTGGGCACATCTGGAACCAAGACGATTTCCCGCGGCTTGGCAATCGGGCCGATCTGCACCGCGACGGTATTGCGGAGTTCAGCAATGAATTCGGCCTGCCGTGCAACGAGCTGCTCGTCAGGCGACTCGGCAACCAGGGTCTTGTCCAGCGGTACCACGAAGGCAGTTGCAGCGTGTCCGGTCTTGGAATCCGGGGTGGGGCAGACGCCGGCTTCCACCACGCCGGGGTGGGTGACCAATGCCGATTCGATTTCAATGGTGGAAAGCCGATGGCCGGAAATATTGATCACGTCGTCGGTGCGGCCCAGGATGTAGATATCGCCGTCCTCATCGAAGCGGGCACCGTCGCCAGCCAAGAACCAGCCCTGCTCTACGTATTGTTCCCAGTAGCTGGTGTAGTAGCGCGTCGGGTTGCCCCATACGGTACGGGCCATCGACGGGCCAGTGCGCGTGATGACAATATTGCCCTGCTGGTTGGCCGGCACGCTCAGGCCGCCATCGTCAACAATGTCCACCGAGATGCCCGGCAGCGCGCGTGCGGCGCAGCCTGGCTTGAAATGTCCATCGGTCGGCAGGGGGGAAAGCACGGTCGCGCCGGATTCGGACTGCCACCAGGTGTCAACCATCGGCAGTCCTGCTTCGCTGTCCCGGCCGATCTGCTGGCGGAACCATTTCCATGCCTCGGGATTGACGGCTTCACCCACAGTGCCGCCGATCTTCACCGAGGACAGATCGTATTGAGCGGGGATGCCGTCCGGGAACCAGCCCATCAACGAGCGGACCAATGTGGGAGCGGTGTAGTAGCTGGTGACCTTGTAGCGTTCAATGACCTCGAAGTGGCGGCCCGGGTGCGGGGCGTTGGGGACGCCCTCGTAGATTACCTGGGTGACGCCATTGGCCAACGGGCCGTAGATCTCGTAGGTATGCGCGGTGACCCAGGCGAGGTCGGCGGTGCACCAGTGCACGTCCTTGGCGCGCTGGGATTCGTCCGGGTTGGCGAACAGCAGGTTGTAGCTGGTGGCCGCCTGCGTCAGGTACCCGCCGGTGGTGTGCACCAAGCCCTTCGGCTGGCCGGTGGTTCCCGAGGTGTACATGATGAACAGCGGTGTTTCCGCATCGAATGCCTGCGCGTGGTGCTCGGTGGACTGGGTATCAACCACCTCATGCCACCAGATGTCGCGGCCTTCGGTCCACGGGATTTCGTCGCCGGTGCGGCGGATAACCAGGACCTTTTCGATTTCGTTCTCGCCGGCAACGGCCGCATCGGCGTTGCCTTTGACCGGAACCGAAGTGCCGCGGCGGAACTGGCCGTCGGTGGTGACCAGGACCTTTGCCTTGGTGTCCTCCACGCGGAACCTCAGCGCTTCGGCGGAGAACCCGCCGAAGACCAGCGAGTGGATGGCGCCGATGCGGGCGCAAGCCAAGGTGATGACAATTGTTTCAATGAGCACCGGCAGGTAAATGACCACGCGGTCGCCCTTCACCACACCCAGGGATTCCAAGGCGTTGGCTGCCTGGGAGACCCGCTCCTGCAAATTCTTGTAGGTGACGGCTACCCGGTCTCCGGGCTCGCCTTCGAAATACAGTGCGACCTTCTGCCCGCGTCCCGCAGCTACATGGCGGTCGGCGCAGTTCACTGCGGCGTTCAGCTTGCCGCCGAGGTACCAAGAAATTTCCGGTCCGCGCTTGGCATCCGGATCGGCCGGAATGATGCGGCTGGTGGTGTGCCACGGGATGTCCCAATCCAAGAGGTTCGCCGCTTCGTCCCAGAATTCCTGGCGTGCTGCCTCTGAAACTTGAGTTGAGGTTGTTGCCAATTCGGTGGTCATCGCAAACTTTCTTTGGTGAGGGGTAGCTTTGTCAGCGGGTACTAGCGGGTACTAGCGGGTATTAGCGGGTCCGGTTTCAGGTCCAGCGCTTGATAGCCCAGCGTTCTGCTATCGACAGCAGGGCATCGGTGATCTTTCCAAAGACGGCCAGCAGCACGATGGTCATGATCAGGCGGTCCAATCGGCCGTTGTTCTGCGAGTCGGTGAGCAAGAAGCCAAGGCCCATTGACGCGCCGAGGAGTTCGGCTGCGACCAGGAAGAGCCAAGCTTGGGCTAGTGCCAAACGCAGGCCGGAGAAGATCGAAGGGACCACTGCGGGCAGCTGGACGGTGCGCAGCAGCTTCAATCCCTTCAACCCGAAGGAGCGGGCTGCTTCGACCAGGTGGGCATCGACATGGCGCAACGCCAAGGCGACGGTGGTAAAGACCGGGAAGAAGGCACCAATGATCACGAGTGTGACCTTGGAATCTTCACCCATTTTCATCCAGAGCACCAGCAGCGGAACCCAAGCCAAGGAAGGGACTGCACGCAGGGCGCTGATGCTCAGTCCCAGAAATGCATCTGCCAATTTGGACAGTCCGACAAGCGCACCCAGCGCCAAGCCCAGCAATGATCCGAAGGCGAAACCGAGAAGAACACGCTGAGTGGAGATGCCGATGTGCTTTCCGAGTTCGCCATCCTGGAAGAGCTCAATGGCAGCAGAAACCACTGAACCCGGAGTTGGCAGTGTCCACGGAGCAACGATTCCGGTAACGGTGACAAATTGCCACACAGCCAGGGTGGTCAGCGGCAAGACCAGCGCAAGCAGCCATTTCGGGGCACGCAGGATCGTTGCGGCCATGCTGGCCTTCTGCTTGGCAGGTGTTTGGCTTCCGCGGGTTCCAGCCACGTTAGAGGGACTCATGGCTGGTTACTCTCCGGAGATCTTTGTTGCGTCTGCCTTGACGGCAAACTGGTCATCGATGAGGGTTTCCAGAGCTTCATCAACGGATTCCTGCTCCGAGACATCGCCGCTAGCGACCAGCGTGGGAGCAATCTTGCTCAGGACTCCAGTGAATTTGGCGTCGGGAACTGCCGGAACGTCCAGATTGGAGCGTTCCTCAATGACGGTGGCAGCAACTCCTGGTTCGAGCCCTGCTACGTCGGCCAGGATTTCTGCGGTTTCCTCGGGATTGTCAGCTGCCCAGCCACGAGCCTTTTCGTAGGCATCGACAACGAGCTGGGCGAGTTCGGGGCTCTGCTCAATGAAGTCTTCGCGAGCGTTCAGCGCACCGTAGGTGTTGAAATCCAAGTTCCGGTAAACCAGTTGCGCGCCGTCTTTTTCGGCAGCGGCCATGATCGGATCCAAACCGCTCCAGGCATCAACCGAGCCGTTGGCCAGGGCGGTACGTCCATCGGCATGCTGGAGGTTCTGCAGCTTGATGTCAGCTTCACTCAAGCCCGCGGATTCCAGCGCCTGCAGCAGGAAGAAGTATGGGTCGGTGCCCTTTGTAGCGGCCACGGTCTTGCCAGCGAGATCTTCAACGGACTCGATTTTCGAGTCCTTATCCACTACCAGGGCCGCCCATTCCGGCTGCGAATACAGTGCGATGGTCTTGATGGGTGCACCGTTCGAACGGTTCAGGAGCGCAGCGGAACCGGCTGTGGAACCAACATCGATTGCGTCGGCGCGAAGAGCTTCATTGGCCTTGTTGGAACCAGCGGACTGGATCCATTCGACATTTACGCCCTGCTCCTTGGCGGCTGCTTCCAACCATCCCTTTTCCTTGAGTACCAGGCTCAGCGGGTTGTAAGTGGCAAAGTCGATGGACAGGGTCTGACCATCCGAGGAGGCTGTAGCGTTTTCGCCAGCACAGCCGGTCAGGGCAACTGCGCCAACGATCAAGGCGGCGGCGGACAATGCAGTGCGGCGGGTGAGACGGTTCAAAAGCATGGAGAATCCTAGAATTGTGCGTGCAAGCGGTGTAGGTGAAAAGGCAAAGGGGACGAATGGTTCGGGACCCACGGCGTGGCCGGGACTAATGGTTGGTTGGGTCGACGCCGAGCAGGCGCAATAGGTGCAGGCGATCTGCAACGAACTTTTCATCGGTATGCCGGCGTGGATGCACAGCTGAGATGGACAGATCCTCGATGACGCCCGCTGCACTATGCCCAGCGCCTCGCCCCAGAACAATCACGCGGTCAGCCAAAGTCAACGCCTCGTCCACATCATGGGTCACCATGAGAACAGTGGTGGGGAACGATGCGTGAATCGAGAGCAGCAGATCCTGCATCTTCAAGCGTGTCAGCGCATCGAGGGCGCCGAAGGGTTCATCAAGAAGCAATACACCCGGGCGCCGAGCCAGCGCGCGAGCCAGCGAAACCCGTTGCGCCATGCCTCCGGAGATCTCGCGTGGGCGCAAGCTGGCTGCATGGCTCAGACCGGTCAGCTCGATCAACTCATCGATCAGCGAGTTGCCGGCGCGCTTATCGGTTTCCGGTGCCAGGCCCAGTGCAATGTTCTGGCGAACCGAGCGCCATGGCAGCAGCCGGGGCTCCTGGAAGGCAACGGCGCATAACTCGTTGATGCCGGTGACCTCGCGGGTGCCGGTGCGGATGGTGCCGGTGGTGGGGTGGTCCAAGCCCGATACTGAACGCAGCAGCGTGGATTTTCCGCAACCGCTGGCTCCAAGAATGGCCACGACTTGACCTGCTGGAATTTGCAGGTTGATATCGGTCAGAACGGTGCGGCTTTCCATCTTGGTGGTGAAGGTTCGCGACACGTTGCTGAACTGCACGTCCAGGGCGCTTGAAGCTGAGGCAACGGGAGCTGCCTCGGGCGCTGCAAAGGAAAGAGTCATGTTCATCTCCATCGTTCCTGGCGGTAGCACCGGCCTGCAGAGCAAAACTCCAAAGGTGGTTGCTGCGGCGTCGTGGAGCCAGATCTCTCGGCCGCTCGGGATGGTTACGTGTCCATTACAACGAGTCGAACGATTTGAACGCAAATCTTGCGTAATATGAAAAAATCTTCGACAACTACGTCACATTGCCCAGAAATTTCGTTATTTATTTTATTGCAGGCCGGTTTGCTCGACATTAAGCAAAACTTTGCAACTCATCTTCGGCAGGACGCGGATTAGGCTGTGAAATTTGAAGATGGGCACTGCCGGCACTGGGACGAAATGTGACTTCGCGGGTTGGAAACGCCGGTTTATTACCGTTACAAATGAATTACGACCCATCCAGAGCGGCTGAGAGATCTGGCTCCACGACGCCGCAGCAACCACCCCAATAGCGGGACGGTGCTACCGCCAGGACCGATGGAAAGAATTGAGAACCCTGATGCCTATTGGTGAATCGCACAATGCCCTCGGACTGGACTTCAACCAGCTCAGTGACCCTTCGCAGGCCACCACAATGGACCTGGACAAGTTTGAAGAACAGCTGCCGACCAGGCAATTGCTGAAAATCACCCCCGGACCAAGTGCGGATGAGCAATACGACCGGCTGGCCGAAATTTTCCGTCCCGTTTTTGCGCAGATCGCCGCGACAGCCAAGGACCGCGACTTGAACCGCGTGCTTCCTTTCGAGCAGGTAGGCCTGCTGAATCGCGAGCGTTTCGGTGCGCTGCGCCTTTCCGTTGCCGACGGGGGCTACGGCGCACGGCTGGTGGATGTCTTCCGTCTGCTCATCGAGCTGTCCGAGGCGGACTCCCACGTAGGCCAGCTGTGGCGTGCGCATATCGCATTCGTCGAGAACGTCTTGGCGCTGGAGGACGAAGAGCTGCGCAAGAAGTGGGTCGCTCGCATCGCTGCTGGGCAGATTATCGGCAACGCCTACACCGAACGCGGTGGCAACGCCCTGGGCACCTTGAACACCAAGGCCAGCACCGTGGACGGGCGCTGGGTGATCGACGGTGAAAAGTACTACTGCACCGGCACCATTTTTGCCGACTGGACCACCGTTGCCGTGGCCCACCCGGAGCTCGCCGGCCGCCAGATCGCCGTGGTCTCCACCCAGCGCAGCGGCGTCAAGATCCTCGACGACTGGGATGGGTTCGGCCAGGGCCTCACCGGAACCGGCACCACCGAATTCCACCAGGTCCCGGTGGATTGCTTCATGCCGCAGCAGACCAATGACTCCGAAGCGGCGATCTTCCAGCTGGTTCTCATGGCCGTGCAGGCGGGCATCGCCCGCGCCGCATTGAACGACCTGCGTCACGCGGTGCAGGCGCGCACCCGCATCTTCACCACCGGAACCGGGGTGCCGGTATACCAGGAACCCCAGGTCCTCCAGCTGGTGGGCGAAGTTTCCGCGGAGTCCTTCGCTGCCGACTCCGTGGTGATCGGCGCGGTACTCGAAGTCGAGGCGGCCCTGGGCGATCCGGGACTGAACGACGAGGAACGCTACGCCGTATGCGAGCTGGCCGCCAACCGCGCGCAAACCGTGGTGCAGCCACTGGCCATCGGCGTGACCAGCAAGCTCTTCGACGGACTGGGAGCCTCGTCCACCAGAAGCGGCTGCAACCTGGACCGGCACTGGCGCAATGCGCGCACCATCGCCACCCATAACCCGGCGATCTACAAGGCGCGCATCGTCGGGGACTACGAGATCAACGGGGTCCAGCCGCAGCGGCTGTCCGTCACCGGCGAAGATTCAACCCAGCGGGCTTGAGGGCCTGCGACGCAAACCAGCAACTTTCCACGATTACCGACCTATGGGGGCAAAGCCATGAGCGAGAACAAGCGCGAGATCCTATTCAACGCATTCGACATGAACTGCGTGGTGCACCAGTCGCCGGGCCTGTGGCGCCATCCGCAGGACAAGGCCTCGACCTACAACACCCTGGGCTACTGGACGCACCTGGCCAAGGTGCTGGAAAAGGGGAAGTTCGACGGACTGTTCCTCGCCGACGTGCTGGGCACCTACGACGTGTACAAGGGCACCAACGTGACCCCGCTGGGCTCCGGCGCGCAGGCACCGGTCAACGACCCGATGATGCTGGTTTCCGCCATGGCCGCTGTGACCGAGAACCTCGGCTTCGGCGTCACCGCAGGTACCGCCTATGAGCACCCGTACGCTTTCGCCCGCCGCTTGGCCACCTTGGACCACCTGACCAACGGCCGCGTGGGCTGGAACGTCGTCACCGGCTACCTGCCATCGGCGGCCCGCAATATGGGCCAGGAAGACCAGATGGAGCACGACGAGCGCTACAACCACGCCGATGAGTACCTCGAGGTGGTCTACAAGCTGCTCGAAGGCTCGTGGGAAGACGACGCGGTGCAGAATGACAAGGCCACCGGCATCTACACCGACCCGGCCAAGGTGCACCCGATCGAGCACGAAGGCAAGTACTTCAAGGTTCCGGGCATCGCCATCACCGAGCCGTCCACCCAGCGCACCCCGGTGATCTACCAGGCCGGTGCCTCCAAGCGCGGCACCGAGTTCGCCGCGTCGAACGCTGAAGCGATCTTCGTCAATTGCCCCACCCGCGACCTGCTGAAGGAAGCGGTCAGCAAGATCCGTGACGCTGCCGAGGCCGCCGGGCGTGGCCGCTACGACATCAAGGTCTTCGCCATGCAGACCATCATCACCGCCGAAACCACCGAACTGGCCCAGGCGAAGTTCCAGGACTACAGCTCCTACGTGGATATCGAGGGGTCGCTGGCACTGCTGTCGGGCTGGACCGGCATCGACATGTCCGTCTACGGCCCCGACGATGTCATCGGCGACGACGTGAAGTCCAACGCCATCCAGTCCTCGGTGGAAACCTTCAAGAAGGCCAGCGGCGATACCGGCAAGCCGTGGACCATCCGCCAGCTGGCCGAATGGATCGGCGTGGGCGGATTCGGCCCGGTCTCCGTCGGTTCCGGCGCCGAGGTAGCCGAGAAGCTCATCGACTGGGTGGAGTACACCGACGTGGACGGCTTCAACCTCGCCTATGCTGTCACTCCGGGCACCTTCGAGGACATCGTCGAGTACGTGGTTCCCGAGCTGCAGGCGCGCGGGGTCTACAAGACCGAATACACCGAGGGCTCGCTGCGCCACAAGATGTTCGGCGCCGGCGACCGCGTGAAGGACACCCACCGCGCAGCCCGGTACAAGATCTCCAACCGGATGGCCGCGCAGGCCTGATATGTGCCCGTAATTGTCAAGTAGGCATGGGTTAGCACCCGCTCGGCTGGATTGCCGAGCGGGTGCTTTTCACCTCCCTGATCGACCCGGTGGTGCGGCGTGTCTTGGTGACGCGTGGTCAGTCTGGCATACGCGGGTTGGTTACCGCATGACCCTGTTTCGGCGAGAGCAACCAGCTTGTCTAGGATCGAGCGTGGCACCTCTTGGGATGCTGCTCATAGGCCTTCCGCTGATGCGCTCTTCACGCTGCATGCTCCACTTAGCATGATATGAGAGGCGAGTCTTGCAGAATTATTCGTCCATCACGGCCAATGACCAGCACCAACCGGCAAGTTCACGGGCAATCGCGGTGCACGCGACGGTGTGCTTCTTCTTGTGGCTGGCCAGGGTATTCCACCGCTGGTTCAGGCGCCGATTCCCGGCATCGCCCCGTGCCGCTGCCTGGGCCGATGCCTTGGCCCACCGGTCGGTCATGGTTTTCCCCGGCTGGTACCGCGGTTTGTGATGCCATGCAGCCTCGACGAGCAGCCGGCGGGCATGGGTGTTCCCGGTCTTCGTGATCCCGCCCAAGGACCTGCTGGTCCCCGAGGAATATTCGCTGGGCACCAGGCCAAGATAGGACGCGATGGTGCGGCCGGTGAATCGTTCCCAGTCACCGAGCTCGACTGCGAGAGCGAACCCGGTCAGGGTGTTGATGCCACGCAGGCAGCACAGCCTGTTGGTCACGGCAGTGAACTGGGATTCGGCAGCCATCTGGCTGATCTGCTCATCGAGCCGGTCACGCCGGGCAAGACCGAAAGTGGCCGCATCGAAGGCAGCGTCGAAGGCCGCCAACGTTCCGGTGCCAAGGCTTGCGAGCTCGTTTTTCCTGATACGCCGCAGCCATGCCTCATGCCTGGAGCCCCAGCACGTACTGCCGTCATAGATGAAGTTATGGCGCAGCAGGAGCTTCGAGAGCCGATGCCTGCACATCATCAGCTCAACTCTGGCGTCCTCGCGTGCTCGGACGAGGTCTCTGGCGGATTCCTCGACGAGCGTCGGCACGCGCACTGCCACGAGTTCATCGACTTTGATCAGTCGTGCCAGCAGCAGGGCATCGCGGGCATCGGTTTTGACCTTGTCCCCGGAAGGGCGCAGGAGCTTCGACGGGGCCGCGACGGTCACCGGGTAGTTCATGCCCGCGAGGGTGCGTGCGAGGCTGAATCCGGTAGGACCGGCTTCGTAGGCGACCGCGACGGGTCCGTGGTCGGCAGCGATCCCGGTGATCCATGTCGTGACGGCTTCGTTCCCGCCGGGGAGTTTCGCTTCGAGGACTTCACCCGTGCGGGTGTCGAGGGCTGTTGCGCGGATGGATCGTGCGTGCACATCCAGTCCGATCGCAGTACGCTGGGTAAACATCAGGGCCTCCGCTGCATGTCGGCATCCCCGAGCCGTTCTCGGGGATGATCCACGAATCTGCACCGTGAGGCCCTGATCCGCAAGAGGCCTGGCGAAAAACCTCTTACTCATAGGGTCTAGGCGCATCGCCGTCTGCCTGCGGGCCTATTCGGTTGGCTGCAGCACCATGGCTGAACCGCCGCCGCGCCTCGTGGGCTCGGCCGCGGCGGTGAGTGTGCCGTCGGCAGCGATTTCCACCGCTTCAACCGCCCCGATTTCCGCCTGCGGAGTGAAGGAATCCCCAGCTGGCGCGAGCTTGTGCCCGAAGGCTTCGAGCGCCGAACCATGGACTTGGATGAACTCCGGTTCCGCGGTGACCACTGCCGTATTGCGCTGGGAAGCACGTGGAGCGGCGATGGCTTCGCTGATGTCCATGCCCAGATCAATGCGGTTCACCAGGGTCTGCAGCACCGTGGTGATGATGGTTGAACCACCGGGGGAGCCGATGGCCAGCACCGGCTCGCCGTCCTGCAGGACAATGGTCGGAGCCATCGAGGAACGCGGGCGCTTGCCAGGTTCAATGCGGTTCGGATCCTGCGGGTCGTACACCGTGGAGAAGTCGGTCAGCTCGTTGTTCAGCAGGAAACCGCGATCGGGGACCACCATGCCCGAGCCGCCGGTCTGCTCGATGGTCAACGTGTAGGAAACGGCATTGCCCCAACGGTCCACGACCGACAGATGGGTGGTGGAGATGTTCTCCGTATCCTGCTCCACTACCGGTTCGCTGGTGGCCGCAGGGCATTGGCCATCATAGTTTTCCAAGTCGCCCGGAGCGACCGGCTTCGTTGCGGCCTGATCCGGATCAATGGCGCAGGCACGATCCGCGCCGAATAACTTGTCCGTCAAGGTCCGGGTCGGGACGCTGGTGAACGCGGGGTCGCCGACGTACTTGCCGCGATCAGCGTAGGCGAGCGCAGTTGCCTCGAAATAATGATGCAAGGCATCGGGTTCTTCCATGGCTGGCAAATCGAATTCGCCCAGAATGTTCAGAGATTCGCCGATGGTCGTTCCGCCACTGGAAGAAGGAGCCATGCCGAAGACGTCGTAGCCCCGGTAGTCCACCTTTGTCGGTGCCTGCTCCACCACTTCGTAGCCGGCCAGGTCGGCGGTGCCCAGCTGCCCTGCGGGAACCGGGAGGGTGGTGTCTTCGCTCTTTGGCGGCGCCTGTACCGTTTGGGCGATGTCGGCAGCCAGTTCGCCCTCATAGAATCCATCAATGCCTTGCTTGGCCAGCATCCGGTAGGTGTGTGCGAGATCCGGATTCTTGAAAATGCTCCCGACTTCCGGAGCATCTCCGCCGGGCAGGAACAATTCGCTCGTGGAGGTGAACGCGGCGAACCGTTCCTTGTTGTCCAGGGTCTGCTCGCGGAACGTCTCGTCGATGACAAAGCCGCGTGAAGCGATCTGGGTTGCCGGCCGCAGAACCTGTTTCAGGTTCTGCGAACCCCAATTATCCAGTGCGCGCTGCCAGGTGGCCACTGTCCCGGGCACGCCTACGGCCACACCACTGGTGACCAGTTCCGGGGTGAAGTTATACGGCTCGCCGGTTCCAGGATCGATGAAGGCATCATGCCCAATGCCTGCCGGGGCGGTTTCGCGGCCGTCGATGGTGCTGACCTTGCCCGACTTCGCATCGTAGTGCATGAAGTATCCGCCGCCGCCAATGCCTGCGCTATAGGGTTCGGTGACGCCCAGTGCCGCCGCCGTTGCCACAGCCGCATCGACAGCGTTGCCTCCCTTGCGCAGGATTTCGATGCCGGCAGCGGTGGCTTCCGGATCGACCGACGAGACTGCGCCTCCAGTGCCGATGGCGGTCGGGTCCTTCTGGGTGTGCCGTGGTTCGGCGCTCGCCGGAAGCGCTGAGAAAGCTCCCAGGCCCAAGGCGATGGCTGCCGCGCAGGCAACTGATCTTAAACGTACTCGTGGCATGCTTTGATCTCCTCTGCAGGTGGGGATGAAGTATGCGCAAATTTACGGGAGCGGGAACTCGCCGCGCGGTTGTGACACGCAGCACCATGGGTTTGCGCGGCAATTTCGGCATTGCCGCGCGAATATTCCGGGTTGTGACGCGTTAAAGCGGCGGGCAGGCACCGCGGCCTCGATCGCCGCCAATGCCTGCCCGCTGGAACCCTAGTGCACCTGGGCTACTTGTCCAGGTTGTCCTTGATGACTTTGCCCAAGGAAGCCGGGGCGCGGCCGATCAGCTGAGCCAGCTCCCCGGAGTCCACTTCCAGCGCTCCTTCTCGAATGCGCATGTCGGTATCGACGAGGATGTGCGCGAACGGTCCGGGGACGCCGGCATCAGCGTAGATCTTTTCCAGTTGCCCTGGATCCATTTCCTGGTAGGCGATGTCCTGGCCGGCGGCAGCGCCAACCGCGCCAGCAAGCTGGGCGAGGGTGAATGGCTTATCGCTGCCCAGCTCGTAGATCCTGCCGTTCTGGTCCTCCTCGGAAAGCAGCACGGTCGCAGCGGCATCCGCATAGTCTGCACGGGCGGCAGCGCTGATCTTGCCATCGCCGGCGGCACCGAGCACCGTGCCGCTGTTGAGGTAGCCCATCAGCTGGTCGGTGTAGTTCTCGATGTACCATCCATTGCGCAACAGCACGTAGTCGATGCCGGATCCGGCCAGCAGCCGTTCGGTGGCGATGTGCTCGTCGGCGAGCTTCATGCCGCCGGACAGGGCGTTGGCAATTGAGGTGTAGGCGATCAGCGAGACATCCACGTGCTTGGCCGCGTTGATGACGTTCTCATGCTGGGCAACGCGCTGGCCCACCTCGCTGGCCGAAATCAGCAGCAGCTTGTCTATGCCTTCGAGTGCGGACACGAGAGTTGGCTGGGCGTTGTAATCGGCAACGCGGGTTTCCAGGCCTTTGCCTGCCAGTGGTTCCAGCTTCTGCTCGGAGCGGCCAATGGCGACCAGATCAGCGGCATTCGCCCCGCGCGCCAGCAGCGCGTCGATGACTAGATTTCCAAGCTGTCCGGTGGCACCGGTAATTGCGATCTTCATGGGGTCCTCTCGTTGGTCTGCATCTGCTACAACCGGCGAGGACGTGAGGTAATTCCCGGAACCATCGAATGGGAATGCCGATTAAGCAAGGATTCGCATGGATCTGTCCACAGTTGGCGTCACAAAGCGTTTTATGTCCGGCGCATTGCATTTTATGACGCGCAGCATGACGTGTATCGGCTGTTTCAGGACGCGTTCTGCGACTTCATGACCCCTGCTTACGTAACGCTTGTCTGCTGAATTCAGGGGTTGCAGACTTGAACTGTTCGGCCGGTACAGCCGGACACCCCATCCAGAGCGACCGAGAGACCTGGCTCGTTGAAGTCGCAGCAACCACCCGTAAACGGGAGCGGTGCTAAGGCCAGGACCGATGGAGATTGCTAAATTTCTCAACGGTCTGCCGGAAGAAACTCGCCGTGGGTAGTCCCGGAATCAAGGCAGAACGTACAGGGAATCTATGCGTAATCCTCGGGGCACCAACCGAGAGGACATCTGTAACCATGCGTACAGCACATTTTGGCCTGAAGGCCACTGCAATCCTTGCCGTTCTGGGCTTGTCACTCACTGCATGCGGAAACAACGCCAATACTACTGGCGCCGCTGAAGCAGCAGCCGATCCAGGGGAACCAGTAGAAGGCGGTACCTTCACTTTTGCTGAAGTTACCCCCATCAACAATTGGCAGACTCAGGCAGCGCGTTTCTATGAGAAGGCCAACGTACTGAATTCCGTCCTTGATCGCCTGACCTACTACGACGTGGAAGCTGGCAAGCTGGTTGGCTGGATCGCCAGCGGATTCGAAGCCAACGATGCCAAGACCGAGTTCACGTTCACCATTCGCGACGGAGTCACCTTCTCAGACGGATCCAAACTGGATGCCAAAGCCGTGAAACTGAACCTGGACGCGCTGGGCCAGGGCATCAAGGAAGCTCAGATTGCACCGAACGTTGACTTTGCCGCCTACAAGTCGGCAGAGGTCGTTGGGGACAACAAGGTCAAGGTCACGCTCAAGCGTCCGGATGCCAATTTCCTTCGGGCGACTTCTTCAGTAACTGCTGGATTGGTGTCCCCGAAAACCCTTGAACTGGATAACGCCGCGCAGTCCTCGATCTCCAAGATCGTTGGTTCCGGACCGTTTGTCTTTGAATCGGAAAAGCCTGATGAAGAAGTGGTTTTCACCAGCCGCGATGACTACGCTTGGGCACCAGAATCTGCCTCTAACCAGGGCGATGCATACCTGGATACCTTGGTTATCAAATACCTTCCTGAGGTAGCTAGCCGTGCCGGGGCAGTTCAGTCCGCGCAGGTAGATCTCGTCCGAGGCTTGCAACCGGTGGACGAACAAGTGCTGGGTACCAACGGTGGCAAGGTGTTAGCTGCTGAAGGCGTAGACCTGACCACCAACCACGCAGCAGTACGTGTTGGCTCGGGAAAGCTTGAAGACGTCAAAGTCCGCCAAGCGCTGCAGATTGCAATCGACCGCCAGGCCATTAAGGAAACCGTTCTCTCGGATAGCTACGTCATCTCCGGATCGATCCTGAACCATAAGGCTCCAGGTTTCGTAGACCTATCTTCCGAACTGGCGTACAACCCAGAAAAGGCCAAGCAATTATTGGATGAAGCCGGTTGGAAGCCGGGCGCGGATGGCATTCGCGAGAAGGACGGAAAGAAACTGGAAGTAACGGTCTCCACCTCCAATAACTCCGTGGTCATCAAGCCAGCGTTCGAACTGATTGAACAGCAATGGCGAGAGATTGGCGTCCAGCTGGTCAACCGCGCGGCGGACAATACTTTCCTGACCAACGCGCTTGTCGACGACAAAGTGGAGTTCTTCGGCACCCGCCAGTTCGCATACGGCGGACTGGGCCCGGTCTACGCAACTGCGAACAACAATCAGACACTTCGCGCCGATCCTGAACTGAACAAGCTTTTCGCCGAAGAGCAGTCAGCAACCACCGAAGAAGAGCACCTGAAGTTGGTGGAAGAAGAACAGCGTACCCTGGTGCTTGACCAAGCCTTGACCTTGATTCTTTGGGACGAAGTTCAGGTCTATGGGGCCAATAACTCCGCCAACGTTGAATTCACTTCCGGTACCGCACCAATCTTCCAAGGTGCTTGGAAGAACGACGGCTAGGAACCGAGCTCATGGGCATTTACATCGCAAAACGATTGGGACAGGCAATATTGGTCATTTGGCTGGCCTACACGGCGGTTTTCATCGCTGTGCAGGCCTTGCCGAATGACCCGGTCACGATCTTCCTGAGCACTGACTCAGCCGCGGATCCGGCCACCATTGCACAGATGAAGGCGTACTACGGATACGACCAGCCGGTCTTCGTGCAGTACTTCACGCAGCTGCTGGGATTGCTTCGCGGAGATCTCGGATATTCCTTGTCCAGCGGTTCGGAAGTAGCGAATCGAATCGGTGAAGTAGCTGGATCCACCCTGATTCTGGCTGGCAGCGCATTCGTTTTGTCGGTGGTATTCGCCCTGATCATCGCCTCAGCGGCGAGCCTGTCCAAGGGCGAAAAACTGCGCAAGACGCTGCTGAATCTGCCACCGCTAATGGTGTCCATTCCTGTTTTCTGGTTGGGCCTGGTGCTCCTGCAGCTGCTGGCAGTGCAGCTCGGAGTGATGTCACTGTTCCCGGACGGCTCATTCATGTCGCTGGCAGTGCCTATCTTCGTACTCGCCGTGCACCTGAGCGCTCCGATCGCCCAGGTGCTAATCAAAAGCGTGCAGGAAGTTAATAGGCAGCCATTCATCGACGTGCTGAGAGCCAAAGGCGCCAGCGAAGCGTGGATCTTCTACAGGCACACCTTGAAGAACGCGGCCCCTGCCGCACTAGCCATTGCGGGTATCACCATTGGCGCTCTGCTTGCTGGTTCGGTTATCACGGAGACGGTGTTTTCGCGTGCAGGATTAGGCCAGCTGATCTTGCAGTCAGTTACCGCGCAGGATATCCCATTGGTCCAAGGACTGGTGCTTCTGACAGCCATTGTCTTCACGGGGGTCAACTTGCTGGTAGATCTCATCCACCCTCAGATTGATCCGCGAATCGTCGCTTCGACAAGCAGGTCAACCCGCTCGCTGGTTGCATAAGGAAAGAAGGACTAATGACTCTCTTGACCAAGCACATTGGATCAGTGGCCAATGAAGATCAGCGCCAAGTTCCAACCAGCACTGTAACCAGTCAACGTAATCCAGCAGTACGCTGGTTAGCTGCCTGGTGGGTTCTCATTCCGCTGTTCTTATTTGCGGCGTGGGCTTTCTTCCCTTCGTTCTTTACTGGACAAGACCCAATTACGGGTGTGCCGGCTGACAAACTGCTAGCGCCAAATGCGGAGCACCTGTTCGGAACAGATCATCTGGGGCGTGACGTATACAGCCGAGTTGTCTACGGAACTCACCAGACACTGCTGACCGCCGGTCTGGCTTGCTTGGTTGGAAGCGTAGTGGGTTCGGTCCTCGGACTGCTGGCGGCGACCGCCGGACGGTTCGCAGACACCGTTGCAATGCGCTTTGTCGATGTTGTCCTGGCAGTTCCTGCCTTCCTGATCGCGCTGATTCTGGTTACCGCAACTGAACCGGGACCGCTGTCCTTGGGCCTAGGTGTGGGTATCGCTTCGATCGCGGCATTCGCTCGCCTCGTGCGCACTGAAGTGCTCAGGGTCCGATCACGCGATTTCGTGCAGGCGGCCTTGATGAGCGGCGGCAAATACTTCACTGTGCTACGTCGCCACATCATCCCGCACATCATCGGTCCGGTTCTCTCCTTGCTGGCTGTAGATCTGGGTGCTGCGATTCTTGCAATTTCCGGTTTGGGGTTCCTGGGCTTCGGCTCGCCACCGCCGACCCCTGAATGGGGACTGCTGATTTCCGAAGGACGCCAGTATCTTTCGGTGGCATGGTGGCTGACCACTTTGCCGGGATTGGTTATCGTGGCGGCGGTAATGCTGACAGCAGTACTGGGACGTGCCATCAACAAGGCATTCCGCTTCTAGCCCTACTCTTTGATGAACGGACAAGACCATGAACGCAACGAACGACGCTTCTTCAGCAGCGATCCGCATTGAAGATCTAACGGTCCAGTACGACCAGGGCACAGTAGCTGCTGACAATATCAATTTGGAAGTCCCCGCGGGGCAGATCATTGCCATTGTTGGTGAATCCGGCTCGGGCAAATCCACCCTGGCCAAGACACTCATCGGTTTATTGCCGCAAAGCGCGAAGGTCAAGGGAAGCGTGCGTTTCGGCGGTACAGAAGTCACTAATCTTTCCATGGCCGATTGGCGTGCGATTCGTGGCGCAGGCATTGGATTAGTTCCACAGGATCCTGGTGCTTCTCTGGATCCGGTGAAGACCATTGGCTCCCAGATCATTGAAGTCTTCCGTTTGCATCCGTCACGTTCAGTTCCCAAGGCGCAATGGCGTTCCAAGGCAATTGAGCTGATGGAGAGCGTTGATATCGACCGTGCGGAAAGCCGACTGGACCAATACCCGCACGAACTCTCTGGTGGCCTGAAGCAGCGCGTGCTGATTGCGATTGCCTTTGCCTTGAACCCTCAGCTGCTCATCGCTGATGAACCAACCAGCGCCTTGGACGTCACCGTGCAACGCACGGTATTGGAAGTTTTCGTGTCACTGGCACGCCAGAGGGGAACCACAGTCCTCTTTGTCACCCATGATCTTGCTGTTGCGACTGACATTGCGGACCGCGTACTGGTGATGAATTCTGGCCGGATCCTGGAGGACCGCAGCGTTCCAGCGTTGGTAGCGCAAAGCACCGAACCATATACCAAGGCACTGCTCGATCAGGCCTATGCGCATCAGGATCGACAGCAACCTTCAGACTCGGAGGATATGGCAATCACTGTGGATGGCCTCAGCAAGGTCTTCGGCAAAGGCCGCGACGAACACCAAGTTCTTTCCAACGTCAGTTTTGAAGTGCAGCGAGGCACCACGTTCTCGCTGGTCGGCGAATCGGGTTCAGGAAAATCCACTACAGCCAAAATCATCATGGGAATGCACCCAGCCACCGAAGGTTCGGTGTTGGTCAACGGAAAAGAAGTTGCCGGCATCAGCGGCAAGCAGCGCTATGATCTGTGGCGGGAAGCGCAATTGGTCTACCAGAACCCTGACTCGGCACTTGACCCCCGCCAGGCAATCGGCTCGATCATCGCTGAGCCAATGGTCAACTACCGCCTGGGTGATAGTGCTTGGCGTGCGAAGCGTACAGCGCAGCTGATGGAACAAGTGAACCTTCCTGAACAGCTGGTTGGCAGACGTCCGGGTGAACTTTCCGGAGGCCAGCGCCAGCGGGTAGCTATAGCCCGTGCTCTAGCTAGCGGCGCAAAAGTTCTGGTTCTTGATGAAGCATTGAGTGCATTGGATGTACTGACCCAGGAACAGATCCTTGAATTGCTCGACCAGCTGCAACGTGAAGAGCAACTGACCTATCTGTTCATCTCCCACGACCTGCATGTAGTGGAACGGATTAGTCACCGCGTCGGCGTGATGTGCCGAGGGCAAATCGTCGAGTCGGGCACTGTCGAAGAGGTCTACTCCAACCCCCAGCATGAGTACACCAGAACGCTGCTTGCGGCGAATCCCGGCAACGTACTTCGCGAACTGGCCGGCACGCGCAGCGCCTAGCCATTCCAAACCATTTCCCAGATCATAAAGGAGCAACCATGAGCGCTGAAGCCTTGGCAATTTTCCGCCCTTCGTCCCAGCAGCATACCGAAGCGGCTTACCAGGAACTGCTGGCACACTTCAACGAAGTGTTCACCCGTGTCGCGCAGGGCGCTACCGAACGCGAGCAGCAGCGCATCCTGCCTTTCGAGCAGGTGCAGTGGCTCAAGGATGCCGGTTTCACCACGCTGCGTGTGCCAGTAAGCCATGGCGGTTCGCCTATCAGCCACGAGCATCTGTTCCGCTTGCTGATCGAGCTGGCCGCGGCGGACTCGAATGTGGCGCACCTGCTGCGCAGCCACTTCTCCTTCGTCGAAACCATCTCCCTGCAGCCGGCAGAGTTCCAAGACCGCTGGTTCCCGCGTGTGCTTGCCGGGGAAATCTTCGGCAACGCTGCGACCGAGCGTGGCGGCAATGCCCTTGGCACCACCAATACCAAGCTGGTCCAGGCCGGGCAAGGCTGGGTGCTGCGCGGCGAGAAGTACTACACCACTGGCTCGATCTTCGCCGATTGGGTAGTGGTCATGGCGACCACCGACGGGATTGAGGGGCGCCAATACGCCATCGTCGATCGCCATGCCGAGGGCGTGGAGATCCTTGACGACTGGGATGGCTTCGGCCAGCCGCTGACCGGTACCGGCACCGCGATATTCACTGACGTTGCGGTGGAAGAAGCCAATATCATTCAGCGCAAGATAGCTTCCACCCTCGAACCTGCCTTCTTCCAGCTGTGCCTGCTCGCCGTACTGGCAGGTATCGGCAAGGGGGCCCGCAATGCCGCAGCAGGCATCGTTGCCAACCGCACGCGAACCTTCAACACCGGCTCCGGCGCGCTGTTCAAGGATGACGCGCAGATCCAGGAACTTGTCGGCCGTTTGGCGGCCAATGTCTTCGCTGCAGAGAGCATCGTGGTCACCGCAGCCCGGGAACTGGATTCGGCGCTCGACGAAGATCTGGGCTTGGACCCGCAAGCGGCCTACCTGCGCGCAGAGCTTGCCGTCCAGCAAGCCCACGTGGCCACGCCGAAGCTGGTCCTGGACGCCACCAGCGAGCTCTTCGACGTCACCGGGGCCTCGGCGATTTCGTCCTCCAAGTCGCTGGACCGCTTCTGGCGCAATGCCCGCACGGTGGCCACCCACAATCCGGTGGCCTTCAAGGCACGCTCGGTGGGGGACTACTTCATCAACGGCACCATTCCTACTGGTTTGAACTCGATCGGCGAAGCAAAGGCAGGAAAATAATCATGGGTACGTTCAACGAACGCCCGCGCTTGCTGCTTTCGGCCTTCTTGATGAACACCTCCAGCCACATCCTTGGCGGAATGTGGCGCCACCCCGAAGCGCAGCAGCATCGGTTCCATGAACTGGGCCTATGGGTTGACCTGGCCAAGAAGCTGGAAGAGGCAAAGTTCGATTCGCTGTTCTTCGCTGACGTGGTTGGCCTTTACGGCGAGCATGAGGGTGGTTGGGCATCGCACGTACGAAAGGGACTGCAGGTCCCCAGCCATGATCCGCTGGTCCTGCTTTCGGCATTGGCCGCCAGCACCAAGGACATCGGCCTGGCGATGACCAGCTCGGTCATCCAATCCCATCCATTCCAGTTTGCCCGGCAGATCTCCACCCTGGATCATCTCTCGCAGGGGCGTGTGGCCTGGAATATCGTCACCAGCGTACTGGAAAATGCGCACCGCAATTTCGGCGGGAAAGAACTGGTCGGGCATGATGACCGCTACGGTTGGGCCGAAGAATACGTGGACGCCGCCTACAAGCTGTGGGAGGGCTCCTGGGAAGAGGACGCCTTGCTGGCCGACAAGATTTCCGGAATCTACGCAGATCCGGCCAAGGTCAACAAAATCAACCACCGCGGCGACTACTACTCCATTGACGGTCCGCACCTGGCACTGCCAAGTGCCCAGCGCACCCCGTTCCTGTTCCAGGCGGGTTCGTCGGCACGCGGTTCGCAGTTCGCGGCCACTCACGCCGAGGCGACCTTCCTCTTTGCCCCGCACGCACAGTACGTGGCGAAGAAGAATGCCCAGCTGATCGAGCACCTGGCTGCTGCCGGACGCGGCCGCGATGACATCAAGGTCTTTGCCGGCTTGTCCTTCCTCGTTGGTTCCACCGAAGCTGAAGCCAAGGCATTGGAAGCTGAATACGACGAGTACCTGGACTTGGACGCCATCATCGCGCACATCGGCGGCGGTATCGGAGTGGATCTGGGCGGACTGGACCTGGATACCCCGATCGGCCAGATCCAGACCGAGGGTGCGCAGGGAGTACTTGAAGCAGCCCGGGCTTCGGTGCCCGGCGGCAATCCGACCCTGCGCGACTTGGCCTACTACCGCGCCAAGGCACAGCAGATTTCGGGGACCCCGGAACAAATTGTCGATGAGCTCGAACGCTGGCAGGATGCTGGTATCGATGGCCTGAACGTGATGAATCATGTTCTTCCCGGCTCCTACGACAACTTCATTGACGGAGTGCTGCCCGAACTGCGCCGCCGTGGCCTGGCCCAAAGTGGATATGCAGAGGGCAGCCTGCGCCAGAAGGTCTTTGGCCGTGGCGATTACCTGCCCGCGCATCATCCGGCGGCGAAGCACCGCGGGACGTTCTCGCAGAACAGCGCGGCAGCCACTGGGAAAGCGGTTCAGCTGCAGCAGTGAATTCCGAACGCTTGGAAGGCCAGCGGTGTGAGCGGTTCCTGCCAATTGGACGTACTTCAGTACCTGGACGCCAAAAGTGCCAGCAACGCGGTATGGTGTCGTGCATGGACACGCAGCACGTAAATAATTCGGCAACAATCCGCAGGCTGTTGAGCACGCCTGGACGCTGGGCGGTTGTCGGGCTGACCAACAACCCAGCTCGCGTAGCTCCGTCCATCGCCCGTTTCCTGCGTGATGAACTGTCGATGCAGATTATTCCCGTGTCGTTAGGCGCGGAAACTGTAATGGGCGAACCGGGCTTCGCGAAGCTTGCTGGCATTCCAGGCCCCATTGACGTGGTGGATTGCTTCGTGAACTCTTCCAAGGTGGGAGACATCGTTGACCAAGCCATTGCCGTAGGAGCGAAGGCGGTGTGGTTGCAGCTGGGCGTCATTGACGAAGCTGCCGCCCGACGGGCCAAGGATGCGGGACTGGACGTAGTAATGGATACCTGCCCCAAGATCGAGTACCCATTTCGCTAGTGAGGCATTGATGGCAACAACAGCTGGGCAAGAAGAATTGGAAAATGCGTGGGCGCAGCTGTGCCTGCGCATGCCGTGCGCTTACGCCGATTACCCCTTCGGCCCTGACAGCACCGTATTCAAGGTGGCGGGCAGTGATCCGGGCAAAGGCAAAATATTTGGGCTGCTCATGCACCTGCAAGGCGAATTAGTGCTGAACCTGAAATGCGAACCGGCTCTGGCAGACCAGCAGCGCAGCGAGCATCCGCAGATCACCGCGGGCTATCACATGAATAAGAAGCACTGGAATTCGGTTCGTGCAGGACTCGACCCGCAACTGATGGGCGAGCTCATCGAGGATTCATACGATTTAGTGGTCGACGGCATGCCTCAAAGGGATAAAGAATACATTCGTTTGCAAGGCGCAATTAACAAGGGAACCCTAGACTAGAGACATGTACTTCATCGTTGTTAAATACCAAGTAAAGCCAGAATCCACCCCGAACTTCATGGGCCATGTCGCTGAATTCACCGCGGCAACCCGCGCCGAAGAGGGCAACATCTTCTTCGATTGGTCCGTGAGCGTCGAAGACCCCAACGAATTCGTCCTGGTTGAGGCCTTCCGCGATGACGAAGCCGCGGCAAACCACGTGAACTCCGCCCACTTCGCAGCCGGTCTTGAGTCCATGCGACCACACCTGGTCTCCACCCCGAAGATCGTTTCCCGCAAGGTAGACGGCGAAGGCTGGGATTCCATGGGCGAACTGGTCATCGACTAAGTTATTGGGACAATGGCAAAGGGAAGAACCTCTTGGTTCTTCCCTTTGCCTTTATCTTTGCCCTTGGGCTCTAGCGTCCGGCCTTGTTGCCGAAGCGGCGTATCAGTACCAAGGCGATGCCTGCCAGGACAACGACACCGGCGACGATGCCGATCCAGCTGGTGCCGAATCCGGTATCAGCTAGGTCTTCGGAGTCCCGGTTCTGGGAATCATCCTTCTGCTCATCCTTAGGCTCGCCAGACGAGTCAGGGGACCGGGTCGCGTCCCCAGTTGGCACTGGCGAACTGGTAGGTTCTTCGGTCGCGTCGTCGGTTGCATCCTCAGATGGTTCCGGCGAATCAGTTGGATCCCCGGTTGGCTCATCCGAAGGATCCGGCGACTGCGTTGGTGCAACAGGCTCTTGCAGGACCGCGCGGCCCAGCGGAGCCGGCTCAACAACGTCATGTGCCTTGAAGTAGTTCACGGTGGCGTCCAAATCGATCTGGCCGGAGTCAGCATGATCGGTGCCGGCGGCAAACGCGGCGAAGTTATCGCCACCGGTAGCCAGGAATGCATTGGCTGCGACACGGAAGGTTGCTTCCTCGTCCAGTGGCTCGCCCTTGAAGGTGATGTCCTTGATGTGCTCGCCCTGGGCAGCGTCCTCGACGTAGGTGTAGGCGAGACCCTCGGAAATACCCAGATGCAGCTTGTTGCGTTCCGATCCTGCAGGCTGCCACTGCTGCTCCAAGGCCTCGCGGATCTGCGCCCCGGTGAGGTTGAAAGTGATCAGGGTGTTGGCGAATGGCTGGACCTCGGCTGCGGCCTTGTAGGACACTGTGCCATCTTGGCCGTAGAGCAGGTCGGCACGCAGGCCGCCTGGGTTCATGAATGCGATCTCGGCTGGTTCGCTGGCGAAATCCTCATTAGAGGTAGCCCATAGGTGGATGTCGGCTACGGTGTTGCCCAGGGTGGATTCAACGCCTCGGTCCTGGCCGGGTTCTTCTCCACCACGAAGGATGTCTTCAGAGATGGCGCCGATCTTCACGCTGCCGACCACTTCAGCTTCCGCTTCAGCGGCGCTAACGATTTCTGCGACCTCGGCATTGGCATCAAAGTTGCCCACCCATTCGCCGTCAGCGCCCTCGGTTGCCAAGGCGATGCGCTCGGTAGCGGCCTCGGTGACTTCGCCAGTCTCAGGATCTACCTGCAAGGAAACCTTGCCCAAAGTGGTGCCGTACTGGTGGGACTGGATCACCGGGCGGCCCGCGATTTCGCAGTCGTAGGACTGGTGGGTGTGGCCCGAGAAGATCGCGTCGATCTCGTTGCTGGCCTCGCGAACGAGCTCGCCATAGGCGCTGTCTTCTTCGGCAATATCTGCGCACTGATCGCCAGCGGAACCGTTGTGGGTCAGCAGCACCACTACATCTGCCTCGCCGTTCGCTTCATCGCCATCGGAGAGCTGCTCAGCTACACGGTTCGCTGCTTCCAGTTCGCTGCCGAAATCCAGGTCGGCGATGCCAGCTGGGGAAACCAGTGAAGGCATGTCTTCGGTAACGGTGCCAATGAAGCCCACGGAAATACCGGAGATCTCGCGGATCGCGTATTCCTGGAGGGCAGGAGCCGTGGTGCCCTTTTCATAGACATTGGCGCCCAGTGCGAAGTCTGCGCCGTTGACACCGCTGGAATCGGCGTAGCTGTCGATGACGCGTCCGGTCAGGTCCGCGAATCCCTTGTCGAACTCGTGGTTGCCTACTGCCGAGACATCCAGGCCGCCAGCACCCAGGGCAGCGATGGTTGGTTCGTCATCCTGCGAGGCGGAAGCGAAGGTTGAGGCGCCGATGTTATCGCCGGCGGAGACGAATAGGGTGTTTTCGTTTTCTGCACGCATTCCATCTACAGCACCGGACAGCACAGCAGCGCCGGCAGAGCTTCTGTCAGCAGAAATGCGGCCATGGAAGTCATTGATGCCAACTAGATCAATGGTGACGGCTTCAGTACCCGCAGCTGGCGACAGGGAAGCACTGTGCGTGGATGTAGCCTGAGCTGTTGCGGCACCGGTGGCGGCCAGCGAAATCGTTGCCAGCGAAGCGAGACCGAGTTTTCTTATCTGCCTGAATGCAGGCATGGGTACTCCTAAAAGTGACGAGTGTGACAAGACATATGTCTATCGCATCTGAATGAACCTGTCGATGCTTTGGCGTTAAATTTAGGTGCAGAAGTACAAGTACTGTCGGTTATTCAACAGAAGCAACCTCCCAGCCATAGGCCAAGAGGTTGCTTCTGATTAGAGGAGTATGCAGTTATTGCTGACGCTTATGCCGCGGGTCACCTGCGGTGACGGTGGAAGTTCCAAGGATCGCACTCAGCAGCAGCATGGCTGCTCCAATGAACATGAGGGTGGAGACGACCCAGCAGGCAGTGGCTGCCTCGCGCTGCGTGGTGGTCAGTGCAAAACTGAAGATGCACACGCTGGAAACCAGTAGGAGGACTCCGGGGATTCGTGTCTTCATCATGCGCCCTTGCAGTAGAGGATCAGGCCAAGCCATCGCAGAACATAATCGCTAACGTGTTGAATAATATCCATTTTGCCACAAGTCCATCGATTTGACGATAAGCCTTAAGGTGGATGTTTCCGTGCGATGTCCTGCGTACGGCTATGAGGCCCGGCGAAGCTGCCTGACTGCTAGATGCAGGATTTGAGGATGTTCCCGATCGCGGTGTGCTCTGCCTTGGTCATCCAAACGTCGTATTTGGCTTTTACCTGGGTCTGCCGCGAGACGTAAGTGCAACGGAAGCTCTTGTTGGGTGGCAACCATGATGACGCGTCCTTGTCGCCTTTGGAAGCATTAGTGGGGCCATCGGAAGCCAGCAGATTCAGCGGGTCATTGGCAAATTCCAAGCGGGTCTCGGCATCCCAGCGCTGCGCGCCCTTTTGCCAGGAATCGGACAGGGCGACAACATGGTCGATTTGCACGGAGGTGCTGGTGCCTTGGCCGCGCTTGAATTCGATGGTCTTGCCCGTGTAGGGATCATCGAACGTTCCGCTCAATACAACGCAGGGTCGCGTGGCCGGTTTATATGTCACGTCCACCAAATCGCGCGAGAGGATGTCGTTGCGCGCATCGCATCCATTGCGGTCCGGATCTTTCCATCCCTTGCCGAATTCCGCTCTGTCGTAGCCGGTTTTTGGTGCGCGGCCTTTGACCGTAACTTCATTGAGCAGTTCAAGGGATTCTGCGTAGATATCAAGTTGTTCTGCGGTGCTTGGCGTCGGTGCGGCTTGGGCATCAGGAAGGGGCGGGAACTCAATGGTCTCCAATGAAGAGCACGAGCTCAGAGCCAGGGTGGACAGGAGGGCGAACAAAGATAAGGTGCGACGCAGCGAACGCATGCGGTAGTACTACTCCTAAGGTGGCTGGTGCTTGAGCTAGAAGATGCTCTGACTTGAACTATAGGCAGTGGAGCGGACCATTTAGCCGTCCATGATCCGTGTTGTGGCGTGAGGTCGGATGTACCGGCTTCAAGGAATGCTGCTACTCGAGCTCAGAAGAGCCCAGACCTGGAAAATCGTGTTCGAAATAGTCCAAGATCTTCTGGGTTGCGTAGTAGTCCAGAAGGTGGGCAGTGGTGAGCGGGAAGACGCTGCCGCTCTGCACCGATGGCAGCTGGGCTAATGATTCATCCGAGGTAAATGCCGTGGTCGCTTTCTTGTTTGCGGCCAAGAGGAAGGTGGCATCTCCAGTGAGCGTTGCTGGCAGATCCCTGTAGCTGACGAAACTGAAATCTTCCCTTGGCTGTGTGGAAGTGTCGAACTTCTTTGGCGTGGATACCACCGTGAAGCCGAGTCCTCTGAACAGCTGCGCATGCGGCCCGGTGGTTTTAGCGATCGGGGATATGCCATGGGCTGCGTAGGAAATGATTGAAGCCGTGGTTCCGGATGGGATTGCCAGCATGCTTCTCAGTGCTGAAACCCGTTCGTTAATGGCTGCAGTGTTCTGCTCTGCTCGTTCTTCGGTACCAGTGGCTTCCCCGAGCAACTTTGAAAGTTCGTTCCAGTCCTTATCTGCGTAGTCCACGACAATGGTTGGTGCAATCTTCCTCAGCGCACCTACGTTGTCGACTTCGGAGTCTGCTCCTGTTGCCGCCACGATGATGAGGTCGGGTTTCTGGTCCTCGATTTCTTCCAGATCGAACTTCCCGATCTCGTAGAGCGGATCAACTTTGCGGTCCGAGGCAACATCAGCCCAATGCTTGAAGAAACCGTCGCCATCGGTATCAGGCCCCGCCGGCGCCGTTGCGCTGGCAATGACCGGCGCGTCCAGGGCCAGCAGTGAACCCGTGAGTCCTACCGAGGTCGAGACGATACGTTCAGGTTTTGCCTGGATCCGTATGGGGTCATGCATTGAATCAGTCAAGGTGCGTGGCCAATGCCCGGCTTCAAATGCCGCGGTGCCCGCATCTCTCCCTTGCTCGTCAGGTAACGCCGCGCAAGAGCCAAGGGAAAAGGCCAAGATGCCAAGGCACAAGGCAACTGCGATTCGGGACAAGCTGGGACGCACTAGGATTCTCCTGGGCCGACGGCCAGAAAATGGCTAGGCGGCATTGAACGGCAATGAATTACTGGAAGTCTTTCCGAACCTATTTTATGTTCCACAGACACGGGCCCGTGCGCTGGTACAAGAACAAAAGGAATCAGAGTGGCATCGCAAACGGTTATTTCCTGCACAGGGTGGAGCCTTCAGGGAAAGCTGGCTTCCCCTCAAGCAGCGAGTGGGTGAAGGCGACAAGATCTTCATTGAGTGCCGAGTCTGCCCCGACGAGCGGCATGTGGTCCAGTCCGGAGTACTCGAGGTAACCAATCTGGGCATCCGGGGTGCAAGAACTTCTGAAGAACTCGCGCTGCATCGAGGGCAAGACCAATGAATCAGCAGCGCCCTGGGCAATGAACGCCGGGTAGCCCGCCGGAACGATGGACGAATTGCGTTTCAGCACCGAGTGCAGCTGGCCGTCGAGAGCCTCGGAACTGAGAATCGGTTCGAAGAGCTGGCTGGCCTGGGCCAACCCGGTCAGCGCGCCCGTACCGGAAAAGCAATTCTGGGATAGCTGGTTTACCGCCATGCGAGAACGGGTCGTCAACCGCTCGTCGATGCCCAGATCCGGATACAGCTGGTTCCAGCTGGCGGCAATGTAGCTGGAAATGATTTTTCCCGCCGCGGTATCAGCAACCGACTCGGCCAATTCCGGAAGGTTGGTTGCCGGGGCCATGGCGGCGATGCCGAGAATCTCCAGGTTCGGAGCGTAGTCCCCGGCGGCTTCAGCCGTAGCCAGAGCCGCATGCCCGCCCTGGGAATGGCCCCACACTACGCTGGACTGTCCTAGCCGGACTCCTCGTGAATGCAGGTCTTGCAGCTGACCTGCAGCAAGAGTCGCGTCAAGCACCGCGTACGCCTCGGCAGCCGGAATCAAATAGGGATGAGGGCCGGCGGTGCCCAAGCCGACGTAATCGGTAGCGACTACTGCCCATCCGCCAGCCAACATGGTTTCACGGGCAGCAGCTGGACCATCATCATAAGGATTCGGTCCCATGGACAGCGCGCACTGGGACATGACGCCCTTGGTCCCATTGGCCCATGAGATGACAGGTAGGGTTCCCGTGGCGGACTCGGCCACGGTCACCACGCCCGAAGCTATTGCAGGAGAGCCATCGTGACCTTGCGTCGTATACAGAATTCGCCAGGCGAGAGTGTTCGGCGGAGTGCTCTTGGCCAGCGGTTCAGCGCGCAGCAACTGGCCATGGGCAGCAGGAACGCTAGCTGGCGGCAAATAGAAATCATCCGCGGCGGCCGTATCGCTTTGGCTATGCAGAAAAGCGGTGATCGTTCCGAGCCCGAGCACGGCGACGAGGCCAATGGCGCTCAATCCTGTCAGGCTAGCGCTACGCGCAGTGCGGAGCCAGCCAGGAATTGCCGGAAGGCGAGGCCGGAGAAAAGACCACAAGCAGTGGACTCCCAAAAGGAATAACCAGCCGCCGAAAGCGACGCCGAGCACCCACAAGGAAAGCCTGGGCCAAAACATCACCAGAGCCGCGCCAAAGACACCGGCAAGTGCTGTGAGAGCGCCGCGGAAGGAATACTGCCGCTGCCCGCGGAGCACCGCTGCCAGTCTGAGCACTCCGCCCAGGAGAAGAACCAGTGAAGTCGCCAAAGCCAGGACCGGCAAGCTGGCGCGATGCCAGAGCGGGAGGGCGACCCCGCTGAGCACCAGCAGGCCGCCCGAAAGCATCACTGGCCAGCGGCGAACGGAGTCCTGTTGAGCCTCGGCAAGGCGCACCAGGCCCGCAATCAACAGGCCAGCGCCCAGCAGCCAAATGATCAGCCGGACCGCGCTCGCCGAGTTGAGCATCAGGACGAGTCCGAGGGCAATCAGCAAAACACCGCCGAGAAAGCGCGCGAAATTGCTGGTGCAATCGGGCTGAGCCATGGACACTCCTCGGATAACCAGTGCGGATGCGATGCTTCCAAGGTTATCCGGAGTTAAAGAGCTTGTCCCTGTGCGTGCCGTTGTGATGCTGCGGATCACTCTGATCCAGCTTTTAGCGGCGTAATCTCCCCTCGCGCAGGGTCCAGTAAGAGGAAATGTGGGAGGAACGCTTGTCGAGGTGCCAGTGCCGCGCAACTTGGCTGATCTCTTTAACCGTGGAACGCTCGGCATGAGCGATTAGCCCAAGCCGCAGAGGGGGCAGCGGCAAGGAACGGAGCTCATCGGCCAGCAGTGAGCTGCGGCCCGCCGGAACGCCGTCACGCGGCAGCCAGCGTAAATCAACGCCTGGAGGATGTTTCACGTCAAACATTGCGTTCTGATCGGCAACTTCGAGCAACGCTAGACCGCGCGCATCCGAGGGCAATGCTTCGAGGGCTTTGCAGATCGCCGGGATGCCTGCTTCATCCGCGGCCAGCACGTAGTAGTCGGCATTCAGCGACAATGATGACTTGCTCCGTGAGGGGGAAATAACCAGTGGGTCCCCGGGCTGCGCTGTCCCGGCCCAATGGCCAACAGTCCCAGGCTCCCCATGAACTACGAAGTCGATCGCAATTTCCGGCACAACCGCGTTGATCCAACGTATCGTGTACGACTTGGAACGCGGAACCTGGTCGCGGGGCAGGCGCTGCCGCAAGGCGCGCAGATCATAGGGAGGCTCTAATCCGAGGGCGGGGTCAGCGGCAAAGACTTTCACGTATTCATCAATCGCCCCGTTGGAACGGTAGCCATCCAGATCGGGGGCGCCAGCGATGATGCGCACCATCTGGTCGTTCAGCTGTTCTACCCGGGTGATGGTCAGAATGTGCTGATCCACCTTTTCCCTTGACGGATCCAGATATCCCAAGGCGGGGGTGTGCTGGGCCAAGGGCTCCTCGTAGGTTTCCGAGTAGCTGCGCGTCTGCGCAGGAGCAAATGGCTGCGGGGCAAGCTGCTGCGCGGGCCCCTGCGCCGTTGAGTGGTGGTAGTGCTTGAACGAGGTGCGCAGTGTCTTATCCAGGACTTTGCGTGCCGCGGTGAGTGCCGCCGCGGCGCCGGCACGTTCGGCAGCGGCCAGCAATTCGTCGGTTTCCTGCTCGTTGATCACAGAGCTGTTGCCGATGTTCCGGTACAGCTGCTCTTTGGCCATCGCGTATCCTGCCTTTGCCCCGGCCTTTTCGGCCTGAGCGAGGATTTCCAGGGTGAGCCCTTCCCTTGGCGTCACCGTGTACTGCGGACCGTAGCTCTTGTACTTGTGGTGCTTAGACATGGTGTGCCCCTAACCCGGCCGGTGTGGGCACCAGCCTGTATGCCTGAGTATGGGGTATATCCGGCGTGGAAAACAAGTAATTTCAAGCTGGAGGGCAGGAAGTGTTCAAGGCCTGGGGTTCGTGCCATTTCCAGCGCGGAATTCCGGGGATTATTCGATATCCGATTCATTCGACATGGGGCATATCCGCTCACTAAAATCAGCTTCATGTCTGATACCTTGCCACCGTGCCCTGAATGCTCCAGCGAGTACACCTACGAAATGGATGCCCTGCTGGTCTGCCCAGAGTGCGCACATGAATGGAACGCTGAGGCCGAAGTAGCCGAAGCTGTCGAAGCAGTGATCAAGGATGCTGTCGGCAATGCGCTGCAGGACGGAGATACCGTCAGCATCACCAAAACCATGAAGGTCAAGGGCGCGCAGAGTGCGCTGAAGGCCGGAACCAAGGTGCGCAATATCCGCTTGGTCCAAGGCTCTGGCGACCATGATATCGCCGCCAAGGTGGACGGCTTCGGCCAGATGGAACTGAAGTCTTCCATCGTCAAGAAGATCTAGGCGTTCCGCCCGCAGTTCCTCAGGCTCCCAGCATCTACGGATGGTGGGAGCCTTTAGTGTTCCATGCTGCTTGGCACGTGCCGCGGCATGCAAGGTGCTCGGCTGCGTCGCCGGCGGGAATCCTCAGGCCATGGGCTAGGCGGCAGAAGAATCCTGCTGGCTCTTCTTCTTGGCGTACGAACGGGCCGCCCGCACGCGATCACCGCAACGCGTGGAGCACCAATGCCGGCGGCCATGGGTCTTGAGCAGGTAGCGGGTGCATGGCTCGGCTTCGCATTGGGCCAGCAGGCCCGCTTCTTCGCTGCTCAGAAGTGCTGCGGCGTCCTCGGCAAGTCGCGACATGGCGTGCTCGGTCAATTGCGTGGCGGGGTGTTCCAATGCGCGGAAGAATCCCTTGCCCGGCTCATGGTGCAGCAATGGGGTGCTCGGTGCTGCCAGCAGTGCGGCGTTGATGCCCTGCAGCACTTCCCGGGCCACGGGTGTGCCCGTGGCGATGGCATGGAAAGCTTTCCTGATCTGGCTGCGAAGGGTGACCAGCCGATTCTGGCAATAGCTTTGCAGCGCCGCTTCCTGGGGCACGAGACCCCGCACGATGAGCCATTGCGTGGTGTCCGCCGGGCTAGCCAGCGCGTCGAAGCTCTTGCCGCCAGGCAGCTGGATTTCGCTGTTGGCCAGATCGATGCTGCAGTGCTGCGCGGTTCCGGGGCTCGGGGGAAGGGGCATCTGGGACATGTTCCTCATGGTATCAGTATTGCTTTACCGTGATCACCTGCTAGTGTGTGTATCACGGTAAAAAGTAGAAATAACATGAGAAAAGAGGTTGGCCTTGCAGCCAGTGCCACGATTCGGCTCCGCTCCCTTCGCCCTGTCGGTTCACACCGGAGGCGGACCCGGTGTAGGGCAAACCGCCCAAGATGGCCTCCAGGACACCATCGATATCGCCAAGGCTGCGGATCAATCCGGATATCACCGTTTCTGGATGTCCGAGCACCATGCCATGCCCGCGCTGTCCGTGGCATCGCCGCTGCTGATGATGGCCCGGCTCACCGCCGACACCCAGCGGATCAGGTTGGGCGCGGGTGGAGTGATGCTGCCCAACCATGCGCCGCTGGTGGTCGCGGAGCAGGTTGGCATGCTCGAAGCGCTGGCTCCGGGGCGCATCGACCTGGGTGTCGGGCGCGCGCCAGGTACCGATGGGGCCACCGCGGCCGCGTTGCGCCGCGGAACCGGAGCCAACGAAACCTTCGACGAGCAACTGGCCGAGCTGGTGGGATTCCTGAATGATGATTTCCCTGCAGGGCACCCCTACAGCGAAGTCCATGCAGTGCCCGGCCCGTGGCAGAACGAGCAGAACCGCCTGCCCGCACCGGAAACGCAGACCCCGTTGTGGATCCTGGGCTCCTCGCCGTATTCGGCGCAGCTGGCCGCGCGGCTGGGCCGGCCCTACGCCTTCGCCTTGCAGTTCGGCGATGCCGATATCGACACCGCGCTGCGCATCTACCGCGAGAACTTCGTGCCTTCGGCAGTGCTCGACCGTCCGTACGTGCTCATCAGCCAAAGCGTCATCGCGGCCGAGGATCCAGAATACGCCCGTGCCGAGGCCTCGACCATGGCGATGGCCATGCTGCGGATGTTCAAGCGTGAACCCTTTGCACTGCTATCCGCCCAGGAGGTCGCAGGATATCCGGCCACGCTCAATGAGCGAGCGATCATTGACATGTACACCAACCGCACCCTGGCCGGCACGCCTTCCGAAGTGGCCCAGCGCCTGGAAGCGCTGCAGCAGCGGACCGGAGCGGATGAGTTGATGATGGTCCTTGGCAGCCACACCCCTGGCGCAGCGGTGCAAACCGTGCAGCTCATGGCCCAGCACTACCGGCCGGCTAAATAAAACCTGAAACACCCGGTGCCGTATGGCGCCATCTCGACACATCGGAAAGAGGAACTCACTATGTCCGCACCACGCAGAGCACTAATCGTCATCGACGCACAGCAGGAATACTTTGATGGCCTGCTGCAGATCCAGTACCCGGATCGCGAGCAGTCGGTAGCCACCATCGCCAATGCCATGGACGAAGCGGCAAAGGCCGGGATCCCGGTGGTTGTCGTGCAGCACCAAGCGCCCGAGGGATTCCCCGTCTTTGCCCCGGAATCCGCTACCTATGCCCTGCACCCGCAGATCCAGGATCGGATGGAAGCTGCAGAGCACCAATTCTCCAAGAACTATGCCAGCATCTTCGCGGGTACAGGCCTGGAAGAGTGGCTTCGCGAGCGTGAAATCACCACGTTGACCCTGGTGGGCTACATGACCAATAACTGCGTGATCGGTTCTGCCGCGGCTGCCGAACCGCTGGGGTTCACCGTGGAAGTGCTCTCCGATGCTACCGGCGCGATCGAAATTGTCAACGCTGCCGGTTCCATCCCCGCCCAGCAGGTGCATGAAACCCTGATGGCCGTGCTGAATTCCAGCTGGGCTGCGGTGGCCCCGACCGCTACCTGGATCGAGGCAGTGGCCTCGGGTGCTGCACTGCCCGGCGATAACCTCATCGAATCAGCTGCTCGTGGCCGTGCCGGCCAATAGCCAGGTGAGCGTCCTGTAACTGGCGGATCGCATCTTGCAAAGGGTGTGGTCCGCCATTTTTCATCTCCGGGCTGTCCGGGCAAAGGTTGACGGAAGCGGCCTGCGGGAACAAGACTCGTGCTAGGACAAGACGGCGACAGCTAGGGGATTATCGTGGGTTCGGCAAACGCGGACGGAAAGCTCGATGCGATCGTGATCGGGTGGGGCAAAGGCGGCAAGACCCTGGCAGGTACCCTGGCCAAGGCAGGACAGCGGGTGGCGGTGATCGAGCAGTCCTCCCAGATGTATGGCGGCACCTGCATCAATATCGGTTGCGTGCCGACCAAGGCCTTGATCCATGATGCCGAATCCCGGGATGGCGCCGGATACGACCAGCAGGTCTTCCAGGAGGCCGTCCAGCGCCGGGACAAGCTCACCGCCATGATGCGCGCCAAGAATTTCTCCATGCTCGACGACCTGGAGTCGGTGCTGGTGGTCAATGGCAAGGCCGCATTCACCGGGCCTCGAAGCATCAAGGTCAGTGCCGGTTCCGAAGAGCTGGAACTGAGCGCAGGGAAGATCATCATCAACACCGGCGCGCTACCTGCGATCCCGGACATCGAAGGAGCGCAGATCGGCGGGCGGGTGCATGACTCCACAACGATCCAGCATGCCCAGCTGCCCAAGGCCCTGGCTGTGGTGGGCGGGGGATATGTCGGCATCGAGTTCGCCTCGATGTTTGCCCAGTTCGGATCGAAAGTCACCGTGCTGGATCGCGGGAGCCGTGCGCTGTCCAAGGAAGACCCGGATGTGGCCGGGGAAGTCCAGGCCTGCCTGGAAGATGCCGGAGCCGAGATCATCAGTTCGGCTTCGGTGCGTTCGATCAGCCAGGACGAGCAAGGCGCCACCGTCAGCTACGAGCGTCGGGGCGAGGTGCACCAGCTGCAGGCGGATGCCGTGCTGATTGCGCTTGGGCGCGTGCCGAATACTGCCGGTCTGGGGCTGGAAGCCGCCGGGGTCCAGACGGGCTCCCGCGGGGAAGTCGCGGTTGACGAGTTCCTGGCCACCAATGTCGAGGGCATCTATGCCCTGGGCGATGCCAACGGCGGACCCCAGTTCACCTATGTCTCGCTCGATGACCACCGGGTCTTGGCCAGCCAGTTGCTGGGAGACGGATCACGCAGCACCAAGGACCGGGTTGCTGTTCCGTACACCATCTTCACCACTCCGCCGCTGGCTCGCGTTGGCTTGAGCCAAGAGCAGGCAGCGCAGCAGGGGTTCCAAGCCAAGATCGCGGTGAAGAAAGTTTCCGAGATCGCCGCGATGCCGCGCCCCAAGATCGTGGGCGACCCGCGGGGCATCATCAAGTTCGTCATCGATGCGCGCAGCGACCAGATCCTCGGAGCGGCGCTGATGCACGTGGACTCCCAGGAGGTGGTCAACCTGGTGGCATTGGCCATGCGGCAGCACATGACTGCCGCTGAACTGCGCGACCAGATCTTCACCCACCCCTCGTCCACCGAAGCGCTGAACGAGGTGCTCGCGCAGCTAGGCTGAGGCCTGGACCTGCGCGGCATCGATGAGTTCGGCGAGCTCGGCCCGCGGCTTGTTCGCGCCGAAAGCAGGCTGGCCCGGCTGCAGGCGCAAGCCTTCAGCCAAAGGGCCGATCGGCAGCGGATCAAAGCCGAAATCATCAACGATCAGTGCTACCTGATCGACGTCGGCGCCCAGATCACCGGCGATCGCGATGGCCTTGCGGCGCTCGGCGCCGGCTGGACGGGACTCGTCCTCGAGGTCGTGGTAGCCCATGTGGTTGAAGGCCTTGACGATCCGCGAACCTGGCAGGAACTCCTGGATCAACTTGCTGGTGGACACCGTGGGGTCGTTCAGGTCCTCGTGGATGCCGTCGGTTTCCCACCAGTAGTTCATGGCATCGATAACCAGCTTGCCTTCAAGCTCGGCAGCCGGAATATTCTGGTACTTTCCCAGAGGCAAGGCCAGTATGGCAATGTCGGCTTCCCGTGCGGCGGTTGCCGGATCCACGGCCACGGCACCCGGAGTCAGGATCTCAATGGTCAGGGCAATGGCGCCGGGGTCGCCGGAACCGGCGATGAGCACCTTGTAGCCGGCCTGCAGGGCGCGGCGGGCCAGGACCGTGCCGATCTTCCCGGCGCCCAGGATGCCGATGGTCTGCTGTGTCATTTTCTCTCCTTCAGGCATGTCTTCGAATCCGGGTTTAGCTCTCGGCAAGCATTTCGCGCACCAACGGGATGACCTTCTCGCCGTAGAGTTCCACTGCACGCAGGCGGGCGCTGGCTTCTACTGCGCCGCCCGAGTAGATCAAATCGAAACGGCCGATATCCAAGGTCTTGATGGTCTTGGCGATCTTGCGCGCCACGGTTTCCGGAGAGCCCACGTACAGCGATCCTTCGCTGATTTCGTGCTCGAATTCGCCGCGGCTCATTGGGCTCCAGCCGCGGGTGGCGCCGATGCGGTCGCGCTGCTCCTTGTAGGCGTCGAACATGTGCTCGCGGGCCAACTCGTCGGTTTCTGCGACGAAGCCAGGTGAATGCAGGCCCACCGGCAGGGTTGGGTGCCCGAACTGGTCGTTGGCCCGGCGGTACAGGTCGATGTAGGGTGCGAAACGCTCGGGGGAGCCGCCGATGACTGCTAGCATCATGCGGAATCCGTAGTGCGCCGTGCGGATGACCGACTGCGGGGAACCGCCCACTCCCACCCAGGTGTTCAGGCGGCCGGACTCGGTCTTCGGGAAGACTTCCATGTCGGTCAGCGCTGCACGCTTGGTTCCCTGCCAAGTCACCGGCTTTTCGTCGAGCAGCTTGTGGAACAGGTCGATCTTCTCGTCGAAGAGCAGTTCGTAGTCAGCCATGTCATGGCCGAACAACGGGAAGGACTCGGTAAAGGAGCCGCGGCCCAGCATGACTTCGGCACGGCCGTTGGACAAGGCATCCACAGTAGCGAAGCGCTGGAAGACGCGGACCGGATCGTCGGAAGACAGCACGGTCACGCCGGATCCGAGGCGGATCCGCTCGGTCGCCGTGGCAATGCCCGCCAGAACGGTCTCGGGGCTTGAGATGGCGTATTCGGGGCGGTGGTGCTCGCCGACAGCGATCACATCGACGCCGGCCTGATCGGCCGCGATGGCTTCCTGGACCGTGGCGCGGATGCCCTGGGCATGGGTTACCAGCTTGCCTGACTTGTCGCTGGGTACGTCGCCAAAGGTGTCGAGGCCGAATTCGATGTTCTCGAAGGCGTTCATTGCGTGCTCCCTGTAGTCCAGAACTTTGTTGATGCATCAATCATGACTCAAAGTTATTGACGTGTCAACTATATCCGGAGATTGCGCCTCGACCGGTCTCCAGCCCAGCCGCACAGGCGCCAGAACGCATCGGACTCGGGGCTGGAGCAGACCTTGGAGCACTGCTTAGCGCCACATCATCCAGGCATGCAAAACGGCGGCTCTCCTCGATGAGGAGAACCGCCGTCCAGGGGTGGGCCAGAAACTAGCCGAAGTACTTCTTCATGGTGCCCTCGGAAGCCTCGCGCAGCTCGTCCACCGAAACGGTGAACTCGCCCTGGACTTCCAGGACGCCGGACTGCGCATCGACAATGCCCATGCGGGCCACGGTGACACCGCGGGCACTGGTCATGTCGTTGAAGCGGACCTCTTCGCTGCGTGGAACGGCAACCAAGGCGCGTGCCTGGGACTCCGAGAACAGCGCGGTGAAGGAATCGATGCCGTCACGCTGCTTGATCTCGTCCAGGGCCACGCGGGCGCCAACGCCGTAGCGCAGGACCATCTCGGACAGCGCTGCAAGCAGGCCGCCCTCGGACAGGTCGTGCGCGGCGTCGATCATGCCGTCGCGGCTGGCGTTGATCAGGATTGCGCCCAGTGCCTTCTCGGCAGCCAGGTCGACCTTTGGCGGCAGGCCGCCGAGGTGGCCGCGCAGGTTGGCGAACTCCGAGCCGTCCAGCTCATCGGCGGTGGTGCCGATCAGGTAGATGGCCTGGCCGTCGGCCTCTTCGCGCCAGCCCGAAGGGGTGCGGCGAGCGACGTCGTCGAACTTGCCCAGGGTCGCCACCACAGGGGTTGGGTGGATGGCCTTGTCGCCGGTCTGGTTGTACAGCGAGACATTGCCGCCGGTGACCGGGACGCCGAGCTCCATGCACGCATCGGACAGGCCGCGGATGCCCTCGGCCAGCTGCCACATGACATCCGGGTCCTCTGGGGAGCCGTAGTTCAGGCAGTCCGAAACCGCCGCAGGGATCGCACCGGAGGTGGCGACGTTGCGGTAGGACTCGGCCAGCGCCAGCTGGGCGCCGGCATACGGGTCCAGGTAGGTGTAGCGGCCGTTGGCATCGGTGGCGATGGCCACGCCGAGTCCGGTGGACTCGTCGATGCGGATCACGCCGGCATCATCCGGGGCGGCCAGCGCGGTGTTGCCGCCGACGTAGCGGTCGTACTGGTTGGTGATCCAGGACTTGTCGCACATGTTCGGGCTGGCGATCAGCTCCAGGGCGGCGGCCTTCAGCTCTTCGCCGGTAGCTGGCAGGTTGGCGCCGGCTTCCGAGGACTTGAAGGTGTCAGCCTGCAGCGCATCCTGCCACTGCGGGCGGGCATACGGGCGGTCGTAGACCGGGCCGTCGTGGGCGACGGTCTTCGGGTCCACATCCACGATGACTTCGCCATTCCAGGTGATGATCAGCCGATCGGTGTCGGTGACCTCGCCCAGCCAGGAGTACTCCACGTTCCACTTGGCCATGACGGCCTCGAACGCTTCGATGTTCTGCGGGGTGACTACGGCCATCATGCGTTCCTGGGACTCCGACATCAGGATTTCGCCCGGGGTCAGGGTGGAATCGCGCAGCAGCACGTTGGTCAGCTCGACCTGCATGCCGCCTTCGCCGTTGGAAGCCAGTTCGCTGGTGGCGCAGGAGATGCCTGCGGCGCCCAGGTCCTGGATGCCCTCGACCAGCGAGGCCTTGAACAGTTCCAGGCAGCACTCGATGAGCACCTTCTCGGCGAACGGGTCGCCCACCTGCACCGCAGGGCGCTTGGAGGGCTTGGTGTCGTCGAAGGACTCCGAGGCCAGCACCGACGCGCCGCCAATGCCGTCGCCACCGGTGCGCGCACCGAAGAGCACGACCTTGTTGCCCACGCCCGAGGCGTTGGCCAGGCGCAGATCCTCGTGGCGCAGTGCGCCCACGGCCAGTGCGTTGACCAGCGGGTTGCCCTGGTAGATCGGGTCGAAGACGGTTTCGCCGCCGATGTTCGGCAGGCCCAGCGAGTTGCCGTAGCCGCCGATGCCCGAGACCACGCCGTGCACGACGCGCTGCGAGTCCTCGTGGTCGATCGCGCCGAAACGCAGCGGATCCATCACGGCGATCGGGCGGGCGCCCATGGAGATGATGTCGCGCACGATGCCGCCGATGCCGGTAGCGGCACCCTGGTACGGCTCGACGTAGGAAGGCGAGTTGTGGGACTCGATCTTGAAGGTCACGGCCCAGCCGTCGCCCAGGTCGGTGACACCGGCGTTTTCGCCCATGCCGACCATCAGGTCCTTCTTCATTTCCGGGGTGACCTTCTGGCCGAACTGGCGCAGGTGGTTCTTGGTGGACTTGTACGAGCAGTGCTCGGACCACATGACCGAGTACATGGCCAATTCAGCGGCGGTCGGACGACGGCCCAGGATCTTCACGATCTCGGCGAACTCGTTGTCCTTCAGGCCCAGCTCTGCCCATGGCAGTTCTACATCCGGGGTGCCCGCTGCGTTATCGACGGTGTCGATATTGAATTCCTTAGTGGCTTCCTGGCTCACTTTTTGCCTCCAACAAGGTGGGTCAGAACGCTGGTGAAGAATGCCAGCCCGTCGGTGCCGCGGTGGTCCGGGCCGAAGCCGGCCTCAATGGCGTGCTCCGGGTGCGGCATCAGGCCGACAACGTTGCCGGCCTTGTTGCTCACGCCGGCGATCGAGCGGCGCGAGCCGTTCGGGTTCCAGCCCACGTAGGAGAACGCGATGCGGTTTTCAGCTTCGAGCTCGTCCAGGACCTTCTCGTCGGCCACGTACTGGCCATCCTGGTTCTTCAGCACGATGGTGATTTCCTGGCCTGCTTCGAAGCCGTTGGTCCATGCGGTCTGGTTGTTCTCCACGCGCAGCAGCTGATCGCGGCAGATGAACTTCAAGTGGTCGTTCTTGATCATCGATCCGGGCAGCAGGTGCGACTCGGTGAGGATCTGGAAACCGTTGCAGATGCCCAGCACGGGCAGCTTGGCATGGGAGTTCGCGGCATCTGCGATCTTCGCCATCATCGGTGCGAAGCGGGAGATCGCGCCGGCGCGCAGGTAGTCGCCGTAGGAGAAGCCGCCGGGGATCACCACGGCGTCGACATCCTGCAGGTCGGTGTCGGCGTGCCACAGGGACACCGCTTCGGCACCGGCTGCGCGCACGGCGCGAGCGGCGTCGCGGTCATCGAGGGTGCCCGGGAAGGTCACCACGCCGATGCGCGCTCCGGAAAGTGCAGTGCTTGGCGTTGAATAGTCGCCAATCAGGGGAAGTTCGGCGCTCATTAGTCTTCGAATACCTCGACGTTGACGACATCTTCGATCACCGGGTTGGAAAGCAGGGTTTCTGCAGCCTCGCGAGCCTGGGCGAGGATTTCTTCGGTCACCTCGCCGTCCACGGACAGTTCAAAGCGCTTGCCCTGGCGGACAGCTTCGAAGGAGGTGAAGCCTAGGCGGGGAAGAGCTCCCGCGATGGCCTTGCCCTGAGGGTCAAGGATTTCTGGCTTGAGCATGACATCTACAACGATGCGGGGCATCCGGCATATCTCCTGTTGGCGAGGTTAAGTTAAATGCCACACGGAGATGCCGTCTCACACCAGGGGGATTTGGCGCTCCGCGAGCTTGCCTTCATAGTCTACCCGTGAATGTGATGGGGAAAACGTCCCTGTGCGCGATAGCACCGATATCCTGCGGTTTAAGTCATGTGATCTTAGGCTCACGGGTTGTCGAAGCGCGCTCGACGCGTATGCTGAAACTGTGAAAAATGCTAGTCAAACCGTCTGCGCCTGCCGAGCCCTGGACGCTGTGAAGCCGTCCTACGAAAACTGCTGCAAGCCCTTGCATGACGGAAGGGAAGATGGCTCCTTGCTGCCGCAGACCGCGGAGCAGCTGATGCGCTCACGCTACAGCGCCTTCGTGCTGGGGCTGTCGCAGTATTTGCTGGCGACCTGGCATGAGAGCACGAGGCCCAAGGAACTGGACGTGGATTCGCAGATGCGCTGGACCGGCTTGGAGATCATTTCAACCCGTGCTGGCGGCGCGGCGGCCTCCCGCGGGGTGGTTGAATTCGCTGCCAACTATCGCGACGGCCGGCATGAAGCGCAGCAGCATGAGGTCAGCACCTTCGTGAAGCAGGACGGCGCCTGGTTCTACCTCGACGCCCTCTAGGACTCAGCGCTTGGCTGCGGCCTGCAGCATGGTCAGCATCTGGCTCTGTTGGCGTTCACGCGCTAGCTTGAATGCATCAGAACCGGAGTGGTCCTCCAAATGCGGGTCTGCCCCGTTGATAATCAGCAAACGCGCGATGGTGATGGCATTGGCGGTGCCCTGGCCCAGGACAATGGTTTCGTGCAGGGCCGTCCAGCCCAGGTCATTAACCTGGTCTACCGGGATATCGGTGCGGAGCAACTGGCGCACGGCCTGAACCCGGCCATTCTCGCTGGCGACGGTCAAGGCGGTCCCGCCCATGCGATTTACCGCCGTGAGGTCGGCCCCGCCGTCAATGAGAAGCTTCAGCGTTTCAACCTGGCCATTGGCGCTCGCGCGCAGGAACGGCGACTCGTAGAAGTCGTCCTTCTTGTCGGGATCCGAGCCTGCTTCGAAGAGGGTCTTGGCGATGGCAGGGTTCTTGTTGATGACTGCACGCATCAGCGCGGTGCGACCGGCCTCGTCCTGCGCGTCGAGGTCAGCTCCATCCTTGAGTGCTGACTTGACGTCCTTCAGCTTGCCTCGATTCACTGCAGCGAACAGCTGCGTGGTGGCCTTGGACATTTCGGCCGCTGAACTGGGAAGCGCCTTGATGGAGGCACCAGTGTTGGCACCCGAGGCCAGGGGCGACAGCGATGTCTTGGAGCTTTCGGGCTTGGCCGGAGTGCCGGCGGGCTGCTTGGCTGAATTGCTCGGAGTCGTGGTGGGAGCAGTGGCATTGTTCCCGGTTGGAGCCGGAAGCGGGACGCTGGAGCTTGCTGCGGCCTTGCTCGGAGCGGGCAGGGATTTTTCGGTGGCACTGCTGGAAGACGGGGCGGGAACCGGGGTGGAAGAAACTTCATGAGCCTGGGGTGAAGAAGCGGCGCAACTCGTGCAGGCGCCGATCACGGCAGCAAGGGGGAGTGCAAGCAATGCAATGCCACGGCGATGCGTGGATAGCCCGGTATGAAGTGCCATCTGTCCTTTCGCGGTTAAACAACCCTTCCCCGTATGGCTTTCGCATCATGCAGGGATTCTGCTCAGTAACTTTTGATCAATTGAGAGCTTAGCGGCCAAAGCTGAAAATTTGCGGTCAATCAGCGCCAAGATTTCTCTGTGCTCGGTGCCGGCCGATCTTCGCTAAAATCATAAGCACCATGGAATGCCTTTACTTTTCTGCCTCCCGTTGCCGCTCATGCACCTTGATGACGGTGCCTTACGCCCAGCAACTGCAATCTAAGGTGGCGGATTGCCAGCAGCTGCTGGCCGGCTTCCCGGGCCTGGAATTCCTTCCGCCCCAAGCCAGCAGCGAACAGGGCTTCCGCAACAAAGCCAAAATGGTCATTTCCGGAACCACCGGCCAGCCGACCATCGGCATCCTGGATGCCGACGGCCACGGTGTCGATCTGCGCAACTGCGGAGTCATCGCAGCACCGCTACGTGCCGTATTCCCGGTCATCGAGCAGTTCATTCATGATCTGAAGCTCATTCCCTACGACGTTCCCAAGCGCAAGGGCGAACTCAAGCATGTGATTCTCACCCTGTCGGATACCGGTTCGGTGATGGTCCGTTGGGTATTGCGCACCAAGAAGCATTTTGTGGCACTGCGTGATTCGCTGCCGCAATTCCTTGAGCAGCTTCCACGCCACAGCGTGGTGTCGGTGAACTTCTTGCCTGAGCACAAGGCAGTGCTGGAAGGCGAAGAAGAAATCATTCTTACCCGCCGAACCACCTTGGAATTCGGGCTGAACGGCGTACCGATGCACCTGCGCCCCCAGGGCTTCTTCCAGACCAACAGCGAGATCGCTGCCGCCTTGTACCGGCAGGCCCGCCAATGGATCAACGATGCCAACCCCGAAAGCGTTTGGGATCTGTACAGCGGGGTGGGTGGTTTCGCACTGCATTGCGCTACCGAGGACCGTACCGTGTACGGCATCGAGACCAGCGGGGAAGCCGTTGAATCGGCAAAGACCAGCGCCAAGACCATGGAGCTGGATGACATCCATTTCAGGGTCCAAGACGCAACCGAATTCGCGCTGGGTGCCGGCTGGGCGCCAGAGGCGGTAATCGTGAATCCTCCGCGCCGCGGTATCTCCGCAGAGCTATCGAAGTGGCTGAACGAGTCCGATGTCCAGCACATCATTTACTCCAGCTGCAACGCGAAGTCACTGGCCAGGGACCTGGAGCGTTTGGAGAACTACGCTCCGCAGCAGGCTCGCGTCATGGACATGTTCCCGCAGACCAGCCACTACGAAGTCATCGTGAAGCTGGAGCGCAAGGCCGCCTAGCGATCCAGGGTTGCGGTGCGTCGGTCAAGGCGGCCGACAATCTCGTCAACGATGTGCGGGTCGATATTCGGTTCGCGGCGGGCCTTGAGCAGCTCGTCGCGGGCGGCTTCCAGGGCGATGGCCTGGATCGAATCGGCCTTGGCGATCACCGCGCGAATCTGCGTGTACTTTTCGTCCGAGATCGCATCGTGCGGATCCGGGTCCTTGGCCAGGATGGTATGCAGCGAGTTCATGCGCCGGCGCACTGCCTGCTGGTAATTCTCCGGCAGCTCTTCGAGCTGCACGTTCTTGCGCAGCGCCGCCAGTGCGACAGCCTCGGCGCGGCGGGCCAGGGCCCGGCGGGCACGCTTGGCATCTTGCTCGTTGTTGCGCAGCTTCAGCACGCGCATCAGCGCTGGCAAGGTCAGGCCCGGGAGCACCAAAGTGCACAGCAAGACGGAGCAAGCGGCGACCACCACGAAGTTGCGTCCCTCGATGGCCGATCCATCCGCTGCGACCTTGGGCAGTGCCAGGGCCAAGGCCAAAGTCGCCAGCCCGCGCATGCCGCACCAAGTGAGCACCAGCGCATCCTTGCGCGCAGGAATCTTGGGCTTGCTGCGGTTGGGCAGGTAGTAGGTCGCCAGCATCCACAGCGCACGCACTGCGATGACCACGAAGCAGATCGCGGCGATGCCCGGGATGAAGCCGATCAGGTTGCTGCCTTCCTCCTGGATCACCTGGTTCATCTCGATGCCCATCAAGCCGAAAGCCAGGCCGGTGGCCAGCAGCTCGAGCACTTCCCAGAAGGATTGCCGGGTTAGGCGTTCGGCAGAGTCCTGGGGGCGGTCCCGCCGCACCATTTCAAGGGCCGTCACCACCACTGCGATGACCCCTGAAATATGCAGCTCCTCCGCAATCATGTAGACCGCATAAGGTGCCACCAAGGTGGCCGCGCAACGCGCTGCCAGGTTGGGAACGAAGCGGTTCAAGGCGCCGATGGCCCAGCCCATGGCCAGACCCAGGACTACCGCCCCTGCGGCACCGAGCAGGAACTGCGGAATGATTTCGAGTCCGACTTCCGAGCCATTCAGGGTTGCCTGGACGGCCAACTGGAAGATCACGATGGCCATTGCGTCGTTGAACAGGCCCTCGGTTTCCAGCAGGGACGTCAGGCGCCGCGGCATTTTCACCTTGGTGGCAATTGCATCCACCGCGACCGGGTCAGGCGGGGCCACTACTGCGCCCAACGCCAATGCCAGCGGAATGGAAGCGATGGGGGAGAAGGCCAGCGCGGTAGCGGCCACGGTGCCTGCTGTCACCACGATGAGCACCACGGCCAGCCGGATCAGGGCCTTCCAGCGGAAGCGGAACACCGACCAACTGCTGCGCTGGGCCGTAGCGAAAAGCAAAGGCGGCAAGAAGATCGGCAGGATCAGCTCGGGCTCAATATGCATTTCGGGCATGAACGGCAAGAAACCTGCCAGCGTCGCGAAAATCAGCATCAAGATCGGGTAGGGCAATTTAATGCGTTCCCCGATGCCGACAATCAGGATCGTGGCGAATAGCAGCGCGATAACCAGCAGGAAAAACTCCATAGTCTTACTATTCTAGTTTCTCCGCGCAGTTATTCAGGGGTTATCGACTCATGTTTTCACGGAACCGAGTAGAAACGAGGCGGCATCCCAACGATCGATGGCGCAGCCGTTATGCCGGGAAAAGCTCGTATTCACCGTCTCGCCGTGCAGGGTTCCGCTTATTTCGGCCCGTTGCGGTCCACCGTATATTTCGGTGCAGATTTCCTGGGGATCAACTTCTCCGGCAATGGCACCGGGTTCAAGCTCGAGCTGCAAGCAAGCTTTGGATGCGTTCGGCAATGTGCTGGATTCAGCGGCTTGTTCGCCGGTGCATTCCAGGGAGTACTGCTGTGAAATTTCGCTGCCGTCATCGCGAATGGTGATTTCCAATTGGGTCTGCGGCCCCTGTCCGATGCTGGTGGCGCAGGAAGCCAGCGAGAGGCTCACGCAGCCGAGCGCGATACCGGCCGGAATCAGGCGAAGGCCCCGTGCAGTAACCATGGATCAATCTTGCCTGCGGCCGCGAATAAGTTCTAGTCTTCCGGGAAGATTGGCAGGTTGTTGGCGACTTCCAGCAATTGATTGCGCAGCGAGTCGGCACGCTGGGCAAATTCCTTTTGCAATCTCACGTACGCGGCCTTGCCCTCGGGAGTTTCAATGCGGATGGGTTCATGGCCCCAATCGCCCAGATCATAGGGGGACGCCTGCATATCCATGGTGCGAATGTCCCAGGCGAGCTCGAAGCAGTCCATGACCAAGTCGCTTGGCACCGCAGGGGAGAGCTTATAGGCCCACTTGTACAGATCCATGTTGGCGTGCAGGCAACCGGGCTGTTCCAGGTCGCGCTGGGTTTCCCTGGTCGGCTGCAGCTCGTTGAGCTCGATCGCCTGGGGAGTGTAGAAGCGGAATGCATCGAAGTGGGTGCAACGGATCTTGTGTGTTTCCACCACTTCGTCGGTTCCCTGCGCACCCAAGCGCAGCGGGAGGTATTCATGGCGGATGCCGTTGGCCTCGGATTTGTAGGCCATCGCCCATTCATGCAGGCCGAAGCAGGAGAAGTTTCCTGGCCGCTGCGCGGTGCCGGCCAGAATGATGCGGGCGAACTCGATGGCCCGGGCACGCGCCTTGCCGAATGCCTCCGCATCGAAGTGGTATCCCGTACCGTGGCCGGTTTGGACTCTGCGGTAGAACTTCCACTCGCCGCGTTCTTGGGCCGCGTCTCCGGCTAGAACCACGTTCATCCCTGGATGCCAGCGGTAGAGCTGGCCCGGCTTTTGCGTGTAATAGGTGAACAGGAAGTCCTCGATGGGATGCTTCTTGCCCTTCATCCGCCGTTCCACGAAAGGTTCGCCAAAGGCCCGAGCCCGTGCTTCATGCTCAGCGGCATGCGGCATCCACTGCGAGGGTTCCAAAATGGCGGCGGTCAGAGGCATACTTCTAATTATTCAATTCATGGGCCGATGAAACCAGTTTGGTACGCCAACTCACACTTCTCGCAAAGGGGTACGCCATGGAAATCCTGCCTCCCTGGGAACCGCCAATGAGCGGCTCCGACCAGCAGCATCTGTTCGGGATGCTTGACAGGCTGCGCGCCACTTTCAGATACAAGGCCGACGGGCTGGACATCGAACAGCTGGCAACCAAGTTGCCCAGCAGCCAGCTCAGCCTGGGCGGATTGCTCCAGCATCTTGCCCTTGTCGAAGATGAGAAATTCACCTACTTCATTGCCGGGCAACGACCTGAAGTCCTCCTTGGGTTCACTGCCAACGGGCGCGAGCACTTCGTGGTTGATCTGGAAGAGGATCCGGAGAATCTTTATCAACGCTACGACCGGGCCGTGGCCAAAAGCCGAGGAATCCAGCAGTCCGTTATCGAGGAAAGGAAGCTGGACACGGGCTCGGGGTTGGCCTTCGAAGGCAAGCATGCGTCGATACGCAGAATCATCTGCGACCTGATTGAAGAGTATGGGCGGCATGCAGGGCATGCGGATCTCTTGCGTGAAGCCATCGACGGGCGGGTGGGCGAGGATCCTCCCTTCGACTATCTTCCTGCATGGTATGCCTAGCTTTCTGGTTGCATTGGCAGCCGCTTCGGGCAACAGCCGGTCCGTTAGTTGTCCGCAATCAAGCTCTGTCCAGAAGTTCTTGTTCCTGCTCCAAGTCTGCCGGGATAGCGTGCTGCAGGAAACCGAGGGATTCATTGCGGCGCCGGACCAGACATTGCGACGGAATCCAGCAATTTCCCATCCTCGGGAACCGGCCTGCCTGAAGCCTCTAGGATGGGGCCATGAACACTGAGCGCTCCAGCCAACTTCCGGCATCTGCATCCGTTGTCTTTGACTGGTTCTCGCGACCCGGGGCCATGCAGCGGCTCTTGCCACCGTGGCTTCCGCTGAAGGTCATTGAAGAAGCCGGTTCGCTGAAGGACGGGACGGCCGTGCTGGGCCTTCCCGGCGGAGTGCTGTGGAATGCCAAGCACCAGCCTGAGGGGTTCGCGGAGAACCGCAGTTTCGTCGACCAGCTTGAACCCGAAGGGGTTCGCGGCCTTCCTGCCCGGGTGGTGCAGTGGCGGCATGAGCATTACTTCGAGCCCGCGGGCGCGCAGTGCACGACCGTGGGTGACTGCATCCAGTCGAATATGCCAGGACGGCAGATCGAATCGATGCTTGCATACCGCCACCGCCAGCTGGCAGACGATTTTGCCGCACACCAGCGGGCGGCGCAGGCCGGGTTGAAGCCGCTGGTGATAGCGCTGACCGGTTCAAGCGGATTAGTCGGACAGGCTTTGTGCGCCTTCTTGTCCACCGGCGGGCACCGGGTCGTCAAGCTCGTGCGGCACGAGCCGGAATCGGCAAGCGAACGGCGCTGGAATCCGCTGGATCCTGACCCGGGCCTGCTCGATGGCTGCGACGCGGTCATCCATTTGGCCGGAGCCAGCATCTTCGGCCGGTTCAGCCAAGCGCATCGGCAGGCAATTCTCTCCAGCCGCATCGAACCGACCCGATCCCTTGCCCTGCTGGCGTCACGTTCAGGTGTCCGGACCTTCATCAGCGCTTCGGCCATCGGATTCTACGGTGCTTCAGCCGGACCGCACCCATTGGACGAGACCGATTCCCCGCGGGCCGGGACTCCGGATTTCCTGGCTGACGTGGTGGACCGCTGGGAACGTGCGGCGAATGCCGGGGACAGCGGCATGCGCCGGGTGCAGATCAGGACCGGTATCGTGCTGAGCCCCAAAGGCGGGATGCTCGCCGTTTTGCGTCCTGTATTCTCCGCAGGCCTGGGCGGTCCCCTTGCAGGGGGAAAGCAGATGCTTTCGTGGATCGGGCTTGATGACCTGCTGGACATCTACCATCGCGCGCTCTGGGATTCGCAATTGGCAGGTCCGGTCAATGCGGTGGCACCGCAGCCGGTGAGCAACGCCGAATTCACCAGGGCCTTGGCGCGCGCAGTGCGGCGGCCTGCCATCATTCCGGTTCCTGCCGCGGCTCCCAAATTGCTGCTGGGAGCCGAAGGGTCCCACCTTCTGGCCATGGCCGATCAGAAAATTGTCCCGCGCAAATTGCTCGATGCCGGTCATCAGTTCCGCAATGAGCGCATTGAGCTGGAACTGGCTCATAGCCTGGGCAGTCGTTAGGGGTCGGCGACGCCCGCTGGCGATTAGGAGGCAAAGCAATTATTGTTAGCTTGGCTAGATAAAAGCTAATCTAGGTAATTGCTTGCGACTGCCAGCTCCGGGGAATTTTGCCCATGGCGGCAGTTGCCCGAGAAGAAAGCGTGGACGATCCCGATGGGAAACATGCAGGTAGCGCCGTTTGATGCAGTTGTGCTGATGTCCTTTGGCGGGCCGGAAAAGCCCGAAGATGTTCTGCCCTTCCTGCAAAACGTTACCCGGGGACGAGGGATTCCGGACGAGCGCCTTGAAGAGGTGGGCGAGCACTACTACATGTTCGGCGGAAAATCTCCGATCAATGAGCAGAACCAGGCTTTGCAGCAAGCCGTTCAAGAGGAATTCGCAGCCCGCGGCATCGATACGCCACTGCTCTGGGGGAACCGGAATTGGGAACCGTACCTCACCGAAGTGGTCGGAAACCATGCGCGCAGGCACGGCTCGAGAAGGTTCCTGGCCATCGATACGTCGGCCTACTCCTCATATTCCTCGTGCCGGCAATACCGTGAGGATTTCGCCGGAACTGTGGCGGCACTGCAAGAAGAGGGCCTCGAGGTGGTGATCGATAAAGTCCGGCAGTACTACAATCATCCGGGATTCGCTCATGCGCAGTTGGACTGCGTGCGGAAGGGATTGAAGGAATTCAAGCAGCTCGTCGGCGGCCTGGACGGCAACCGGCACAAGATCCTATATGTCACCCATTCGATCCCTACTGCGATGCAAGAATCATCGCAGAAGTTCACCGCCGGCTACCAGCGGCAGCATGAGGAGCTCATGGCCTGGATTGGCGGGGAACTAGCTGGTGAGGAGCAGCTGGATGCCGAACTGGTGTACTGCTCCCGTTCTGGATCCATGCACACTCCCTGGTTGGAACCGGACATCAATGACCGCATGCGCGAGCTTGCGGAAACTGGAACTGAGGGCGTTCTGGTTGTACCCCTCGGATTCGTTTCGGACCACATGGAGGTCAAATTCGATCTGGATACCGAAGCGGCAGATACCGCGCGCGAGTTGGGGATGGCGTTTCTCCGTGCCGGCAGTGTTGGCACCTCACCGTCGTTTGTCAGCGGCTTGGTCGATCTGGTCCTGGAACGGGCAGCGCAAGTGCGTGGCGAGCAGCCGGAGTCATCGACCATCGCCGGAAGCAAAGCGCTGGGCCCGGGCAGTGGCGCCTGCTCCCTGAATTGCTGTGAAGGCACTACTAGGAAAAATACCGTTCCGAATTGGAGCGCCGGCATGCCTGCAAGCTAGGCCGGCAGCAGGCTGGTGGCCGATCCCGGGAATCCTTTTTCGCCGGCCATCACGGTTGGCCGGCGAATCAGCGAAGCTGGACCGGTTGCGGATAGATGCCGGAATCCGTGCGATCCGGATGAAGGAACCGGGTGGAGCTTTGGGGACTGCGATGAATGAATCCTGTCCACCGGATCCGTATTCACTGCTCGCGCGGCCAGCGGACACTTGCGGCAAGGAGCAGTGGCGTCCTAAGTGCTTTCGTCGTCAAAAGGGGCCGGACCGGAGGGTTCTGGCGGTGATGATGAACTCCTGGTCTCGGGTCCCCTTGAGCGGGCAGAATCCGGGAATCCTTGGGCAGGCGGCTCTTCGAGTTGATCTCGCAGCGCTTCGCTGATGATCCTTCGAGGATCATATTGCCGCGGATCGAACTTCTTCAGATCCATGTCCGCGAAATCCTCGCCAAGCTCCTCGCGGAGTTGTTCCTGGGCACCAGAGGCGAGTCGGCGCAACTCGCGAATCAGCGTGGCTAGTTTCCTTGCGTAGTCCGGCAATTTTTCAGGTCCGAGCAGCACGGCCGCCAAAATGGCCAGCACGATGAATTCATTGCCATTGATGCCTGCAATGCTCACTGTGAATCACCTCGCTGCAAGGGACGCGGTCAAACGGAATTGGCAGGTGCAGCCCAGCCGGAATACGAAGGCCAACAGCCGCGGGCAAACGGAGATTCGCCTGGCAGCCATCGCGGCATGGCAGGATTTTCCGGTGGCGCGGCCTGCCCTTGGGGCCGGCTCAGCCGCAGAGTTTCTGGTCTGCTTTGCGGCTGTTCACCTTGACGGGCTGCTTTTCTGGCCGCCCCAGGTTTGGGTAATCCTGGCCCAGGATCAATTCGATGCTTTCGACATCGGCGACTGTTGCCTCGATGTCGAGATCGACTGCCTTGGCGAATGCGTCGGCTGTTTTCCTGGCTGCATCAGTATCCGGAATCAGCAGCCGTGTTTGCGCCTGCAAGGACGCCGCGGTAGTGATTGAAGTGACGGTGAAGCCTTGCTCCGTGGCTTCGTTGGCGAATTTGCCGGCCAGTCCGCTCACTCGCGCTGCGTTGGCTATGCTGACAGGAAGCTGCCGGGCGGAGGTTTTCGCCGTGGCAGTTTCTCCTGCATCGGATTCGGAGCCGGATTCGGACTCGGAATCCGGATTCACCGGGATGTCTTGCTTGATGCGTTCAAAGATGAGGGTCGCGTCGGGAGCCGGGACAACCCGGTTGGCGTTTGATGGTGCAGGCTGGGTCGGCATGGTCATGAAGGTGATCTTGTCCGTGGGAACGTCCTTGACCCGCGCAGCCAATCCTGCAAGTTCCGGTAGCGAACTCAGTTCCGGGTCAACGGTCATCGAGGAGGTAATCGCGTCAAGGAAAGAGTAGAGCCGGTCCGGGCGTGCGAGAACTTCCTTGCTGGTGGCACGCTGGACTATTGCGGACATGACCTTCTGCTGGTTTCCGAGCCGAGCGAGGTCGCTTCCATCGCCAACGGCATGGCGGGTCCTGGCCAGGGCAAGCGCATCGGTTCCGTCCAGCTCCTGCAGCCCGGCTGGAAGATCCAGGTTCGCTTTCGGATCGGTCATTGGCTGGGCCAGGCACACGCTGACTCCGTCGAGTGCGTCGATGATTGAAATGAATCCCTCGAAATCCACCTCAATGAAGTGGTTCAGGTGAACTCCGGTGAGCGTTTCCACCGCGGCGACAGAGCATGCGGGACCGTAATTCAGCGCAGAATTGATCATGCCGTATCCTCCGGCATAGGCGCCGGACCCGGTATCCGCGCAGGCCGGGCGCTGCAATACGGTATCGCGTGGGATCTGGACCGCCTCGATGCGCTCGTTGCCTGGCGACAAGTGGACAAGCAGCATGGAATCGCTGCGTCGGGAACCGTTATCCGTGCCGAAGCCGGTGGAGCTGAAATCCCGGCTATCGGAACCGAGCACCAGCAGATTCAGGCCTTCGCTGGAGTCCGGGACATCCGCTTCAGACGCCCTGAGCGCCGAGACGGAAATATTTCCCTGCAGGCGCAGGAAGGCAATGCTGGTCGGCACAACTACTGCTAGCACCAGCGCCGCTGCAATGATGGCAGCTACCCGGCGCCGCGGCCGTTTGGAACTACGCCTGGCAGAGGAAGGTGTTCGTTGGGAATTCACGATCTTGCTCTCCTTGGTAGGACCATGGCCGGATTACCCATCAAGCTGACCACGTGGAACGCCGCTGGAACCAATAGCATGATTGATTAGAGCCATGCATGCAGCGCATGAAAGGCCGATTTCGCGCGCAGGTTCAGGAGAGCGGAAACCGCCTGGAGATCTCTGTCTCAGAGGTATTCGAGGAATTCGCCCAGCGCCGGATTGCGGTATTCTTCGCGGCGGTAGATGACGCCCAGGGGCCTGCTGGCTGGCAAGCTCAGCGGGACCTGCTTGCCGCCGAAGATCACTGCGGTGCTGGCCATGATCCGTGGAACCAAGGTGATGCCGCCGGCGGCGATGCCCAGATGGACCAATGCGTCGCGTTGCGTTGTGGTGATGAGCCGCGGAGCGGTGGCCTTCAAGCTCCGGTAAACTTCGTCGGTGATCTTGCGAATCGACGTGCCCTGGGGGAGGGTGGCCAGAGTCAGGGAATTGAGCAATTCAGTGCTTAGCCCAGTGTCCGGGTCCACCTCGGTATCCTCGGATACGACCGCCGAGAATTGCTGATCGCGCAGGGATTTGCCGATGAGGTCCGCGGGGATGCGCTCGTTCACGCCAAAAGCCACATCGGCGCGATTCAGGCGAAGCGCATCGGCAAGCTGCTCGTCGTCCTCCACGCTCAGGATCTCTATCCGGACACCGGGGTGCTGGCGATGGAAGGGGCCGATGTATTCGGGCATGATTCCTCCAACCAGGGAAGGCAACCCCGCGATGCGCAGGGATCCGGTGGCCAATGCACGCGTGGAAGAGGCAATGGTTCCGATCGCGGCGACTTCACGCAGTGCGCGGCGGCCGGCAGGAATGATGCTCCGGCCAACCTCGGTCAGCACCATGTCCCTTCCAGCGGCCCGGAACACGGGCATGCCAAGAGTGCGCTCCAACGCACTAATGCGCCGGGACAAGGAGGGCTGGGAGATACCAAGGATATCCGCGGCGGCGGTGAAGGAACCATAGTCCACAATCATGACAACCGCTTCGAGCTGGGCCAGGGAGATGCTGTTGTCCAGAGGTTCTCTTTCCATGCGCTGGAGCCTTCCTTTGCGTCGGGAGAAGACGGTCGAATTCGCGGTGTGGCCCAGTGGCGTGTCCATCCGGTCCAGGGGAAGCACGCGCTGTGCACGTCTTGCCCTGCCTCCAGTTTTTCACGGGAAACTGTGCTTGCTGAACCGGCGCCCTGTGCAGACCGTCAATGGCTGGCGGGAAGAAGCAACTGGGTGCTCGAATAGCTGCATGCGGCAGCCTCCGGCGGGCTGCCAACAGGGTCAGCCCGGGTTAAACACCGGACTCCGTGCCACCCGCTTGGAAATGTCCGGGTGGCACGGAGCCTGGCTGACGACGGACCTTTGGTCCTGGGGCGTTAGCCCATGTGGATGACACCAAGGAGCATGCCCGAAGCGAGCATGACCAAGGAGACCACCAACGCACGCCACAGCACCTTTTTGTGGTGATCGCCCAAGTCCACACGAGAGAGCGACACCAGCAGCAAGATGGCTGGAACGAGCGGAGACTGCATGTGCACTGGCTGTCCGGTGATGGAGGCGCGAGCCATATCCACCGCTGGTACACCGAAATGCGCGCCGGCTTCGGCGAGAACTGGCAAGACACCGAAGTAGAAGGCGTCATTGCTCATCAGGAAGGTAGCTGGAATCGAAATCAGCCCGGTCAGTACTGCCATGTATGGACCCATGGAGGTAGGAATGACATCCACCAGCCACTGGCTCATGGCATCAACCATGCCGGTGCCGGAGAGCACGCCGGTGAGCACTGCCGCGGCGAGCACCATGGAGACCACGGCAATGATTTCGCTGGAGTGCGCGGCGATCATCTTCACCTGGTCGGAGACCTTGGGGAAGTTGACGATCAAGGCGATCGCGGTACCCACCATGAACAGGTAGGGCAACGGAGTGACATCGACTACCAGCAGCACCATGATGGCGACGGTCAGTGCCAGGTTGAAGTAGAAGGTCTTGGGGCGCAGGGTCTCGCGATCCGGATCCAGGACGGTGCCGTCCAAGGTGGAAGCTTCGGTGCCATCGCCCTTGCGAGCCACGGATTCCAGTACGGCCAGGTTGCCTCCGGCAGGGGAAGTGCCAGCAGGGCTCTTTCCTCCGGTTGGGGTGGAAACGTTGCCGCCACCGAGTTCGGTGCCCCAGATTTCCGGACGCTCGCGCTGCAAGCGGCGGCGTTCGGATACGCCCATCTGCCATGCGAACAGGGCAATGACAATGAGGGAAATTCCCAGCGCAGGGAGCATCGGCACGAAGATTTCCGAGGCGTCAACGCCAAGTGCCGCTGCCGCGCGGGCCGTTGGGCCGCCCCAGGGAACGATGTTCAGCGTGCCATTGGTCAGGCCTGCAACACAGGTCAGGACCACAGGGCTCATGCCCAGGCGCTGGTAGATCGGCAGCAGAGCCGCGGTAACCACAATGAAGGTGGTCGAGCCATCGCCATCGAGGGAAATTACGCCGGTGAGCAGCGAAGTGCCCATGACGACCTTGGCGGGGTCGTTGCCCACTAGCTTCTGGATGCCGGAGACCAATCGGTCGAACAAGCCGACGTCGATCATGATGCCGAAGTACATGATGGCGAACATCAGCAGGGCTGCGGTACTGGACATGTCCTTGACCGCGTCCATGACCATGTCGCCAAGGCCGAATCCAGCACCGGTGAACAAGCCGAAGATGGTTGGAACCAGAATCAATGCCAGCAGCGGCGTCATGCGTTTTGTCATGATCAGCACCATGAAGGTGGCGACCATGAGGAATCCGAGTACAACGAGCATTGACCCGACCTCCATTTCAGTGTGAGTGAATCCTTAGTCCCCACAAGCTAGGAGGGGCACCCATTCAAGGTACGTGTCGGTGCTCACTTTGCGCGTCTTGTGCTTATTGTTGAAGGCTTAAGTTCTTTGCCAACTTTTTGCTCATTAAAATCACGAGAGTGGAAAGATGGGTTTATGCTGGGTGGCATGTTCCGTTCTGGCGCCGGCACCCGGCATTTCGCATCACGCATCATGCGGCTTCAATTTCTGGTCGTAGGTGTTCTGATTGTTCTCGTTACCGCCGGAACGCTTTTCGCCAGCTATGACCGCGTCTATTCAAAGGCCGAAGATACCTCGCTGACCATAGCTCGTTCGGTGGCCGTCTTGCCGGAAGTAGTTGAGCAGGTCTCGCACTATGCAAAGCTGGACGAGCTGGATGCCAAGGCGCTCGCCGATGGAAAACTGCAGCAACTGGCAGGCGCTGTCATTGGGCAAGAGCAAGCGTATTTCGTGGTGATTACCGAGGACCGCGGACTGCGCTTGAGCCATCCGAACCCCGAGGAACTGGGCCAAATGGTTTCTACTGACCCGGTGGCGCTGGAAGGCATTGAAGCGGTCTCCCGGGAACACGGAACCCTTGGTGAATCGGTGCGCGCCAAGGTCCCGGTCTACAGTAACGCGGGTGCGGTCATCGGAGAGGTTTCCGTGGGCGTGACCACTGACTCCTTGACCGGGGCACTGCTTGGGTCCTTCGCCTGGATTGTATTGCTTGCGGTGATTTGCGCAGCCTTGGCAGTGCTTGCCGGACGAGTCACCGTACGCCGTTTGAAGCGCCAGACCCTTGGGCTGGAACCGGCCGAAATTGCCCAGCTTGTCAGGGACCAGCAGGCCGTGCTCTACGGTGTTACCGAAGGTGTCATGGGCATTGGCGCCGATAGCCGGATTACCGTGCGCAACAGGGCCGCCAGGCAATTGCTGGGACTGCCGCACCGCACCGAATTGGAAGACGTGGTCGGCCGCCACTTTGAATCCGCTGGTTTGGATCACCGGCTGGTCAGGGCGATCAAGGAATGCGACCCGGCACCGGTGCGCTTTGCGGCCAATGGCAACTCGCTCATAGCCCGCGTGACCAAGGTCGACCGTGACGGAGTGGACCTCGGACTGGTCGTGCTGCTCCATGATGTCACCACCCTTGAAGCGCTGGGCACCAAACTCGATGCAGTCCAGGACATGGCCGATGCGCTGCGCGCCCAGCGCCATGAATTCGCCAACCGGATGCACGCAGTCCTCGGGCTGATCAACTTGGGCAAGATCGAACAGGCAGAAGACTACCTGCGTGAGGTGATGGAATCCGGGCCGAAGATCGCTCAGGTTCCCGGGCTGGAGGCCATCCAGGACGCTTACCTCTCGGCGTTTATTTCGGCGAAGGCGGTGCGCGCCCACGAACAAGGCATAGAACTGAGAGTGTCTGCCCAATCCATGCTTTTCGGACACATCGCCTCGGCCCACGATGCCCAAGACGCCACCGCAGTCCTGGGGAATCTGCTGGATAACGCCTTCACTGCAGCTCTTTGCACAGATGCAGAACCCTGGGTGGAAATCGACTTGCTCTCCGAAGGGAACACCTTGCACATAGCCGTGGCCGATTCTGGACCCGGCATTACCACCGACGAGGATATCTTCACCCGGGACGTCAGCACCGGATCCCATCTGGGCGGTGATCATGGCCATGGCGTCGGATTGCCGCTGATCAGACGGCTCGCCCAAGCCCGCAGCGGGGACGTCTGGATAGCGGACCGCGGGACGGATGGTTCCGGGGCAGTTATCGCAGCAAGATTGCCGGCCGTACTGGTCGAGCCAGCCAATACGGAAAACGACGAGATTGAAGGAGCGCAACATTGAGCGAGAATTCCAGCGGCAACTACCGGGTGCTAATTGTCGATGACGATTTCCGGGTAGGAGAGCTGCACGCTGAGATGGTCAACGCCATTCCCGGGTTCCAGGCCCTGGAGCCTGTGCAGGATCCGCGTGTTGTGCCCAAAATGGTGCAGAGCCTGAAACCTGATTTGGTATTGCTGGATCTCTACCTGCCGCATGTCAGTGGAATCGAGCTGCTGAGAGAACTCGATGTTGATGCGATCATGATTTCCGCGGCGATTGAACCGAAGAACATTGACAAAGCGTTGCGCTCGGGCGCACTGGCGTTCATCATCAAGCCCTTTGAGGCCAAGACCCTGGCCGCCAAGCTCAAAGGCTGGGCTCGCTATCGTCGCCAATTGACCGGGACCGCGGAGTTCAACCAGCAGGGCGTGGACCGGTTGTACCGGGCGCTCCAAGGGGGCGAAGAAACCAACGCATCGGTGGGTGCCGCCCCCACCGAACAGGCAGTTCTTTCCTGCGTCAAGGATGCTACCGAACCCATGAGCGTCGCCGAGGTCGCGGAGGCAATTGGGGTTGCCCGTGCGACAGCGCAACGGTATTTGGCGGCGCTGGTGGCCAATGAATCCCTGGAGCTGCAGCTTGGATACGGAACTCGTGGCCGTCCCGAGCACCGTTACGTGGCACGCTAGCGGCTCGGCCTCCTAGGTTGCGTCCCAGACCTTTCGGTAGAACGACGCCTTCCGCTCATCGGGTTCGATTCCGTACCCGGCGTAGACATGTTGTTCGAAACCAGGCCCGTAATTCCACTCGGTGCTCCATGCGGCAACGGCGAGATCCGCCCAGCGGTCTCCAAGACCCAATTTCCCCATATCCACATGCGCGCTGAAATCATGGCTGTCGGTGATGATCGTGTTGGGCAGGCAAGCATCGCCATGGCAGACCACGAGATCAAGCTCCGGGACTTCAGCCAGCAAAGCAGCTTGCTCCCGGGCAGGCAGGTGCTGGATGCGGGATTCCAGATCCCAGCTGAAGGGGCACTGGTCGACCGGCAGCCGATCGTGCAGGTGGCGCAGACCGGCGCCCACTGCAAACGCGGATCGCGCCGGATCGCTTTTGCCAAGCTCGCTGACTGCACTGTGCCCGGGCAATGCTGCCGTGACGAGCAGCTGGCCGCCAGCATGCTGTCCGCAGCTGAGCACTTCGGGGACTCTGATGAATTCTCCCGCCCACCGCATGCGCAGGGCTTCAGCCAGGAGATCGCCGTCCTCTTCGGGAGGGCATCCCGGCGACCACTTGGCGAAGCGCATCGGCTCGCCCTGCCCAAGCCGGTATGTTATCCCGCCAAATGCGTTCTGCCAGATACCCTCGATTTCCGCCTGGCCGGCTGCAGTGCGCACAGCTGGAGGAACTGGGTGGCCAGCCGACGGCGGGCCAGAAATGACTTGAGGTGAACTCATTTTTCTAGTCTGCCAGTAATGGGCGTGCTTTGGAGTTCAGGATCTCTGGATTCGTGGTGTGGACTGGACACGAACGATTTCTCTTGGTGTTCATCTGGGCTCAAGGAAATGGCTGATCAAGTCGTGAACACTGAATCCCATGAATAATATTTCGCGACGCAAATTGCTCACCGGCGCCATTGGCGCAGGTGCTTTGACCTTGGTTGGGCCCACTGGAACAGCGCTGGCTTCCAGCAGTCCCCGACTCGTGCGTTCCCGCCTGGGATTGACCAGCGGATTTTCCATGGGGGATGTCTCTGCCAGCAATGCCGTACTCTGGGCTCGCAGCTCCGGGGAAGGCCGCTTGCGCGCGCAGCTGCGTGCGGTGGACGAAGCGGGGGAAATCATCCGCGGCCGTGGATCCTTCGCCAAGACTTTGCGCGGTGCCTACGCCCGCGAGGCCACTGACTTCACTGCAAAGATCAATGCCGAGCATCTGCCTGCCGGTACCCGTTTCGCGGTCAGCATCGGTTTCGAGGACGATAACGGCACCCTTGGCGAGACTCAGAACGGCTGGTTCAGCACCGCACCGGCGTTGACCGGTCGCCGCAACCACGACGCCTCCCGTGCCCAGAGTTTTGTGTGGTCCGGCGACACCGCTGGCCAGGGCTGGGGCATCAACGAAGAAATCGGTGGCATGCGCGCCTACGCGGCCATGCATGCAACCAAGCCGGACTTCTTCGTGCACAGCGGCGACACCATCTACGCCGACGGCCCGATTGCCGCAGAAGTTGTGGAACCGGACGGCCAGATCTGGCGCAACTTGGTCACCGAGGAAGTCTCCAAGGTGGCCGAAACCCTGGCCGAGTACCGTGGGCGGCACCGCTACAACCTGATGGACCGCAACGTGCGTGCCATGTATTCCGAGGTTCCGGTGATTGCCCAGTGGGATGACCACGAGACCCATAATAACTGGTGGCCGGGTGAGGTCATCGAAGATGAGCGCTACACGGTGCGCGATATCAACACCCTTGCCGCCCGCGGCCGCCAGGCCTGGCAGGAATACCAGCCGATCGCCGACCCGCGCGCCATGCGCGCAGGCACCGGATTCGAGGCAGCACGCATCTACCGCAAAATCTCGCGTGGTCCAGCAATGGACCTGTTCGCATTGGACATGCGCAGCTACAAGTCCGAGAACACCGCCGGAATGGAAGAGAAGTCCACTTCAATTCTCGGCGAAGAGCAGCTGAATTGGCTAGTCGATTCCTTGGCCAAGTCCAAGGCAACCTGGAAAGTCATTCTCAACGACCTGCCGCTGGGCATCATTGTTCCGGACGGCAAGGCGCAGGAATCAATTTCCAACGCAGACCACGGCGCACCACTAGGCCGCGAGCTGGAACTTGCCCGCCTGCTCAAGGCCATTAAGGACCGCGGCATCAAGAATGTCGTCTTCCTGACCGCGGATGTGCACTATTGCGCGGCGCACCACTACTCTCCAGAGCGTGCAGCCTTCAGCGAGTTCAATGAGTTCTGGGAATTCGTGGCCGGTCCAGTCAATGCCGGTTCCTTCGGGCCGAACCAAATGGATGGCACTTTCGGACCACGCGTGGACTTCTCGCTGTCTGGCAGCACCAACCAGTCGCCGCGCGATGGCAAGGGCCAGTTCTTCGGCCACGTCGACCTCGATGAGCAGGACCTGTTCACCGTCACGCTGCGCAATGGCTTGGGCGAAATCGTCTACACCAAGACGCTGGAACCGAATAAATAGCAGTTAATTGGGAGAACGCCTGCGAAACAGTAATTGTTTCGCAGGCGTTCTCCTTTTCAGCTTGTCGGCGCTTAGCGGCCGGTGCCGCCGTAGACGGTGGCTTCCACGTCGGTATCCAGATCGAACGCGGTGTGGATAGCGCGTACTGCATCGTTGAGCTTGTCGGCGTCGGTGACCACGGAGATGCGGATCTCTGAAGTGGAGATCATGTCCACGTTCACGCCCGCGCGGTGCAATGCCTCGAAGAAGGTGAAGGAGACTCCTGGATTCGAGCGCATTCCGGCACCGATCAGCGAGAGCTTGCCAACCTCGTCATTGTGCTCGATTTCCTCGAAACCGATCTCCGGCTTCGCGGTGTTCAGTGCTTCAAGCACATGCTTGGTCTCGGTCATCGGCAGGGTGAAGGAGATATCGGTGGCACCCGAACCGCGGGTCGAGATGTTCTGCACAATCATGTCGATATTGGCCTGCGCAGCGGCGATAACCCCGAAAATCTGTGCTGCTTTGCCGGGGATGTCCGGAACGCCAATGATGGTGACCTTGGCTTCGGAGTGGTCGTGGGCGACACCTGAGATGATTGGCTGTTCCAAGGGTTCTCCCTCTTGAATTTTGATTTTGTCTTCGGGATCCGGGAGCACCCAGGTGCCCTCGTTGGTGCTGAATGAAGAGCGCACGTGCAGCGGCACGCCGAACCGGCGGGCGTATTCCACGCAACGCAGGTGCAAGATCTTCGAGCCGCTGGCGGCCATTTCCAGCATTTCTTCACTGGTGATCTTCTCGATCTTCTTGGCCGAGGCGACCACGCGCGGGTCGGCGGTGTAGATGCCGTCCACGTCGGTGTAGATTTCGCAGACATCGGCGCCCAGCGCTGCGGCCAGCGCGACGGCGGTGGTGTCCGAGCCGCCACGGCCCATGGTGGTGATGTTCTTGGATTCCTTGCTCATGCCCTGGAAACCGGCGACGATGGCGATGAATCCGCGGTCGATGGCACGGCGTACGCGCTGCGGGGAGACCTCCATGATGCGGGCTTTGCCGTGGGTGGAGTCGGTGATCAAGCCTGCCTGCGAGCCGGTGAATGAAGCAGCCTGCTCGCCGAGCTGGTTGATCGCCATCGCCAGCAGCGACATCGAGATGCGTTCGCCAGCGGAGAGCAGCATGTCCATCTCGCGGGCTGGTGCATCATCGGTAAGCTGGCCTGCCAGGTCCAGCAAGTCATCGGTGGTGTCGCCCATTGCGGAAACAACGACAACGACGTCATGGCCCTTGGACTTAGTATCAATAATTCGGCGCGCTACACGCTTGATGCCTTCGGCATCTGAAACGGAAGAACCGCCAAACTTTTGAACAATTAGGCCCATGGGCACTCACTCCACCTGTTGAAAGCTGTGCCTCGCCGCCGGTGGTTTTTGATGGAACTGTGGCGCGAGACATCTACCAGATAAATATTGTGACAGCTACGGGGCGACATGTCCTAGTTGTGAAGGTAACCATTGGTCATATTGCCTAGGAACCTCAATGCAGGTTGTTGAAAAACACTGGCTACCCCTTGAATTCAGCCAAAATTTGTCGCCAAAAGCTCTTCCATCCAGACACCTGTTCAGGTGTTTCAGCCTTAGTAATGTTTATGGCAACCGAGGATTTTCCACCTTTGAGGCCAATGTCTACCTGTGTCTTGGTTCCGTCGCTGAAATCAGCTCGCCAATAGCGCCATCGCTCTGAGCCGCTGGTGCGTGCAGGTTCGGAAAGCTGGTGGCCGTTGAACTCCTGGAGCCCCTGGACGCAGGCGATCCAGCGTTCCAGCGTGGTATCCAAATCAGCATCGATGGTGCTGCTCACCGAACCTTGGAAGGTGCCGTCTTGGGATTGGCCGGGCAGGCGTCGGCCAATATGCTGCTCATAGGCAACAGCCACGGATTGAGCCCACCAGCCCGGAGTATCCACGGTTGGGGGCATGTGGGTGAAAGCCAGTTCGGCTATCTGCTTGTGCGTAAGTTGATCGGCTCCGCCAGCGCGCAGTTTGGCGCACCACTGATCCCATTCAATGCCGGTGGCCTTGGCGATGGCCGGGAGGTTGCTGCTTTTTATTGCCATGAGGACAGTCTATGGCGGACTTAGAGCTGTCGGTACTCCGAAGCGATGCGCCGGGCCCGCAGGAGCCTGCCGCTTTTCTGCGGTCCTGCAGCAGCGGAAGCAGCCTCTGAACCCGTTCGTTCTGCGTCATGTCGCGCAGGCCCGCGGCATCCATGATGCCTGCCCAATCCTCCACGCTTGAACCAGTGCGGATTTCGATTTTCCCTGATCTGCCCAGTGAAGTGCTCATGTGCCGAAACCTGACGCGCTCCAACAACAAGGTGGCCGCGGCGCCGCTGTCTGGCGCCGGGGAATGGGCCTTGAGCGAGGGCGCTGTGCGAAGCCGTGAACTGCCGGTGCATGTAGTGGGCTTTAAAAGCCCCTGGCCGGTCTTCTCGGTAATTCCGAGAAGACCGGCCTGGGATTGGACCGCTCTAGAGGGACTTGATTTCCAAATTCAATCGGCTCAGGAGGTCGATGAGTGCCGACAGATCCTCATTGTCCCAATTGGTCATGCGCGAGCGGAGCTCTGTACGCCACCCTTGGAAGCATTCATGCCACCTTTCAACCGCAAGCTCGGTAGGCAGGATGTGGAACACCCTCCGGTCTTCCGGGTCGACTTCACGCTTGACCAGCGCCAGCTGTTCCAGCTTGGTGATCATGCGCGATAGCGCAGCTTTATCGACCAGCAAGTGTTCGCAGATTTCAGACTGGGTGATGCGTTGGCTGCGCAGAATCATCCCGAGCACGGGCAGGTATCCCGGGGTGAGCCGGCTGTCGAGCCGAGTGGCCAGTTCCCGCTTGGCACGCGCCGTCAGCGCGATCAGTGAAAATAACTCCTGTTCGGCTGAGGCATAGAGATCGGGACGTTGAGCGGCGGGAACGTCTTCGGCTTTGCTTGAAACCTGCACCGGATCTCCTAGTTGCCAGCTGGCGTTTCTGCCTTGGCTGCGTCCTGGTCCTCAGCAGCCAGCTCCTGCATGCGTTCACTTGCAGTCTGGGTCTTCAGCGACTGGTTGGGGATCAGGCAGACAGCCACGACGATGAGCAGCGACAGCGGAGCGGCAATGGTGAACAGCGAAGGCACTGCGTCGCCGTAGATGGACTCGAAGATCACGCGGACCGGTTCAGGCATCGCTGCAACTGAAGGCAGGGTGCCCGATCCCAATGCTGCGGTCAGCTCCTTGGCTTGGTCGCCCAGGGAAGCCAGGGCTGCAGCCAAATCGGATTGCCGGTCGGCGATCATGTTCGGCACAGTGGTCGCCAGTATGGCGCCCAGGCCTGCGGTACCCGCAGTGCCGCCCAAGGTGCGGAAGAAGTTCACGGCCGAGGAGGCTACACCCAGTTCCTTGACGTGGACCGAGTTCTGCACCACCAGCACCATGTTCTGCATGACAAGGCCCATGCCGGCGCCGAGGATGAACATGTAGGCGGCGACCAACGCGTAGTTGGTGTCGTAGTGGATGGTTCCCAGCAGGAACAGCCCAACGACGATCAGCACCGAACCGGTGACAACCAGTGCCTTCCACTTGCCGGTGCGCGAGATCATCGCACCGCCGATGGTGGAGATGACCAGCAGGCCGCCCATCAGCGGGAAGGTCATCAGGCCGGCCATGGTGGCTGATGCGCCACGGGCCATGATCATGTACTGGCTGAGGAACACCGAGGTGCCGAACATCGAAACGCCAACGGCCAGCGATGCGATGACCGCGAAGGTGAAGGTGCGGTTCTTGAACAGGCCCAGGCTCAGCAGCGGCTCGGAGGACTTGGCTTCGACCAGAATGAACAGCGCCAGCAGGATTACCGCACCGGCAATCATCAGGTAGCTGGTCGTCGAGGCCCACTCGAACTGCGAGCCGCCCAGCGACATCCAGATCAGCAGCAGCGAGACGCCGGAGGAAAGCAGGACGATGCCCCAGTAGTCGATCTTGACCTTGCGCTTGGCCATGGCCGGAAGGTGCAAGGTGCGCTGGATCAGGATGACCGCAGCGATGGCGAAAGGCAGGGCGATGAAGAAGTTCCAGCGCCAGTTGATGGTGTCAGTAACGAAGCCGCCGATCAGCGGGCCGCCCACGGTGCCAACGGCCATGACCGCGCCGAACAGGCCCATGTACTTGCCGCGTTCGCGGGGGGAGAGGAAATCGGCCATGACGATCTGCGCCAAGGCGCCTACGCCGCCACCGGCCAGGCCCTGGACGACGCGCATGGTGATCAGGAAGCTGGTGTCCTGCGAGAAACCTGCGGCGGCCGAGGCCAGCACGAAGATGCCGAGCGAGATCTGCAGCAGCAGTTTGCGGTTGCCCAGGTCGGCGAGCTTGCCCCAGATCGGAGTGGAGATGGTGGTCGCCAACAAGGTGGCGGTGACCACCCAGGTGTAGGCGGTCTGGCTGCCGTTGAGATCGGAGACGATCACTGGCAGCGAGCTGGAAACGACGGTGCTGGCCAAGATGGAGACGAACATGCCCATCAAAATGCCCGTGAGGGCAGTGAGGATTTCGCGGTGAGTCATCTTGGGCTTGGCGACCGGTGCGGTTGCGGTCATGGAAGCTCCAAAAATTTAGGGTCAGGCATAGAGGGCCTGAATGGTTGATTGATATCAACTATAAGGCGATAGTTGACTATTATCAACTAAGCGTGTTTCACCCCACATCACCGTGCTGGCATAGAAAAACGCCCTGCGCTCAAGCCGGCGAACCGGAAGAGTGCAGAGCGTTCCAAGGCAACCAGAACTACTGGCTGCGACGGCTATCCATCTCGGGGACTACCGGATGCGAAGGCCCTTCGCCAGCGTTGCTGGAAGAAACCGGCGCACCGCCAACGTGCAGCAGGCGAGGTTCGGATAGCTGGGCTTTCGGCTTCTCTGCAGCTTCTCCGGACTGATCTTGCGGCGCCTGCTCCTCGGATCCCTGCTTCTGGGCCTTGGCGCGGGCCGGACCCGGCGCGGTGCGGCCGGCAGCGCGACGTCCCTCGAAGGCGCGGGCCAGGGTCACTTCATCGGCGTATTCCAGATCGCCGCCCACCGGCAGGCCGGAGGCCAACCGGGTGATGTGGATGCCCAAAGGGGCTAGCGCGCGCACCAGGTACACGGCGGTGGCTTCGCCCTCGAGATTCGGGTCGGTGGCCAGAATCAGTTCGGTGATCGAGTCATCGGCCAAGCGGGTTACCAGCTCGCGGATGTGCAGCTGTTCCGGGCCAATGCCTGCCAGCGGATTAATGGAACCGCCGAGCACGTGGTACTTGCCGGAGAACGCCCGGGTGCGCTCAATGGCCAGGACGTCCTTGGACTCCTCCACGATGCAGATCTTGGTGCCATCACGGCGTTCATCGCGGCAAATGGCGCAGGTTTCCTGCTCCGAGATGTTGAAGCAGATCTCGCAGAACTTCACCTTTTCCTTGACCAGCTGGATCGAGGCGGCGAGCCGGGTCATGTCCTCGGCATCGGCGTCAAGAATGTGGAAAGCAATGCGCTGAGCCGACTTCGGGCCGATGCCAGGCAAGCGACCGAGCTCGTCGATCAGTTCCTGTACAGCACCTTCGTACACGTGCGCCTACTTTCTAGCTTGCTTCAATACTGTGAAATTGTTCCGTGGTACACCCTAGTGTCTCACTCCGACAGTTCGCCGTGGTGCCGGCTATAAGCTTCGTTTGATTTCCACTACATTCCCGTTGACGTCGCGCTGCTCGATGACCATGCCGCCGAGCAGGCGTTCCACGGCTTGAACACCGATCAGTGCCGAATCCTCGACCTCGATATCATCGTCGCTCGGGACAAATTCCTCGGGCTCTTGCACCGGAGCAGGCGCGGGAGCCGAAGCAGGACCGCCCCAGCCGCGCGCCGCCTGGGCAGGCGCCGGCGCACTGGGTGCGTTCTTCGCCTGGTCCATCAGCTGCTGGTATCGGCTCATGCGGCCTGAGACCGCCCGTGCCGAATCCGCAGGATCCGGTGCCGGTTCAGCCTGTGGAGCGCCCCATCCCGGAGCGGATTCAGGGGCCGGCTGCGGGGCTGCCGGGGGTTGCAGCGGTGCGGCCGGTTCCTGGCGAGGCTGTTCCTGGTGCTGGGGGCGGACCTGCGGCTGCGTTTGGGCAGCCCGCGGCGCCGGGGTTTCCGGAACCGATGGAGCTGATGGCGCCATAGCTTGTGGAGCCTGCTGCCCGGATTCGCCAACCGCTAGATTCCCGAAGGAATCGGTGGTGCTTTCCGGGTGCAACGGGGTCGAAGAAACCGGACGTGCAATGTTCGGAACGCCGCCCTCAGCCTGGCGCGCCGTCATTCCGGCAGTCATCCGGGGCTTGGGAGCCACCGGAGGTCCACCGAAACTCCGTGGTGCACTAGCCGCCGGCGCCGGTGCTGGCGCTGCCGGGGTCGGCTGCGGAGCCACGGCCGGGACCGGAGCCTGTTGCTGCGGCTGAACCTGCTGCGCTTCCGGAACAGAACCAGCTGGCACGTAGTACGGGTCATCCGGGAACGGTGGCTCGTCGAAGTAGGGTTCATCCGCTGGAGGCGGGACGTCATCGTAGGAGCTGTCGTACCCGTCATGGGCGCGTGGTGCAGGCGCGACTGGTGCCGAGCTTGGCACAGCGGATACCGGACGCTGCTGCGGTGCCGGAGCGGCAGCTTGGGCCCGTGCCGCAGCGCGCGCAGCCGCCCCAGCAGAACTTACAGCCTTGGTGAACTTAGTTGGTGCTGGGGTTGGCGCCGGGATTGGCCGGCGCTCACCTTTTGGGGAACCACCACCGTTGGGGTTGGAGCCGCCTTCGGTGAGGACCACTTCGATCGGTGCACCGGTGACCTGGGACAGAACCCCGGTCAGCGTATTCATCAGATCCGGCCGGTTGCGCAGATTCACGATTGGGCCAGTATTGCTGAACGCCAAGGTGAGGGTGCGGCCATCGAAGCCTGCCACAGAGCCATAGGTGGCAACCATGGAATGCAGGACGCGCGAGCTGCCCTGCAACTGCTGCAAGATCGTTGGCCACGCTTGCTGGAACATCGCCACCGGTGAGCCGGTGTCCTGTGGTGCTGGCTGGCTCTGCGGCATCCCGCTAGGGGCACCATGTTGAGGTTGCTGAGCACCCTGTTGTTGCTGTTGCTGTTGCTGTTGCTGTTGCTGTTGCGGTGTTTGAGCGCGTTGGGCTTGTTCTTGTGCGGCGCGCTGTTGTGCTTCGCGTTCAGCTTGTTCGCGTTGGGCTTGTTCTTGTGCGGCGCGCTGTTGTGCTTCGCGTTCAGCTTGTTCGCGTTGGGCTTGTTCTTGCGCCTGGTGGGCAGCATGGCGCTGAGCACCCACGCCAGCCTGGCTAGCTTCTGGTGCCTGTTGCGGCTGTGCCGACTGCGGCGCCTGTTGTGGCTGTGCCGACTGCGGTGCTTGTGGTGTTCGGTTGGCAGCTGCACGACGTGCGAATTCGGCCATGGCAGGATTTTGCTTCACGTCATCAATGGAGACCCCGGTGCCGAATGACAGGTCTTCACCGCTGGAAGGATCGGGAACCAAGCTGAATGGTGCCACGCCTTCCGGACGAGCTGCCGGAATACTCGGACCAGGCTGCACCTCGGTGGTCACCGAGTAGTTTTCGCCCTTTGGACCCCAAGTTGCGCCCCAGTCAGCGGCTTCACCAGTGTTCAGCGACGCTGCCGCGCCTGGATCCAGCGGAGCATTTGGATCATCATCATGTGGCTGTGGCTGTGGCTGTGGCTGTGGCTGTGGCTGTGGCTGTGGCTGTGGCTGTGATGGCGCGGACTGCTGAGGATGCGTTTCCTGCTCGGCAGGTACTGGCTGCGGAGTCTCTTGAGGCTGCTCGGTGCGCTGAGCTAGAACTGGTTCTGCGTGCTGCACGGGCTGCTGCATTTGCGCTGGAGCCTCTGGAGCCTGCGGTTGAGGCTGGGCATGATTTGGCTGAACCTGTGGGGCCTGTTCGCCAGCCACTGGTTCGCCCTGCGCTTCAGCCGGTTCGGGTGCACCGTCACGACGGGATTTGGCGGCGGCCAGGGCTTCGCGTACTGCGGCAGCACCCTGACGCGCGGCGCCCGGGTTAGGAGTGGCGTTCATTGAGGCACCAGCACTTGCAGCGTCGTTCTCATCAAGCGCAGGCAGCGCTCCACCGGTCATCGCATGGCGCTCCAACCGATCCAGCCGAGCGGCAAAAGCGCTGTCGGAATTCTGCGAACCGGGCAGCATCAAGCGCGCGGCCAGCAATTCCAGGTGCAGACGAGGCGAGGTTGCGCCGGTCATCTCGCTCAGGGCCTTGTTGGTGACATCGGCCCAGCGCGATAGTTCGCCTGCGCCGACCAGGCCAGCCTGCAAGCGAAGGGATTCAAGCTGGTCTTCGGGTACGCCGCGCAAGATCTTCTCAAGGCCTTCTGGCATGGCCTTGGCGATGATCAGATCGCGGAAGCGCTCCAGCACGTCTTCAACGAAGCGCCGGGGATCCAGACCGGTCTGGATGATGCGGTCAATCGCACCGAACAGACCAGCGCCATCGGATTCGTGCAGCGACAAGGTGACCTCATCGAGCAGTGTCGAGTGGGTGTAGCCCAGCAGTGCAATGGCCGTCTCGTAATCCAGGTTGCCATCGCGGGCACCAGCGATCAGCTGATCCAGCACCGAAAGAGTGTCGCGGACCGAACCGCCGCCAGCACGGATCACCAGTGGCAGTACACCTTCGGCTACCGCGACGCTTTCGCGTTCGCAGAGCACTTGCAGGTACGCCAGCAATGCCTCTGGCGGAACCAGGCGGAATGGGTAGTGGTGGGTACGCGAGCGGATGGTGCCGATGACCTTTTCCGGCTCGGTAGTCGCGAAGATGAATTTGATGTGCGCCGGTGGCTCTTCAACGATCTTCAGCAAGGCATTGAAGCCTGCCGCCGTGACCATGTGGGCCTCATCGATGATGAAGATCTTGTAGCGGTCGCGAGTTGGCGCGAAGGTTGCGCGCTCGCGCAGATCGCGGGCATCATCGACGCCACCATGGCTGGCCGCGTCAATCTCGATGACGTCCAGCGAACCCGGGCCACCATTGGCAAGGTCCACGCAGCTTGGGCAGGTGCCGCAAGGAACGGGCGTAGGGCCCTGCTCGCAGTTCAAGCAACGGGCCAAAATGCGGGCAGAAGTCGTCTTGCCGCAACCGCGCGGACCGGAGAATAGGTAGGCGTGGTTGACGCGGTTCTTCTCCAGCGCCGTCATCAAGGGCGCGGTAACGTGCTCCTGGCCGATAACGTCGCCAAACGTATCGGGACGATATCTGCGATATAGCGCTGTACTCACACCGGTTCCCTATCAGTTGCCTGATGCTTTAGGCATCAGCTGTTGGACAATATTCAATGGTTCGACGGTCCACGGTTCACGTGGCAGATTCGCCGGATCGAAAGCTTCCAGAGCTGCCTGCAAACTTGTGCTGGGCAAGCCCAATGACTCTAGCAAAATCGCCACAACGTTGGCTGGATGCACACCTTGTTCGGTGATCTCTTCGAGTGTTACTGCACCGTCGCGTTTAGCCAAGCGCTGGCCCTTGGTGTTCAGTGCCAGCGGTACGTGCGCGTAGGCCGGGACCGTGTAGCCCAGTAGCGTTGCCAGATAGGCCTGCCGCGGCGCAGAAGAGAGCAAATCATCTCCGCGCACGACCTGGTCGATGCCTGAGAACGCATCGTCGACGACAACCGCAAGGTTGTAGGCGGGAGCTCCATCGTTGCGGACCAGGACGAAATCATCTACCGCACCGGTGTAATCGCCGAATAGTTCGTCATGAACAGAAAATTCGTTCACTTCTGAACGCAGTCGCAAGGCGGCTGGACGGTTCTGCGCTTTAGCCGAGCGTTCGCTGGCGCTCAGATCGCGGCAGGTTCCCGGGTAGGCGCCGGGCGCAGCATGCGGAGCACTTCCGGCTTCGGCGATGTCCTTGCGCGAGCAGAAGCATTCATAGACCAAGCCGCGGGCCTTGAGCCGCTCAACGGCCTGGAGATAAATCGGAAGGCGGTCGGACTGTCGGAGGATTTCGCCGTCGAAATCAAGGCCCAAGGACGATAATTCAGCAATTTGGGTGGCTTCGGCGCCGGAACGAACACGATCCAAGTCTTCAATGCGCAGTAGGAATTTGCGTTGCGAGGAGCGGGCGAAAAGCCAAGCGAGGATGGCCGTGCGCAAATTGCCAAGGTGGAGTGGCCCCGAGGGGCTAGGGGCGAAACGGCCAGCGCCCACGTGGACTCCATTCGGCTTGCGTAAGAAAGTAAAAGACCCCTCATGCACCTGCCAGAGCCCATCTACCCTTGCTACCTTCCGGTCCTGGGGGAGTTCAACAGGATGACACCACACGAGGGGTCACCAAAAATACTACCCGAGGTTGGCGCTTGGATGAAAATCGGCAGGCGTGCGCTTGCTCTCAGCTTGCAAATCATGGCTCAGAGAGCTTGACCAAAAATGCTGTTCGTCCTCAGCCGGTCGCTTCTTCAGGCGGTTCTAGCCACCCAAGTACGCGTCGAACGCGGTCATTGAGCTGGACGGTAGGCAACATGGGCGTCTGCTCCTTCTCGAAGTCGAAGTTCTGGACGCTGGTGACGCTGCCGGGAAGCTCAACACAGATCATGCCGTTGGGGGAGCGCCAGTTCACTGAACCGTCCGGAAGATAGGTGGCTTGCCATCCCAGCACGTGCTTGAACATCTGATGCCGCTTGCACAATAAATGCGTATTGCTGCGCGTGGTGTGCCCGCCCTTTGCCCATGCATCGATGTGGTCAATCTCGGATGCTTCGGCGGGCCGATTGCACCCGGGGAAGCGGCAGACGATATCCCGATTTCGCAGCAGATCACGCAGCGCCTTGGACGGACGGTACTTTTCGCGGCCCACGTCTATAGCTGCCCCTGACCAAGGATCGGTGAGCACCTTGATGAAAGACGGGGCGTCTTTTGCGATCAGCAGCGCTGTCCCTACTGGGATCGGCCCGTAGCCCTCAAGGTCAGCTAGTGCGCGTTTAGGGTTGGCCAGCATTTCCAGCGCAGGAATCGTGACAGCTACACGAGCTTTGAGCGGGGTCCCTTCGGTTGCGGGCCAACCATCGAGCAACGCATCGCAAACAATGTCCAGCCGTCGTTGCTGTTCGGTCCGATTATCAGCTGGATCAACATTGCGTACGGCATGCCAATTGACCGTATTGATAATGCCCAACGCCTTTTCCACCGGCAGATGCAGCTGAATCACGCTCATTCCATTGGCCTCGTGCCAATAGGTGATCTTGCGGTCCTCCGCACCTTTCTTGTGGCGTTCTTCAATGGGCTTTGGATGCAATCGCTCACGCATTTTCCTGGCACGTAGGGCTATCGCGGAGTCAGCGGCCTGCCGCGCTATCGGCAGCAAGGTTCGTTGCATTAGTGCCACGTCCTCGGGTGCCAGATCCTGAGAGTGCTTGACGATCTCCTGCGCGGATCTGGTCGTGATCTCACCGACGCTCAGGGCATCCAAAGTGTCTGCGCAAAGATGGCGCAGTCCTTCGGCGAAGAACAACTTGTCCTGGACTTTCTTTTCCGAGGAGCGCATTGCCACCGATGCCTCGGCAACAAAGGAAGAACGGATCAGCGACTCGTCGGAGCGATTGACACCGTAGAAGTAGGCAGAATGAGTTTCAGCTGTTTCTTCCGTTGTGCCGGGGTCATCCAGCAGCGGCTCTTGGGTTCCGTGGCTGATCGTCTCGGCGACCGAATACTCGTAGCTATCGGCCAACACCGCTGCCTCGGCAGCATCCAGCATGCTGTGCAGCCGGGCAATGGTCTTCAGCCGCTCCAGGCCCTGGGCGGATGCAGTGACCGGCGACTGGTCATAAAGGTTTATGGCGGTAGCGGCGATCTGGGTAAAGAGATTGTCTTTGTCCAGGTTCGCGGCCCAAAGACCATCGATTCCGGGGATACTCCTTGTCCCGGGCGGGCTGATAGGCAGTCGGCGAGGGTCGTCTTGGCTGTGAAATACCTCTCTTTTACTCATGTTTACAGTATTGATCTGTTCAAACGGCAGCCTTTGGAGAAAAGATCGGGATGGTGAAAAGGTGCAAAATGACCGAATTTCAGGGGTTTGACGCCTCAAGAATGAGCTGGGAAGCAACGTGGAAACGTCCGATTCGTGATTGAGCGAGAATTTAGATATGCTGGATCCTGCTCCACGGAGCAAACTGAGGAGGATTCGCCTAGCGGCCTATGGCGCACGCCTGGAACGCGTGTTGGGTTAACGCCCTCAGGGGTTCAAATCCCCTATCCTCCGCCGAATGTAATGTCCCGGCTCATCGTGAAAACGATGAGCCGGGACATTATTTTTTTGCGCTTACCGGCATTGCCAGAACCTGGCGGGTAGTATCCGTGGCAACTGTTCAGCAATCTTTCGGCAAGGTAAGACTATGGCAAGTGTATTGAGCGAAATCGCCGTCGACTGCGCGAACCCGATGCTGGTGGCGAGGTTCTGGTGCGAAGCGCTGAATTATGACGTATTGGAAGAAGAAGCCGGCTTGGTCAGTATTGGGTCCAAATCCCAAGGCCCGGGCGGGCTGAAATTGACGTTCGCGCAAGTGCCCGAAACCAAGAGCATCAAGAATCGCCTCCATCTGGACCTGCGTCCTCAAAACGCCCAGCAGCAAGAAGAAGCTGATCGCCTGATCTCTTTGGGGGCCAGCTACGCCGATGTGGGCCAGCGGGAGGACGAGAGCTGGATCGTGATGGCTGATCCTGAAGGCAACGAATTCTGCGTGCTTTCCGGCGTCGAATAAGCGAGGCGCTTTAAATGCCTATTGGCGCCGGGCCGGTAATCTCTCACCAGCTCGACGCCAACAGGTTTTGCGTGTGCAGCTCCTGATCCCTGCAGAAGCTCACGGCCTAGGCGCTTTTGCGCCCCTTGGCCAGCTCTGGGTAGTGGATGGCCGCGGTCTGCGGGTGGGCTCGCAGCCATCCCTTGAGCACGTTGGCACCGTAGGAAGCCAGCATTGGGTTTTCCGGATCATCGGAGACGCCGCGAGCTTCGGCAGCCAGCTCGGCTGGCAGTTCGACCTTGTCGATCACTGCATCCAGTCGAGGGGAGTAGAAGAACGGCACCGAGTAGCGGTCAACGCCAGCTGGTGGCGCAATGACGCGGTGGATGGTGGCCATCAGGTAGCCGTTGGTCGCGACTTCGAGCATCTCCCCGAGGTTCACTACCAATGCACCCGGGGTCGGCGGCACCTCGATCCACTCTTCCTGGCCGTAGGGTTGCACCTGCAGCCCTCCAACCTGGTCCTGCAGCAGCAGGGTGACGAAGCCGTAGTCGGCGTGCAGGCCAACGCCCTGGTTGCCCGACTCTGGTACGACGTCGCCCGAAACGTAGTGCACCAACTTGCCCATCCATGACGGGGTGTTGGCGAATGGCTCGTCGAAGTGGCCTTCGGGCAAGCCCAGCCCCACAGCGATGGCCGAAAGCAGCTCGTGGCCGGTTTTGTTCATCAGCTCGGCCCACGCCATGGCGCGCTCTTCGAGCTGGGGGAAATCGGCAGGGAACTGGTTCGGGCCCTGCAGGTTCAAGTACGGCTTGTCCTCGGGAACGACCGCCAACGTCTCGCGTTCCGGTCCGTAGTCGATCTGTTCGCGGGCATCGGCGCGGCCGCGGGTGATTTCGGTGCCCATCCGGGTGTAGCCGCGGAACTGGGCGCTATTGCGGTTATCGAGCTTGATTTTCTGCTCAACGGGCTTCTGGAAGAATTCTGCGATGGTGTCGAGCAGTTCCTGGTCCTGCCCGGCATATGCGCTGTATCCGACGATCTGGAAGAAGCCGACGCGGTGTGCGGCGTCGCGAATCGCGGCAACGAAATCCTTGTTGAAGGAGCCGTCAGCATTGCGTGCGGTAGAAATATCGAGCAGTGGGATCTCGGTGACTACGTTGTTCATAAACCCAGAGTGCACCTTATGACGCGATTGTTACCAGCTAAAGTTACGCCCGGTTCCTCCAAGTTTCCCTTGGCGTAACAATCCTTGCTTTTTCGCATTGCGTGTCTGATTATTCGCATTCGCGTGTAGCATTCGCCCGGCAACTGCGCGGCGAGTCCGGCTGCCACCCGGATCAATCGGCGCCGTCTCGGGAAGTGGCCTTCCTGCGGCCTGCCAACTAGCGCCTGATCTGCAGGTCTGTGGGTCTGGAGAGTTTGTCCGTATGCTTGAATAGTGATTTTTCGAGCGGTAGGTGAAGGCCGTCCATACCCGGACCACGGCTATTCTTCGGCGCGTGATTGGAGCGGACTTCCCCCGCAGCAAGTGAAACTAGCTGACTTGGTCACCACCAAAGCCACCTTGGATCTTGAAACATTGCTCTCTGAAGATTCCACCTTCTATGGCGACTTGTTCCCGCATGTAGTGCGCTATCGGGGCGTGTTGTATCTGGAGGATGGGATGCACCGCGCGCTGCGCTCGGCGCTTCATCATCGCTCGGTAATACACGCACGCATATTGGATCTGGACGCTAGTTAGATAAGCTAGCGCCACGAGGATGACGATGACGTCGCCTTCAGGCCAGCAGCTGCCGAAGGCTGACCAGAGCAAGGTGGAATGATGCGTGATCGCGATGACCCGGGGCAATGGCACGGTGCGCATATTGTCGACGAGCAAGAATTAAGTTTCAGCTCGGACGGCCAGGCTAAGCGGCGTGCCCGCAAACGCCAGAACATTGTTTTCTCCGTGATGGCCCTGCTGGTGATCGCGGTTTTGGCCGGCGCCGTACTCGTTTTCAATGGAACGCTGAAGTTGGGTGGCGAGCCTGCCGCCGTTGCGAGCCCGAAGCCAAGCGAGACGAAAATCGAAAACCCCAAGTGCCCGGCCATCGATTTCAAGTACCAAAAACCTTCAGATGTCGAAATACGCGTGCTGAACACGACCGATATTTCGGGTCTTGCGGGTGACACTGCCGAGGCACTGGAAAAGCGCGGCTTCAAGATTTCGTCGCTGACTTCCGGGTGGAAGTCGCTCTCAGAAACCGCTGGCGCGGTCATTGCCGGGCCTGATGGCTATGCCCAGGCTTTCACCGTGCAGCGCCAGATCCCCGGCATCGTTTTCATCTACGACGAAAAGAAGTGGGGCAGCCGGGTGGACCTGGCGCTGGGGGAGAAGTTCGACGGCCTGGAAAAAGAACGCAAGCTCGATACTTCTGAAGGCAAGCTGGTCTGCAGCAAATAGCTGGCTACGGGGTCTGCACATCTCCGGAATGCACTTGGGCCAGCGCATTTGCGAAGACCTCGGCTGGCTGGGCGCCGGAAATGCCGTACTTTCCATCAATGATGAAGAAAGGAACACCGCTGATGCCCAGCTCGCGTGCCTGGACGATATCTGCGTTGACTTCCTCAACGTAGGATCCGGACGAGAGCTTCGCACGCAGTTCCCCGGTATCCAGCCCCAGCGTTCCGGCCAGTTCGAGCAGCGTTTCTAGGTCTCCGGTGTTCAGGCCCTTCTCGAAGTGGGCAGAAAGCAGCGCTTCCTTCATCTCGTTTCCGGCACCATGCTTCTTGGCGTATTCCAGTACGCGTAGTGCAGTGAAGGAATTAGCGACCTTCAAGTTGGCGAAGTCGTAGTTCAATCCTTCGGCGGCAGCCTGGGCGGTGACATGGTCAAGCATTTGGGCGACCTGTTCCTGGCCCAGCCCCTTCATCTGGGAGAGGTATTCGGCCTCGCTGCCGTCATAGTTCTCAGGCAGGCTCGGGTCCAGCTGGTACGAGTGCCAGTAGACATCCACGTTCTGGGAGTATTCGAACGCCTCGACACCCCGCTCAAAGCGGCGCTTGCCGATGAAGCACCAAGGGCAGGCAATATCGGAGAAGATATCCACGCGGATGCGCTTGTCTTCCGGGGACTGGACAGCCGTATTTTCGCTCATGCTTGAGGTAACAACTTTTGCTCACCGGGCATTCCTTATTCGCAGCTGCTGATTTCGGGGGAGATAATGGCAGGGCTCCTACGGAAACCGGATGGTGCTGATGGCGAGAGAAAGCAGGGCAAGTGGCAAAGAACCTTCGATGGCGCGGAATCCTCTTCGCCGGAACGATTACGGCGATGGCAGGCTTTGTTGATGGCGTCGGATTCGTGCACTTCGGCGGCTACTTCCTCTCCTTCATGTCGGGAAACTCCACGCGTTCCTCCGTGGCGCTGATGACAGGGGACCTTGCCGGATGGGCGATGGCGATGTCCTTGGTGGGCTGCTTTGTCGCAGGTGTCATCCTCGCAACGCTGGTTACCTTCCGGCTCGATAGGCTGCGCCGGCCAGTGGCCATGTATTCCAGTGCGGCACTGCTGCTCGCTGCGGCCATCTCCGGGAATTTCTTGCCGCAGCTGACGGCTCTGCTGCTGGCCGCCGCGATGGGCGTGGTCAATGTTTCCTACACTCGTTCGGGAGAGGTTTCCCTGGGCCTGACGTATATGACCGGCACGTTGGTCAAGCTCGGGCAGGCACTCGGTGGAGCAATCATCGGGTTGGCCACCGGGTCGGACCGAGGCGGCTACCGGATGCTATGGATGCGCTACGCAGTGCTTTGGCTGATGATCACCATGGGTTCCCTGGGTGGCGTCTTGGCCTACCTGCGGCTGGGGCTCGGCAGCTTGTGGATCGTCGCAGGCGGCATGCTCGCGTGGGCCAGCCTGGCGTTGTTCCAGGAGCTGCGCACACCCCATGGCCTGGAGCCGCCCTCGGGGCCTCAGGCCGGAACCTCCACCGGGATCAAGTAGAAAGACATAAAAAATATGCCTGGCTTCGCTTTATGCGAAACCAGGCATATTTTATTGCGCGGTGGCTAACTCAGCAAGGAGTCGCTGTCCTGTTTTATTGTGCGGTGGCTAACTCAGCAAGGAGTCGCTGTCCTGCTTGATTGGCGCCGCTGGGCGTACCAGCAGCTTGAAGAGCACGGCCAGAAGCACGAGCCATGCGATTCCGGTGTACAGGGCTACACGCGTCGTCGGGCTCAGGGCCAAGAGCACGACAACGAAGACCATGAAGGCCAAGGCGATCCATACGGCAACGGTGCCGCCGGGCACAGCGTATTCACGGGCGACGGCCGGTCCGCGGCCCGCCGCGGCTTCCTTGCGTCGCATGGCCAGGTACGAAGTCAGAATCATGATCCACACCCAGACGGTGGCGAAGGTAGCGATGGAAGCGATGATGGTGAACAGCGACTCCGGGAGCAGGGCGTTGAGCACCACGCCGACCAGCAGCACAATGGCCATGATGACCACGGTCATCCACGGCACGCCGTTACGCGAGATGCGGCCAAAGGACTTCGGAGCATGGCCGATCTCGGACATGGCGTAGAGCATGCGGCCAGCCCCAAAAGTATCGGCGTTGATCGCCGAAACGGCTGCGGTGATCACCACGGCGTTGAGCACGTGGGCGGCGGCCGGGATGCCCAGGCCGTCGAAAATCTGCACGAATGGCGAAGCTGAGCCGTCGATCTGGCGCCAGTCAAAGAGCATCATGACTACGGCCAGCGAAGCTACGTAGAAGAGCAGGATGCGCCATGGCACGGTATTGATGGCGGCTGGAACCGACTTGGCAGGATCAGCTGCTTCACCAGCGGTGATGCCGATGGTTTCGATGCCGCCGAAGGCGAACATCACGACGGAGAACGAGAGCAGCAGGCCCACGAAGCCGTTGGGGAACAGGGTGCCAGCGCTCATCAGGGTAGCGATGCCGGTTGCGGTTTCGGTCTCAGGGGCGTTGAAGCCGAAGATGATCAGGGCGGCGCCGCCAATGATCATGGCGATAATTGCGGTCACCTTGATGATAGCCAGCCAGAATTCGGTTTCACCGAAGACCTTGACCTTCATCAGGTTGATCGAAGCGATCAGCAGGACGACCGCCAGCACCCAGATCCACTGCGCCACCTGCGGGAACCAGAAGCCCATGTAGATGCCGAACGCGGTCACATCGGCGATCGCGACAATGGCCATTTCAAAGGCAAAAGTCCAGCCGGTGACGAAGCCGGCGAAGCGGCCCAGGTAGCGCGAAGCGTAGTGAGCGAAGGATCCGGAAACCGGATGCTTGACAGCCATCTCGCCCATGGCACGCATGACGATGAAGACGGCAGCGCCGCCAATCATGTATGCGAAGAGGACGGCAGGGCCAGCAGCCTGGATAGCAGAAGAGGAGCCGTAGAAAAGGCCCGTTCCGATAGCTGAGCCGAGGGCCATGAAGCGGATGTGGCGGGCAGTCAGCCCGCGGGCGAGAGACGCCTTTATTTCGTTCACGATAGTAATGCTCGGATCCTATAAGGGGTGCGTTCGATGGGGACGGGCCCGCGCCAAAGGCAGGGCACAGCCGTGAAAATCCTATGCGCTCCAGGCAGCCATGACGCGCTTAAGTGTTGCAGATCCATCGTGAGCTTGGCCACCAGCGGTTGCTGTTGGCCACCTGCCGGGTGGGAGAATGGGCATATGAAACTAGGATTCGTCCGCCACGGACAGACGCAATGGAACCTCGAAGGCCGCTTGCAGGGTTCCAGCGACATCCCCCTGAACGACACCGGGCGAGCCCAAGCCCGCGAGGCTGTCTCGGTGCTGGACGGCGGCCAATGGGACGCTATCGTTTCCTCGCCGCTCTCTCGTGCACGCGAGACGGCACAGATCATCGCCGACGGTCTGGGACTGGAACTGGGTCCTAGCTACGACCTGCTGATCGAGCGCGACTACGCCCAGGGCGAGGGCATGGTTGAGGCCGAAGCGCTGGCGCTATGGCCGGACAAGAACGGTGGCGGAATTGAACCACTGGAATCTGTAGTTGACCGTGGCCTGCGCGCAATCAACCAGATTGCAGCAGACTACCCGGGCAAGAACGTCGCGGTAATCTGCCACGGCACCATTATCCGCTACACGCTCTCGCACTTCGCCGGCTACAAGCTGGACACCATCCGCAATGGCTCGGTTGCCATCATCGGCAATGAGCCCGGCGATTGGCAGCTGGAACTGGTCAATGACCAGGTGCCCAGCAAGGTCGCGGGCTAAGCCGCACTAGATGCCGGAAGGAACAATCCGGCGGATGCTGGAGGCCACCAGCGAATCACGCTGCCGGTTCTTGACGACCGCAAGCCATGAGCCCAACGCCATGTAGGCCTTGGAGCGGATCTTTGGCGAGGAGAGGAACACGTCGTGCAGCGCGCCGGGCAGGCGCACCAAATGCAGTTCCCGGCCTAGGTCGATGCTGCGCTGGGCGACGACCTGCACATTCAAGGCCACGTCGGCGCGGGTGGCGGTGTCGTGCCAGCGTGGCAGCAAATAGTCTTCCGCCGAAAGCATCACCAGGGTGGGCATCTGGAGATCCAGCCCCTTCTTCACCTTGGCTTGCGCATTGAAGACTGCAGAGATGAAACCCGCGGTGAGCTTGAAGCCGTTGACCGGGCGCCAACCCAGATCGTAATCCCATTCGCCGGAAAACTGGCTTGAGACCGTGCGGGTGTAGAACCCTGGATCCACCGTCGGCAAGAAGCGGTGGGGGTTGCGGCTGCTGGCCGCCTGGACGATCCTCGCCAAGGCGGTGCGCCCGATCTCGCTGGCCTGGAATTCCAGCCACGGGCTGTTCAGCGCCAGCGCATCAACTTTCTGCGGGTTGGCTGCCGCATACAGAGAAGCGCTGAGCCCGCCAGTGGAGTGGGCGAGCAGGACAAAGCGGGTGCCCGGATGCGCGCTGGAAATGATGCGGTGGGCCGCGTCGAATTCCTCGAAGTACTCCTCCAGATCGGTGGTGAAGCCCGGGCTTCTGTGCTCGGCGACTTCGGTGGCCTGGTCTACCGGCAAGTTCCGTCCATAATGGCGCAGGTCCAGTGCGTAGAAATCCGCTCCGGCTTCGCTGAGGAACTCGGCGAGCTCTTTTTGGAAGAAGTAGTCCGACCAGCCATGCACATAAAGCACCGCGATCCCGCGCAATGGCGGCGGCAGGCGCAGCGTTCTGCGCGGACGGTGCCTGATCAACGTCGCGGTCGAACCGTCCGACATCGGCAGCGGCCGTTGCGAGAAATCCTCGCCCAGCAGATCGGGCTGCCACAGGTCCTCGGCCGGGTTCTTGAACTGGAAAGCCATGGCTACAGCCTAGCCACCGCACACGCAAAACGGCATCCACCCGCTGGACTGGTTACCAACGGATGAATGCCGCTTTGCGTGGCCGACGTTCAGGGACGACTGTTTTCTATCGGCCGGGTCTCGGGTACTGCCTAACCTGCCATTTCCAGGGTTCGGGCTGGCGCATCCAGGTAGCGCAGGTAGGCGTTCTTGGTCAGGAAGGTCGGGAAGTCATCGCGCAGGGCGCAAGCTTCGAAGATTTCCACGGCTTCCTCGAAGCGATCGCCCTCGAAGCGCTCCAAGCTCTCCATGGTCTCCTCGGCCAGTTCCTGGACCCAGCGACGGGTGATGATCTCGCCCTCATCGGTGATCGCCGACTGGTGGATCCACTGCCACAGCTGCGAACGGGAGATCTCGGCGGTAGCAGCATCTTCCATCAGGTTGCGCAGCGCCACAGCACCGTTGCCGCGCAGCCAGGACTCGATGTAGCGGATGCCGATCTCGATGTTGTCGCGGATGCCGCGTTCGGTGATCTTGCCGGTGACACTCTCGATGTTCAGCAGGGCCGGGCCGGAAACCTCGACATCTTCGCGGGTGCGCTGCAACTGGTTGGGGTTCTCGCCGAGCACCTCGTCGTACACCTCCCGGGCAACCGAAACCAGGTCGGGATGGGCAACCCAGGAGCCGTCGAAGCCATCAGCTGCTTCGCGGGCCTTGTCCTCGCGGACCTTGCCGAACGCCAGCTCGTTGATCGAGGCGTCCTTGCGGTTGGGAACGAATGCGCTCATCCCGCCGATGGCCGAAGCCCCGCGGCGGTGGCAGGCACGCACCAGCTGCTCGGTGTAGGCCCGCATGAACGGGGCGGTCATGGTCACGGTGTCGCGATCCGGGAAGACGAAGCGCGGTCCGCGGGAACGGAAGTTCTTGATAATCGAGAAGATGTAATCCCAGCGGCCAGCATTGAGCCCCGAGGAATGCTCGCGCAGCTCGTAGAGGATCTCTTCCATCTCGAATGCGGCGGTGATGGTCTCGATCAGCACGGTGGCACGGATAGTGCCGCGCTCGATATCCATCAGATCCTGGGCCATGTTGAACACGTCGTTCCACAACCGTGCTTCCAGATGGTTCTCCAGCTTCGGCAGGTAGTAGTACGGGCCGCGTCCGGCTGCCAGCAGGCGCTTGGCGTTGTGGAAGAAGTGCAGTCCGAAGTCCACCAGCGCACCGGACATCGGGGTGCCGGCAACCAGCAGGTGCTTCTCCGGCAGGTGCCAGCCGCGGGGACGAACCACGATGGTTGGCAGCTGCTGCAGATCGTAGCTGTTCAGCTTGTACTCGCGGCCATCCGGCGCGGTGAAGTCCAGGTCCTGATCCAGCACCCGGATCAGGTTGACCTGGTTCTTGATGACGTTCTGCCAGGTTGGCGAGGAAGCATCCTCCATGTCGGCCAGCCAGACCTTGGCCCCGGAATTCAGCGCATTGATAGCCATCTTGCGTTCGATCGGGCCAGTGATTTCCACCCGGCGATCTTCCAGCCCCGGAGCGATCGGGGCGACCTGCCATGAATCGTCTTCGCGAATAGCGCGGGTCTCGTCCAGGAACTTCGGATCGCGGCCATTGGCAATGCGCGCCCGGTTGACCTGGCGGCGCTGCATCAACTCGGCACGGCGCGGTTCGAATGCGGTGTGCAGGGCCGAAAGGAAGTCCAGGGCCTCGCTGGTCAGGATCTGCTCCTGGTAGCGAACGGGGATAGCGGTAATGGTGATGTTGTTCAGGGTGATGGGGGAGTTCATGGCAGCGTCCTTAAAAATCTTGGAAATGGTGCTGGTGCTAGCCGGCGCCTTTGCCGGCTAGCACCATCGACCCATCAGGGTCTAATGGAATTGGCCTTCTTCGGTGGATCCCACCAAGGCCAGGGTTGAGGCGTTAGGGTTCAGCGCCGTGGAGATCGCATCGAAGTAGCCGGTGCCGACTTCGCGCTGGTGCCTGGTGGCGGTGTAGCCGGCGGCCTCGGAAGCGAATTCGCGTTCCTGCAATTCGACGTAGGCGCTCATGCCGTCCTTCGCGTAGCCGGAGGCCAGGTCGAACATCGAGTGGTTCAATGCGTGGAATCCGGCCAGGGTGATGAACTGGAAGCTGAAGCCCATGGCGCCTAGTTCGCGCTGGAACTTCGCGATGGTCGCATCGTCCAGGTGCTTCTTCCAGTTGAACGACGGCGAGCAGTTGTAGGAAAGCATCTGGTCCGGGAAGTCCTTTTTGACCGCTTCGGCGAACTTGCGGGCCAGCTCCAGGTCAGGGGTGCCGGTTTCCATCCAGATCAGGTCCGAGTACGGTGCGTAGGCCTTGGCCCGGGCGATGCATGGCTCGATGCCGTTGGTGACCTTGTAAAAGCCCTCCGGGGTGCGCTCGCCGGTGATGAACTGCTGATCGCGTTCATCGACATCCGAGGTGATCAGCGTTGCCGCTTCAGCGTCGGTGCGGGCGATAACTACGGAAGGGGTGCCAGCCACGTCGGCGGCCAGGCGGGCCGCGTTCAGGGTGCGGATGTGCTGCTGGGTCGGGATCAGCACCTTGCCGCCGAGGTGGCCGCACTTCTTTTCGCTGGCCAGCTGGTCTTCCCAGTGGACGCCCGATGCGCCAGCGGTGATCATGGACTTCATCAGTTCGTAGGCGTTCAGCGGGCCGCCGAAGCCGGCTTCTGCATCAGCGACGATGGGGACCATCCAGTCTTCGACGGTCTGGATGCCTTCGGAGAACTCGATCTGGTCTGCACGCTGCAATGCGTTGTTGATGCGGCGCACGACCTGGGGAACCGAATTGGCCGGGTACAGCGACTGGTCCGGGTAGGTCTGGCCTGAAAGGTTGGCATCCGCTGCTACCTGCCAGCCCGAAAGATAGATGGCTCGAAGGCCGGCCTTGACTTGCTGCACTGCCTGGTTGCCGGTCAGTGCGCCCAACGCGTTGGTGTAGCCGCCGGTGGGGGTTTCCTCGGTGAGCTGCTTCCACAGCTTCTCGGATCCGCGTTTGGCCAAGGTGTGCTCTTCCTGGACCCGGCCCTGGAGCTTCACGACGTCGGCAGCGCTGTAGTCGCGGGTTACGCCGTTCCAGCGGGGGTTGTTTTCCCAGTCGCTCTCGATGGCTGCGATGCGGTTGTCGATCGAGGTTTCGTTGGTGTTTTCAGTAGTCATTGCTTCGGCTCCTTCGCACAAGCTGCGGGTTCATGTCGATCGGAAGGTGATCTTGTGAACTTCTTCGTGACAACTACTTTTCCGCAGGTGCGAGGGCTTCAACAGAGGTTTTTTGAATTAAGATTTTCACTTCTTCACAAAAATGGAAATTTATCGCTTCTTGCGCTGAATGTGAGTCAAGGCATGGAAATCTGCCGATATTGAATCAATCCCTAGCGAAGAAGAGTAAAATTTAACAGCAAGCCTAGATAAGGGCGAAGCCAAAGCAGACCGATTCCGGGGTCTGCGAGAATCGGCGAATCACTGATGATCTGGGATTTTATGGAAACCGCAGGTGCTGATTCGCCACGGCAGGCGTTGTGTATCGGGCCAGGAAACGTGAAGTATCAGAGTCTGGACTGGTAGCTGGCTTTTGCCAGATGGGGGCCTGGACTTGTCGCTATGGCCGATATTCTTGGCCGGCAGTGCAGTTTCTGAGTGCGAAGATTTATGGATCTTGCGACCATGGCTGATTGAGCCGGAACGGGCTAGGGCTGGTCGAAAGAAACCACAGCCATGAAACCGCGGCCGGAGATGCGTGGTTCACCGGCGTCAGAGCCAACGACGGTGTCACGCAGGTTCAGCGACTGTTCGCTGTCGCCGAGCAAGAGCTTGGCGGAGCCCTGGACCAAAAGGCCCAGTTGCCCATCAAAGAGGTATTGCTCGCGCTTTTTGGACAGCTCGACAATGCGAACGGTGGGTCGTACCTGCTCTGGAATGGCGGCCACGTGCACGATGAGCAGTTCTTCGGCGGGCTGGCTCGCCTGGACAGAATTTCTCGTTTCGAATTTCAACGGGCGCAGCGGTTCCAATCCGTGCTCTTGCCCGTCTACATCCAGCTGCACGAAATCGCCGGCGATCAACGTGAAGACTTGAGCCGAAGGCGACGGAGTGAAGGCTGCAGATTTCTCGATAGAGCGAATCGACAGTTGCCAGGTTGATTCCCGCAGTTCGCTGGACCACAACGTTCCGTCCTGCGCCAGAATGCCGCTCGCAATGAGCCGGACCTGCCCTAGCTCCCATTGCTTCTTGGTGCTTTGCGCCAATTCGAGAATGGAACCCGGTGCAAAAGATGCTTGTGCTTCGCTCATGGGACGAGTCTACTTGCCGATGACCAAGCGAAGTTGTTCAACCAGCTGGGATGTGGGCAGCGAGGCATCAAGAGTTATCCAACCGTGCACTTGCGCAAGACGCAGATACTCATTTCGACTGTCCCTGAGATACTCCATGCTTTCGTCGTCTTTGCCACGGGAATTGATCCGCTCAAAGGCAAGGATGGGGTCGATGTCGAGCAGGACAATTCTCGCGTGCTCGGTACTTTTCGCCGCAAGCCAGGGGAGAAGCAGTCCCGGAGGATGGCCACGTAAGCGCCGCAGCACTAATTGGCAATACAGGTGCCGGTCCATCACGCTGAGTCCGGGAGAGCGGGCCGCGAAAAGCATATTGCGGGCAACATTGAAGCTGCGAATGGAAGTTTCGAAGAAATCCTGGGTGAAAGTCGGGAACGTCATTCCCAGGGCGCGAGAGAATTTGGTAAGCCAGCTCCGCGCGGCGACGTTTGCGAGCCTACGAGCCTGAATGCGATCGTTGCGCAGCTGCTGTACTAAAGCTTCAATAGTGGTGCTTTTGCCTGCGCCATCGGTGCCGACGATGACCAAAGTCCGGGGTGGATCGTGGGCATGGCGCGGGGCCGGTAGGGGGCGGGTGGAGACTGCGTGCATGGTGCTCCTTGCTGGATCTCTTTGTAGTTTCAACGTTTGCGCTTCGCTGAAGATTCCGCAGAAAGGCTGTGCATTTGTTGAGAGTAGCTCGCCGGGGAAGCAAGGAAAGAACCGTGAATATTTGCTTCCGCGTCACTGCTGGGCGATTGAATTACGGGTTGAATCCGGAAGATCTAGAAATTTTCACGATCCTTGGCATAACCTTGTCATGTGACTGCAACCACATGGAATCGCTCAGTGAACTCAGCCGGCAATGGCGCTGGCAGCGAAGATACAGAACTCGACGCCATTGCTCTCGGCCGCAGAATCCGCTTTCTGCGCAAGGGCAAGCAACTGACCTTGGATGATGTCTCGGCGCTCGTTGACACCGCGCCGAGCCAGTTGTCGCTGATTGAAAACGGCAAGCGCGAACCGAAGCTATCGCTGCTTAAGTCCCTGGCTGGAGCCATGGGGGTTGGCGTCGACGATCTGCTGGGCACCGAACCGCCATCGCGCCGTGCTGCTTTGGAGATCGAATTGGAACGTGCCCAACGCGGTCCACTGTACGAGTCCTTGGGATTGCCTACCGTTCGTGTTGGCACGCGTCTGCCCATGGACGTCCTGGAATCCCTGGTGGGACTGCAGCATGAATTGGAACGCCGCCTGAACGAGCAGGCCGCGACCCCTGAAGAAGCCCGTCGGGCCAATACCGCGTTGCGCCATGAGATGCGCCAACGCAACAACTACTACAAGGATATCGAGCAGGAAGCCGCCAAAGTCCTCTCTGCAGTTGGCCACGATTCAGGGCCGCTCTCGCATCATCGTGCAGCAGATATCGCCGAGCATCTGGGATTCAGCCTGCGCTTTGTGGGCAATCTTCCGCATTCCACGCGTTCGGTGACTGACCAGAAGAACAAGCGTATCTATCTGACGCAGGCGAACCGCTCGGAACATGATCCTCGTTCGGTGTTGCTGCAGGCGCTAGGGCATCACGTATTGGGTCATAGGACTCCAACCGATTATTTCGATTTCCTCTCGCAGAGGGTCGCGACCAACTACTTTGCCGCGGCGTTGATGATGCCGGAAAAGTCCACGGTGGACTACTTGCGGCGAGCTAAGAACAACCGTGAGTTGGCCATCGAGGATCTGCGCGATGCTTTCGCCGTGTCCTATGAGTCCGCAGCCCACCGGTTCACCAACCTTGCCACCGAGCATCTGGGGATGACCTGCCACTTCCAGAAGGTCCACGAATCGGGCATCTTGCACAAGGCTTATGAGAATGACCGAGTGAACTTTCCAGCCGATCACACCGGTGCCATTGAAGGACAAACCATTTGCCGGTATTGGACAAGTCGCGTGGTCTTCGAGCAGATGGATAAGTTCCGTTCCTTCGAGCAGTACACCGATACCGTCAATGGGACCTTCTGGTGCACGGCGCGCACCGAGCGCCATTCCTCGGGACTGTATTCCTTGTCCATTGGCGTGCCTTTTGAGCATGTGAAGTGGTTCCGCGGGCGGGATACCAAGGAGCGCTGCCAATCCACCTGCCCGGACGAGAACTGCTGCCGCCGTCCACCTGCTGACCTATCCAGCCAGTGGTTCGGCAATGCGTGGCCGGCTACGCGCGCCAATACCCACTTGCTGGCGGCCATGCCAACCGGAGCCTTTCCCGGAGTAGATGAAACCGAGGTCTACCGATTCCTGGAAAAGCAGGTGGACTAGGACCGTTGGACTATGCGATGTGCTTGGAGATGAAGGCAAGAGCAGTTTCCGCCAGCCACGCGCCATCCTGGGCAACGGTGCGGCCGGAGCGGGCTACCTTGAAGGAATGGTTGCCACCTTCGAACCAGGAAAGTTCGCTGTGCTCGTTCAGCTTGCTGGCGACTTCTTCCATCTTTTCGGGGTTGGCAAAGGGATCTCGGGTGCCTTCGAGGAAAAGCATCGGCACCGCAATCGGGTAGAGATGCTCATCGCGTAGCTTCTCTTCCTTCTTAGGCGCGTGCAACGGGTACCCCAGGAAGATCAACCCTGCCGAGGGCATGCCCTCGGCAACTGACAGGGAAGCGATGCGCCCGCCAAAGGACTTTCCTGCCGTGAAGATTGGCAGGCCTTCAGCCAAGTGTTCTTCAACCCAACGGCGGACCTGGTGCCACACTGCGACCGCAGCTGGCGCTTTGTCGGGAAACTTCTTTCCAGCATCCATGTAGGGGAAATTAAAACGCAGGACGCTGGCACCCAGATTCGCAGCGGCTAGCGCAAAGCCGGCCATGAAGTCATGATCCTTTCCAGCACCTGAACCGTGTGCGAGCACGATGACGGCCTTCGCCGCCTTTGCTCGGTCCCAGAGCGCGCTGAGTTCCAGGTCTTCGTATGGAATGGAGAGTTCTTGGGTCATAGGTACCACCCTAGGGGCTGAGGGCCCATCAACTGATCATGAAAGGAAATGAACTACATTTCCCAGTCCTTGCGGAGTGCCGTATCGGTGTCATCGCCATTTCTGGCCAGTACCGTCAGCTTTTCAACTTTTTCGCCGGTTGCCGCACGCTCGTTGATCTTGAGCATCATATTTCCCGAGACGAAGATCGATGCGGGCATGTCGTATTCGCCGTCGATCCATGGACCGTCTGCGAGGGTGACGACGAGTTCGCCAAGCGCAGGCGACTCGACTTTCTCAACGTAGGCGTGGGGGTCAGCGGGCAGGCATGTGCGGTAGATTTCCAGCTCAGTGATTTCAGCGCCGCATAGGGATTTGTAGGTATCGTTCATGGCGGACAGCCACTGCGTGTACTTTTCCGTGGCCCAGGCTTTGCGGTCCTCGGGATCGGCACCAGTACGAGCCCGGGTGAAAGTTCCTGAGTTATTGCCGTCTTCAGTAGCGAAGGTGACAGATTCCAATTCCGGCGAGGCCTCGCCTACGCTTTCGAACATGATTCGGCCCATCATGCGCAGCTCATCCTCGTTGGTTTCGTAGCTTTCCCGCATCTGGGTTCCAAACTTCATGCTGTTATCCAAGAAGATATTGATGGCACCAGGTGCTGGAGATTCCCAAGAAGTCATTAGGTTGTAGGGATACAAGAAGCCTTTGGTGGATTTGATGCCAGAGTTTTCTTTCCACATCTCAATTTTGGAATCTGCCCAGGCCTGTCCCGAATTGGCGTTGGCGTCCAACTCCGCGGGTCCAGGCTCGGGGGCGGTTTCACCGGGTTCACCGGTTTCGGCCGCGGGCTGTGCCGCCGGAGTGGAGCCAGCGACGGAAGCCGCCGTCGAATCGGCTGGCGCTGCTTGTTCGGGAGCTGCATTGCACCCTGCTAGAAGCAAAGCCAACGATGACAGGGCAATGACCGAACGGGTGCGCAAGAATAACTCCTCATTATCGATGAATGGTCAGTCTATACAGGCCAGGCAGCGAAGGGAGAGGTGTTACGAGAATTTGGCAAAGGTCCGGATCGCACCGGGACGGAAATCCGACGCTTCCGTGAGCCCCATGGATTCGTAGAAGGCACGTTGCCCGGGTTCATCATCGGTGATCAGGACCAGCTGACGCACATGCTCATATTTCACTAGTACGGCAGAGAACAAAGCACGGCCTACGCCGGTGCGATGCGTAGATGGACGCACCAGGATGTCCTGGACGTAGCAGATGGTGGCATTATCCGAGACCACGCGCACAAGGCCGATTAACTGGTGGTCTACGTCGTAGGCGTAGATTACGCATGCTGAATTCTTCAGGCCCTCAAATAGTACGTCTGGGTTGTCTGTATAGGCGCTCCAGCCCACCGCGTTGTAGAGCGAGAGTATTTGTTCCTCGGAAGGCACCTTAGTGGTGGAGAGTTCCATCGAGTCCTTTTACTGTTGCGGGGAAACCGAAAGGATCTCTGCGTTGCCCAGCAACGGATGCTTCACCAGTTCTGTTTCCAATGTGTGGATGATGGCTTGGGCGGAGTCGCCGTTGTAAACGAACACCGGGCCATCATGCCGGTAGTAGACATCCTCATGCCATCCGATTTCGCCGTCACCCAATGCATGCTGCAGGGCCCTGACTGTTGGCTCCAGATCCGATTCCGATTCGGCCCCAAGCCTGGTTCGAAGCAAAACGTACTCGCTGCCGCCTACTTCGGTGCGTTGTCCATCAATAATCAGCCAGGAACCATGCCCCAGTCCTCCATCGATGAGCGAAGAGAGCAATTCGGAAAACAGCTTCTTCGGTTCGGGGGTGGCCACTTCAAGGTTAATGTCGCTGGAGATCGGCTCCTCAGCCGCGTCCAATGTGGTCTTGGCGCTGATGATGGTTCCGGAAGACTTGTATTTGGGCAACAATGTATCGAGCAGGCCCGCCTCATGATCTTTGCGCAGGCGTTCGGTCATCGGCTGGGCAAAATGGATCTGCACCCGGTGAGTCGAAGCCTCCGATGATTTCCTGGCGAACAGCGACATGTCCTCAGTCCTCGTGTGGGTCGGAAATGCAAAAGACGATTCCGTAAGGATCGCGCATAATGGTCCAGCCAAAAGTGGGATCTTCGGTGTGGTCCTCAACGCGTGTTGCGCCAGCAGCCATGCAACGGGTGACTTCCTGCTCGCGGCTGGTGCTTGCTTCCAAGTCGAGATGAACCCGGTTCTTGCCGGCAGTGATCTCATCAACTTTTTGGAACCCCAACCGAGCGCTGAAGCCAGGGACGCTGATCATGGTGAACCCCGGGTACTGGCCCAGATATTTCCCGCCCAGAACAGCCCTCCACCAAGCCGAGGCAGCTTTCTCGTCAAGGGCATCAAGGGTGATCATTCCAATGTTCGCCATGCAGTCAAAGGTACCGGGAGTCTTCCTGCTTAGCTAGAGGTTGACTGCATTTCTGCCGCTGACTAGCGCACTTTCTAAGTGAAGAAAAGGGGCTTGCTTGGCCGGGACGGAAGTCCCGACCGAGCAAGCCCCTTTATGGGCTATGCCGGCCTAGCTATCGAAGTAGTTTGGCGCGTGCTCGTTGTGAGCAGGTGGAGTCGGCATCTCGACTTTCTTCTGCACCTTCAGCATGCCAGCGGCGTAGTCCACCGAAACGGTGTCACCAGCGGCAAGCGAATCACTGATCAGCAGGTCGGCAATGGCATCCTGTACCTTCCGCTGTACCAGCCGGCGCAGCGGGCGAGCACCGAACTCGGGGTCGTAGCCTTCGTTTGCCAGCCACTGTACGGCAGCGTCGCTCACCTCCAGTTTCAGCTCCTGGTCCACCAAGCGAGCTTCGGTCTCGGCGATGACCAGCTTGACGATCTGGCCAATCTCGGACTGCGAGAGCTTGGAGAACAGCAGTACCTCGTCCAGCCGGTTCAGGAACTCTGGGCGCATGAACTCGCGTACCTTGCCCATGACCTTGGCCCGGATTTCTCCAGCCTCACTGGTGGCATTGGCGGAGGTGAAACCGAAGTTTCCGGCCTTGTTGGCCAAGTACTCGCCGCCGAGGTTGCTGGTCATCAGGATCAGCGTGTTGGAGAAATCGACAGTGCGCCCGGCTGAGTCGGTCAACCGGCCGTCATCGAGTACCTGCAGCAGCACGTTGAACACGTCCGGGTGGGCCTTCTCGATTTCATCGAGCAGCACGACCGAATACGGGTTGCGGCGGATCTTCTCGGTCAGCTGGCCGGGCTCGTCATGGCCGATGTACCCCGGAGGTGCTCCGATCAGGCGCGCCACGGTGTGCTTCTCACCGTATTCGCTCATATCGACGCGAACCAGCGATTCGGCCGAACCGAAGAGGTTTGCAGCCAGAGCCTTGGCCAGTTCGGTCTTTCCGACGCCGGTGGGACCCAGGAAAAGGAACGAGCCGATGGGGCGACCTGCTGGCGACATTCCGGTACGGTTGCGACGCACGGCGCGTGCCACAGCGGCAACGGCATCGTGCTGGCCGATGACCGAAGCATGCAGGGAATCTTCCAGCGAAGCCAAGCGTGCCTTGTCATCTCCCGAGATGCGCGAGGTGGGGATGCCGGTGGATCGGGAGATCACTTCCGAAATCTGCTTCTCATCCACTACCCGGGTGACCCCTGCATCGCCGGCCTCCTCAGCAGCCTTGATGCGCGCGGTCATCTCCACGATGTGGTCACGCCATGCGCCAGCTTCTTCGAATCGTTCCTCGCCGATAGCGCGTGACTTCTCACGCTCGGCGTCTACCAATTCGGCACGCAGGGACTGCACATCCTCGGCATCTCCGGCAGCGATGGACCGCCGGGCACCGGCGATATCGATCAAGTCGATGGCCTTGTCAGGAAGCTGGCGGTCGTTCAGGTAGCGGGCAGAGAGCGTCACCGCGGCCTTGAGCGCTTCGGGGGTGTACTGCACCTGGTGGTGATCCTCGTAGGATTCGCGCAGGCCGTCCAAAATGGCCAGTGCAGTTTCCTCCGACGGCTCGGCGACAGTAACCTTGCCGAAGCGCCGAGCCAGCGCGCTGTCCTTCTCCACCTTGCGGAACTCATCGAGCGTAGTGGCGCCGATCATGTGCAGCTCGCCACGCGCCAAACGCGGCTTGAGGATATTTGCGGCGTCCATATTGCCGGACTCGCCAGAGCCTGCACCGACCAGCAGATGCATCTCATCGATGAATATCAGCACCTGCCCCTCGGCTGCGGCTACCTCGTCGAGCAGGCCGGTGAGCCGCTGCTCGAAATCTCCGCGGTAGCGGGTTCCGGCGAGCATGCCCGGAAGATCAATGGAGATCAAGGCCGCATTGCGCAGTTGGGCTGGTACCTGGTCATCGATGATGGCGCGGGCCAGGCCTTCGGCAATGGCGGTCTTGCCCACGCCGGCCTCGCCAATCAGCACAGGGTTGTTCTTGGTGCGACGGGCCAGGATTTCAATAACCTGATCCAGTTCCTCCTTGCGTCCGATCACCGGATCAATCTGGCCGTCGGAGGCCAGTAGGGTCAGATCGGTTCCGTAGCGTTCGAGCATGGACACGTCGGACTCGGAATCGGACTGGTTCTGGGCATCGTTTTGGCCACGCTGGGCCTGCTCCATGGCGGCTTGCTGCAAGGACTGGCCGGTGATGCCGTGCTGCGCCAGGAGCTGGCTGACCGGAGATTCCGGGTTGAAAACGAAGGCCAGGAAAAGATGATCAGGGTCGATGTAGGTCGAACCGTAGTTACGAGCAACCTGATAGGCGTCAAAGAGGCTGCGCTGAGCTGCCGACGATAGGTGGGATGGCTTCTCGCCCTTCTCCTGGGACTTGGGCATGCGCGCGATGGCATCTGCACTCAAAGCCTCGATGTCGATACCCATGGCGGTCAGGTGCTCGCCGACTGGTTCGGTGCGCAGCAGAGCCATCAGGAGGTGCAGGGAATCAATCTCGTCGTGGCCATGCTCCTGGGAAATCGCTGCCGCGGTGGCTACCGCTTCGTGGGTGCGGGCGGAAAGCAGGCGCGTGAGGTCGATGGGACGTGCTGCCTGAGCACGTGAAGACAGGAATCGAGAGAGGAATTCCTCAAACGAGCCATCTGACGGTGCGCCGAAAAATGCTGGCAAGTGAGCCTCCTAATAGAAACTTGAGCGGTCTATGCTCATGTTCAACGCATATGGCGCGCAGATATTCCCGAACCAGCCGGGCAAGGTGTCAAAGAGGTTGACTTCACACTAATAGCTGGAAAGCAGGCGCTAGTCTTTGGGGATTTCGATAAGGCCCATACGCGCGGCCGCAACCAGGGCCTGGACCCGATCGCGAACATTCAGCTTAACGAAAATCTTCGCCATATGGGTTTTAACCGTAGTTTCGGAAATAGTCAGAGTTCTTGAAATCTCGGTATTGTTTAGCCCGCGTGCGAGCAGTTTTAGAATCTCGAATTCCCGATTGGTAATTCCCAAGTCATAGGCCAGTTCTTGAATGTCTTGGGAATTATCCCGGTAAGCTTCGCGAACCGCAGAAACTAGATCAGAAGAAACCGACGGGGAAATGGCTGCAGTTCCTTGGTGAACGGCATGGATCGCATGAATAATTTCATCTGGTTCAGAGTCTTTTACCAAGTATCCGCTGGCCCCAGCGGTCAGTACCGGAACCAGGTAGTCGTCAGAAGAAAAGGCGGTAATGGCAAGCACGGAGGGGCTGTCTTCGGCAGATTTGATTGCTTTAGTAGCGCTAACCCCGTCCATTATCGGCATCTGCAAATCCATGAGCACAACGTCCACTTGATTGCCGCTGCAATACTCGACGGCGGCCTGCCCATTTTCAACAGAATTAACCGTTACAATTCCGGGGTCTGTTGCTAGGATTGTGCCCAACGCATGCCGAATTAGAGGTTCATCATCGACAATAAGGACCTTTATTTGTTCCATCTGATTCCTCTGATTCGATGCGGGTGGCCTCATGTTGGCCTGTTCACCTGAAAGTATATAAGTTGATCTGATGTGGAGTTTGTTATGAAGGGTTTGAAAATGCTGGCCGTAGCAGCATTAGTTCTGGCACCATTGACCGCCGTGGCAGCTCCTGCATCTGCCGCGAGCTCTCCAGCCTCCAGCAGTGGCAACGTTGCTACTCCTGCTGGCTTTGGCTCAGCCTTCTCGGAGTGGTTCTGCAAACGCTACGGCGTCGCCTGCCCATAACGCGGTTTATTTGACTTGATCATCTGAGCCGGGAATTATTCGGCATATGAATGGACGACTAAAGGACACCCTGACCAAGCTCTTCGCTGGTCGGGGTGTCATTGTTTGGACTGGTTTTGCGGTTCTGATCGCGGTTTCCAGTAGCGAGTTCGTGACTCTGCTGGAAGACGGATTTAGTGGTTCGTCGGATATTTCGGTTCGAGGCGCGTTGCTCGGCGTAGGACTGTGCGCAATTCTTGCGCTTGGTCTTCGCTGGGTTGCCGTATCCGTCGGATTGTTTGTGGCAGTTGCCTATTTCTTCCTCACGGACGGCGCCTTGTTCTTCTGGACTGTCGTTTCATTCATGATTTTTTCGGCGCTGGCAGCTACGGCCAGTGCCATGAGCGTTAGGGCCTTATTCCTAACCTTGTCCGCAGCGTGGATGGTGCAGTTCGGCATCCAGTCCGGGCAAGACGCGGTTCTGCTTGTCGGGATTGCCCCGTTGACGGCGATGGCGTTCTTCTTAACGAGGAATATTTACTTGCTGCGCGAGAAGAACGAGCTCGCTCTTCGGCAAATGCATACGGTCAAAGAGCAGACTCGTCTTGCTGTCGACCGGGAGCGAAAGAACATTGCCCGGGATCTGCACGATATTGTCGCGCATGACATCACGGTCGTGGCCATGCAGTCGAAGGCCGCGAAGTTCGCAAACGATGGTCAGAAGGCCCTCGAAGCTCTGGATGTCATCGCCAAACTGAGTACTGAGACTTTGCACGATTTACGCCTGATGCTCAATGTCCTGAGGGCTGATGGGACCATGGCAGATCCCTCGTCCCAGGGCATTGATAAGCCGGCCGCTACTACTGTTTACGCGCTTCAGGGTGCAGAACTTTTCGTTCAGAGGCTAAAAGAGGCAAATTTCGAGGTGAGCTCCACCACTGACGAGAAAATTTCCGAATTGCCCCGTTCTGCACAGACTGCGATTTATCGGGTCATGCAAGAAGGTACAACAAATGTGATAAAGCACGGTGCCTTGGGCGGGAAGTGCACCTTCGAACTCACGGTCCAAGGGGCAGAGGGCATCCTGGAAATTACTAATCAGATGGGGAATTTCGACAAGAAGGCGAGTGGGTTGCCCGAAGGCGGGACAGGCCTGATTGGCATGGGTGACAGGATGCGTGCATTTGGTGGAAAGTTTGCAACCAGTTCCGAAAACGGTGTTTGGGCACTGCGCGCAAGCATCCCGTTCTGACCCCTACCCTCCTACTAAAGTATGATTTCGGATTTTCGCAGGACGCGATAAGTTAGACATGTATCGGTGAAGACCGATCACCGGGAAGGTACTTGGTGGTGTTTTGCGAGTGGCATCACTAAGGATCCGAGGGTGATTAAAAGGTACGTTGCATTGCGTAAACGGACTGATCTTTCATCGGCGCTGTGCCCCCATCGCACGCCGTTGTCTGTCAGTAATGCAACGTACCTTTTATAACTTAAACCCAGCCCGTGTTTCTGCGTTCTGCCTCACACCTCAGGTCGGAATGGGCCTGCGTGGCGGGGTTTTGCGCCTATGGAGAGCATTTCCTGTCTGGGAAGCGAGAGCGCATGAGTACCCAGGCAGATACGGTTGTTTGGCAACAATAAGGCCTGGCCGTGGAGCCTAAGGGCGGCTTTGATAGCAAGACGGCAGATGCTGCGATCAACGCAGAAGCAACCGCAGATTCTTTGGCCGTGAAGGCCGGCGAACCAAGCGGGGCCCATGGTTCGATCGCCTGCTATGGCACGACGCCGAGCTGGCCACGCGCAGCTCCTAATCGATGAAGCAACGGCAAAGGGTGCGAGAACTCGAATTAGTTCTCGCACCCTTTGCCGTTGCTGGTGGTTAAGCCTCGGAAGCCTCTGCCTCTTGGGTGTCTTTCAAAACATGATCAGAAACCTTGGCCAGCGCTCGTTCCAGTGAAGAGCGCAAGACCACAGGAATCGTGATCTCGTCATTAATCTCGACAAGGCCTTCGCGCTCGAAGACGCGCAGCAGGGACTCGACCTGGGGGACAACCTCCTCAAGGCTGGCAATCAGGTGATGCTGCTCGGCGGGAAGGTCATCTTCGGTCGGAACTTGCAACGCGAACTCGGCACGTGGCGGTGTCGATGATGCGGCATTGCTCAACACGCCGGCCACCATCTCGGCGATCTGCGCCTTGCCCGGCTGCTCCAAGGTGTTGATCAGGATGTGCGAGTAGAGAACCTCTGCAATCAGCTCCTTGACCAAGCGGGCGCCTTGTCCGCTGGATGCCAGCAGCGCATCGCTGAGCGACTCGGTTGGGGTTGCGTTCGGTTCCTGGTAGCGCAGCATGGCCGTGCCGATCAGGGCGTCCCAGTATGCCGATAGGCGTGGAACGTCGGCCAGCGAAGAAACGGCAGTGCCGTCTTCCGGCTCCCATTGGGCATCCTCTGGAACGCCGGCGGATTCATCGACCTTGACGAACAGGCCCAGCGCGCTGGCCGCATCCTGCAGCGTATCGCCGGTGAGTACGCCAGCTGGGGTGGTCGGCTTGCCTTCGCCAACCCAGCTGATCAACTCGCGAGCCGCAAAAACGAAGGGCATCGCTTCGAGGCTGCCGTTGGCCTCATCATCTTCGAGATAGGGTGCCACGATGGGTGAATCGCCAGCCATGCGGGAGAGGAATTCGAAAGTCTGCTTGAAGTCATCCACGCTTCCGCCGAAATTAGCGGTCGTGCCCAGGAAAGTCAGGTAATGCTTGAGGATCGCAGCGCTGGCTTCCGAAACTTCCTTGCCCAGCGACGTCAAGTGGCCCAGCTGTTCACCCAGAATCGTCGGATCCAGGGTTTTGACGTCAACGCTCTGGCGCAACTGGGCATGCACGGTCAGCAGGGTAGTGAGCCCTTCGAGCGCTGCGCGGGTCTCGCTGGCTGCCTGGCCCTCTTCGTGGAAGTGGCGGAAGAGCGAGGACTTGAACGGCTGAAGAGCTTGGCGCACTTCGGATTCAAAAGGCACGCTGCTGGCGCCGGAACGGCGGGCTGGATGACCCTGGGCAGGCTTCTTCTTGGCTGGTTTACGTGAGGCCATGAGTGTGGTGCAGTTCCTTAGAAATGGCTGATCGGCGGGATTGGTAATTCGCTTCTCTCCAGTCTACGCAGGACGCGCTGGGGGAGAAGTTCCCGATGGGCGATAGTGATGCAGCCTCTGGGGAAAGTGCCCGTACGGGAGGAAGTACTTGTTGAAAGTTCGGAATAGGCAATCATTTACCGCAAGAAACACGAACCTCCTGCCGGTGTGGTGGCGCTCACCGTCGAATCGTCAGGACGCGTTGATTTTCCCTGGGGATCGCGCGACAGTGAAGACATGCGGGCTCGTGTGGAGAGGCCGTCGAAATGCTAGGAGAGTGGATCATGGCTGGAGTAGGCGTGCCAGATCATGTCGTTGTTGTAGGCGCTGGCTTTGTTGGCCTGTCGACCGCTTGGTACCTGCAGGAAACGGGCATTAAGGTCACCGTCGTGGATCGCGGCGGCATCGCGTCCGGTTCCTCTTGGGGTAACGCCGGCTGGTTGACCCCGGCCCTGACCCTGCCCATCGCGGAGCCTGCAATTTTCAAGAACGGCCTGAAGATGATGCTCGACCCGGCATCCCCGCTGTACATTCCGCTGAAGGCCGATGCCAAGTTGCTCCGCTTCCTGATCGGTTTTGCCTGGCACTCGACCCCGAAGAAGTGGGAAGAAGCCATGCGGGTCTACTCGGAAATCGGCGCAACCGGTTTGGATGCCTTCGACGAAATCGCGCAGGCGACTTCGGCAGGGCCGGGCGTGCAGGAGCCGACCAAGCCGGCAAATCCATTCTTGACCGGATTCACCTCGCTCAGCGACCGCGATGCGCTGCTGCATGAATTCGAGATGATCGAGAAGACCGGCGGCGAAGTTGATTACGAATTGCTCACCGGCGACGAGTTGCGCGGCATCGAGCCGACCCTGTCCAATAAGGTCGCTGCGGGCGTAGCCATCAAGAACCAGCGCTACATCAACCCGCCGAAGTTCATGGATTCACTGGCCGAATCCGTCATCGCCCGCGGCGGCGACATCATCGGAGCCTTCAACGTCACCGATGTGCGCGACAATCGCGGCTCGGTCACCGTCATCGGTTCCGAAGGCCGTTCAATCACCGCGGATCACGTGGTGCTGGCTACCGGTGCTTGGATGACCGACATGGCCAGCAAGTTCGGTGTGAACGTTGTGGTTCAGGCAGGCCGCGGCTACTCGTTCACCGTGGAGCCGGAACACATGCCAACGCACCCGATCTACTTCCCGACCCAGCGCGTTGCCTGCACCCCGCTGGGCGATCGTTTCCGCATCGCCGGCACCATGGAATTCCGCGACGCCAACCACAAGCTGGAGCCGAAGCGCATTGAGGCCATCGTTGCCGCTGCGACCCCGGTCTACCAGGGGATTAACTGGGAGAACCGCAAAGAAGAATGGGTGGGTGGACGCCCATGCACCGCGGACGGCATGCCACTCATTGGCCAGACCGGATCCTCGCGCGTGTCGGTTGGCGGCGGCCACGGCATGTGGGGCGTTGCGCTGGGACCGCTGACTGGCAAGATCCTGGCTGCCCAGATTGCTGGCCAGCAGGTTCCAGGCATCGCCCGGCACTTCAACCCCTTGCGCAAGGGGTTCTAAGCGTTTCGGTCCACACCCGGAACGAAATAAAACAACCGGCTTGCGGTGCATCATGGCGATGCGCTGCAAGCCGGTTTTCCTTTAAGGCTGTCTTTTACGCGCTTTAGGCATGGCGGGTTGATGTCCCGGCAAGGATCGCGCGGTAGCCTTCGGCAAATCCTGGATACTGCAGTTCAAGCCCGCTGGCTAGCAGCTTGGAATTATCGAGCCGGCGGTCGGCAGCACGTCGTGCCGGGGCTTGTCCTGCCTCTTCCGGCGCAGGCAAACCAAGTTCCTTAGCCAAAAACTGGTAGACCTCGCCTAGCTGGGCTGGGGTGCTGTCACTGGCCAGGTAGAGGCCAGCGGCTTGCTCTCCCAGCGCCGCAACGTGAACGATGGCCGCGGCCAGGTCATCGCGGTGGATGCGGTTGGTCCAATGCGAGCCCGCGGGAATCTGTGCGGCTCCGGCAGTGACGTGATCGATGAGCCGGGTGCGGCCCGGGCCGTAGATTCCCGACGCCCGCAGGATTGTTACCGGCAGGCCGCTGCCGGCGAGCGCTGCCTCGGTGTGCGCAAGGACCTGCGCGGTGGGGCTAGCTGGGGCAAGCGGTGCTGATTCGTCGACGAGTTCTCCGTTGGCGCCGCCCATCACTGCGGTGGAGGAGATGTAGATAAGCCGGCGAAGATTGGGGCATTGGGCTGCCAGCCGTGAAGCCAGTTCTTTGGCGACCTGCAGATAGCCGCGCGTGTAGCCATCGGCATCGCGGGTGGCTGGCACGGGAGTGAGCACGACGATTTCGGTCTGCGGATCGATGCTTGGCCACTGGGCGGCATCGAGCAGGTCTACGCTGTGGCCGGTAAATCCTGCGGGCAGCTTCTGGCTGTTGCGCCGCCAGCCGGTGACGCGATGGCCCTCCTGCTGGAGCCGCAGTCCTGCCTCGGTGGCGACATCTCCGCAGCTGACCAGTAATACTTTCACGAGACTCCTTTGGCGCGATATGTCCTCGGAGGCGAATCCCCCTACCCATAGACTAGAACCTTTAGGCCAGCGTGGCATGCGCGCGGAGGAAGGGGGCCAGGTGCAGTCTTCGGTGCGTTGTGTCCTGTTCTGCGTGGTTGCATTGCTCTCCATGCTCGGCGAGGGCATGGCGGTCTTTGCCTTGACCCTGGAATCCGCGGATCAGTTGGGGTCCTGGGGCGTAACCGCGTTGTTCCTCGCCGGCTTGGTTCCGCCGATCCTTGCCGCCCCGGCTATAGGGCGTTGGGTGGACGGGGCAGCCCTTTTCAGGGTGTGGATCCTGAACCTGTGCGTGCATGTGGCGATTTTCGCGGTGATGGCCATTGCCTCCAATATCTTCGCGAGCCTCGCCTTGATGCCTGTGGCCAGTATTTGCGCGGTGGTTAACGGAGCGGTCATTTTCAAGATCATTCCGCGCATCCGCGGAGGCTTCAGCATTGCTCGTGCCAGCAGCTTCCTTGTCGTAGCGACGTCCCTGGCGGGAATCATCGCGCCGGCGATAGCTTCACTCGTCTTCGCGAAAGCGGGGATCGGCGCGGTGCTTTGGTACGCGGCGGCAGGATTCCTGGCACTGGCCCTGGCGGCCATCTTCCTGTCCCGCTCGCAAGCCGCCAACGGGAAAGGAGCAGACGCAGGGAACGAGCCGGATCCGGGTGGACCGGTATCGCCCGGTGGAGCTGCATTGACGCGCAATCCACAATTGCGGATCTTGCTGCTCCCGGTGGCGGCGATCGTGCTGTTTACCGCAGCAGAAGGCGTTTCGGGGGTGTTCTACCTGCGCGGGATCACCGATAACGACACTGGATACGCGGTATTGCTCGGTGCCTGGTCCGTGGGCGCAGTGTTCGGTTCCCTGCTGGGAGGCAATCGCCGCTTCGGTACCCGAAGCGCCTTGCCGATTCTGCTCGGTGGAGGGCTGGTGGGCGCCGCGATCCTCACGGAAGGGCTCTGGTCCAACGCGGCTGGCCTGGCCTTGGTGTTCCTTGCCGGCGGGCTGGGCAATGGACTGCACAATACTGGAGTACGAACAGCCATTTACGAATACGTGCCGGAATCCCGCCATGGTGCTGCTTGGGCGCAGCTGCGGATGCTCATCAACATCATGGTCGCATTGGGCTATCTCATCGGCACCCCGGGATTGCTGATTGGCCCGGCCAGGGCAATTATCGTGGTCTCCGGTGCCGCGACGCTGCTGGTTATCGTTGTATCCGCCGCGCTGTACAGCTGGAAAGCGCAGGCCAAGGTCCATGGGAGGACCTCTGCTACGGAATCCCGGGGGTAGCGCGCTCGCCGGAAACATGAAGGTTGCTGGATAACGCGCTACAATTCAAGCATTCGAATATTTGTACTAGAAAGTGGTGGGGTGTGGCTGAAGAACAGGAGCTGATGCCTCCGGGAGCAACCCAAGGGCCGGTCCAAGCGGTATCCGCGATGGGTTTCCCCTCGCCAGCACGCGATTATTTTGACGGTGGACTGGACCTGAACCGGTTGCTGGTCCGTGACCGTGTCTCCACCTTCATCATGCGCGTCTCGGGCCACGCCATGCGGTCAGCTGGCATCTTCGACGGCGATGAAGTGATCGTGGACCGATCGCTGGCCGTGCGCCACGGCTCTGTGGTCATCGTCAACCTCAACGGGCAGATGCTGGTGCGCCGCTGGCAGATTGACGGCCACGAGGTTGGGCTGCTCAGCGATGAATCTCCCCTGCCCGTGGTACTGGCCGAAGGCGATGAGGTCAGCGTCTTCGGCGTCATTACCAGGTGCCTGCATCATGTCCGCTGACCACGTATCCCTGGTGGACGTCAACAATTTCTACGTCTCCTGCGAGCGGGCCTTCGACTATTCGCTGCGCAATCGTCCCGTGGTGGTGCTGTCGAACAATGACGGCTGCGTGGTGGCCCGTTCCCAGGAAGCCAAGGATCTGGGCATTCCTACCGGAGAACCCTTCTTCAAGGTCCAACGCTATATGGACTCCCACAACCTTGCGGTGCGGTCAAGCAACTATGAACTGTACGGGGACATTTCTGCCCGGGTCATGGAATTGCTCGGACGCTTCGGGACCTGGCACGAGGTGTATTCCATCGATGAATCTTTCGTCGGCCTGGAAGGCAACCTGGAGCAGGTGCGCAGCACCGCGGCCCAGATCCGTGCCGCCATTGACAAGACTATCGGGGTGCCAGTCTGCGTGGGTGTCTCATCCACCAAGACCCTGGCGAAGCTGTCCAACCATATTGCCAAGCACAATCCGGGACTGGGCGGAGTCTGCGTCCAGCAGCTCATGGATCCCGAGGTCCTGGGCAGTATCCTGAACCGGGTTCCAGTCACCGATGTCTGGGGCGTGGGCCGCAAAACCGGTGCCAAGCTGGCAGCCATGGGCATTGAATCCATCGCGGACCTGCAAGCAGCTGACCCTTTGGCGATCCGCAAGAAGTTTTCTGTCGTCTTGCAGCGCACGGTCTTCGAACTCAACGGGCAACGTTGCATCGGTCCGGTGGAGGAGCGCGCGGACCGCGGCCAGGTCATGTTCACCCGTTCCTTCTCCACGCCGGTGCGCACCTATGAAGCGATGGAAGAAGTCATGTCCATCTATGCGCAGAAGGCTGCCGGCCGCTTGGCGCGCGAAGGCCTGTACGCTTCATTGCTTACCGTCACCGCGGGCACCAGCCGCTTCGCCCGGGGAGAAGCCTCATTCCCCAGTGCCCAGGTGCGCCTGTCGCGTCCGACGCGGGATCCCATCGTGCTCAGCAAGCTGGCAATTGCCGCGATGCGGGATCTGATGAAACCGGGGATGGACTATGTTCGCGGGGGAGTGATCCTCTCCGGGCTCAGCGATTCTCCGGGCGAGCAACAGCTGGACCTCTTTGGCCAGAGTCCCGATCCGGCTGCCGAGGAACAAGAAAACGTCTCGTCGGTAGTCCAGGACATCTCCCTGCGATTCGGTGCCAAATCCATTGGACTGGGGCATGCCGGAATGGCCAAAATCCCTGAATGGTCGATGAAACGAGAGCATATTTCGCAGCGCTACACCACCGACTGGGATGAACTGCTGGTGGTGCGTGCCTAGCGTTCTGCCAACGGCAAAAGGTTCTCGGCTCTTCGGCAACTTCGCAGTTTACGGTGGGAGGATGATCTCATGACTACCCGTGCCAAGCAGCTCATGTCAGTCGGAATCCTGATGACGGTGATGCTCGCTAGCTGCAGTGCGCCGAATGCCCAAGAAGCAGCTTCGAGCAAGTCCGCTGGCAGTTCCAGCAGCCCGAGCAGTACGAGGACTCCTGCGCAGCAGGCAACTCCCAGCCCGTCCGGCAACTCCGGGGCCGAAGAAAGCCCATCGCCTAGCCGCAGCCAGGAACCCTCGCTGCGCCAGCAAGCAGAAGCGCTGGCCGACGAGCTGAGCGCCAGCGAACAGGCAGCGAGCCTCGTGATGGCCGGTGTCCCGGCAACAGGAGCAACCGCTGCGGAAATTTCTGCGATGAAGAAGCAGGGAATTTCCAATGTCTTCCTGCGTGGCCGTTCGCAACTGCCGGTGAAGCAGACCGCCGCCCAGGTCCAGGAAATTACCCAGGGCTTGGAGTCCGGCATTCCCGGGCAATTGCCGGCCTGGGTGGCCACCGATCAGGAAGGGGGCTTTGTCCGGGTGCTCCAGGGCCCCGGTTTCACCGAACTGCCGACTGCGTTGACGCAGGGAGGGTGGCCTGTATCGAAGCTGGAGCGTGAAGTGGGCGCCGCCGGGAAAGAACTGGCTGAAGCCGGCATCAACGTGAATCTGGCTCCGGTGGCGGACGTTGTTCCGGCCAGTATCGGCACCGGCAACGCACCCATCGGCTACTTTGGCCGCGAATACGCGCATGACGCCGCGGGGGTCTCCAAGGCCATTTCGACGGTGAACGAAGCGCTGCGCTCCGAAGGCGTGCAACCGGTAGTCAAGCACTTCCCCGGATTGGGCCGGGTCGCTGGGAACACCGATACCAGTACCAAAGTGACCGATACGAAGATCGATGCGGACTCCAGCGATCTGCAGCCATTCGAGCAGGCTATCGAGCAGGGCAAGTCCTGGGTCATGGTCTCCAACGCCCGCTACTCCCGGCTCGATGGAAAGAACGATGCACCGTTCTCTTCGAAGATCATCACCGGATTGCTGCGTGAGCAAATGGGGTATGGGGGAATCGTGATTTCCGATGATCTCTGTGAAGCCAAGCAGGTCGGCTACCTGCCGGTGGGCGAGCGCGCAGTGAAGTTCGTGGCCGCCGGCGGAACTGTTCCGCTATGCGTTAAATCGGCTCCGGCCATCACCATGGCGAAGGCCCTGGCAGCCGAGGCCAAGGCCGATGGGAAATTCGCGGCCCAGGTAAGAGAAGCCGCAGTACTGGTTCTCGAAGAGAAGCTGCGCATGCAATAAGCTGCGCGGCTGGATCTTAAAGGTGTAGGCCCGGGGCTCTTCCTTACTCGCTAGGAAGTGCCCCGGGCCTGCTCTTGGGAGGTGGAAGGCCTACTTCTTGCCCTTCTTCTTTCCGTCAGTTACTTCCAGAACCTGTGCACGGTCATCATTGCCGTTGTGCAGGTGAAGCAACAGTGCCTTCGATGCCTTGGTGCTGTCTGCAACGGTCACCGGGATCTGGGTACCGGACAGATCGGTGAACAAGGTGCCTTCTGCACCGAAATCAACCTGTGGCGCTGCCACGTTGAAGTCGATCCAGTCGGTCTGGTCAACCGGGATCATCGAGCCGTTCTCATCGGTGTTGTACCAGGAGTAGCCCAGAACACGGTAGGAGATCTCCGACGAATCCTCATCGAGCCCCAGGGCGGACAGGGAGATCGGGAAGACCGCTGCATTGGTGTCGAAGGTGTTGGTATCGACATCGCCGAGCATGCCGTTCACTGGCTGCAGATCAACTTGCTCGCCGGTGGCGAGGTTGAAGGTTGCTGCCAGGTCAAGGTCAACTTCGTCGAATGCGGCGTTGAAGGTAACGAAGTCAGCTTCGCCGTCGCCATTGGTATCGATCTCGACATCCAGCTCGGTGCCGCCAGCCAGATGGGCCCAGTTGGCCCAGGTGGAGATGCCGACATTCAGCAGGCCGTCAGCCACGCCGGTGCGGGCAGCGGTGCTCGATGCGCCAACGTGCTGCAGGTCCACGGAACGGGCCGCCGGGATGCTGTCCAGCGAATCGTCGCCGCGCTCACTCGAAGCCCCCAGCTCGAAGGCACCGAGCAGGGAGGTCACCGAAGTAGCGCCCTCGCCAGCAGTGATGTCCTTGCCCTTCAGGCTCAGGGTGGTGGTATCCGCGCCCTTCTTCAGCTTCTTGAGCTTGCCCTCCATGTCGGCAGCCAGCTTGGGTGCTGCCTGGACTGGAATGCGCAGGGTCGGAGCATCGATGGCAGTCAGCTCGACGCGACCGCTGGCATCGGCAACCCAGGCACGAGCCAGACCGGACTGGCTGGTAGCCATGGTTGGATCGATGGTCTTGGCCCACTGCTGCGGGTCAACGCTCAGGGTGACGTTCAGCTTGGCGCTGCCGCCGGCCGGCACGGTGACACTGCTGCGATCCAAGGTGAAGCTTGCGCCTGGGATCTCGGTAGCGGCCACGTAATTGGCGTCATAGCTCTGCGCCTTGCCGCTGGTGTTCTCAATGGTGATTTCGCGCTGCGCGCTGAACGGCTTCTTGCCTCCCAGCTCGATAACGCCGAAGACCACGCTGGTCAGATCCGCTGCCTCGGAATCGTAGGCGAAAGCAGGGCTCTGGAGTGCTGCATCGGCCATCACGCGACCGGAACCAACACGGTTCGGACCGTAGGCTTCGCCATTGGCGGCCTTGATGTCGGTGGCCGCGGTGTTCATGATGATGCTCTTGGCTTCATATGGGGTGTAGTCGCTGTCTTCCAGAACCAGCGCGGCGATACCAGCAACCAATGGAGTGGCCATCGAGGTACCGGTCATCACGGCGGTGCCGGTACCGGTGCCCACGCCAACCGAGCCGATCTGCGTACCTGGGGCAGCCACATCCGGCTTGACCACGCCGTTGGAACCGTGGACGCCACGCGAGGAAGAGGAATTCAGCGTGTCTGCAACGCCGGACTCGCTGGAGGAACCGCCAACGAATTCGGGGGACAGGGTAACCTGCAGCGTGCCAGCTTCAGCTGCTGGGCGCAGCTTGTTCGACTCGTCCAAGGTGAACTGCGCACCTGGGATGGTCGCGTTGCCGGCGATGCCTGCATCGAACAGGTTGCTTTCTGCATCCAAGAGGACACCGGTGGCACCGGCGGCTTCAGCGTTGTTGAAGCGGGCGCCGGAACCGCAAGGGAACTCGCCGTTCTCGCTCCACTGCAGCCAAACCCACTTGCCTTCCAGCGAACCTTCTTCGAAAGCGTCGCAACCGAATGCGTTATCGGCCGGAGCCATCACTGCTTCTCCGGACAGGACGGCCGGATCAGCATTGGTGTAGTTGAAGTTCGCCGAGTACTGGCCCGAGGCCGAACCGGCGACATTGTCGGGACCATCGACCTGGATCTTGTCCAGGGTGACGTGCGAGCCAACGGAGTTGGCTACGGTCAGCGAGGAGCGCGAGTTGCCCGGCGAACCGCCCACGTCGGTGACATCGCCGGCATTGCCGGAAGCGACAACCGAGAGGATGCCGGCTGCGCTCAGGGCGTCGACAATGTCATTTTCAGGGTCGTTGGCCGGGGAATGATCCGAACCAAGGGACATGTTGACCACGTCGGCGCGGTCCGAGAAGTCGCCGTCGCCGTTCGGATCAAGTACGTAGTCCAGTGCTTGGCCAACCACGGAGGAGGAGCCGCCGCAACCGAAGACGCGGATGCCGATGAGCTGTGCGTCAGGGGCCGAGCCCGGGCCGACCTTCATCTGCGCCAGCGCGTCGGCGTCCAGCGAGGAATAGTCCCCGGTGAAGGTCGAGCCATCGGCGTTGACGCCATAGCCTGCGGTGGTTCCGGCAACGTGGGAGCCGTGTCCGGCAGCTTGGCAGTCAAGCGGGTTAGGGTCCGGATGCGGAATTGGCTGGTAGGTGGGATCGTCGGAGTCGGCGTTGTAGTCATCGCCAACCAAGTCCCAACCGCCAATGAACTTGTTGGTGTCGATCAGGCCCGAATCTGCACCGGGCAGCTCATCGGAAGCCTGGGCTTCCTTGTAGCCTTCCAAGGTGCCCGGGCCGCCGAAGCTGGCATGGGTGTAATCCACACCGGTATCCAGTACAGCCACCTTGACGCCGTCGCCGGTCTTGTCCAGGGACTTCCATGATTCCAGGGCGCCGGTGTCAACTACCGAGCTGCGGTTGGAGGGCTTCTTGGGAACGATGGAGCTGATCTTGGCAACGTCGCTACGCTGTGCAAGCTTGCGCAGATCAGCGGCATCACCGGTCAGTGCGACACCCTGCAGTGCGTTGTGCGTGGTGTAGATGACCTTCGAGTTGGCCTCGGCTGCCAGCTGCTTGCCCTTGGCCTTGACCTCCTTGCCGATCTTCTTGACCTTGGCAGTGTCCTTCTTCTTGCCGGACTTCTTCACCGTCTCGAAGGCGCCATCACCCTGGAACTGAACGAAAACAGACACTTCACCAGTTGATTTGGCAAGAGGTCCGGAGACTTTCAGGTTGGACAGCGCTGATGAACTGGTGATTGGCAGGGACGCGGCATTTTCGCCGTCGCCTGGTTGGGGGATTCCTGCTGCGCTTGCCGGTCCTGACAAGGTAACAGCCAGTGCAAGCGCAGTGGCTGATCCCAAAATCAGGCGCGGCACTCTCTGCGTGCGGCGAGTGACCATGATTCTCCTAGCTGGGCTGGATAGCGGTGCTGCTCCCGTCATGGGCGGGCGACATAAAAGCGGTGCGAGCCTTGATGATCGTCCGGGGTAAACGTCCGCTAGTGCGTATACCCATAGCTGGAATCTTAGGTGACGTAGCTCATATATCAAGGGGTTGTTGAATAGTAACCTTTGGCTGGATATTGTGCTGGCTTGGGAATTTCACAATAAAATCCGCGAACCACTGCGACAAACCCGCCCAGCAAGGCCTGATGGGCCCGTCCATTTTTGAGAAAATTTGGACGCTTTGTTACTCATCAGTTCACTACTTGCTGGGCGGGCGGCGCCGGAATCGGCTTGAAGGCTGCGGTTGCCTAGAGGCGGTTCAGGAAGCTATGCACGCGCTCGTCGAGCAGCTGGATGCGCTCGGCAACGACAACCATTGGGTCCGGGTAGATCGGATTCTTCGGAGGCGGGATCCGCACATTGCGGGAGCACTCGAAGTTCAGGCAGATCAATGTCCCCAAGGTATTGCCGTCACGTCCAGCCTGGCCAGCGCGCTTGGTCGTCCACATGCCTACCGCGCAGGGGATGTTCACATCGCGGCACATCTCGCACATCGTGGCGTTGGTCGGCTTGCGGCCACCGTCGGTGGGGCGCAAGAGGATGCCGCGGGTCTGCCCCGCTTCATCGGTGTGGAGCAGGTAGCCGCGCTGCATCATTTTCGGGTCGCGCCAACCCAGGTACTCCAGCGAATCCCACTCGAGGGAGGCAAAGTTTTCGGGCAGGGTCAATTTCTTCGCTTCTTGGCGGCTGGCGTTGATGAAGGAAGAGCGGATGGTTTTTTCGGTCAATGGCTGCATGGGAAATCCTCAAATAGTCCGCACGCGCTTCATGGGCGCACGGAATCACGAATCGTCAAGGTGTTGAGGTCTGCAAGGGAACGAAAAATTGGGGGCACTGGAACATTGCCTAAGGCAGGAGCCTTAAGCGGAAAATGTGTTGCCAACCCCGTTCGATACGCAGACGAACGGGCAGAGCGTCAAAGTGGCTTGCATAGCCGACCGCTCCTTCCTGTGGTTCTCCACGCATTGATTCTGAGCACTTCCGGAATAACCATAACAAGTGCGGTTGGCTTAGGCCAATGACTGGGATCACGGTTAAAGCAGTTTGCTGGCCACCGCCGTGAACGGCAGTGGCCAGCAAACACTCCAGCAGCCAGGGCCTAGCGGCGGCCGCCCTGCCAGAGTGCGTCAAACGGGGTGTTGCCAGAAACGCGGTTGCGGATGCCTTCGGTGACAAACGCCTTGGCTGTGCGGGCTGCCTCCAGCGGGGTAGCGCCCTTGGCCAGCTCTGCAGTTACGGCTGCGGCCAGCGAGCAGCCCGCGCCGGAGACCGCAACTTCGCCGATCTTCTTCTCGCGCAAGACCTCGAGGGTCGTGCCATCGTAGAAAACGTCCACGGCGTCTTCGCCAGCGATGCGGACTCCACCCTTGGCCAGGACCGCCGCGCCGGAGACCTCGTGGATCTTCTTGGCAGCTTCGATCAGATCATCTTCGGTGGTGATCTTGATTCCCGAGAGCTGTTCAGCCTCGAAGTGGTTCGGGGTGACGAACGTAGCCAAGGGCAGCAAGGCAGCCTTGAGGGCTTCGTCGGTGTCCAGTGCGTGGCCTGGTTCCTGGCCCTTGCAAATCAGCACCGGGTCCAGCAGTACGTTGTCCCACTGCTGGGACTTCAACGCGGTGGCAACGGTGTTGATCGTTGCTGGCGAGCCCATCATGCCCAGCTTGACCGTGCTGAGCTTGTCCTCGTAGCAGGCCTGGATGGCTTCGAGCTGATCGGCAATTACCTGCTGGTCAACGGGAACGAAGCGGTGGTTCCAGGAGTCCTTGGGATCGAAGGAGACGATGCAGGTCAAAGCCACGATGCCGAAGGTTCCCAGTTCCTGGAAGGTCTTCAAATCGGCCTGGGCGCCTGCGCCGCCAGTGGCTTCGGAACCAGCGATGGTCAGGGTCATGGCTGGAGAGGCAGTGTTTGTATTAGTCATAGTCTCAATTGCGGGTAGTGCGGGTAGGGAATGGGATTAGCCGTGCTGCCAGAAGCTGAGCGTGGTCGCTTTGGACCAGCCCTCGGGAAGCTGCTGGGCGTGTTCTGCGGTGGCTACCAGCAGCAGCCAGGGCAGCCCGTGGCCGAAAGCTGCGCCTGCAAAGTTAGCCAGTACCGCGCGGCGAGCCGCATCGGGATCAGCGGGGGAGAAAAGGTCCGGGTCGGTAAGCAGGCCGTAGTTTTCGCCGTAGCGCATGCGTCCTCGGGCGACCGGACGGTCGAAGTCGGTAACCTCAACGACGTCATAGTTATCCATTGGAGCCTCGAAAAGCCCGGACGTATCGGCGAGCTTGACTACCTGCTCGACGTCGTCGGGCTTGCCGGCCAGCAGATGCATGGTCGTGCTTGGCTGCCAACCCGAAGTGGCGAGTTCTGCAGCGGTGCTGTCGTTGGGAGTGCCCAAGAGGATCAAGCGCTGCGCGTCCTTTGGCGCGGACCAGGAAGCATCAGGCCAGTAGCGGAGGATTTCCACGTCTTCACCGTCTTGATTCACCGAACGAATCTCGTGCTGGTTCGGGAAGGAAGCAATGCGATCACGCAGCGTGGCGTAGTCGTGGGTCCAGCTTGGCAGTGCTCGTGCCATTGCGCTCATAGTGCTGCATTCTCCTTTGGTTCGCTAGGGATCACCTATCGGCATGTTTGACTTTACGCCTTAAGGCGCGGTGATACGGAACTCTGTGTCAGGGTGTTTGCCGGCTCGCGCAATCCGCAGCTTTTCAGGAGGCTTTCGGCCGTCTCAGCGGTGAAGGATCTGCCATGGACACCTCGGCAATCCCTGCTGGCCCTGGATCCATCAGTGCCAGCACATCTTCAAAGAGCGAGCGCACCACAGGCAAGCGGCAGAGCACCGCGAACTTGGCGGCAACCGGTGCCATGTTCTTCATCAGAAGCCTGGATCGGCGCTGCTGCGGCGACTGGTCGAAAGCCCACGCCGAGAAGATCTGGCGGGAGACCAGCAGCAAGAACTTCGGCAGATCGCGTCGTATGCCCAATGGGGGCAACGGGCGGGATCCGGAAACGACCTTCTCCCATATCTCCAATTCAATGCTGGAAATCTCGTCGTTGCCCATATCGCGCGCGAGCATCAGACGCAGGAACGCAGGCCCGAAATCGTGATAGGGAGCCAACGCTTCGACGCCCGTGTCGAGTACTGCGCGGATGTTGGCTTCGAGGGTATTTCCCTCTGCGAGCATCCCCGCGCAAAGATCGAATTGCTCCCTGCGCAGGTTCAGCAGGAGCTGGGCAACGATCTCCTCTTTGGACTTGAAGTAGTAGTACGCATGCGACAGGGAAACCCCTGCGTTCGAAGCAATGGCACGCATGCTCGAGGCTTTATATCCGTCCGTGGCAAAGCACTCCAAGGCAGTTGCCAAGAGCTTGGCTTGGGTCTGCTGGCCTTTTTCGGTGCGTGGTTGCGTTGTCATGGAGCCTTTGGATGGAAGTGGGTGAATCCGATTCTACCAATTATTTGAACGCGTTCAAAAAAGGAAAATTTTCATGCTGATGTACGGGAGGACGGTCACTGCACTATTTGTTTCCTCGAATTTATAGTTCGAAGACATTCAAGTGAGATATGAATTTTGGAATTCTTTGATTTCTGAAACATGGTTGGCCTTCAACAGGTGAGAACGTGGCCGCAGTTATGCATGGGATACTTGTTGCGTAAGTGCTAATACAGCGGGACAGCGCGCAGGCATGGAACCTCCACCCTTTTGATTCGTGGGCAGGGCCGTGCCTTTTAGCGATGTTCTGGCGAACCACTTTGACAAGGAAAATTTCATGGGCGATTCCAACGCCAGCAACAATCTGATTCGAACCAAGAACGCGGTTTTCGCTTCTTCGGGTTCTCCCTACTTCTCCACGGTGCTCACCTTGATGGGCGCGGTCGTGATTCTTTCGAATATCGGCGCCTCCAAAGGTGTCAGCTTCGGTCCGCTGGTCACCGATGGCGGTTTCTTCCTCTTCCCGCTGGCCTACATTCTGGGCGACGTCATTGCGGAAGTCTACGGATTGAAGGCGGCTCGCCGTTCAATCCTGGTGACTTTCGCCTTGGCGTTCTTCGCAGTGTTCTGCTTCTGGGTCATGATCCAATTGCCATCAGCCGAGTTCTACGACGGGCAAGACGCATTTGAGCGCACCCTTGGCCCGATCTGGCAGATCGTCGTCGCCTCCGCTTGCGGCTTCCTGGTGGGGCAGCTGGCCAACTCATGGGTGCTGGTCAAGCTCAAGGAACGTACCGGCGAGCGCGGGCTGATTCTCCGCTTGATCGGCTCCAGCGGTGTTGGGGAGTTCCTGGATACCCTGATCTTCTGTGCCATTGCAGCGCCAGTTATCGGCATCGCCGATGCGCCGACATTCATCAACTACGTGGTGGTGGGCTTCATCTACAAGACTGCCGTGGAGGTCCTGTTTGTTCCGGTGACCTCGATGGTCATCAAATGTTTCAAGAAGCGCGAACCTGGCTACAGCCAAGCGGCCATCGCAAGCTAGTGATCCTGTGGGCATCATCCGTGAGGGCGATGCCCACAGCTGTATCCGGACACTAGAATCGATGGCATGCAGACAGGTCAAAGCGCTGAAGTTCAGCTAGAAGCACGCGACTTGACCATTGGCTATCCCAATCGCGTGATCTGCGGGCCGATCAACCTGCAGCTGGCTCCCGGTGCTGGCTTAGGAATTATCGGTGCCAATGGCAGCGGAAAATCAACACTGATCCGCACGATCCTGGGACATCTCATTCCGGTGGAAGGCACCGTCGAGTTCCAAAGCCTTCCCGTGAATGAAAGCTCGGAGCATTTTCGCCGTACCGTCGCAGTACAGGTCACCGACGGCGCCTTCTTCGAAGAACTCACGGTGCGCGAACATCTGGAAATGGTCGCTCGTGGACACGGACTGGATGATTGGGCCCAGTTAGTCCAGGCAGAACTCGACTTCTTCGAAATCACTGCTGCTGCCGATCACCTTCCCGGCGAGCTGTCTTCTGGCCAACGCCGTAAGCTGCTGCTCGCCGCGGCCTTGATCCGTCCGGCAGAACTGCTGATTCTTGACGAACCGGAACAACGCCTGGACCTGCGTATCAGGCAGAAGCTGTACCAGCGGCTTGCCGGGGTACGCGCCAGGGGAACAACTTTGCTAGCGGTGACCCATGATCCGCTGATGGTGCGAAGCTGCGTGGACCAAGTGCTGCTTCTGGATGAAGACGAGGGTGAACTGCTTGATCCGCAGGCAGGGGCGCAGTGGCTTGAGCGCTAGCCGGGTTGCAAGCCATGCCGTTGATTTCAATCCTCGAGAACTGGTCAATAGAGCCAAGAAGCGGCGGAATTTCTCCGAGAAATTCGACAGCTTTTCCGATGCCTATGTCTGGGTGCTGGCCGCGCTGGTGGCGTTGGCCTACCTCTTCAGCGCACTCTTTGGCATGCTGTTTGTGCTCTTGGGCGAGGGCGTAGCGCACCAAGAGCTGCCCAGCGCCGTCTGGCGCTTGCAGGACCTCTCTTTCGTGCTATTGGCCTTGGCCGGCTTGGCAACCTTTCGGCTCATGCTCTACCTGGGGCCTTGCGGGCTCAGTGCGGCCAAGGCCGACTGGTGGCTGCCGCTACCGGTCAAGCTCCGGGCTATCCGCCAGCCGACTTGGCGAAATGCGGTGCTCATCGGTCTTTTCGCGAGCAGCTTTGCCGGTGCGTTGTGGCTGATCGTGATGCTGGGGCTGGCCGGATCGCTCCCGGTACCCGTTGCAGTCCTTGGGCTCGCCTGCTTCGCAGTGGCCGGTGTCGGGCTTGCCAACGCGGCCACGGCGATCCAGGGGAAGAACCACCAAATAGCTGCGCGACGGATCTGCGACTGGGTGGGCCTCGGGCTGCTCATCGCCTTGGCCGTGCTGTGGATGCTCTTGATGTTCCAGATTCCTTGGGCCCAAAGCCTGGTTGGCGCTATGGCTGCGGCCACCTTGAAGCCGGCTGCCTGGGTGCTCGCCTTGCTCGTTATCCTGGTACTTAGCGGCGCGAGTACGTACGGTGCGTTTCGCCATTTTGACCAGATTCCGGGCCAGGCGTTGCGTTTTGCCGGAGAGCACCAGCAATTCGCCGTGGGGGCTTTGATGCAGGGCGACTCGCGAGGCCTCTCGGCTCCGGCGACATCCGCTATTAGCCGCAGGCGCGCACGCGGTGGCAAGCTCACCGCCAAGTTGCCGGTGGCGTGGCGCATTCTCTGCCTCCGTTTGCTGAGGGGAGGCCGTTGGCATTCGGTGGCCGGGTTCCTGCTCCTGGCTTTCGCGTTGGCCGCCACGGTTCAGCGAATTGCCAACCCGCTGAGCGCAGCGGCCTTTTACCTGGTGCTCTGCCTGGTTCTCACCTTGAGCATTTCCGCGACCATTGCACCGCTCGTTTCCGAACGGCAGCTCACCCAGCTTCTAGGGATTTCGGAACAGCGCCTGATGCGGGCAGCAACGCTGTATGCAATGCTCTTTTCAGCCACCGCCTTGCTGTTCTTGACCGGCGGGCTGGGAATGCTGGGCATGATCCAGCTGGATCGCATTTGGCTTTGGATCGCCGCAGGCCTGGTCGCCGCGTTGGGGTGTGCTGCGGCAAGCAGTGCCCACGCCAGCAGGGAAGAACGGGACTGGGATGCATTACTCGGGGGAGCCACCAGCGAGTCGGCCGTGGCCACGTATCTTTTCCTGGAAACAGCGACTTTCCTTCGGGCAGCTGCCACGTTCTCGCCAATTTTCTTCTTGGTGCTCAGCCCCGGTACTCCCATTCCCTTGTTGCTGTGGATCGCGGCAATGCTCTTTGGTGCAAGTGCCCTGGTTCAAGTTTCCGGCAGGAAGCTGGGCGCGGGGGCGTAGGTAGTCTTGGAGGATGAACGATTTGATTTCCATCCACGAGCCCGATGGGCTTTCCGCAGAATTGCTCTACTCAATACTGAAACTGCGTGCCGAGGTATTCATCGTCGAGCAGCGATCGTGCTACCCGGACATCGATGGCCGCGATCTGGATGCCGGCACTGTGCATCTGGTGGCCACCGAGAACGGGAAAGTGCTGTGTACTGTGCGAATCATGGACAGCGCAAGCGGCACTCCGCGCATTGGGCGGGTTGCAACGGCCGCAGAAGCCCGAGGCCGGGGCCTGGCCGGGGAACTCATGCAGCGTGCCGTGGCGCTTTGCGCTCCGGAGGCGGAGATCCAGCTCAGCGCCCAGACCCAGCTGGAGGGCTGGTACGGAAAGTTCGGTTTCCTCCGCTCCGGAGAAGACTATGACGACGACGGGATCATGCATTTGCCGATGACCCGCGCAGGGCAGAGGGCTTCGGCTTAGAAAAGCCAGAGGCATCGATTCTCCTTGCACTGCCCAGTGCGTGGAGAATCGATGCCTCGACTGCTTTGCGGCCCTTGGCTACAGGGCGGCCGGCTGGCCCTGCGGATCCGGTTCGCCAGCGTAGTAGCTGGAGAGCACCTTGTCCTTGAGCTCGAAGAAGGTTCCATCTTCGATCGCCTGGCGCGCGGATTCAACCAGCGAAACAGTGAACTGCTCGTTGTGGATGGAAATCAACGTGTGGCTGAGCAGTTCCTTGGCCTTGTACAGGTGGTGAATGTACGCACGGGTGAAGTTCTTACAGGCATAGCACTCGCAGCCTTCCACCAGCGGAGTGAAATCCCGCTTGTAGCGTGCGCCGGAAAGATTGAAACGGCCCCAGGGGGTATAGAACGCCGAGTTGCGCGCAACGCGAGTGGGCGAGACGCAGTCGAAAGTATCGGCACCATTCTCAATCGCGGTGAAGACGTCATCTGGCTCGGAAATGCCCAGCAGGTGGCGCGGCTTGTTCTCTGGAAGCTCTTCGGCGCACCAGCCGACGATGGTTCCCAGATTTTCCTTCTCCAAGGCGCCGCCGATGCCGAAGCCATCGAAGGCCATGGCCCCCAAGTCCTGGCAGGCCTTGCGGCGCAGGTCCTCGTACTGGGCGCCCTGGATGACGCCGAACAAGGCTTGGTATTCCTTGCCTTCGCGGGAGTCGGTCAATGCAAAGTGCTCGGCAATGCAGCGCTCGGCCCAGCGCCGGGTGCGCTCCAGGGACTCGACCTGGTAGCCGCGGGAATTCTGCAAGGTGGTCAGCTCGTCGAAGGCGAACATGATGTCCGCGCCGATCCGGTGCTGCACGCCCATGGAGATCTCAGGGGAGAAGCGGTGCTTGGTGCCGTCGAGATGGGACTTGAACCAGACGCCGTCCTCGTCCACATTGGCCAGGCGTTCCTTGCCCGGGGCCACGGCGTCGTCCGGACCAGACTGGTCTACGGACTTCATGTCGATGACCTTCTTGAAGCCCGAGCCCAGGCTCATGACCTGGAATCCGCCGGAGTCGGTGAAGGTCGGCCCCTGCCAGCCCATGAACTTGCCTAGTCCGCCAGCTTCATCGAGGATATCCGCGCCTGGCTGAAGATACAGGTGGTAGGCGTTTGACAGCACAGCCTGCGCGCCAAGCTCCTGAACCTGCACCGGGGTGACTGCCTTGACGGTAGCTTTGGTGCCTACCGCAATGAACGCGGGCGTCTTGACGTCGCCGTGCGGGGTACGGATAACGCCGGTACGTCCCAACATCGGGGAACCGTCCGGAGCGGTCAGCCGGGTTCCGACTTCAAAGCCGAATTCATCCTGGCGGGCATGCGGGGCACTGGGGTCAAAGTTCTTTTCGGACACGTACCAAGTGTGCCGTATTAACCGCGCGGTGAGGAAAACGACAGGGGCAATGTGCGCCAAAACCTAACGCTTCACAAGGCAAAGCGCGAATAATGGAGCGTACGTGTTGTGTCCAACGCGACGGAAGGAAGATGTGGGTCTGGAGAATCTGAAGGAATCCGCCAAGGCGCTCATTACGCTGGGGCCTGCCCGCAAGGACCATTGGATCGGCCTGCGCACCGGCATCGGTGTTTTTGCGCCTCTGATCACGCTCTTCGCGATTGACCGGCTGGACCTTGTGGTCTTTGCCGTGTTCGGCGCCTTTACCGGCGTGTATGGGCGCGTGGACGGCTACTGGAACCGGTTGCGGATGCAGGTGCGTTCCGGGGCCTTGTTCTTCGCGGTAATCGCCCTGGCGCTGGCCGCTTCGCACTGGTGGATCGACCATTCGGACCCTGGAATCAAGCAGTGGCAAGTAGTTGGCGCGACGACTCTCGTGGCCGGTGCCTGCTCGGTGCTGGTGGGTTTCATGCGGCTGCGGCCCGGCGGTTCGCTGTTCCACATCTTCGCATTCGCGGCAATTGCCTCGATCCCCGTCCCCGCGCCAATCGGCGAAGCCCTGCTCGTGTCGGCCCTGACGATCTTGTTGTCGGTAGCCATCGGTGCGGCCGGTGCACTCGGGCAGTGGACCAGCTTGTGGAAGCGCACCCCGCTGCCGCCACTATCGGATAACGTCCGCAAGGCCATCTGGTGGGAAGGGCTGTTCTACATCCTGACAGCCGGCGTGGCCGGCGCCTTGGCCAATACCGTGGGCAGCAGCCTGGAAGCCGGGCACAACTACTGGGCGATGGTGGCCGCGGTGGTTCCCCTGGTCGGGCACACCACGACCTTGCGCATCCGGCGCGGCGTGCACCGAATGCTCGGCACCCTGGCAGGCATGGTCCTGATGGCGATCTTGATCTTCCTGAACCCGCAGGTCTGGATCCTGCTCGCCTTCATCGCCATATGCCAATTCATGGCCGAGCTGCTGGTCATGCGCAACTATTTCCTGGCGCAGGTCTTCATTACCCCGATGGCGCTCGTGGGCGTCTCGCTGGTGACGGGCCTGAGCGGCTCGGTGATGTACGACCGCGTGGTCGAGACCCTGATCGGCTGCACCGTGGGCATGCTCGGGGTGCTCTTGGGAAGCTGGGTTGGATCAATCATCAAGCGCCGGCAGGGAATCATTCCAAATAGCGGGCAGCAGGGCTAGATATTCACTCCGACATGGGCTAATGCCTGACGGAGAATATTTTCTCGACCGCCAGCGAACTCGCCCTGGATGTCCGAGCTGAGCGCTTCGCTGGGCGAAAGCCAGGTCAGCTCCAACGCATCGGAGCGAGGGCTGGTCTCGCCGCGAACCGGCACGATGTAGCACATGGATACGGCATGCTGCCGATCATCGGTCAGACCGGTTTCGCTCGGCGCCGGGAAGTATTCTGCAACGGTGAAGGGCACCGGTGAAGCAGGAAGCTGCGGAAGCACCATGGTGCCCAGGTCCTTTTCGATGTGGCGGATCAACGCGGCGCGTATGGTCTCGCGGTACATCACTCGCCCCGAAACGAAGGTGCGCAGCATGCGCCCGTCATCATCGCCGGTGAGCAGCAGGCCCACCTCGTTGACGTAGCCCAGCGGGTCCAGGCGCACGGGAATGGCCTCGACGTAGAGCATGGGCAGGCGCTGCCGTGCCTCGTAGAGGTCTTCTTCGGAGAGCCATCCAGGGTATGGGTCAGGAGTGCGCACGTTCATGGTTCTATCTTCGTACACAAACCCTCGACATTCCGTGAAGCTGGATCTGTGTTGCCGAACTCACCTATAAGGTTTCCTGCACCCCTAGTGCACCGCAATCCCAAGCGATAAAATCGATAGAGCTATTTGAACTTTCTTGCCCGGCGAAGCAGCCGCAAGCGTCAGATAGCGTTTCCTTTTCCGAATCCTCGTGGAAGCAGATTCCTGCCGTGACGAACGCTCCAGAACGACTGAGCAAACAGAACTTCACCACGATTGCGGTGCTGATTGTTTCCAGCTTCGTGGTCATCCTGAACGAGACCATCATGAACGTGGCCCTGCCTGTTCTGATGGATGAATTCAATGTCACCGCTGACGCGATTCAGTGGCTGTCAACCATCTTCATGCTGACTATGGCCGTGGTCATTCCAATGACCGGCTTCCTGCTTCAGCGGATGAGCATCCGCAATGTCTTCGTCTTGGCCATGGGCCTGTTCACTCTGGGCACCCTGCTGGCTGCCCTCGCGCCGGGCCTGAGCGTCCTGCTGGTGGCCCGCGTGATCCAGGCCAGCGGCACCGCCATCATGATGCCGCTGCTGATGACCACCATCTTGCATCTGGTCCCGGCTGAGCGCCGCGGCGTGCTGATGGGCAATGTCTCCATCGTGATCTCCGTAGCCCCGGCCATCGGCCCGACGGTATCCGGACTGATCTTGCAGTACCTGTCGTGGCGATTCATGTTCATCGTGATCATCCCGATCGCGGTTGCGGCTCTGCTGATCGGCACCCCTCGACTGTCCAAGGACGTTGACGGCGCCTCGACGCCGCTGTCCATTCCTTCGCTGATTCTGGCCATCCCGGGTTTCGGTGGCCTGGTCTACGGCCTCAGCGGCTTGTCGGTTGGCGTCACCCCGCTGAACCTGGGCATCCTTGTTGGCGCGATTCTGTGCCTGCTCGCTTTCGTTTTCCTGCAGCTGAACCTGCAGAAGGAAGACAAGGCGCTGCTGGATCTGCGTCCGCTGAACTACAGGGCTTTCACCCTTTCGCTGGTGCTGATGATGTTCTCGATGATTTCGCTGTTCGGCGTGATCATCCTGCTGCCGATGTTCTTCACCAACGTGTTGGGCATTGAAACCCTGACCACCGGTTTGATCATGCTCCCGGGTGGTCTGCTGATGGGTGTCCTGGCGCCATTGGTCGGAAAGCTCTACGACAAGGTCGGCGCCCGTCCGCTGATCGTTCCCGGCGCCCTGGTGCTGCTGGTTTCGCTGCTGGGCTACGCGGTGGTCCTGGATGTGGACACTCCGATCTGGCTGCTGGTTGTCATGCACCTGGTGATGAGCTTGGGCCTGGCCTTCATCTTCACCCCGGCCTTCACCACTGCGCTGAACCCGCTGCCGCACAGCCTGCACTCGCACGGTTCGGCCCTGCTCTCGACCTTGCAGCAGTTGGCGGGCGCCATGGGCACCGCCCTGCTGGTTGGCGTTGTCGCCTCATCCACCGCCGCGAAGATCGCAGCTGGCGGCGATCCGCTGACCGCTTCGGTCGAAGGCTTCCAACCTGGCTTCCTGATCGGTGCCGGCTGCAGCGTCGGCATCGTGGTGATCGGTTTCCTGCTTGGCGGCAAGAAGAAATCGGCTGGAGTCGAAGCCGAGCCTGCGACGGTTCCGAGCCACTAGGCTGCAGGACAGTGCAAGAGCCGCTGGATCCCATCGCGGGGTCCAGCGGTTTTTCCATGCCCGCGGGCAAGATTCTTCGCCTCCACGCAACTGGCCAGTAATGTAGATCACAAGACCACTGTCTACAAAGGGGTAAACATGCAGTTGCAGGATTCAGTCGCTCTGGTCACCGGCGGCCTATCGGGATTGGGACGCGCCACGGCGCAGAAGCTGGCCACCGGGGCCAGGCATGTGGTGGTACTCGACCTGCCGCGTGAGGATGGCGATGAAATCGCCGCCGAGATCGGCGCGAATGTCCGCTTCGTGCCAGCTGATGTCACTGACGCGCAGCAGGTGGCTGCCGGCATCGAACGTGCCAAGGAACTTGGCACCCTGCGGGTGCTGGTCAATTGCGCCGGTGTGGCAACACCAGGCAAGGTGCTGGGCCGCGAGGGAGTGCTGCCGCTGGAGCGCTTCGCCAAGGTGCTGGACATCAATGTCAACGGCACCTTCAACGTGATCCGCCTGGCCGCAGAAGCCATGGCGCATAGCGAAGCGCCGAGCGATGAGCAGGGAACCACCGAACGCGGGGTCATCATCAACACCGCGTCGGTGGCGGCCTTTGACGGCCAGATCGGGCAGCCGGCCTATGCGGCCTCCAAGGGAGCAGTAGCGGCCATGACCCTGCCGCTGGCTCGCGAGCTGGCGAACCACCAGATCCGCGTCATGACCATCGCACCGGGCATTTTCCACACGCCGATGATGGCCGGCCTGCCGCAGGCTGCCCAGGACTCGCTCGGAGCCCAGGTGCCGCATCCTTCGCGTCTTGGACGTCCGGAAGAATACGCGGCATTGGTGGAGCACATCGTGGCCAACCCGATGCTCAACGGCGAAACCATTCGCCTTGATGGAGCCATCCGCATGGCGCCACGCTAGGCACCCGTGGCGGGCGCGGCCAGTCCTAGAACTCTATGGGCTTGCCGCGCTGCGCACGGTGCTCGGCATGGCTGATCTGGAACCGGCGGTTCTCGGCCATCAGGAAGACCAGCAAGGCCATGAAGATCCAGACCGCGCAGACCCACAGCGGTGCGGACTCATTGAGCCAGCCCTGGATGGCAGCGGCGATCATGCAGATTCCGAAGCCGCTGGCAAAGGCGTGGCGGCCGCGCTCCGAGTGGGCGAAGGCGGCGGCAACCACTGAAATTCCGGCCGCCACCACCACAGCAGGAAGTCCCTGCCCGCCGTCATTCCATCCGGCGGCGGCAAACCAGAGTTGCAGGGCATAGACCAGGCTGGAACCGGCAAAGAAGCTTACCGGGGCATCCGTTGCCCAGCGCTCCAAGCGGTTTCGCGCAGTATTCCTGTTCAGCTGGAGCACGCCGTACAGGGACAGCAGCGAAGCGATGGTTGCCAGGATGGCAGCGCTGATGGCCAAGAACCCGGAGGCCAGGGTGATGGCGCAGGCCATCATCGCTGTGGCCGGGATCGAATAAACGGAAATGATTCGTTGGCGTCGCGCCGAAAGCTGATTGCGGCGCAGCGAAAACGCGGCGCTCAGGACCAGCGCGATGGCAGTTGCCGGCCACAACACCGAATGCACCAGGCTGGTATCCAGCAGGCTGGACGGCGCGCGTCCATGCAGGCCGGAAGACAACGCCAACGAGGTCAGCAGCAGCAATAAGCCCGACGCGCCCAAGAGGTATCCGCGGACCGTGTCGAAAGGTTCCACTGCGGGGTTGGGGCGATGATCTGGCGCCGTGTAGGGCAACACGAAGGAGGACCGTTCTGCCGCCGAAGCAATGGCAGACTGGGCCGACTCCACCAGGGAATCGAGTTGCGGGGTCCGCTGGTGTTCGGCCATCTTGCCTTCATCCTTACGGGTCACGGGATAATAGGCACCAGCCTAGGGCAATTCTTCCCCCGTGAGAAGGGGTTATGGGACCGACGGCGCTTCCAGTAGCCGCTGTTGCGAGCTGAAGCTGCGCGCGTGGCCGGTCAGCGGATCGGTGAAGGAAATGGTGTGCGCCAGCAATTGCAGCGGGCGCCGGTAGTCATCCGGGGCCAGATCCCACAGCCGCGGATAGAACGCGTCATTGATGATGCCCAGGCCCAAGGAAGCCAGGTGCACTCGCAGCTGATGGGTCTTGCCCGATCGCGGTTCCAGATCCATCAAGGCGACCTCCAGCCCGGCATGGAAACCGGTGCTCGTTCCGATCGCCTCGAGCTTGACCAGGGTCTGGGCGTTCGGCTCGCCTTCTTCCACAATGGAACGCAGCTGGCCCTTGACCTTGGCCATCCGGTTCTCGAAGAGCAACGGCATCCGCTGCAGCAGGTCACGCAGCTCGGATTCCGGTTTGACCTGCGAATGCTCCCCATTTGGATGCAGCACCCGTCCAGTTTCCAGGCCTTCGCCCGGCTGCAGGGCGACCACCGCCTTGTAGCGCTTGGCGATCTCGCGGCGTTCGAAGAGCATCTGGTAATCGCCGCGGGTCGCCGGATTCACCGCGAAAAGAATGACCCCGGCGGTGGCCCGGTCCAGCCGGTGCATCGGCACCAAATCATCGATGCCGGTCTGGTTGCGCAGGCGCACCAGCGCGGATTCCTGGATGAAGCGTCCGCCGGGTGTGGTGGGGAGGAAATGCGGCTTGTCCACGACCAGCAGATGCTCGTCTTGGTGCAGGATCCTGGCTTCAAAGGGAATGGGAGTTTCTACCGGCAGGGAACGGTAGTACCAAATGAATTCGTGCTCGCCCAGGGGCGTCTGGCGGGTGAGCGGAGTGCCGCCCAAGCCAACGATCTGCTGCTCATCGAAGCGGCGCAGGATGCCCTCTGGATCCACATGGCCGAAGCGCTCAAGCAAATAATCTGCGACAGTTGCCCACGAACCGGTCCGCGGGAGGCGAAGACGAGTTGCATTGACGCCGTTGCGCACGGGAAGCGGGGATTCCATAGCCATAGGGGCTATTCTCCCATCTTTGCCAGGACTGCGCAGGCCGCGGTCTGCTAGGTTGGTTCGATGGCCATGCGTAAATACAGCGAAGTCGACGTCTTTTCTCCCACTGCATATCTGGGCAACCCCTTGGCTGTGGTCCACGATGCAGAAGGCCTGGCCAGCGGGCAGATGCAAGGATTTGCCAAGTGGACCAACCTGGCCGAGAACACGTTCCTGATGCAACCGGAGGATCCGGCCGCCGACTACCGGGTGCGGATCTTCTCTGCCACCCAGGAATTCCCCTTCGCCGGCCACCCGACGCTGGGCTCGGCCTTTGCCTGGCTGAAGGCCGGCGGGGTTCCCAAGAAGAAGGGACGGGTCATCCAGGAATGCGCCGCCGGGCTGGTGGAGGTGCGCGTTGAGCCGCAACGGCTATGGTTCGCTGCCCCGCCGCTGACCCGCTACGAACCGGTTGCCGAATTGCTGGTGCAGCGCATCGCCGAGGTACTGGCGATTCCCCGGGAGCAGATCCAGGATGCCTCATGGCTGGTCAACGGCCCGGAATGGATCGGGGTGAGGCTCTCCAGTGCGCAGCAGGTACTGGCCTTGGACCCGGATCCCAACGCCCTGGGGACGCTGGCCATCGGGGTTGCAGGTCCGCAGGAGCCAGGGGCCGGCACGCAGTTCGAAGTGCGTGCTTTCGTCGGCGGGGACCCAGTGTGGGAAGACCCGGCCACCGGCAGCCTCAATGCGGGCCTGGCCCGGTGGCTGGCCGATTCCGGGTTGGCTCCCGAACGCTACATCGCCGCCCAAGGCACCGCGATCGGGTACCAGGGCCGGGTGCATCTGCGCGTGGAGGACGGCGTGGTCTGGGTGGGAGGCGACGTGAACAGCTGCGTGCAGGGCGAAGTCGACCTCTAGGCTTGCAGCCGCGCCCCGCCGCCTAGGCCGCTGGCTGGCAGGAAGGGCACAGGTAGCAGTCCCGCTCGGCACCGGTGGAAGCCGAGGGAATGCGCAGCAGCCCGATGCGGGTTCCGCAGCGCAGGCAGGGCTTCGACGCCCGGCCGTAGACCCACAGCGGGTCGCGGGTGCGCGGCTGCCCGGTAGTCACCCGCCGCGACCGGTCCTTGTTCACCACCAGCAAGCGGTGGGCCAGTTCGATTAATGCCGGCAGGCCGGCCACCTCGCCCACCGCGGTGAGCGGATGCACGCGCCGCAGGAACAGGATCTCGCTGCGGTAGACATTTCCCACCCCGGCCATGATCCGCTGGTCCAGCAGCGCTTGGCCGATGCCCAGCTGCGGATCGGCGCGCAGGTTGTCCAGCGCCCGTTGCGCATCCCAGTCCGGCCCGAGCAGGTCGGGTCCCAGATGGCCGACCACCTCGGATTCCTGTTCGGTTGGCAGCAGTTTCACCTGGGCGATCTCGAAGCCCACGGCCTTGGCGTTTGCTGTTTCCAGCACCACCCGGGCGGTATGCGCCGGGCGCTTCCAGCGTTCGCCTGGCGCATAGAGATCCCAGCGCCCTTCCATGAGCAGATGCGAATGCAAGGTCAGCGCAGGCTGGGCGAAGGCCGGGTTCGCAGTAGCCGGCGGCTGCAGGCGCATCAGCAGGTGCTTGCCCCGGGGGATGACCTCGCGCACCGTGTACCCGGCGACGTCCACGGTGGCCAGGGCCGGGACGCGGAAATCGGAGGCCAGCAGGATTTCGCCGGCCAGCGCCTGGTGCAGGCGGGCGGTGGCGCGGTAGACGGTATCGCCTTCGGGCATGGGCAGCGCTCCTTCGATAGCGGGTCAGCGGCGGAAGCGGATGCCTTGGGGCGTCGCATAGAAACCGGCGCCCAGCAGGGCGGCGCCGACCGGATGGCCCTGCACCGGCTGCCCGTCGACCGTGGCGATGGCGATCTTGTCGACCTGGGCGGTGCGCAGCGCGGCGACCATCGCCGTGGCGAGGATGCGCCAGGACGGCTCGGGCAGCTGCCCGAAGGTCAGCACCGTGCGCCCGCCGCGCTCCAGATAGAGGCTCAGGGCCCCGTCGAGCAGCCCGACGATTGCGCCGGCCTTGCGCCCGGGGCGGTGCCCGGTTTCGGTCGCAGGCCAAGCCAGCGCCGCGCCATAGGGGTTCGCCGGATCGGTGGAAGCCAGCACCGTGGCCACCGGCTGGCGGCGCGGGTCATCGGCCAGCTGGAATCCGCGCAGCCGGTCAATGGTGGTGGAGGTGGAGAACTGGGCGGCGCCGAGCTTCTCGACGAAGTAGCCGCGCCGGGCATGGCCAGCTTCTTCCAGCTTCGAGAGCACCCGGTAGAGCTGGCCGAAGCCGCCGGGCACCGACTCGGCGGCCACCGAGCCGCGGGTGAGCACCCCGTAGCGTTCCAGCATGATTTCCGCGGTGGCGTGGGCGCTGATCGTGGGGTCCGCTACCGGTGCGGGCAGCAGCGACCAGCGGGCCGCGCCGCGCGAGCCGCGCGCCGGCCCGCCGGCTTGTTCCCGGGCCAGCCGGTTCAGCCCGGAGAGCCGGTTCAATCGTGCGGCGCGGGCCCGCGGGGCGGGCTTGGCGATTTTGTGCGCGGTGCTTCCGCCGGCCAGGTAGCCGCGGATCGGCGCCATGGTATCCGGTGAAATGTACCCGGCCCAGAACAGCCTCCAGCAGGATTCGGCGACCTCGTGGCTGCTGGCCGCCGGCTCATCGCTGCGGTGGATGCGCCCGGCCAGCTCCTCGGCGAAGTAGGCGCCGGTGGACTCGAAGGCCTGGAGCACGCGCAGGTCCAGGGCTTGCAGCGCGCTGGCATCGGGCTGGGGAAGGCTCAGCGCTGCATGCTCGGCGGTGTGCAGCGACAGCCAGCCGTCCTTGCCGCCGGCGGCTCCGGCGCCGCAGATCAGGATATCCCCGGAGCTGCACAGCTCATCCAGCCAGGAATTCTGGTAGCCCCTCAGCCGGGCCGGGAACACGAAGGATTCCAGGGCGGAGGCGGGGACCTCGGCGCCGGCGAGCTGGGCAACGATTTCATAGGCGCCGTCGGCTCCCTGCAGCGAAGAACCGATCTGCTGCCAGGCCGGCAGGAAGCGCCCGTAGGTGTGCTGGTCCACCGGCTCCACCTCGGCGCGCAGCGCCGCCAGGGATCGGGTGCGGATGGTGCGCAGCACCGCCACGTCGCAGTATTCGTCGCCGGCCACGCCTTCGGGGACGAGCTCCAGCGGGCGGAAGGCCCCCAGCGACAAGCGGCCGGCGGCCACCAGCTGGTCGAGGACCGGGCGCAGCACCGCGACGCCCAGTCCCAGCTGCGCGGCCAGCTCCCCGAGGGTGAACGGGGCGTGGGTGCGGGCGAAGCGCGAGACCAGGTCCTGGATCGGAGCGGTGGCAGGCTCCAGGAAGGCCGCCGGGATGCCGGTGGGCAGCGGGGTGCCCAGCGCATCGCGCAGCTTGCCGGCATCCTCGATGGCCGCGTACACCAGCTGGCCGGAGCGGCGCAGGGTGAAAGCCCGGCGCGTGGAAACCAGGGCCTCGGCGTGGGCCCGGGCGCTGGCAGGATCCAGCGCCGCCTCGTCATCGGCCGGATCGCGCAGCCGGGCGGCCAGCTGCCCGGCGTCCAGCGGACCCAGCAGCCGCAGCAGGTCCGCGGCGCCTTCCATGCCCGCCAACCGGCGGTTGGCTGCCAGATGCTGCAGCTGCTCCTGCAAGGCCGAGATGACCTGCGGGTCCAGCACCTCGCGCACGTCGTTGCGCCCGAGCAATTCGCCCAGCAGCACCGGATCCAGGCTCAGGGCGGCGGCGCGGCGTTCGGCCAGCGGCGCGTCGGATTCGTAGAGGAACTGCGCCACGTAGCCGAAAAGCAGGGATTGGGCGAAGGGCGAAGGCAGCTCGGTGGTCACTTCCACCAGGCGGATGGCCCGCGAGGAGATGCTGGACAGGATCCTGGACAGCGCCGGCAGATCATAGACATCATTCAGGCATTCGCGCACGGTTTCCAGGATGATCGGGAAGTCCGGGTAGTTGCGGGCCACATCCAGCAGCTGGCTGGCACGCTGGCGCTGCTGCCACAGCGGGGTGCGCTTGGTCGGGTTGATCCGCGGCAGCAGCAGCGCGCGGGCGGCGCATTCGCGGAAGCGGGAGGCAAACAACGCGGAATTGGCCACCTGCGAGGTGACCACCTCGATGATCTCGTCGGCTTCGAAGGCGAAGAGGTCCGCCCCGGGCGGCTCATCGTCCATGGCGGGGATGCGCAGCACGATCCCGTCGTCGGCGGCCATCGCCGAGGCGTCCAACCCCCAGCGTTCGCGGACCCGCGCGCCGACGGCCAGCGCCCACGGGGCGTGCACGGCCAAGCCGAACGGGGAGTGCAGGATGACCCGCCAGTCGCCCAGTTCATCGTGGAAGCGCTCGACCACGAAATTCTGGTGGTTGGGCACCTGGCCGGTGGCCCGGCGCTGCTCGTCCAGGTAGTTGAGCAGATTGTTCGCGGCGAACGGATCCAGCCCGCTGCCGTGCAGCACTTCGGCCGCTTCGGTGCGTTCGCTGGCCAGCAGCTTCGTGGTGAATTCGCCCAGCGCCGCCCCGAGTTCCACCGGGCGTCCCAGCCCGTCGCCGTGCCAGAAGGGCAGCTTTCCGGGCTGGCCGAAGGCCGGGGTGACCAGCACCCGGTCGTGGGTGATGTCCTCGATGCGCCAGCTGGTCGCCCCGAGGGCGAAAATGTCTCCGACGCGCGATTCGTAGACCATTTCCTCGTCCAGCTCGCCCACGCGCTTGGGCGCCTTGTCATCCTCGGATCCGGCCAGGAAAACCCCGAACAGCCCGCGGTCCGGGATGGTGCCGCCGGAAATCACGGCCAGGCGCTGCGCCCCGGGCCGGGCGGTGAGGGTGCCGGCATCCCGGTCCCAGATCAGCCGCGGCTTGAGCGTGGCGAATTCATCCGAAGGGTACTTGCCCGAGAGCATGTCCAAGGTGGCCAGATAGGCGCTGCGCGGCAGCTGCTGGTAGGGGGCGGCGCGGCGCACGGTGTCGAACCATTGCTCTACGTCCAAGTCGTCCATGGCCACCGCGGCCAGGGTCTGCTGCGCCAGCACATCCAGCGGGTTGGCGGGGATCACCATCTTCTCGATGGCTCCTTGGCGCATGCGGGTGACCACCAGGGCGGTAGAGAGCAGGTCCGCCCGGTGCTTGGGGAAGAAAGCGCCCCGGGAGACCGAGCCGACCTGGTGCCCGGCACGGCCCACGCGCTGCAGCCCCGAGGAGACCGAGTTCGGGGATTCGACCTGGATCACCAGATCCACCAGCCCCATGTCGATGCCGAGTTCCAGGGAGCTGGTGGCCACCACGGCGCGCAGCTTGCCCATCTTCAGGTCTTCCTCGATCTGGGCGCGCGAATCCTTGGACACCGAGCCGTGGTGGGCACGGGCCAGTAACGGAGCTTCCGGGTGCGCGGCAGCGGTGGAACCGGCCTGGGCCATCATCGCGGCAGGGGTGGAGGTGGAAGCATCCTCGGCGCTGAATCCCTCGCGTTCGGCGTAGATTTCGTTCAGCCGTCCGGTCAGCCGCTCGGCCAGCCGGCGGGAGTTGGCGAAGATGATGGTCGAATGGTTGTCCAGCACCAGATCCACCAGCTGGTTCTCCACATGCGGCCAGATGCTCGCCGACGCCGCGGGGGAGGAACCCGGACCCAGATCATGCGCTCCGGCCGCGGAAGGCAGGTCGGTCATGTCTTCCACCGGGACGCGCACCGCCAACTCCCATTTCTTGGTGGACGGCGGGCGCACGATGTTCACCGGGGCGGAGCCGGCCAGGAAGCGGGCCACTTCTTCGGGCGGCTCGACGGTGGCAGAGAGCCCGATGCGCTGGGCCGGGGCGGGCAGCAGCGCGTCGAGCCGTTCTAGGGACAGGGCCAAATGGGTTCCGCGCTTGGTATTGGCAATCGCGTGGACCTCATCGATGATGACCGTATGCACCTGGGCCAGGGACTTGCGTGCTTGGCTGGTGAGCATCAGGTACAGCGACTCGGGCGTGGTGATCAGGATTTCGGGCGGGTCCTTGAGCAGCTTGCGCCGGTCGTTGGCCGGGGTGTCTCCCGAGCGCACTCCCACCGACACCGACGGCTGGGACAAGCCCATTTCGTGCGCGGTGGCGCGGATGCCAGCGAGCGGAGAACGCAGGTTGCGCTCCACGTCGACCCCGAGGGCCTTCAGCGGAGAAATGTAGAGCACCTTGGTGCCATTGCCTGCTGGATGATCGGCATCGGAGTCCATCCCCGGCAATGCTGGAGCGTCAAGTTCCGCGTGGTGCAGCCGGTCCAGCGCCCAGAGGAACGCGGCCAGGGTCTTGCCCGAGCCAGTAGGCGCGATGACCAGGGTGTGCTTCCCGTCCGAGATGGATTCCCAGGCGCCGCTCTGGGCAACCGTGGGCGCGGAGAAGACGTCGGTGAACCACTTGCGGGTGGCTGCGCCGAACCGGGACAGGACATCGCTCATGGAATCGATACTACGGTCTGCGAACGACAAGATCGGCCATTATCCGCCCGCCGTGATCTCCCGCAGGGCCGCCACATGGCTGACATAGGCCCGGCGTCCGGATTTGGTCAGCGAAACGCGCATATGGCTGCGCCCCAGCTTGGTGAACCGCTCGATGCCGATATACCCGGCATCGGCGAGCTGCTTGAGGTGCTTGCTCAAGACGGAGTCGGCGACATCGAGGATGCCGCGAAGGTGCGCGAATTCTGCCCACTGCACCGGGGCGAGGCTGGCGCAAATGCGCAGCCGGATGGGTGCATGGATCAGCTCGTCGAATTGCGCATTGCTAGATGGCTTGTTCATTTCCATCCTTGATGCGGGATTTGATGGTTTCGCGGCGCATGATCCACAGGGAACCGGTGAAGACAGCGGCCAATGCGAGGAATTTGGGTATCGCGAACAGCCAAGTCTGGGGAATCCAGAAGGTGCACAATTGCAGGGTGAGCATCATGAACAGCATGACAGCGATGTATTTGCCCGAGTGCCTCAATGCAGGACGGGACTTGGGCCGCTGTCGCGACCAGTAGGCGTACCAGGCGATCAATGGCACAAAGAGCACCGGCGACCAGTACCAAAGGGCGATGTCGATGACTCCGTAGAGCGAAAAGATTGCCGCCGAGACGATACCCAAGACAATCATGAACGCCCTAGGAGCTTCGGTGGAGTGGACACTGTCGGCTGATGACCGCTCAGCCTGCGACAGTAGTTCTGCCGCCTCATCGGGCAGCGGATTCTGCGAATGGCTCACCTGCTACACCGCCATTTCCTGGGCATCTTGCACACGGTCTTTGTCCCATGCCGCTTGCGCGGAGGAAAGCAAATGCCATAAGGCGGTGCAGGAGACGACTAGTTTCGCACCGATGCTCCAAGGGTCCTCGGCGACCCAAAAGCGCAGGCACATCACGATCATTGACGCCAGGAACGCGTACCAGCCGTAGGTTGCCGAGCTGCTGAGCAAAGGGCGCATCTTGGCGCGGCTGCGCATAATCACGTAGTGCACGAGGGCTGCAACGACAGCCACCGCGAATAACGCCAGAGCCATCTTTGGCGAAATGACATGTTCAAGACTCATCGCGGTGCTCCCGAGCACCACGTACACGAAGAGGGTGGCCCGGGAAGAAGTGCCGGCAGCGATCATCTTGTTCGAGGCCTGGTTCGCGGAGGCCAGGCGCTCCGCGGCGGTCAGCTTGTCGATTCGTTCTTGCCCCTCAGCCATGATTTCCCCACTTTCCGTTATGGAAAGTCTTGTCTTTCCAAATTGGAAAGTCAAGGGAATGGCTTAAACGTGATGGTACTTCCCGCCTGCCAGGATGTCCTGCGCGCGGTACAGCTGCTCGGTGAGGATCAAGCGCACCAGCTGGTGCGGGAAGACCAGCTTCGAAAGCGACCAGGTGAAATTGGCCCGCGCATGCACGGATGCGTCCACTCCGTAGGCACCGCCGATGATGATCACGACATTGCGCGAAGCATCGATCGGCGTGCGCAGGGTGTTGGCCAGCGCAGGGGAGTCCACGTTCTTTCCGCGCTCATCGAGCAGAACCACGAAGTCGCGGTCATCGATTTTCGCCAAGATGCGGGCCGACTCCTCGGTGCGGGCCGCGTCGTTCTCGCGCGAGGAGTGGCTCAGCAGCTGCCAGGTGAGGTCGAAGGGCTTCTTCAGCCGCTTCCCGTAGCGGGAAATACCCTCGTCCACCCAGGATTCGTGTTTCTTGCCAACTGCCAGCACCTTGATCGTCATGCTTCCATTGTTCCGCATCGATCGAGTTCAGCGCTTCGCGCCCATCCCGATACGATGGAAGCCATGCGATCCTCATGGTATTTCCGGCAAGGCCAACGTTCCCGCGGCGCACAGGTGCTATGGATCATTTTCGGGCTGGTCGTCGCCATGTTCTACTTCACCCGCAGGGTGCTGGTCTCCCTGCACGCGGGCGGATGGGCCAAGGATCTGGACGCCCCAGCCTACCAATGGGCACTGGAGCACCAGTCGCCGTTCCTGTTTGCGGTCTCCGACTTCCTGTACTTCTGGGGATCCACACCGGGAATGACCATGATCATGCTGGTGATCACCTCATTGCTGTGCTGGAAAACCCGCAGCGCGTGGCCGTTGGCGGCCATCGCGTTCACTGCACTGGTCTCGGTCCTGCTGACCGTTATTCTCAAGACAAGCCTCCAGGTGCCGCGTCCCCAAGGCGTTCCCGGAGGCCCGGCGCCGCCGCAGACCTTTTCGTTCCCCAGCGGGCACACGCTGAACTCGGCCGCGCTGATCGGCATCGCCAGCTACCTGGCGATCATCTACGGGCTGCGCCGCTACGCGTACCTGATCTCCATCGTCGCGGCGCTATTCGTCCTGGCGATGGGAGCTTCCCGAATCTACATCGGGCACCACTGGGTCTCTGACGTGCTGGTGGGGTTGCTGATCGGGGCCGCATGGGCCGCCGTCGTGGCGATCCTGCACTACTACTTCGTGCCGCGGCCGCAGGTCCCTAGGCCAGCACCCGGATCGGTGCGCCGCTAGCCCACGCGCGGATGTCTTCCACCGAGTCGCGGTAGAACATCTCGAACTGCTCGATGGTCACATAGCCGATATGCGGGGTGGCAATCACGCCCCGGGTAGCGGCCAGCCGGTCCTTGGCCGGCAGCGGTTCCACGTCGAAGACATCCACCGCGGCCAGGTGCAACTGCCGGCTGTCCAGCGCGTCGATGAGCGCGTCGGTCTGCACGATCCTGCTGCGCGAGGTGTTGACCAGGATGGAATCGGGACGCATCCAAGCCAGCTGCTTGGGTCCGATGACCCCGGTGCTGCGCTCCGAGAGCTTCAGGTGCACGGTGACGATGTCGCTGGTGGAAAACAGCTCGGCTTCGGAGACCAGCTCCACGCCCACTTCGGTGGCGCGGGCCTTGGTGAGATTCTGGCTGTAGGCGATGACCCGCATGCCGAAGGCCAAGCCGACCTTCGCAACCTTCGCTCCCAGATTTCCCAGGCCGTAGACGCCCAGGGTCTTGCCGGACAGGCCCAGTCCGAAAGTGGTCTGCCAGCCCGAGCCAGCCGCCAGCGGGCGGTCCGCGGAAAACAGCTCCACGTCCAGTCGGCGCGCGGCGCTGAGGATCAGCGCCCAGGTGTGCTCGGCGGCATCGGTAGCCACATAGCCGGTGTGGCTGACCACGATGCCCTGGTTCTTGGCAGCCTGCAGGTCGATGGATCCGTTGCGGCGGCCGGTGGTGACCAGCAGCTTCAGGTTGGGCAGGGCATTGAGCCGGGCGGCCGGGAAAGGCGTGCGTTCGCGCATGGCGACGATGGCGTCGAAGGGCTGCAGCGCCTGGACGACGGTGCTGTCCTCGTGGCCCAGGTGCTCGGTGAAGACAGTGACTTCGGCGTCCAGGGCGACGGCGAGGCCGTCGAAATCGGCCAGCGAGCGGGCCACGTTGTGGTAATCATCCAGGATTGCTATGCGCATGGATTCATCCTAGGCACCTTCAGCCGATGCTGTCCCACTGTGGGCGTAACAAAAAGCTGGTGCCTGCTCATTGAACTGCTCCCCAAAAGTTGGACTGAAAAAGTCACAACAACTTTTGGGGAGTTTTTCATGCACGCACGAAGGATGACGCTACCCGATGACCGTGAAATCCAATTCCTCGGTGAAAGAACGCCCATGCACGTCGGTGGCAGTCACCGTGGCGGTGTGCGCCCCGACGGAGAGATCATCTGGCAGTTCCAAGCGCCACAAGTGGCTGGTCTTCTCGGCGAAGCCGCCGCCATGGACGAATTGCTCGGCGATGGCCGCCGGATCCGAGTACTCGGCGCCTGACAGCGGGCGTTCGCCGGCCATTTTCTGCGTCCGCTCGGCCGCAACCGGGTCCTGTCCGTCGATGGAGACCTCGACAGCGGAGCCGGTGCTGCCCATCCAGAAGTTCGTGGTCAGCCAGGTGTCCTCGGCCAGTCCCTGCCGGCTCACCGCCAACGGGTCATCCAGGGCCGGAACCGTGCCGCGCTCCTTTTCCAGATTCTCCTCGTACCACTGCCGGTACGCCGGGGTGTTCAAGCCCAGGGACATCTGCTTGCTGGCATCCCCGCCGGTCACGGTGAAGCGCTCGGTGATCCTGGTGTTCTTGATGTCCAAGGTGAGCACTCCCGGAGGGGTCCCGTCGCGCTGGATGGAAGTCGGGTAGCCGTTCTCGATAACCCGTCCGTCATACCACTGCCCGGAAATGGCCGGGACAGTCAAGTGCGTGAACGGCAGGCCTGCCTCGCCGACCTCGTCGCGCCAGCCATCCATCAGGTCCCCGGCGCGCAGGTTCTCTGACATGTGGGTGTGCCCGCCCAGGGAAACGACCTCGCGTCCTTCCAGCAATTCGTAGATCTCCCGGACCTGCTTGGTGGAATGCTCGTCGCTGTAGAAGAACTCCAGCAGGGGGCTGTGCCCGGCCAGGACGATGGCCTTGTTCTCGGGTACCTCGGCCAGGTCCGCGCGCAGCCACTGCAGCTGGCGCTTGCCCAGATCGTAGGTGTAGTCGCTCTTCTTGGCCGGAACCGCAGTCGGGTAATCGATGGTGCTCAGGGCGATGACGTGAGTCTTGCCCGTGTCGTAGGAGTAGTACTCCGGACCGAACTGGGCGCGGAAGGAATCGTACTCGTGCTGCCCGTCCAGCGAGTCGTAGTCGATGTCGTGGTTGCCCGGCAGGAACCGGGCCGGACCGTTGAGCATGGAGGACAGTTCTCGGGTCTGGTGGAAGAAGTTCAGGTCATCGCCCACGAGGTCGCCGATGAACAAGGCGCCGCAGCCGGTGTAGTCGGTGCGGGCCGCCAGATCGGCGAAAGCGCCTTCCCTGGCGTACTCGACTTCCTGCTGGGTATAGGTCTGCACATCCGCACCGATGACGCAGCTCTGCTCGGGCGATTGCGTGGCGCTGCTGGCCACCAGCGGGAAGTTGACTGCCTCGGGCAGCGGCCCGGTCGGGGCGATGCCGTCGTACTTCAGGTCCGGGGAGCCTTCAGGCAGGTGGGTGTAGAAGAATTGGGCGACGTTGTCGTCGTCGACCGGAACCTGGAAGCCCCGGGGCTGGGTGACGAACGCGGTCATGTTGTTGTATGCCGGAAGTTCGTAGCGTCCCTGCCCATCGGTGGCCACGACGTCGCGGCCGTTGGAAACCGTGACGTTCGGTAGGCCAGGCTCGTTGGCATCCTGCGTGGAGTTCTTGTTGCGATCCTCGAAGACCACTCCGTCGAGCGTCTCTTGCGCGGTGCCGCTGCGGCCAGTTCCTGCCGGGATCACCTCGACTGACCCGCGGTAGGCCGAGGAGCTCCAGTCCGCGGCGGACTTGGCTGCCGGCACTGCCTCGAGTTCCGGGGTGGCGCCGATGAATGCGGTGGAAGCTGCAATGGCAACTAGGCTTCCGGCGGTGAGATGCAGTGGGGTGAGATGATTGGTTTTGCCGGGTCGAGCGAAGATTTTCACGAACGTTCCTCCGGGTGGGGACAATCTGCCGGCCCCTTGGCCGGCCGTCTTCCACGGTGCCAATGGCAGGTGAATTGCAACCCCTGCTCAGGTAATGTCTAATAATCGATCCCGTAAATAGTTATCGACTGTCTTGGCGGGATTTACTGTTTTCGAACCAGTGAAATGAAGTGGCGCGGATGGAACTAGTGCAGGCGCTCATGGCAGGCGCACGCGGGCGCAGGATGCTGTGGGAGTTCGCCACTGCCAGCGAAGAGAAGCTGCTACCGGCGTTCGGGGAGCATCCGCTGCATGCGGCGATGTTCTACGCCGCGTATCACGTGGCGGTAGAACGCGGCGAAAGCGTTGGCCTGTTTGGCGCGGATGAATCCAGCATGCCCGAAACCAGTGTCCAGCAGATCGCCCGGCGCCTGGACGGCACCACTTTGGTTCCGGCCACCGCAGCGCTGCTGCAGCAAGCGCTGGTCCGCTCGGTCGACAGTGCCCGCTATTGGCAGGAACCGGATGGGGAAGACACCCTGCTGGCGTTGCCGGAACTGGCCGCGCCGCTTGAGCGCGTGGCCCGGCACCTGGCGGACAGCGGGCTCGCGGCCTGGTGGCTGGATCCCGTGGATCTGCGCAACCAATTCCAGGTCGAATTCGACCAGCATGACCCGCAGGGCAGGACGCAGGCTCCCGGCAGCAATGCCCTGGGCCTACTGCAGGAGTGGAGGGCCGGCATCCTGGCGACCGAAGCCCGCGATGCCGCCGAAATGAGCAGCACCCCGCTGGGCAGCTTCAGCGGGGAATGGTGGTCCAAGCCCAGCAGCCGCCTGCCCTCCACTACCGGTGTGTTCCCAGACCGGGAGCCAGTGGGCCTGAGCTGCGTGGAAGACGGTTTTGGATGGGAGCAAGCCAGCGTCAGGTTCACGAGCGTGCCTCCCGCAGCCAAGGTGCTGGAGATCGCCACGGCCGAGGACTGGATCCGGCTCTGCCGCGAGCACGGCATCGAGGTCACCGCGCACAAGCGCCACGACTGGTACCTGTCCACCGGGCGCGACGGCGCATGGAAGATCCCCGACTGGCTGGCCGTGGCGCGCGATTACGACGGGGTGCATCTGGGTATCGGCGCCTATCTGGCGCTCGCCGGGCAATGCCTCGACATCGATGAAGAATACGCCAGCGTGATTGCCGGGTGGGACCCGGACCAGGCGTTCTGGTTCACCGATGAGCTGCGGTGCTACGGGTCGGCCCGGGAATGGATCTGCAAGGACGCCAACGACGAGGATGCACGCTGGGTGCCTTCCGGCGATGGCCCAAGTTCATGAGCCGTCACGGGCGCAGTAGCCAGCCCGGGTTTCTGGTGCAATGGGTTCCATGAGCGAAACGACAAACGATGAACTGGCCGCGGCTACCGAAGTCATCTTGCAGCTGCGCTGGTCGGACCAGGACGCCCTGGGCCATGTGAACAATGCGCGCATCGTGACCCTGATGGAAGAAGCCCGCATCCGCTGGACGCGCGAGGACGGGACAACAGGCCGTTTCGAATTCGGCACCGTGGTGGCATCGATCCAGATCGACTACCTGCGCCCGCTGTACTACCAGCCCGAGATGCTCATCCGCATGGGCATCAGCCGGCTGGGCAACAAGTCCTTCACCGTGCGGGGCATCGGTTACCAGGACGGGCAGCCGGTATTCGACTCGACCACGGTCATGGTGCCGCTGGCAGCCGATGGCATCTCGTCGCGCCCGCTCAACGAGCTGGAGCGCAGCTGGCTCGGCAAATCGCTGATCCCAGCACGCAGCTAGGCTTTGGGCACCGGTCCCTGGCCGTTGAGCAGCGCGGCCAGATCGCGCAGCTTCGCTTCGGAGTCCGAGCCCGGCTCGGTGGTGTAGATGAACAGGGTCTGGTCTGGTGCCCCGGTCACGTCCAAGGCCTCGTAGTTGACCTCCAGATAGCCCACCTGGGGATGGTTGAACCGCTTGATCCCGTCCCGCCGCTCGACCACCCGGTGATCGGCCCACCAGGTGCGGAATTCTTCGCTGTTCATGGACAGCTCTCCGACCAGCTGCGCGAGCAGCGGATCATGCGGATGGCGCCCGGCATCCAGGCGCAAGGTGCCGACCATCGAGGCGGCGATCTGCTCCCAGTCGGCGTAGCGCTGCCTGGCTTCGGGATCCAGGAAGGCCCAGCGGATCAGGCTGCGGTGGCGCACCGGCTTGGCGAGGAAGTCGGTGAGCAGGCTGGCGGCCAGCGCATTCATGCCCAGCACCTCGGTACGCCGTCCGCGGATGAAGGCCGGATGCCCGGTGAAGGAATCCAGCAGCTGATGCAATGAGGGGCGTACCCGCTGGATGCTGCTCGACGGGCTGTTGCGCCCGGAGCCGGACACCGAGCGGGCCAGGTTGAATAAATGCCCGGCGGCCGTCTCATCCAGTTCCAGGGCCTTGGCCAACGCGCCGAGCACGGATTCGGAGGGGCGCTTGTGCCGGCCCTGTTCCAGCCGGGTGTAGTAGTCGGTGCTCACACCGGCCAGGACCGCGACCTCTTCGCGGCGCAGCCCAGGCACGCGCCGCCGGGGGCCGCCATCGCCTGCCGGGCTGACCAGGGCCCGCCGGGCCTTGAGGAATTCGCCGAGCTCGGTATTGGAATTCATCCCTGTATTCCTTTCATCCGCGGGCCGCATCGCCCCGGTCTTATCCTAGCCCTGCGTACCTTGGGATCTGCAGCCAGAACTATCCTAGGAATGCCATACCCCGGATCAATACGCCACGCCCTACGGCCCCTGGGACCGTGCAATGGTGGTGGACTATTAATGCCAATGCCAATGCCACTGCCACTGCCACTGCCACTGCCACTGCCACTGCCAATGACACTGCCACCATCGCCCAGGAGCGCACATGCCCAAACCAGCCAATGACCTGCCGACCCGCGAATCGACTCCAGCAGCTGCGGGAGCACCGCGCGAACCGCTGCTGGAGCGGGCCGCGCAGCGGCCTGCCGGAATTCGCGACCTGCTGCGCGACGTGGGCGGGGTGTATGCCAGCAATGGCGTGATCGGGCTGGTCTTCTCCGCTTCGGGCCCCATCGCGGTCACCCTTGCGGTGGGTGCCGCTGGCGGGCTGTCCCAGGCCGAGATGGCTTCCTGGGTCTGCGGGATCTTCCTCTCCGCCGGGTTGGCGACCATCGTGATGTCCCTGCTCTACCGCCAGCCGCTGGGATTCGCCTGGTCCATCCCCGGCACGGTGCTGCTGGGTCCTTCGCTGCAGCACCTGTCCTTCCCCGAGGTGGTCGGGGCGTTCTTCGTCTCCGGGGTGCTGGTCCTGGCCTTGGGCGCTACCGGGGTGGTGCGCCGGATCATGGCGGCCATTCCCATGCCGATTGTGATGGCCATGGTGGCCGCGGTCTTCTTGCGCTTCGGCACCGATATCGTCTCGTCCACCCAAGCCAACCCGGTGGTGGCCGGCCCCATGGTGCTGGTCTTCGTCCTGCTCGCTGCGGTGCCGGCGCTGGGCAGAAGAATTCCCCCGGTGCTGGGCACGCTGATCGCCGGGGTCATCGCGGTGGCCGCCAGTGGCCAGTTCGCGTTGGACGCAGCTGGCGGGCCCGTGCTGGCCACCCCGGTGTTCACCGCTCCGGAATTCACCTGGGCTGCGCAGCTGGAACTGGTGGTGCCGTTGGCCATCATCGTGCTGATCGTGCAGAATGGCCAGGGTGTCGCGGTGCTGCGCTCTGCCGGGCACCGGCCCCCGGTCAATGCCTTTGCGCTGGCCTCGGGCGGGTTCTCGATCCTTAATGCCTGCTTCGGCGCGGTGTCCGCCTGCGTCACCGGGCCAACCAACGCGTTGCTCACATCATCTGGCGAAAAGCACCGCCAGTACACCGCAGCGGTGGTCTATGGCTTCCTGTCCCTGCTCTTCGCCCTGTTCGCTCCAACGCTGACGCGCTTCATGCTGGCCACCCCTGAGGCTTTCGTGCTGGCCTTGGGAGGCATCGCCATGCTCAAGGCCCTGCAGCAGGCCTTTGTGACGGCCTTCGCCACCAAATTCACCCTGGGCGCCCTCGTGACGTTCGTGGTGACCATTTCCGGCCTGGACCTGTTCAACATCCACGCCGCCTTCTGGGGCATCCTCATCGGATATGGCGTCTCCCGGCTCATGGAACGCACGGACCATTCGGCCGCTTCCGGGCACTAGCGGCAATGGCCCTCACCCTGGCCAGCTGGCAGTTCGTGCCGAGCCTGCGAGCTGGCCTAAGCTGGCGGTAGCTTACATCGATCTTTTCGGACAGGACGGGCATGGCCACGGGCAGCATGTATCGGGTGGGAGTACTGGGCCACGGGGCGATCGGCTCCGTGGTGGCGGAGCAACTGGCAGCCGGGACGGTGCACGGTGCCCAGCTCGAAGGGGTGATCCTTCGCCGTCCGCAAACCGGGCTGGAGCATGAGCAGCTGAGCTGGGAGTCGGCCCTGGAGCGCTGCGACCTGGTGGTCGAATGCGCGGGCCAGCAAGCCCTGCGCGAGAATGCGGTGCGCATCCTGGCCTCCGGGGTTGACCTGCTGGCCAGTTCCATGGGAGCGCTGGCTGACCCGGAGTTCGCCGCGCAAGTGCAGGCCGCCGGACCAGGACGCTTGTCCAGCACTGCCGGGGCCATCGGCGGATTGGACCTGCTGGGCGCGGCTGCCCGGATGGGCGGCATCGACCAGGTGCTGGTGACGACGCGCAAGCTGCCGGCCACCTTGGTGCAGCCGTGGATGGATGCGCAGCGGCGCGGTGAATTGGAGCAGGCCGCCGGACCGGTAGAGGTATTTCGCGGTCCAGCCGCGGCAGCGGCCCAGGACTTCCCGAAGTCATTGAATGTGGCCGCGGCGGTGGCGTTGGCTGTGGGGGATTGGGATGCGGTGACAGCCAGATTGATCGCCGATCCGGAGGCAGGCCTGACCGAGCACCGCATCGAGGCGCGCGGCCCAGCCGGCGAGTACAGCTTCTCGATCAAGAACCACCCCTCGCCACGCAACCCGCGCACCAGCGGCATCGTCCCGTGGGCCCTGCTGCACTCGATCCGGCAAGCCGCGGCGGCGCGCCGCTAGCGGCGCGGTGCCACGGCTATTGGCCTTCGGCTGCCGGGTACTCCTCCAGCACCTTCTTGCCGATCTTGAACGCCACGTTCGCCGCCGGAACGGAACAGTAGATGGCGCATTGCAAGAAGACTTCCTTGATTTCTTCGGGAGTCATGCCGTTGCGCAGGGCCGCGTGCACATGCATTTCCAGTTCTTCCCAGTAGCCGCCGGCGATCATTGCGGTCAGCGTGATGGCGCTGCGGGTAGTGCGCGGCAGGCCGTCGCGGGTCCAGATGGTGCCCCATGCGTAGCGGGTGATCATTTCCTGGAATTCGTCGGTGAACTCATTCGAGTTCCTGGTGGAACGCTCAACGTGCTCGTTGCCCAGCACCTGGCGGCGTACTTCCATGCCGGCATCGTAGGTATCGCCGGGAAGGCGCGGTGAATCAGCCATTTCTGCAGGTCCTCGCTTCTAGTTGGCCAGCAAGAACTCGGCCAGCAAGGCCGCGGTCTCTTCGGGTGCTTCGGCCGGGGCCAGGTGGGCGGCCGAATCGATGACCGCCATGGTTCCGCGGGGTGCATTTTCGGCGATGAACTCCGCGTCTGCCGGAGGGCACACCTGGTCCTGTGCGCCGTTGATGGCAATGATCGGGTCGCTGGTTGAAGCCAGCTGCCCGCGCACGTCGAATCCTGCCAAGGCGCCGCAGGCGTGGGCGTAGGCGAAGCGGTCAGCGTTCTGCAGGCTGTGCAGCAGCTCGGTGCTGATCACCGGCTCCTTCTCGATGAATCCCGGTGCGAACCAGCGCTCTGCAGAACCGGCGACCATGGTCGGGGTGCCGGCCTTGGCGACCAGCTCGGCACGGTCGGTCCATCCTTCGGGGGTACCGATCTTCGCCGCAGAGCAGATGGAGGACAACGCATTGAAGAAGCCGGCGTGGTCCACGGCCAGCTGCAGGGCGGTGGCCCCGCCGATCGACACTCCGGCGTAGTACAGCTTGCTGCCCTCGGAGATGACGCCGTCGGCACGCAGCGCCTCGACGGCCTTGGTGACGCCGGTAGCCAGTTCGGCCAGCGAGAAGGCTTCGGTGGACGGCTTGCTTTCGCCGTGCCCCGGCAGGTCCCAGGCGATGACCTGGAACTTGTCCTTGAGGTAAGGCAAGGCCGGAGCCCACAGCGGCAGGGCCGCAGTGCCCAGCGAGGGGCCGACGATGAGGGTGGGAAGTGCCTTGTCGGTGTGCAGCAAGGAGGGGGTTAGTTGCGGGACTGCCATGATTCCTTCCGTGCCGAGTAATCGGCGAGTACGGTTTCGGTGAAGCGATCCGCGGCACCGAGGTAGCCAGCTGGATCGAATAATTCGTAGAGGTCCTGGTCGTTCAAGGCATGCACGGAGATTTCCAGGCGCAGCAGATCGCGCAGGGAAATGCCCTCGTCGAGGCTGCGGCGCACCAAGGCCTGGATGGCCGGTTTTCCGCCGACCACCAGATCAGCCAGGGCGGCAGCGAGTCGTTCGGAGAGCACGGCATCTCCGCCCAGGGCGAGGTTCCGCTCGATGGCAGCGCGATCCACTCCCAGGCCGTTGGCCAGGAACGAAGCGTGGAATGCCGCCCCTGATGCCAGCCGGGCCAGTTCGCGCAGGGCACTCCATTCGGCGTGCCAGCCGCCATCGGGGCGTTCATCCACCGCGGTGCCGGCAGCAGTGAACAGGGTGGAGAGCAATCCGGGGGCGCTGAATGCCGCATTGCGCAGCAGTACCGAGCGCACCGGGTTCTGCTTCTGCGGCATAGCCGAGGAGCCGCCCTTGCCGGCCTCGCGAGGTTCGGACAGCTCGCCGATTTCCGGACGGGAGGCGGTGAGCACATCAGCGCCCAGGGTCCCCAGCGCGGCAATGGCCGCACCCAGTGCGGAGCCAAGCTGGAGAATCGGCATGCGGTTGGTGTGCCAGGGCGTTCCCGGATCCTCCAGGCCCAGCAGGGCCGCCAGATCCGAGGACAGCGACTGGCTTGTGGCCGTTGTCTCCGGCTGGCCGGAGAGCAGCTGCTCCAGGGAGGCGAGCGTGCCCACCGCACCGCCCCATTGCAAGCGCAGCTGCCGCGCCGCGGCATCCAGCTGCTGCTCGGCATCCAGCACGGCCGAGAGCCAGCTGGCCGCTTTCCAGCCCAAGGTGGTGGGCAGCGCATGCTGGGTCAGCGAGCGGGCAATGCACACGGTCCCGCGGTGGGCCTGCGCCAGGGCAGCCAACCCGCCAGCGGTGCTGCGCAGATCTGCCAGCGTGAGCGTGAGCGTCTTGGACAGGACCAGCATCAGCGCTGTGTCGATGATGTCCTGGCTGGTGGCACCGCGGTGCAACGCGGTGCCCGCAGTTGCCGCGGCCCCGTCGTGCTTGAGCAGGTCGCGCATCATGCCCAGCAGCGGGATGAGCGCATTGGCCCCATCCGGTGTCCGGGAGGCCAGCAAGGCCAGGTCGTAGCGGTCCACGCTGGCCACCTCGCGCACGGCCTGCGCATCCTGGACGCTGCACAGGCCGGCATCCGCCTGGACCTGCACCCATCCGGCTTCGGCATCCAGCATGGCTTGGACGAAAGACGCATCGCTGGCCAAGGCCGCGGCCGCAGTTCCTGCCCAGGCGGGGGCCAGCACGCCGTAGTCTGCGCCATCCATTCGGTGCCTCGATTCTTAGCTGTTGAGCGTATAAGCCGTCTATCTAGAACTGTAGTGCCCGGCAACGGGCAACACCCCGCCGGGCGCTCCAACGCCCGTAACAGTGCGGGCGCTGGGGCAATCCAGCGGGGTGTCGCGGTGGCAACTAGCTCTCGCGCGGGTAGGAGAGGAACACCGTTTCGTTCCCGCCTTGCAGGCGGATATCGAAGCGCAGCGAGCCGTCGTCTTCGCGAGCAGCAATCAGCGTTGCGCGTTCTGCTTCGCCCAGCGATGACAGCAACGGGTCTCTAGCCAGCGCTTCGGTGTCCTCCGGCAGGTAGATGCGGGTGAACAGGCGATTGAGCAGGCCGCGGGCGAAAACCGCGAGCATGATGAACGGGGCCTTGCCCTCTTCGGTAGCGCCCGGGTTCACGGTGGTGAAGGTGTAGTGCCCGGCGTTATCCACCGCCGCCCGTCCCCACCCGGTGAAGATGTAGCCGTCGCGGACCAGCGAGCCATCGCGGGAAACGACATTGCCGTTCTCGTCGGCCTGCCAGATTTCCAGCAGGGCGTCCGGAATGGCCTCGCCGTTGCCGTCATAGACCATCCCGTGCAGGCGCACCGAGCGGGGATGGGCCTGGCTGATCAGCTCATTGCCCTTCTCATAGGGCAATGCGTAGCCGTAGAACGGGCCGATGGTCTGGCCCGGTGTGGGGGCCAGCTTCAGTTCTGGTGCCTGAGCCATGCTAGTGGTCTCCCTCTTCATCTTCCATCCAGGTGCGGTTGGAGCCGGTGAGTACGATGTCCCAGTTGTATCCGGTAGCCCATTCATGGGACGTCAGCGAATGGTCGTAGCTGGCGACCAGGCGGTCGCGCGCTTCCTTGTCGGTGATCGCCTGGTAGATCGGGTCGAGGCTGAACAGCGGGTCGCCCGGGAAGTACATCTGGGTGATCATGCGCTGGGTGAAGTCGGTGCCGAACAGCGAGAAATGGATGTGCGCCGGGCGCCAGGCGTTGTGGTGGTTCTTCCACGGGTAGGGTGCCGGCTTGATGGTGGTGAAGGAGTATTCTCCGTTCGGGCCGGTGATGGCGCGTCCCACGCCGGTGAAGTTCGGATCGATCGGGGCCGGATGCTGGTCGCGCTTGTGGATGTAGCGTCCGGCGGCATTGGCCTGCCAGATTTCCACCAGCTGCCCGGCCACCGGGCGGCCGTCGCCATCGAGCACGCGGCCGGCGACCACGATGCGCTCGCCGATCGGCTCGCCGTTGTGCTGGATCGTCAGATCCGATTCCAGCGCGTGCACGTCGCGCTGGCCGAAGGCCGGGGAGTGCAGCTCAATGGTTTCCGGGTCCACATGGCGCAGGTTCTTGGTCGGGTGGCGCAGCAGCGAGGAACGGTAGGGCGCGAAGTCGATGCGCGGCTGGGTCTCGGCTTTCTTGCCCTCGACCACCGACTGGCGGTAGGCCGCATGGATATCGGCGATTTCCTGGCTGATGGATTCTTGCGAGAGCGTCGTGGCTGCGGGGTCCAGCACGGGGGAATCGCTGAACGACTCGTTAGCTGTGGTTTCGGTGCTCACTGCGTGCTCCTTTCGAAGGGGGCGTACGGGCGTGGTGGAGGAAATGCTTGGCAAGAGCGAAGGCTAAGCGTGGGGCCAGCCGGTGTAGGACTCGGCCAGGTACTGCTGGCCGAAGCGCGAGGAGGTGACCGTTTCCAGTTCGCCCAGGGCGCGCTTGGCCATGAAAGGGTCCCCGCCTACCGGGGTGTGCAGCATGGAGGTCATCCAGTAGGAGAAGTTCTGCGCCTTCCACACGCGCTTCAGCGCCAGGTCCGAATAGCCGTCCAGCAGCTGCTCGCTGCCGGTGGAGAAGTAGGAGTCCAGGGCCTCGAAGAGCACCTTCACATCGGCGAATGCCAGGTTCAGGCCCTTGGCTCCGGTGGGCGGGACGGTGTGCCCGGCATCGCCGATCAGGAACATCCGCCCGTGGGAGAGGGGTTCGCGCACGAAGGAGCGGAAGCCCAGCACGGTCTTGTCGAAGATCTCGCCGGTTTTCAGCTGGAAATTATCCGGCCCGTCCACGCGTTTTTGCAGCTCGGCCCAGATACGGTCATCGCTCCAGGCATTCACGTCTTCGTTCGGGTCGCATTGGAAGTACATGCGCTGCACCGTTTCGCTGCGCTGGGAGATCAGCGCGAAGCCGTGCGGGGAGTTCGCGTAGACCAGTTCCGGCGCGGACTTCGGCGCCTCGGTGAGGATGCCGAACCAGGCGAAGGGGTAGGCGACCTTGAAATCCTTGCGCAGCGTTTCGGGCATTTGGCGGCGGGCGAAGGAGCGCGAGCCGTCGGCGCCGACGATCACATCGGCGTGCACCTCGAAGAGGTTGCCCTGCTCATCGGTGAAGCGGAACTTCGGGGTGGAGGTCTCCATGTCCAGGATCTCGGTGACTTCGCAGGAGTACCGCACGTCGCCCTGGTCGCGCTGGCGCGCCGCGGCCAGGTCAACGAAGACCTCGTTCTGCGCGTACAGGGTGACGGTGGCGTCGACCAGATCGCGGAAGTCCAGCGGGTGGGATTCGCCGTTGAAGCGCAGGTCGATGCCGGCGTGCTCGTCGCCGTGGGTCAGGACCCGTCCATCCACGCCGGACTCGGTGAGCATCTTGACAGCCTGGGCTTCGAGGATGCCCGCGCGGTGGGTGTTGCGGATGGCCTCGTGGTCGCGCATTTCCACGACGATGTTCTCGATGCCGGATGCGGCCAGCAGGTGGGAGAGCATGAGCCCTGCTGGACCGCCGCCGATGATGCCGACCTTGGTCTTGAGAATGCGCGGATTCTGAGCCATGGGACCTGCCTCGCTAGCGTCTGGACCAGAGCCGCGCTGCCGGCTGCGTTGCCGGACCGATGCATCTGGTCTAAGGAAGTAATAAGAACTTCCCTCATGATGCGGCGCATGTGATCGGGCAGACAGCCGGGTTCTCAATGAATGAGAAAAATGGGGTGCTACTCCGCGTCAGCCAGCGCTACCCGGGATAGCAGATCGCGCAGCTGCAGCCGCTCCTGCGGGGTTAGCGCTTCCAAGGTCTCGTCCTCGTTTTGCCTGGTGATCTTGCGCGCCTGCGCGTAGAGCTTCCGGCCGGCCGCGGTGGCTACTATCACCTTGGAGCGGCGGTCGCTGGGATCTGGAATTCGGGAGACTAGTCCACTGGTTTCCAGCCCGTCCACTAGTGGCACGATCTGGCTTGGATCGAGCGCGAGAAATTCAGCGAGATCGCGTTGGGTGGGGGTGATGTCGCTGCACGCCAAGGAAAGTACCGAGTAGGAACGCACCTTGAGGCCGAGTGGCTTCAGCGCATGGTTGGCCCGAGTCGAACCCAGGGAGCGCATGCGCGCCACTAGGAAGTTCAGCTCCTGAACGAGGTCGCATTTCATGAACAGTTCTTCCTTCGCTGATTTGGCGGTGATTTTGCTAGTCATCTCATTGTCCCCACTTTTCATGAAAAAATAAACCATTGACTTTCTCAAGGATTAAAGTTCTTATGTATGTAGTCAAGGTTCCCACTTTTCTTCCAAGTGGAGCAATTGAAACACCTCACCGAATTGGAGTTCTCATGTCCCTAGCAGGAAAAGTTGCCATCGTGTCCGGAAGCGGACGCGGACTGGGCCTGAGCTATGCGCAAGAACTGGCGCGTCAGGGAGCCTCGGTGATTGTCAATGATGTCGATCCTGCGGCCGTGCATGCTGCGGTTGCTTCCATTACCGAAGCCGGTGGCACGGCGGCGGGAGTTGCGGCGGCGGTAGGTACGACTGAGGCCGCGAAGGTGCTGGTTGCCGGCGCTGTCGAGAACTTCGGTCGCCTGGATATTCTGGTCACCAATGCGGGTGTGCTGCGTGACAAGTCCCTGCTGAAGATGACCGACGAAGATTTTGATCTGGTGATCAACGTCCACTTGCGCGGCACTTTCACCTGCGTGCGTGAGGCCTACGGGTATTTCAAGGAAAACAATGTCTCCGGACGCATCATCGCAATTGGTTCGCCGACCGGCCAGCGCGGCAACTTCGGCCAGAGCAATTACGCGGCGGCAAAGGCCGGCATTGTCGGCATGGTGCGCACCTGGGCTCTGGAAATGAAACGAGCCGGGGTTACTGCCAACGCAGTGATCCCGGTGGCAGCCACCGAAATGACCAAAACCGTTCCATTCTTTGCAGCTGCCGTGGAAGCCGACGAGCGCGGCGAAGCGATGCCGGACTTCTTCCGCAAGGATCTGGGCTTTGGCACCGCAGATGATGTGGCCGGCCTGATCGCCTACCTGGCCTCGGACGCGGCTGCAGAGATCAACGGCCAGGCCATTGGAGTCGGCGGGGACCGCCTGCAGGTCTGGAGCCACCCTGAAGCTGTGGTCACCGAGCTGCACGACGGCGGATGGGACTATGAAACGCTGGCCAATGAATTCCCTGCGCGCTTCGGATCCCACCAGCAGTCCGTTGGGGAGAAGTTCCCGGAACTTCCGGAAGAACTGCGCCCGGAACCAGCCAAGTAGGGAACTGGGGGAATCATTATGACTTTGCGTTATGAACTGGGCATCGATTTCGCTTCGCTTGAAGCCATCGACATGCATGTGCACCTTGAAGTCGACGAATGCGGCCACAAGGCAATGCCGGAGGATCTTTTCGAAGCGTCGGCAGCGTATTTCAAATCATCGGAGCGTACACCCTCCATTGATCGCATTGCGCAGCTTTATCGCGAGTCGAACATGGCTGCCGTGGTGTTCACCGTTGATGCACGCACCGCGCTCGGGCATGATCCGAACTCCATTGAGGACTTGGTCCAGGGCTGCGCCCGAAATAATGACGTGCTTATTCCCTTTGGCTCGGTCGATCCCCGCCGAGGAGCCGAAGCCATCGGCGATGCGCAGTACCAGGCTGAACAGCTCGGAGTGCGCGGCTTCAAATTCCACCCCTCGCTCCAGGGATTCGATCCCAGCGATGAAGCGTTCTACCCGCTATGGGAAAAGCTCCAGGAGCTAGGCCTCCCATGCATTTTCCACACAGGGCAGAACGGCATGGGAGCAGGGCTGCCTGGCGGTCGGGGCATTAAGCTGCGTTACTCCAATCCGCTGCTGCTCGACGATGTGGCCGCGGACTTCCCGAACCTGGTCATCATCATGGCTCACCCCTCGGTTCCATGGCAGGATGAAGCGAACTCCATTGCCACGCACAAGGCCAATGTCTACATCGATTTATCCGGTTGGAGCCCCAAGTATTTCCCCAGCTCCTTGGTGAAGATGGGCAATAACGTGCTGTCGCGCAAGCTGTTGTTCGGCACGGACTTTCCCTTGATTACCCCGGAGAAGTGGCTGGGGGCCTTTGCAGAATTGGAGTTGAAGGACTCGGTGAGACCGGGAATCCTGAAGGGCAATGCACTGCGCGTGTTGGGGATAGAAGAATGATCCAACCGGCAGCAACTAGTGATTTCTATGGATTCAAGGACCTGCTCACCGACGCTGAGCGTGCGGCCCTGGACCGTTTGCGTTCCCTTTTGGCAGAACATGTGGGTCCGATAGTCGATGACTATTGGGAACGCGGAGAATTCCCGGAACAGATCGTGGCACCGCTGATCGATGCTGATCTGATGAACCCGGCCGAAGTGCTTGCCACGGGCCAGAAGCCTTCCGCGCTTTACTCGGGCTTCCGCAATTTCGAGCTGGGACGCATGGATGCCTCCGTAGCGACTTACTACAACGCGCAGTCCGGCCTATTCCGGACCACCGTCAACCTGGGTGGAAGTGCGGAGCAGGTAGCCGTGCTTGAGCCGCGGATCACATCTTTTGCCTGCAAGGGAGTGTTCGCCCTGACCGAGCCAGAACACGGTTCGGATATTGCCGGAGGGCTAGCCACCTCGGCCAAGCAGGAGCAACGCGATGGTGTGGCTGGCTGGGTGATCAATGGGCAGAAGCGCTGGATCGGGGGCGCGAGCCAAGCGGACGTGCTGGCAGTATTTGCCCGCGACGCAGCCGATTCGCAGATCAAATGCTTCTTGGTTCCAACGGACGCGCCGGGCATGGAAATCAGGAAAATTCCGGGAAAGACCAGCCTGCGCATTATGCAGAACGCCGACATCGAGCTGGGGAATGTCTGGGTGCCAGCCAGCGGGCGACTGGCCAAGATCAACTCCTTTGCCGACGTAGCGGCCTGCCTGCGCAACATGCGCTCGGACGTCGCCTGGATTGCCACAGGCGTTTGCTTCGGCGCGTACGAATCGGCTCGCGACTACGTTGCCAGCCGTAGCCAATTCGGCAAGCCGCTGGGTTCATTCCAGCTGATCCAGGAAAAGCTGGCGCATATGCTCTCCAACGCCACCGCGAGCCTGGCTTTGGTGGTGCGGCTGACCCAGCAGCAGGAAGCGGGCATCTACCGCGATGAAAACTCGGCCATGGCCAAGATGTTCACCGCACGCATGCTACGCGAAACGGCAGCCCTCGCCCGAGAGGTCTGCGGCGGCAACGGCATCTTGCTGGAGAACAACGTAGCGCGCCACCATGCCGACGCCGAAGCGATCTACTCGTACGAAGGCACACACGAGATCAATTCACTGATTATCGGACGCGCGATTACCGGCGTCAGCGCATTCCGCTAAAGCGGCATTCGCGAACTCGAGCAACCAAAGAACCCATCTAGAGGAGAAATATCATGGCACCAACCGTTTTGGATTACGCAGACCTCGCCAGCGCCCAGGGCAAGGACCTGGGCTACAGCGAATACCGCGTGGTCACACAGGAACAAATCAACACCTTCGCTGACGCCACTGATGATCACCAGTGGATCCACACCGATCCGCAGAAGGCCAAGGAGGGCCCTTTCGGCGGCCCGATTGCCCACGGCTACCTTACCTTGAGCCTGCAGATTGCGTTCTGGACCGAGCTTTTCGATGTCACCGGTGTGAAGACCAAGGTGAACTACGGCCTGGAAAAAGTTCGATTCCCTTCGCCCGTACCGGTGGGTTCCAAGATCCGCATGAAGGCGGTTATCGCCGAGGTGGAAGAGGTCAAGGGCGGATACCAGATTGCAGTGGACCAGGTCATCGAAGTCGAAGGCGGCACGAAGCCGGCCGTGGTCTCCCGGGGCCTCTACCGCTTCTACGCCTAGGTAAAGAGCCAGCTGAGCTAGAGCCGCAACGGCAACGTACGACCTAATGAAAAGAGTGGCAGATGTTGAATAAGGGGTTTGGCAACTGGATTCACCGGCGTCGGATGAAATCCGCGCAGCAGGTTGCGGTGATTCATGCGGGAGTCGGCTTGAGCTACGCGCAGCTGGCAGAACGCATCGACAAGCTCAGCAGTGCCTTGGCGGCCAGCGGAGTCGCCCGCGGTAGCCGTGTAGCGTTCCTTGGCGCCAACCATGCTGCGTACCTGGAAACCATGTTCGCCGTTACCCAGCTTGGGGCGTTGTTCGTTCCTCTCAATGTGCGTCTGGCGCCGCGGGAACTGAACTTTGCGCTGCGCGATTCAGGCAGCGAGGTGCTGATCTATGTCGAGAACTTCGCCAGCGAAGCGCATGCATCCATCGAAGGCAGCCCGGTCAGTATCGCCTGGGAAGTCGCTTCGGTTCCGTGCGCGGACTCATCCTATGAACGGGCCCTTCAGGCAGGGCGCAGCGGTCACGACGATATCGCCGTCGAGTTAGAGGATCCAGCCATCATCCTCTATACGTCGGGCACTACCGGAACGCCGAAGGGCGCGGTGCTCACGCATGCCAACATGACGTGGAATTCCTACAATGTCATCGTTGACTACGATGTCACCAGCAGATCTGTTGTTTTGCTCATTGCACCGCTCTTCCATGTAGCGGCGCTGGGCATGGGCGCCTTGCCGATGCTGCTCAAGGGAGGAACAGTGGTCCTCCAGGAGCGTTTTGATCCCGCTGCCGTGCTGGATGCGGTGGAGCGCTACCAGGTCACCCAGCTCTCGGGCGTCCCAACGACCTTCCAATTGCTAGCCGAGCATGAAAAATGGGAGGAAACGGATTTGTCTTCATTGGAGATGCTCACCTGCGGAGGCTCCGCTGTGCCGCTACGTGTCCTTGAAGCCTATGAAGCGCGTGGGCTCGGATTTAGTGGCGGCTATGGCCTGACCGAAACTGCGCCCGGCGCCACCATGCTCCAGGCAATGTACTCCCGACCGAAAATGGGTTCGGCCGGCCTGCCCCATTTCTTCACCGACATTCGCATCGCGGACTCGCTGGGCAATGAGGTGCCAGCCGGCGAGGTTGGCGAGATCCTGATCAGCGGCCCCAACGTGATCAAGGAGTATTGGGGCCGTCCCGAGGCTACCTCAGGGGCGTTCCATGAATCTGGCTGGTTCCGTTCCGGGGATATCGGCCACGTGGATGAAGAAGGCTTCCTGTTCATCTCGGACAGGCTTAAGGACATGATCATTTCCGGCGGGGAGAACATCTATCCTGCCGAAGTCGAGCAAGCCATTATGGGACTACCTGAAATTGAATCGGTGGCAGTGATTGGCGTCCCTGACGAGAAGTGGGGCGAAGTCCCGCGTGCAGTCATTGTGCTGAAGTCCGGTAGCTCTCTGGGCGAAGAGGATGTTGTGGCGTATCTCGACGGACGCTTGGCGCGCTACAAGATACCGCGCACCTCGGTCTTCCTGGATGAGTTGCCGCGCACCGCAAGCGGCAAGATACGCAAAGCCGACTTGCGCAAGCAGTTCAGCTGAGCGCTCCACGGCTTCGTGGCGGATTCCGTGGCCTCACGTTTGCATAAGTGCAAGATACCGCCCATACGCAGAGAATAAATCATCATAAAATCAACCATTGACATTCTCAATAGTTGGCTTAGTCTTGAATTGTGGTTCAAATCACACACTTTCTTCGACCCGCCACTCGGGGTTGCGGCAATGGCTTTCTAGGGGGAAATATGAAAAAGCGCTGGTCTACACTGCTTGCAGGCGCAGCGGTCCTGTCACTCGGCCTGGTGGGCTGTGGCGGAGGTTCGCTGTCCGGCTCGACAGAATCAGAGGGAAGCACATCCGCCGCCGCCGAGGATGGCTCGCTCACCAAAATCACCGTAGGCATTCTGCCAATCGCACCGTCGGTTGCAGTGCAGCAGGGTATCGACGCCGGGACCTTTGAAAAGCATGGCCTGGATGTAGAACTGAGCACTTCCAACGCCGGTGCGGCGATGCTCCCAGCGGTATCCACCGGAGAATTGGCCATTGCCGTGGGCAATCCGCTATCGGTGATGACCGCTGCGGACAAAGGCCTGGACATGAAGATCGTCACCGGCTATTCCGCTTCCAAGGCTGATGGGGAGGATGTCAATGGAGTAGTTGTGCGCAAGGACTCGGGCATCGGCGGCTGGGAAGATCTGGCTGGAAAAACCACATCGGTCAACGCGTTGCGTACCCAGGGCGACCTGACGATTATGGAATCCGCAGAAATGGCTGGAGCCAATCCGAAAGACCTGAAGTTCAGCGAAATGCCTTTCCCGGACATGGAGGCGCAGCTGGATCGCGGCAACGTTGACGCCGTCTGGCTTTCAGAGCCGTTCCTCTCGCGTGCTTTGGGCGATAAGGACAACGAACTGCTTGGCTATCCAAACCAAGAAGCAATTCCGGGGCTGCCAACCATGGTGACGTTCACCAGCGGCCAGTTCGCTGAAGAGAATCCGGAAGTCATTTCCAAGTGGAAGGCAGCTATGGCGGAAGTACTGCCGGCCTCCGATAGTGATCCGGATGCCGCCAGGGCCATGTTGCCAGACTTCATCAATATGGATGCCAAGGTAGCCGAAGGCTTGCTCATGGAAACCTGGGAAGCGGAAACCCCAATTGAGGAACTGGCAAAGCTCGGAGATCTGGCCGCCAAGTTCGAATTCCTGGAGAAGGCCCCAGACATGAACAACCTCATCGCCAAGTAATTCCACAACTTCACGCTATTGCTGCTGCGGTTCCAGATTCCGGACGCCGCAGCAGCAATGACACTCAATTGGGGGTAGTTGCCATGAAACACTCGCTCAAGCTCGCACTCGCTTCGCTATCAGTCCTCGCGCTTGCTGCCTGCAGCTCCGGTTCGCCTAGCGGCGGCTCGGCCGGGGAAGATGCTGCAGGATCAGATGGCTCGCTGGAAAAAATCACCGTCGGGGTAATCCCCATCGTCGATACCGCACCAATCTGGCTGGGAGAATCCAAGGGCTTCTTCGCTGAAGAAGGCCTGGACTTGGAAATCGAAACCGCAACTGGCGGTTCGGCTATCGTCCCGGGCATCCAATCCGGGAGCTATGACTTCGCCTTCTCCAATCTGATCTCGGTAATGGTCGCCAACGACAAGGGACTGGACATGAAGTTCGTCGCCAATGGCATCTCCACCACAGGTGATGTGAAATCCGACGTCGGGTCCGTGCTGGTCAAAAATGATTCCAAGATTTCTTCGCCCAAGGAGTTGGCCGGCAAGAAGGTCTCGGTCAATAACCTGTCGAACATCGGCGATACCACCATCAAGTCAATTGTCGAAGAAGACGGGGGAGACCCGGCAAGCATCGAGTTCGTCGAGGTTCCTTTCCCCGATGCTCCTGCTGCACTGGAAAGCGGCATCGTCGATGCCGCCTGGATCCTGGAGCCGTTCCAGAGTTCGGCCTTGGACGCCGGAGCGAAAATGCTCTCTGCGAACTTCGCCGAATTCGATCCGGAGCTGGATGTTGCCGGCTACTTCACTTCTGCGCAGTACGCCCAGGAAAATCCCGAGGTGACCGAGAAGTTCACCAAGGCGATGGACAAGTCGCTTCAGTATGCGCAGGAGAACCCTGACGAGGTCCGCGAAGTTGTCGGAACCTACACCAAGATCAGCGAGGAGGTCCGCGCCGATATGGTGCTGCCGCGCTTCCGCCCTGACTTCAACCGCGAGGCCGTGCAAGAACTCGGCGATGCGGCACTGAGCTATGGCACCCTGTCCAAGCCAGTCGACCTGGAGAAGCTCCTGCCATGAGTGCCATCACTAGCACAGCGCCGGCTGAGGCGCGCCAAGCCAAGCGCAGGAAATCGGGCTCGAAATTCCCCAATGGCTTTTGGGGATTGATTGGCATCGTGACCTTCCTGGGGATCTGGGAACTGGTCCCGGCTCTTGGAATTGTCGAGGCGGCTTACCTGCCGCCCGCCTCCGAAGTGCTGATGACGCTGTTCGCTGATCTTGCCTTGACCGCCTTCTGGGTCGCGGTGGGGGAAACCATGCTGGCATGGTTCATCGGCCTGGCCGCAGCGGTGCTGCTGGCGCTGGTACTGGGCTTGGTAATCGGCATGTCGAGCTTCCTGCGTCGTGCGACCAACTCCACCATCGAGTTCCTGCGTCCAATTCCGTCGGTGGCATTGATCCCGCTCGCGGTGCTTTTGTTCGGCACGAAAATCGAATCCTCGCTGATGCTGATCATCTATGCCTGCTTCTGGCAGGTGCTGATCCAGGTGCTCTATGGAGTTGCAGACGTGGATAATGTGGCGATGCAGACCGCGAGATCCTATAGATTCTCCCGGATCCAGCGCATCCGCGACGTCATCTTCCCGACCATGCTCCCTTACCTGATGACTGGCATCCGGCTGGGCGCTGCCGTGGCACTGATCCTGGCGATTACTGCGGAACTGATCATCGGCGCACCGGGTCTGGGCAAGGAAATCCAGCTGGCGCAGTCAGGCGGCGCAATCGCCGGAATGTACGCGCTGATTGTTGCCACCGGCCTGCTGGGCGTGGCAATCAACCTGTGCATGCGCATCATCGAAAAGCGCGTGCTTTCCTGGCACGCCTCAGTCCGGGGAGAGAACGCCGCATGAAACTCCTGAAGTCGATTTCCTTCATTCTGGCATTGCCGGTTCTGCTCATCCTCTGGTGGGTCGCGGCAACCCTTGGTGGAGCGAGCTTCTTCGTTCCTACCCCGGCAGACTTGGGCAAGACCTTCATCGAGACCTGGGTTGGCGAACGCATGTTCACCGACGTCCTGCCAAGCGTCCAGCGCCTGGTTCTCGGCGTGCTCGGGGCCATTGTGCTCGGTGTGCTGCTCGGGTTGCTCGTCGGCATGAACCGCACCGCCCGGGCGATTACCGAACCGGTGTTCGAGTTCTTCCGTGCTTTGCCGCCGCCGGTGCTGATTCCGGTGCTGATGCTCTTGGTTGGCATTAACGACGGCATGAAGATCGCGGTGATCATCTCCGGCGCGATTTGGCCGGTGCTGCTGAACACCATTGAGGGCGTTCGCGCCATCGATCCGGTGCAGAACGAAACCAGCCGCTCCTATGGCATCAGCGGTTTAGCCCGGATTCGCTACCAGGTGCTGCCAAGCGCCACCCCGACCATCATGGCTGGCATCCGCCAGTGCTTGTCGATCGGGCTGATCCTTATGGTCATCTCCGAGATGTTCGCATCCTCCTCCGGGCTGGGCTTCGCGATCGTCCAGTTCCAGCGTTCCTTCGCCGTACCGGAAATGTGGTCCGGCATCGTGGTGCTGGGCCTGATCGGGGTCATCATGTCATTTATATTCCAGTGGATCGAACGCCGCGTCCTGCGCTGGTACAACGGTCTGAAAGAGGTTGAAAATGCTGTCTAGCCAGAATGGAACCGCCGGCGGGCGCACCCTGCCAGAAGGCGAAGCGCTGCTCTCGGTCCGGGGGCTGAAGAAGGTCTACCACACCGACGGCGGCGATATCGAAGCGGTCCGGGACCTCACCTTTGACCTGGGGCATGGCGAGCTGGTGTGCCTGGTCGGTCCTTCCGGTTCGGGCAAGACCACATTGCTCAAGTGCATTGCCGGCTTGCTGGGCGCCACCAGCGGCGAGGTGCTGCTGGACGGGCAGAAAGTCACCGGACCGCCGAAGAAAATGGCCGTGGTCTTCCAAGAATACGGCCGGTCGCTGTTCCCGTGGCTGCGCGTGGCGGACAATGTCGAACTGCCGCTGAAGAACGCCGGCGTCCCGAAGGCCGAACGCAAGAAATTGGTGGACGATGCGCTGGAAGCCGTGGGGCTGAGCCATGTGCCCAAGTCCTACCCGTGGCAGCTCTCCGGCGGCATGCAGCAGCGCGTGGCGATCGCCCGCGCGGTGGCCTACCAGCCAGAGGTATTGCTGATGGATGAGCCATTCGCGGCCGTTGATGCGCAGACCCGCGCAGACCTCGAGGACCTGATCCGCAATGTCTGGAAGAAGCTGGGGGTCACCGTGCTGTTCGTAACCCACGACATCGACGAGTCGATCTACCTGGGCCAGCGCGTGATCATCTTGTCTTCTTCGCCAACCGTGGTGCAGGAGGATATCCTGATCGATCTGCCGGCGGAGCGCGACCAGCTGGAAACCCGGTCGCTGCCGCGATTCACCGAGCTTCGCCACCATGTCTACGCGGAAATCCAGAAGGCCAAGCAAGGGCATCGCCCCGAAGAGGCCAAGACGAAGTTCTTGACGAATCCCAAGTAGCGCTCTGAGCCGCCGATCCGTGCCGGGTCGGCGGCTTTATTGCGCCGGCCGGCAGCCTAGGGGTTCAGCAGGTCGATGAGTTCCAGCCCGCGCGTAGCCCACTGGATTTCAGCTTCTGCCCGGGCGATCAGGCCTTCATAGGTGAATCGTTTGTAGGCAACAGTGGCTTCCCACTCCTCGCGCGGCGTGTTCTTCAAGCGCTTGGTGAGCATGGAGTTGCTGCCTTGCTCCAATTCCGCGATGCGTTCTTGCCATTGGTTGAGCAATGACCGGTGATGAGCGATATGCCCGCGCATCTGCTCGCGCGCGGCCTCGGGTTCCGCCCATTCCAGGTAGGCAGCCTTGAGATGCGCGGGATCGCGGGTGCGTGCGTACTCCAGGGGCGTGTTCATCCAATCCTTGAATTGGGTGACGCCATCCCGGGTGATGGTGTATTGCCGTTTCTTTCCGCGTGGACCCCAAGGCACATCCTGCCCTGCAATGAGACCTTCGGATTCCATGCGTTTCAGCTCGGGGTAGATCTGCGAATCCGGGGCGTGCCAGACGTGCCCGACCGACGATTCGAAGACTTTGTACAGGTCATAGCCGGTCATTGGTTCAACTGTCAGCAGTGAAAGCAGCGCGTTGCGAAGACTCAAAACCGCCCCTTTCCAGAAATGTGTTGCGTATCACTATCTATATAGCTAGTCTAATGGCATGCGAACTATCTATGTGCATAGATAGTTTCTCATATTCCGCCTTTGGGCAAACCACATATTGGATCCGCCATCGCCGAGCACTGCCGGGTCCGCAATCGAGAGGACCGTCATGACCGAGGTTGCCGCCAAGAGCACCACCACCGCCAAGATCATGGACCATCCGCTGAATGCCTGGTACGTAGCCGCCTGGGATCACGAGGTCACCCGCAAGCCGATGTCGCGCACCATTGCCAAGCGCCCGGTTGCCCTGTATCGCACCGAAGTTGGCAAGGCCGTTGCACTGGCTGACTCCTGCTGGCACCGCTTGGCTCCGCTATCCATGGGCAAGACCGTGGGAAAGGACGGGTTGCAGTGCCCATACCACGGCATCGTCTACAACTCCGCTGGCCGGTGCGTCTCGATGCCGGCCCAGGAAACCATCAATCCTTCGGCTACTGTTCCTTCCTTCCCTATTGTTGAGCGCTACCGCTATGTCTGGATCTGGATGGGCGACCCCACCTTGGCCGACCCGGAGCTGGTCCCGGACATGCACCAGATGTCTTCCGAACAATGGGCAGGCGACGGCATGACCATTGCCGCCGATTGCAACTACCAGCTGATCCTGGACAACCTGATGGACCTGACCCATGAGGAATTCGTGCATTCCTCCTCGATCGGCCAAGATGAGCTGAGCGACTCGGAATTCATCACCACTCATGTAGGCAACAAGGTCACCGTCACACGCTGGATGCACAATATCGACGCACCGCCATTCTGGCTGAAGAACATGCGCGACAAGTTCCCGGGTTTCGAAGGCAAGGTGGACCGCTGGCAGATCATCCACTTCGAAGCGCCGGCAACGATTACCATTGACGTCGGCGTAGCCAAGGCTGGAACCGGTGCGCCTGAAGGCGACCGCAGCCAAGGAGTCAATGGATTCGTCATGAACACGATCACCCCGGAAACTGATCGTTCCTCGCATTACTTCTGGGCGTTCATGCGCAACTACTGCCTGGACAGCCAGCTGATCACCACCCAGCTGCGTGATGGGGTGCATGGGGTCTTCGGCGAAGACGAGGCGATGCTCAAGGCCCAGCAGAAAGCCATTGATGCCAACCCGGACTACGAGTTCTACAACCTGAACATCGATGCCGGCGGCATGTGGGTTCGCCGCATTCTTGACGGCATGCTCGCCGCCGAAGCCAGCCAGTCCGTCCGCGCCTAGCCGGCTCCCGCGTTCAAACTGAAAGGTTGGTGCCAACGCAATGGCAGCGACAAATATTGAAGTCTGGCAGGAAGCGGAAGTCACCGGCATCGCAGACGTGGCCGATGGGATCAAGCGCATCGAGCTTGCCCCGCAGCTGCCAAAGCGAGCCGAGCCTGGCTCGCACATAGATTTGAAGGTGCAAATCAACGCAGAGGATGCCAAGCGCTCCTACTCTGTGGTCGAGTCGAGCGCTGACGGAACAACGCTGGTGATCAGCGTGCTCAAGGCTCCGCTCTCCCGTGGAGGATCGACCTATATGCACGAGCTGGCAGTGGGAGACCGTTTGCAGATCACCCAGCCATTGCAGAACTTCCCGCTGCGCGTGGGTGCCAAGCACTACATCCTCTTGGCTGGCGGTGTCGGCATTACCGCCATGGCGAATATGGCTTCAGTGCTCAAGCGTTTGAATGCCGACTACACACTGGTGTTTGCCGGCCGCAAGCGTTCGGCCATGGCCTACTTGGCACAGCTGGAGGCGGAACACGGTTCTCGGCTGGAAGTGCACGTGGACGATGAAGGCACGTCCCTGTCGGTCAACGAGCTGCTGGAACGTGCCGGCGAGGAAACCGAACTGTACATGTGCGGGCCGATCCGGTTGATGGATGCAGTTCGCCGTGGCTGGGCAGAACTCGAGCTGGATCCATCGGCGCTGCGCTATGAAACCTTTGGCAACTCGGGCTGGTACGACCCGGAGGAATTCATTGTCCGGGTTCCCAAGCTGAACCTGGAAGTGACCGTTCCCCAAGGGCGCTCCATGCTCGAGGCCTTGGAGGACGCCGGTGCGGACATGATGTCCGACTGCCGCAAGGGCGAATGCGGTTTGTGCGAGGTGCGCATTACCGAAATCACCGGACGGATTGACCACCGCGACGTGTTCTACTCCGAACGGCAGAAACGCCAGTCGAGCAAGATGAACTGCTGCGTTTCGCGAGCCATTACCTCCCAGACCGGTGCCAAGGCCGATGCCGCCCGCACCGGCGGACCCGCCGTGGTCACCATCGAACCGAACTAGCAAATTTCCCATCTTGGCACCCTCGCCGGCGGACCGAAACGGTTTCGCGGGCGGCTTGGTGCACCCTAAAACTGGAGATAGTTCCCCATGGACATCAAACAGAGAATTGAAGATTCACCGATGTCGGCCTTTCAATGGCTCGTCGTCGCAGTCTGCACCTTCTTGAACGCCCTCGACGGTTTTGATGTGTTGGCCATGGCCTTTACCTCAAATCAGGTTTCCGAAGAATTCTCGTTGAACGGCGCCCAGCTGGGCGTACTGCTCAGCTCAGGCCTCTTTGGCATGGCTGCCGGCTCATTGTTCCTGGCTCCATTCGCCGACCTGTTCGGACGCCGTCCGATGCTCTTGGGAACCACCGCGCTGGCATCGCTGGGCATGTTCCTCTCAGCCACCGCGGATTCCATGGCGAGCCTTGCCATCTGGCGTATCGTCACCGGCCTGGGAGTCGGCGGCATTCTGGCGTGCACCAACGTGATCACCAGCGAATACTCCAATGGACGCTGGCGAGGCATGGCGGTCAGCATCTACACCGCCGGCTACGGAGTCGGCGCCACCTTGGGCGGCATGGCGGCGGTCTCGCTGCAGGCCCATTACGGTTGGCGCTCGGTCTTCATTTTCGGAGGAGTGCTGACGATGGTCGCCTTCCTGGCTTTGCTGGCCGTCGTCCCCGAATCCGTTGACTTCCTGCTGACCCGGCGTACTGCGCGAACCGCCGAGAAGCTGAGCAAGCTGGCACGCAAAATGCACCTGGGTGCCGAGAACGTGGCCCTGCCAGAACAGGGCAGCTCCGCATCTGGCCGAAGCCGCAACGCAGTCCTTGCGCTCTTCTCACCGGATACACGCCGGGTGACCGCGGTGATCTGGGTGGCCTTCTTCGCGGTGATGTTCGGCTTCTACTTCGTGAACAGCTGGACCCCGAAGCTGCTGGTAACCGCGGGCATGACCGAAAGCCAAGGTGTGGTCGGCGGCCTGATGCTGACCCTCGGTGGCACCTTCGGTTCCCTGCTCTTCGGCGCTTTGACCACCAAGTGGGCCGTTCGCAAGGTGCTCATTGCGTTCACTGTACTTTCCTCAGTGCTCATGGTGGTGTTCATCTCGGCGGCAGGCATCCTTGCACTGGCCTTCGTCCTGGGTGTTCTGGTTGGCATGCTCATTAACGGTTGCGTAGCCGGCCTCTACACGTTGACGCCGTCCTCCTATGCACCGCAGTCACGTGGAACCGGCGTTGGCTGGGCTATTGGCATCGGCCGTTTCGGCGCGATCCTGGCTCCACTGGCTGCCGGCAGCCTGCTTGACGCCTCGTGGACCGCCGCCCAGTTGTACCTGGGCGTAGGCATTGTGGTGCTGTGCGCGGCAGTTGCGTTAATGATGCTGCGCGGCGGCGCGTCGCCTCACGCCCCGGAGAAGGAAACTTCGGATTCGGCAAGCACGAATTCCGCCAGCTAGGACATTTCTCAGCGGAGGGGCGGCGCCAACGGGCTTCGCCCCTTCAGCGTTTTAATGGCGCGTTTAGTCGGGGAGCGGTCAGTCTTTGATTCGCAGTGGCCACCTCGGATCTGGGCGGGTACTGGCCAAGGAATGGCGCTGCAGGCAGTGACTTGGGAGGTCCTGGTTCCAGAAGGCAAACGAATTAGAAGGACCACGATGGATCCCATCCAATCATGGCCGGCACGTGGATGGTGTGCGGCGTCCGGGTTCAAGCGAAATTCTCGGTCGCACGTGGACAACACTGGCGGGCTTGCCATCGAGACGAAGCCGGCTTGGCGCTTCATCATGAACAGATCCGCTCTTGGACTCTGGGGACGAGCCGCGCCTCAGGAAGAGCTCGGGGATGAAACCTGCCTGTTTGGGCAAGGCAGTGTCCGGTTGCTTGGCGGCAAGAGCGGCCGGCCAGGTCTGCCTGGCGGTGATGATGCACGAAATGCGCCTGGGCTGAGTGCTTTTCGGATAGTGCACCCGCGGATGAGTCGGGAACTGAAGTAGTCCGTGCCGTTGGATGGTGGAAACCAGAATGGCCCTGGCTACGACATTTTCATCCCGGAAGATCTCAACACGTTACTTGATCTGGAGCTACCTCGTTATCTCGCTCGAAACCGAGATCGGAGAGCAACCAACCACTTGTTTTCCGCCCGTTGTCGGAAGAAACGCAGACCAATTCATTGGTGGCATCAACTCCACAAGGAGTTCAGAGAAGTGCGATGGTCTCGGAAGCTATTGACTGCTTGCATTGCCAGTGGATGTAGCGCGTGTATCGAACAGCGGGATCCTGATTACGCCTAGCGGTTGTCGCCCAAATGCATTGCACGGGAAATGCCCCGGGCTGCGGTGCGTAGCGCCAGAGCTGCGGACTGCAGTGTTCCAGAGTCGCGGGGAACAACCACCGAGATAACCGCAACCTGATAGCCCGCCTCGTCGAGGATCGGGGCGGCGGCACCGGTGGTTTCCGGGTCGATGAATCCGTCGAACGAGGCGAATCCGTTGCGACGGATCTCCGCCATTTCTGCGCGGAGTTCAGGATGGGTGGCGGTCATCAGTTCGTGGTGGCGTTCCAGGAACCCGTGAATGGTTTCCGGCCGCGAAAAGGCCAAAAGTGCCATGCCCATCGAAGTTCGGTGCACAGGCATGCGTCCGGCGACATTCGCCTGATTGACAACAGAGCCGGGCCGCGAGAGACGCTCGATGATCAGCACCTCATCCTGGTGCAGTACCGAGAGCTGGGTATTTTGCCCCAGCAGCTGGTTGATGTCCTCCATGAACGGCAATGCCGCGGTGCGAAGGTCCTGGGTGGCAGCGCTTCGATTGGCTAATTCCCAAAGGCGCAAACCCAGCCGCACCTGGCCAGACCCGTCTCGTGCCAGCAAGTCATGGGATACCAATTCATCGAGCAACCTGTACATGGTTGCTTTGGGGATGTCGGCACGCCGGGCCAGGCTGCTGACGCTGAGCGACTGATTGTTGAGATCAAAGGAATTCAGGATCCGAACCAAGCGGTCCAGCATAGAGTCCCCACTGGGCGAATTGGCCATGGAACTATTTTAGGGCAGTGGCTGCTTCGCTTCTCCTGCATCCAGGTGAGCGGCTCTGCGCTTTAGTGCAAGCAGGGTTCGCTATCGCGCCGAATTTCCCTTGTTCGGCCAGAGTTAACGTGGAATTTTTCCAGCGATTCTCATTGAAAAGAGTAGCCAAAACGTTATTTGAATAGTGGTCGTATTATCGAAATGCTTGATGTAATGTCGTTTTTGAACGCGGAAAAAACTCCACGAAGGCGGCGGCAATGGTTCGAAATCATCAAATAAAGCTTGCAGCTTTGATGGCTGCATTGACGCTGGCAGCCAGCGGTTGCGTCAGTGCATCCCAGGGAGGGGCCGGTGATCCTTCTGCTGGCACGGTGTCGCCCACGCCGAGCTCCCCGGAGCAAAATGCTGAAGTTCCGCAGCGCCCGGCGGTCCTCAGCGAGAAATCCGAGGAAGGGCTGGAAGGTGCCGTGGAGTATTGGGTGCAGCTGCTGAATTATGCGGTGGCGAGCGGTGACACCGCCGCACTCAAAGGCTTCTCGGCAGCGGACTGCACCTTATGCCAGGAGCTAATCGCCCAGACTGACCAGGCCTATGCCAATGGTGGAAGTATTGGCGAAGGCGAATTCAGGGTTATTGAAACCATGAGCACCTTGGACAAGTATCAAGCATCGCCGGGCGAGCCCAAGGTTATGTTTGCCAGCTTTGGAATAGAGCGAGCCGCTGGCCTAGTACTCGGTGCAGATGGAAAGGCGACCAGCGAAATTGAGCCGGTTTCCTGCATGGATTTTGAAGAAAATTGGGATGAGATCGCTTATGACGAGGATGGAAACTTCATTGGATCCATTTGCTCGCTAGCTGTGCAGGATCCGGCGTTCGACGAGTCTTCCGGATGGCAGCCGCTGAATGTCGCGGTTAACGCGCAATAGCAATATGTGACTTGGAGAATGCCCTGGCTGCTTCGGCAGCCGGGGCATTTTTGTGCAGGGAACCGGGCGGACCGCAACGGAAATCTATTGAAGGTACGGATATCAACTGCTAAAGTTCATTGTACGAACTTAAGTTCACGATGTGAACATACCGCAGCGATGGAGCAGTGAGACGATGCAGCAGGCCTACCTATACGACGCAATCCGCACCCCCTTCGGCAAGATCGGCGGCGCGCTGTCCAGCCACCGCCCCGATGACCTGGCCGCCCACGTGGTGCGCGAGCTGGTCGCACGGGCGCCGCAGCTGGATGTCGCGGATATCGACGAGTCGATCTTCGGCAACGCCAACGGCGCCGGCGAGGAAAACCGCAATGTGGCCCGCATGGCCACCCTGCTCGCCGGGTTGCCGACCTCGCTGCCGGGCACCACGATGAACCGCCTGTGCGGCTCCTCGCTGGATGCCTCGATCGCGGCTTCCCGCCAGATCGCCACCGGCGACGCGGACCTGGTCCTGGTTGGCGGCGTCGAATCGATGAGCCGTGCTCCATGGGTGCTTCCCAAGACCGAGCGTCCTTTCCCGATGAGCAATCTGGAACTGGCCAACACCACCCTGGGCTGGCGCCTGGTCAACCCGGCCATGCCGGGGGAATGGACGGTATCGCTGGGCGAGGCCACCGAGCAGCTGCGCGAGAAGCACGGCATCTCCCGCGAAGACCAGGATGAATTCTCCGCGGCATCGCACCAGCAGGCCGCGGCCGCCTGGGAGGCCGGAAAGTACGACAACTTGGTAGTTCCGGTTCCGCCGGCGAACAAGCGCGGCACCCAAGTCACCCGCGATGAGACCATCCGTGCTGATTCCACCGCAGAAACCCTCGCCAAGCTGCGCACCGTGTTCCGCACCGGGGAGAATGCCACGGTGACCGCTGGCAACGCCTCGCCGATGAGCGACGGCGCCTCGGCGGCCTTCATCGGTTCCGAGCGCGGCGGCGAATTGCTGGGCGCCGATCCGATCGCCCGCATCGTCTCCAACGGCGCTGCCGCGCTGGATCCGCAGTTCTTCGGCTTCGCCCCGGTGGAAGCCGCCAACAAGGCTCTGGCCAAGGCCGGCCTGAAGTGGTCGGATATCGCCGCGGTCGAGCTGAACGAGGCATTCGCGGCCCAGTCCCTGGCCTGCATCCGGGCCTGGGACATCGACCCGGCCATCGTCAATGCCTGGGGCGGGGCCATCTCCATCGGCCACCCGCTGGGAGCCTCGGGCCTGCGCATCCTGGGTACCGTCGCCCGCCGCCTGGCAGAATCCGGCGAGCGCTACGGGCTTGCCGCGATCTGCATCGGCGTCGGCCAGGGCCTGGCCGTCGTCGTCGAGAACATGAACGCAACCAAGTAGCAGCTGGACGACGGGGGGATTTGAACCTCCGGTCCCACGACATCTTGAATCTAGAAAGGCAGCATCATGGCACCACGCATTGCCACCTCGGCCGCGGACGCCGTCGCCGAGATCACCGACGGCGCCACCGTCCTGATCGGCGGCTTCGGCAACGCCGGCCAGCCGATGGAACTGATCGACGCGCTCCTGGACTGCGGCGCGAAGGACCTGACGGTCGTGAACAACAACGCCGGGCAGGCCGACGCCGGCCTGGCCCTGCTGATCAAGGAACGCCGGGTCAAGAAGATCATCTGCTCCTTCCCGCGCCAGTCCGACTCCTGGCACTTCGATGAGGCCTACCGGGCCGGGGAAATCGAGCTGGAGCTGGTTCCGCAGGGCAACCTGGCCGAGCGCATCCGCGCCGCCGGCGCCGGCATCGGCGGGTTCTTCACCCCCACCGGCTACGGCACGCTGCTGGCCGAGGGCAAGGAAACCCGCGTGATCGATGGCAAGGGCTATGTGCTGGAAACCCCGATCCACGCCGATTTCGCGCTGATCAAGGCACTGAAGGCCGACACGCTGGGCAACCTGGTGTACCGCAAGACCGCGCGGAACTTCGGCCCGATCATGGCCACCGCGGCCAAGTCGGCCATCGTGCAGGTGGACGAGGTCGTCCAGGCCGGTTCCATCGATCCGGAAAACGTCATCACCCCGGGCATCTTCGTGGATACCGTGGTGGAACTGGGAGGGGAAAAGTAATGAGCGCAATGACCACCACCGAAGCAAAGCTCACCCGCGATGAAATGGCGCAGCTCGTTGCCGCGGACATCCCGGCCGGAGCATTCGTGAACCTGGGAATCGGCCAGCCGACCAACGTCTCGAACTACCTCACCAAGGAACAGGGCGTCACCCTGCACACCGAGAACGGCATGCTGGGCATGGGCCCGGTCGCCACCGGCGAGGACATCGACCCGGATCTGATCAATGCAGGCAAGATCCCGGTCACGCAGCTGCCCGGCGCCTCCTTCTTCCATCACGCGGATTCCTTCGCGATGATGCGCGGCGGCCACCTGGATGTATGCGTGCTCGGTGCCTTCCAGATCTCCAAGGATGGCGATTTGGCCAACTGGCACACCGGTGCCGAAGGTGCCATCCCTGCTGTGGGCGGCGCCATGGACCTGGCTATCGGCGCCAAGGCGACCTGGGTGATGATGAGCTTGTTCACCAAGGCCGGGGAATCCAAGCTGGTTGAAACGCTGAGCTATCCGGTCACCGGGCTGGGCTGCGTCTCGCGGATCTACACCGAAGTGGCCGTCTTCGAGCTGCGCGATGCCAAGGTCTTCGTGCGCTCCACCCATGGCATCAGCTTCGAGGAGCTGGCCGCCAAGGTCCCGGTGGAACTGACCCAGGCCTAGAAGACCCAGTAGATTAGTGGGGTGCGCATCCGAGTCTTGGAAGTGCGCCCCGCAATCATTTCCAGCGCGCAAGGAGCACGGTGAGCGAGCAGGCAGCAACAACCACATCGGTCCAGTCCCTGGCCCGCGGCTTGGCGGTCATCAGCAGCTTCGATGCCGATCACGCGTCGATGACCCTCTCCGAGGTCGCCGCACGCACTGCCCTGTCCCGGGCCACCGCCCGGCGGTTCCTGCTGACCCTGGTGGAGCTGGGCTATGTGCGCACCGACGGCAAGCATTTCGAGCTGACCAGCAAGGTCCTGCAGCTGGGGTACTCGTACCTGTCCAGCGCCACCTTGCCGCAGCTGATCGAACCGGTGCTTGAGGAACTCTCGGCTGCTGTGCATGAATCGGCCTCCGCTTCCATCCTGGACGGATCGCAGATCGTCTACATCGCCCGGGTGCATACCCGTTCGATCATGCGCGTGGGCATTTCGGTGGGCACCCGCTTCCCGGCGGCCAACACCTCCATGGGCCGGGTGTTGCTGGCCTACCAGCCCGAAGAAATCAGCGAGGCGGTGATCGCCGCCGGCGTGCACTCGGTGACAGGGCTGGGGATCGATCGCCCGGATCCGCTACGCGTTGAACTTCAGCGGATCCGTACCCAGGGCTATGCGGTGGTAGACCAGGAATTGGAGATCGGCCTGCGCTCGGTGGCGGTGCCGGTATTCAGTGCCGATGGCACCGTGGTCGCCGCGATGAACGTGTCGATGAGCGTGCGTCCCGATACTACGCAGAGCGCCGAACAGGCAGCCGAGGTGGTCTTGCCGCAGCTGCTCGAAGCTGCCGCGCAGGTACGCGAAGCCCTCGCCGCCAGCCGCTAGTACCCGCGGGGGTCAGGCGGTGGCCGGATCCCATTCGATGCCAGCACACGTGGTGATCGCGGCGAGCCGCGCAGGCCAGCACCAGTTGCTAGGGCTCGCGCACGTCCCGGCGGATCGGGTGCCCTTCGGGTACCTGCACCAGCACGATTCTGGTGCCGTCGGGATCCTGGATCCATGCTTCGATCAGGCCCCAGTCCTCCTTGCGCGCCTCGCGCTGCACCGTCGCACCGCAGGCCGCCAACTGTTCCAGCTCTGCCTGCACATCGCGCACCTGCACCCACAGCACCAGCGTGGACGGCATCCCTGGCGGCCGGTGCCCGGAGACTTCCAGCAGGCCATTGCCCAGGAAGAACACCAAGCCCGGCTGCTGTGCCGGACCGAATTCCCGGGCCACGGCTAGTTGCAGCACATCTCGATAGAACTGCTGGGTTGCGGCCAGGTCAATTGGCCGCAGCAGCACCCTGCTGGAAAGAACGTCCATGGCCACCAATCTAATAGCTGGCAGGCGCTCTGCCTAGGTGCGAGCCAAGGCGCATCCCGGCATCGGCACGCACGCCAGGATGCGCCGATTCCCGCTTACAGGTAGCAGGAAGGGCGGTAGCCTGGATCGGCCGGACCATCCGTGTTCAGGGCGTTGAGCACCCAGCGGTGGACTACAGGATCATGGTGGTCCTTCGAGTAAAAGATGGGAGACACTTGCTACTGGCCGGTAGTAACACGAAATGATCACAGTAATTTTGGTTTCTGTCTAGGGTTTTCTGGCGACAAGGTTTTGCGTGAAGTAGGATGCGTTCCCGCCAGATTGCGCGAATTTTCCATGGAATGCCCGCAAGCCTTCGCACTAGCTTGAAGCCTGCTTTAGGCCGGAGTTATCCGAGGTGACTAGCTGGTTTTTGAGGCTCGCATGTGGTGGCCGGCAGAAGGGCGAGCGGGACTTGGGTGCGCTTCGCTTCAGATTTTCTGAGCGGGTGGCGCCCGGGGTACTGTGACGGATCGCGGTAATGGAATTTACTTGTATCTTCAATCAATTACGGTATGCTTGGCTTATTGAACCTTGTTGGGAACGCCGCCGGAAGGCTGCGATTCCACCATCGGGAACCGCCCGCAAACAACTTATGAGGAGTTGGCCTGCTATGAGCAACCTGTTGAGCGATGTGCGTTCCGCCAATTGGAGCAGCACCCCGGAATCCGGTGCCGTGTTGGTCTTCCTGCATGGCTTCGGCTCCAATGAACACGACCTGGGCTCGCTCGCCGAACCGCTGGGATTGGATCTGCCTTGGGCTTCGCTGCGCGCTCCGCTGGAATTGGGCCACGGCGGGGCCGCCTGGTTCCAGATCACCACTCCGGGCGTCCCCGACGCGGCGCCGGTGCAAGCGGCCACCGCGGCGATCTGGGCCTGGATCGATGCAAATGTAGACACCGCCACCAAGATCATTCCAGTCGGTTTCTCCCAGGGCGGGCTGATGGCCAGCCAGCTGCTGCGCACCCGGCCCGAGCGGGTGCTGGCCACCACGATCCTGGGCGGATTCGTCTTAGGCGGCACCCAGTCAGCCGATGAAATCATCGCCGCGCAGCGTCCAGCAGTGTTCTGGGGCCGTGGCACCGAAGACCGGGTCATTGCCCCGGTCGCCATTGAACGCACCACCAAGTTCCTGCCCGAGCATTCGACCCTGACCGCCCGCACCTACTCGGGGTTGGCCCACGGGATCAACATGGATGAACTGAACGACGTCCGCAGCCATATCACCGCGCAACTTGACCTGATACCGCTGGGCAAGTCCTGAAGCGCGGCTGGCGGGCAGCAGGGCCCGCCGGCCGGGATAACCTTGTGCCATGGACAATGTTGAGCAAGCACTGGGCAGAATCCGCGCGGCTATCGAGAAGCTGCACCTCGCAGCGGCCCAGGACCATGACGCGCAACGCGCCCATGCGGCTCGCTGGCTTGATGGCCTCTTTGAGGATATCGAAAGCCGAGAGCAACTGCGAGAGGCTTCCCGGAAGGCCTTGGAACTCTACCGCGGCGGCATGGGGTCCTTCCAGGATGTGGGAACCGCGGTCATGGATGACGCGGTGAGCGGACTGCGCCGAGCCTTGGGCTCCGCGCGCTCCTGGCTCTTGCGCAGCTAGGAGCGGCATCTGGCAGGGAGCAATCCCCGCGGCGCGTGCCGCTACGCGGCGACGGTTTCCTCGACGTCCCGGATCCTGGCATTTTCATCGGCCACGCGGGTTTTGCGCACGCTCCACGCGTGGGTCAGGATGACCAGCAGGATGCCGGGGATCAGCCAGAGGATTAGCCGCAGGAGATCCATGCCGATGGACTGCCCGGGGAAGTAGACGAGGGTCTGCACTGCGTGCAGCCACCCGGCGCCATTCCAGAAGGTATTGAGTGCACCGTAGAATCCCGGCTGCATTTGCGGCTGGAAGATCCCGCCGGAACTGGTGAAATTCAGTGCGACGAAGCACAAGGTCAGCGTCGGGGTGGTCCAGTGGCGCAGCAGTGGATGCAGGCCCAGGCCCAGCAGGGTGATGCCGGCGGCGTAAACCCAGGAAATCAGCCAGATGCCCGCGTAATGATCCTCGATGATCCGGTAGACCGGGCCCGCGATCAGCACCGCGATTGTGGCAACCACCGCTGCGGCAACCGCCGCCATGGCGAAGCGCACGGGCAGCTTGACCTTGCCCATGAACCCGGCCAGCGGCACGGCGCTGGCGTAGCCGCCAATGCTCAAGGCGACCAGCAGGAAGAACAGCCCCTGCCCGGTGGTGTCCTGCTCGCCGGTGGGCACGACATCTTCGATGCGCAATGGCTGGCCTTGTTCGTAGGCCACGTCCAAGAAGACTTTCTGGGCGATATTCGCCGAGGTTTCCGACGCGGCGCTAGAGCTGTAGAGCGTTGCCGTGCCGCCGCTGGTTTCGTAGGCGGCCACGAGCTCGCGCTGCTCTACCAGTTTCCGGGCCTGGTCCGCATCGGCGACGGTGCGCACATTCAATGCACCGTCGGACCCATCCTGCAGGGTCTGGGCGAAAACCTTGGATTGCGCGGAATCGCCCACCACCGCCACCTGCACGTTGTGCGGACTGGGCGCGTGGAAGGCCCCCAGATAGAACAAGCCCATGATGGCGCACAGGAAGAACGGGATCAGCATGGTCAACACGAGCTTTCCCCAGCCCAGTGGTGCCGGCTTGGCTGCGGGGGACTTCTTCATGGCCGGATTATCGGCATGCTTGGAAGCGGGGGATTGGCGCGGGGCGTTGTCGGTGAGAGTCATCAGCATTAAAGAATACGCTTAATGTTGCATGATGCAACATTGAGTGCCCGGCAAAGCCCTGCGTACTAGACTCGGAACATGGGCAAGGAACAGCGGGAAGCCGATATCCAATCGATCTTCCATCACATGCAAATGATTACCCGACGTGCCAATACGCGCTCACGCCAGCTGGCCGAGCCGCTGACACTCGTGGAGCATTCCCTGCTGCGCTTCATTGCCGATACTCCCGGAACCCGGGCCACCGACATTGCCGAGGCGTTCTCGCTGAACCGCTCGACAGTCTCCCGGCAGGTAGGCACGCTGCTGGACTTGGGATATATCGCCTATGACGATGCGGAATCCGGGCGCGGTCGCGTAGTGGAACTGACCGGCGTGGGCCGCGAGCGGCTTCAGGCTTCCGCCGCCGTGCACCGCGCTGCGGTAACCGATCGTCTAGAGGGCTGGAGCGAAGAGCAGATCTCGGCCTTTGCCGAAGCCTTGGAACGCTATAACGTTGCCGACTCGCAGTAGGTCCAGGGAAATCTGCAACTTGCCCTAGGCGATCCTGGCGAAACGCGGGCCGTTGTAGCCATCGCGTTCAACGTGTTCCGCAAACATCTCCAGCGGCCGAGCCCAGAAGCTGTAGTCGTCGTAGAGCTTGCGGTAGAAGACCAGCGGCTCTTCGGTTTCGCTGTGCTTCCCCACGGCCAGCACCTCGTAGCGCTGGCCCTTGAAGTGCTGGTAGATTCCGGGTTCGATGCTCAACCTGGTGGCCTTTCTGATCAATGATGGTGCTAGAGAACTTACCGCGGGCCGTGCCCGGTGCCGCCGCTGCGCTGGACCAGCAGGTGCTCCAGGATCGGATCCAGGACGGCCAGCCCGTCTTTCACTCCGCCGGTGGACCCGGGCAACGTGATGACGAAGCTGTTACCGGAGAATCCTGCAACCCCGCGGGTAATGATGGACAGTGCGGTGGTCGCTTCTCCGCGCCGGCGGATGGCCTCGATGATTCCGGGCAGCTGGACATCCAGCAGCGGGGCAACCATTTCGGGGGACTGGTCATCGGGTGAGACCCCGGTCCCGCCGGTCACGATCACGACCTGCGCGTCATTGGCCAGCAGGTCGTCCACGGCAAAACGCACCGGCTGTCCGTCGGCCACCACCGTCGGCTCGCCAGTCTCGAAGCCGCGCTCGGACAGCCACCGGGTGATCAGCGGGCCGGTCTTGTCTTCGGCGGAGCCTGCTGCGGCGGTGGTCGAAGCGACCACCACGGCCGCCGTGCGGCTAGTCTCCACGAACCCAGTCACCGCTCTTGCCGCCGGACTTCGCCAAAACCTTCACCGAGCGGACCTCGGCGTGCTTGTCCACGGCCTTGACCATGTCGTAGAGGGTCAGGGCCGCAACGCTGGCCGCGGTCAATGCTTCCATCTCCACCCCGGTGACGCCCTTGGTGGTGACCTGGGCGGTGACGCGCACGGCGGATTCCTCGGCGGTGAAATCGATGGACACCTTGGAAATCGGCAGCGGGTGGCACAGCGGAATCAGTTCCCAGGTGCGCTTGGCCGCCATGATGCCAGCGACCCTTGCGGTGCCCAACGCCTCGCCCTTGGGCAACTGCCCGGTCATCAGCATCGGGACAACATCCGGGCGGGTGGCGAAGATGGCTTCTGCGGTGGCCACGCGCTTGGTGACGGCCTTGTCGCTGACATCGACCATATGGGCGCTGCCGTCTTCGCGCAGGTGGGTGAGTTTCTCAGACATTCATGCTCCAAGTTTCGATGCTTTGGCCGGCAGCCAACTGGCTGACGCCTACCGGAATATGCACCAGCGCATCGGCGCGGGCCAGATCGTGGACCAGGTGGGATCCCGGATCCAGGATGGTGACCTGGCCATCGCGGATCAGCGCTCGGCGCACCTGGTGCTTGTGCTCGGGGGAACTGGCATCGGCTGCCAGCGGGTAGTGCCTGGGCAAGGGCTCTGGCAGGGCATTGAGCTGTCGCAGCAGCGGGGCCAGGAACAGTTCTGCCGATAGCAGGGCACTGACCGGGTTGCCCGGGAAACACAGTACCGCTGCCTTGGCCAGTCGGGCGAAGCCTTGCGGGCCGCCGGGCTGGATGGCCACATGATGGAAAACCCCGCCTAGCGGCGACAGCGCTTGGCGGACCACCTCATAGGCTCCAGCGCTGATGCCGCCCACGGTCACGATCAGGTCAACCTGTTCCTGCAAGGCATCGATGGCCAGGGCGAAGCGCTGCGGATCATCGGGCAGCTGCAAGGTGCGCACCTGCACCTGGTAGCGGCGCAGCCAGGCTGCGAGCATAGGGGAATTCGAGTCCGGGATCTGGCCCTGGGATCGCTGCCCATCGCTGAGCTCATCACCGGTAGTGCACACGGCCACCTTCAAGGCCCGGCGCACCGGTATTTCACGCAGCCCGCTGGAAACCAGTGCGGCAATCATGGTCGGGGTCAGCCGGGTTCCGGCCTTGGCCACCAAAGCGCCGGTTTCGAGATCAACACCGGCGGGGCGGATGAAGCGGCCCACGGCGCTGGGGGCCGAGAATTCCGCGTGGCCGCTGGGGGTGCCAAAGCCGGCACGAACCAATTCCGGGAAAGCGCCAGAGCCGCTTTCCTCGATGGGGATGACAGTGTCAGCACCCAGCGGGATCATCGCACCGGTCATCACCGGACTGATTGTGCCTTCAGCCAGGGGTATTTGCCGGTCGCCGGCGGCAGCGGTGAAACCCAATGGCAAAGAGATGGGGGAGTTAGGCGAGGCTGTTGCCAAGTCCGCACTGCGCGCAGCGTAGCCATCCATCTGCGAGTTGGTGAACGCAGGGATGGGCAAAAGGGCGTACTGGTCCTCGCTGAGGATTCGATCGCTGGCCTCAGGGCTATCGACGGGCAGCACTTCTCTGTCCAGACAGGCGAAGACCGGGGACAGCAGCTCTTCAAGTTCCGTGCGATGGCTTTCCAGAGTGCAGGACATGGACTATCCGCCTGCGAACGGCGGCAGGACATCCACGGTCAGATCGTCGGCAGTGCCCAGCTCGCCGGCATCGCGGCGCACCACGCCGTTGATCAGGAAACTTCCGGCGCGCAAAACCTGGGCCATTTCAGGTCCGTAGGAATCGATCAGTTCGCTACGCAGCCCGGCGAGTGTATCGGGGCGTTCCCAGCTCTCCTGCTCGCAGCCCGCTGCTGCCGCCGCGGCAGCGAAGTAGCGTATCGTAATCTTCGACATGACTTCATGCTATCGCGCCTAGGCGATAAGGAGCACGATGAAAAGCGAACGCGATTTTCCCGCGCTTGTGGCCCCCGGGCCGCCACTGAGCGGCGAACAGGCTGCACGAGCTGCACGCCAACTCTCGTTGCCCGGATTTGATGACACTGCGCAGCGCAGGCTGGCTGCCGCCCGGGTACTGGTTATCGGCGCGGGCGGACTAGGCAGCGCCAGCGTCCCGTATCTGGTCGGAGCGGGAGTAGGCACCATCGGCATCGTGGATGATGACGTGGTGGAGCTATCCAACCTGCACCGCCAAGTCACGCACACCACCGCTAATATCGGCTTGGCCAAGACCGCTTCCCTGGCGCAGGCCGCCACGGCGCTGGACCCCAATGTGAAGATTATCGAGCACAACCTGCGCCTGGATTCATCGAACGCGCTTCAGATCTTTGCGAATTATGACCTCGTCATCGATGGCAGCGACAACTTCCCGACGCGGTACCTGTCCAATGACGCCGCGCAGCTCACGGGCATCCCGCTAATCTGGGGATCGATCCTGCAGCATCATGGACAAGTTTCCGTGGCCTGGCATGAGCACGGCCCGGGTTACCGCGACCTGTTCCCGGTCCCGCCTGCCCCGGGCACCGTGCCGGATTGCGCCGCCGGGGGCGTGCTGCCCGGATTGTGCGGAACCGTCGGTTCGCTGCTGGCTACTGAAGCCTTGAAGCTGATCGCCGGAATCGGTGCCCCGCTGGTGGGAAAGGTGCTGATCTACGATGCGCTGGCTGCCAGCACCCGCACCCTCGAATTCTCCCGGGACCCCCGAGGCGCTGAAGTCACCGAGCTGATCGATTATGTGCTTTTTTGCTCGGGAACGCTGCCTGAAGCTGAAGGCATCGGCGCCGAGGCGCTCGCCGAAGCCCTAACTGGTGGTGCAGCACCTGTCTTGTTGGATGTGCGCAATGATGACGAACGCGCACAACAGCACATCGCCGGTGCCTTGCATCTGCCCCTTCCTGAGCTGGAAGCAGCTGTTGAATCCGGCACAGATCTGAAGCAGATCCCGGCACAGGTAACGGTCTACTGCGCACGCGGTCCTCGCTCGCAACGCGCGGCCGCCTTGCTCGCTGGCCGGGGCATCAAAACAAACTATCTTGAAGGCGGGCTTCCCGCACTGGCCGCGGTGGCGCCGCAACTACTGGCCGAACCCGCAACAACCGAAGGAACCCGCTCATGAGCTACGCGTTGATCACCGAGGAACCAATCGATGAGGCCACAGTCCGCGATGCCGTGCAGTCTGATACCGCCGGTGCTGTGGTGCTTTTCCACGGAATCATTCGCAACCACGATGGTGGGCAGTCGGTGAATTCCCTGGACTACTCGCATCACCCGCAGGCGCAGGACTTCCTGGAGAAGATCATCGCCGAGGAAGAAGAGCGCACGGGCTTGAAGCTTTCGGCTGTGCATCGTGTGGGTCCGCTGAAGATTGGTGATGCCGCTTTGGTGGCTGCCTCGGCAGCAGCGCACCGCAAGGAAGCCTTCGATGCCATTGAGAACCTGGTTGAACGCATCAAAGCCGAAGTTCCGATCTGGAAGAAGCAACACTTCACTTCCGGCAGCTCCGAGTGGGTTGGACTGTAGGCCGGACCTACCTAGCGAATACGTCTAGTGAGGAACGGAAGTTACGTTTTGACTGAGTATCGTCCCGGCTCAGGGAGCAGGACCGATTACAAGGAAGTGATGCCGGGAGACGTCCCTCGCGGTGAATTCCTGTTGTCCAGGCTTCAACAACAATGTTTGCCGCTTCCGGACGTGGATTCATCGATCTCGACGATGCAACGAGCTCTGGGGTATTCGACGCGGAAGATGCTTTCCAATCAAGATTTACGCAACTTGGCTCTCGACTACCTGCTGGTGCTTCGCGGCGTTGAGCTCGGCAGGGCCAGTCAAAACTCGGCGATTTCGAATGTCGCGAGTGCGGTCGTTGCCCTGTGGAGTGGGCCGGCAATTGAACAGTCAATAGACGACGTCTTGTTGGCGATTCATGCGTATTTTTGGCTTGAAAATACCAATGCTGTTGCATTGTTAGAATCTCTGGAACGTTAGATCCGTTTGGACTAAAGGCTTGCTTCGCGAGTTTTCGGTCTGTTTGGCAGACACAGATAATTTGAATTCCGATAGTCTTTCGGCATGACGCTTCAACCCGACACCATCGCGACCATCCGACAATCCTGGGCATCGATCCTCGGTGTTTCGGTAGAAGCATTGGCACGAGGAGAAGATCGCGTTTATCGCGAGAAGAACGATAGCGCCGTGCTTATGTTCGTATCATTCTTTGGCACCGGGATTTTGGTCGGCCCCTCGTGGGCAATAGAAGCTGGTCGAGAGCTACCCGACTCGGAACTAGCCAGCCACGAGAAACTTTTAGAACTCAGTGCTCCTTATGGTGGGCGGGCTCTCGGGGAAGCGAAGCTGTACTTTAGTGATTCAGCGCCAATGGTGTCTGGCTCCAACGCCAAGGTAAGTCATGCGCGAGTGCACGCTGTTGATCTTGAAACAGCCTGCCCAGCCGAAGACGCTGCAGAAGTCGGCTTGAGCGAGATGGAGAATACCTTTATCTTGCTCAGCGATTCTGAGCACCAGCCGCGACCTTTGGCAGGTGCTGGTTATGACGTGTGGGAAGAAAAACTGGCCCACCTTGGCGCGCTCGTATCACCTGCCAGTCGGCGCAGTGGACTCGGTTCTCAAGCTGTCGGCATTGCTCAAAAGCATGCAATGGATGCCGGGCTGATTCTTCAGTGGCGCGCGCACGTTGATAATGCCGCGTCAATCAGAACGGCGCTGCGCGCTGGGTTTGAGTATGTGGGGACCCAAACCACCGTAATTCTCGAGAATTAGCGCGCAGCTCCGAAGTTCAGCTGGCGGTTCGCTTAAAAGCGATCGCTGCCAGGGCTACAGCTTGATCTGAGAGCACCGACTCATCAAAGACCACCCGTGGTGAGTGATTCCACTCGGCCTCCTCGGCGGTCATTTCCGGTGGAGTGGTCAGCAATGCGATGAACGTGCCGGGTACTTCGTCGAGCACAAACGCGAAATCCTCCGAGCCCATCATTGGCGAAGGCATTACAGCCACGCGCTGTTCACCATAGATTTCGCGCATCGTTGTCAGCGCCGCCTCCGTCTCGGCGGGATCGTTCACGGTCACCGGGTAGAGCGTTTCAAAGCTCACATCAGCAGTGAGTTCATGGGCTGCCGCCACACCGTTGATGACTCGTGGCAGTCCTTCTTCCAGGACAGCCAGCGATTCATGAGACATGGTGCGGATAGTGGCCGCCAGCTCGACGCTCTCCGGGATGACGTTGATTGCACCGTCTCCGGTGGACAGCCGGGTGATCGAGAGTACCACCGGGTCGAAGGCATTGAATCGTCGAGTCACGAAGCTTTGCAAGGCCAGGACGAGTTCGGCCGCGGCAGGAACTGGATCCAGGGTCTGGTGAGGCTGCGAACCGTGTCCACCGCGCCCTTTCAGCTTCACTGTCAGCTGGTTCGAGCCAGCAGCTACTGGACCACCTCGTGTTGCGAAGACTCCTCGTGGGCCGGGTCCCACATGGATCGCGTAGGCAGCAACTGGAGGGTCTCCGGCTGCGGCGAGTAGTCCCTCTTCAAGCATGATCTTCGCTCCGCCGTGGCCTTCTTCGCCTGGCTGGAACATGAAGATGACCGAGCCATGTAGTTCACTTTGATGAGCCGACAGCACCTTGGCTGCGCCCACCAGTCCCGCGGTATGCAGGTCGTGGCCGCAGGCGTGCATATTGCCGTTGGCAGAGGCGAAGTCCAGATTGGTCGCTTCGAGAATCGGCAAAGCGTCCATATCGCCGCGGAGCAGGACTGTCGGGCCGGGCAGTTCTCCGCGAAGCACTGCAGTGACCGAACTGGTGCGGGTGCCGGTAGTGATTTCCAGCGGCAACCCCTCAAGCGCGTCGAGCACCTTCTGCTGAGTGCGGGGCAGATTAAGTCCGAGCTCGGGGTCCGCATGCAACTCACGGCGCAGTTTAATCAGATCGGGAAGTATGGTTTGTGCATCAGCGGTAAAGTCGGCAATGGACATGAATCAGCCTTTCGTAGGCGTCGTCGACAGACGGGCGGAGAGCCTCAGGGTACGTAGAGATGACTATGCCGATGATTCAAACTTTAAGTAATTACTAATCAAAGCATTTACTCCGAACGATTTGAATGTTGTTAGCACGCGAGTGACTATACGCCTCGCGGTTGTGTCGCCGTCAAGCTCTCAAGACGCTTTTTGTTGCATCTCACAACTTTCGCAATCAGGAGCCGAGATTCTCCGTCCAAGAATCGAGTAGGTCTCGCAGTTCTGCCGGGTGGACGTCGCTGACTTTGGCCAAGGGTGAAATGATGTGAAGTTTTTCTAGAAGCCAATGCGGTACTTTTAGTGGAACCTCTCGCTTGATCAGCGTGAACGTCGCGAAAACTATCGCTGTTTACTTCTGTGATGCCGCATTCAATTATGGGGCGGTTACGGGGGCATAAGGCTCGGTGAGCCGCACGAAGAACACTGCGTTAAAGAATCATTATTCGTATTTCTCGATGATGTTCGTTGAGTGTAGAGCCAAGACAGTACTTGAGATTCAATTTGAATGGTGTCGGGGGCGGGGCAGGCTCAACGAAGAATTAGCGCCGCCGGCATGCCTGCTCGTCCACGTTTTGCAGTTAACTTCTTATTGCAAATTAGAGGTGTCAATGTCCAAAAAGGCTCTTTGCATTACTGAGTAGTGCGCATAGGGAGTTAAAGATGGAAACGGACCGGTAACCTAATCTTCTCGTTCGGTAACGGGTAGTGTCGATCAGGTTGATGCATTGGTTATGGATACCGAGACCTGGGGGTGCCCCTATGTTCTGTGTCAAGCTATTTTCAACTCCGGAACATCATAGAGTGAGCCATCCCGGAGCATCGCAAACAGGACCGTGAGCCGTCGGTGGGCCAAAGCGATGAGCGCTTGGTTATGGCGTTTACCTTGAGCTCGTTTCCGGTCATAATAGTTCCGGCTGGTCGGATCAAAGCGGATGGACGCGAACGCCGAGAGGAACAGTGCTCGTTTCAAGCGCTTGTTCCCTGAATGGCTGACGCGCTTAGACTTGATAGACGTTCCCGACTGGCGCGTGGTCGGAGCCAATCCGGTGTAGGAGGACAGTGCGGCGGCGCTGGTGAAGGTCTTGCCGGAGGTCTCGGCGATGATGATCGCAGCGGTCCTGACGGAAACCCCTGGCATGGATGTCAGGACCGGGTAAAGAGTGTGGGCCTCCACCATGGTTTCCAAGTGCGTGGCCACGTCTACGTGTTGGGCATGCAACGAGACCAGCTGCCGGGCGAGGTGAGGGATCGCCAGCCCCGCGGCCTCAGTGCCGACCACGATGACGCTCTGCTCCTCCAAAGCGTCAATGATGGTTGAAGCCCAGGCGGTGTGCCGGCGAGCACTATATTTCTTCAACTTCGCATCGATCCGCACTTTGCCAGCATGCTTCAGTTGCGCTGGAGTGGGCCAGATAGCGAGGACTTCAAGGACGGCGTCGTGTTCCAGCCACGGGCCGAGGATACGTTCGAGTGGCGGGTGGATTTGGGTGAATAGCCCGCGGATCCTGTTGCTGGTTTGGGTGATCTGCCTGGCTAGATCCAGATCAAATTCGGTGAGCATGCCCAGGGTGGCTTCATCCTCATCAGAGACCTGGATGCTGCGCAGCGTGTGCGTCATGGTGCGGGCCGCGTCCGCGATGATGAACGAGTCTTTTTCGTCGGTTTTCGCCGTGCCAGGATACCTATCTGCGATACGCCGCATCGATAATCCGGGCAGATAGGCCACCGGAATACCGAGGTGCTGGGCGACGGCAACAGCGAGGGCTCCGATGGTAGCTGGCTGATCCACGACGACCAGGACGGTGCCTTTGGCACTGAGATTCTGGTAGACCGAGACGAGTTTGGCTTCGTCGTTGGGCAGGGTCTTGTTCCATATTTTGGTGCCGTCCTTGGTGACGGCGCAGGCCCAGTGGTCGGTTTTCCCTACGTCCAGGCCGAGGAAAATATCGATATCCGCGGTGATCATGACTAGTGCTCCTTTGAACTAGTTCTTGTTCAAGGTCGACCAACCGTCGGTAGCGAAGTCTTACATCCACGTTATGACAGGCGTCCAGTGTCTTGGCGCCGCGCCCCTAATCAGCAATCACCACGCTGCCATCCCAATCTCGGTGGCAACACCCCCTATGATCATTGGTTAGATAGAGGCAAGACACCATGCCGAGATTGGTCGGCCGACAGTCCCTATGATCCTCTTTTTAGGGACTATCAAAAAGATAACGGGGCATGGCTTCATGCGGACCGCTCGCGGGCTGATGCGGAATGCAATAGCATTTCCAGCCATCAGTGAATCTACTTAGGCGTTCCCTTGGGGTCGTACTGGGAGGGGATTTCGTCTTCGGATGCTGACTAGATTCGGGTAAGGCGGCGATCCTTTATTCGTAGATCAATGGGCTTTAAGAGTGACTACCAGGTTATTTTCGTCAAGCGGGTTCCTGTAGATTGAGGTGAACTTGTGAATGGAAAACCATAAGGTTATGGCTGCAATAATGCTGCTAAGGAAGCCCGCGGCGAGGATTTCATCATTATTTTGAGTGAGAACCGGAAAGCCGGAGAAACAAGCAACCGCGAAAGAAGCCAACAAGATCCCAGCAGTGGCAAGGGCAAGACACTTCTTTACATGTTTAAATAGTCTTACTTCGAAGAGTGCCGGGTCGTAAAATTCTTCGACTTTGAATCCGATCTTGGTCTTTGTGCGGTGAACCTGAAGGGTCAATAGTTTTTGCAATGTAGCAAAAATTCCAAATGTGGCCGCAAGAGCGTAGACGCCTGTAAATGCCACCAACTGCCCCTCCGCTGACACTGGACTAAGTATGAATCCTTTGAAAAGAACGCTTGTTGCGAATAGCCATAGAGTTAGAAAGCAAAGAGAACCAACTGGTAGAGCGAACTTCCATCCAGGGACTCGCTCAACGGCGTAAACCAGCGACAAGGCATTCTGGTAGTGATCGGATATCGTCTCATCTTCCTCGGATCGCAAGGAGGCGGTTTTTTCGATCTGGTCTCCCCAGAAATCGGCCGCTTTCCGTGCCCTGGCGGCCGCCGTGAACTGTGCTGCTGTTACGAATAGACCAACAAGAGCAACTGTTGTCGTGATAATCTCTGTCAATTTATCTCCTGTCTTGGAGTCATTATGCACAATTGAAACTAGAGGATGAAATTTTTGACGAGCGATCACCCATAATTTGGTCAAACGGGCCGATGGTCTTTGGATACGTTTCAAGAAGGTGCCCGTTGCGAGCTTTGTCAAATAATGAGTATCTATGGTCGGACCTGTTTGCGGGGGAGATGACCCGGAGGAGTTACTAGTCCCAGTTTTGCCGTTGATCGGTATCAAGTTTCAAAGGCTCCATTCGATTTAGCTCGGATTGGCCAACGTAGTGGATGTTGAACGATTGTGACCGTTCGTGCAGATTAGCTGTGTAGTCATTTGAAGCCCCCGGAAATCATTGCAGCCGGTGTTGATTTTTTGAGTGACGTGTTTGTGACCGTCTATTATCGGCGCTCGTCTCGTTGGAATTCGAGAGAGAGCGCGCAAGTTCCGCCGGATTGCGTGTCCAGTGGATCAATAAGATATCTGGAGACTTGCTTTCGGATTCATTGGGTTTTCTTCCACGTTCGAACACTGACCGGGTGCATCATCCACGCGAATGTCATAGTTCGGGAGGGGATATAACTACGATTTCATGAGCGTAAGGGCTAACGGCCTGCGTGCGTTGTACAGAGATCCTCCGGAGCTTGGTTTTAGCGACAGGGCTCTGACGAAAGGTTCGCTATCCACGAATCGAGTAGCTCTCGCAGTTCTGTCGGCTGAACAGCGCTGACTTTGGCCTGACTCATCGCCAGCCCGAACGCGGCCCAGTTAAGGTTCATATTCTCGGTGCTCACCAGGCTGTTGCCGTCGTCGATTTCTTCGATCTGGAACCAGCGGCCGATCAGCGGCTCCAGTTGTTCTGCGCTGGCATGCACCCGCGCACTCACATCTGGTTGTCCGCTGCCACGCAGTCCAGCACGAACGAAGCTTGATGCATCGCCACCTGGCACCTGTCGGGGTGTGTAGCGCAAGGCCCTGGGTGTTGGGTTCTGTGCGCGGTCCACGCGGAAGCTGCGCCAATCATCGCGGTCCAGATCAAAAGCCACGAGATAGTAGCGGTTGCCAACATTCACCAACTGGACCGGTTCTACCCGGCGTGAAGTTGCTGCTCCCTTGGCATCCTTGTAGTCGAAAGCGATTCGTTCATGATCACGGCAGGCTTGGGCGAAGGCCACTAATACTGCCGGATCCACGGGATCCGAGGCGGAAGACTGGGAATTGAGCGGGATGGTGCTCGCGGTCAAGGCCTGTGCCCGTTTACGCAGCCTGGCCGGCAGCACGGGTACCACTTTCCCCAATGCTCGCAGCGCCGCTTCAGCCAGAGCGGAGGACCCGCCATGCACGGTGGATTGCAGCGACGCCACCAGTGCCACCGCTTCCTCATCGTCGAGCACCAGGGGAGGCAACGCGGTGCCGGAGGCTAACTGATAACCACCTCCCACACCGCGATCGGCCTGCACTGGGTAGCCCAAGTCACGCAACCGGTCGATGTCCCGGCGAACGGTGCGCAGGCTGACGTCAAGGCGTTCTGCGAGCTCGTCTCCGGACCAATAGCGATGGGTCTGCAGTAGCGAGAGTAAGCGCAAGAATCTGGTACTGGTACTCATACGATAAGTCTGCCTTGATTTAGGACAAAAACTGGCACGTTTCACTTCTATTCTGGTTACTACCAGCTGGAAATACCGGCTGCAGCTTATGCCAGGAGGCAATCATGAGCACCATGGCCATCACCAACACCAAGCTCACCGGAGAACGCGCCGACCTGTTCCAGACCCTGGCCAACGCGAGGCATTTTTTGCGTTTTACGGTCCAAGGCTTGAGCGATGAGCAGGCGGAGCAGCGAACCACCGTGAGCGAGCTGACCCTCGGCGGGTTGATCAAACATGTCAGCGCAGTCGAAAAACAGTGGCAGGAATTCATGGTCAAAGGCCGGGCAGCCATGGCGTGGGACGGTGCGGATTTCAGCCAGATGCCACCCGAAGCGATCGAAGCATTCCATAACGAATTCCATATGCAGCCAGGAGATACTCTCGACGCGGTGCTGGAAAACTACGCTTTGATTGCCGACCGCACCGATGCGCTGCTGGCTGAGCTGGATCTGGACACCGTGCACGAGTTGCCTTCGGCCCCATGGTTTGTCGATATCCACTGGTCGGTGCGCCGCACCTTGCTGCACATCATCGCCGAGACCACCCAGCATTCAGGGCATGCGGACATCATCCGCGAATCCCTGGATGGGCAGAAGACCATGGGATAACAACAGGCGGCAATCAAACTTCTAGACAAAGTCACCGTACGGTGACATCATTTGAATATGAAAACCCCATCGTTCACTGTCGGAAGCCTGGCGGATAAGATCCGGACCCAACGTGGTTTCCTAGGGCTGACCCAAGCTGCCTTGGCAAATTCGGTAGGGGTTTCGCGTAAGTTCATCGTTGACTTGGAAGCAGGGAAAGAAACGGTGGCTCTGGGATTAGTGCTTAGGGTTCTGAAGAGACTTGGGTTTGAGGAGCCTGGGCTACGCATTATTAATGACAGGGGCGCTGAAATAGCTGAGGACTTCCGACAGACCCTGGAAGCCAAAAATTTCGAGTTCGCACTGCGTCTCATCAGTGAATATTCGACTGAATCTCTTGAAGCCGGGCGTCCACTCTTGGCACAGTCGCCTGAATTGGAGGACTCGCAATACCAAGTGGCTCTGGCGGCCATAACTAAGTGGATTGCGGGCCAGACCAATACGCCAGTCCCGCAGTGGACCTCGGACATTGTGCGACCAACGGAACCCGTGTTCCTCTCGGAAAAGTTGTATCCGGTAGGGGAGAAGATGAAGGAGCTAATTCGCGCTGAGACGCCTCCAGCACTTCAAGAACTGAATGTGTGGATTCGACAACGGAGCTTGGGAACAGCATGAGTAGAACGGGCTTGGGAAGAAACAGAGTCGTTGACCTGCTCGCAGAACTCGAACGGCGCCTGAACGAACAGGGACTCAACGTGAGAATTAGAGTCGTCGGGGGCTCGGCTATGCTTCTTCACGGCCTGATTGATCGTGCTACGGAAGATATCGATGCTTACTACTCGCATCGGACAGAAGTCGAAAAAATCATAGAGGCGATGGCGGCCGAACACGGTTTGCCTAAAAAGTGGTTGAACTCTAGTGCAGCCGCTTTCATCCCCGACAATGCCTCTTGGGCTCCCGCGCCGGACTCTATTCTTTCCGCAGTCGAAGTTGCTGATTTGCCGACTTTGACCGCCATGAAGCTGGCGGCGGAGCGCGACAAAGACATTCTTGATTTAGGGCACCTGGTCAACGCTTTAAGACTCAGCGACACCAGCGAATTACTTGAACTCGCCTATGACAAGTATGGAGAAGACTCAATTCCTTTGTCTGGGAGTCGGCAAAATTATGAGATTGTCGCAGAAGAGGCCATAACCGTCGCACGGCGTCTAAGAAGCAACAAGAACCCCTAGCCCCCGATGTAGGACATTTCGATGCGCTTGCGGTTGCCCGGGGTCAGCGCCGCACGCAGCTCGGAATAATTGTCATCGCGCTTGCGCCAATGCCCGGTCAGCGCCTTGGCAAGATCCTCGTCGCTGATCCCGTCGCGCATCAGCTGGCGCAGGTCATAGCCCGAGCCGGCAAACAGGCAGGTGTACAGCTGGCCTTCGGCCGAGACCCGGGCGCGCGAGCAATTGCCGCAGAAGGCATTGGTGACGCTGGATATCACGCCGATCTCCCCGGCTCCGTCCTGGTAGCGCCACCGGTTGGCCGTTTCACCCGGTTCGGTTTTGGTCACCGGTTCCAGCGCCCAGCGCTTATTGACCATGGCCACGACCTCGGAGGAGGGCAGCACCTCATCCAGCTTCCAGCCGTTGGTGGTGCCCACATCCATGTATTCGATGAAGCGCAGGATCGCCCCAGTGCCGCGGAAGTGCTCGGCCAGCGACAGGATCTCCGAGTCATTGACCCCGCGCTTGACCACGGTATTGATCTTCACCGGGCCCAGGCCCACTTCACGGGCCACGTCGATGGCGTGCAGTACCCGGGAGACCGGGAAGTCCACGTCGTTGATGGCCTTGAACTTCTCGTCATCCAAGGAATCCAGGGAGATGGTCACGCGGTTCATCCCGGCTTCCTTCAACGCAGGTGCGAGCACCGGTAGCGCCGACCCGTTGGTGGTCATTGCCAGATCCACCGGCTGGCCCTCGGGGGTGCGCAGCTTGGCGAGCATGCCCACCAGGTCCACGATGCCGCGGCGCAGCAGCGGCTCGCCGCCGGTCAACCGCAGCTTGGTGACCCCCAGCGAAACGCTGACGCGGGCCAGCCGCTCGATCTCCTCGAAGCTGAGCAGCTCGGAGCGCTCGCGGAAAACGAAGTCGCGGCCGAAGATCTCCTTGGGCATGCAGTAGACGCAGCGGAAATTGCAGCGGTCTGTCACCGAAATCCGCAGGTCATGCAGGGGCCGTCCACGGGCATCGCCCAGGGTGCCGGCCGCTTGTGCTTTCATACACTCCACAGTAGCCCCCGGCACCGTTGCGTGGAAGACGGTTAACCTGAAAGTAACAAATCAAGTACGCAAAATGGATCGGCTCCGGTTGGCTCGACGGTAGCATTGGCACCAGCCCCCGATTTCAAGGAGATCCCATGCAGCACCGCCCGTTTCCACGGTTCCGAGCCCTTGCCGGGCTCGCGGCGGCCGTGCTGGCTTTGGCGGGCTGTTCGGCCAGCGGCTCTTCCGATCAGGCCGCGTCCGAACCCATCACCATCTCCGCGGCAGCCTCCTTGCAGAGCGCCTTCGAACAGATCTCCGAGGAGTTCACCGCAGAACATCCGGAGGTGCAGATTGCCAGCATCTCCTATGACGGCTCTTCGACCCTGGCCACGCAGATCCTTGAAGGCTCAAACGTGGATGTCTTCGCCTCGGCAGATGAACGCAACATGCTGGAGGTGACCGAGGCCGGGTTCGGCCACGAGCCGGTGATCTTCGCCAGCAACACCATGGTGATCGCGGTGCCGCAGGAGAACCCGGCGGATATCGATTCGCTGGAAGACCTTGCCGGGGCCACCACGGTGCTGTGCGCGCAGCAGGTGCCGTGCGGCTCGGCCTCACACCAGCTGCTCCAGGCCCAGGGCGTCGAAGTGGTCCCAGCCAGCGAGGAGCAGAATGTCACCGCGGTGCTGCAGAAGGTGGCCGCCGGCGAAGCGGATGCCGGACTGGTCTACGCCACCGATGTGCTGGGTGACGAAAACGTCGCCGCGATCGTTCCGGAAGGAGCCGACGAGGTAGTGAACACCTATCCGATCGCCACGCTGGGCGAGAACCCCGGCGCACAGGGCTTCGTGGACTTCGTGATCAGCGAGCGCGGCCAGCAAATCCTGGCAGAGCACGGTTTCGGCACCGGGGCTGCGCAGGCCAATGGCTAGCGATACCGGGGTGCGGGTTCCCGGCTTCGTCATTGCCCCGGCCTTGCTGGGCGTGGGATTGCTGGTGCTGCCGCTGCTGGCGCTTCTCACCCGTGCCAGCTGGTCCACGCTGGTGGCCGATGCCACCAGCCCTCAAGCCCTCTCGGCGCTCTGGCTGAGCTTGCGCACCGGGGTGGCGGCCACCGCCCTGTGCGTGCTGCTCGGCGTGCCGCTGGCGGTGCTGATGGCGCGCAGCTCGGCCCGGGTGGCCCAGCTATTGCGGGCCTTGATCGCCGTCCCGCTGGTGCTTCCGCCCATGGTCGGCGGCGTGGCCCTGCTCTTCCTCTTCGGGCGCACCAGCCCCATCGGACAATTCATCGATTCCATGTGGGGGATTACCCTGCCTTTTTCCACCGCCGCGGTGGTCATTGCCCAGAGCTTCGTGGCTCTGCCCTTCCTGGTGCTCTCCGTGGAAGGATCGCTGCGTGCCGCCGGCGCCGGGTACGAACAGGCCGCCGCCACCCTGGGCGCCGGGCGCTGGATGGTGCTCACCCGCATCACCTTGCCGCTGGCCGCTCCGGGCCTGGTGGCCGGGGTGATCCTGTGCTTCGCGCGGGCCATCGGCGAATTCGGGGCCACCGCGCTGTTCGCCGGCAATGCGCCGGGGGTTACCCAGACCATGCCGCTGGCCATCTACACCGCGTTCAACGGGGCCGGAACCGGACGCGACTCGGCAGTAGCCCTATCGATCCTGCTTCTGGCCACCGCGGTAGTGGTGCTGCTGCTAGTGCGCGCCTGGCGTCCGGGAGCCTTGAAATGACATTGAAGGTTGCGCTGCGCGTGCCGCGTACCGGATTCGACGTAGACGTCGAATTCCAGGTGCCTGCCGGAAGCACGCTGGCGATGATGGGTCCCAGCGGCTCGGGCAAGTCCACCATTGTGCATGCGATTGCCGGGATCCAGAAGATTGCCGAGGGGCGCATCGAGCTTTCCGGTTCCCTGCTGGCCGACGCGAAGCAGCACCGCCCGCCGCACCTGCGCGAGGTAGGCCTGCTGGGCCAAGACCCGCACCTGTTCCCGCACCTGGATGCGCTGAAGAATATCGCCTTTGGCGCCCGGGCCGGGGGACTGGACAAGGCTGCCGCCAAGGCCGTGGCCGCCGAATGGATCGGGCGGCTGGGACTGGAAGAAATCGCCACCCACCGGCCCGAGGCCCTCTCCGGCGGGCAGCGCCAACGCATTGCGCTGGCCCGGGCCTTGGCCGCCCAGCCCAAGATCCTGCTGATCGACGAGCCCTTCGCCTCGCTGGATGTCGAAGCCGCCATGGACATGCGCGCATTGGTGCGCGAAGAGCTGGAACGCACCGCCACCAGCGCCATCGTCGTCTCGCATTCGGCCGCCGACACCTTGGCGCTCGCCGATGACCTGCTGGTGCTGGAACGGGGAAACATCATTGCGCAGGGAACCGTCGAGCAGGTCTTCGCCGATCCGGCCAACCGTTTTGTGCGCGCAGTGGTGGCTACCTTGCCAGCGCAGCACCCCAGGAGCATCCAGGGAGAGCAGCCATGAGTACCGTCAATGAACCCGTGGAACTTGAAGTGCACCGCGCGCGGCTGCTGTCGCAGGTCGTGCCGTTGGCCCCGCAGCAGATCGAGGTGGCAGGCGGTTTCGCCCTCCTGCACGGCGCGGTGCTGGCCGAGGATGCCACCTCCACGCACCCGTTGCCGCTGTGGGACAACTCGGCGATGGACGGCTATGCGGTGCGCTCCGAGGATACCGCTGAGGCGCCAATTGCCCTGGAAGTCGTCGGCGAAGTGCCCGCGGGCAGCGGCTGGGACCCGAAGCTGGAACCGGGCCAGTGCGTGAAGATCATGACCGGTGCTCCGATCCCGACGGATGCCGATGCCGTGGTGCGCATCGAGGATACTTCAGCCGCTGCAGATGGCTGGGATGCCGCCACCGTGCAGATCCATGGACCGGTGCCAGCAGGCAAGGACATCCGCCGCAGCGGCGAGGACAAGGCCGCCGGTGACCTGGTGGCCTATGCCGGCGAGCAGCTCACCGCGGCCCGTCTTTCCGCCTTGGCGGCAGCCGGTGCCAGCAAGCTGTCGGTGCGCACACAGCCCAAGGTGGCCGTGCTGGTCACCGGGGCGGAATTGCTATCGCCCGGGAAAACGCTGTCGCGCGGGCAAATCCCGGAAACCAATTCGCTGCTCATGGCAGGGCTCCTGGCTGAATCCGGCATCCAGGCAGCTACCGTGGTGCACTGCGTGGATGACACTCAAGCGGTCCGCGAACAGCTGGACCTGCTTGGAGCAACCCATGATGTCGTCCTGAGCACCGGGGGAGTTGGTCCCGGTGCCTATGATGTGATGCGCCAAGTGCTGGAAGCAGAACCTGAGGTGCAGGCAACCCGGGTGAAGATCCGCCCCGGGCAGCCGCAGTGCGCAGGCCGCTTGGAGGGCGGCGCGATGGTCTTCGCCCTGCCGGGCAACCCGGTCAGCGCGGCGGTCAGCTTCGAGCTGTTCGTGCGCCCCTGCCTGCGGGCCATGCAAGGCCACCGCGAGGTGCTGCGCCCAACTTTGCGCGCCATCGCCGCGGTGGGATGGAAAGCCGCAGCCGGACGCATGCAGGTCATCCCGGTAGTCTTCGAGCATGGGGAACAACTGCGGTGCGCCCCGGCGGTCCAAGCCAGCAGCATTTCCCATTCGGTGGGCGGCTTCGGCGCCGCCCAAGGCTACGCGCTGGTCCCGCCTGGCATCGAGCGGGTCAACCCGGGCGATGCGGTCGAAGTGCTGAGGATGATTCCATGAACACGCTGGAGCTCGCCGGCTTCGATGCCCTGGTACTGGCTGGCGGCAGGGGGACCCGACTCGGTGGCGACGGCAAAGCCGAAATTGAGCTGCACGGCAAGCGCCTGGTTGACCGCGTGGTCACCGCGGCCCGCAAGACCGGCGCACGACGGGTAGTGGTGGTCGGCCCGGAATCCACTGGTACCAAGGCTGACGCTGTCATCCGGGAAGACCCGCCATTTGCCGGTCCGTTGGCGGGAATCGCCGCCGGGCTTGCCGAGCTTGCCGCCAGCGGCAATGGGGAATGGACCATGGTGCTGGCCTGCGACCTGCAACGGCCGGTTGCCGTGGCCAGCGCATTAATCGGTGGCTTTGGACAACGTGCAGATGACGGCCTGTTGCTGGTTGACGCTGAAGGCCATGCCCAGTGGCTGGCAGGAATCTATCGCACCTCGGCACTGGGTTCGGTCTGCGCAGAGCTGGGCGAGAACCTGGTCAATGCCCCGGTGCGCCGAGCCTTGAATCAGCTGCAGCTGGCGCGGGTGCCGGTGGATGATGAAACCAGCAGTGATATTGATACCCCGCAGGCGTTGGAAAGCGCCCGCCAAAATCGAAGGAAAGCCATGGCACAGCATCTACCGCCAGAAGCACTGAATGATTGGCTGGAAGCAGCCGCCAAGGAATTGGGCTTGGACTCCAGCGAAGTGGATATCGCTACCGTGCTTGATGTTGCCAAGCATGTAGCTCACGAGGTGGCCCGACCAGCGGCACCCCTGAGCACCTTCCTGCTCGGCCTCGCCATGGGCAGCGGCAAGGGAGACTTGTCCGGGCTGTCGGAGCAGTTGGTTTCTCGTGCCCACCGCTGGGCCGATGAGCATCCTGAAGGAACAGCGTAAGCCATGAATCCCTTGAGACCGCAGTGCAATACCAGTGAAATTGTGCGCAAGGTTGGAGCGAATTGAAGAGTGGCCCTTTTCGATTTGTTGCCGGACTGACCGCTAATTGCAGATCCTGGGAGTGCTTCGAGGCGTGCGCCTTTTCACCGAGCCCTGACTTAGGCAGGAAATCAAGGAAGCTTCGTTAATTTGAATACCGGGGATTCAGTAATCGCCCGATTCCTGGTCGCGATTGTCTCGCAGGACGAGCAGACGACCAGAATGCGCCATTTGCTTGCAGGGGCGCTAGTGGACTTTCGGCAACGCTTCCTCCGCGTGGAGGCGAGTCCGGTCGGCAATCTTGATGATCCGGTCAATCACGGTGCGTGTGCTCACCCGAGTCCGTGCTTCGGGCCTGGTCAAGATGTCGATATGGCGGCCGAGGGAGAGGTCTGCCAGGGGACGCAGCACTACGTGCTCGCGGAAATATGGGGTCAGCCCCGTATATCGAGGCAGCAACCCAAGCATGCGGGTTTCGGCGATGATCGCCGCCACCAGGTTGAACTCATTGACGCGATGCGCGATCTGAATCGGGTTTCCGGCACTGGCAAACATCGCTTGGACCAGCAACGGTTCCAGTGCGAATCCCTCGTGTGCTGCGACCCAGGTTTCGCCCACCAAATCGGCCAAGCGCACCGTTTCCTGCTGAGCTAACGGGTGTTCCCGGTGGAGTGCCACGTCGATCGGCTCTTGTAGGACGGGCGTGACGTGCACCCTGTTGCCCGGCCATGCAGCTGAGGCCAGCGGGCGGTGGGCGATGACCAGATCATGGTTCCCGACCAGATCGACGAACCCGTTGATAGACACGTCTTCGTCCCGGCAATGCACCATGGGGCCGTCTGGATCGCTCAGGCTGCTGGCGATGAGCGGCGGAAACCAGGCCAGTCCGGCACTGTGGAAAGCGGTGACCGAAACGGGCTCTTGACGTGCCAGCAGGTATTCGGAGACGGAATTCTCTGCGCGTGCGAGAGACTCCAGTACTTCTCCGCCGGCGTCGGCCAACCGCTCCCCAGCGGGGGTGAGCACCAGCACGCGGCCGCGCGGCTCGGTCAGGGCAACTGGCATCCCGCGTTGCAGCGCTGCAAGCTGCTGGGATACGGCAGACGGCGAAAGGTGCAGAGCCTGGGCTACTGCAGTTACCGAGCCCCGGTCCCTGAGCTCGCGCAGGGTTCGCAGGTGATGCACTTCCATGAAGCTTAGCTTACGGGATAGTGAAGACACTGGCCGTTGTTCTGCATGGTTTGCCTTCCTAAAGTGAAAGCATGCCAGAAAATCCCCGTGCGACCCATCGCTTTCTTCCCGATATAATCCTGATGATCATCGCAATCATGTGGGGCGGGAGCTACCTGGCAACCCAAGATCTCGCGATGGCCTCGTCTGCTGCCGCGGTGATGTGCGCCCGTTTCCTGCCCGCAGCGGCAATCTTGCTCTGCGTGAATCTCGCCCGCTCCAACATGCGGCTCCGGGACTCGACTTTGCCCGGAGTCCTGCTCGGGACCATGCGAGCGGCGACTATCGCTTTGGAAACCATTGGTGTCACGCTCACAAGTGCTACCAATGCCGGACTTATCATAGCCCTTTCCATTCTCTTCACCCCGTTGCTCGAATCCGCACTCACGAGAAGACGGCTTTCCCCGTCTCTGGTCTCCAGTGTTCTTCTTGCACTGGTCGGAATCACGCTGCTCGTGGGTGGGCAGGGATTTTCCGGGGCCAATCTGGGTGATGGCCTGATGCTCCTTGCGGCGGTAACCCGGGCCCTGCTCGGTGTTGCCGAGGCACGGTTTACCATTGGCAGGAACGCTGATGTGCTGGGACTAACCACGGTCGAGATAGTGTTCGGAGCTGCGATCTTCGCCGCGTGGGGCGGCAATTCGTTGCTGGAGCATCTTCCGGGTTTCAGCATCGAAAATTGGCTCACCATCGCCTATCTGTGCCTGGGCTGCACCATCTTCGCTTTTCTCGGGCAGCTGTGGGCCACTAAGCACACCTCGGCGTCACGTGCGGGCATGCTTCTTGGCACAGAACCAGGATGGGCACTGCTGGCAGGAGTGCTCCTGGCCTCAGATCCGATAGGCGCACTCGGATATGCGGGCGCCGCTGTACTCCTGGGGGCCACGTGGTGGGGTGCGCGTGCTGAACAACGCTGGCGCGGAAGCGGCCCAACGGCCAAGGAAGGCTTGGCACCGGTGATTGGGCCAGCTGACGGCAACTGACCCGGCAAGGCGATATCCATCCTGTCCCGGGAGCTGCGAATGCTGCACATACGGGATGTACTCCTATTCGTATTCTGCGTTTGCGCGTGCAACCTGTAGCCGCCGTTACGGGGGAAACCACGGCTCTCCTTGGACCTGCACCCGAGGCCGGACTGAATAATGGCGTAATGTCCCCACCTTTCGATCTTGCAAGTAGCCGGATTTCCCTGAAACCGTCCTGCGAACGTCACCTTGATGCTCGGGCTTGTTACCTAGGCGTCAGAGCGAGCGGTCACTGCTGTGCACCGTCCTGCAGCGGCCTATTTTCCTGTTTCCATCGCGGCATTAGACTCGGCTCATGCCAATTGATAAAAGTGACCGCGGCGCGCTGCTGCGCGAATATCTCAACGATGCCCGCGAAGCCATCTTGTGGAAATGCGAAGGCCTGAGCGATGCCCAAGCGCGAACGCCCATGACCTCGACAGGTACCCACGCCATGGGGCTGCTGCTTCACCTGGCCGTCACCGAATCCGGGTATTTCATCGAATGCCTGGGCCGCGAAATTCAGAATCCGATTATCCGGAGCATCTCCGATTCCGATGACGCGCAAGCAGACTTCCTCCCGCCACCGGGGATGACTCTGAATGATGCAGTCATGTTCTACAAGGAAGCGATTGCCGCAGCCGATGGAGTGCTTGACGAGCTGGAGCTGGGTTCACCGGCTGTAGTGCCATGGTGGGGAAAGCATCGGCACACCACGGTGGAACGGCTCCTGGTGCATATGATCGCAGAGTCGCACCGGCATGCCGGGCACTTGGATATCGTCCGGGAGCAGCTGGACGGTTTCGTCGGTCTACGGCCATCGGCACCTAACTTGCCAGAGCTCACTGCCGACCAGTGGGAAGAACAACGCTTGCAGATGAAAAAGCTAGCCGAGAACGCCTAGTTCTTCCGGCGTGTTGATTCTGTCGTCCGGCAGGCTTGCGGCGGAGATCCCCGAACCAGAACCCTGCTGGACATTTTGAAATAAGGGACCTGTGACTCCCCGGCACTTCAGTTCGTCGATTGAGCGGCTGCAATGGTGGGGAACCACGTGCAGCTCAAACCCAACATCGACCTAGCGCTAGCGGCAATGCCCGATGCCGAATGCATGGCTCCTGGCGCGAAACCGATGAGGAACGGACTGTGCTCCCGGCCAGGCCAGCCGCTGCTGTTGGTATTATCAAGCAATGCCGAGCGTGATAGAACAAGCAGTTTGCTACGTCGTCCAAGACGATCACCTGCTGGTCTTCACGCATTTGCAGCACCCTATGCGTGTCACCGGAGTCCAAGTGCCGGCTGGAACCCTCCAGCCGGGTGAAACCCCCGGTCGAGCGGCCGTACGTGAGCTCTTCGAGGAGACTGGAATAGAAGGCTTCGTTACACGAGACCTTGGAACGATGGCCTATGACTTACGGCCCATGAGAGACGAAATTGCTAACCGGCACTTCTTCGAACTCAGTGTTCCCCGGCAAGATCTTTCACGGCGTTGGATAGCCGGTGAACAAGATCCCTCGCATGGCGGCACACCCGAGTCCTGGGAATGCTGGTGGCTACCACTGGCACAGGCGCACGTCCTGGCAGCCGGGCTCGGTGCCATGCTCGGGAAACTCAGCGACGAGTCGAACCCTGTCCTCAGCTGAGCAGGAACGCCGCATCGTCATCGGTATGATCTATCCATGAACAGTTCCATGGACGAATCCGAGTCCCGCACGGTCCGAATGTTTCCGGACCATGCGGATACAGTTTTATGGTTTCCAGACCCGGTTCCCTATGACGCGGCAGGGCTGTCGCCCGAACTGGCAGCCGATCTTGCCGGATGGGAAGAGCTCTTCTATGAAGGCCTGGACCGTGACTACGAATGGAACTCAGCGGAGCTCGGTCGCGAGTTCTATGCCCAAGGATTACTGCTGGCACAGCGTGTAGCCGATGAACTCGGCAACAAGTTCATCATCGATTTGAGCGCTCAAGACGATGACTGCCCTGCGCGCAGCTTCCAGGCGAGCGGTACAGCTCAGAATCCGCAGGCTGCCGAAGCTTTCGAGGCTTTTGTCGTGGAAAACAACCGGTTCCAAGCGGACGTTGCCGAAGCCCGGGAAAGGGCTCTGCGTGGGGAGCATCCTGGTTGGTACGCCTATGCGCCGCTGTCGCAAACGGTGTTTGATCCGCAAAATCCCGAGCGCAAGTAGCCCTCAGGCTGTCCCGAGCCAGCTTGATCTGTACGGGTGGATTCTCGGCTGCAGCCCGAATGCGTGACGCGCATTGGGGTGCAGGCCGGGAATCTTCAGACGGTTGCGGCACGGCGACGGGCGACTGCGAAGAACACGAGGGTTGCCACCGAGCAGACCACGATTGCCACGATGCTGGCTTCGGGTCCAAAGGCTCCTCCGGACAGCCAGTCCGGTCCGCTGATCACTGCGGTGACCAGCGAATCGCGCGCCTCGGATCCCGAGGTGACCGAGCCGAAAAGGCCGGTGGTCGCGAAGTTCCAGCCGAAGTGCACGCCGATCGCCAGCCAAAGCGATCCGGTGGCAAGGTAGGCGGCGCCGAGCATGATTCCAGCTTCGATCATGATGGCGAAGGCACCCCACAGCGACGCGTCCGGATTCACCAGGTGGACGAGCCCGAAGAGGATTGACGAGACGCTCAGCGCCACCGTGGTACCCCAACGGCCACGCAGCAGGCGGAAGACCACGCCGCGGAAGAACACTTCCTCCGACACCGCAACCGCGCACATCATTCCGGCGACGGCCAGCATTCCGGAAACGGAGCCCCAGCCGGTGATCGTGTACGCGCCGAAGAGGGCAAGGAGGCCCACTGTGGCCCCGGACATCAGCACCCCGAGCCCCGTTCCGACCAGCACATGGCGGACGGCGTTGCGCCTCGGGAATTCTTCTGCCTTACGGCGTTCGACTCGTTGTCCCGCAATGCTGAACAGGCCGATCATTGCCACGGCCAGGATGGGTCCGATGATCAAGGCTGCCACCGGATTGCGCGGCCACGCGGCCAGGGCATTGGCCATCAGCATTGCGATGGCCATTCCAGTGACCATCAGGGTTGTGGAGATCCAGGTTTTATGCCTGAGGGAGGGCGATTTCTGCGTAGCTTCTGTCATTCTTGCTCCTTGTTCGCTACCCGATAGTGGGTGTGAACAAGACGCTACGGCGTTGGGGCGCGGGGCAAATCACCCGCGGGCAGGCACTTGGGATCCCCCGTTCGGGGGACCGGCGCGTCAGGACCAGTCGGCGAATCCCGTATTGTGGGCGAGCACGACAGCTTGCACCCGGTCGCGCACCTGCAGCTTCGACAAGATGCGAGACACATAGGTTTTCACCGTTTCGGGACTGATCACCAGTTGCGCTGCGATCTCCGCGTTGGACAGGCCTTCGGCGATCAGCTGCAGCACTTCGCGTTCGCGCGCGGTCAGCGCCTCGAAGATGGCGGCGTCCTTTGCCGAGGGCCGCAGCCGGTCGCCGAAGCGTCCGATCAAGGAGCGGGTCAGCGCCGGGGCGATAAGCGAGTCACCGGCGGCAATGCTCCGGATGGCCGCGGCCAGTTCCGCGGGCCGGGCATCCTTGAGCAGGAAGCCGCTCGCGCCGGCGCGCAGTGCGTCATACACCAGGCCGTCCAGGGAAAAGGTCGTCACCACCATGACTCGCGCCGCGTCGGAGGCCTGCGGCCCGGCAATTCTCCGGGTCGCTTCGATTCCGTCCAGCAGCGGCATGCGGATATCCATCACCACGACATCCGGGCGCTCACGGCGGGTGACTCGTACCGCTTCCTCTCCGTCCGCCGCCTCGCCGACAACCACGAGATCGGGTTGGGCGTTGATGATGGTGGAAAATCCGGTGCGCACAAGTTCGTGGTCATCGCAGATGACCACGCGGATTGGCGTGTTCGCTGGAGTGGAGGTCATCGAGGGATCCTCGCTTTGACCACGAACTGCTCAGCGAGCTGTTCGACCTGCAATTGGCCACCGGCCAGTTCCACGCGTTCTCGCATCCCGATGATCCCCCGGCCTCCAGAGTTCGATGCCGAGCCCCTGGCACGGCGGCCGGAACTGGCCACCTCGACCATGATCTCATCCTTGCCGTAGCTGATGCCTACCGTTGCGGCGCCATCGAGCGCATGCTTCAGCGCGTTGGTCATGCTTTCCTGGACTACCCGGACAACCACCAGTCCCGTAGCCCCGGTGAGCGGGTAGGGCTCGCCTTGCTCCGCGAATTCCACATTCTGGCCGGAAGCCCGTGCCCGGGCGATGACCTCGGCGGCCTGCTGCTCGGCGGGTACCCGTGACTTTTCCGCTTTCCCGTCCAGTGCCCCGAGCAGGCTGCGCAAGTCCGCCAGCGTTTTCCGGCCCCCGTCGGCGATGGAAGCCAGCAGCTGCTGCGTCTTGGCATCGAGCTGCGGGTGGAACCCTCCGGCCTCGGCCTGCACCACCATCGCCGTGACATGGTGCGTGACCACATCATGCAGCTCGTGCGCGATGCGCGTCCGCTCGGCCAGGATGATCTCCCTTTCCAGCATTTCGGCGTGGCGCCGGCGCATCGCGGACTGCGAGCGAAGCCAGGAACCGAAGATCCACAGCGCCGCCAGCATCGCTCCGAAGGCGAAGGCGTCGGGTACCGTGAGCGTGGGGTCAATCCGAATCAGGGCCGCGACAAGCAGGACGTAGCTGGCTAGGAGCAGCGATACGGTCAGCGGCCGGTGCCGTTGCGCCAGCGCGCCGGCGCCTACCAGGGCCACCAGCAGGCCGAGCGCCGCGAACGTGGTGGGGAACCCGAGCAATTGGTAAGCGGCAAAAGACGAAAAGGCGAGGGCCAAAGACCAATGCGGCCAGCGGCGCAGTACCGCCACCGAGCCGCCCTGGAGCCCTATGAGCGCTATGCCAAGCAGATTCAGCGGGTGATCGGGGGAGTCCGCCAGCTCAAGGCCCTACCGTGCCACCCCGGGGACGAATGACAAGCCGATGAGCACCGCAGCGGATACGGCGTCCCACTTGAATCCGGCCAGCGGCCAATGCACAGTCTTCACCCCAGAATCGTACACGTGCGCCCAGCGTTGCCACGGGCGAAAGATTATCCAGCAACTCTCCGGCGCCGGATCTCCAGCAGGTGGCCGGTGGGCTTTAAAGAAGACCATGCCGGCGGGACGTGAAGCCAAGGGGGGAACCGTGGCGTCGGCAGCCGGTCCGTGTGCTTGGGATAAGCGCACCACGCGGTATGCGCGCACCTCGTACGGGGCCTTTCGATCCTCGACGGTGGATAGTGCAAAGTGGGCTGTCAGATGAAACTGAGCGTAGTTCCGGTAGCTGCATGCCCAATACTGTTGAACTCTTTTGCCCGTGGCCAAGGGGGTGAGCGGAAAGCTGCCACCCGCTGAATAAATCTTTTATTCGTGAGCTGTATCAAATAGGATTTAGTTATGAAGACCCTGTTCGTTGTTTCTGCCATTCTTTTTGCTGCGTTTTCGGTACTTTCCTTTAGCGGGAATCCGATGGTTGGCATCTTTGCGGCCGTGGCCAGCTTGTCATCGCTGGCAGGTTTCTTCGTGGCTCGAAGCCGCGAGGCGAAAGCCTAGCCAGCTAGCCGCGCGTCGATCAGGCCATGGTGTTCACGGTAAACTCGTGAACTATGGCTATCGGCGCGACTATGCACACCTTTGAAATTCAACTTGCTGATGTGGATCGCGGGGTTTACGGGGATCTTTCGCTGCGAGTGGCGCAGCATCCTTCCGAAACCGATGCCTACCTGGTCACTCGTGTACTGGCCTACTGCCTCGAATATGAAGACGGTATTGCCTTCTCGGCCGGAGGCGTATCCACCGGAGAAGAGCCAGCCATTTTGGTCAAGGACCTGACCGGGCTCATTACCGCGTGGATTGAAGTGGGCGCCCCTGATGCCCAGCGCCTGCATTTGGGCAGCAAGCGGGCAGACCGCACCGCCGTCTACACGCACCGCGATCCTGCCAAGCTTCTGGCTTCTTGGCGTGGCAAGACGATCCACCAGTCGCAAGAGATCATGGTGCGCTCCTTCGACCCCAAGTTCATTGATGCAGCGGGCCAAGCATTGACCCGCCGCAATACCATGTCCGTCTCGGTGACTGAGGGGCAAATCTACCTTGAATTGAACGGGACGAATCTGGAAACCCAGTTCAGCACGCATGAGATTGAGTAGAAAAGCTTAATCTCTGATTCAGCTCAGTGTGGGGTCGCTGTCATCAGCGCGCGGAAACATGGCCGGTGTACACCAATGACACCAACGGAAGTGCTCCATGAAACTGCGCAATATCACCCTTGGCACGGCAACTCTGGCTTTGGCCGTCACCCTGGCCGCTCCTGCCGGAGCTGCTCAGATTGAACCGACTGGATCTGATCCACTGATTATCGGCCACCGCGGAGCCGCAGGTGTGGCACCGGAGAACACCTTGGCGGCCATCAAGGCAGGCAGCCAGTCCGGCGCCGAATTCATCGAGATCGATGTGCAGCTGTCCAAGGACGGAGTACCGTTCATCTTCCATGACGGAACGCCTTCCCGCACCACGAACGTGGCAGAGGTTTTCCCTGACCGCGTCAATGACCCCATCACGTCATTTACCTGGGAAGAACTGCAGCAGCTCGATGCGGGTTCCTACTTCTCAGACGAGTTCGAGGGAACGAAAATTCCCCATTTCGATGAGGTTCCAGGTGCACTGACCGGTGGCACGGGAGTATTCATCGAAATCAAAGATCCAGCCAAGTCCCCTGGCGTGGAGAAGCTGGTAGCCGACGCGCTGGCTGAGGATCCTGAATGGAAGGCACTGGCAGAGGCCAACAAGATCGAGGTCCTCAGCTTCGACGCAGCATCCAACCAGATCTTTGCCCAACTGGCACCTGAAGTACCACTGCAGCAGCTGACCGGAACCGTGCCTTCTGCGGCGGAACTGGCAACCTACGCGACCTACGCGGATTCTTTCGGCACTAGCTACCGCACCCTTGACGCCGCCGGTGCGCAGCGCGTGAAGGACGCAGGCTTGGGCCTGGGCGTCTACACCGTCAACGCCGTCGAAGCAGCCGATGCTGCACTGGCCCTGGGTGTCGAGCGAATCACCGGCGACTTCCCAGCACAGGTGAACCGCCACATCGCTGGCCAGAAGGATTTCCCTGCCAACAATGGCGTGGTGATTGCCAACGCGATCAATGACGTGCCGGGAGATGACATCGCCCCAGAAAATGGCGAGCACGTGATCCTGGAGAACACCGGAAAGCGCACCATCGATGTCAGCGGCTACATCATTCGCGATGCCGCTAACAACATCCTGGAAATTGGCGAAGGATACGAGCTGGAGACAGGCGATCAGCTGCGCGTGTACTCGGGTCCGGGTACCAACAGCGAAGAAGCCTACTACGTGGACGGACCGGGAATCCTGAACAACGGTGGCGACTCGCTGGCGCTGTGGGATGCCAAGGGCAAGCTCACCGATACCTTCGCGAACTAGCTCTAGGCACAGCAAAACCCCGGGGATCATTGATTCCCGGGGTTTTTCTGGCGGTGACTGTGGGATTTGAAACCTTTAGCAGTCCGTGAGAGTACTCTCAGGGCTCGGATTCGTTTTGTCGGCATGGTGATCGATGCCATGGCTTCCTAGCGTAGATGTTCGTGCATGTGACTCATAGTCCGTTGTCTCATGGTCATCATAATCAAAAAGCTTGATATATGAACATTCCTGAGCATCGACGCGCGTTTGGCGACCGGGTCCGAGAGTTGAGGAAAGCCAAGGGTTTACGTCGCAAGGAGCCTTTGCCAACCATCCTGAACTCGACCGGACTTATGTCAGCGGAATCGAGCGTGGTCGCAGGAATCCCACCTTGGACATCATCGTGAAGATTGCCAGTGGTCTCGGCGAGCATCCATCTGCCCTTCTGTCGACCATCGAGTAATCCGAGGCGGGTTTTGCCCTCCTACTGAAGTAGTATTTACGCCGTTCTTATTTAATGATGATTATTAAACGTGCTCGTTTCTGGGGAGATCCGATCCAGAGCGAGGACTTTTGATTCGGTGGCGCGATTCCGGTCGACCCCCGCTTGGCACGGCAGATGATGCGCCGATCTTTACGAGGATGTAGATTTCGATTCATTCAAAAGGTGATAGTCGTGAAGCTTAAACTTCACTCGATTGCGGTCCGGTCAAATGACGACCACTGCATTCCAATCCCAACATCAAGACAACAATTCCGCTCCGGGGTCACGTACCTTGCGATCGCGTTCGTGGCAATCGCTTCTCTGGTCCTGACTCTGAGTACTGCATTGACGAAGCCAGCGGCGGCCGCTTCGTCTCCGGCCGTGACCAGCATTGCCAGCTTTGGCGAGAATGCCGAGAGTCTGCCAAAGTCCGAGGCTGTTCAGTTGGCCAACAGCGCTGATCTTCCAACGGAGTCGCTCTCAGGCCTGAAGGTCGATCGTTCAGGCGTTCAAGCATGGTCGATGTCCGACGGGACATCGTATGTCAGTTACCCGCTCGTTGGCGACGGCGTTCAGCTCGCCACAGTCGGTGCGCTGCTTGATAAGTCTGGCAACGTTGCGCAGCGCACAGAGATGGCTTTCATTGGCGACGACGTATCTGGTCATGCCCGCATGTGGGTCGACGGAAATCTGACCATGGGCAAGCAATTGACCACAGCTGGCGCGGAAAACAACGTCACCACATATGCCGGTTTCTGGGACAAGCTCAACATCTGCCTTGCCAACGCGGGCATCCCTAGCTGAGTTATTACCGCCATCTCTATCGCCTGCGCGGCGGTCTGCGTAGGAACTGTTGGGCTCGGCTGCGTGGGTCGCATCGCCGCAGCCGCGGGCGTATGGGGCGGTCAGGTAGGATATTGCATCGACCAGGCCCAGAAATAGGAAGTGGTCAACATGAAAAAGATCTCGAAAGCAATCATCGCGATGGTTGCAGGCTGGGCGATGCTCTTCGCGGTTGCTAGTCCGGTCAACGCTTCCGAAGGTTCGTTCCTAAACAACGAGCCGCTTTCGGAGTCAGCTGTCGAGCGGGCGATCTCAAGTGCCGAACCGAGTTTCGATGCTCAGCTGCGAAACGGTGCAGAAGTCGATATCAAGCAGGCAAACGTCGCCCGGATCAATGGCTCCAGTTCGCTGATGGTGGCAGCGGCTACGTCTGGGGACGGCCACGACGAGGGCTCCTTCGCCGTTGCCGTCGTTGACGCTGCTGGAGACGTTGTCCAGAGCTTCGCACAGGTTCAAGCCACGTACACCAGCGACAGCACTGCCGAGGTGAAGCAGTGGGTCGATGGGAGTTTGCTCAAGCAGTGGACTGTTGAAGCTACTCCCGAAGCTGAAGCTCAGGCTGCGAAAGCCTTGAGCGCCATGTCTCCTGAAGGCTCGTCGGTGGGCGTTGCGGCCGCTGGCAACGAAGGTGTGATCAAGTGCCTCAACGCGCTGGGCATCTCCACCATGGCGGCGCTCGTGATCATCTCCACCTGTGCGGCGTTCTGTGCTGTTACCGTGGGAACAGGCTGCATCATCTGCGTGGCTGGTTTCACCGCTGTTGCTGGCGCATCCGTAGGACAGTGCCTGAGCGGTGCCAGCTAGGCACGAGAAAGGAAACGGCAAATGACAAAGCAACCTAGCAATTCGTCTGCCGCCAGGAAGAGCACCGTAGTGGTGCTTCTGTTCCTTGCGGTAGCCGCGATCAACCTGCCACGGGTCCCTCAGCTTACCGGCTACGCCGTGGTTGGATGGGCTGTTGGCGGAGTACTGCTGCTAGCAGCGCTGATCCTGGCGTTCACCAACTACCGCCACCACTCAAAGACCAGCACTTCACGATAGTAGGTAACGCCGGCTCGTTCGTCGAATGAGCCGAGACGAGCAATGTCCAGATCCGCTGAGCCTAACCCGAAGAGATCCCCTTGCCGCATACAGCAGCAGGGGGACCTTTCTCTGTGCCCGGCTTCCTGAAGGCAAGCGCGCGCAGCAGGTGCGGCAGCCGGCGGGAGGCTAGAGATCTTTTTCGTCCTGCTTGCGCGATGCCCAGTATGGTCAATCTTCGTTGTGGTTCACCCAGTCGCAGGCGTGCGGGCCTGCATGGTGGTGGTAGCCGTGTTCACAACGAAGGATGGGCATGTCGTAACTACCCTCCGGTGAAATATGCACCATAAGTGCACCATGTCAGATCTTTAAAAGAAGAAAACCCCTGGCTGACCAGGGGTTTTCATTGGCGGTGACGGTGGGATTTGAACCCACGGTACGGGGTTACCGTACACAACATTTCGAGTGTTGCACCTTCGGCCGCTCGGACACGTCACCAGACCTGATAACTCTATAACGAACATCAGGCGAAAACAAAAACGAGAGCGCTGTTTTTGGCCTGAAGTGTTCCGAAACACATCAACGTCGGTTTCTAGCCGCGCTTGCTCCGGAAGAATTCACGCAACAGGTCACCGCATTCTTCTTCCTTGACCCGCGAGTACACCTCGACCCAATGGTTCAATCGCGGTTCACGGACGATATCGAAGACCGAGCCGCACGCGCCGGCCTTCTCGTCCCAGGCCCCGAAGACCAATTTGGGAATGCGCGAAAGGACTATTGCCCCGGCGCACATGGCGCAGGGCTCAAGGGTCACCACCAGGGTGCAGTCGGATAAGCGCCAGCCATCATCTTGTCCCTTGGCTTCCAAGGCCTTGACCGCATTGCGAATGGCGACCACCTCGGCATGCGCCGTGGGGTCCTTGATGGCCTCGCGCTCGTTGCGTCCGGTGGCCAGGACTTCGCCTTCGGGGGAGAGGATGACGGCGCCGATGGGTACGTCATCAGTGGCCAGCGCTTCGCGCGCTTCAGCCAAGGCGAGGTCCATCCAAGCATCAAATTCGTGCACCATAGTGCTTTCACTTTACGTGTTTTGGGACGGTAGCCGGGCGCCCGGAGTGTGGTGCACTGCGCACTGCACTGAAGTTTGCTGTTTCCTTGGGCACACCAAAGTGCTTTAACGGCGGGAAATCGGGGATATCTCTCGATTTGCCTGAGTCGGTGCTGATAGATTTCTACTTATGCGCGTACAGGTAGTCGACCACCCACTGGTGGCACACAAGGTTTCGGTTCTTCGTGATAAGAACACCCCATCCTCGATTTTCCGCCAGCTGACCGACGAACTGGTCACCCTGCTGGCTTATGAGGCAACCCGCGAGGTGAAAACCGAAAACGTTGAGGTGCAGACCCCGGTCGCCACCACCACCGGTACCTCCATTGCCAAGCCGACCCCGCTGGTTGTCCCCATCCTGCGCGCCGGCCTGGGCATGCTCGAAGGCATGACCCGCCTGGTTCCGACCGCTGAGGTCGGCTTCCTGGGCATGGCCCGCAACGAGGCAACCCTGGACATCATCACCTACGCTGACCGCGTGCCAAATGACTTGGCCGGCCGCCAAGTGTTCGTGCTGGATCCGATGCTGGCCACCGGCGGCACCCTGGCCGAGGCCATCAAGTTCATCTTCGAACGCGGCGCAGAATCCGTTACCTGCATTTGCCTGATCGCTGCCCCTGAGGGCATCGAGCGTCTGAAGGAAATCCACGGTGGCGATCATCGCGTGCACATCGTGCTGGCAGCGATGGACGAAAAGCTGGACGAGAAGTCCTACATCATCCCAGGCCTGGGCGATGCCGGCGACCGCCTGTATGGCGTGACCCCGCCCATTGCCTAGTTCCAGCTAAGCGATGTGCCCGAAGGCTGCGGTGACTACACCGCAGCCTTCGGCGTTTCTTCACCGGTTTCGGGCGTGTCCAACGGAAGCCGGACCTCGAAGACGGTATCTCCTGGCTGGGAGGTGACCGTGACAGTGCCCCCGTGGGCTTCGACGATGCTCTTGGCGATCGGCAGGCCCAGCCCGGTCGTGCCATCGGAGCCAGAACGCGCCTTGTCGGCGCGGGTGAAACGTTCGAAGACCCGAGGCAGGAATTCTGGGGCAATGCCCTCACCGGTGTCGTGAACCCGGATGATGGCTTCATCGGTGTCTTCGTCTTGGTCCACCGAAACGGTGACGGTGTTTCCGGCCGTCGTGTGCTTGCGGGCGTTGGCCAAGAGGTTGGTGATCACCCGGCGAAGCGAGGCCGAGTCGCCATTGACAATGGTCTGCGGCGCCTGGCAGTCGAACTCCCAATGGTGGTCGTTCGCGGTGAGCTTGAAGTCCTCGGTGATATCCGATGTCAGCGAGCACAGGTCAATTTCGCTGCGCTTGAACGCATTCTCCTCATCCAGCCGAGCCAGGAGCAGCAGATTCTCAACCAGTGAGCTCATTCGGCTGCTTTGCTGCAGAACGCGGTCCACCGAGCGCTGCCCGTCCGGGGAGAAATGCTCAGTGGCCGAGAGCAGCTCGGTGTAGCCGCGGATCGCCGAGAGCGGAGTGCGCAGTTCGTGCGAGGCATCGGCGACAAATTGGCGCATCTGGGCCTGGGACTTCTCGCGGGCGGTCAGTGCGGTGGAGACGTTGCTGATCATCGCGTTCAGCGCATTGCCGACATTGCCCACCTCGGTACCGGGGACTGCATCTTGCGCCGGGACGCGCTGGGTCAGGTCCACCTTTCCTGAATCAAGCTCTTCGGCGGCAACCGAAGCAGCCACGGTGGCCACGCGCTTCAGCGAGGCAAGCGAGCGGGAGATCAGCCACGAACCGGCCAGGCCCGCACCGGCGATCAGGATCAAGGCGATGAACAGCGTCAGCCAGGCCATACCGCGCAACGCCAGATCGGTGCTGTGCAGGGGCAAACCGACAATCAGGATGCCGTTGGATCCAGAGTCCTTGACTGCGACGAGGTAATAGTCGCCCACAGTCAGGTGGGCACGTACCGGCTTGAACTGCCCGCCGGCACGCAACGTGCTCAGCTCCAGATCCACCATCGGGATGGCATCTTCCTGGCTCAGCTGCTTCAGCACGCCGGTGCGTTCGTCCAGCACACCGCCGTTGAAGACGTATTTGTCGACGAACCGCGCGGTCAGCGTGCCGGCGGACTGGCCGGGGGCATCAAGCCGGGAGTTCACCGCTGGTGCACCCTGCGAATAATTCAGCGCGCGTTCGGTGGTGAGCCGCAGCTGGCTGTTGAGCTGGTCCATCAAGGTCTGGCGCATGCCCGCGTTATAGAGCAGGCCGAGCAAGACAGATACGGCGGTGACCGAGGTCAGCAGGATGAGCAGCAGTTTGCGCTGCAGCGCGTGCGGCGAGCTCACCCTGGTGTTCGGGGAAAAGAAACTCATGCAGCCGGCTTCAGCACGTAGCCAACGCCACGCACGGTGTGGATCATCGGCTCCGCGTCAACGTCAATCTTCTTGCGCAGGTACGAGATGTACAGTTCGACGATGTTCGCCTGGCCGTCGAAATCGTAGTGCCAGACGTTGTCCAGGATCTGCGACTTGGATACCACGCGGCGGGCGTTGTTCATCAGGTAGCTGAGCAGGTCGAATTCGGTGGCGGTCAGCGAAATTTCGCGGCCTGCGCGGGATACGTCGTGCGAGTCCATGTTCAGCACCAGATCGCCGACGACCAATTCAGCGGAATCCGCAGTGGCCGCACCGGAACGTTCCACGAGTCGGTGCAATCGGATCAGGACCTCTTCGAGGCTGAAGGGCTTGGCGACGTAGTCGTCTGCACCGGCCCCCAGGCCCTCGATACGGTCTTCAACCGCGTCCTTGGCAGTGAGGAAAAGTACGGGGATTTCAGGGAAGTGGGTGCGCACCTTGCGCAACACCTCGGGGCCGTCGAACCCAGGCAGCATCCAGTCGAGAACCAGTACGTCCGGCGCTAGGGAGCGAGCGGTGGCTACTGCTTCGGGCCCATCGTGGGCCATCGTGGCTTCCCAGCCGAGCATGCGGGTTCCCATGGCGACCAATTCCGCCAATGAAGGTTCATCATCGACCACGAGAACTTTGATTGCCGTGCCATCAGGGTGAGTCAGCCGGGGCAATTGCGAAGGGGAGAATCGTGATTCATTCATGTTAATCAGCTTGTCCTATTGCCATGGGCCGAGAATATGTTTTTGCTGTGTGTCAGCTATGACTATAAGTCGATTTTATGCGGGGAAAACCCGAACCGATAGTGGTTAATTTGGTCAACCCCCAAGAACGACGAATGATTGAAGCGTGGACGGACCATAGTGATGAATGAATATTCAGGCCTATGAATGGACCGGACATAATGACGAAGTTCTATTGATATGTTGACCATATTGTTTAGTTAAGCGCTTAGGTAGCCTAGAATTGTCTAAAGTGTTGTGCGTCACGTTTGGAAACATTCGTCTCACTATGTGGACGCAGGTGTTCATTGTTACTTGCAAGTTGCCAATGTTACGAGGAAACTAGAGGTGTGAGTACGGCGCAGGACGGTAAAAGCACCTCGGATTCCAACATCGAGTTGCCCAAGATCGTCCTCAACGAATGCTCGGCGTCCATGGCCTCCAAGCCGAATTATGAGTGATTTGTAATCCGATTTTGGGAGTTATTGACGGGAAACCCAACTGCTGAACGTGGACGAAGGCCGCGAACAGCGCAAGCAAAACCCGAAGCATGAGCGCCAAACCACTTGGCCTTCGCACTAAAAGAGGAAAAGATTATGTCGGCTGGTTCCGGATACGTCCACGTTTCAATTCGCAATGCGCAGAACCGCGCAGCAGCTGCGCAGCGTTCAGCTTCTGGCAGCTATGCACCAGCGGGTTACCGTCCGCTGCGCGCGGTTTCCAATGTTCATGAAACACGTGATGCATCGCATCAGCCGGCTAGCACTCCAGTGCAGTCAACAGGCCAGCCAAGCGCCGACACCTCCGCACGCGGCTTCGTGCTCTACGTGGGCCTGGATGAAACTGCCGCCCAGGCGCAGGGCACCTCGCTGGGCAAGCTGGCCACCCAGGTCCGCGCCTTCCTGGCCACCTTGTCGCCGCAAGCGCAGACCCATGCCGCCGTGGCACTGGCTCCAACTAGCGCCCAGGGTGAGCCCATCGATGTAGTTCGCCAGGCTTTGGGCGATCCGACGATTTCCCGCCGGCCACGCGCTGAAGCCCGTCCATCCACCCCGCGCCCATCTGGCGTGCTGATCGACCTCTCGCGCCGCGAAGTCTACCTGGATGGCGAAACCCTGAACCTGACCTTCAAGGAATTCGAGCTGCTGAACTTCCTCGTGGAAAACGGCACCCGCACCGTAGGCCGCGAAGAGCTGCTGGAAAACCTGTGGCGCAATGCCGAAGAAGTCCCTAACGAACGCACCATCGACGTGCATATCCGTCGTCTGCGTTCCAAGCTGGGACGCCTGGCCAATACCGTGCGCACCGTACGTGGCCAGGGCTACCGCTTCTACGAGCACCCAGAAGTTGTTGTCTGGGCAGCTCCGGAATACTCCATCTAGCATCAGCTGGCAGCAGTGGCGGGCAAACCGGGTTCGGTTTGCCCGCCACTGCTGTCTTAAGCTGGAACAATGAACACCATGCATTCCCGCAAGCTCATGCTGATGCGCCACGCCAAAGCCGACTACCCGCTGGGCGTCGCGGATCACGACCGGCCGCTGGCGGCCCGCGGGCACCGCGAAGCCCCGGCCGCCGGAGCCTGGCTTGTGGAGAATGGCCTGATACCGGACTACATCATCTGCTCCGACGCGCTGCGTGCGCGCTCCACCTGCGCCTGGGTGCTTTCCGAACTCGGCGAGAAGGGCCCGACCCCCTATGTCGATTCGCGCATTTTCACCGCAGGAGTCTCGCAGCTGTGCTCCATCATCAATGAAGTTCCCGATACGGTCAGCAACCTGCTGGTGATCGGGCACCAGCCGGTGCTCCAGGAATTGGCGCTGCGCTTGGCGGCAATGGACTCGGATGAAGAAGCCGTTTACGAGCTGGCGATGAACTATCCGACCCTGGGAACCACGGTGTTGGAAACCAAGCATCCGTACTCGCACCTGGATGCCCGTGATGCGCGCGTCACGCATTTCACCGCACCGCGGCCCGCATGAGAGAAGTCTCATCAAGTTTTTTCTAATGCACTAGTCAGCCCGTAAATAAGCGGTGATCTGCCTTTATGAGAAGCAGATGATAGGCCTCTCATCGAATACACCTCGCCGCCTCATGAACCGTTCACTTTCAGTTAACCATTGCTCGTTTCACTGGGAATCGTTGGCAGCACGGCCAGCACCGGCAAACCGCAACGGCGGGCCGGAAACACTGAAAGAGGAATAGGCAGATGGCCATCATCGCAGAATCACTTCCAACGCAGACCCCCGCAGCGCGCAATGAAGTGCAGCAGCAGATCGATGCACAGCGCGCCCGCACCATCCGCGCTGCCTACACCACCCGCTTCGTTGCAGCCGAGCTGCAGCGCAATCCGCAGGATTTCGAGATCGTGCGCCGCGCAAACATGGTGCCGCGTGCCGGTGACGTCGTCATCGCGGCTGTGACCGAGCTAGGCAAGCACACGCGCCTGCAGTCCCCGGTTTCCCGACGCCAGCTGATGTTCGTCGGACAGGAAATCATGGTCGCCTACGGCCACCGCTACGCACCAGACCAGTTCCTGGCCCATGTGCCGGATAACCTGGGTCCATGCCAGCTGGTTGCAGGCGGCGGTGTCGCCAGCGAAGTCATCGAACAGCACGCCTCGATCGATATGGCGACACAGCTGCAGCCCGCAGGCCTGCTGATGCGCCACGGCAAGGTCGTGAACCTGGTGGACTTCGCTCCACTGGGCATCGAGAACGCATCGCCGCGCGCAGCGCAGGTTGCCGCGCCGCGCCCGCCGGTGATCGCAGTGCTGGGCACCTCGATGAACTCCGGCAAGTCCACCACCCTGGGATGCCTGGTCAACGGACTGGTCAACTCCGGCATGGAAGTTGCCGCAGGCAAGGCCACCGGCACGGGTGCCGGCAATGATCCGAACCTGTTCACCGATGCCGGCGCCTTCAGCGTCTGCGACTTCACCGACTTCGGCTTCCCAACCACCTACCGCTTGGACTACGAAACCGTGCGCGACCTGCTGGTGGCGATGATCCGCGAGCAAAGCGCCACCGGCGCAGACGCAGTGGTCATCGAGATCGCCGACGGGCTGTTCCAGGGCGAAACTTCCCGCTTGCTGCGCGACCCGATTTTCGCCGAGCATGTAGACCGCGTGCTGTTCAGCGCCCAGGACGCTTTGGGTGCCCAGGCCGGAGAGCGAATCCTGCGCGAAGCAGGCCTGGATGTTGCCGCGGTTTCCGGGGTGCTCACGGCCTCCCCGCTGGCCGCGATGGAAGCCCAGGCGCAGCTGTCCACCCCGGTCATCGGGACCTTCGACCTGTGCCAGGCAGAGGTTGCCGCCGCCCTGCTGCCAACCCGCTAGGAGCCAAGATGCTGGACCAGAAGATCGCCGTTGAGCAGCCGGCGCAGCCTGGGCGCCTGCCGGCCCTGGTAGCGCCCGGGCGGCGGATGCTGCTGGCCGGATTGCTCAGCCTGGGCATTCTCGCCGGCTTGCTCTCGATTGCCATCGGCTGGCTGATCGGACAGCTCTCGACCCGCATCAGCTGGGCAGCTCTTGGCGCGGTCCTGGGCTTGGTGGGATGCTTCTTCCTGGCCAAGTACGCTGAACGGGTGCTGGCCGAGAAGCTCGGCCAGCATTATGTGGCCCAGCTGCGCCGCGGGCTGGTCACGCACGCTTTGCGCAGTGCACGCGGTCCGTCCATGGGCATCACCATCGCCCGTTCCACCAACGACCTGTCCTCGATCCGCAACTGGATTGTGCAGGGCATGGTCCCGCTGGTCGCCGGCTTGCCATTGCTGATTGTCAGCGGTGCGGGCCTGTGGTTCCTGCATCCGCTCCTGGCCCTGAGCTTGGCCGCGACCCTGGTGCTCGAGGGCGTCCTGCTGGCGGCCTTGGCCGGGGGTACTTTCCTGAGCGCCAGGACCTTGCGCCGGCACCGTGGGAGCCTGGCCTCGCGCATTGCCGATACCGTCGCGGCGCGGACAGCTATTGCGGCCGGCGGCGGCGTGGAACGTGAAGTGCAAAGGGTGCAGGACTCCTCGCAGAAGGTGATCGATGCTTCGGTGCATCGCGCCCGGTTCGCCGCCGCCCTGCGTGGCGGGGCGCTGGCCATTCCGCTGCTGGGTACCGCGCTGGTTGTGGCAGCGGCCTCGATGGCGCAGCTTCCGCCAGCTGCCGTGGCGACCGCCCTGACGCTGATGGGAATTTGCGCAGGAACCCTGGGCGAGTGGGGCCGCGTGGTGGAGTACCGGCAGAATTACAAGGCGGGCCGGCGAATCATCGCGCCGCTGCTGGCCGAGCAGGAACGCTGGCGGGCCCGCGAAGAATCTTCGGCAAGCACCCGCGATGCCAAGGAGCTGATGCTCCAGCCTTCCTCGGTGCGCATCCAGGTGCCCGCAGGGATGGCCGACCAGTTTTCCACCCTGCGGGCACAGCCCGGGGAGCGAATTGCGCTGCGTGGAAGCCAGGGCCAATGCGCGGCGCTGCTTTCGGCCATTGCTACCGGCGCGCTGGTGCACGGCGCCGACCCGCAGGCCGGGGTGTGGATCGCCGAGGGGCGCAGCGAGGATCTGCCTGCTGCCGGCCGCCGCAAGCTCGTGGGCTCCGCATTGGAATCCATGGTTCCCGAGCGCGGAAGTGTCGCCCGTGCGCTGCGGTATCGCCATCCGGGCGCTTCGCTGCGCAAGGCCGTGGCGCTGGCTGAAACCTGCGGTTTGAAGATGGCCGATTTGCCCGGTGGGGCGGAAGCCCGCTTGCGCCGGGGCGGCGAACCGCTTAGTTCCGGGCAGCAAGCATCGTTGCTGGTGGCACGGGCGCTGTTGCGCGAACCGCCATTGCTGGTGGTCGATTCGCTGCTGACCCGCTTGCCCGATGGAGCCTACGGAGACGTGGCCGAACTGCTCAACGGCTATCCCGGGGTGCTGCTCTTCAGCGCCGGACTGCCTGGCATCAGGGAAACCGCCAGCTGGGACGCGCAGGCCTAGGAGCCGGCCGCCGGACGGGTAGCGCGAAGCCCGTCCACGGTGAGCAGCACGGCGCGCACCGTTTGCCCGCGATCCAGGCCGGTCTGTCCCGAGGCGCGCATCCGGGCGGTAAACAAGGCGGCACCGAAAATGCTGGTGGCTACCGAGAGCTTCTGGTCGGGCTCGAGCACGACCAGGCGTTCGAGCACCTCGATGATCAGCCCGGTCACCTGCGTGTGCAGCGGGGTGCTGGCGAACGCATTGGCGGTGTCCGCGCTCAGCTGCTCCTGCATCCACAGATGGGCAAAGGAGGGGTAGCTGGCGACGAAGTCCATGGAGAATTCCACCATCTGCCTCAGCGCAAGGTAGGGGTCTTCCCCGGAGGCCGCACGTGCCAGTTCGCCCATGAGCTTGTGCGCGCCGTAGCTGAGGATCTGGCTGACCAGCTCGTCTTTGGAACCGAAATTGTAGTAGACCGTGCCCTTGGAAACGCCGGCCGCGGCCGCGATCTCGTCCACCGAGACGGACTCGGGGGAGCGCGAACCGAGCAGCTGCATGGCCGCTTCGAAGAGCTTCTCCTTCGAATCCGTGGCCCGCACACGGCGGCGTTGGCCCGTTGGCGTTGTCATTCTTTCAGCTCCGGTTGCAGTGTTTTCAAGCTCCAGGTCTTGTTCTTGCGTACCGCAAGCATACTCAAGACTAGTCCAATGGCGGTGTAGAGCAGCAACGAACCGGCAACCGATGGCAGCACTCCCAGATCCGCGCCGTACATCAGGTGGCGCATGCCGATCACCACATTGCTCATGGGCAGGATCCGGTGCAGCAGGTGCAGCGAATCAGGCAAGGTCTCCCAGGGGAAGGTGCCGCCTGAGGTGACCAGTTGCAGGACCATCAGTACCAGCACCACGAACTTTCCAGCGGTGCCCAGCAGCGCGAAGCACCCCTGGATCAGCGCACTGAAGCATAAGGCAGAACCGGCCAGCAAAGCCCAGATCAGCCACGGGTGGGCGGCATGCAGTCCCAGCCCGAATCGCACCACCGCGTAGAGCAGGCTGGTTTGCAGCACTGCGATGGCGGCGAAGGGCAACCAGCCGCCGATGGAAATTTTCCAGTTGCTGCCGTTGGAAGCCAGCGCGCGCTTGGTCATCGGGCGCATCACCTGGGTCAGGATCAGCACGCCGATAAAGGTCGCCAGGGTCATGAAGAAGGGGGCAAGGCCTTCGCCGTAAGCCTGCGCTTCGGCCTGCTTGCTATTGGAGACAGCTACCGGATTGCCCATGACTTCGGCCAGTTGCCCGCTGGTGGACTTATCGGGGTTCGGCACCTTCCCGGTGCCGTCCTCCAGGCCGGCGGCCAATTCATCTGAACCGTCTTGCAGTTCTTCGGTGCCGTCCGAGAGCTCGCCGACTCCAGAGGAGAGCTGCACCAGTCCGTTGTGCAGGGCTCCGGTGCCGGCGAGCAGCGTGCCGGCACCCTGATCCAGTTGGCTTGCGCCGTCAGCCGCGTCGGTGGCGCCATTCAATGCGGACTGCTGGCCCTCGGCCAGGGTCTTTGCCCCGGTGTGGGCTTCGGCGGCGCCGGAGGCGAGCTTCGCCGAGCCTTGGGCTGCCGAGCCGATGCCCTTCGCGAGTGCAGGCATGGCGTCATCCAACGCCTTGGTGCCATCCGCGAGGGTGCCCAGGCCGGTGGCCAGCTGCTGGTTTCCTTCGGCTACCTGCGCCGATCCGTCGGCGAGGGTGTGCAGCTGCGTTTGCAGGGTAGATAACTCGGTATTGACCTGGGTCACTTTGGTATCCAAGGCATTGCCGAGCGTAGAATTCTGCACGCTTTGGCTGACCGTGCTCTGGATGGAATCAGCCTGGTCCTGGGTGAGCACGCCACTGCTGACCAACTCGTCCAGGCGCTGCTGCGTATCTTCCTTGACGCTATCCAGCTGCGTTTTCGTGTTGGCCTGCAGCTGGTCGATTACCGCGATGGCCTCATCTGCCGTGCTGGCCAGCTGCTGGTTGCCGTCTGCGACCTGCTGTGAACCGGCAGCAAGCTGGTCGGCGGCTTCTTTCGCGCTGGCGGCGCCTTGATCCAGCTTCGAGACGGAACCGGGCAGCGCTTTGGTCTGCGTCTTCAAGGTGTGCAGACCGTCGCTCAGCTCTTTGCTGCCGTCGGCCAGCTGCGCGGTGCCGTCGGCCAGTTCGGTGCTGCCGTCGCGCAGCCGGGTTTGGCCGTCGACCAGTTGGCCCAACCCTCCCGACAGGTCGGCGGTGCCATTCTTCAGGGTCTTGGTGCCCGAGTTCAGCTCGGTGCTGCCATCGACGAGCTTGGTGGTGCCATCGGCCAAGGTGACCACGCCATCGCCCAGTCGCAGGGTGCCATCGTAGAGCTTCCCGGCGCCGTCTGCGGCTTCGCCCATCGAATCGTGGATGTCCACGAATCCGGCGATCATCGCCGAAGCCGTTTCGGTTCCCACTTCCTGGGCGACCGAGGTGCGCACCGTGGTAGCCAGCGTTTTGGCGAAGTTGGACACCATGAAGTTATTGGCATCGTTGGTCAGCAGCTCGATGTTGGCCTGTTCGGCATCATCGAAATCGCCCGGCGAGACCAGGGCCGAGGAAAAGTCCTCGGGCAGGATCAGCGCAAAGGCGTACTGGCCGGTGGCCACGGCCTGCTCGGCTTCCGCCTTGGAATCCACGTGCGCCCAGCTGAAGGTGCCGTCGTCTTCCAATTCCTCGACGACGTCGTCGCCGACTCGGGTTTTCTCGCCGTTCTGTTCGGCGCCTTCATCCAGATTGACCACGGCGGCCGTGACCTTGTCGAGGTTTCCCTGGGGGTCCCAGTTGGCGTAGAGGTAGAGCGCGCCATAGAGCAGCGGAACGCAGGTGACCGCGATGAGCGCCAGTTTGGGCAAGGTGCCGCGGCTCATCCGCTTGAGCTCGGAGAGGGCAAGTCGCAAAGTTGTCATGGTCTATTCCTTTGCTTCGCACTGAACAGCGTCAGCAAGTTCGTCGGCTGGGAGGAAGAAGTCGTGGTTGTCCGCGATGCCCTTGGCCTTGGCCAGATGATCCAGGCCCAGATCGAGTTCGCCTTGGATGAACCCGGTGGATGGATCGGGCAGCGGGAGCACTGCGGGTTCCGGGTCGGCGGCCTGCCCGGTTTGCTGCTGCCAGCACTGGGGCAGCCGGCTGACGATAGCCAGGACTGCGAATTCCCGATGAGAGGAAGCGAAGTTCTCCAGGGTCTCGAGCCAATGCTCGTCTTCCAGATCGTGCCGGTCCGGTGAATCGACGATGAGCAATTCAAGACGGGGATTCTCGGCAGCCAGCAGGAGCTGGAGCTCGAAGAGGCGCCCCGGATCGATGGCATCGCTCCAGCAGCTGGCGATATCGTCGAATCCATGCTGCGCCATCCACTTCCTGGCGCCGGGCTTGCGCCAGCTTGGCCCCGGGATCAGCCCCAGATCTTCTGCGACAAGATCGCAAACCTTCAAGTGGGATTCGGGTTCATTGATCCCCGGCGAATCGACCAGAGCGCTGTGCTTGCGCAGGGTTCGCAGCTTCGGATCCGCATTCCACACCACCGTCCCGGAGCTGGGTGCCATGCGTCCGCTCAGTACAAGGGCCAGCGCGGTCCGGGAAATCTGCGGCTCGGATACCAGCAGCTGCAGTTCACCTCTTTGCAGTTGCACGGAGGTGGGCCCCACGAGCTGGTCGTGGCGTCCCTTGACGGTAATGGAATCTGCGGTAAGCACAGTTAAAGACTAATTGAACTGACCAGTCAGTTCAATTAGTGAAAAGATTCCTTTAATCACTACTGGACGTAAAGCGTTTGATGACCTTTGATGGTTGTTGGGTACGTCACGAAAAAGCGGGGCAGAGTTCAGGTGCAGTTAATCGGGCTTTGCTTACCTTGGAACCAGGCCCATGCACGCGGCAGGGCCGCCGCTGCTTGAATATCTACCTAGGGAAAAACATGATCAATAGACGTCCCACTCGCATCGCTGCCGCGGTGCTGGGAACCGCGCTTGCGGTTTCGAGCTTCTCGGCGGCGCACGCCGATACTGCCGAAATCACCCCCATCGAACAGATCCAGGGGACCGGCGACAGCTCACCCATGGCTGGCCAGGACGCAACTGTGCGCGGTGTTGTCACCGGAGCCTACGCCGACGGCGGATTCCGCGGTTTCTATCTGCAGAGCGCTGGCAGCGGCGTAGATGCCTCGGGCCAGGCGAGCTCGGCGATCTTCGTGTACGCGCCGGACGAGGTTTCCTCGGTGAGCGTCGGCGACCATGTCCAGGTTTCTGGCGAAGTGTCCGAATACTATGGCTTGACCCAGCTCAAGGCCGGCAGCGTCGAGGTGCTCGATGAACCGGCGCAGGGCGTCAAGCCGCTGGCGATTTCGCTGCCGAGCAGCGATGCCGAGCGCGAGCGCTTTGAATCCATGCTGATCGAGCCGCAGGGCGAGTTCACCGTCTCGGACAATTACTCGCTGAACCAGTACGGCGAGCTGAGCCTGGCCATGGGCACCAGCGAGATCCTGCCCGGCGAACGGCTGCTGCGCCAGCCAACCGATGTCTTCAAGCCGGGCAGTGCCCAGGCCAAGGCTCTCGCGGCGGAAAACGAGCAGCGCTCGATCGTGGTCGATGACGGGGCCACGCTGAACTTCTCCACCAGCAAGAACAAGCAGATCGCCCTGCCGTACATCGACGCGCAGCAGCGCGTCACCGTAGGCGCTGACGCATTCTTCATCGCACCGGTCATTTTGGACTACCGCTACGATATGTGGCGTTTGCAGCCGCAGGGCCAGGTGGTCGGCGCCGATGATGCCGATATCGCCGTGAACTTCGAGCAGGTCGACAACGACGCTCCGCAAGAGGTGGGCGGCAATGTCAGCGTTGGCAGCTTCAACGTGCTGAACTACTTCACCACTACCGGCGACATGCTCGATGGGTGCTCGTACTACACCGACCGCGAGGGCAATCCGATCAATGTCCGCGGTGGTTGCGATGCGCGCGGCGCGGCGACCGCTGAAAGCTTTGAGCGCCAGCAGTCCAAGATCGTTGCCGCACTGGGCAAGTTCACCGCAGACGTGGTGGTCCTGGAAGAAATCGAGAACTCGGCACGCTTCGGACAGAACCGCGATGCCGCCCTGGCTCACTTGGTCAACGAGTTGAACCAGGAAGCTGGCCAGAAGGTTTGGAGCTATGTCCCGACCCCGTCCGTTGTGCCCGCTGACGAAGATGTTATCCGCACCGCGATCATCTACCGCGACAAGTCAGTGAAGCCCATCGACGAGTCGGTCATCCTCGACGATCCAGCATTCGTGAACGCCCGGGATCCATTGGCCCAGGCTTTCCAGCGTGTTGGCGGAAACCAGAACACCCGCTTCCTGGTCGTTGCCAACCACTTCAAGTCCAAGGGCTCGGATCCTGCTGATGGATCGGGCAATGCCGACAGCGGCGATGGCCAGGGCGCTTGGAACGAAGCCCGTGTCGGCCAAGCGGAAGCGCTGGTTGGCTTCGCGGACGAGCTGAAGAAATCGCGCAATACCGACCAGGTGCTGCTGGCGGGGGACTTCAACTCCTATTCGGCTGAAGATCCGATGCAGGTTCTGGTTGAAGCCGGTTACGTGGACCTGGGCGCCGCAGCCGATTCCCAGAGCTACCTCTACGACGGCTTGGTGGGCTCGCTGGACCACATCTTCGCTTCGGAGAAGCTGGCGGGCAAGGTGACTGGAGAAGACATCTGGAACATCAACGCCCTTGAATCCGTGGGCTACGAATACAGCCGCTACAACAACAACATCACTAACCTGTTCGCGGCTGACCAGTACCGTTCCTCGGATCACGACCCGGTGCTCGTCGGACTGCAGCTGGATAAGAAAAACTGACTTTTCCCGCCTGCGCGGTGGCCGGGCGCTCTTCTTCCCTGAAGAGCGCCTGGCCACCTTCTTTTAACCCGCTTTGGGGAACCCAAAGGGGTGCTGGCTGCGGGGCGGAGAATTCTTTGGGGAAAAGGCTTGACAGAAAACTTCCATCGTGGAGAATTGTTGGAGAAGATTTGTGAGAGCGCTCACAAAATGTTTGGCAGAGTCGCTTTCATCGTTTCAGGCATCCAGGAAATCGCAGGAATTTTCTTTTTTGCCGTATTTTGAGAGCGCTCTCAAACTTGTTGGCGCTCGCCCGCTCGCACGATTCATATCCGAAATGGAGTCACCGTGAAACCCTCACGCAAATCCCCACTGGCACTGGCCACGGCCGTTGCCGGAAGCATCGCCCTGGTAGCAACCGGCTGCGCAGCCGACGCAAGCAAGGATGCCCAGCCGGCCTCGGCTGATAACCCGGTCACGCTGACCGTGACGACCTTCGGCACCCAGGGACTGGACCCGCTGTACGAGAAGTACCAGAAGGAAAACCCTGGAATCACCATCGAAGCCACCAACATCGACACCGGTGGCAACGCGTTGACCGACTGGAAGACCAAGCAGGCTGCGGGTGCTGGCCTGCCAGATGTCCAAGCAGTGGAAGAAGGCTGGCTGGGCCAGGTGATGTCGGTTGCAGATTCCTTCACCGATCTGCGCGAGTTCGGTGCCAATGAGGTAGCGGGGGATTGGGTTGACTGGAAGGTCAAGCAGGCCACCGACCCAGAAGGCCGCGTCATTGGCTACGGTACGGACATTGGGCCGATGGGCATCTGCTTCAATGCCAAGCTGTTCAAGGACGCTGGCATGCCCAGCGAGCGCGAAGAAGTTGCCGAGCTGCTTGGTGGCGACGACGCAACCTGGGAAGATTTCTTCAAGGCAGGCAACGAGTATGTGAAGAAGACCGACAAGGCCTTCTACGACCAGTCCGGTTTCGTCTGGAATTCCATGGTCAATCAGCTCGACGAGGGCTACTACAAGGCTGACGGATCACTGAATATCGAGGGCAACGCCGAACTGCGCGAGCGCTGGGACCTGCTCTCCGATGCTGCGTCCAAGGGGCTGTCGGCCAACCAGACCCAGTGGGACTGGGGCAAGGGCCAGGCCTTCGTTGACGGTTCCTTCGCCGTCATGCCTTGCCCGGGCTGGATGCTTGGCACGGTCAAGGGCCAGGTTGAGGGTGCCGGCGGAGACTCCAGCGCAGGCTGGGACTTCGCAGATGTCTTCCCGGGCGGCGCGGCCAACTGGGGCGGCTCGTTCCTGACCGTGCCGACCACCTCCGAGCACCCGGCCGAGGCTGCGAAGCTCGCCCAGTACCTGACCAGCGCATCGTCGCAGGCGACCTCATTCGAGGAAGCCGGCACGTTCCCTTCGAACCTGGAAGCGCAGAAGTCCGATGCAGTGACCGGCACGAATGAGATGAGCGAATTCTTCAATAACGCACCGGTGGGCGAAATCCTGGGCAACCGCGCCAACGGCGTCCAGGCCCAGTACAAGGGCCCTCAGGATTCGGTGATCCAGGAGCAGGTCTTCGGCCCGGCTATCAAGGCGATCGATGCTGGCAGCGACAGCGAGACCGCCTGGAACAAGGCCCTCTCCACCCTGCAGGAACTGGAAATCAAGTAATCCCGTAGCCCGCTTCGAATCCAGGCAAGGGCCGCGGCACGCAACGAGGTTGCGGCCCATGCCTGGACAGCTACTGCAGCAGGAAAGATGCCACTGATGAGCACCACAACACACGATGCCCCGGAACAAGACCGGGACGCCAGCGCGCCCAGTCCGCAGCCCCAGCGTTGGAACAAGGGGAACAATGCTCCGGCCGGGGCTAAGCCGGCCGAGACCAGGGACGAGCGCAAGACGCGCCGCCGGCACCTTCGCGGGCGGTGGGATTTCAAGTACTCCCCATATCTCTACATCTCGCCTTTCTTCATCCTCTTCGGCCTGGTGGGCCTGTTCCCCCTGATCTACACGTTCGTCGTCTCGATCAATGACTGGGATCTGCTCGGCGGAGCAGGAGCCTGGATCGGCCTGGAAAACTACAAAGCCGAACTGACCTCTCCGCTGTTCTGGAATTCCCTGTTCAACACCTTCAGCATCTTCCTGCTTTCGGCCATCCCGCAATTGGTGATCGCGACGTTCATCGCGGCCATGCTGGACCAGAACATCCGCGCCAAGACCTTCTGGCGCATGAGCGTGCTGGTTCCCTACGTGGTCACGCCGGTGGCCGTCACACTGATTTTCTCCTCGGCATTCGACGAGCAGTATGGCGTGCTGAACAACCTGCTGGCCGCCGTGAATATCGACCCGATCGCGTGGAAGACCGAGGTCTTCCCGTCGCATATGGCTATTGCGACCATGGTGAACTGGCGCTGGACCGGCTACAACGCGCTGATCCTGCTGGCAGCCATGCAGGCGGTGCCACGCGAACTGCATGAATCGGCGGCCATCGACGGCGCCGGCGTGATCCGCCGCTTCTTCTCGATTACCTTGCCCAGCATCCGCCCCACGATGATCTTCGTGATCATCACTGCCACTATCGGCGGCCTGCAGATCTTCACCGAACCCAAGCTGTTCAACCCCAGCAGCTCGGTTCCAGGCGGCCCGGACCGCCAGTACCAGACCACGGTGCTCTACCTCTGGGACCTGGCCTTCAATCGCGGGGACTTCGGACGCGCTTCGGCCGTGGCCTGGATCCTCTTCCTGATCATCATCGTGATCGGCGTGATCAATTTCCTGATCTCCGGATCCATCGCTTCCTCGGCCGACAAGAAGGGCGCCGGCAGCACTGGCAGAACCCGAGCGGCACGTCGGGCAGCTGCCCGAGCCCAAGCCAAAGCAGCAAAGCCGGCCAACGGAACGCAGAGCGGAAGTGCAACAAATGAGTAATGCAACAGTGGAACGCCCCGCGCGCCAGGTCCGTGCGCCCCAGCGCCGCGTCAAGAACTTCTCCATGGACCGCCGTCCTGGCTTCCTCACCTACGGAATCCTGCTGGCCTTCCTCATCGGCAGCACCTACCCGCTGTGGTACTCGTTCGTCATCGGTTCCTCCACCGGTGCGGTGTTCGCCTCGGCGTACCCGCCGCTGCTGCCAGGCGGCCAGTTCTGGACCAATGTCGCCGAGGTCCTGGACTCCGTCGATTTCTGGGCGGCCCTGGGCAACAGCATCATCGTCTCCTCGGTGATCACCTTCTCGGTGGTTTCCTTCTCCACCCTGGCAGGCTACGCTTTCGCCAAATTGCGCTTCCGCGGACGCCAGGGCCTGCTGGTCTTCGTGATCGCCACCTTGGCTGTGCCCACCCAGCTGGGCATCATCCCGATGTTCATGATGATGAAGCAATTCGGCTGGACCGGCTCGCTGGGAGCCATCATCATCCCGACCCTGGTCACTGCCTTCGGCGTATTCTTCATGCGCCAGTACCTGGTGGAGAACATCCCCGATGAACTGATTGAGGCCGCCCGCGTGGATGGCGCCTCCATGATCGGCACCTTCTGGCATGTCGGGGTTCCAGCGGCTCGCCCGGCGATGGCGATCCTGTCGCTGTTCACCTTCATGACCGCCTGGACCGACTACCTGTGGCCCATGCTGGTGGCACCGCAGAACCCAACCTTGCAGGTGGCGTTGAGCCAACTGCAGTCTGCCCGATACGTTGACTACACCATCGTGATGACCGGGGCCCTGCTGGCCACGATCCCGCTGCTGGTGCTCTTCATACTTGCAGGCAAACAACTTGTATCCGGAATTATGGCAGGAGCTGTAAAGGGCTAATGATGAACCACCTATCCCAAAAATTCGCGTGGCCTAAGGAATTCCTGTGGGGCTCGGCTACGGCAGCAGCCCAGATCGAAGGCGCTGGCCATTCCTACGGCAAGGAAGATTCGGTCTGGGACGCCTTCGCCCGCAAGCAAGGGGCCATCGCAGGAGGTGAGAACCTCGAAGTCGCAGTGGACCACTACCACCGCTACCGCGAAGATGTGCAGCTCATGCGCGAACTGGGCCTGGACTCCTACCGGTTCTCCACCAGCTGGGCTCGCGTGGTCCCCGGGGGCCGAACCGTGAACCCCGAAGGCCTGGATTTCTACTCCCGGCTGGTCGACGAGCTGCTGGAGAATGGCATCCTGCCGTGGCTGACGCTCTACCACTGGGATCTGCCGCAGGCATTGGAAGAGCGCGGTGGCTGGACCAACCGCGAGACCTCCTACAAATTCCTCGAATACGCGGAGACTGTGCATGAAAAGCTCGGCGACCGCGTGAAGCACTGGACGACATTCAACGAACCGCTGTGCTCTTCGCTGATTGGCTACGCCGCCGGCGAGCATGCCCCGGGACGCCAAGAACCTCAAGCGGCGCTGGCAGCGGTGCACCACCAGCATCTGGCCCACGGGTTGGCCACCGCCCGACTGCGCGAACTGGGCGCGGAGCATATCGGCATCACGCTGAACCTGACCAATGCGGTTCCGAATAATCCCGGCGATCCGGTGGATCTGGAAGCAGCGCGCCGCGTCGACGCATTGTGGAACCGCATGTACCTGGACCCTGTCCTGCGCGGTTCCTATCCCGAAGACCTGCTTGAAGATGTCCGGGGTTTGGGGCTGGCTGAAGTCATTGAAGCAGGGGACCTGGAGATCATCTCGCAGCCAATCGACTTCTTGGGCGTGAACCACTACCACGATGACAACGTTTCAGGCCATCCGCTGCCCGCCGGCCAGCCGCAACCCGTGGTGCCTACCGATTCGCCGAAGTCTTCGCCTTTTGTCGGCAGCGAGTATGTGACCTTCCCGGCACGCGACCTGCCGCGCACGGCCATGGGCTGGGAAGTGAATCCTGAAGGGCTGCGCGTGCTGTTGAACCGGTTGAACCGGGACTACGCTAACCTTCCGTCGCTGTACATCACGGAGAACGGCGCTTCCTACACCGATACGGTGACGGAGGCCGGAACCGTTGAAGATCCCGAACGCGAGGAATACATCCTCAACCACCTTGATGCTGTGGCCCGCGCGATAGAAGACGGTGTGGATGTCCGCGGATACTTTGTCTGGTCTTTGCTGGACAATTTCGAATGGGCTTGGGGCTACGCGAAGCGCTTTGGCATTATCCACGTCGATTACCAGACCCAGGTGCGAACGATTAAGAATAGTGGCAAGGCCTACGCAGGGTTGATTGCCGCAAACCGTACAATGGCATAACACCTGAGCATGATGGTCCGCAGCCTGCCGATGGTGCTGCGGACCATCATCGTGTTTCAACGACGGACTACTGCAAGGCACCTGGATAAAGATCATGATCATGCACGAAGCGCGGAGCCCGAAACCGACCCTCGAGTTGGTGGCAGAACGCGCAGGTGTCTCACGGGCCACGGTCTCCCGTGTAGTGAATGGCTCGGATCGGGTGAAGCCGGGGGCTCGCAAGGCTGTTGAATTGGCGATCCGCGAATTGAACTACGTGCCTAACCGTGCCGCCCGTTCCCTGGCGCAGGGCCGGACCAATTCCATCGCCTTGGTGGTTCCCGAGAACACGGCGAAGTTCTTCGCAGACCCGTACTTCGCCAAGGTCGTCCAGGGCGCTGCCCAGTACCTGGCCGATACCGAATTCATGCTCACCTTGCTGCTGTCCACCGAAGCGGATCCGGTGAAAACTACCCGTTACCTGCAAGGCAGCAATGTGGATGGCGCGCTGGTGCTTTCGCACCACGCGGATGACCGTTCCTATGCGGATCTCGGAACTGTGTTGCCCATGGTTTATGGCGGACGCACCATGAGCACCGATCAAAAGGACATTTATGTTGTCGATATCGACAACATCGCCGCCGCCAGGCAAGCGACTGAGGTCATCCTTGGCCAGGGGCGCACCAAGCTGGCAATTATTGCCGGGCCACAGGACATGGGCGCGGGACTGGACCGTTTGGTGGGATTCAAGCAGGCAGTTGAACGCGCGGGCCTGGAGCCTGCGGCTATTGAGATCGGCGACTTCACCCCGGCTAGCGGACGGCGCATCATGCAGCAGCTGCTGGACGCGGATGTTGCGGTAGACGGCCTGTTTGCCGCCAGTGCCCAGATGGGCTTCGGAGCTTTGCAGGCCCTAGGGGAAGCTGGTGTGAAAGTGCCGGAGGACATTTCGGTAACGTCCGTTGATGATGACTCTTTCGCGCGAAGCTCGACACCGCCGTTGACGACCATTGCGCAGAACCCGGAGCGCCAGGGCGAAATCATGGCGGAACTGTTGATCAAACGCATCAACGGAGAACAGGTACCCGAGTGGAGCATCATGGACACGAAATTGGTGTTGCGCGCTTCGCACTAGTCTGTTGCGGCACCGCTGCCGTTCCCCGCCGGGATTTAACAAAAAAATTCCCACTCGATCGAGTGGGAATTTTCAGTTGGTGCGCCCAAAGGGATTCGAACCCCTGACCTTCTGTTCCGTAGACAGACGCTCTATCCAGCTGAGCTATGGGCGCATATTCATTTATTAGCCGTCTTGACGACTTGAATAACTTTACACGAGATTTCCGGGGAGCAAGAACCAAAACAGCAAAAAGTGCCGTGATTCACAAAATAACTAGTCGACTACGGAATCACTGGGATTGGAAGCCGAATGATCGTGCAAGATCGCTTGGTAGAGGTTGTGGTTCTGCCAGCGTCCTTCGATCTCCAGATAGTTCGGCGCCATGCCAATTCGGACGAAGCCGTTCTTTTCAAGAACGCGCTGCGAGCCGTAATTGTGGGGGAGCGTACTGGCTTCCAGCCGGTGCAAGCCCAGATCGTTGAGCGCCACCGTGCGCAAGGTGGCCACGGCTCGGGAAGCCAAGCCCCGACCGGTGTGTTCATGATCGATCCAGTAGCCCAGGCTGGCGCTTTGGAATGCGCCACGGGCCACTCCGCTGATATTAAAGCGTCCGATGAGCGCATCCCGTTCGAAGAGCCCGAAGGGAAAGGCCAATCCGCTTCGGCGAGCTTCTGAGGCGGCTGCGAGGTGTGCCGCTTGCCGCGTCTCGGTGAAGAATTCTGCGGGGCGAGCCGGCTCCCAGGGCTCCAGGTGCTGTCGATTGCGCTGGTAGGACTCAGCGACTTGCTTTGCGTCGGCGACTTCCAGCAGGCGCAGGCTGAGCTGGCCGCCTAGAGCAAGCTGTGTCATCGGGCAATCCTTTGGGGGAAACAAAAAATTCCCACTCGAGCGAGTGGGAATTTTTCATTTGGTGCGCCCAAAGGGATTCGAACCCCTGACCTTCTGTTCCGTAGACAGACGCTCTATCCAGCTGAGCTATGGGCGCATATTCTTTTGTGTGGCTTGTTCTCACGAACCTCGAATAACTATACAGGTCGATTTCGCGCTGTACAAATCGACGGGCAAAGCTAGTGGGTCCAGATGAACATAAGGTTATGTGAAGACGTTGAAAGGGTACCGGTCTACGTGACCTTCGTCACATAATCGAGTCAATTCGTTTAGACCAACCCCCGGAATTTCGGGAATTTTTTCCTTCTGGTCCTCCGGGTTTCACTTTCATGAGGTTTCGATCACACGGCGCTGGAGTTGAGCACCTAATAGCCTTGATTTATTGCAAGTTCAGCCCAATGGAGGGAATGGATAATGAGCACGAGCTCGGATCAGAACGTTATCAGCGCAGCACCTACTTCGCACGAGAAGTTGGCATCCTGGGTTGAGGAAGTTGCCGCACTGACGAAGCCGGATCGTGTTTATTGGGTTGATGGGTCAGCTGAAGAAAATGATCGCCTGACTGCCGAGCTGGTTGAAGCCGGCACCTTGGTCAAGCTGACCGATCCGAACTTCCCTAACTCTTACGCTGGTTTCTCGGACCCCAAGGATGTGGCCCGAGTCGAAGAGCGCACCTTCATCTGCTCCGAAAAGGAAGAAGATGCAGGCTTCACCAATAATTGGGAAGACCCAACCAAGATGAAGTCCATGCTCAGCGGCCTGTTCGATGGCTCGATGCGCGGACGCACCATGTACGTCATCCCATTCGTCATGGGCCCGCTGAACGCGGAAGTGCCTGCCTACGGCGTGGAAATCACCGATTCCGCCTACGTCGTTGCCTCGATGCGCATCATGGCCAAGATCGGCAATGAAGTACTGCGCAAGATGGAAGCCGAGGACGCATTCTTCGTTCCAGCGCTGCACTCGGTAGGTGCACCCCTGGAGCCGGGCCAGGAAGATGTTGCCTGGCCATGCAACGAAGACAAGTGGATCGTGCACTTCCCCGAAGAGCGCGCCATCATGTCCTACGGTTCGGGCTACGGCGGCAACGCGCTGCTGGGCAAGAAGTGCTACTCGCTGCGCATCGCCTCGGCGATGGCCCGCGATGAAGGCTGGCTCGCAGAGCACATGCTCATCCTGAAGCTGACCAGCCCGCAGAACAAGTCGTACCATATTGCCGCGGCATTCCCGTCGGCCTGCGGCAAGACCAACCTGGCGCTGCTGGATCCAACCATTGAAGGCTGGAAGACTGAGACCCTGGGCGATGACATCAACTGGATGCGCATCGGCAAGGACGGCGAGCTGCGCGGCGTTAACCCCGAATACGGCCTGTTCGGCGTGGCGCCAGGCACCGGCTGGTCCACCAACCCGAACGCGATGCGCGCCATCTCCAAGGGCAACAACATCTTCACCAATGTTGCGCTGACCGATGACGGCGGCGTCTGGTGGGAGGGCATGACCGACGAGGCTCCTGCGCACCTGACCGACTGGTTGGGCAACGACTGGACTCCTGAATCCGGTCGTCCGGCAGCGCACCCTAATTCGCGCTTCTGCACCCCGATCGACCAGGTCGACATGCTTTCCGAGGACTACTACTCGCCTAACGGCGTGAAGATCGATGCGATCCTCTTCGGCGGCCGCCGCAAGACCACCATTCCGCTGGTGACCGAAGCCCGCAGCTGGACCAACGGCATCTTCATGGGTTCGACCCTTTCCTCCGAGACCACCGCAGCCGCTGCAGGTGCGACCGGAGTGATTCGCCGTGACCCGATGGCGATGCTGCCATTCATCGGCTACAACGCAGGCGACTACCTGAACCACTGGGACAAGATCTCGAACAAGCTCAACCCAGAGCAGATGCCGAAGATCTTCCTGGTCAACTGGTTCCGCCGCACGGCTGACGGTGGCTTCGCGTGGCCAGGGTTCGGCGACAATTCGCGTGTGCTCAAGTGGGCTGTCGAGCGTATCGAAGGCACCGCGGACGCCCGGGAAACCATCATCGGAAACGTCCCGACCGGCGAGTCCCTGGATTTGGCTGGCCTTGAAGGGTTCACCCCAGCCGACGTTGAAGCGGCAGTAGCCGTCAACAAGGATGAATGGGCTACCGAAGTCGAGGCCATCGAAGAGTGGTACGCCAAGTTCGGCGATGCGCTGCCGGCTTCGCTGCGTGCAGAGCTCGACGGCTTGAAGGATCGCCTGAACGCATAGTTGACTAGGATCTCCAGCAGATCCGCACATGGGAACGCCCCGGTGACTGGAATTCCAGTCGCCGGGGCGTTCTCGTGCGCCACGGAGGAATTGTCACAATCCGGGTACAGTTTCCACACGCCGGGGCAAAGTGGGTGCAAAATCAACTATTTATGAAAAGATTGCTCTATGGTTTTGGCACGATTGATTCTCGGGCTGCTGTGCTTGTCGCCCATGACTGGCTACGAGCTCAAGAAGCACTTTGACTCCTCTATTAACCACTTCTGGAACGCAGACAAGGCGCAGATCTATCGCACTTTGGCGCAGCTGGTGGACAAGGGGTATGCCACCGTGCGCACCGTCGCGCAGTCGAATTACCCTGACCGCCAGGAGCACCACATCACGGAAACGGGACGTGCGGCACTGGCCCAGTGGCTTTCTGCTGGTGCGGTGCAGTCTCCCGAGCGTGATCCCTTCATGGGGCAGGTGTTCTTCGCCGCCGAACTCGAACGCGATGATATCCAGAGCTTGCTGGAGGAACGCCGCCAAGCCACGCAGTTCATCCTCGATGACTACCTCTCCCAGCGCGAAGGCATTGACATGCGAGCCGCTGCGGACCGTCGCAGCTTCCTGATGGCTGCCACACTTGACCATGCAATCCGACAACAAGCCGCGGAGCTGGAATGGCTCGACGCGGTATTGGAGTACTTGCCATGACTGCAGCCAAAGACCAGAACAAGACCCCTGCAAGCGGTGCCGGGCGCGATGCCACCGATTATCCGGAAGTGCATCCCGGGCGGCATCACGATGGGCAACGGTCGATGAAGACCCTGGTCTTCCTCCACGGCGGAAACGTCGGCAACTGGAGCTGGGACCCGCAGGTTCTGGCCTTTGGCGACTGCAACATCCTGACTCTGCACCTGCCGGCCTTTGGCGCCCGGTTCGAGGAGACCTGGGATGGCCTGGAATCCGCCGCCGATGATGTCGCAGCCTTGATCGCCGACGAGGTTTCCGAAGGCGGCGTGCACCTGGTTGGCATTTCCCTGGGCGGAGTGATTGCTTTGCACGTGGCCGCACGGCATCCGGAGCTCGTTGACTCCGTGCTGATTACCGGCACTCCGGTGACCGGTGTGGGCCAGGCGGCCCGGGCTTTCCAACGGATGCAGCTCAAGCTCATTGGCAGCGAGTGGTTCTGGCGTTTCCAGGCTGGTGCCTACGGAATGGTGGATGATGAGCGCGAGCTGTTCACCGAGCACGGCGTGAAGCTCAAAGCCGAGAACATGCGGGCCATCATGGACGAGATGGACCCAGGGGGATTGCCGCAGAAGCTCGGCTCCTACCGGGGCCCGGTACTGGCCCTCGCTGGAGCCAAAGAGCCCAAAGTTGTGCAGAAATCCTTTGACGCGCTGCGCGCAAGGCTCCCGCAGGTGATCACGCGCGTGGTTCCGGGCATGCACCACCAATGGAATATCGAGAACCCGATCCTGTTCAACTCGGTGCTGCGCAAGTGGATTTCCGATGCGGGTCTGCACCAGATCCTAGTTGATCCGCAGGCTGCGAAGCCGGCACCCGGCGCGAAAGCAACACCGGTGGAACAAGCCGCTGAAGCGCCGGCGAATCAGGACCTGGAAGCCGGGGAGCCCACGCTGCCAGCTCAAGAAGCCGGGCAGAAGAAGCCTGGCAGGTTCGCCGGGAAAATCGATCCTCGAAAGCTGGACCCGAAAAAGTTCGATTTGAAGAAGAAGGCACCGAAACAGGGTGGCAAGCCGGATTCTCCTGCGGATACCGGAAAATAAAGGCAAAAAAGTGCTGCAGGCGGATTCCCCATGGATCCACCTGCAGTACGGCTCTGTCACCAGGAAGCTAGGCAGCGAGCCATACATCCGGGCCGAAGACTTCATAGTGGATACGCTCGGCCGGGATGCCGGCTTCCAGCGCCTGGTTGCGCATTGCATGCATGAATGGCAGCGGGCCGCACAAGTAGACCTGGGCATTCCCGGTCAGTGCGCCGGCGAGGTCCATGTAGCCGGACGTGGCGTTCAGCCCCTCCGGCAATTCCCCGCGTTCGAACCAGGTGCTGATGGTGGCTTCTGGCAGCTTGCCGATGGATTCGAGCATCTGCTCACGCAATGGCCAGGCGGTGGCCGTTTGGTCTGCGTGCAGCACGGTCACCTTGCGGGTGGAGCCGCGTGCGGCCAGGGTCTGCAACGCGGCCGCACTCGGGGTGCAGCCGATTCCGGCGGTGGCGATCACCAGCGGCGAGCCATCGTCATCGATGACCAGGTCGCCATACGGATTCGATAGTTCCACCACGTCGCCGAGTTTCAGGCCATGGTGGATCACGGGGGAGAATTCGCCGTTCACATCCAGTTTGACCGTGACGGTGCGGCGGTCGGTTCGCTCGATGTCGCCGCTCAAGGTGTACTGGCGAACCTGGCGCAGGCCGTCGGCCATCGGCATGCGGACCGAAACGAATTGGCCCGGCTTGGCGACGGTGGCAGGGGTCCGGTCAGCTGGCTCGAAGCTGAAGCAGACCGAATCAACGCCGGTTTCGATGCGCTCGACAAGCTTCCACGGGGTGTAGATCTTGGCGTTGGCCTGCTGCGCGTACAAGCCTTTCTCGATCTTGACCAGCGCGTGGGCCATCAGCCAGTAGACCTCGGTCCAGGCCTCGGCGATCTGCGGAGTCAGCGCCTCGCCCAGGTCTTCGGCGATGGCGTCGAAGAGGTGCTTGTAGACGATGGGGTACTGCTCCTCGGCGACACCGAGGGAAGCGTGCTTGTGGGCTACGCGCGCGAGCATGGTTTCCGGGCTGGTGCCCGGGTACTTGACCAAGTAGGTTGCGAAGACTGCGATGGATCCCGCCAAGGCCTGCTGCTGGGTGCCGTTCTTCTGGTTCGAACGGGAGAAGATTCCGTCGAGCAGTTTCGGGTGCGCGGTGAACAGGCGGTTGTAGAAGTTCGGGGTAATGCTGGAAATGCGCTCTGCGATGATTGGCAACGTGGCTTCAACGACCGGGAAGGACTTCGTGGACAGCATCGGGTCTCCTTGGAGTAGGCGATAACTTGTATTCCAGATACAAGATTTATGATTCATTTCTACGCCTAGTAGAAAAGGATTGCAAATCCACCGGCCGGTATTCGTAACAGAAATCGGCGATGCGACCCCCGGGGGGACGCAGGGGAATCAGGAAAGGGCGCGCACCGTCGGGAAGGGGAGCCCCGTGAAGGGCATCGCGGATGGTGCCGGGCAGATGTCCTGGATGGTCAGCGGGTCCAGTGAAGCGTAGAAAGCTTCGCGGGCCTGCCGGAAGACTGCCCGCAAGCGGCAGTTGCTCGAAAGCGGGCAGTTGGATTGCGCATCATGATCGGAGCAATCCACAATATCGGTGCGCTTGTCCAACTTGCGCAGCAGTGAGCCGAGGGAAAAATCCAGTGCTCCATCGCTCAGCTGCGCGCCGCCATTGCGGCCGCGGGTGACCTGCAGGATTCCCAGCGTGCGCAGTTCCAGGACGGCTTTGGCAACGTGGTTGTAGGGAACCCCCACGGACTCGGCGATCTGGCGGCTGGTCAGTTGCCCGGTGCCGGGCGTTGCAAGGACCATGACGGTTCGCAAGCATACGTCGGTGAAGGCACTGAGTTTCATGATTCCTACTTTACGTGGGAAAAGCATTCCGGGGTCAGCATAGTGACTATGCCGACCCCGGAATCACCAACTGCGGTCTAGAGCGCGTTGGCCCAAATGGCTTCCGCCGACTCTGCCGCTGGCTCGTCGAAGATCCATTCGCCGCCTGGCTCTGCAGGCATGGTGTACGGCTGCACGATGGCCAAGGCCGCACCGACACGGTGCTCGGCCACAATGTGGATGGCATCCTGGTCGTTTTCCTGGAGCAGCACATCCGAGGCGACGGCGATCGCCTGGAAGTGGGTGCCCTGCTGGTTCAGCACCTGCATCAGGTCCGCAACCATGGCTTCGGTGTCGATGTCGGCTTCCGGATCCTCAGGATCATCCGTTGGCGGAACAGCGATCAAGCGCAGCTCCGGCTCGTCTTCCTCTTCCTTCGGCTCCAGCGCGATCGCAAAAGGCAGGAACACGCCCTGCTCTTCGAGCTGTTCGCGGGCCACGCCTAGGGCGGTGCCCAAGACCTTGTTCAGCGCGTCCTTGACGCCCTCATCCAGTTCTTCGAGGTTCATGTCTTCCCTTTGCTAGTTGGTGACGTTCTTTTCACGCACGATAGCCAGAACGGCATCGCGGATGGGCTCAATGATTTCTGCGGTCCGGCCTTCGCCGTTGAAACGCAGGAATGGTTCGGTGTTCGATGGGCGGAGATTGATCCACCAGCTGCCATCGGCCGCTGAAATGGTCGTGCCGTCCATGGTGATCACTTCTACTGGCTGGTCTTGGAAATGCGACACGACCCGGGCAGTGGCACCTGCCTTGTCCTCGACCTCTGAATTGATTTCACCGGTGGCAGCGTAGGGTTCGTATTCGGCACCCAGCTCGGAGAGCGGCAGTTCCTGCTCGCCCAAGGCGGCCAGCACATGCATGGCAGCGAGCATGCCGGTATCGGCATTGTAGAAGTCGCGGAAGTAGTAGTGGGCGGAATGCTCGCCGCCGAAGACCGCGCCCTGCGAAGCCATTTCAGCCTTGATGAAGGAGTGGCCTACGCGGGTCATCACCGGGACGCCACCGGACTTGGCGACGAATTCAGGCACCGCCTTGGAAGTGATCAAGTTGTGGATGATCACCGGGGACTCTTCGCCAGCTGCCTGCACACGGGCGATTTCGCGCACCGCGACCAGTGCGGTGATAGCCGAAGGGGACAGCGGCAGTCCGCGCTCGTCGATCACGAAGCAGCGGTCGGCATCGCCGTCGAAAGCCAGGCCGAGATCGGCCCCGTGCTCCAGTACTGCGGATTGCAGGTCCTTGAGGTTTTCCGGTTCCAGCGGATTGGCCGGGTGGTTGGGGAAAGTGCCATCCAGCTCGAAATACAGCGGAACAATTTCGAGCGGCAGCTCAGCGAGCACCGTACCCCCAAGAACTGCAGGGGTAGTCATGCCGCCCATGCCGTTACCGGCATCCACCACGATCTTCAGCGGACGAATGCCCGACAAGTCCACCAATTCTCGCAGGTATGCTGCATAGTCGGCCAGCACGTCGCGCTCGCTGATGCTGCCCTGCGGGGCGTCACCGGAGACCGGCAGTCCCTCGTCAAGGTACTGCTGGGCCAGGTCGCGAATGTCGAAAAGACCGGTAGCCGAAGAAATCGGGCGGGCGCCAGACTTGGACATCTTAATGCCGTTGTACTGGGCGGGATTGTGGCTGGCGGTGAAGACAACACCGGCGGCATTGAGCTTGCCCGATGCGAAGTACAGCTCATCGGTGGAGATCAATCCGAGCATGATCACGTTGGCGCCGCGGTAGGTGGCGCCACGAGCGAAGGCTTGGGCGAATTCTGCGGAAGACGGGCGCATGTCACCGCCAACCAGTACTTCCTTGCCGGACAGGGACAGGACGTCGACAAAGGCCGCGCCGATGGCTTCAATTGCTTCGGCATCCAGGTTCTCGCCGACTACGCCGCGTACGTCGTAGGCCTTAAAGCTCTGATTAAGATCAATTTCTTCACTCACGCCTTTCAGCCTACCGGTTTGACTGATTCAAATCATTGAGAACTAGGCGATTGCGGATGGGAAATGCCTAACATTTCAGCTATTTTCCCCTGCCGGCACCGCAGCTTGCGAGAGCTCATCCACAATTAGCGGACGCCACGGGCTAAATCGTGGGCAGGAACTGAAATACTGGAGGCATGGATGGCTCAACGCAAGTGGATCTGAAAACGCTGGCACTGCAGAAACTGCGCGCACTGGTGCAAAACCCGGACGCGCAGTTCCATGATGGCCAGTATGAAGCGATCAGCGCACTGGTGGCCGAGCGGCGCCGCGCACTGGTCGTCCAGCGTACCGGCTGGGGCAAGTCCGCCGTGTACTTCATCGCTTCCCTGCTGCTGCGAGAACAGGGCTACGGGCCAACACTGATCGTTTCCCCGTTGCTGGCATTGATGCGCGACCAGGTTGCGGCCGCGGAGCGTGCTGGAGTCCGCGCTGCGGCCATCAATTCGGCCAATGTGCTCGAATGGCGTGAAATCCTCGAAAAGCTGCAACGCAATGAGCTCGATGTGCTGCTGGTGTCCCCGGAGCGTTTGAACAATCCATCCTTCCGCGAGCAGCAGCTGCCGATGCTGATGCAGCGCTTGGGCCTGCTGGTCATCGACGAGGCGCACTGCATTTCGGACTGGGGCCACGATTTCCGCCCGGATTACCGCCGCATCCGGGACCTGATCGCCCGATTGCCTCAGGGCCTCCCGGTTTTGGCGACCACTGCAACAGCGAACAGCCGAGTAGTCCAGGACGTTGCCGAACAGCTGGCCGGCGGCACCGAGGAGGTCTTCACGCTGCGCGGCACCCTGGCTCGCGACTCGCTGCGCCTAGGTGTCCTGCGTCTGGCTTCGCCGCGCATGCAGTTAGCCTGGTTGCTCAGCCACATCGAGGACTTCAAGGGCTCGGGCATTATCTACACCCTGACGGTTTCTGCGGCCGAGGATATTGCTCGCCTGCTCAAGGATGCCGGGCACGAAGTTGCTGCCTACACCGGGCGCACCGATTTGGAAGAACGCGAACGCCTTGAACAAGCGTTGAAGAATAACGAAGTGAAAGCGCTGATCGCCACGAGCGCCTTGGGCATGGGCTTTGACAAGCCAGACCTCGGTTTCGTCTTGCACATCGGTGCCCCCAGCTCGCCCGTGGCCTACTACCAGCAGGTGGGCCGTGCCGGGCGTGGGAGCATCAACGCAGATGTCCTGCTGCTGCCCGGGCCCGACGACTCGGAAATTTGGGAATACTTCGCCACCAGCTCCATGCCGGACCAGGTGCGCGCCACCCAGGTGCTCGAGGCCTTGGCCAAGACCGACGGTGCGATGAGTGTCCCGGCGCTGGAAAGCGCCGTGAACCTTCGCCGCTCGCCACTTGAGCTGTTGCTGAAGGTGCTGGCCGTGGATGGTGCGGTGGAGCGTGTTGCCGGCGGCTGGATGCGCACCGACATGCCATGGACCTATGATGCCGATCGGTACAAGCGAGTGGCGCAGAGCCGAATCCATGAACAAAACCTCATGGTCAGTTACGAGAACACTCGCGGATGCCGCATGCAGTTTCTGACCGACGCCTTGGATGATCCCCAGTCTGCTCCCTGCGGCCGGTGCGACAACTGCGCTGGCGTTTGGTTTGACGACCATATTCCTGACGATTCGAAGGACAGCGCGCAGGCGGCACTTGGACGGGTGGGAGTTCCTATTGAACCGCGCAAGCTGTACCCTTCGGGACTGGACCGGCTGGGGTACACGCTCAAGGGCAAAATCGCTATTGACGAGCAGGTGGCCACGGGCCGGGCGCTGGCTCGCCTGACCGACCTGGGGTGGGGCAACCGATTGCGCCAGCTCTTTGCTGACCCCACCGATTCCCCTATCGACAAGGCGATGTTCGATGCGTGCATCAAGGTGCTTGCCGAATGGAATTGGGAGGAACGTCCAGTGGGCGTTGTAGCCATGCCATCGAATAAGCGTCCCCAGCTGATCACCTCCCTTGCTCAGGGCCTAGCTGAGGTGGGACGGTTGCGCTACCTGGGGCAGCTCGAATATCGCGGTGCTGGACCACAGAATGGCCCGGGCGGGAATTCCGCTTTCCGTGTGGCTGCGGTTGCCGATGCTTTTGAACTTCCAACGCAGCTCGAACAGCTCATTGCCGACGCTCCAGGGCCGGTGCTGCTAGTTGATGATCTGGTTGATTCCCGGTGGTCCATGGCGATGGCTGGGCGGGCCCTGCGCATCGCCGGCGCACCGGGTGTCATGCCTTTCACTTTGGGCGTAGCCGGGTAATCGCACAGTTAAACAAAGTAGTCTGGAAGTATGGAATTTCTCATCTGGCTCGTTGTCCTCATCGCAGTGATTGCCCTGGGCTACTTCGGTCTGCAAGCGCTGCGCAAGAAGAACACTGCGCAAATCGCGCAGGCGATTTCCCGTGAAGCAGCGCAGGCGGCAAACGCGAGGCTGGATGATGCTTCACGCAATTCGGTGTACCGCAATCTGGCCAAGGGCGACGTCATGGGCGCGGTCAAGGATTTCCGCGCTGCTACTGGCGACTCGGTCAAGGATTGCGTGATTGCCGTACGCAGCCTCGACAAGTACCCGCAGACAGCCCCTGCCAAGGAATTGCCGAATGATGATGCCGAGATCAAGGCTTTGAGCGACAAACTCGAAGCTCAAGTTGAGCGCGAAGATCGTGAAGCGGCCGCCACTGCCGCAGAGGATGCCACACCAGCACCTGCCGATGACACTTGGGTTGTACCCCAGGAATGGAGCGAGCAGTTCAGTTCCCTTCAGGAACCAAGTGCTACGCACTTCAAGATGGCGTTCGAACTTGATGGCGAGAACCGCGAATTTTCCAGCGAACAACTGCCGGCAAATGAATACGACCAGCTATTCTCCATGCTGCGGGATTCCAATTTTGAAGAAGCGGCAAAGATCCTGCACGGCTATACGGATCTGCCGGTCGAAGACCTGGAACGCATGATCGCGACGTCTCCCATGTCTGGCGCGAGCGCCAACGGCAATATTGCAGACTTCCGCTTTGAAGGCCAGGGCCCGGATGGTCCAGTGCATTTCGATGCTGCCGAACTTCCAGAAGCTGACCGCGAAGCGCTCTTCGACGCAATCGCCGATACCGATCTGGACCGGATGTCGGAAATCATTGTTCGCCACACCTCGTTGCCAGAGGATATCGTGCAGAACATGCTGCGGACCTTCGTTAAGCGCGACGACCAGTAGCGGAGAAACTGCTGTCCTGGAGTTTTGAAAATCCCCCGGATTCACCGAAAAATCGGTGAATCCGGGGGATTTTCCGTATTCGGAACGTTCTCGTCGAAAAAGTGCCATATGAACGAAAAACCCCCTACCTGAGTAGGGGGTTCTTGGCGGACACGGGGGGATTTGAACCCCCGGTCGAGTTTTAGCCCGACCCTTCATTAGCAGTGAAGTCCATTCGGCCGCTCTGGCACGTGTCCATCCGCTGTTTCCAGCAGAATCTAGCCTACCCGAAGATGGGCGCGTGTTCCAAAACGAGAGAGCTAACGCACCTGTCGCCACAGGAATTCGTAGCTGGTCGCCAGCATTTTGGCGGTTGACTCGTTATCCGTTGACCCGGCATGGCCACCGCCCTGTGGCTCGTGGTACCGCACATTGGCAATGCCCAGATCCATCATTTTGGCTGCCATGATGCGTGCCTGCGAAGGGCCGACACGGTCATCAGAAGTCGTGGTCCAAATCAACGAGGCCGGATAGTCATTGGCTGGATGAGGCTGGTCGGTGAGTCGATGCACGGGGGAGAAAGTCCGCAGGAAGTCCCAGTCCCCGGGAACCTGCGGGTCGCCGTACTCGGCAATCCAGGAATGGCCGGCAGCTAGCTGCGTGTAGCGCTGCATGTCCAATAGCGGGACGCCGCAGGAAATTGCTCCGAACAAGTGCGGGTAGCCAGAGATCATATTGCCCATGAGCAACCCGCCGTTAGAACGCCCTGTCGCGGCCAAATGCGCGCGGGACGTCACCCGGCGAGCCACCAGGTCCTGGGCGATGGCCGCGAAATCCTCGTAGGCACGATGGCGCTTTTCGCGCAGGGCAGCACGATGCCAATCTGGCCCGTACTCGCCACCACCGCGAATGTTGGCCATGACGTATACCGGTTTGCGGCCCTCAACGGTACGCCGCGATAACCAACCGGTGCCCATGGCGGCTGCATAGCCAGGAGTCATGCTGTGCTGGAAACCGCCGTAGCCGTCCATCAGCACCGGGTTCTTCCCATCGTGGACCAGGTCGGATGCCGCGACCTGGAAATATGGAACCCTGGTGCCGTCCGCAGAGGACGCAAAATGCTGGGTGACTTCAAAACCACCGGCATCAAAGCGATCCGGCGATTTCTTCACGACCTTTGCTGCCGAACCAACTGTGCCGCGCAACAAGGTAGTAGGGGTAATGAATCCGGTGATGGTCATCCAATAGTCATCGCCATGCTCCGGGTCCTCATCATCAACGGCTCCCACCGAGACGCTGAGCATTGGATCCATCAGCGGCATGTCCGACTGGCTGAAATGATCTGCGAGATCAATAATGCGCACTTGCGAAGCCACATCATGCAATACGGTGAGCAGCAGATAATTGGCGGTAAAGCTCAGTGATTCCAGCGCAGTGTGCGCATCCGGGACGAAGAGAACCTTCTCGAGGCTGCCGGACTCGAGGAATCTATCCAGCCGGGCGATAGCCAATGAACCCGCAGCGATCTTCTGGCCCTGGTGTTCCCAATTGGTTTGGGGAGCAAAGAGGACCCACTGCCGGTGCAGGCTGACCTGCACATCGGTTGGAACATCGATCAGATGGTGTTCCCCGTCGATGAGGACACCGGCAGTGGAATTGTAGAAGTCGATGGCATCAGTGGTGACCACGCGTTCGAATCCCGGAGTCGAATCGAAGTAGCCGAAGGCTGCGACATGTTCTCTATCGACTTGGAAGAGAATTGGCGCTTCTTCGATCTCCATGCCGCGGCTGAGCCTTCTCAAGGTATTCGCGTAGGTCGAACGGGTTGTGAACTGCTCGCTGCTGGCGGAACCGACAAGCAACGTATCGTGGTCAATCCACGAGGCTTGGGTCTTCGCAACGGGAAGGTCGAAACCGCCGGCAACGAAGCTCTTGGAGGCCAGATCGAATTCGCGAATGCGCACCTGGTCGCCGCCGTCAGGACTCAAGCGAAGCAGCGCCCGCTGGTAGGCGCCACCGGCCGCTGGACGCAGGAGTGCTGAACCAGCGAAATGCCATTCGTGGCCTTCCAGCTGCGCATGCAGGTCAAGATCCAATAGGATTTCCCACTGCGGGTCGTCGCTGAGGTAGGAATTCCAAGTGGTGCGACGCCAAAGTCCAAGACGATGGGCGGAATCGCGCCAGAAGTTGTAGTAGTGATCGCCACGCTTGGTCACCATGGGAATGCGGTCTTGGGCATCCAGGACCGTTTTGATCCGCTCCGCAGTGGCATGGAACGAGTCGTCGTACAGCTCGGACTCGGTACGCTGGGTCTGATCCCGCACCCATTCGAGTGCCGTTTCGTCGTGAATTCCTTCAAGCCAGGAATACGGATCAGCGCTTGCAACCTCAGAATCATGCTCAGTCATGGCCATAGTCTATGCGTCTGGCCCATGCCCTGTTCCAAAGGTAATAACCTAGAGGAGTGAACAGCGAGATAGCAACACCAAAGAACGAGTTCAGCCTGGCCCTTGTCGGGGCAGGCCCACGCGGCACGAGCGTGGTTGAAAGACTCGCTAACTTGGCGTTGAAACTCCCGGCCCAAGGCACCGTTCTGAAAGTTACGGTCTTTGATCCGTTCCCTCCGGGCTCCGGCCACGTGTGGAACCCGAAACAGTCGGAGCATTTCCTGATGAACACCCCGTCATCATTTCCGACAGTGGCCCCCGAACGGTTGGGCGATGAACCGGGGTTGAGCTTTCGCCAGTTCGTCGCACTGCGCGGCGATGGACGCAAGCTCACCGATGAGCATGCCAAGCTGATCGGGCAAATTGAACCCGGCTCCTATCCGTCACGCGCAATCTATGGCGAGTACCTCGAGCACGTGTATGAGCGCAGCGCAGCGATACTTGCCACCCACGAGAATTTCAGCATCGAACATGTAGCCGCAGAAGTCGTTGCGGTCCGCCCCGTCGGCAACGCCTATCAGATCGATTTCCGCAGTAACCTGGAGGGTGCCGAAACCCGTCAGCTGGCCGCTGACGCTGTGGTGCTGGCCTTGGGCCACCAGCCGGCAGAACTGAACCCATGGCAGAAGCAGCTCAAGGAAGCTGCCTCCCAAGCCGGGGCCACCTACCTGCCACCGAATGTTCCAGCGGACCTCGACTACTCCCAGTTCAAGGAGGGCCAGCCTGCGTTGATCCGCGGGTTGGGGTTGAATTTCTTTGACGGCATGGCCGAGCTGACGGCAGGCCGCGGCGGGATTTTCCGTGAGGCCAGCACCGAGCCGGGGCATCGCCTGCAGTACATCGGCTCAGGCCGGGAGCCGGCACTGATCGTAGCTTCGCGCCGAGGTACCCCCTACTGGGGCAAGCCAGTAGTGGAGCAGTTCATTCCTGATGAAATTGAACTACGCTACTTCGACGCTCCGGAACTCATCGGGCGCCTTGCCGAAGCACGCGCCACCAACCCTGCCTCCTCCTTGGTGTTCTCACGCCATATTTGGCCCAAACTGCACCGGGACATCTTGTTCGCCTACTACAGCACCTGCGCTCGCGCGCATGGTGCCCCGGAAGGTCTCGATGAGCGAGAATTCGTTGATCAGCTCGAAGCGATCCTCTCTGCGGAGCACCATGAAGGAAGCCAAGTGTGGCTTAGCGAACTGCGCAAGTTCGTCGGGCAGTTCCCGCAATTGCAGTGGCTCGATGTGCCAAAGCTGGCAAGGCCATTTGAAGAACTCGGGTTCAGCTCCGATGAGCAATACCAGCAGGCAGTACGCGACTACCTCGTGGGCAATGCCCGGCACAGCACCGGCGGGCTAGAAGACCCGTTGTCATGCGCCATCATGACGATGAATGCCGGACGCATGCTGGTCAAGGAGCTGATTGCTTCCGGCGTGATCGACGAGCAGTCGCGCATTGAAGAAATCCAAGCGCACTTCGAGCCACTGGTCGAAGGACTGTCCTCAGGCCCGCCGCTGGAACGCATTGAACAGCTGCTGGCGCTTTCGCGCGCCGGGATAGTAACCTTCCTTGGTCCGGACCCGGAGTTCGGCTTCGACGAGGTTTCCGAGCAATTCACCGCATCCTCGCCCTGGGTAGATGCGGAGGTGCACACTGCGAAGACCATGTGCGAAGCGATGATGCCCAGTAACCGCGTGCTGCAAAATAACGCGGCGCTGATAAAGCAGCTCTTGGGAGATCACGTAGCGCGCGTGCACACTTGGAAGAACACGGAAGGCGAAAGCCTGCCTGGATCCGGTTTCGACGTGGTCGGTGAACCATACCGTCTGGTCAACAGCGATGGGCTGGCGCACCGCGGGCTATTCGTGCTGGGATTGCAATTGTCATCAGCGCAGTGGGGGACCGCTATTGCCGCGCAAGCGGGCGACCTGCGCCACCCCGCGGCCCGAACCTTGCAAGACGCAGCCAACGTAGTGAACGAAGTGGCTCGCCTGGCGGGGCTGATCGCCAACGAAAGATTAAGCGCGGAGCAGTATTAAGCAGTTTGGCGGGCTGATCCAAGGATCAGCCCGCCAAACTCGAAAAGCGCGGATGGTATGGGATTTGAACCCATGAGACGGGGTTGCCGCCTACTGGTTTTCAAGACCAGCTCCTTCGGCCGCTCGGACAACCATCCAACCCGAAAAAGTATACGGCATGAACCCCTGTTGAAAGGAATTGAAGGACATGAACGACGTTATGAACGCCTATATCTACAACGGTGCCGGTGGGCCAGAAGTCCTTGAACTGGTCCAACGGCCAATGCCGGTCCCCGCAGCTGGGGAAGTGCTGGTCAAGGTCGAGGCCTTCGGACTGAACCGCGCGGATGTGCAGCAGCGCAAGGGAGTGTATCCGCCACCTCCCGGAGCCAACGATATCCCCGGGCTGGAAGTCTCGGGCAGCATCGTGGAGATCGGCGATGGCGTCAGCGGATGGAAACCGGGAGCGCGAGTTGCCGCCCTGCTCGCTGCTGGCGGGTATGCGCAGTACGTCAATGTTCCGGCAGAACTGCTCATCGAAATCCCTGAAACGGTTTCGAGCATCGAAGCCGCCGGGTTGCCGGAAGTCGCCGCCACCGTGGTCTCCAACCTCTTCATCGAAGGCGGACTGGGCCAAGACCAGGCGTTGTTGATCCATGGCGGAGCCGGCGGCATCGGCTCCATGGCCATACAGCTCGCCAAAGCCGCTGGCGCCCGCGTCATCGTCACCGCTTCCTCGGCAGAGAAATTGGACTACTGCCGTACCCTCGGCGCCGACGAGGGGATCAACTACCGGGAAGAGGACTTTTCTGCACGCGTCAAGGAACTGACCGACGCCAGGGGCGTGGATCTGATCCTGGATGTCGTGGGCGCCAAATACCTGGGGGAGAACGTCAAGGCGCTCGCCGTCGGCGGACGGATGGTAGTCATCGGACTGCAAGGCGGAGCCAAGGGAGAACTGAACTTGGGGCTGCTGATGAGCAAGCGGGCGCGGATCATCGGCACAACTTTGCGTTCCCGCCCGCTGCATGAGAAGGCGGAGATCGTTCGCCAGACCATTACCCGCGTGATGCCGCTGCTGGAACAGGGGAAACTGGCACTGAACGTCACCAAGGCCTTTGGATTCCCGGAGCTGGCCGCTGCCCACGAATACTTCGATTCCGGTGAACATACGGGAAAAGTTGTCATAGAGGTTTAAAGCAGCGGGAAACCAGTTGTAAGGTGACTCAGTAGTCATTAATGCGTGACTAGCCTAATAACCGCTGGTCGCGCACATCACTTGCACTGTTCCTAGGAGGTTGCTCGATTTGAGTACCCAAAATACCTTGCCACCAGCGGGTGTCGATCCTGAGGTTGCCGAACGCGAAGAAAAGCGTTGGACCCCCGCCAAGATCGCCATCTGGGTTGCCATCGCGCTGGTCGGCGGAATCGCATGGTCGATTCTCGCCTTCTCGCGCGGGGAAACCATCAATGCCATCTGGTTCGTCTTCGCCGCTGTTGCGACCTACCTGATTGCCTACCGCTTCTACTCGAAGTTCATCGAGCGCAAGATCGCCAAACCGGATGATTTCCGGGCCACCCCGGCCGAATCGGTCAATAACGGCCGTGACTTCGTTCCCACCGATCGCCGCGTGCTCTTCGGCCACCACTTCGCCGCCATCGCAGGCGCCGGTCCGCTGGTTGGACCGATCCTCGCAGCGCAGATGGGCTATTTGCCAGGCACCATCTGGATTATCGTGGGCGTGGTGCTGGCCGGAGCGGTCCAGGACTATCTCGTCATGTTCTTCTCCATGCGCCGTGGCGGACGCTCGCTGGGCCAGATGGCCCGCGAAGAGCTGGGCCTGATCGGCGGCACCGCTGCCCTGATCGCCACCCTGGCTATCATGATCATCATTACCGCCATCTTGGCGCTGGTGGTCGTCAATGCACTGGGCGAGTCCGCGTGGGGTGTCTACTCGGTGGGCCTGACCATCCCTATCGCCTTGTTCATGGGCATCTACCTGCGGTTCATCCGCCCGGGCAAGGTCCTGGAAATCTCCATCATCGGCTTCGTGCTGCTGATGTTCGCGATCATTTCCGGCCGCTGGATTGCCGAGTCTGCGTGGGGTGCCGAGTTCTTCCACCTGGATCGCACCACCATCGCCTGGGCCATCATCATCTACGGCATCATCGCCGCGGTGCTCCCGGTATGGCTGCTGCTGGCTCCTCGCGACTATCTGTCGACGTTCATGAAGATCGGCGTCATCGGCCTGCTGGCCGTGGCGATCATCGTCGTCCGCCCGGAAATCGATGTTCCGGCCTTCTCCGAGTTCGCTGGCCGTGCCGATGGCCCGGTCGTTGCCGGGCACATCTTCCCATTCCTGTTCGTGACCATTGCCTGCGGTGCGCTGTCGGGCTTCCACGCACTGATCGCCTCGGGCACCACGCCGAAGCTGGTCGAGAAGGAAAAGCAAACCCGCTTCCTGGGCTACGGCGGCATGCTCATGGAATCCATGGTGGCCATCATGGCGCTGGTTGCAGCGATTTCCATCGACCGCGGCATCTACTTCGCGATGAACTCTTCGGCTGCCGCTACCGGTGGCACGGTGGAAACCGCGGCGGCATTCGTGAACTCGCTGGGTTTGGCCGGCGTTAGCCTGGATCCAAACCAGCTGACCGAACTTGCCAATAACGTGGGCGAGAGCTCGGTTGTCTCGCGTACCGGTGGCGCTCCGACCCTGGCTGTGGGCATTGCGCACATCATGCACCAGTGGTTCGGCGGCACCGCGATGATGGGCTTCTGGTACCACTTCGCGATCATGTTCGAAGCACTGTTCATCCTGACCGCGGTTGACGCCGGTACCCGTGTTGCACGCTTCATGCTGCAGGACACCATCGGCAACTTCTTCCCGAAGTTCAAGGACACCTCGTGGCGTCCGGGCGTGTGGCTGTGCACATTGATCATGGTTGCCGGCTGGGGCTACATCCTGATCCTCGGCGTGACAGATCCACTGGGCGGCATCAACACCTTCTTCCCGCTGTTCGGCATCGCCAATCAGCTGCTGGCTGCGATAGCGCTGGCCGTGGTGATGACCATCATCGCCAAGCAGAACAACTTCAAGTACCTGTGGGTCGTGGCTCTGCCGCTGGCCTTCACCGTGGTGATCACCTTCGTCGCGAGCTGGCAGAAGATCTTCTCCGCAGATACCAAGGTGGGCTACTTCGCCAACCACAACGCCTACAAGGAAGCTCTGGCCAATGGCGAGACTTCCCTCGGCTCGGCGGGCAGCGTCGAAGCCATGGAGGCCGTGGTCCGCAACACCGGTGTCCAGGGCTGGCTGTCCGTGGTCTTCCTGGTACTGACCGCCATCGTGCTGGTTTCGGCGGTTGTCGCAACCGCCAAGGCCAAGCAGAGCGGTGGTGGCAACAGCACCGAGGATCCTGCCGTGCCATCGAAGATGTACGCACCCGCCGGCTTGATCTCGTCGCCTGCCGAAAAGGAACTTGAAAAGGCTTGGAAGCAAATCCCTGCCGAAGCCCAAGTCCAGCGAGGCGGCCACTAGCCATGGCGACGCTGTTGGAACGCCTTGGGCAAGCCAAGAAGTTTGTCGACGGGGTGCTCGGGGCCGACAAGTACCAGCACTACCTGGAACACCATGAACGCAATCATCCTGGCTCCAAGCCAATGACCGAGCGCCAATTCTGGAAGGACTACACCGACTGGCAGGAAAAGAATCCTGAAGGGCGTTGCTGCTGAACGCGACTGGTACCGGCGTGAGAACCATTGGCGAAAGCGGATGGGGCTCGCGGCCGGTTTCGTTTTATGTCGACCCCGCTGCCGGGAACACTGCGGTGATCCCGGTAGGCTAGAACCAGTAATTCATCGGAAACCACCGGCAGAGAAGTGTAATGGCGTTCTTTTCACGACTGCGCGCTGAGCGTGCTGCTGCACGCGAACTTGGCGAGGGCGTCTGGCGTCGCGCCCATGACCGTTTCCAGCGGTCATTGGACCGGGTCTTCCAGGTGGTAGAGGGCATCAACGATGACCAGGTTTACAACCAGCTGGTCCGAGAAGCCAATGAGATGGCTGTGCTGTTGCCGACCGTGCGCCAGCTTTGCTGTGCGGCGCATCGGATCACCCCGAGCAATGACGACACGATCCCGCAACTGACCTCTGCGGCGCATCGTTCGCTGACTAAGGCCGCCAACGATTTGGCGACGACCGCACAGGTCGTAGCGATGATGCGCATGCAGGCCGAAGCCGGCAAGCCGATCGATATCGAAGCCGTGCGCCATCGTGCCATGCTGGTGAAAGAAGACGTCAGCCGGGCCGTGCAATTTCTCGCTTCCAGCGAATAATTGGGTTTTCCCGATCGCTCGCGTGGTGTTCCACCGCGCAGGGCGCATCAGTGGACTAAATTAGTTGCATGACCCAAACAATTCCTGAACTGAAGTTCCTTGACGGAAACACCATCGACCAGCTTGGCTACGGCGTCTGGAAGGTCGCCGACGAGGACGCGGAAGCAGTCGTTGGCCAGGCCATCGACGCCGGCTACCGCCACATCGACACCGCACGCATCTATGGCAACGAAGCTGGCGTCGGCCGCGCAGTTGCAGCCAGCACCGTGCCACGCGAAGACCTCTTCATCACCACCAAGGTCTGGAACTCGGACCAGGGTTTCGAGAAGACCCTCGCCGCAGCGGATGCCTCGCTGGAACGGCTCGGCCTGGAATACGTCGACCTGTACCTGATCCACTGGCTGCAGCCCAAGCGCGGCACCTACGTGGACACCTGGAAGGCACTGATCCAGTTGCAGAAGGACGGCAAGGCCAAGTCCATCGGCGTTTGCAACTTCACCAAGGAAGCACTGGAAGAGCTCTACACCGAAACCGGCGTCCGCCCGGTGATCAACCAGGTCGAAACCCATCCGTACTTCCCGCAGGGCGAGCTGCGCGCCTACGAGGCCGAGCACGGCATCCTGCACCAGTCCTGGTCCCCGCTGGGCCACGGCGGCGAACTGCTCAGCGACCCAGTGCTGGTGAAGATCGCCAAGAAGCATGAAGCATCGGTGGCACAGGTAGTCATCGCGTGGCACCTGGCGGTAGGCAACGTGGTCATCCCGAAGTCGACCACCGAATCGCGCATCGTCGAGAACTTCGAATCGCTGAACGTGCAACTGGACGAGGAAGATCTGGCTGCCATCGCTACCCTGGACCGCGGAGCGGAAGGCCGTATCTCGGCTGACCCGGCAACCGCCGACTTCGAGTAAAAAAGCTAGGCAGAACAGAAGGCTCCCGGTTTCTTCCGAAACCGGGAGCCTTCTGCCGCAACTGCCTTGTGCCTGGCCTCTAGCAGTCCAGTACGGTTGGTGCAGCGAACAGCGTATCGACGCCTTCGGCGTACAGAACCGAGTCAGGAGCTCGATCAGCGAGAGTGGCGAAACCGGCGGCACGCAGCAGGCCATCGTCGAATTCAACGAGTTGTGCAGGTTGCAGCGGCCACGGTTCATGGTGGTTCCGGCAGTGCAAGGTGCGCCCAAGATGCCGCTGGTGGAACGCCCACTGTGCCGATAGCGCGATGGCGGTCTGCGAACCCGGGGTAATTGGATCGGCACTGGCAGAAGCTTCTACCGGACGCACGACGATGCGGGAACGTGCGCTCGGATTTCCGATGCGCCGTGTTGCATAGCTGATCGTGCCGGCCTTCTTCAGGATTTTCATGGACGACCACTGGTACTTCAGCCCGAAGACTGCCCGCGCCATGAGCACAGGTAGCAGGCGTGATGCTTCAAGGCTCAGGAATACCACTGCGCGGCGTCCTTGATTGTCAACGGAATAGATGCGCACGTTGATCTCCGGGAAGTCACCCAACCACGGAATCGCAGGACCGGAGAAGAACGCACTGCGCGACATCTGGAAAGCGACGAGGCCCACCCAAGCACTGCCGTCGACAATATCTGGCCGGCATCCTTCGGGCATGTACGGCGCCACCTCATCCGGGCTAACCCGCCAATGCAGGAACGCTACTTCGCTCCACCGTTGGCGCATGATCGCCTAGCCGCCTAGCGAGGGCGGTTCAGGGGAGTACTGCAAGGATTGCATCAGTTTGGAATTCCTTGGAAATTGCTGTCGAAGGCTTATACCGCTTTTGCCGGTCGCGAACCGGGATCCATGATCTGCTGATCGCGGAGTGAAGAATCGTTTGCCGGCTCTGGCCTAATTGAATATCCAAAAGCGCCGTTGGGCAAGATGCGGGATAAGAATGGACTGCGTGGGAATCGAAGACCCCGGGACCAGTCATGAAAATCCATTGAAAATTGCGAAAACGAGTCCCCTGCCGGATTTGAACCGGCGACCGGCTCTTTACGAGATAGACGAAGGCGATAATTGAGTGTTCCGCAAGGTGCTATTTGGCCTAGATATAAGGCTATTTAGGTTGTGGGGGCACGGCATCTCAGAATTTACCCGGCAGTGTGTGCATACATTTGCATACGCATTAGCCAGCACGTCATAGTGCCGTTCGTACGCTAGCGCGTAGCGTCCTTTGAAGTTGCTCCCCCTATCCTGTCCAGTGCTCTATGTAGACTCACCGTAAAACCGTTTGAAGAAAGTGCAGGCATGAAAGAAACAGTATTCGCCCTAGTCTTTATGGCAGCGTGCGCGGTCGCTTTCTTCATCCCTGAACCATGGTGGATTTCGTTCCCGGCTGGCGTCATAGCCTTAGCCATAGGCGGTACCCTCCTAGTTCGGGCGTTGAAGGTGAAGCGCGCATGAAAAAGACACCGTTGATGATTTTCGCACTTGCTCTGGCTGTGGTGTTCCTGCCTATGCCGTGGTGGCTACGTCTCCCGTCTAGCCTAGTTATCATGGCCGCCGCAATCATGCTTGTAGTCAATGACAGAAGGACGGAATAGCCAGTGAAGAAAATGCTTGCCACCGCTGTGGTGACCACTCTCGCCCTTGCTAGTTGCTCTGCGGGTAATCAATCGGCAGATGCCACGCCAAGCGCCACAGCAACGCTCGGCGCGTCCACTAGTGCCGAACCTGTTGCGCTAGCTGAAGCTGATATTGCAAAAGCAAAGCAAAGCGCTATAGATTCAGGCCGGCCTGAAAACGCATGGGATAAAAATTGCATTGCTTGGCAGTGGCCCGAAGCTAAAACCAAAGGGCAAGCATGGGCCAATGAGCTTGGCAAAGAGTGGCTGAAATACCGAGGTGTCGATTGTCCAGACGCTATTGTCGTTCCTTTTTACGACATCACTTCATTTGAGCCGGGAAAGAATGGCGAACTGGTAGTGAACTATTCAGGGGATCCTCAATGGGACGGCAACGGTCTAATGGCGGCTCAGCAAATCATGGCAGACCTCTCGAAATTAGATTTGGACCCGAAAATGGTAGTAGTCAGGTACGAGCAGAACGGGCTCGAAATGACCTCAGGCCAGCAATAGATTTAAACGAAAAATCGCCCCCATCGTTAGCCGGGGGCGATTTCATGTTAGTTGCGAATGATGTTTTGGATCCTTTGTATTTGGGCGACAAACTGCGTAGACGATTCCCGCCGTGCGGGTATGGATTCGGGTAGGCCTTGCCAACCGTCTTGTTAGTGGCGTTAACGGCTCATAGGTAATCCTGAAGGCCGTTTCGGAGTGCCGCCCAGATCATGCTGCCCGCGTTCCGTCAATGTTTTTCGAGGGTTCCGTGGATGAAAGATGCAAAGTCATTGGCGCTAGCCCCTTGCTAACGACAGTCTTTGACATTCTCCAGCGACGCGTGGAGGCATTGGGCTATACCCCGATCAATCAACATCAAAAATTCATGGGTTGAAGTCCGAGGTGTGGCAGTAGAACAAGGAAGCGTCAAAACCGATGCTTCTAGGTCATCCGTTGAGATGGACTTGGATGTAGTCGATGCCCTTATATGCTGGAAGATTAGCCAGATTGAAGAACGCGATGTCTTCACGATGCCTACCCGCCAACCTTTGAATCCCTTCCTACGTGGCAGAGCTCTTCGCAAAGCTACGCGTGGCGGCGGGCGCGCCCGCTCCCACATTGCACGGACTGAGGTATGAACACGCGGCCCTCATGGCGCAAGCTGGCGTTGATGTGATGATCATTCCAAAGCGACTGGGGCATTCGAATATTGTGGTCACGAGTAGCTTTTACGGCCATTTCATGTCGAATGCCTCGCGCAATGCGGCGTCTAAGGTGTCGCAACGGATGGATGCTAAGAACGATGATGTGCACACATTGCACACACAAGACGGTTTTTGGGCGCAAAAAACGCCCCTGCCAAAATCAATAATGATTCTGACAAGGGCGTTAGGCCGAGCCCCCTGCCGGATTTGAACCGGCGACCTGCTCTTTACGAGGGAGCTGCTCTACCCCTGAGCTAAGGAGGCCTGTACCTGCAAACAGGCACCACGTCACTTTATCCGAGGAATTGTCTGAACGTCAAAACGGCGACGACATCATCAAGCCCAATCAGCACCGGGTGCCGGCTTCGGGGACTTTGCCGTCAATCAGGTACTCATCCACCGCTTTGGTAATGCATTCATTGGAGCGTCCATATGCGGTGTGGCCATGGCCTTCATAGGTCAGCAGGGTCGCGTTGTCCAGCTGCTGCGCCAATGCCTCAGACCATGCGTAGGGGGTAGCTGGATCGCCGACGGTGCCAATGACGAGGATCTCATTCGAGCCTTCCGCGTCGAGGACTTCAGGCTTGCCAGTGGCGTCGTGGTCCCAGGCCTCGCAGGTGATGCCGCCATAGGCGAGATACTTGCCCAAGGTCGGGGCCGCACGCATCAACTCTGTTGCTTCGGCCTGCATCGCTTCTGGACTGGCGTCCATTGGACGGTCCAGGCAATTGATGGCGGTGAAAGCATCGGTGGAATTCGATGCATACGTGCCGTCGCCCTCGCGGTCCGCCGAGAGATCCGCGAAGCCGAGGATCATATCCACATCCGCGTCGTTGACGGCAGCGTTCATCGCATCGGTCAAAATGGGCCAGCTGGAATCGTCATACAGCGGCAAGATGAAGCCGTTGATGAAGTCGATGATCGGCACTGCACGCCCGTCGCTGGCGGTCATTGGTTCGTTCTCCACCTGCGCAAAGAACTGCTGCAGCTGCACCTTGGCCTCTTCAACGGTTCCAGTGAACGGGCACTCACCGCTTTCAAGGCAATTGGCGAGCCACGCGTCGATCTCCTTCTCGAAGCCAACGGCCTGGGCCAAGGTGAGGTCCGAAGCTGTGCTGGTTGGATCCATGGCGCCATCGAGTACGAAGCGACCCACATTCCGGGGGAACAAATCAGCGTAGGTTGCTCCGAGGAAAGTTCCATAGGAGAAACCGAGGTAGTCCAGCTGTGCATCACCGAGCACAGCACGGATCACGTCCATGTCCTTCGCTGCCGAAACGGTATCGACGTGGCCTAGGAGATCGCCGGTATTGGACGCGCAGTCAGCTGCGTAGTCCTCGGTATCCTCGACAATTTCGTCCTGGTCTTCAGGAACCCAAGCCCGCAGGTTTTCCTGGCGTCCCTCATCGGTCTCGGCACCGCTTTGGCAGGTGACCGGGGAGCTTTCTCCCACGCCTCGCGGATCGAACCCGATGACGTTGTAGGCGCGCTGCAGGTCAGCGCTGAACATGCCTGGTACCGAGGACGCCACCAGATCCAGGCCGGATCCGCCTGGGCCGCCGGGGTTTACCAGCAAATTGCCTGTCGCCCCGTCCACGGCGCGGCGGTTCAACGCCAGATCAATGCTCTCGCCTTCGGGATCGGCATAGTCCATCGGAACCTCTATGGTGGCGCATTCGATGATGCTGCCGCATTCTTCCCAATCGAGGTCTTGGCTGTAGAAGGATTCCAATCCTTCCGGTGTACTGGCGTTGGGCGCGGACTGCGACGCATCCGATGCGCCGGACTGCGAATCCGCTGTAGTGGAAGAGCAGCCGGCCAGGGTCAAAGCCAGAGCGGTCCCCACTGCGGCCAAGCGCATCATCGGTGAGCGTGCAGGCACTTTTAGTGTCTCCTTGTGATGGGTTAACGGCGTCCCGGCTGCGGCAGCAAACGGGTCATGAGTGCTTCCAGGGCCATGAGCTGGTTGACGTTGGCAGCCAAGCGGCTGCGCGTTTCATTGATGGCATCAAGCTGAGCCAAGGACTTCTCGCTGGACTGTTCCGCTGCGAAACGTTCGAGCTTCTCGCGCAGGTGCTCGTTGATCAGCTCAATTCCGGTTTTCAGCTGGATGCTCAAAACATCGCGGAAGAATGTGGTCAGGTCTGTCAGGGTACGGTCCAAGGCATCGAAAGCCGCACGCCGAGCGAATCGCTTGGCATCATCCTCCAGCGCCTTGAACTGTCCACGCAATCCAGCGGGGATGTTCTCCTCTGGACCCAAGCCGTTGGCGTGGCGCAGCTGGGCAATCTTGTTCTGCAGATCGGTGCCGGTAATGTTCTCGGCACGCTCGCTGGCCAGTTTGGAAATTTCTGCGGCAGCGGCCATCGCCTGCGGCAAGGTGGTGGTGCGCAACGGCAGGGTAACGACTTTTTCACGCTGGATGCGTGCTTGCTCGTCACGGGCCAGCAAACGGGCTACGCCAATGTGGGACTGCGAGACACGGGCAGCGAACAGCGCCTGTTCCGGTTCCAGCCCGTCACGGCGCACCAGAAGATCCGCAACATCCTGGGTGGACGGCACGGAGAGATTTACCGCGCGGCACCGTGAACGAATGGTCACCAGAACATCTGCAGGAGACGGGGCGCTCAGGATCCAGATCATCTTGGCGGGCGGTTCTTCAATGGCCTTGAGCAGCACGTTGGTGCTGCGCTCGGACATGCGGTCGGCATCTTCGATGATGATGATGCGCCAGCGGCCGGTGCCAGCACTTTCCTGTGCACGGGTAATCAGATGGCGGACGTCAGCAATCTGGTACTCGAATTTGTCGGTGGATACGAAAGACACATCCGGGTGCTCCGAATTCATGACCATTTTGCAGTTGGCGCACTGCCCGCAGCCGGCCGGGGCCTGGGTGCACTGCAAAGCCGCCGCGAAAGCCCGCGCCGCGGTGGTACGGCCCGAACCCGGGGGACCGGTGACCAGCCAGGCATGGGTCGGGTTGCCGCGATCAACCTCAGCGGTCAACGTGGCAATGACACGTTCCTGCCCGGCAAGTTCTGCGAAGACTGGCCGGGTCACAGCAAGCCTGCCAAATGCTGCGCAACCGACTGGTGCAGCTGCTCCACGCTGGCGGTGGCATCCAGGACCAGATAGCGCTGCGGATCACGGGCCGCCAAGTCGAGGAAGGCGTTGCGGATGCGTTCATGGAAATCATCCGGCTCGGATTCCAAGCGATCCGAATCCTCCACGCCGCCGCTGGCCGCAATGCGCCGGGCACGTCCCTGCGCGGCGGAGATATCAAGAATGATGGTGGCATCCGGCTTCAGTCCGCCGGTTGCGAAGTCGTTGATCGATGCGACGGCATCAAAGCCGAGGGCGCGGCCCATGCCCTGGTAAGCCAGCGAGGAATCAACGAATCGGTCGCAGATGATGTGGGTGCCGGCTTCCAGCGCGGGGGAGATGACCTGCTGGACATGGGCGGCACGCGCCGCCGAGTAAATCAGGGCCTCGGTACGGGCATCGATCTCGCCGTGGCCGTGTTCGAGCACCAAGGAACGCAGCTCTTCGCTGATCTGGGTTCCGCCTGGCTCACGGGTAGTGGTGACCTTGGCGCCACGGGACTCCAGCCACTGCTGGGCCAGGGCGACCTGCGTGGACTTCCCAGCGCCGTCACCGCCTTCAAAAACGATGAACAAGCCACGGGTTGGGGTACTCGATTCGATACTCACCCCACTAGCCTATCCAAGGACATTTAAAGATGTGCGCTGCAACGGCAGGATGTGCAACGAAAATGCACCCAGTGTGGTGGATCAGTCAGATGAAATGTAGTGAAATCCACCGGCTGGCAGCGTCAAAGGAAGCGTAGAGTTTTTTCCATGAACCCCCGCACCGCAGAATCAGGCGCCAATCCGGCCTGGGATCCGAAAACTTTGCTCGTTGCCGGTGGGCGTCCGGCCCATGGCTACGATGCTCCAGTCAACCACCCGGTGACCTTCACCTCGACCTACCACTCCAAAGGCCAGGCGGTGCCGGGTGAACGCGTATATGCGCGCTTCTCCAATCCGACCTGGGATCCGTTTGAAGAAGTACTGGGCCAGCTCGAAGCGGCAACGCTGCCTGCCCTGGTGTTCTCCTCGGGCATGGCAGCTATTGCCGCCGCACTGAGCATCGTGCCAGAGGCCGGCGTGCTGGTGATGCCGCAGCATTCCTATAACGGTTCGCTGGCGTTGAGCGCAGAGCTGCAAGAGGCGGGACGGCTGCGCATTCGCCCGGTGGATATTGCCAACACCGAAGAAGTGCTCGCTGCCTTGGAGGGGGCCGATGTGCTCTGGGTGGAATCGCCAACCAACCCGATGCTGGAAGTCGCCGACCTGCCGACCCTGCTGGCTGCCGCCAAAGCGAAGAACGTCGTGAGCATCGTGGATAACACCTTTGCCACCCCACTGCTCCAGCAGCCGCTGGTCCACGGTGCCGACCTTGTAGTGCACTCGGTGACCAAGTACCTGTCGGGCCACTCGGACGTGATCATGGGCGCGCTGGTCACCAGCGACGAGCAGCTCCACAGCCGCCTGCACGGGTACCGGACCTTGCACGGCGCGATCGCCGGCCCGATGGATACCTTCCTCGCATTACGCGGGGTGCGCACCATGGCCGTGCGCCTTCAGCGTTCGCAGTCAAACAGCCAGGTGCTGGCAGAACGCCTCGCGGCACATCCCAAGGTGCAGGCCGTACGCTACCCGGGACTGCCCAACGACCCGGGCCACGCACGCGCTGCGGAACTCATGGGCGGGTTCGGGTCGGTGATCGCCTTTGAAGCGGGAAGCGCCGCCGAAGAAGCGGACCGGGTACTGGAAGCCTTCAAGCTCATCACCGGCGCCACCTCGCTTGGAGGCGTGGAGTCCCTGGCCGAGCGCCGGGCCCGCCACGCTTCGGAGCCGGCCAGCGTCCCGGCCAGCCTGATCCGACTATCAGTAGGCATTGAAGAGGTGGAAGACCTCTGGGCCGATCTGCAGCAAGCGCTGGACCGGCTTTGATGCCCGCGGGCGCTGATTTCCGCGCGTGGCACAGCGCCCATCATTTGCGCCAAAAAGGTAGAGTACAAGCATGAACATGTTGCGCATGGCCCAAATAATCGAGTACTACATGATGATCGCTTTGAGCATTGTCATCGTTGCGCTCGCCGTCTGGGCTTTGGTTGATTGCCTGCGTCATGGCGCAGATCGTTTCGCCCAGGAAGGCAAGCGCACCAAGGGGTTCTGGCTTGGACTGACCGTCGCCAGCACCGCCGTGGCACTGCTCGGCATCTTCAGCCAGGGCGGAATCGGCTTCCTGCAGCTGATCGGCGCCTGCATCGCCTGCGTGTACCTCGCGGACGTCAAGCCTGCCGTCAGCGGCAAAGGCGGCGGCTGGTACAACTACTAGGCGTGCCAAGGCACCAAGTTTTCCCGAAGACCTGCATCCGCATCTTGGCGGACTGCAGGTCTTCGCACTTTAATCACGGGCCTTAACTTTCGCACGAGCAGGCTTGCGCATTGGTTAGGATGGATTACATGAGCCACACTTTGATTTTGCTTCGCCACGGACAGAGCGAATGGAACGAAAAGAACCTGTTCACCGGTTGGTACGACGTATCGCTGACCGAGAAGGGCCGTGCTGAAGCTGCCCGCGGCGGCCAGCTGCTGACCGAAGCTGGCTACAAGCCGGAGGTGCTTCACACCTCCTTGCTGACCCGCGCCATTGTTACCGCGAACCTGGCCCTGGAAGCCGCTGGCCGTTCGTGGATCCCGGTGAACCGCGACTGGCGCCTGAACGAGCGCCACTACGGTGCGCTGCAGGGCAAGGACAAGGCGCAGACCTTGGCTGAGTTCGGCGAAGAGCAGTTCATGGAATGGCGTCGCAGCTACGACACCCCGCCACCAGCACTGGATGATTCCTCGGAGTTCAGCCAGATCAACGACGAGCGCTATGCGGCATTGGGCGACTCCGCCCCACGCACCGAGTGCCTCAAGGACGTGCTGGATCGCATGCTTCCCTACTGGGAGAACAACATCAAGGCCGACCTGTCGGCAGGCAAGACCGTCATGGTCACCGCCCACGGCAACTCGCTGCGTGCGCTGGTCAAGCACCTGGATGGCATCAGCGATGAAGACATTGCTGGCCTGAACATCCCAACCGGCATCCCGCTGGTCTATGAGCTGGATGACAACTTCCAGCCAATCACCAAGGGCGGAACCTACCTGGATCCAGCAGCCGCTGCGGACGCCATCAAGGCCGTTGCCAACCAAGGCCGCAAGTAGGACACGCTTTTCGGCGGCATCGGGGCTGCTGGCTACTCGCCAGTAGTTCGCGATGCCGCCGTCCGCTTGTTAACGCCGAGGTAACGCCAAGCATCCGGCTGTGAGCGAAACAACTGCGCACGATTGTATTTTTGGCATTAGTATGCTGTAATCTCCTATTTCGAATAGGCTCAATGGCTCACGTTAGGAATGCAATTCGTGGCAACTGATTACGATGAAGTCCGCCCAGACGTTGCTGAGGCACGTAAGGCTTCTCTGGATGCGGTGAAGTCCGCAAACGCACCGGACGCCAAGTCGGTGGTGCGCGAGCTCGACGAGACCGACCACACCGATGGCATGGATCTGCCAGGTGCGGATCTATCCAACGAGGAATTGACCGTTACGGTCATTCCGCAGAAAGACGACGAGTTCATTTGCGGCTCGTGCTTCTTGATTCGCCACCGTTCGCAGCTGGTGCGCGAAGAGGGCAATGTAGGCTTCTGCGTCGAGTGCGAAGGCTAGAAGCCCGCTAGACGCTGGCGCCACTTGCGCGCCAACAACCTGCGAGGGCAGTCCACCGATCGGTGGACTGCCCTCTGCTGGTTTAACGGGCTGGATTCCCCGGATGGGACCGGACTCCAACGGCGGTCCCTGGGGTGCCCAGCGCTGCGTCGTGCGTCCGCTGGCATCCTGCCGGGGCAATGGCTGGATGTGCGCTCACCGGGAGCGCGTGGAGCTGCATGGCCGGACGAGGCGCAGCACTGCCATGCCAACGGGGTCGCGGGCCACGGCACGGTACCCAGTTCGCGCCGCGATGCGAAGGCTTCCCGGACCCCGGACACCCAGTTTCAGTGCTGAATGAGCTGGAGAGCAAAAATGGCGCCTGCCATCCGGTGGTACCGGATGGCAGGCGCCAAGGCGCAGCCTTATATCTTAGGTCCGCGGACCTAGATCTCGGTGGGGTCCCATTCGCCGGTCACCAGATAGGTGACCTTGCGAGCTACGGACACACCATGATCGCCGAAGCGCTCAAGGTAGCGGCTGGTCAGCGATACGTCCACGGTGGTGGGTGCATTGGCATCCCAGTCGTCGGCCGCGACCTGGGTGAAGACGCTGGAGTGCAAGCGATCCAGCTGGTGGTTCAGCTCGATAATTTCGGTAGCGATCTGCAGATCGCGGGTGTCGAGCAAACGCGCAACGGCCTTGGCGATGTCAATATCGATCTTTGCCATCTGGGCAAAGGTGTCGGAAATCCTGGCTGGGATTGCCGGGTTGGGGAAGCGCAGGCGGGCCAGCTGCGCCAAGTGGCGTGCCAAGTCGCCCATGCGCTCCAGCGAAGCACTCATGCGCAGCGAACCGACGATCATGCGCAGATCGCTGGCTACCGGTCCCTGCAAAGCCAAGGTATCGATAGCGCGCTCATCGAGCTGGTTCTGCAGGAAGTCGATCTTCGCGTCCGCTGCGATGACTTCCTGGGCCAGGTCGACGTCGACGTTGGCTAGCGAATCCCAAGCTCGATCCATTGCGGTTGCGACCTGGTTGGCCATCTCAATGAGTTCTTCGCCAATTTGCTGCAGGTCTGCTTGAAATACCTTACGCACAGCAGTTCCTTTCGAGTGTCGGTATCCATGCCGGATGGTGGACTGCCGTGGCAGCCAACCGCCCCGAAACAGTTTTGTGGCATGGTGGAGGGTCTTGCTCCAGCTTGTCAGCGGGTGATTAACGAATATGCCACGAAAGGTGAACGTTTGGTGAACAGCGCGCCGAAATCGACTAAATCACGTCATTTAGGGCCGGTGCCACCCAAAGGTGAAGCTAGTCTAAAGATGTGAACGAAGTGATCTCGACTCTTATAGCCGGCGTCCTCGGCCTGGCTCTGGGGATCGTTGGCGTCATCGCCTTCCGGCTTTCCCAGAACCGCTCCTCGAAGCTGCCACAGGTCGACGAACCCGTGCTCCCCGAGGGAGCCGCCGCCGTCCTGTCGGTCATTGGACGCGCCTTCGTGATCCTTGATGACGTCGACGGGGTGGTCCGGGCCAACCCCGCTTCCTATGCCTACGGACTGGTGCGAGGGCACACGCTCGTCCACAACGAACTGCTCTCGCTGGTGCGGCAGGTTCGCGCCGACGGCGTGATTGCCGAAAGCCAGTACGAGCTGCAACGCTCCACGCTGGGTGCTGGGCAGCTGATTGTCCATGTGCGCGTGGCACCGCTGGGCGACGAGTACATTCTCCTGCTGGCCGACGACCGTACCGAAATCACCCGTACCGAAGCGATGCGCAACGACTTCGTGGCCAACGTTTCCCACGAGCTGAAGACTCCGGTCGGCGCGATCGGCCTGCTGGCCGAGGCCATTACCGAGGCTGCCGATGACCCCAAGGCGGTACGCCGCTTCTCCACCCGGATGGACAAGGAATCGCGGCGCCTGGCCGCCCTGGTCCAGGACATTATCGAGCTCTCCCGCCTGCAGGCATCCGATGCCATCGTGCAGGGCCAGGAAGTGAATATCGACAGCGTCGTGGCCGAGGCAGTTGACCGCAGCCACCTGATTGCCGAGGAAAAGGGCATCGCCATCACCGTAGGCGGACATCTCGAGGAGCCGATCCTGGGCGATGCGGACCTGCTGATGACTGCGATCCGCAACCTGATCGATAATGCCATCCGCTACTCCCCGGAGAACACCACGGTAGGCGTGGGCATCCGGCAGCGTGATGGCTATGCGCAGATCTCGGTCACCGACCAGGGACCCGGGATTTCGGCCGAAGAGCAGGAACGCGTTTTCGAGCGCTTCTACCGCGTGGACTCCGCACGTTCGAGGCAGACCGGGGGCACGGGCCTGGGGCTGAGCATCGTCAAGCACGTGCTGGCCAACCACGGCGGCGAAGTGTCGCTGTGGTCGCAGCCGGGCCACGGATCCACATTTACCCTAAGACTTCCCCTAGCGGACGAAGAACCGGCGACCAGCAATGTGCTTGCCGGCCAGACGATGAAGGAACGAACGATCGAGACGAATGCGTCCGATCGTGAAGGAGGACGCCGATGACCCGCATATTGATCGTTGAGGACGAGGAATCGCTCTCTGACCCGCTGTCCTACCTGCTGGAACGCGAAGGTTTCGAAGTCCGGATCGCCGACGACGGCCTGAAGGCCGTGACCGAGTTCGAACGCCATGGCGCAGACCTGGTGCTGCTGGATCTGATGCTCCCGGGCCAGCCCGGAACCGAGGTGATCCGCCAGATCCGCCTGAACAGCCAGGTCCCGGTCATCATGCTCACCGCAAAGGACTCGGAGATCGATAAGGTCGTCGGCCTGGAGCTCGGCGCCGACGACTACGTCACCAAGCCGTACTCCTCCCGCGAATTGCTGGCCCGCATCCGTGCTGTGCTGCGCCGCCAGGGCGAAGGCGAAGAACTGATCAGCAATGTGGTCACCGCCGGTCCGGTGCGAATGGACGTGGAACGCCACGTGGTCTCGGTCGACAACACCGAGGTATCCATGCCGCTGAAGGAATTCGAGCTGCTGGAAATGCTGTTGCGCAACGCCGGTCGAGTGCTCACCCGAGGCCAGCTGATTGACCGCGTCTGGGGCAGCGACTACGTGGGGGACACCAAGACTTTGGATGTGCACGTCAAGCGCCTGCGCTCCAAGATCGAGGTCGACCCAGCGGTCCCCGAACGCCTGGTGACCGTGCGCGGGCTGGGCTACAAGTTCGTGGTCTAAAGCCAAAGAGCCACGATACGCCAAGAGCCTCGGGCAGAATCTTTCGATTCTGCCCGAGGCTCTTGTTTTGTCTTGCGCGAAGCTTAGTGGCCCGAAGTGGAGTGGGTCTCTTCTGGAGTCAGGTGCTCGGTAACCGACTGATCAGCACCGCCTGGTACGAAGTCGCGGTATTCAGCCAGGGTGCCATCGACAACTGGAACGCTGAATTCCACGTTCTCACCGGCAACGGTGAAGACCGAGTCGGCGTGTTCGCCAGCTGCAATGCCCATGTTCTTGATGATCTGCTGGTTCTTGTCTTCTTCAAGCTTGATGGTGCCGTCTGCAGGAACCTGGATGGAGACAGGTGCTGCGTTGTCAGCCTTGACCGACAGGGTCAGCGCGGAATCGCCGGCGTTGACTACGGAGCCGATCAGGCGGGCTTCAGTGTCGTCGCTGTTGGTGACGAACATCAGGTTGCGGACCTTTGCGTCTGCGACATCGACGTTGACGCCATCGCTGGCGGCGTAGTCGGTGTTGGTGGCCTGCTCGTTGATGGCGCCACAGCTGGTGACACCGAATGCCAGGGCAGCCACAGCGAGGGACGCGGCAATGCGACGTCCAGCGGTCATGCGTGCGGTGATCACGACACTAACTCCTCGGTGAGAAAAATGAGTTGCTTCGGTTCGTGGTCTGCTTAATCGAATGCACCTAGGGCCGGGGCAATCGAAAATTGGACCACGATTACCTCTAAGCCTAGCTGTTTTTCACGCAAAGACGCGATTTAGCGACGTGCAACACACGCATTTCGACAAGTTGTAGACAACCGATGCGGGGAAGGGGGTTGGTGCGCAGTCGACTGCCCTACCTTCTTCATAGCATGTTTCTCTTGCAAGTGGAAGAGGCATTTCCGCGTGAATTCGCGGTTATATGGGGCACAGTCGCAGGATCCGGAATAGCAAACATGGTAGACTAGGGCGTGGGAAAGGGGTTTATCCACATGGTTTTTGAGGTTGGCGAGACTGTTGTCTACCCGCACCACGGTGCCGCGATGATCGAAGAGATCAAGATGCGCAAGATCAAGGGCGAAGAGAAAATGTATCTCAAGCTCAAGGTGGCTCAGGGCGACCTGACCATCGAGGTTCCTGCTGAGAACGTTGATCTTGTTGGCGTACGTGACGTGGTAGGTCAGGAAGGCTTGGACCATGTGTTCGATGTCCTTCGTGCTGAATTTACCGAAGAGCCGACCAACTGGTCGCGCCGCTACAAGGCAAATGTCGAGAAGCTCGCTTCCGGCGATGTCATCAAGGTTGCAGAAGTAGTCCGCGACTTGTGGCGCCGAGAAAATGACCGTGGTCTGTCGGCAGGCGAAAAGCGCATGCTGGCAAAAGCTCGCCAGGTATTGATCAGTGAATTGGCCTTGGCCAAGGATCTGGACGAGGCCAAGGCAGAAGGCCTCTTGGACGAGGTTCTGGCTTCGGCCTAGCCCCGTTCCGGTAACGCATCGCCGTGAAACGCTCCCAAGCGTTTCACGGCTTTTGGCGTTAAAGCGGCCAAGGCCGAACCGCGCGGCACGATAAGCTGGGCGCTGTGAAGCAAAGCGAAGTGCATAACTCAAGCCTGATCCTCGTGGCTGCTGGAATGGGAACCCGCCTCGGCGCTGGCCTTCCCAAGGCGATGGTCCAGGTGGCCGGAAAATCCTTGGCTGAACATGCCGTGGACCGGGCGCTGGGAATTCCGCAGATCACCGAAATCATCGTGGTTACCCCGCCGCAGGACGAACGCCTGGCCGCGGCCATGGCGCAGTACGGGGACAAGGTGCGCACCGTGCCCGGTGGCGCCAGCCGCGCCGCGTCGGTCCGTGCCGGCTTGGCTGTAGCCAGTTCCGCCGCCACCAACATTCTGGTCCATGACGCCGCCCGTGCTTTTGCCCCGGCGAAGCTGCATGAACAAGTGCTTGGCGCTCTGGCCGACGAGCAGTGCAACGCCGTCATCCCGGCGCTGAACGTCACCGACACCATCTGCGTGGTGGAGCTCGATGCCGCCGGCGAGCACGAAATCATCAAGGAAACCCCGGCACGTTCCATCCTGCGCGCGGTGCAAACCCCGCAGGGCTTTGACGCGCAGCTGTTGCGCGATGCCCACGCCCAACTGGATGGCTGCACCGAGGCAGAACTGGAGAAGGTTACCGACGACGCGTCGATCGTGCGGGCTTTCGGAGCCGAAGTCCATGTGGTGCCGGGATCGCAGCAAGCCATGAAGGTCACCTATCCCGGAGATCTCGACGCGGCAGGCAAGCTCGCGGCGAACCAGCCCGCGGCCACCCCAAGCGCAAAGGAAGAAACCATGATCCTGCCACGAGTCGGCAACGGCATCGATGTTCACGCGGTCAGCGAAGACCCGACTCGCGAAATGTGGCTGGCAGGACTGCACTTCCCGGAAGACACCGGGCTTTCGGGCCACTCCGATGGCGACGCGGTAGCGCACGCGGCCTGCGATGCGCTGTTCTCCGCGGCGGGCATTGGCGATCTGGGCACGCACTTCGGGGTGGACCGACCGGAATTCGCCGGGGCCAGCGGTGTGAGCCTGATTGCAGAAGCCGCCCGCCTGGTGCGGGAGGCGGGATTCGAAATCGGCAATGTCGCGGTGCAGTTCGTTGGCCGCCGCCCGCGCTTTGCCGCGCGCCGCGAAGAAGCCAGCAAAGTGCTGAGCGAGGCTATCGGCGCCCCAGTCAGCGTCATTGCGACCACCAGCGACGGGCTGGGCTACGAGGGGGAAGGCAAGGGCGTGACAGCCTATGCCACCGCACTGGTCTACCCGGTATCGGGCTAGGCCCCTTGGCGCAACCGCGGGGCTTCGATCATCGAGAGTGTCACAAGTGAAGTACAAAGGGTGCATCCATCGGATAACCTTAAAGGCGTGAGCCTGCGATTCTATGACACCAAAACAGCATCCGTACGCGACTTCCAGCCATTGGCGGAAGGCGAAGTCAAGCTGTACTACTGTGGCGCCACCGTGCAGGGCATGCCGCACGTGGGCCACGTCCGCAGCGCCATTGTCTTCGACCTGTTGGTGCGCTGGCTCGAATACCGCGGCTTTGCCGTCACCACCGTCCGCAACGTGACCGACATCGATGACAAGATCCTGGAGAAGTCGGCGAAATCCTTCGCCGAGGACTTCGAGGCGGATGCCCATTACAAGCCGCGCGAAGAATGGTTCGCCCTGGCGTACCGTTTCGAGCAGGAATTCGCACGGGCCTACGAGGCTCTGGGTGTCCAACGCCCGACTTACGAGCCCCGCGCGACCGGCCACATCACCGAAATGCATGAGCTGATTGCACAGCTGATCGAACGCGGCCATGCCTACCCGGCGGCCGACAGCTCCGGAGATGTCTATTTCGACGTGCGCTCCTATGAGCAGTACGGCGCACTGACCCGCCAGAAGATCGACGATATGCAGGACGCGCCGGATTCGGATCCGCGCGGCAAGAAGGATCCACGCGACTTCGCGCTGTGGAAGGGCTACAAGGGCACCGATCCGCTGACGGCTTCCTGGCCAAGCCCCTGGGGACGCGGCCGCCCAGGCTGGCACCTGGAATGCTCGGCGATGGCTGGCAAGTACCTGGGCAGCGAATTCGACATCCATGGCGGCGGACTGGATCTGCGCTTCCCGCACCACGAGAACGAAATGGCCCAGTCCAACGCGGCTGGCCACGGCTTTGCAAACTTCTGGATGCACAACGGCATGGTCACCTATGAGGGTGAGAAGATGTCCAAGTCCATTGGGAACACCATTTCCCCGGAAGAAATGCTCGCGCTGGCCGACGCCCGCGTGGTGCGCTACTTCCTGGGCCAGGCGCAGTACCGTTCGATGCTCGACTACCGCCCGGACTCGCTGACCGAAGCGGGGGCAGCGGTCGAACGCATCGACACCTTCATCTCCAACGCGCGCTACCGCCTGGGTGCCGTCGCCGAGTCGATCGTGGCCACCGGGGTTCCGGAAGCTTTCGGCACCGCGATGGATGATGACCTGAACGTTCCAATGGCGCTGGCCGCGCTGCATGAAACCGTGCGGCTGGGCAATGCATCCTTGGATAGCCGTGACGACGCTGCCACTGCCAAGGCCTTGGGCCAGGTCTTGGCCATGACCCAGGTATTGGGCCTGGATGATGCCGGCAGCAATGAAAGCTCGAAATCTTCTGCAGAGCACGCAGCCCTGGATCAGCTGATCCAGGCCCAGTTGGCTGAACGCGCCGAAGCACGCGCTGCCAAGGACTGGGCACGCTCCGACGCCATCCGCGATGCGCTGGCATCCGCTGGCATTACCGTGGCGGACTCGGCCGATGGCGCTCGCTGGACTCTGGACAACTAGTCGCGAACACGCGCGGCACCAACGAACTCAAAACTAAAGGACATGAACCAATGAACAAAAAGGGCCCAACCAAGGGTAGTGGTGGCAAGGGACGTCGTTCCCTCGAGGGCAAGGGCCCGACCCCCAAAGCGGAGGACCGCCCGTACCACAAGGCTTACCGTGCCAAGCAGCTCTCTGAGCGCTCGGCCGCCAAGCGCAGCACCGGCCGTCGAACCGACCGCATCAAGGTCAACGCCGAGTTCGTCACCGGCCGCAACTCCGTCGTTGAGGCGCTGCGCGCCGGCATCCCTGCCAAGGCGCTGCACGTTGCCATCCGCATCGACGTCGATGACCGCGTCCGCGAATCCCTGAAGCTGGCTGCCGAGCTGGGCATCCCGCTGATGGAAGCATCCAAGCCCGAGCTCGACCGCATGACCGATGACGCGATCCACCAGGGCATGGCCCTGCAGATCCCGCCATACGAATACAAGGATGCAGTCCAGCTGGCTACCAAGGCCATCAAGGACTTCGACAAGGGATACACCCGGACCCAGCCGCTGTTCCTGGCACTGGATGGCATCACCGACCCGCGTAACCTGGGTGCGATTGTCCGTTCGGCCTCGGCCTTCGGCGCAGACGGCGTGATCATTCCAGAGCGCCGCAGCGTCGGCATGACCGCTTCGGCATGGAAGACCAGCGCCGGTGCAGCTGTACGCGTACCAGTAGCCAAGTGCAGCAACCTGACCAGCGCACTGAAAGAAATCAAGGCTGCTGGCATTTTCGTGATCGGCCTCGACGCCGGTGGCGACATGGAGCTTCCGAACTTCGAATTGGCTACCGGCCCGCTGTGCATCGTGGTTGGTTCCGAAGGCAAGGGCCTGTCCCGGCTGGTCCGCGAAAACTGCGACGCCATCGTTTCGATTCCAATCGACTCGGCAATGGAATCGCTGAATGCTTCGATGGCTGTTGGCATCTCGCTCTACGAGGTATCGCGTTTGCGCGCTGGACAGTCCAAGTAGTCTCCAAGCACCGTGAAGGGGCCATAACTTTGCCAAGGCAAGTTATGGCCCCTTTTCATTGGGGTGACCTGCTTCATAACAACAATTTTCCGTTGTTTTTAGCCGATATTCACCTTGGACCGCAGGGAATCCGCATGATTCCGGGGATTCTGCGCAGGAAAGCATGGAAACTGGCCGATTTTGCGTCGTGGCTGAACCCGTGTAGAGTTTTATCTCGCGCCGCTGATCCGGACAGCCTGAGAGGGTGAAACGGAAACGGCGGGGTGAACAAGACTGAAACGTCGAGTTGACAACGGTCAACTTGGTGGTAGGCTTGTAAAGTTGCTCCGGAGCGAAGCAGTCATCGAAGGATTGGTGGTTGTGGTGTCGAGAGTGTTTGTTGTTTGAGAACTCAATAGTGTGCCAA